>NZ_CP025795.1:0-1200000 GCF_002906655.1 Vibrio hyugaensis | reverse complement strand
GCTGCCATTACGTCAAGTGTACGTGGCTTAGCTAGATCGCCTTGCTTAGGTAAGTTTGCGTGCCATTCGCCAACTAGCATGTCATCAATCTCTTTCGCAGGGTTGTTACACCAACCTGGAAGTTGCGCTAACTGGAACCACAGCCAGCCAATGGTGTTCACTTCATCCGCGGATTCTAGTTGCTCCAAAGCACTTAAATCAGCGAACTCTTTACCGAAGCGAAGTGAATCTTTGCCTTTTGCATTTACGCGGAATTTGCCATCCATCAAAATGTTCATTAACGCGACACGATTAAGTGCACGCGGACGGAACGTTTGCAGAGGCTCTTCAGATTCGTTATGACGCTGAGTAGGGTGCTGAGCTATCACTTGTTTGGCTTTTTCTGTCACGTTAACCGCTTGGTAATCGTGCATTTGAATGACGGTGTCTGCAACGTCTAAGTAATCACCAGACCCCCCCATAACAATAATGGTTGATATCTGCAGCTCATTACGTAATTGGCCAATGCGATCCACAAGGGGAGTAATTGGCTCATCACCTTTTGCAACCAATGCCTGCATACGCTCATCACGGATCATAAAGTTAGTCGCTGACGTATCTTCATCAATAAGCAGTGAGCTTGCACCGGCTTCAATTGACTCTTGCAACCAAGCGGCTTGAGAGGTTGAGCCAGATGCATCTTGAGTAGAAAAGTCGGCGGTATCTTTGCTCCTTGGTAAGTGGTTGATGTAGTTCGACAAGTTCAAGTGATGAACACAACGGCCGTCTTCTGCACGAATCTTCATCGCGTTTGCATCGGTAACAATGTACTCACGGCCATCACCTGGAATGTGGTCGTAAATAGAACGCTCAATTGCATTCAATAACGTTGATTTACCATGGAAGCCACCACCAACGATCAATGTAATTCCTTTTGGAATACCTAGGCCTGTTACGTAGCCTTTGTTAGGGGCGTGGAGTGTAACTTGAAGGTCTTCAGGGGCTTTGAATTCGACCGCTTCTTTCATTGGTAGATCGCAGTTACCTGCGATACGAGGAAGAATGCTTCCATTCGCAACGAAAGCTACGAGATTGTTCACTTCCAACTGTTCACGCAGCGCCGCTTGATCTTCCACCACTTGGCAGTGCTCTAACAAGGCTTCTTTGTCTAGCTCACGTTCCAGCGTTGCACGGCGGATGAATTTTGGTAGATGGAAAGTCAGAATGTTATTGGCTTTTTTACCAAGCACTTGACGTCCTTCCGCAGGAAGGTTCACGCGGAAACGTAATTCAATACCTTCTTCAGTAAAAAGGACTGCCGTGTTGTCTAGCACGGTCTGGCCGCTTAGCGAGATAGTTACCGTATTCTCTTGTTTCGCAAATTGCTCAAAGCTTCGTGCAATGAAATCACGCGCTGCACGTTGGAAAGCTGGAGATTCATCTTTTAGCCATTCAAGGCCAGTGAGTGACCAAGCACGAGTTGCACGCAAGCGAGAAGCAGAAGCGTATGGGTCGCCTTGTACATGATCAATGTACAGATTGAAATCATCGAAGTCGTATTGACCTTTGATTTGCTGGTAAGCGCGGTAGTTCTGCTTTTCGATTTTTTTTAGCGTGGCAGTCAACTGATCCATGAAGATATTGGCCTTTTTATTGGAAGCGGGCGGCGATTATAGAAACCACCGCAAGCAGAGTAAAGCAAATGCTTAGGAAGAATAGGTGTATTGACCACCCAAGAGGTTTTGATTAAACAAACTTTGCTCAAATTCGTTACAAGGCATAGGCTTGCCATAAAGAAACCCTTGCCCAATGTCGCAGCCTTCGCCAATTAAAAATTGTTCTTGCTGGGCGGACTCAATGCCTTCTATGACGACTTGTAACTCCAACTTTTTAGCGATGTGTATGATAGAACAAATAATGGCACGGTCATCATCGGACTTATCCATTTGCTGAACAAAGCTTTTATCGATTTTAATCGCATCAAACGGGTATTTCTTTAGGTAACTGAACGACGCGTATCCTGTTCCAAAATCATCAAGTGACAATGTCACGCCTAAGTTGTGGAGTTTATTCAATGTATTACGAGCAACAACCTCATCAGCAATGAGAGCGCTTTCGGTGACTTCAAGTTCTAGAAAGTGAGCGGGCAGATGGAAGGTTTCAAGTAAGTGTTCAATTTGTTCCGCAAAGTTGACGTTCTGCAATTGTATGGGTGATACGTTAACGGCAATCTTAAAGTTATCCACTAACTCAGACCATTGTTTAGCTTTATCGATGGCGGTGCGTAGCACAAACGAACCGACTTCAAATATCAAACCATTTTGTTCTGCCATATGAATGAGAGCCTCATTCGAAACATCGCCTAATACTGGATGACGCCAGCGCAGTAAGGCTTCGGCACCGATCCACTTGTGAGTATGGGGCAGTACTTTGGGTTGAAAATAAAGCATTAAGTCGTCGTTTCTGACTGCTTGGAGTAGGTAGCTTTCTAGTTGGTTATGGTTATTGAGTTCTTGTGTATGGCTTTCGCAGAAGTAACTGTAGGGTTCACCTGACTCTTTACAGAGCAGCATCGCGTAGCAAGCGTTTTGTAGCAGTTGTTTGGAATGGCTGTTTCTGTGCGCTTGAACAACCCCAATGTAAGAGTGTAAATGGACCTCGGTATCTTCGATGTAGAAATTACCAACACTTACATGTGTGATATCTTCTAGCAGTTTCTGGACTTTGTTTTCGACATCTTCTCCCGATACGACAATCACAAGGTCATTGGAACTCGGTCGACCCGTGACAAAATAACTGGTTTCGTTATGGCCTAAGCGAAAGCGAAATTCTTTGAGTACTTCATCAAAACCTTCAAAGCCAAATTTTGTCTGTATGCTACGTGCGTTGCTGAATCCTACGTTAATCACGGCAAGCGCTTCATGTTCATGATTCAATGCTTCTAACGTGCTATCGAGGACTTTCTCTAATGCGGAACGGTTTAAAAAGCCTGTACCTTGGTCGTGTGTTTTTTGGTAACTCACTTGCTTTTCTGCGGCTTTACGACGGTCGATTTCTTTGGTTAAGGAATAGCTGAGTTGGGCTAGGTCGGTGGTGCGAGTTTCGACTCGGTTTTTAAGTTCACTGTTTAGTCTCATCAGCTTGTGTTGTTGAAAAACCACCGCGAGCTGCGCTTCGATGGACTCTTTGAAAGTATTTAGAAGCTTCCGATAAGTTGCGTTGTATTGATTTTCTTTGGAGTCGAGCATGCAGATCGTTCCAAATGTTTCCCCATTTGGCCAGTAAAGGGGCAAGCCGCAGTAGGAAATCATACCAAGCTTAATATCAGGATTATTTTTCCATTCGTCATCGAGCAAAGCGTTGGGCACCATGAGCTCCCTTTTGTGTTCAATGACATGTTCGCAATAGAGGCCGTGTCCAAGTCCTTCTTTATCACCGACTTTGTAAGGGTTATTTTGTGTCTCGCTTGCGGTGTTGACTTCGATATGGTTAGGGTGGATGCGCATGATGAGTGTGGTCGGAACATTAGCAATTTGCGCGAGAAGGTTGACGATGTTTTGCCAACTTTTCTGCATGGACTCTGGGATCTTATAATCTAAAGTTTGCAATGTTCCCATAAGGTATCCTTCCCGAACGTTCACTTCCTGTGAATAGAGGTTTTGTTTTTATTCTTGTGCTGAGGCTGCTATTTAACCACTCGTTAAGATTAAGTATAGGGGTGGGAGATTTCGAAACAAAAAAAAGTCCTGAAAACCGTTCAGGACTTTGAATTACTTGGCACTATCTCACCTATGAGACAAGCTGTTGGCTATGGCTTGAGTGCTTTTAATGTTTTTAAAGAGATGTCTTGTGAGTAATCCACGCCTTCAAAGTTAAACCCGTTCAGCTTCATGAACTCATCTTTGAAGCCTTCATAATCGCCAAGCTCTTTAAAATTGTCTGCATTCATTTGCTCAAGGATGGCAGAGACCTCTTGTTGAACTTGTGGATCTAACTCAAGATCATCAATACGGATCAAGCGTTCACCATCGACGGGTACTTTTTCTTGGTCATACAACTTAGTTGTGAATAAACGTTGCATTTGCTCAATACATCGTTCATGTGTGCCTTTTTCTTTCATCACGCGATAAAGCGCCAGTAGATAAGGGCTCAACGCCGGTATGAATACACTCGCTTTGGTCACTAAAGCTTTACACACCGTCGCGTGAGCACTACCGCCGAAGTTAGCCATTTTCAAATTCAACGAATGGCTGGTTTGGTGTAAGTCTACCTTTGCTCGGCCCAACGTACCGTCAAGGTAGATAGGGTGAGTTACTTCTGGGCCCATGTAAGAGAAAGCAATGGTTTTACAGCCTTCAGCAACCGATTCTGAGTTGATTAAAGCATCAATCCAACTTTCCCAGTCATCACCGCCCATGACTTTGATGGTCGCAGCCGCTTCTTCTTCGGTTGCTGGTTCAAGTGACGATTCAACCCATTGATCGTTCTCTAGCATAATTGAAGCGCCAGTGACTGACTCGCCGATAGGTTTGATAACACTGCGCCAAAACTCTTCTGAATTCGGCATAGGACGAACACCCGTTGCCAAGCTGTAAATAACTAAGTCAACTTCACCTTCAAAGTAGGTTTCAATCGCTTCAATCACTTGATTACGGACCGTATCCGAAAAGGCATCGCCAACGATGTTGATGGCTGTACGGCCATGATGTATTGCTTCTTCTTTAAAGAAGATATTGTTGTACCAACCTGCGCTACCAACCCCTTTGTCTGACGGGCCGCGTTCAAAAGATACGCCAATTGTGTCAGCTTCTGCGCCACCAAAGGTTAGGGCGATACGAGCGGCCAATCCAAAGCCGGAGGAAGCACCAATGATCAAAACCCGCTTTGGGCCTTTTTTGATTTGTGGCGCTTGTTTTACGAAATCAATTTGCTCTTTGATGGAAGCACGGCAACCATATGGATGCGACGAACGAGCTACAACACCTTGAATTAACGGTTCTATTTGCATTTTTATTATGTGACCTTGGTGAATAAGATTCAGATAAGAGTAACGTAAAGTTAGGTAAAACTTATTGAGCTAGACCAGTAAAATTAGAGATGTTTAACCAATTCTTCCGCGACAAAGTCGGCAATAAAAGGCTGTGCCTCTGGTTTAGGGTGTAGGCCGTCGGACATCATCCATTCTGGTTTGATGATTACATGCTCTAGGAAGAAAGGCATCAACTCAACTTGTTGATGTTCTGCGAGCTTAGGGTAGATATCGTAGAACATGTCACTGTAGCGTTTACCATAATTAGGCGGTACACGGATTTGCATCATGATCACATTCGCACCAGAATCTTTGATCATGGTAATCATTTTCGATAGGTTCGACGTAATAAGCTTAGGTGGGAAGCCTCGAAGTCCGTCATTAGCGCCTAGCTCGATGAGTACAACGTCAGGAGAGTGTTGCTTCAATAACTGGGGTAAGCGGGCCAAGCCGTTTCCCGTGGTGTCACCAGAGATACTGCCGTTAACAACTTTTACATCTTGGCCATGTTCTAATAACGCGTCTGGGAGTAAGCTAGGCCAACTCTCCTCAATCGGCATTTGATAGCCAGCGCTCAGACTGTCGCCCAATACAAGAAGCTTTTCGCTCGCCATAGCGGTCGCGGAAAGACTAAGAAAGAGAACTAAGGAAAGTATACGAATCATGCAAACACCTGTACTTAAAGCACCTATTGTTCAAGCGAATTTGGTTTCTAAACAAGTTTCTACTAATCAAGAACAATTAACAATCCTTAAAAATGTAAACGTCGACATTAGAAAGGGAGAAAAAATCGCCATCGTGGGTACGTCGGGAGCGGGTAAATCGACGCTGATGACACTGCTTGCAGGCCTAGATACTCCAACATCGGGTGAAATTACATTGTTAGGGCATGAGCTTTCCAAATTGGACGATGAAGCTCGCGCTAAAATCCGAGCAGATTCGTTGGGGTTCGTATTTCAAAGCTTTCTTCTTATCCCAAGTCTCAGCGCGTTACGTAATGTCACTCTTCCTTGTCTCCTACGTGGTGAGGCTGAGAATGATGCAAGAGCGACTGAATTGTTAACCGCGGTTGGTTTGGAAAAGCGACTTGACCACTTACCGAGCCAACTATCAGGGGGTGAGCAACAACGCGTCGCACTTGCAAGAGCGTTTATGACCCAGCCGGAGTTGTTATTTGCTGACGAACCAACTGGTAACCTAGACCATCAAACCGCAGAGAAAGTCATCGAGCTGTTATTCGACCTCAACGAGCAACATGGAACGACCTTGATTCTTGTCACCCACGACAGTCATTTGGCAAGCCGTTGTGACCGTGTTTATCGAATGGAAGCGGGTGAAATGATAGAGGAGGTGGCATGTCCGTAATTTCTTCAAGCGAACAAGGTTCCGACCAAGGGCACGTTAACCCTAAACAATCACCAAATAAGAGTCTTATCCGCTGGAGTTTAGGTGAAATACGTCAAGGTAACTTATGGCCCATCAGTGTGGCATTGGTATTGGTGATCGCTAGCATTTTCGCATTATCGGCACTGGCGGAGCGAATGGAGCAGGTGATTATTAAACAAGGTAAGGATGCGTTAACTGCTGACGCTGTTTTTGTCTCTGCCAATCCGATTCCAGAACCGCTTCTAGCGAGCACACAAGCGCTTGAACGTTCAACTATGACGCGGTTTGCGACCATGGCTTTTAGTGAGAATGGGATGCAGTTGATTACCGTAAGGGCGGTTGATGAAAACTACCCACTTATGGGGGACCTAGTACTGGATAGTAATGAGTCAGGTCATGTAACGCAGAACCAACTGTGGCTTGATGAACGTATTATGGCCCAGCTAGAAGTAAGTAAAGGTGACATTGTCACGATAGGCGATGCTGATTTTACGGTTTCAGGCGCAGTATTAATGGAACCGGGACTGAGTTTTAATCCTTTCCAACAAATGCCTTCCGCCTACATAAGTTCGTCAGACGTGGCCAAAACGGGCGCAATACAAGTTGGTAGTCGAGTACAATACCGATTGTTTCTGAAAGGTGACGACGCGACTCTTACTAAATTGCAAGACAGCACCGAGCTTTCACCCAGTGACCGTTGGCGAACACAAGACACCGCAAGTCGCAGTAATGAAGTATTCGACCGCACGACTCAATACTTATCTCTTACCGTTGCTATTGTCATCATAATGGCGGCAACTACATTAGTATTAACGTGTCAAAGTTACGTGAACAGCCGCACGCAAACCATAGCGATGTTAAAGAGCTTAGGGGCAAGTCGTCGCTGGATTGAAAAATGGCTTTTAATACAAGTTACGATTCTGTTGGTGAGTGCAAGTGTCGTCGGCATCTTGCTTGGCAGTGGGTTAGAGTACCTATTGCGAATCCCACTGAAAGACTTGCTGCCAAATCCATTACCTAGTTACGGCGTCACACCAATACTTGTGTCTGTCGCCTCTGCCATATTGATTACGGTGCCTGCACTTGGGATTCCACTACTTGGCCTTATCAAAACTCCCGCCTTAGAAGTGCTCCAGCAAGGGACAGCAAAACGTTCATGGAAACGTATGTTGTTAGTTTTGGTCCCAGTGGTTCCTCTATTGGTTATTTATGCTAATAACACGTTGGTGTGGATAGTCTTAGCTGGTATTGCGACATTATTTATTGTGTTGGCGGCGGTGAGCGTTGGACTCACCAAATTATTTGCACGGATATCAACACGCCCTGCAATGAAACTGGCTTTAAGTCGTATCAACAGAACGCCGCTTACGAGTGGACTTCAGTTTGGTGCGTTATCGTTATCTCTAATGTTGCTTTCTATTATCTGGTTGGTGCGTAGCGATATTCTTGCTGACTGGGCGAGGACTCTGCCAGCTGACGCCCCGAATGTATTTGCTTTAAATATTGCGGACTATGAGTTAGATAGCTATCTGGAAACGTTAGATAAAAACCAAGTGACACGGTCACAAGCATTCCCAATTATTCGTGGTAGATTGACCGAAATTAATGGCGAGAACGTTAAGGAAATCGAGTATCAAGGCGAGGGGTCTGATGCGATTCGTCGTGAACTCAACCTGACATGGGGCGATGTGTTACCTGAATACAACGAAGTGCTTTCTGGTGAGTGGACGAATAAGGACAGCGTCTCAGTCGAAGCTAAAGTTGCAGAGGACTTAGGGATAGAGCTGGGTGATACACTTCGCTTTGTGATTAACAGCCAGAATTTCGATGCAACGGTTGATAGTATCCGACATGTAGAATGGCGAGATATGAAGCCCAATTTCTACTTCATTTTTTCTTCGGATGTCATGGCTAGCTTACCTGGCTCCTATTTGATCAGTTATCGTATTAGCGAAGATGATGATGCGTTACTAACTTCAATGTCTCGCGCTCATCCAACGGTTTCGGTTCTCGATATTCGTACGATGGGAGACAAGATACAAGAACTCGTACAACAAATCGTCTCTGCTATTACTATTCTTGCTCTATTGGGTGTTGTTGCTGGTTTATTACTGATCTTTACGCTGTTGAGGCTGAGCCTCTCTCAACGACAGCAAGAAATTCGCTTGTATCGTACCTTGGGAACAAGTAAAAAACGGATCAATACCACGTTGTGGGCGGAGTATGGGATCATGGCCGTTGTTGCGAGTGGTGTAGCCGTCATAGCTGCAGAGCTTTGTGTCGCTGCTGTGATGAAATATGGCTTTGATCTGAACCCACAGATCCACCCAGAATTGTGGATAGCTTTGCCTCTGGGTACGTTTGCTGTTCTAGCCTTAGTGGTGATGAGTTTATTGAAAAGATTGTTAACCCCTGTAAACACTTAATGCAACGTGAGTTAGTCACAGCGGAAGCGCTCTATGACAGTTTTATTTTAGTTATCCACAAAAACAGTGGATAACTTTTTGGATAACTGAAGTGGTCGAAAAGTAGGGTGTTTCCGCAGGCTTTACACCATGGGTGTTGGAGCAAAATTATTATGCACATGCCCCTAAAAATTCGCTTTCTCAACAACCTCGTCAAGCATTTTTTTGCGAAATTTTTTGCTCTTAAAAGTAACTTTTGACGTATATCGTTAACAAATGCAAACCCATGAACTTTTTGTGATTTTAATCATGCTCAAAGGCGAGTAGAATCAACATTAAGTAAAGATTTCTCCTTATAAAAATTTCAGTGAAGCAATGAAGTCTGAGTTTCCAAATCGTAAAGATAAACATATCGCAGTAATCGGTGGTGGCGTTGCAGGGGCAACCGCTGCTATTCATTTTGCAGAGCTAGGTTTTCAGGTATCGGTGATCGAGAAAGGTGTTTCGCTCGTTAATGGTCCACCTATCTGTCATTTACATGCTGGTGGGAACCTATATCGGGAAATTTCTGAGCAACAGTGCCTAGATCTTTTAACGCAGTCTATTGATACAATTCGTTTGTATCCTCACTCATTGAATATTCGACCAACCGTCATTGCAGTGCCTCACTCCGATGGTGGAGACCCTACTACGCTCATCCCTCGTTTAGAGACCATCAAAAGCGCCTATCAGTCTCTTGTTAAGCAAGACGCCCGAAATCAAGTTTTGGGAGATCCAGAAGCGTATTACAAGCTCTATTCAAAAGAAGCGTTATTAGCTTTAGCTGACGGTATTCAACCAGAGAACCCTCAAACGATCGATGAGTGGTGTATTCCATTTGCACAACATGCCGATCTAGACACGTTGAAGTACCCAGTAGTCGCAGTACAAGAGTATGGTTGGAGTGTTTTCCGATTAGCTGCTGTTGCCAACATGACGCTGGCACAGCTTCCGAATGTTCAGGTATATACTCAAGCTGAGCTGAAAGATGCGTCATGGAATGGTGATACATGGTCGTTATGTTTCCAACAAGACGGAATAGATAAGCAATTGTATTGCGACTATCTCATCAATGCTTGCGGCTTCGAAACCGGTGAAGTTGATGATTCCATCGGCGTAAAACGAGATCGGCTTGTTGAATTTAAAGCGGCTTATGTGACTCGTTGGGAAGCGTGTGATCAGCAGTGGCCAGAAGTTATCTTCCATGGCCCTCGGGGGACAGACAAGGGTATGGCGCAACTGACGCCTTACGGTAACGGCTACTTTCAATTGCATGGTATGACGAAAGGCATCACATTGTTTGATGATGGTTTGGTCGAAAGTAGCGCTGAGTCTGCGCAACCGGTGTTACCAACACGCTTGCTTTCTAAGATACGCAACGGTTGGCGGCAAGAGGTTCTTGAAGAGCGCACTGACAATGCGATTCAGCACATGGCGCAATTTATCCCAGATTACAATACCGCGATAAAAGGTGGTAAAGCTTTATTTGGTGCTCAGCAGATACCGGGTACTGATCCTGTGCTTCGTGCTGCTGATGTTACGTTTGAAGATAACAATTATGCACGTGTTGAGGTGGTTAAAGCCTCATCGACCTTACTAGCAGCGCAAAAAATGGCGCAATACTGGTTTGATATCGAGCCAAGTAGCCATGTTGAGAGTCAGCATCCTGATGCGGTTAAGTGGACCGCAGAAGAAGTCGAACAGTTTGCTATCAAGCTCACTCAGCAACGTGGTTACCCACAAGCATTAGCTGAGCGCTACGGCATGTAAATTCGACTTCACTGCAAATATCCTCATGGATAATGTTTAACGAAGTTAGGGCTCAGTACCCGAAAAACTGAGCCCACTGACACCAAACATCCTGCAAGCCTTTTCTATCTCCCTTAACAAAACTCACCGCTTGACCTGGCTTTGCTTGTGCTAAACGCGGTAAATCAATTCTCGCAACGCAGCCAAACTTTGGATACCCCCCAATTGTTTGGTGATCATTCAGCAACACGATGGGATTACCATCATTTGGGATTTGAATTGAGCCTAGTGCAATGCCCTCAGATAAAATACCGTCATATGGCGGCATGATCGTTTTGCCTTCCAATCTATAGCCCATACGATTTGAATTCGTTGAAATCGAAAAACGACTGGAATAGAAATCGTTGACAGATTGTTGGGAGAAATCTTCGTGTTGATAGCCTTCGATCACTCTTAGTTTAATCGGTAGGTTGTAATCAGGTTTGAATCGGAACGTCATCTGCTTAGGTTTAGTATTCGGCAGTGGATGAGGGTGACATTCAACGATATCACCAACTTGAAGCGCTTCACCGTTTCCTTGCAAACCTCCGAGCGCCTCACGAACGACCGTTGAACTGCTACCAAGATGCGTACTGACGCTAAAACCACCTTTGACTGCTAGATAAGCGCGCAGTCCATTTTTTGCCATACCAAATCGAAGTGTTTGACCTTTTTTTAAGGTGAAATCAGACCAATTGGCGATAGGCGAACCTTCAACAGAAGCATTTAAATCCCCACCACAAATTGCTAGATGACAATCCGATAATGCTTTAAAGCTCGCGTTACCGAGAGTAACTTCGATGACTGAGCAATTGACAGGGTTATTGAGTAAATGATTAGACCAACTGTATGCGTAATCATCCACTGGTCCGCCTTGAGTGATTCCGATATGAGCTAAGCCAAAGCGTCCAAAATCTTGAATCAGAGAGAGCGCTCCTGGTTTTTCTACATATAATCCTATTCGACTCATAGAATACCTCCTAAGTTGAGGAATTCTTGTTTTGATATTGCACCAAATGTGACCTTGTCACCTACTTCAAAAGGGATAAAGGGAGGGGTATCCACAAAGAGGGAAATAGGGGTTCTGCCGATGATGTTCCAACCTCCAGGGCTATCAGAAGGATACACCGCTGTTTTAGAGTCAGCGATTGCGACACTTCCAGCAGGAACGTGCGTTCTTGGGGTTTGATGTCTTGGTATTTGAATGCGTTCTGCTACGTCAGAAAGGAATGCAAAGCCCGGGGCAAACCCAATTGCTGACACAGTATAAACCACTTGTGTGTGCTGCTCGATAAGCTCTGTCAGCGTTAACCCTTTAAGTTCAAACCGCTTAAGATCAAGAGCGGTTTCTTCAGAATAGTAGACTGGGATAGAAATGTAATTTGGCTGTTTGTTGTCCATGGACTGAACGTCGAAACGAGAGATGAGATGTTGAAGCTCATTTAAAATCGACGCTTCTTGAATTCGAAAGGGCAAATAATCTATCAAGATGGTGCGGTAAGATGGAACCACGTTCATGACGATCATATTTAACTTGTCAACAATCTGATGTGCGAGTTCGCCAATGTGCTCAACTGTAATAGGTTCTTCGAAGCGAATAAGAATACTGCACTCTGATATCGGTGAGATAGAAAACTGCCCTTGATTCATTAATTTCCTCCGGTGTAGAGACTCTGACGTATTTTTTGTATCAACGTGATCGATTCTTCATTGTCTCCATGTACGCAAATGGTATCGGCCTCTAAGAGAATGTATTGGCCTGAAGCCGTTTTTACTCTGCCTGATTCTGCCAGCATTTTAACTTGCTCAAGAATGGCGTGTTCTGTGTTTAATACCGCGTTAGGGTGGGTTCTAGGAGTGAGTAAACCGTCGTCTTGGTAACGTCGATCTGCAAACGCTTCAAAGAGCAAAGGGACATCGAAATCATCAGCAATCTCAAGGTATTTTTCATTCTCTTGTGAAGCAAGGATCATTAAAGGGACTTTGAACAATGCGGCCGCTTTGACTAAGGCCAAGAAAACACCGTCATTTGCCATCATATCGTTGTATAACGCACCATGAGGTTTGATGTAACCAATGTCGGTGTATTGCGCTTTACACAGTGCCTGCAGCGCGCCAACTTGATAAATCACCATGTTGGTAATGTCATCGTTGTTCATAGCCAAACTACGACGGCCAAATCCCTGAATGTCGGGATAGCCAGGGTGAGCTCCAATTTCTACATCGTGCTGGTTGGCTAGGGTAATCGTATCATGCATGACATTTGGGTCGGAGGCGTGGAATCCGCACGCGATGTTCGCCATATCAATATGTGGCATAACCGTTTCATCTGCGCCCATTTTCCACGCTCCAAAGCTTTCGCCCATGTCGCAGTTAAGTGTAAGTTGCTGTTTATTCAATGTCATACGTTTCTATAAATCCGAACTATGCATGTAAAATGCAGGAAAATACGTTTAAGTTCAGTGACTAACTTCATTTTTCAGGTAGAAGACTAGCAGATGATAATCGATAAAGATCGTTTAGTAATTTGAAATGATCCGAAGTTTCAAGAAAATCATGTTTTATCAGTCTAATATCTGAGAATTACAGGTTCATTTCTCATCGATTGTCGTGTTAGTCTTGACTCTTCTTTTTGTGTGATAGCTTGCATAGCAACCATTGTGTCTTTTGGGTTGCCTTTTGCGACAGGAATATATATGTCAATACGAGCAAAGCTAATATGGCCGATACTCGCTTTCATCACGGTCATCTTTGTTACATCTCAGAGTTACACGTCATACATCACGTATCAGTCCGCCAAACATGAGCTCGTTGAGCAGACGAAAGTTCTTATTAATGATGTCTCTCATTCCATTAAAGATGCGCTCGCTACAAAGAACAAACAAAAAGCACAAACCATTTTGGCTGATTTTTTGATGGAGCCAAACGTATCACTCGTCAAGCTGTATGACAAAAACAATCAGCCGTTTGCCGTTTTTGCGCTTGATGGTTTTTCTGCACCGAGCCCCTCAGTCAAAGAGCGCAGCCGATTGCATGAGTTGGGTTATGCCTTGTCGGCCCATTTCCTCTACGTCCTTGAACCTATTATTCATGAAGGACAGGTTATTGGCTCGATTCGCGTAACGCTCTCACAATTACCAATGATGCAAGTCCGAGATGCGCTTCTGCAAGACGGTCTATTATTCTTAGTCATTCTATTCGCCGGTGGAGTGACTTTTTACTTTGGTGTTGAAAGACGGGTACTTCGTCCATTGATTGAAGTGAACAGAGCATTGAAGGATTTCGCCAACGGTCACCACTTAAGTGGACGTATCAATCATCGAGCAAAAGACGAAGTTGGCGATCTTGTCGCTTCGTTTAACGTGATGGTCGAAAAATCACAAAAGCGCGAGAAACAGCGTAAACACACGCTAGAGATACTTGAGCGCCGTAAGTCGTTCTCAGAGGAAGTGATTGACTCTATTCAATATGCGCTCATTGTAACGGATAACTTAGGAAGGGTTATTCATTGTAATAAGATGACTCACCATATTTTTAAAGAAACGTTCAATAGCTTAGAAACGGCAAACATCTGCGACCTGATAAAAACCAAAATGCCTAATGAGTTGAGTCAGATACTGAGTCGCGGATTAGAGTGTGACGATATTCATCTACAAAGTGATTTGAACGAGCAACAATTGAGCCTTACGAGTCGGCGCCTATCTAAACACGGATATTTGTTGTTTGCGATTCAAGATATAACCGCCATCGAAGAGGCGATGAATCGTCAAAAAGTTGCAGGACGTGTGTTTGAGAGCAGTCAGGATGGTTTGGTGGTTCTTAATCACTTAGGCATTATTACGATGGTAAACCCCGCCGTTACGAAACTGACCGGCCTTGAGATGGAACAGTTGATTGGAAAGCCGTTTATCAAATCGATTCGTTGGCGCAAGTTACAAGCGATGATGCCAAGCATTTTAGAGTCGATCGAAAACTACGGCACGTGGCAGGGGGAAGTCATTGAGAAAAACCACAACGGGCAACTCATTCCTTTGTTTGCAAAAGTAAATCGCATTGTGAAAAGTGAAGATAATAATGCGTATGATATGGTGATCATCTTGACTGATCTTTCGAGCGCAAAGGAAATGGAAAGGCTTGAATACCTTGCTCATCATGACGCACTTACCGGCCTTGCTAATCGTTCCAAATTTCATTTGGAGCTGGAAGAATTGGTACAAAGATCAGGCTATTTACGAGATGAATTTGCGGTACTTTATCTCGACTTGGACGGTTTTAAAGCCATCAACGATACTTACGGGCATGATGCCGGGGATGAAGTGCTTAAGCAAGTTGCTGAGCGTATGACGTCCACCACGCGACACAGTGATCTCATTGCGCGATTGTCTGGTGATGAATTTGTGATGTTAGTGAACCCTGCGAATCAAAAAGCAGTGACACGCATCGCTGAGCACTTACTCGAGAGTATTTGTGCGCCGATTGAATACAGAGGCTCATTACTGAAAGTCGGTGTCAGTATCGGTGTTAAGTTGGTCGGTGTGAATGAACGCGATGCCACAAGAATATTGAAAAGCGCTGATACGGCCATGTACCAAGCAAAGAAAGCGGGTAAAGGCCAAGCGATTTTAATGGGTTGCGAATCCCCAGAGACTGTTTAAAAACGGGCTAGAAACCTTTAAACTAGCCCGATTCGCGTCAGAAGGAATGATAAAATGAAAGTACTTGTTACGGGTGGTATGGGCTACATTGGCAGCCACACTTGTATTCAAATGATTGAAGCTGGTATGACGCCAGTTATTCTCGATAACCTTTACAACAGCAAACCGACAGTACTAGAACGTATAAAGAAAGTTTGCGGTGTGACACCTGTATTTATTGAAGCGGATATTCGTGACAAAGCCTCATTAGTCGATGCGATGAAGACGCACAACATTGAAGCAGTCATTCACTTTGCCGGCCTCAAAGCGGTGGGTGAATCCGTAGAGAAACCATTAGAATACTACGACAACAATGTTAACGGTACGCTCGTATTGGTCGATGCCATGCGTGACGCTGGTGTGAAATCTATCGTGTTTAGTTCATCTGCAACGGTATATGGCGATCCTGCAACAGTGCCAATTACAGAAGATTTCCCAACAAGTGCAACTAACCCTTATGGTCGCAGTAAGCTAATGGTCGAGGAATGTCTAACTGACTTCCAAAAAGCGAACCCTGACTGGAGTATCACGTTGCTGCGTTACTTCAACCCAGTAGGATCGCACCCAACAGGTGAGCTTGGTGAAGATCCACAAGGTATTCCAAATAACTTGATGCCTTTCGTCTCTCAAGTTGCTGTAGGTCGTCGTGAATTTTTGTCTGTATTTGGTAGCGATTACCCAACAAAAGATGGTACGGGTGTTCGTGACTACATCCATGTTATGGACTTGTCTGACGGTCACGTTGCGGCATTAGACAAAGTAGGTAACAAAGCAGGCCTTCATATCTACAACTTAGGTACAGGTAATGGTTATAGCGTACTGGAAATGGTGAAAGCGTTTGAAGCTGCTTCTGGTAAACCGGTTCCATTTAAGCTGGTGGATCGTCGTCCTGGTGATATTGCTGAGTGTTGGGCTGACCCTTCGAAAGCAGCGAATGAGCTGGGTTGGAAGGCAGGGCGAACACTTGAAGAAATGACAGGTGATACGTGGCGTTGGCAGTCAAATAACCCACAAGGTTACCCAGACGCCTAAAAGTGATCATTTTACAAAATAGTAACAAAAAGGTGCGTTATCGCACCTTTTTTGATCTAAATCGGAAAAAATCGTAAATTTGTGGTTAAAAGGTAGCACGTAATTATAGAAGTGCTAAACTATGCCCGACTCTTAATTTAGGTCGTAAATTTTCTTTAAACTATTCGGGGTAGTTCATGGAACTTGGTTTAATCATCGCATTCATCGTTGCAGCAGCAGTTATGGTGAAGAAAGAGATGGCAAAACAATAATCTTTCATTTTTCATTCTTTTCTTAACATTTTAGAAATGAAAGTACTGGTAAAAAGTCAGCATAATGCTGGCTTTTTTGTTTTTGTAGTGCGGAAGAAATGTTTTACTTAGAAAAGTCTAAAGCATCAGAAATGCGTTAAACCTCCAGTCTTTAAGAGTTTACATAGAATAAAAAAGCGCCTGACATTGTCAGGCGCTTTTCATTATATCGCTAAAAAGTAAATTAGAATTGGTAGTCTACAGATACACCCCAGTTACGGCCAGGTTGGCTGTAAAAATCGGTGTTGTCGGTGTTATCAAGGCTGCGAACGTCCTGGTATGTCCAATATTTCTTGTCGAACGCATTGAACAAACCAGCCGATACTGTCAGGTCTTTAACTGGCATGTAGTAAGCGGTAATGTCCATTACACCGTAACCTGATGAATCGATTTGGTCTTCATCAGACCAGTCGTCTTTCTTCGCCGCAAGTTTTAGTGAGGCTAGGGCACCAAAGTTGTGCTCAACATTGTCGTAGCCTAAGCCAATGACTGATGAAAGCGGTGCTACAGAATCAAGAGGTTTACCTGTCGACTTGTCTTCGCTGTCTAGGTAAGTCACAGACAGTTTAGTGTACATACCTTTAGGTGCTGAGAAGCTTTCATCTAGCAGTAGAGTTGAACTAAATTCCACACCAGAAATATCCACCTCGTCACGGTTTACGATAGTGATACGATCTTTGTTTGGATCGATGCTTGGCAGGTCTTCAGCGTCAATAAAGTCTTTGTATTGCGTGATAAAACCGGTCAATTCAAACTGAGCAAAGTCGTTTTGACCTCGGAAACCGATCTCGTATGAAAGGCTCTTTTCCGCTTCTAGATCTGGGTTTGGAACGAATTCAGCACCCGTGTCGTATTCGTAGTAAAGCTGCTCGACAGTTGGCGCTTTAAAGCCTTGGCTGATTTGCGCAAATGTACTTAGCTTATCGTTAATGTGATATACCGCACCAAGTTTACCCGTCCAAGCATCGTTGCTGTTTTTCTTACGTTCAGTTGTGAAGCCTTCATCTGAAGAAGGGTCAGCTTCAAATGAGTCATAACGAATACCAGCGTTAAGAACAAGCGTATCTTCTAGTAAGAATGCGTTGTTTTGAAGGAAAACGCCCCATTCAGTTACTGTTGCGTCTGGGATAGTGGTTGAACCAGGTTTTGTTGTGCCATTGTCATGGAAGATATCAACGTTAGTCAGCTGAAAATCAGTGTGTACAGAGTTCAAACCGTAGGTTAGCTCATGAATAGCATTGTCCGTGGTAATCACTTTATCGAACTGTGCATCAAACTGGAGCGATTTATCTTCAGCTTGGCGCAGGCGAGTTCGGTCACCTTCGTAACCAATGTAGCCTAAATGATCAGTCACGTTAGAGAAGTTAGAGTTTTCGCTTTCTGTAACCTGATAGTTCAAGTCTAGCTTCATTCCGTCGAAGGCTGGGTTAGCTTTCGTTAACTCGTAGTTAATGCCGTAGCGCGTACGTGTCGTCTCATCACTGCTTTTTGCATCAGCATAAGTGACACCAGGCATAGGGCCAAAGTTTAGTGTGTAGTTACCACTGCGATTGTTTTCATCGTACTGGTAATTGTAACGCTCAAAGACGACACCAATTTTGTTCGTATCATTTAGTGTGTAGTAGGCTTTAGCAAGAATGTTGTTTAGGTCTTTGTCTGCAGGGTTTTCTAATCCGCGATCACTACCATCAATATCAGAACCGTCACCGTAAGTTTGTCGCTCGCTCCCGGTAGCGTATGTACCCATTAATAGCGTTTCAAGGTTACCTTGGCGCATTGCCCAAGTTAATGTGTTCTTGAGTTGCTCATCAACAGAGTAGTAGCTTGATTTAATACCAAAACGGTTTTCATCACCGTCTGTTTTCAAAACGTCTGATGGATCTTTCGTTTTTAGAACAACCACGCCACCCATTGCATCTGAACCATAAAGAGTTGAAGATGGGCCTTTGTTGATCTCGATACTTGTGAGTGTATCAAGCTCAATCGCGTTTGGATAAATAGCTTGTACAGCGCCACCACCTGGGTTGAATGGAGTGGTTTGCTGAACACCATCAACAACGATTTTAACTCGGTCGCCTTCCATGCCTCGAATGTTGAAGCCAGAGATGCCAAAGCGACCTGAAGTGGTAGCTTCAACGCCCGGAGTGTATTGAACTGCATCATACAGATCTTTAGAAAGAGAGCGCTCGATATCTTGAGAAGATACCGATTCAACAGAAGCTGAAACATCATTGATGTTTTGCTCTGTACGGGTAGCGGATACAACCACTTCATTAAATGTTGAAGTATCTTCAGCGTAAGCACCTTGAGAAAGGGCAACTAGAATAGAGGCTGACAAAATTGATTTTTTATACATTGGCTTCAATACCTTAAATCCATAATAGGCAATAACAACGTGCGGTATCTTAGTTTATCTAAATGGTAATTACTATCATTACCATTGCTATTTAATGTTGTTTTTGTCAAAAGTAATTTGTGCTACGCTAAAGGTAGTCTTTAATTATCAATCTGTTATATTGTTTAAAGTCATTTTTTAACATGGTATTTCAAATGCCACTACTGTGATTAAAATCACATAAAAGGAAGTTCATGTGCAAAGCCCAATCACTTTAGAAGCACTTCATATCCTCGATGCGATTGATAGAAGGGGGAGTTTTGCTGCCGCTGCGAACGAGCTGGAACGTGCTCCTTCTTCCCTCAGTTACCAGATCCAAAAGCTTGAACAAGACCTTGATATCATCATCTTCGATCGTTCAGGGCATAAAGCACATTTCACAGAAGCCGGGAAACTGATCCTTGAAAGTGGTAGAGCAATTCTTCAAGCAAGTGAAAAGTTAGTAAATGATGCGACCTTGCTGGCTAACGGGTGGGAGTTGGACATTACTGTCGCTTTTGATGGCATCATTCCCATTTCCAATTTTTTCCCGATGGTGGATGCTTTGGCCAATGTGAGTAGTACGAGAGTGCGCTTGCAAGAAGAGATACTTGCGGGTAGTTGGGAATCATTAAATACAGGCAGAGCTGATCTATTAGTGTGCCCAGCACTTGATACACTTCCTCATAATGTGAAAGCGGAAAAGATCGGTAAAATGAGCATGGTTTGGGTTGCCGCGGCTGATCATTACGTACATAAGCGCAATGGCGATTTCGATGATGCGGCGAGAGAAAAGTACCGAGTGATAGCGATCGCCGATACGGCAAGAGAGCAACCAGCGCTGTCTATCAATGTTATGCAAAAGCAGCCAAGACTGACAGTGACCAACTTTCCTGCAAAAGTAGAAGCATTGGCTTCTGGACTGGGTATAGGGACGCTTCCAAGTCAAGTCGCACAGAGTATGATTGAGAGTGGGCTACTAAAACGTATCGAAGGTACTGAAGAGCAGCCCATCGAGATAATCCTTGCTTGGCGCAGAAACGCCATGGGAGAAGCGAAGTCATGGTGCGTTCAGTATTTGAAGAAAAACTGGAAATTAAAGTGACCTTGTCACGCTTGTGGCTAATAAAGCAGACGCTTAGAAATCAATAGGGACGCGCACAACGTCCCTTGTTTTTTCTGTCGGATTCGAGGGTTGCTGTGCACATACTCTATCCGCTGTGACAATTTTGAGCTCTTAAACTACATCTGCATAGCACGGCTAATTTAACGGCAAAACCATATCTGCAGTGCCATCAGCAAACTGAACATCGAGTTCGAAGCCTAAACTTTGTGCTAGAGAAAGCATCCCTCGGTTAGTCGGCATTGTCATTCCAGACATCTGTTTGGTCCCTTTTACTTGGCAATAACTAATGATTTTCTGCATCAGAACTTTACCGAGCCCTTTACCTTTCAAGTCAGACCGAACCAATATTGCAAACTCAGCATCGCTATTGTCAGGTGTAATCAACGCTCTTGCTACACCGATGATAGAAGGCCCATCTTCATCAAAAGCAACAGCAACAAACGCCATTTCACGGTCGTAATCAATCTGAGTTAGATTCGCAAGCGTTTCATGATTAAACTCGCCAACGTCCGAGAAGAAGCGATTGTACAAGTCTTCCTTTGACACACTATTAATAAACTGAGCATGGATGGGTTCATCTTCCGGCAAGATTGGGCGAAGTAAGATTGGTTGCCCATCTCTTAACGTGACGGTTTCCACAAACTCAGCAGGGAAAGGGCGGATAGCCAAACGTTCTTGAGCATCCCCTTGGTACTTCCTGAGCGTTAAGTCGGCATCAATGATGGTAAAATCACTACCTGATGCAAGTACTGGATGAATATCCAGCCTTTCTATTTCAGGTAGCTCAACCGCCATTTGTGAGATTCGAACTAGGAATTTAGACAACTCGGTAATGTCGATGGCATCTTTGTGTTTTTGTAATCGTATTTTGCCAGATTTGAGTGCTATCACGATTAAGTAACGCGCCAAATTCATATTTAGAGGAGGCAAAGCGGCAACAGCATCTTGGGTGATGTTCCAATCTGAACCGCCTTGACCAAGCAGAATTACGGGCCCAAATACGCTATCTACTACAATACTTACCCGCAGTTCTTCCGCACTACCAAGCTTAGCCATGCCTTGTACGAGAAGACCCTGAAGGTTTGCAGATGGATAACTCAGTTTCGCTGTATCAAGGATTGCTTGTGCTGCACTTGATACTTCTTGGCTGTTCCTTAGGTTCAACGCAACGCCATGAACATCAGATTTATGAGGAATGTCGGGAGAACGCAGTTTTACTGCTACTGGATACCCAATATTTTCTGCCATATGAAGCGCTTCTGTTACATCAGAGGCAATCCAAGTCGGTAGCATCTTAAAACCAAACTGTTCGAATAATGGACTTGTCTGGTGCGTATCGAGTACTACTGATGTTTTATCCAGTAGTTGGTCATTTACCCAATCATGGGCAAGGTTGACGCTGCCTGAGTGCAGTGGTTCTGCCGTCGTTGGTGTTTCCATCAGCTGTTTTTGGTTGCGTCTGTACTCGACTAAGTGCATGTATGCGACGACCGCACTCTCAGGTGTACGGTAGGTGGGAATACCGGCTTGGGTAAACGTCAAACGTGCTTCTCTAGAGGTTTGTTCGCCAGACCAATTTGTCAGGATATTGAAATGCTTGTGCCTTGGGTGTGCTTGAATCGCTTCAATAACGGCATTCGCGGTATCCAATGAATCTGATACCGCTGAAGGGCTGTGCATGATCAAGATTGCATCAGTACAATCATTATTCATGATGGCATTGATTGTATCTACATAACGCTTTTTCGTCGCGTCTCCAGCTAAGTCGATAGGGTTGATTCCTCGCCAATTGCTGGGCAAAGCGGCTTGTAATTGGTTGATTGACTCTTCATCAAGAGAGGCGAGTTTTCCCCCTAGTTCTAGTAACGTGTCAACGGCCATCACTGCGGGCCCGCCACCATTCGTCACAATGGCGAGGCGCTCTCCGCGAAGTGGCACCGAATGAGTGAGCGTCTCTACAGCTGCAAACAATTCATGCGTATTGCCAACGCGCAACATACCAGTTCTACGTATCGCAGAATCATAAATGATATCTAACGCATCGATGCTTTCTTCATCTAAAGAGCGAGCTTGTTTAGAGCGGCCAGCTTTTAAAACCAAAATTCTTCGGTTACGTGAGGCAGCACGAGCAGCGGACATGAAACGTCGAGCATCTTTAATTGAATCAACGTAGAGCAAGATGGCCTCGGTTTTCCCATCCATACTTAAATAGTCGAGAAGTTCCGCAAAATCGATGTCTTGACCTTGTCCAATAGAAATGAAAGAAGAAAAACCGATGTTCTTGTCGTTGGCCCAATCAAGAACGGTTGTACATACTGCTGCCGACTGTGAAATAAAAGCTATCTTTCCTGGTCGGGCAGCAACGGGAGAAAAAGAGCAATTGAAGTTATGCCAAGGCAGAATAATGCCAAGGCTATTTGGACCTAAAACACGAATATTCAGCTCTGAAATATCGATGCTTTCAGCGTCGTCAGAAATAACAATAGCGAATGCAGTACCACGAGCATCAAGATCTTTTAAAAGCTGTTTATTACGAGAAACGTTTGTACAGAGGATCGCGATATCAGGTGTATAGGGTAGGGAAGCTACGTTCGGATAAGCAATGACACCAGATACCGACTTGTATTTTGGTGTGACTGGCATTATGGCACCGCCAAAACCACTTTGGAGTAAATTACGCATCACAATTTGCCCAGCTCGCAGCTCTTTTTGTGATGCGCCGACCACTGCAACAGAATTCGGTTTGAAGAGTTTTTGTAGTTTGTTCATTGTTACTCCTTGGCCATAGACGTCGAAAGCGAGTGGTTAGTCCTTATACAATCATAAACGAATAACTTTCTGTTTAAATATGAATAAGCCAGACATTGGTGCAAATCTAAACCATGCTTGTAGAGTTTGTGTCACTCATCACATCAAATTCAAAGATTATTGTGTTTGGTGCTTGATAAAATAGCCTGCTATCGGCATGATTTATCGTAATATTTGTTCAGAGCGTTTGTTACTTCATGAAAAAAATCGCAATCATCGGCTTGTCAGTACTACTTTCTGCTTGTGCCTCGGAAACTTACATCACTGACGTGACATCAGAAAGTTACCAAGAAGACTACCAATCTCAGGCTGTCTCTAAGCCAATTATGTCTTCTGAAAACGCAGTGGTAGAAAAAGACGTAGAGCCTACCGTTGTCAAAATGACTGCGAAGCCAGAAGAGAAGAAGGTGGTTAAATTAACCCCTAAAGATCAAGCGAAGCCAGTTAAGATCATCCCACCAAGTAAAAAGCAAGCGAGCATTCAACGCTTTGGTTACACCATCCAAGTTGTTGCCGTCGGCAGCCAAGCGAAAGTAGACCAATTCGCGAGCAAGCTTCCACAAAACAGCCAACCTATTTGGGAAAACTACAAAGTAGTCAATGGCACTAAGTGGTTCTCGGTGCTTTACGGCGATTACGCAACTAGCGCTGAAGCACAACAAGCAATATCGACGCTTCCTGGGTATTTTCAGCAGTTGAAGCCATTTGTTAAGAGTATCGATGCCATTAAAAACTCGGCATACCCAACACTTAATAAACTCAACTAATAACACAAAAAGAAGGGAGCAAATTGCTCCCTTCTTTCTTTGGTTAAATCCTATTCGAACAGCATTCTTCACAGTAAAATTACTGTACGTTGCTAACCAAAAGTTTATCATACTGAATAGTATCTTTTTAAAATCACGGAAAGATTGATTCATGATTAAAAATATTCTTCTTCTATGCGGTGGTTGTTCATCGGAACACGAGATCTCATTATTGTCTGCAAACTTCGTCGAGCAGCAATTAAATTTGATTGAAAACGTTAAAGTAACGCGCGTAGAAATCAAAAATGAAGGTTGGGTAACAAACCAAAATGAGTTGGTTTACCTAGACTTGAACACAAAACAACTTTGTTCAGATACCTCGAGTTTAGCCGTCGATTTTATCGTTCCTTGTATTCATGGTTTCCCTGGTGAAACTGGCGATATTCAGTCCATGTTTGAAATCGCTGGCATTCCATACCTTGGTTGCGGTCCTGAGGCGAGCAGCAACAGCTTCAATAAGATCACATCTAAGCTTTGGTACGATGCAATTGGTATCCCAAACACTCCATACTTATTTCTGACTCGTAATGATGAATACGCCCACGAGCAAGCGCAACAAGCATTTGATAAATGGGGAAAAGTGTTTGTCAAAGCCGCTCGTCAAGGTTCTTCTGTTGGGTGTTACAGCGTCACCGAAAAGTCAGAATTGCGACAAGCAGTCAACGATGCCTTCGGTTTTTCTGAGCAGGTGTTGATTGAAAAGTCAGTGAAACCACGTGAGCTTGAAGTCGCAGCTTATGAGATGGATGGCCAACTGCACATTACCAAACCCGGTGAGGTAATCGCGCCTGATGGTGCCTTCTATTCTTACGATGAGAAGTACAGCAGTGCGAGTCATTCGCTGACAGAAGTTGAAGCAAAGAACTTAACAGAAGAGCAGGTGGATGCGATTCTTGAAGCTTCACAGACAATCTTTAAGCAAATGAATCTTCGTCATTTATCGCGTATCGATTTCTTCTTAACAGAAGACAACGAAATCTATTTGAATGAGGTAAATACTTTCCCAGGTATGACGCCGATTTCGATGTTCCCTAAAATGCTGCAAAATAATGGCCATCAGTTCCACGAGTTTTTAGCTGATTGTATTAATACTGCAAGCTAACTAACGTTACCGTCATTCGTTTTGTGGTAGAAATAAGAATAACCGAACTTTTGTAAGGCATTAGTGTTTGAATATTGTTCGGTTATAATTATGATTGTATCAAAGCATTAGATAGATGGCTCAGTGGTATGGCAATTTCAAATTATAGAGGTTTTAACCTGCAATCAGGCGGATCTGATGGTAGCGTTTGGAGGGTTAAAATCAAAAACCACGTTTTACAAGGCAGTTTAACGGCGGTAAAAAAGAGCATTGATTGGTGGTGTGATACCGCGTCTATTATCGATCCCAAAGAGTTTTCTTCTTTAGGTCAACGAACGCAAAGCACCGGCAACCCTCAATCTGAAGTATTTAATGGCTACACGATAAAGAACGATACAGGAGAGCCAAATGCTTGGTACTGTATGTTCAATGGCAAGTTGATTAAAGGTGCGAAAGCAGCAATTCAACGTCATATCGAAGCGTATTTAGTTGCAAAGCAAAAAGCGATGCAAGCACAACAGCAAAAGAAATAAGAGTATGTCTCTCGTATATTCAACAGAAACTGGTCGAATCAAACCTGAAGAAGAAAAAGTCGAACGTCCTAAAGGCGACGGTGTTGTTCGTATTCAACGACAAACTAAAGGTCGTAAAGGAAAAGGCGTTTGTATCGTATCAGGTTTAGATTTAGATGACGCGCCACTAAAGCTGCTAGCAGCAGAGCTGAAAAAAGTATGTGGCTGTGGCGGCTCAGTTAAAGATGGCAACATCGAAATACAAGGTGATGCACGTGACAAGATCAAAGCACACCTTGAAAAGAAAGGCATGACAGTTAAATTAGCCGGCGGTTAATTTAAACTAAGCAAAAGATTTTAAAGAGCGTCTCACACAGACGCTCTTTTTGTATCTGTAATTGGTGTACGAGAACGAGCTAATAGCAGAGCGAGCAATCGTAGATTGATAGATCCATATTAGCTATTTTATGGTAAATCATGGTTATGTTTAATGGCACTCACAGGAAGCGTTGTATTTTGAAATCTGAGAGGGATAGGAGACCAAACTAGAGAAGATTTGGCGTACACGGACACTTAATTTAACATAATATACATAATGCGCACTTAAAGTGTAAACCCAAAGCGATAATGTCCTAATATTTCCAAGTGAATCTGTCTTATGACCGCTTCTAGGTTTAAGGAAGATTGATTGCGACGAAAGCACCAAGATGCGATTGGGATTGGAAAAAACTATCGGCATTTGTTCTTTTACTTTAAACATTTAGAGTGTTTGGTGTGGAATCTTTTGTTCATGGTAAGCAACCGTATAAGTGATGACACCAAACTTAATACGCTCAAACTTATCTCAGAATGATTACTCTTCTAAAAAAGCCGAACCCCATCGCCAAGGGTTCGGCTTTTTAGTTGGCTTCTCACTGATCATGGAAACGTATGTAGTAACATTTTCGAAGCCGTCTAGGTCAATAGACATGCCCAAGGTATCGGTTCAGCGAGCGTTGTGTAAATCATCATTAGTGCAGGTCTGAACTAGATCGAAAGGTTTAAGCGCTTATTAGATTCTACTTACATATTGTTTAGACACACTATACATAACTCGTCGCTCCTGCCGCCTTTATCTGGCGCTCAACATTAACGAACTGAGTATCTATGATGCAGAAAAAGGCTTAAGAATTAACTGCAAACTTTACCCATATCTTCGTCATCAATAGTTCACCCCACCATCTCACTTTTAACCTTATAACGTTACAGTGTAATACGTAAGTAAAATTGCGTTTATATATCAATGTAGGCCAGTGATCATTTTTTGAAAAAAGTTGCGCTCATTCCATCTAAATCTCACGTTGAAAAACACCGTTTACTCATTCTCTTTTTCTGTTTTAAGTACGGTTTCAGATTCGGTTCGGTTTTAGTCCGCAAGTACTTACTGTTTTCATAAGTACCATTTTATATGTCTTAATTTTCCGCCAATCAAAGTGACGGTGTCTCTTTTATGTTTTTGCAGAATATTTCACTATCGGATATGGTCATTGAATTCGTTGCTGTAATTAAATTACAAAACGAGATAGGAGAGGCGTGGTGATTGAATGATTATTATACGATAAGTCGTTGTATTTAAAGGGTTTTATTTGAGTTTTTGTACTTTGGTAGTGATTTTGCCTGCATTTTAAAAGTGACAGTTAACTGTCGTTAGTAAAATTTTACCAACTTATTATGGCAGGTATTTCTACTCCACCTTTGACCTATTGGGTGACGTGGTAACGTTGAATTTGTTTAAGGTAGTGTGGTGAGAGGACGGTGAGCTGTTTGTTTTGGCGATATATGTGAGGGGCGTAAAAAAGCAGGGTCTGTGCCCTGCTCTTCGTAATTTCTTAGTCTTGTTTCTTCGCGGCGTATTCTGCTCGAATTTGCTGGGCTACGATCTTAATCGCTTCTGCGGTACTGGTACCCTTCTGCATTAGTTCTTGAATACGTTCTACAGCTTGTTGCTGCTCTTGATGAGACAGAGGTGGTAAATCGTCAAACATAAAAAAGCTCCTCAATATGAGGAGCTGACTATAACGGGTCGCTTAGTAGGTCGCAAGGAAATTAATCGAAGCACCCATTGCGTTTTCATTGGTGTATTGCGCTGCAATATCAAGTTCGATTAAGTTCAACGGCGACAAACCAATACCCGCCGTGATCGTTCCCTCATCATCTGAACGTGCAAGGTTTTTCATGTATCCCCCACGCAGTGCTAGCTGGCGAAGTACGTCAATTTCAAAACCGGCTCGAACCATTTGTGTGTTGTCATCAAATGTTGAGAACTTTTTCTCTTCATTCAAATCGTAGTCAACGCTGAAGCTGAAGTAATCTGCGACATATCCGGCACCTACGGTGTAGACCGGTCGCATGCTGTATTCGTAGGATTGAATGGTATCGCCGTTGTAGGTGAAAGATTTCGTTTTCACGTCGCGACCGATTAAGTTTTTCGCTGAAATACCTAAGCGGTAAGGACCATAGAACCACAATGCACCCGCATCAAGGTTAAACATGGTTTCTGCGGTTTCATTTTCACGCAAATCTTTGGTGTCGAACGCAGCAAAGCTTGTTGCGTAAGAGTAAGTGTATATGCGCTGTAGTTTTGGTGTAATACCAAATGACAAATGTTGATTCATGAAGTTGGTGTATTTAGCGAGGGAGATCCCCGCCTCTGCCACACCAATAGAGACGCCGCGCACGTAGCTATCATTTAACGGGTCACCACTTGCCGTGTCGATAGTTGGTTCAACGAAAGACTCGGTATAAAGTTTTCCGTAAGCCGTTGCAGATAAGAATTTATTTGGAATACCAACGGCGACGACACCACCAAGGTCAAAATCCATCTTTTGTCCGTTAATCGCGTCTAAGGAGTTTACGATTTCCGTTGGATCGGTCAGCTTACCGATGCGTTCGATTTCGTCGATTAAACCGTCTTGGTCGTTATAGTTAACGCCAAAACTTGGCACGATCATACCTGCATCATCATTACGGCGGTAGATTGCCGTTAATGCCGGGTTAAAGAATGGTGCAGTTAGGTAAGAGGCTGATACGGTGCCGACTCCACCCATTGCGTCACTACGAGCTTCGATTGCGTAAGTGCCAGCAAAAGCAGCGCTAGAGCATAACGCTGCTGTGATGGTCGTGGTTAAAATTTTGAATTGTGTCTTCATACTACACTTGTGATTTCGTTCGTCCTGAACTTATATCGGCACAAGTGTAATTTCTTTAGCTATTCTTCGAGAGAAACATCATAAGTTCGGCTAATAGTTTGAGCCTGCTCAACAATAATGTCACCTTGCCAACGTCGACTGTTAATGCTCACAGCTAACACATATCGGTCATTAGGGATTCCATCTAATTCTAGAGAATTTGGGTAATTAGATTCGTATGTCTTTTTCCATACTTGGTCATATTGGCCTTCGACATAGTCATAAAGGCCGACTTCTAGCTGTGGTAGCGGACAATGTGGGTTCCGTAACGCGCTCTTCTCTACCTTCCAGTTCTCTTTTGAAGTCCAACGAACATATTGTGTCGAGTTTGAATCGCCTAAAATCACCCATGTACGGTAAGTACGTTTGTCTTTTGTCGTAACCGATAAGTGATATAAGCCCGCATCCAACTTGCCGGTTAGATTGTAGCGTTTTAAAAAGCTGCGTTCATTTGCCAGTTCTGCGCCTTCCGGTTGCTCTTCAAAATTGAATGAGCTGTCTGCAGAGATCGTACTGTCAACCCAACGGCGGAAAGAGATGTCTTCAATATCCGTTGTTGCACGCAGTTTAACGACAAGTCGATAAGTATCTCTGCCTGGGCTTTGAATGGTTTGTCGAATAACGTTAATGCCGCTTATCCAATCAGGAAGCGTGACACCAGTTAATGATTTGCCGCAGTCTCTAGAAAGTGATTGTGCTAATAAATCATTGAGGTGTGGTGTGAGTTCTTTGTTTGGTTCACTTTGCCATAGTTCGACAAGGGAATTGAACATGCCACCAAGGTCATCTTCGAGCAGATGCTGGTGAGCTTGTGTCAGTGGTGTATTAGTTTGAAACCAGTCCGTAGCTTGGACTGGTTTCACTAATAGCAATGAGAGAACTACAGGAAGTAGTGTTTTCATTCTTTGCCGTTACGCTTTCATCTTGTAACCAACGCCACGTAGCGTTTCGATTTCTAGACCCGGTAGCTTTTGACGTAACTGAAGTACGTGAGTATCTACAGTACGCGTTGTTGGGAAATGGTTGTAACCCCAAACGTGATCTAATAATTCATCACGTGTAAATACGCGACCTAAATTAGATGCCAAGAACAGCAGTAGATCGAACTCGGTACGAGTCAGTGTGATCATTTCACCTTGGAATACGACTTCGCGAGTTGCGCGGTCGATCTCAAGGTCTTTGGTCATCACTTTGTCTGCATTACCCTGTTCCGCTGAATCTGGTGCGCGAAGTTGTGCTCGGATACGCGCAAACAGTTCCGCTTCTGCAAATGGTTTTGTTAAGTAATCGTTTGCACCAGAATCTAGACCCGCAACTTTATCTTTTACAGTAACCAGTGCAGTAAGAAGGATTACAGGGATATCTTTAATTTTTTTCCATTCAGGAAGAGATTGTACTGAGTCGCCGTCTGGTAGTTGGCGGTCCAGAATGACTAAGTCAGCCTTTTTCCATTGTGGCTCAACGTCTGAAATACGCTCCACATGTAAACACTCATATCCTGCTTGTTCCAGGCTTACTAACAGGCCGTCAGCCAAGTTTTTATCGTCCTCAACGAGAAGCAGTGTCTGTTTCACAAGGTATCTCCAATATAAAGGTTGTAGGTGGTCCCATTAGGGACATTTTTCCGCCCATGCGGCCTACCATTGATTCAACTATTGTTAATCCAAGCCCTAGTCCGCTCTTACTTACGAACGGCTTTCTTAGGTTTGCCCAATCTTTTGCAGTTAAACTGCCGGCATCTATGACTTGGATAATGATTTTATCCGCACTGGTTTCTACACATAGTTCGACCGGTGCTTTACCGTACTTCAATGCGTTTCGTAGCAAGTTATCGATACAGGTTCCGAGCCAATACACGTTAACTTTAGCAGCTACATCTTCGTTTATTTTGAAAAGTACAGCGTTATCAAATTCTTCTTCAATCTTATATTCTAGCCATTCTGCAACAGAAGGAACCCAGTCTGTTGCAAGCATTTGGTTATCAGATTGCAAATAATCTTTACTTGCCTCTGCTAACTGGCGTAATCGGCGCGTATCTTCGCATAATCGACGAAATTCGTCGTAAACGGTTTCTGGAAGATGTTCGAACTCACGACGGAAACCTTCAACGGTTAAAGACAAAGACGCAATCGGCGTTCTTAGTTCGTGAGTAAGAATTTGCAGCACCAACATGCGACTGCGCATTTCTTCTCGTTTGCTGTTCCAGCGGTACACTGCCCAGCCGATTACCAATAAGATGTTGGCAATCACAAGAATGATCATGCTGATCCGCAACACTTGCGAATGATCTTCTACATCCCAACAAATGTTACCGCGTTTCACAAAGCAGCTTCGGCTTTCTGATGCGAGTCCGTAAGACAGACCAGCATTCGCAACGTTTTCTTGCCAAACATTTTTAGAGAAAACGAAGTAGTGATCACCGCGGCGTAGCCAAAGCTCCTTCCCTTCAATGAACATGCTCGCACCAGCGATGAGTGCGTTTATTGCATCATCATCCATGCTTTGCAAGCTTTCTAGCAGTTCGTCGCCATCGTCGTTAGTGCGCTCTTTAATGTGCATGTACTGTGCAAGCTTAGGGCGCAGTTCTGGATATTTCTCAGCGTAACGAGCTGCGTAAGTGCCGCCTCCTGGGTGAATCAACCCACTACGAGAAAACCAACGTGGTGTGAGTTGCGTTCCTTTACATAAGGCACGAGTAAACACCAAAGGTTCCGTAATTAAAGGACTTAACGGCAGTTTTCCGCGACATGTGTTCGCCAGGCGATACAGCTGTTGAATGTCTTTTAGCGGATAATCGGCCGTTTGTGGCAACATTGAGTCCGGTGAAAGCAATTTGGTTGGGTAGTTTGATTGCAGTATGCGTATGTCATACGATTTAAGGGCCACTTCATAATTAAATAGCTCTGTAAACGTATCTATTCGTTCTGGTAATGAATCTGCAAATGCGCTTGCCGAGAAAAGTGGCAGCATTAAGGCAGAACGGAGCAAAAACTGTTTAATCAAACTGTTACCGGTACTTGTTACATTAGCCAGAACTATACATCAATCTAAAAACAAATGACATTAGGCAGCTTAAGGATTTGCAGTACTATAACATTGAAAGCCCACAAAAAAAGGCCAGCGAATGCTGGCCTTGATGAGTTTTAAAGCAAATACTTCCATTCGAAGCAGATGCTGATGTCCCCTACGCTTACAGTGCTTTGGAGATTGCTTCTACGCTCTCTTTCGCATCACCGAACAACATCGATGTATTCTCTTTAAAGAACAGTGGGTTTTGAACGCCTGCGTAACCTGTATTCATTGAACGCTTGAATACGATGACATTTTGCGCATTCCAAACTTCTAATACTGGCATACCAGCAATCGGGCTGTTTGGATCTTCTAGTGCCGCTGGGTTTACTGTGTCGTTTGCGCCGATGACCAGAACCGTATCTGTTGCTGGGAAGTCGTCATTGATTTCGTCCATTTCTAGTACGATGTCATACGGTACTTTCGCTTCAGCCAATAGAACGTTCATGTGACCAGGTAGACGGCCAGCTACTGGGTGAATACCAAAGCGAACTTCAATGCCTTGAGCTCGTAGCTTGTCTGTGATCTCATGTACTGGGTATTGAGCTTGTGCCACTGCCATCCCGTATCCTGGGGTGATGATTACGGACTTCGAGTTTTTCAGCATTTCAGCAACTTCTTCAGCTGATGTTTCGCGATGTTCCCCCTGTTCTTCATCACTTGAAATCACTACTTCTTGACCGAAGCCGCCTGCAATTACGCTTACAAACGATCGGTTCATTGCTTTACACATGATGTAAGAAAGGATGGCACCTGAAGAACCAACCAGCGCACCAGTCACGATCAATAGATCGTTTGCTAGCATGAAGCCTGCTGCCGCAGCCGCCCAACCGGAGTATGAGTTCAGCATTGAAACAACAACTGGCATATCTGCACCACCGATTGATGCCACTAAGTGGTAACCGAATGCAAAAGCAATCAGTGTCATCAAGATCAGTGCGAACATGCTGCCGTCTGCTTTTACGAAGTAAATCATAAGCAGTGTTGAAACAACGATCGCAGCGAGGTTCATCTTGTGTTTGTGAGGTAGGTTAAGTGGTGAAGAAGAAATGATCCCACGAAGCTTACCAAACGCTACGATAGAACCAGTAAAGGTTACCGCACCGATGAACACACCAAGGAATACTTCTACAAGGTGGATAACGTGCTCTGCGTGAATACCAGCAAGATCTGTTGATACTGGTGCTGGTGGCTCTAGGTAGCTGTTGTAACCAACAAGTACCGCGGCCATACCCACGAAGCTATGTAGAATCGCAACCAATTCTGGCATTTCTGTCATTTCTACTTTCTTCGCGTAGTGGATACCAATACCACCACCGATCACCATCGCGATGATGACCCATGCAAAGCCTTCGGCACTTGGGCTGAAAATTGTCGCAATAAGCGCAATTGCCATACCAGCAATACCGTAGTAGTTACCATTTCGTGCTGATTCTTGTTTAGAAAGTCCCGCGAGACTTAAGATGAAAAATAGCGCAGCAATAATGTATGCCGCTTGTACTAATCCTGCAGACATTGGTAACTCCTATTATTTGTCTTTGCGGAACATTTCAAGCATACGTTTGGTCACGGTAAAGCCACCAAAGATGTTTATGCTTGCAATGAGAACAGCAATGAATGATAGGAAGGTAACTACACCATTACCTTGACCAATTTGCAGTAGCGCACCCACTACGATGATGCCGGAAATCGCGTTTGTTACCGACATAAGTGGTGTATGCAGTGCGTGAGTCACGTTCCAAACTACGTAGTAACCTACCACACACGCCAATACGAAAACGGTGAAGTGTGATAGGAATGCAGCCGGAGCGACTGATGCAACCCAGCCAAACGCACCCAAACCAATAACCAGTGGTGCGAATTTCTTAACTGGTGAAGTTGGCTCTTCAACTTTCGGCTCTTTTTTGACCGGTTCTTGGGTTTTTGCTTGTGGTTGAGCAGAAACTTGAATCGGTGGTGCTGGCCAAGTGATTTCGCCTTCTTTCACGACGGTCACACCACGTAACACAACGTCTTCAAAGTCGATATCGATGTTGCCATCTTTCTCTTTGCACAACAGTTTTAGAAGGTTTACAAGGTTGGTTGCGTAGAGCTGAGAAGATTGCGTTGGCAGACGGCCTACCATGTCAGTGTAACCAACGATTTTTACGCCATTGGCTGTCGTGATGACTTTGTCTTTTTCTGTATATTCACAGTTACCGCCATTGGCAGCCGCCAGATCAACGATCACGCTGCCCGCTTTCATGCTGTCGACCATTTCTTTGGTGATCAACGTCGGTGCTGGGCGGCCAGGAATTAGCGCCGTAGTGATGATGATATCAACATCTTTCGCTTGCTCAGCGTATAGCTCAGCCGCTTTCTTGTTGAACTCATCAGACATTTCTTTGGCGTAACCGTCACCTGAGCCTGAGTCTTCTTTGAAATCTACCGTCAGGAACTCAGCGCCCATCGATTCGACTTGTTCTTTCACTTCAGGACGAACGTCGAAAGAACGAACGATCGCGCCAAGGCTACCAGCCGCACCGATTGCTGCAAGTCCAGCGACACCTGCACCAGCAACTAACACTTTAGCTGGTGGTACTTTACCAGCGGCAGTAATTTGGCCAGTGAAGAAACGACCGAATTCATGAGCAGCTTCAACCACTGCGCGGTAACCGGCGATGTTAGCCATAGAAGAGAGTGCGTCTAATGCTTGCGCACGTGAGATACGAGGAACGGAGTCCATTGCGAGAACGTTGATGTTCTTGCTTGAGAGCTGTTCCATTAACTCCGCGTTTTGCGCTGGCCAGATAAAGCTAACCAATGTTGCGCCATCTTGTAACAATGCGATCTCATCGATGCCATTTTCTTCATCAACATGAGGCGCATTCACTTTAAGAATTAAGCCTGATTGCCATACTTCGTCGCTAGATACAATTGTCGCCCCTGCTGCTTCATAAGCCGCATTGTCGAAACTGGCTAGCCCCCCCGCTTGTGATTCGATTGCGACATCGAACCCCAACTTAATTAACTGCTCAACCGATTTAGGTGATGCAGCTACTCGCGATTCACCCGCGAGTATTTCTCTAGGTACACCGATTTGCAAAACGCATACTCCTTGTATACATATCAATAATTAGTCCCAAAACAGAGCGTTGCTCTACTCTAATTCTTTTTTATTTCTATCTGTTTACTACGCAAGAAAACGCAAACGAATGATGGTGTTTTGGGTCACCCATTTGCACAGTCAAATCTTGACTAACAGCCCTGTTATTCTTCTGTTTTTAACGAACGTCCATCATGACTTCAAGTAGTTTGTAATAAAAATACTAAATTTCATTACATATAACGCTAAGTAATGAATAATTCTCTACTTCGCGCTGAAAAATAACAACGATTAGCGCCATTAGACAGAGGTCTAACCAGATGAATGTTAAGTGGTTAATTTAACAGGTAATTAAGCCATAAAAAGAAAGAGAGCCATCAGCATATACACTAATGGCTCTCTTGGAGATGATTCGAATCAAGTTGCAGTGAGTTCTTAATTGAAGATTTTTTCACCCATTTGGTCGATGAACATCTGCGCTTTTTTCAGCATCAGCTCATTGGCGTCTTGTACTGATCCTATCAAGTCGGAACGAATAAAGCGGTGGGTTTTCACTTCTCCATCGAACTCTTTCTCAATCCGTCCTGCAATGCGGTACTGACCACCTTCTGAAATACTCTCTTGGTAAATCAAAAAGCCTTTATATTCGACGGGGTCTACGGTTTTAACTGCGGCAGTTTTATCACCACCACCAAACAAGCGCGAAAAGAATCCCACAATTCCTCCTTGGGCATGCCTTATCTATTTGAGACTGATTAAGACACTCATTACTTAATGTTGACGTTGAGAATTGGCTTCTCAAACCAATCCAGTTCTTTGTCTTCATCATAACTGGTATGCGAGAAAATTACAGGTACATCATTGTTACGATTCGTGCGTCGATCTTCTTGCACCATCGCTGCTGCATTTTCTACCGCGATATAGACACTATCTTTAAACTGCGTCAGTTTACGCTCAGGTAGAGCAGACAGAAAATCGATATCATGGCGGATATAAACTGGTTTTAATTGGATCAGCGCCAAGCAAGCGATGTCAGCCAACTGTTCATGATCAAACTGATCGACGTATCGCTCTGAAGAGAGTTCTTGCCCTACGAGGGTCTCCATATAATTGTGTACATCTGAACTGATTTGCATCGATTTTTCTCCTTTGCTCAACACTACGAAATTATAGCAGTCACAACTATCGTGCAACTTGTTGATTGGTCTTAATTTAATCAACCTCTCTCTTTTTGTAATCATCGACTGTAAAACACTTGGAAAATTCGCAAATACACGTATTCTTGTTAGTTTTGAAAGCGTCAGAATATATACTGCCCACACACGGTATTAATTGAATGCTTAATGTAACTCTTTAGATATACTCAACTATTTGCAGGTGATTTGTAGTAGATGGCTTCATCTTTAATGACCTCTCCAGGCTTTCGGTTTCTATTTCCAATTATACTGTTGGGTATGATCAGCTTGGGTATGGATAGCATCATTCAGATGACTCAGTCTAACTGGGGCATTGCTTCGAATTTGCCATATATTTTGTTGGGCTGTGCACTGTTAATGTGTTACTCATTCAAGCAAGGTCGCGAGTCTATGGTTTGCATTGCCATGCTACTTGCCTATTTCGTAATCCAACATCGCCTACAAGTTCCGCTTCAAACGGGAACTGCGCTTTTAGAGCTCACCATTTTAGCGAGTCTTTTACCCGTCTCTTTCCTAGCGGTGTTTCTGTTCAATAAAGAAGGTTTCGATTCCAAAGCCACGTTAGCCTACATTTTTGTGCTGGTTATGTTTGTCTTTTGGTCCTATGTGACGCTGACCTATTACGTAGAAGGTGGATTCGATGAGTGGACCAATGGCATCTTGTTTATTGTTCCCAAGGTTTCCAAACTTCCTCTAGTACTTGTGCTCTATTGCGTTGGTATTGTGTGCTTCCTTGGTATTTTGGTGCTGAAGAAGAATAAGATCATTCACGCGATGACTTATTCTGCGATGGTGTTAGCCTCGGCGACGTTTATCTTCTTCGACGTCCAATATATCTCTAGCACCATGTTTACGCTAACGGGCCTATTGATCATCATTTACTCTACGTCAGCGAGCCATCAACTGGCTTTTACTGATAGCTTGACGCTCATTCCTAGCCGTCGTGCGTTGGATCTGGACCTTAAGCATATGGGACGTAAGTTCACCATTGCGATGCTGGATGTTGATCATTTTAAGAAGTTTAATGACACCTACGGTCACGACACCGGTGATGATGTGTTAAAGATGGTAGCTTCGCGCCTAATGAAGACACAAGGTGGTGCAAAGGTGTATCGTTTTGGTGGTGAAGAGTTCACCATTGTCTTTAAAGGTAAGTACACCGAAGACTGCGAAACACATGTGGAAGAAGTTCGCGAACTGATTGCTGAATATGAAATGATTCTGCGCGATCAAGACAGTCGACCTGATGACAATAAACAAGGCCGTAAAAAGCGCGGAAGTGCTGATTCAAAGAAAAAGACCGTATCTGTCACTGCGAGTTTTGGGGTTGCTGACAGCCGTAGTGCACGAAATCCAGCAGACGTGATTAAACTTGCTGATGACGCCTTGTATAAAGCAAAAAAAGCGGGCCGAAACTGTGTGAAGTTCTGCCACGCTTAATTGTCCTATTTTCTGCTTACAAGAGTCGTTGAAATCTGAAAAGCGTTAAACTTGGTTGAAGAACATGACCAAACTACCACCTTTAAATGCACTGCCATAGTTGAGACTCATCCCTACACCTATGTTCACCACAAATGGGATTTTAATCGGTGGTGTCATAAGCCAACCCATACTCGCTTCATAGTAGTGATCCGTGTTTAACGGTTTCTTTGTGTCGCCACCTATGTCAACTCGGTTGAAGCTGGTATAAAACGACTGAACCATGTTTTGCCATATCGCTAGACGATGAAAGACCTTTACGCCATTAACCCAATACCAGCCTTCGGGATTAATTACGTTGTCACCTTTTCCGAGATTGATACCAACGCCGTTAAAGTAATGTGGTGAAGACCAAAAGTACCATTGACCAAAATGACCATAAGGGCTGTATTTTAGTGTCGCATTGAGCTCGCCGACCATCGCTAACGCGTTGGTATTGACGTAAATGCCATCAATTTGGTCTCGATAATCCTCCAAAGTATCACTACGATAAGCGTAATCATTTTGGTAGTACATGATGTGCGTCCCCGCCGCTGCACTCAATGTGATGTTGCGATTCAGATACGCTTCTTGCTCAACTTCTAAGTAGCCACCCAAAACAAGCTCATCGAGGTCGTCAGGTGTGTCGGCATTTAACGCGGACACTTTTTGTTGAGAAGGAAGCAGATAGCCTCGCCCGTTTACCTTTGTTTGGTATGGGGAATAACGGTAACTGCTCGCCGGAATACTGAATGGCAACGACAATACCGAGATTTTCTTCCGAAGATCGACGGATTCGTTATCACCTAAAGAATCATCATCTAGATTGAGGTATTCGTTAGGGTCAAAGTTTGAGAAGCCAAAGGTGAACACATCACTGTCTGAGAGGACAATGCTGGAGGCGAAGTTATAATCGAACTCTTTTTGCAGCTGCTTTTCAACGGTGCTGGAATAAGATGAAGTAGAGGCGAAACACATCGCCAAACAAGCCAACTTACGCATAACTTTTATAGGTTTGTTATTGTCGTTCCATGACTAGGTTTATGTGCTTATGTTCCTATTAAGCAAAATGGGGCGCGATTTTGGCTCGCCGAGTGAGGAAATGCAATGGTTTTCTTTGCCATTGCGGAATTACTCCTGATTAAAGAACAAAACAAGGCTTCCGCCTTTTAGTGCACTGCCGTAATTGACTGACAGGCCGAGACCTATGTTATCAATCCAATCGCTTTTGAACGGTGGTGTCATTAACCAACCAAAGCTTGCTTCATAGTAGTGTGAGGTATTCATCGGCTTACTCGTATCACCGCCAACATCAACTCGATTGAAACTGGTGTATACAGACTGAACGGTTCTGCCCACTTTGGTGATGTCGTAAAACAATTTGACACCGTTCACCCAATACCAGCCTTCTGGGTTTCCTACATCGCCATGGTTTCCTTCGCCCCAACCCATTCCATAGAAGTAATGTGGCGACGACCAAACGTACCATTTCCCCCAATTTTCATTTTCGAGGTACTTGATCTCCGCGTTGACCTCTCCGACCAACGCCCAAGCATCGGTATTGAGGTAAACACCTTCAATATAAGGCTTGAGGTTATCGAGCGCATCACTACGGTAGGAATACTCGTTTCGGTAATACATTAAGTGGGCACCTGCGGCTCCACTCAGGGATAAATGTTCAGTAAGCTGGTTTTGTCGCTCAATCTCAGTATAAGCCCCAAGTATCAATTCTTTGTTTCTGTCCGGTATTTTGTCCTCATTGACCGCCACGTTTTGGTCAATACCTAACGCATAAAAACGACCTTTAAGGTCATATTTTACCGAAGAGTCTGCGTTCTCAGCGAGAGATAAATGATAAGGGAGTGTCGTAAGCGCTACTTGTTTTCTTAAGTCAACAGAGTCCTGAGTGCCGATATCTTCGTTATCAATATTGAGGTATTTGTTTGGATCGAAGTCGTGAAAACCTAAAGTAAATACATCACTGTCGGACAGCACAATTCCGATTGCAAAGTTGCGTTCAAACTGTTTTTGCAATGTGTGCTGCACCGGGTTTGCGTAACAGATACTAGAAATAAGTGACAATGTCACCATAGACTTCATAACTTTAACTATTTGAATCAACTTGCATTAACCACGGTATAAGTATTTCTTCCTAAGGATTTTGCGGAATAGAGCGCTCTGTCTGCCGTTGCGTATAGCTCTGTAATATTGTCTTTCCCTGTTGGTTGGAAAGCAAACACGCCCTGTGACACTGTCACTCTATTTGCAATGCTTGAATACGCATGCGGGTAATCGAGGAAGTACATGGCTTCTTGAACGCGTTCCGCTTCTCTTTCTGCTGTTTTTGCATCGGTACTGTTCAGTAAAATCACAAACTCTTCACCACCATAACGCCCTACATACTCACCAGAACGACAAAATGTTGCTTTAAGTTGATTCGCAATGGCTTGGAGACAGCGATCCCCTTCTATGTGTCCGTAGTTGTCATTGAAAGGTTTAAAGAAGTCGACGTCAAGAAGAATCAGCGCCATTGGCATATGATGACGGCCGTGCCACGCAATCATGGTTTCCAGCTTTTGATCTATGTAGCGACGGTTGTATAACTTAGTAAGGCCATCTTCATTGGCTTGTTGTTGCAAACGTGAATTCATTTCTTCTAGCTGGGCCGTTGCTTGTTTTAGCTCTCGGCGCATGTGCGCGATACGCTGCATTGCCATTAGCTTAGAATTAAGGACAAGCTTATCGACCGGTTTAATAAGGTAATCATCTCCACCGGCCTCGATGGCTTTCGCGATCATTTCAGGCTCTTCATGGCTACTTAGGAAGATGATTGGGATCCAGTCTGGGAATGTCTCTCTGATATGAAGTGAAACTTCAAAGCCATTCATATCAGGCATGGCGATATCAAGCAACACAAGCTCTGGATCAAAACTTTCGTAAGTATTCAAAGCTTCTAGACCGCTTCCTACTGCTTTAACGATGTGACCTTGCTGCTTTAAACGGATAGCCAACTGCATTCGATCCAGCTGAACGTCATCAACCAGTAGAATGCGCATAGATGTCCCTGTCGGTTGCATAGCGCGTCCCATTCTTTTATAAGTCTTTATTAAACATATATCATACTCACGAGTTTGTTGCATTACGCCACTCATTTAGTGCTATATTTTTTTGTTGAGTGGTCACGGAATCAAATGCTTCTTATGGTAGCTATTTGATGCATTTGGTATTAATATTCCCGCCTTTTGTAACGAGAGACACACCATGTCAGAAGCAACTAACAACGAAAGCAAAAAAATCGATCTAGAAACTATTTCTCCTGAACTGCGTAAAGTTATCGAATTTGACGAAGTTCCTGAGCAAATGTTTGAGATGGTTACCTCTATCCATGAAGTGTCTGAAGAAGCTGTTCGTGCGTCTTGGGACGAAATGCCTGCAAGTGCACAAAACATTCTGGACAACTTCGAGCAGTTCCACGCTCTAGTATCGGTTGGCCAAGCGTTCGCTGGTCTAAACGTAATGGAAGAATTCCCGACTCTAAATCTGCCAGAGAACATGACAGATGAAGACAAAGAAGACTACCGCTCTCAACTTCTTGACAATGTCCTTCACAACTGTGTGAAAGACATGGTTAAGCAACTTAAGAAAGCGCGTCGCGATCCTCTTCTTAAGCGCGAATTTAAAGAAGTATTTGCGAAGTAATTCTTCCCATTTACTCCTATTAAGTTTAAGGCCGCAATCGCGGCCTTTTTTATCATCGCTAGTTGGTCAATTAGTGATGCGCTAATGCAATGTCTCGTTGTGTCACACTGACCCCTTTCACCTGCGCAAACACCGCATCCCCGACTTTTAAATTCAAGTCATCTAATGCCCAAGGCGTGATAGTCGCCCATAAATGGCAGTCAGTATCTAATTTCAGTGATACCGTAATACTTTGTTTGTCTTCGCCAGCATTGAACTCTTCAATTGATGCGACGGTAGCAGGCAGTACATTACGAATGGATGTGGATACAGGTTTCTCTAAGGCGATTGAGACATCATTGGCACGAACTTGAAGACGGATTGACGTACCTGGTTCACCGTCGACTTTTTGTACCCATAAACAAGCATTTGGCGCGAGCTTTACACATGTCAGCGCGTATTTTTCATGGTGGTTCGCAATCTTCCCTTCGAATAAACTACTGTGGTCAGAGAAAGACTGCCAAGGACGCATAGCATGAGATGCCCAAACATCCTCTAGTTTACCCGACGTCATGATTCGACCTTTATCGAGAATCGACAGATGCTGCGCTAAACGAAGAATTTCCTGTAAGCTGTGCGTCACATAAACAATAGGAATGTTTACTTGTTCAGAAAGCTCTTCCAAAAACGGCATGACTTCTCGCTTACGTGGCATATCTAAGGAAGCCAAAGGCTCATCCATCAAAAGCAGATTAGGCTTAGAAAGCAGTGCTCGCGCAATGGCTACACGTTGCTTTTCACCGCCCGACAAAGAGACTGGAAAGCGTTTTAACAGTGGTTTAATAGCAAGTAATTCCGTGACCTTATCGAAATACTCTTCATCTTTTTCCACAACACCATAGAGCAAGTTTCCTTTTACTGAATAATGCGGAAACAAGCGAGAATCTTGAAATACATAACCAATTTTGCGCTTATGCGTCGGTAGATTAATACCCGCATCACTATCGAAAAGGATGTGCTCGCCAATCGCCACTTTGCCTTGCTGTGGTGTGACTAATCCACTAATAACGTTAATTAGGGTAGTTTTTCCGGCGCCGGAGCGACCAAATAGCGCACTTATTCCGTTACGCGGTAATGACAAGTTGATATCAAAGTTGGTTTCACCAAGTGATTGTTTAAATTGAATTTCTATACTCATTGCTTGGCTCCCAGACGCGCTGCGGCTTTACGATTTAACCATTCTGAGATCATTAACGTCGATAGAGCTAAGGCAATAGAAATAATGCACAAGCGTGCGGCTTCCATTTCAGCACCAGGCGTTTCTATAAAGTTGTACATGGCTAGTGGGATGGTTTGCGTTTCCCCTGGTATGTTCGAAACGAAGCTGATAGTGGCACCGAACTCTCCTAAACTGCGTGCAAACGAGAGCATGGTACCAGTAATGATTCCAGGAATAGTTAACGGAAGCGTAATTGTGACAAAGACTTTTAACGGCGACGCTCCGAGGGTTGATGCTGCGTGTTCTAATTTGGGGTCGACGGTATCTAAACTCAATCGGACCGAACGGACCATCAATGGTAAGGCCACGACGATACAGGCGATGACGGCCCCCTTCCAGTTGAAACTGAATATTAAACCAAAGTGTTCATATAGCCACCCACCTAAGTATCCTTGACGACCAAGAGAGATCAGTAGCAAGTAACCAATAACCACAGGGGGTAATACGAGTGGAAGATGAATCAAGCTATCTAATATGGACTTACCGATAAACTCTTTTCTAGACAGTAACCAAGCGAGAGCAACACCTAATGGAATCAACCAAACGACGGCATAGGCGCCGACTTTTAGGCTTAGCATTAAGGCTTGGTATTCAAGTTCTGACACTCTGATCCCTTTTTATTGAAAACCGTAATGAGCAAAGACTTGTTTTGCTTCATCCGACTTCAAGTACTGGAAGAATTGTTTTGATTGTATTGAGTCTTTCACAATCGCGGCTGGGTAAACGATGTCTGCGTGGGTGTCGCTTGCAAATTCTCCAACTATTTTTACCTTAGTTGTCAATTGTGTATCCGTTTTGTAGACCACTCCCAACGGGGCTTCCGCTCGCTCTACTAATGCAAGTGCAAGACGAACGTTCTTTGCTGGAGCAATTTGGCGTTCTAGTACTTTCCACACGCCAAGGTTAGTTAAAGACTCTCTTGCATACATTCCAGCAGGAACGGACACTGGATTGCCTAAAGCAAGGCGATTGCCGTCTAACGCCTTATTCCAAGCATCAGCATCAGAGAAATCAAATGTTGTAATACGGCTATCTTGCGGCGCAATGACAACGAGTGAATTTCGCACTAAATTAGTGACATTGTCACCCCTTACTGCTTTTGATTTTACTAGGTAGTTCATCCATTTAGTGTTTGCAGAGATAAACACATCGGCCGGTGCGCCATTTAGAATTTGGCGAGCGATGGATGATGAACCACCGTATACAGGTGTGACTGATACATCGTATTTTTGCTCGAATTTTTGAGCAATATCATCAATCGCATTAGTCATTGACGACGCTGCATAAATTTTTAAGTCAGTTGCCGCGTTTGCTGCTGATGAAACGCTCAATATTGCCACTAGGCAAGCATGAATTTTCCATGCTTTCATAAAAACACTCCGGTGCTAGACAGGCAGAAGGTGAATAAGTGGAAAGCAATCTCCACTTTTATTTATGCTTCAGACAGTTAAAAACTGGTTTTATTTGAACAGAAAGTCAAGATTCATATGTTGTTCTATCGCATCTGCAATTCGATTAATGCCCTGTTCTTTGAGCTGTTCAAAGTCTTGTTGTTTGATTTGAGTGCCGTTTACCCATTCTGACACAAGGCTCAAGACATCTGCCTCATCGAAGAACCCGTGTAGGTAGGTTCCCATAATTTGGCCACATTCACTAAGCGCGCCTTCTGCTTCGCCAGAATTTAACTGGATAGGTTGAGCACCCTGCACTTCACTTCTTCCCACATGGATTTCATAACCCTTAACATTGGCTTTTTTACCGTTAAGAGAAAGCTCTGCTTGTGTGTTTGTAAGCTGTTTGCTATCGGTTAGAGTTGTGGTGATGTCTAACAAACCAAGGCCTTCACTAATACCAGGCTGGCCCTCTACGCCATTTGGGTCATCAATTAAGTTGCCAAGCATCTGGTAGCCACCACAGATGCCAATGACTTTGCCGCCCAAGCGGATGTGGCGTTGAATGTCTTTGTCCCACCCTTGGCTACGTAGATAATCCAAATCGTCTCGGACTGATTTAGTGCCCGGCAAGATAACGAGATCGGCTTTATCGATCTTCTCACCTTTGCCAACGTAGCGAAGGTTAATGTCTGGATTAAGACGCAATACATCAAAATCAGTATGGTTACTAATGCGCGTTAAAACTGGTACCACGACATTGAGTTTAACTTGTGAAGATAGCTCTTGCTGATCCGTAATAGCATCTTCTGCTTCAAGGTTTAAACCGTGAAGGTACGGCAATACTCCGAGTACAGGCTTGCCAGTTTTTTCTTCTAACCAATCCAGACCAGATTCAAGCAAAGCGATGTCGCCACGGAAGCGATTAATTACGAAACCTTTAACGCGCGCTTGTTCAGATTCGGATAATAACGCTAGTGTCCCGTAAAGATGGGCAAACACGCCACCGCGGTCAATATCCGCAATAATAATGACGGGAACGTCCGCTTCCTCGGCAAATCCCATGTTGGCGATATCATTTTCTCTTAAGTTGATTTCTGCTGGACTGCCAGCGCCTTCAATCATCACTGATTCGAATTCTTCGGTCAGTTTAGAGAAAGAGTCTAATACCGTGCCCATTGCGACTTTTTTGTAATCGTGAAAGCCGACAGCGTCCATATTGGACAATGCTTTACCTTGTAAGATGATTTGAGCGCCCGTATCGCTGTTTGGCTTAATCAACACAGGGTTCATATGAACCGTAGGCTCGACGTTGCAGGCTTGCGCTTGAGCGGCTTGAGCACGTCCAATCTCACCGCCATCTTTCGTTACTGCACTGTTTAAAGCCATGTTCTGTGGCTTGAACGGGGCAACTTTTATCCCTCTACGAGCTAACACACGGCATAAACCTGCCACAAGGACGCTTTTTCCGGCATCTGAAGTTGTGCCTTGAACCATTAATGAAGGGATTGGTGATTTCATGAACGTTTAATAAGAGAAAAAAGAAGGTGAACAATCATAACGTTATCTCAGCATAGGACTCAAGAAAATGAATCGAATATGAATGTTCGAATCAGTAATGGTTCAAATAAGGTTTGTTTTAATAGCACCATCAAAACGAACACCTTAATAGAGAAACCAAATTATGAAAAACACTGTTATCGCTACTATCGCTGCACTTGCTATCGCTCCTACTGTTGCAATGGCTAAAGACCACAACCACGGTCAATCAAACATTCAATTTAATGGCCCTGTCACTGTTGAAAAAGTCGATGCATTGATTAAAGACTCAAGCATGTTCACTGAGAAAGACGTTGTCGTAGAAGGCAACCTACTTCGTCAAACACGTTCAGACCAGTTTATCTTTAGCGATGGCTCTGGCGAGATTATGGTTGAGTTGGACGACGACATCCGTCTAGCGACGCCAATTGACCAGACCACAAAAGTTCGTCTGTTTGGTGAGTTTGAAGGTGGTAGCAAGCCAGAGATCGAAGTTGAACACTTAGTGGTGATGTAAGCACAGCTCTCTTGCCGCTTAATTGGGCGTCATCACCATGATCATAAGCACTCTGTCCTAGTGTTTAAGGTGACGGGAAACACCTGAAATGATATTTTGTAAATATTGGTCTGCATTTTGCAGACCTTTTTTTCGTTCGTATTATTTTTCTTGCCCGGAGACACCCATGCTAGGTAAAGCTCTAAAGGTTGCTGCCTTTGGTTTGTGCGCTGTTTTGCCACTTTCTGCTCACGCAAACAATTTCAACTACAACACAATGGAATTCCGCATGGGTACCAGCCCAGGTACGTTTGGTGGTGAGGTCACAACGTACTTCACTGAAAACACCCATTTTGTTGGTCGTGCTGATAGTGAATTCAGTGGCGATTGGGATCTTGCTGGCGGTATTGGTTTTAATGGCCCTGCTGGTCAGTTTGCAGACATTTATGGTCAGATGCTGGTTCACAACATCAAAAAAGACAATGGCGATGGTGATGAGTGGAAGACGGAAGTCAACATCGGTACGCGCATTTGGTTTATGCAGAACATCGAACTACATGGTCGCATTGGTCAGCTGATTGATAACGATGATTCTAAAACTATCTACAATTTAGGCGCTCGTTTTCACTCGACACAACAACTGTCGCTTGGCGCTGACTTAAAAAACAATGGTACTTACGGTCAACAACTTGTTCTATCTGCGCGCTTTGCCTACTAACCGCCGCCATTTTAGAAAATAATCCATTGATAAAAAAGTAAAAAGCCTCTCGCGTGTGAGAGGCTTTTTGTCGTTAATTTAAACAGAACGTCTTCAGTTACTTACCGCTTGGCTTGTTTTGAACATACTTCTTAGATACGTCCACAACAGCAACGTCGCGGAAGAAGCTTCGACCAAGCAGGATTGGGAAATTCATGTGGCCTCGCTCAGCCAGTGTGAATTCCGTTTTCTCTTTTAGATCACCAACTTGAATGTAAGCCACAACAACAGCGCGCTTATCTACTTCTTCTGAAGAGGATTGACGAACTTTTGCCCAACGCTCGACAGGTAACTTGAACTCTTTGCTCGCTTTACCATTAATATCGATTTTGAACTTAACCCAGTCTTTACCATCTCGTTCAAACGGCACTATTTCTGTCGCGCTGATTGATGATGTGGTTGCGCCGGTATCGACGCGACCTTTAAATGTTTGGTCAATGTCTGGTACATAAACCCACTCTTCCGAACCAAGGATCAACATGCCATCAGGTGTTTTCTTTGCCTGTGGTGGTTTTGCCGGTTTAGGATCGGGTTTCTTCTCAGGCTTAGTTTCCGGTTTTTGTTCGGGCTTCAGCTCAGGTTTTGTGTCTACTTCTGGTTTTACATCCGGTTTTTCTACCGGTTGCTCCACGACTGGTTTTTCTGGCTCAACAGGTTCAGTGGTCGTCGGTGTCGACGTACAAGCAATAAGACCGCCGCTCATCATTAGCGGCAGAATCAGTTTCCAGTTCTTCATTAACTCTCCCAATTAACGTTGAGATATTTTTTGGATCGCGTCAGCAACGTAAGGAATATGAGTTTCGGTTAAACCAGCGATGTTGATACGACCATCACCGACACCATAAATGCCATAATCTTCACGCAGTTGCGCCATTTGGTTTTCACTAAAGCCTAGCACAGTAAACATGCCTTTGTGACTCTCAATGAAATCAAATTGATCTGTATTATGGTTGTTTCTCAATTCGTTACACAAAGTTTGACGAAGATTCAACAAGCGCTGCTGCATTTCGTTCAATTCTTGTTTCCAAACGGAAGTGAGGTTTGCATCTTGAAGAATGGTTTTTACTAATGCTGCGCCGTGATCTGGCGGCATAGTGTATGTTGAACGTGCTAGCGTAAGCAGTTTACCTTTCGCATTCGCCACATCTTTTGCATTCTTACCGATCACAATCGCTGCACCAGTACGTTCACGGTACAAACCAAAGTTTTTAGAACAAGAAGTCGTGATCAGCATTTCTTCAACGTTGTCAGCCATAAAGCGAAGACCTTTTGCGTCTTCTTCTAAACCGTCACCAAAACCTTGGTAAGCAATATCTACAAACGGAGTAAAACCATTCTTTTGAGAAAGCTCAGTGATTGCCTGCCACGCTGAAAAATCAATATCTGCACCCGTTGGGTTGTGGCAACAACCATGGAGAAGAACTACATCAGAAGGGCCTGCTTTAGATAGGTCTTCGAGCATTTTTGCTGTATCGACTTGCTTGCTTTCTGGAGAGAAGTAATGGTAGAACTTCACTTTCAGCCCAGCAGCTTCCATCACTGGTTTGTGATTTACGTAGCTAGGGTTTGAAATCCAAACCGTCGTATCTGGTTGTGCGACCTTCATTAGGTCACCCAGCATACGCAATGCACCACTTGCCCCAGGCGTTTGAATAGCAGCAACGCGATCTGTGGCTGACGTTCCCGTTAGAAGGAGATCGATCATGCTTTGGTTGAATTCTTCACAGCCTGCAAGACCAACATAAGATTTGGTCTTTTGGTTCTCGACGACCACTTCTTGTGCCATTTGAATGGCTTTCATGATTGGTGTTTCGCCAGCGCTGTTTTTGTATACGCCAATACCAAGGTCAACCTTGTTCGGACGCTCATCGCCGCGATATGCGACGGAAAGAGATAAAATAGGATCTAATACAGGAGTTGGTAGATTAGAAAGCATGAAAGTCATAACCCTTTGAAATTCAAGTATCGACCCTCACGGTAACACTTTCGTTAAAAATGGCGAAAGGATTTTTAACGGATTTCATCAATTAGAGGACAAAATACTGGGAACCAACGCGTTTTATGATCTCAATCGGTTATAAAAAGAACGATTCACTCATCCGAGTTTGAGTCAAGTTTACCGTTCTTTCTAAATTCACGTGGGGTCATGCTCGACCAGGCTTTAAAACGGGTACTGAAGTTCGCACTAGTAGGATACCCAACGATTTCACCAATGTGTTGAATTGACCATTCTGTCGAACGCAACAATCGAGCTGCATATTCCATCCGCATGCGTGTGAGATGTGCTATGGGACTTCTTCCAAATTGTTGCTGAGTTAAACGATGAAGGTGCGGCTCAGAACAAGGATATAACGCCGCGAGTTGTTCAACTGTCCAATCTTTATGAAGTTGCCGTTGCACTAGATCGAACACACGTCGTAGTTTTAATTGATTACGCGAAAGGGAATCTGAGTGTGGCATATTTAGCATAAGCTCTAACTGAGCAACGCTGTGAGCTCCTACCTCACCTCCGTAGTCAATAGGCAAGTTGATACTGCGCAGTAGAGTTTGAATGCAGGAATACAGCACTTCTGGTGCAGGGGTCAGTTGGTACTCGATCTCTTCATTAACCATTGGCCATTCTTTATCTTGTGAAAGGAAAACCCAAGCGATTTGCCATGTTTCATCTTCCATCCCGAAGCCATTTTCAATGCCTGCTGGCACGATCACTAACGATCCTGGCTCAAGTTCATAACGACAAGCTCCGCTCTCCAACCAGCCTTTGCCACGAACCGTGTAAAGCAACATGTGTTTCTTCTGGTTTTTGCGATAAACCGAAAAGAAATCTCGGCAAGTCGCGATGCCGCATTGGACGATCCCTCTTTCTTCGAGGGCAAGTACTCGAGTGTGATCGACAAATTCTTGATAGGTCTTATCTGAAATAGCGTAGCGTTCTTGTTTTTCTTCCATGGGACGACAACTCACAAATGCACTCAAGGCAAACGTGTTTTATCAAAGCATCGATAAAGACTGGATAGTTTGACAAAACTTTTGGATGTCTTTGAAAAATACACCGCAAAATCATACGGATAAACTACTCGCATTGTTCTTAGAGGAGAAATGCGATGCTCTTAACACGTCAATACATAGACAAAGCATTTTGGAAAAAATTGATTGCGATCGGTGTACCTGTGTCACTGCAATCCATGCTGTTTTCGTTACTCGGTGCCATCGATATTTTTATGGTGAGTCAGTTAGGTGAATCTGCAACAGCAGCTGTTGGCGTTGGTAACCGAATTTTTTTCTTTAATCTCGCCGTGGTGTTTGGATTGTGTGGTGCAGTAACGGTTTTAGCCTCTCAATATTATGGCTCGGGAAACCTTGCAGGAATAAGACGAACACTCGCCCAATCCTGGTTTATTTCGCTGGTAGTGACTTTGCCATTCATTTGGCTGTACGTGGTTTATGACAAAGAAATCGTCTCTTTTATGGCGGACGATCCTGAGTATGTTGGCTATGCGAGAGAATACTTAGTCGTCACAGGTTTGAGTTTGATAGGCACGGCAGTTGTTGTGCCTATTGAATCGGTGTTGAGATCCGTCGGTGAGGCAAAGATGCCGACTTACGTCAGTATTGCCGCTATCATCGTGAACATTTTCCTTAATGCGGTTTTGATCTTTGGCTTACTCGGTTTCCCGCAATGGGGCGTATTTGGCGCAGCAGTGGGGACTTTTATTTCGCGCTTTTTCCAAACTGCGGTGCTGGTTTACTTCTTTTGGCGTCGGTATTCACATCTGCTCCCTACTCGTTCAGATTGGCGTGAAGGTACAGTCAAGAAGTATCGAAACAAATATTTCAAAGTTTCTATGCCAATGCTGATCCACGATGCGTTGTGGACTGGCGGTTTGATTGTCTACAGCATCATTTACGGTCAGTTGGGCGTAACAGAACTGGCGATTATCTCGTTCTTATCTCCGATTGAAGGCGTGTTGATTTCAACCTTTATGGGATTCGCTGTTGCCGCGTCTGTACTGCTGGGGAATGACATTGGCGCTCAGCAATATGACCGTGTAGAGAAAACGGCTTGGTGGTATGTATTAACTAGCGCAGTGTTGGCAACCATTTTGTTCTTTGCCGTATGGATTTGCTCGCCTTTGATTTTGAATTTGTTAGAGATGAGCCCGCTCACAGACACACAAATGGCGTTGAATGTATGTTTGGTGCTCGCATTAGGCATGATACTGCGCGTGTTTAATATGGTTGGTATTGGAGGCGTATTAAAGAGTGGCGCTGATATTCGCTATAGCATTTTCATCGACACGTTTGGTCAATGGGCGATTGGTATTCCGCTTACCTACTACACTGGGATGGTGTTAGGTTTACCACTGCATTGGGTGTTGATGTCCCTACTGGTCGAAGAATTAGTAAAAGGCATTCTAACGACTCACCGAATTCAATCTAAGCGATGGATTAATAACATGGTTGATGATGACTCCAGTGTGACAGCGTAACTGAAGCGTTGTGCTATAGTTGTTGAGTTAACCCTCACACCGCACGATTTCATCAATCAAAGCTTTAAAAGAACTCACACCAAAAGGGCACATTCGAAATATCCGAATGTGCCCTTTTTATATTTGGCTTTTCTTGAGTTGGAACGCTTAAAGCTCAGTGAATCGATGGATAATTTGATTCGAGCTGCCTCGCCATTCTAGATTGAGGTCTCGTTTATCTTGCTCGTATTTGCCATCGATTAATGTGTCAATGTACTGCGTTACTTCACGCTGCGCATCGTCTAACTCTTCAAGCGTGTAACCTGTCCAAACCCAAATATCTTTGCCTGGGCACTCTTCTCTTACGCGTTTTACAAGCTTAAGAATGTGCGGCACGTTTGCTGGATGCAAAGGATCACCACCGGACAGAGATAAACCGCGGCGTTTGATGCGCGTGTCGTTTAGGTCTGCAATGATTTTGTCTTCCGCTTCTTGCGTGAAAAACACACCAGAATCCAAGCGTTGCGTCGACTGGTTATAACAGCCGCGGCACTGGTGTACACAGCCCGACACAAATAGCGTGCAGCGTGTACCTGGTCCGTTAACAACGTCAATTGGATAGTATTGGTGGTAGTTCATAATCGTGCCTTGTTTTGCTGGCTAGAAAAGAAAATCAACCCACGACAGGTTGATTTTCATTATTGGGTTTGAGCTTAAGTAAACCTTACAGGTGTTTAACTCGACGCTTCACTTCTTCTTGCTTACCGAAGTTAAACGGACGTGCATCTGGGCTGCCTAGGTAGCCACAAACACGACGTGTCACTGACACTTTGGTTGAGTCATGGTTGCCACAGCTTGGGCAAGTGAAGCCTTTACTTGTACAGTCAAACTCACCGTTATAGCCACACTCGTAACACTCATCAATTGGTGTGTTTGTACCGTAGTAAGGTACGCGGGTGTAACTGTAGTCCCATACGTTTTCTAGTGCTTCGACGTTACGTTGCATGTTCGGGAACTCGCCGTAACAGATAAAGCCGCCGCTTGAGATTTCTGGGTAAGGCATCTCAAAGTCGATCTTGTCGTATGGGTTCACCTTCTTCTCAACATCTAGGTGGAAGCTGTTGGTGTAGTAACCTTTGTCTGTTACGCCTTCAATGACGCCAAACTCTTTCGCGTCGATGCGGCAGAAACGGCTACATAGGTTTTCACTTGGCGTTGCGTATAGGCTAAAACCGTAACCAGTATCTTCCGCCCAGCCGTTTACTGTGTCTTTCAGGTGCTTGATGATTGCTACTGCTTTTTCACGCAGAACAGCGTCATCGTAAACGTGCGCTTCTGTACCGAATAGCGCGTTAATTGTCTCGTGTACACCGATGTAACCAAGAGAAATAGACGCACGACCGTTCTTGAAGATATCTGCGATTGAGTCGTCAGCTTTCAGGCGAACACCACACGCACCTTCCATGTAAAGGATCGGAGCAACACGTGCTTTCACGTTTTCTAGACGAGAGATACGTGTTTCTAGCGCTTTGCGAGCAAGACGTAGACGATCGTTTAGAAGCTCGTAGAATTTCTCTTCACTGCCGTTTGCACGGATAGCGATACGAGGAAGATTCAAGCTTACTACACCAAGGTTGTTACGACCTTCGTGAATCAGTTCGCCGTTCTCTTCGTAAGTACCAAGGAAGCTACGACAGCCCATTGGCGTTTTGAATGAACCAGTTACTTCTACTACTTTGTCGTAGTTAAGAATGTCTGGGTACATACGCTTAGACGCACACTCAAGCGCAAGTTGCTTGATGTCGTAGTTTGGATCTTCTGATTTGTGGTTCAAGCCATCTTTGATGCCGAATACAAGTTTAGGGAATACCGCTGTTTTACGGTTCTTACCTAGACCTGCAATACGGTTCTTCAGAATAGACTTCTGGATAAGGCGTGATGCCCAGCTTGTACCAAGACCAAAACCAAACGTAACGAATGGGGTTTGCCCGTTCGCCGTGTGCAGTGTGTTTACTTCGTATTCTAGAGATTGGAACGCGTCGTAACACTCTTTCTCAGTGCGTGATTTTGCGAACTCTTCTGGCTCAGCAATGTTCCACTCTTTTGCGATCTCTAGGTGTTTCTCGTAGCTTGTCATTACGTACGGTTCTAGTACTTCATCAATACGGTTGATGGTTGTACCGCCGTATATGTGGCTCGCTACTTGAGCAATGATCTGTGCCGTTACTGCTGTTGCTGTCGAAATTGATTTAGGAGTATCAATCTCAGCGTTACCCATTTTAAAGCCGTGCGTTAGCATGCCTTTAAGATCGATAAGCATACAGTTAAACATTGGGAAGAACGGAGCGTAATCCAAATCGTGGTAGTGAATATCACCTACTTCGTGCGCTTGAACTACATCGCGAGGAAGGATATGTGTCTTCGCGTAGTGTTTCGCTACAATACCAGCCAACAAGTCACGTTGAGTCGGAATCACTTTACCGTCTTTGTTCGCGTTCTCGTTGATTAGATCCAAGTTGCTTTCTTCAATCAGACCTTCAATTTCGCGAGTTAGCGCGCTTTGCTTCTCACGAGCAATATCGCGATCGTGGCGGTATTCAATGTAAGAGCGAGCTAGGGCTTTGTAAGGACCTTGCATGAGTTCATTTTCGACTAAGTCTTGAATCTCATGAATGTGAACTTCATCGTGATCCTGAAGCTGTAACTCAACTGCCAGAGCAACATTTAGTGCATAAATGGCGACATCTTTGTCTTTGTTTTCCGCTGCAGCTTCTACTGCTGCTTGAATACGATCCCTGTTAAACGGAGCTCTTGAGCCGTCACGCTTGATTACGATTGGTTTCACTTTTTCTCCTTACCCCAAAATACTCACAGACTTATCCACAAATACACTATATGGGGTTATTTCTTATTCTGATGACACAATATATTGTGGCGTATTTAACGAGAAGCACCAATTGAAAACATTGACTTTGATCAATAAAAAATGGGTAGCGAACAAGAACAAATCGATCTTATTGGCGTTGATCTCAGTTGCGAAGAAAACTGTGAAAATTGCAAAATTGGAGCGAAATCCACTTGCTTTTTTTAGAGGTCTTATAGGATAAAGGATGGAAAGGAATGCGCTAAAAGATAGGAGTGCAATAGACCAAAATGCGATCACTTTTTGTTACGACGATATTACTTTTTAGTTCTTTTTCATTTGCTCAAAATTCCGTCAACTTAACCAGCTGGAATATAGAATGGTTATCTATAAGTGGTGGTAAAGTCTCGAGAACACCACAAGATTTTGAAAAACTGGCCCACTATGTGGATAAAACACAAGTTGATATTCTCACTTTTCAAGAAGTCGAAAGTGCAGCTGCAATCCAAAAAACGGTTGGTAATGACTTCACTATTTATCTGTCTGATCGTGCGAACGCTTCTAATCGACATCTTCAGTTCAACGATACTAACCAATACACAGGTTTCGCGGTACGCAATGGCGTAAACGTATTAGACAAGCCTGACTTTTCTATCACACGAGGCAACAGCAAGCTCCGCTTCGCCAGCTACCTTGTTTTGAATCCACACCAAGACAACGAGACTCACCTACTCTCTGTGCATCTAAAAGCGGGTTGCAGTGGTGCCTATCGCAATAACCGCGATTGTAAGATAGTGAAACAACAAGGACAGGCACTAGCCAAGTGGATGAAAGCGCGCGAGGACAATAAACAACACTATGTCGTGCTTGGCGACTTTAACCACAATTTGGGGTATCGCGGAGATTGGTTATGGGACGTGCTATCGGACAAGACCGATGCAAAGCTAGTGACCAAAAACACCAAAGCGGAATGCAAAGTGCGCTCTAATCGTAATCCGAATAAAATTCACCAATTCCGCTCGGTGATCGATCACATCATTGTGAGTGGTGATTTAAAGGCGTCGTCTGGTGTTCAGACCGTTTTCAAAACACAAGATGCGCTCGACTATAAACTGAGTGATCATTGCCCGGTTTCTACGACGCTCTCTTTTTAGCGTTGAGATACTCTTTTTAGGGTTGAAGTTCGCTCTTTAGCGACGAACGATTCTTTTAGCGGTGAATGACCCAACCAACATTGCCGCTATAAAGAGCAGAACTTGAGTGTTGCCAGTGAAAAGGCTGGCAACCGCAGGACCAGGACATACACCCAGTAAGCCCCACCCAATACCAAACAGTGCCGCACCGCCGACTAACTTTTTGTCTATCACTTTAGAAGTTGGACAAATAATCTCATCACCAAACACAGATTCACTTCTTGGCTTTATTAATAAAAGATAAGCAGGAACGAAAGCCGCAAGTGCTCCGCCCATAACGAAGGCTAAGCTTGGATCCCACTCACCAGTAATGTTTAGAAAGCCAATCACTTTTGCCGGATCAGCCATACCGGAAATCACCATACCAATGCCAAAAAGCACACCAGAAAATGTAACGATGGAAATTTGCTTAATACTTTTCATTACGTGAGTTTTCATAACGACACTATTCCTCACGATACTAGCAAGACGGTTAACATGGCTGTGGCCATAAAAGTACACGTCGCGACAACAGAACGGACAGAGAAACGCCCCATCCCACAAATACCATGACCACTTGTACAACCATTACCGATACGTGTACCGATTCCGACAAGCAAACCAGCAACGACAACCAAACCAAGAGAACCGCTGTACTCAGTTGGTACGTGTCCGCCAAGGGCATAAACAGCAAATACACCGCCTAATGCCATGGCAATTAAGAACACAATTCGCCAAACGCGATCTGTATTCTCAACAGCGCCATTTAATATCCCGCTGATTCCCGCCGTCTTACCAGTGAAAAGCATCAATATGACCGCTGATGCGCCGACCATGACTCCGCCCAAAAGCGACATCCAAGGAACTTCAAACATAACAACCACCAATATAAAGTTTGAATTATTGCTTACAGAAAACTTGGTTAAACGCTTCAATCAGCGGAGCGACTCTCCCATCAGAGATCGAATAAAACACCTGCTGAGAAACCTTTCGAGCTTTGATGATGTCGTGTTTTCTCAATACGGTGAGGTGTTGTGAAAAGGCTGATTGGCTTAATGTTGAGCCTTCAAACAGTTCGCCGACTCCTTTTTCGCCTTCAATCAGCTTGCACATCACGATTAGGCGCTCCGGATGAGCCATAATTTTAAGTAGCTCACTCGCTTCGGTCGCGCTTTGTAGCATACTGTCGCCCATTCTTATGCCCCTTCATCAATACGTTAAGTTTTATTAGATATTACTAATTAATATTATTAAGTCAATGCTAATGTAGCTTAATTAACATTAGACACAACTAATTTATTTAAGTAAGGTGTAGGCGTTTTCGATCATTCAGTAGGAGAAATCCATGAGCAAAATCGTGATTATTGGTGGTGTTGCTGGCGGTGCATCTGCAGCAGCTCGCGCTCGTCGTCTTAGTGAAGACGCAGAAATCATTATGTTTGAACGCGGTCCATTTGTGTCATTTGCAAACTGTGGCTTGCCTTACCACATTGGTGGCGATATTCAAGAACGAAGTAAACTGCTTCTTCAAACGCCTGAAAGCTTTTTAGCGCGTTTCAATGTTGATGTTCGTGCGATGAACGAAGTGGTTTCAATTAACCGCCAAGATAAAACGGTTACGGTTAAGAATTTGCTTGATGGCTCTGAATACCAAGAGAGCTACGACTTTCTTCTACTCAGCCCTGGTGCAGGTCCAGTTGTGCCGCCTATTCCGGGGATTGATAACCCACTAACGCACTCGTTGCGCAATATTCCTGATATGGATCGCATCATTAAAACGATTGAAACCAACAAAGTTGAACACGCTACGGTCGTTGGTGGTGGCTTTATCGGTTTGGAAATGATGGAAGCCTTCCACCAGCTTGGCGTAAAAACCACATTGGTTGAAATGGCGGATCAAGTGATGACCCCCGTTGACCGAGAAATGGCTGGCTTTGCTCATGCTGAAATCCGTGAGAAAGGCATCGACCTGCGTTTAGGCGTTGCTCTATCTTCAGTTGAATATGTTGCGAACCAATCTGTCGCTAACACTGAAGCGGGCGAAGATGATGCACACCAACACCTTCAAGGAAAGCTGACACTGTCTCTAAACAATGGTGACCAGCTGGATACCGATATCCTGATCATGGCAATTGGTGTTCGCCCAGAAACAAAACTAGCACAAGAAGCCGGTCTTCAAATTGGTGCGCTGGGTGGTATTTACACAAACGAGTACATGCAGACTAGCGATCCTTCTATTTATGCCGTTGGTGATGCGGTTGAAGAGAAAGACTTTGTCACTGGTGAACAAACACTTGTTCCGTTGGCAGGTCCGGCAAACCGTCAAGGTCGTATGGCAGCAGACAACATGCTTGGCCGCCAAGAAACTTATCAAGGTACACAAGGCACGGCGATCTGTAAGATCTTTGATTTAGCCGTCGCTTCTACAGGTAAAAACGAGAAGCAGCTTAAACGTGAAAACATCGCTTATGAAAAAGTGTATGTCCATACAGCAAGTCATGCGAGCTACTACCCTGGTGCAGAAACTGTGTCGTTCAAAATGTTGTTTGATCCAGCAACCGGGAAGATATTAGGTGCACAAGCAGTAGGCAAAGATGGCGTTGATAAACGTATCGACGTAATGGCAGTTGCTCAGCGTGCTGGTATGACGGTAGAACAGCTACAACACCTTGAACTCACTTACGCGCCACCGTATGGCTCAGCGAAAGATGTGATTAACCAAGCTGCTTTCGTTGCGAACAACATCATTAAAGGTGACGCAACAGCGATTCATTTTGATGAAATCGACAACCTCTCAGAAGATCAAGTGCTGCTTGATGTTCGTAATCCGGGAGAATTGGAATCTGTAGGCTTCATTGAAGGCGCAATCAATATTCCTGTCGACCAACTTCGTCAACGTATGAACGAACTGCCAAAAGACAAAGAGATCGTGATTTATTGTCAGGTTGGTTTACGCGGTAACGTCGCTTATCGTCAACTGGTCAACTCAGGCTTTAAAGCACGCAACCTGCTTGGCGGTTACCGTACTTACAAGTTCGCAAAAGCTTAATCTCTGACTTTGCATAGGCAAAGGGGCACGTAATGTGCCCCTTCTTACATTTCGGATTCGACCAAATGAATAATCTTGGTCGCTTTTTCGAAGTGGTCGAGTTGATGAGTTTGAATCCACCAAGTTGCCGCTTCCATCAATAACTCAGGATTGTCATTCTTATTGGCGAAAAAGGCATAAAAGGACACACCAACATTGTCGCCTTTCTGCTCTATTTTCTTCCTACACACCTGAATGATTTTGTCTCTTAACGCTATATTCATTGCCTTTCCCTTTCTCTTTGCGATAGCAAAATTAACCCAAAACAAGAATAACTGCATTTATATACAGTTATTCTTGGTAAGGCAAATAAACATAATCATCTAGATGAATATTCTCGCACGCAAACCTAACACCCAAGTGCTGCTTTTGTTCGAAAATGCAGGGTCTTTGATGTACTGAATATCTGGCGTTATTTGAATGTAGTCGTTCAACTGCATGTTGTAGTAAAGCTCGGCAGTGAACTGTTCAGAGTCATCCAGACCATAAGCGTGCTCTAAGTTATCGTTAACATGGCTCCAGTTGACCGCGAAGCCTAGGTTGTTTGTTGGCTTACCTAAACCAAAGTAACCAATCCCCACCGTTAGAGAGCGATCATAAAGCGCCACATCACCTTCAGAGAAACCACCACGAACAAATGGCATTAATTGTTCTGTTGCAAAGTAGCTTGCTGAAAAGTTGATACCCTGTCCGCTATCTTTATTCGTTAGGTTGTGTTGCGTGTCGCCATCCAAATGCCAAGCCGTTAGGTGAACATTATCGGTATAGATTTGATCTTGTGACGCCGTCCAACCCAGTTCGAACGTCGTAAACAATTTATGATCGTTGAATAAGGTATCGAAGCCATCAAATGGCTCATCTGAACGCCCTTTACCATCAGCCACACCTGCAATTATATAGAAATTGTCTGACAACATGTGACCGACTGCTAACCCAAGAATCCCATCATCCGGCAGACCAATAGAGCCACCACCAGTACTGAATGCAAGGTTGGTAAATCCGGTCCAAGGGCTTGCTAATGCATAGGCATCAACATAGTCAGTCGTATCTAGGAAACCAACCATGAACGAGGTCTTGCCATCATTCAGTTTTTGCTTCCAATATAGGTTGGTTAGACGAGCTCCTTGATCGCTGTACGCTGGGCCAATCATGCCTGCGTAACCTAACCCGTTACCAATAAAGCTAAATTCTTTCGGTGACAAATCGCTATAAGCATGGCGGTGTTCGACTTTCCAAACCAATCCGCCCGTATTGCCAGATTCAAGGCCGATCAGATTCCAACTACCGTAGAAGCGAGCAACTCCAGCGCTTGCTGTATCTTCACCACCACTTTGAGGGTCTGAGGCAGTTAGACCAAGGAATTGATAGTCCAGACCGAAAGTAACATTGTGTTCCTCTGCTAATGACTCACGCCATGAGCGTTTTTCTCGAGCATTTTCTGCAATAGTATTGTCTACCGTATCAGGGCTACCAAAGTTCGCCGCGTTAACCGATGATGCCATTACAAGTGAAAGAGCGATAAAACTAAGCTTGGGAACAGTTACTTTCATGTCTGGGTTCTCATTAAATTGATTTCTAGAAAGAGATTTTAATGATTCAGAGTTTTGAAAATTGCCATTAAGCGACAGCTCACTGCTTTATGTCATTTCGATAATAGACTCTTATTGGTAAGGTCGGATAGAAACCTCGTCCATTTGGTAGATTGTTTCTACGTTCGCAGCACCATCAGAGTATGAAACGTCTGCTTTGGTCTTTTTCACGTGCAGATCCCCTTTCACCCAAATTGGCTCGTAAAGAGAAGTCAGTTTCAAACCTTTCGGGTAATCAACCAACACAATCTGGTTTGCTGGAGGTGGTGGTGTATGGATACATGCGCCCATGGTGGGAACAAGGAAGAATTTTGTGACAACGTCATTGTTAAATTCTACTGGCGTTACAAAGCCAGGAATTTCATAAGTATCTTCGGTAAGTGTTGCGTTTGGCATTGATGCCAACATACGACGATGTTCAGTAATTTCGTTGCGCTTTTTGAACAACCATTCAATGTCTAAGTCGTCAGCTTTTAAACTGTCTTCTAACTCTTTCATGGTTTGCTTCTGTTGCTCATTAAGATTTTGAGAATCGCGGTATCTTGCAAGAGAACCAAGTTCAAAAAGCTGTTGATCGGTAAGTTTTACAAATGGGTCTTCAATTTGAGGAACATTGACTGGCAATAATTGCTGCCAACTAAGTTGGTCGGCGGATACATTTGATGAAGCCAGCAAAACTAAGCCAGCTAATAGGTACTTCTTCATACGTTCCCTTGAATCGTTCTTTGTCTTTTAGAGAAAAATTTGGGGACAACCTCCGTCCCCAAATAGTCGAAAGAGTTTACTACAAGGTGTTCTTGTGGATCTTGCCGTCTTTCATAATTACTTTGAATTTATCTTGGTAATCGTTAAGAACTGTGATGTCTTGCAAAGGATTTCCATCCACCAGCACCACATCGGCATAAGCCCCCGACTCTACAACGCCGAGTTTTCCGTATTTATATGGGTTCATTCCGCCTGACCAACTCAGTACTTCTGCTGCGTTCGATGTCCCCATTTTCATGATCTGGTATGGAGTGAAGCCGACTTTTTCCATCCAAACCATGTTGTCTGCTTGGCGCGTATTGTAAGACGGGCCAAACATATCGCCGCCCGTTACAATCAACAAGTCGTACTTACGCGCCCACTCAAACATCTGTTTCGCGCCTTCGTTTACCTTGGTCGCTTTGGCTTTTTGATCGGGACTGAAGAAGGTGATCTTTTCTGGCTCTGCAAAGGCTTCGAGAGACATCACCGCTTGAGCAGAGAGCGCCACGCCCTTCTCTTTCATTCGCTTAATGGTCTCTTCGGAAATCAAGAAGTTATGCTCAATCACTTTAATGCCAGCATCAATGGCACGGTTAACCGAACGGTCATGATAAGCGTGCGCCATGACATAAGTGCCATAATCTTCCGCTACACCCACAATCGCTTCCATTTCTTCTTTGGAGAATTGCGTCATATGGATTGGGTCAAACTCACTCGCAACACCGCCGCCAGCCATGATCTTGATTTGAGTAGCCCCCGAACGTAGATTCTGACGCGCAGCACGACGAGCCTCTGTTTCACCATCAACGATATAACCAAAGCCATGGCGTTCAAGATCGTCAACACGTCCTGGTACATCATTGAAGCTGCCAGTATCCGCGTGACCACCGGTTTGACTCAAGAAACCGCCCGCTGGGAATAATCGAGGGCCTTCTAGCAAACCATTGTTGATGGCTTTCGCCATACCAAGAATATTACAGCCAGCGTCACGAGCCGTAGTAAAGCCTTGGTCGAGGTACTGCATCATCGAAACGTGAGCACGAGCGCCCATCGCCATTTGGTCATAACCATCGCGCCCTACCAACATGCCTTCCTGAATACACATGTGTGAGTGCATGTCGATCAAGCCAGGAATCATGGTTAAGCCTTCGCCGTTAATCGTCGTGGTTTGCTTATCCGTTTTAATTGGCTTTGGGGAAATCTCTTTAATCAAGTTATCGACAACCAGTACGTTCTGATTTTGCAGTAGCTTTTCATCCTTACCGTTGAAGACATCAACATCGGTAAACAGCGTTGATGTTGCATTCGCGTTGAGCGCAAACGCACAAGATAGCGCAACTAAGGAAAGGTTCTTCTTAGAAATTGTCATTATTACACCTATGTTTTGGATATTTGGGTCCATTTCCCATAACTTCCCTTACGAGAACAACGGTGTTATGAGAAAGCCGATTCCATAAAAACTACATATGAAACAGAGCACTTACACTCAAAACATAGAAGTTATAATGCCGGACTTCAAGGTCGGTTAATTGCCTTTACACGACAACATTCGCAGATTGTGTGGAAATGTGAGTTGCTACGGAAACCTCCGATAATTCAGAGGCTCTATGTGTTACGAATTAAGATAAAGACTGGCGATACGCTTTAGGCGTCATTTTCATCATCCGCTTAAACGCACGAGTGAAGTGGGCAGAGTCTGAATAGCCTGTTTTGAGCGCAATATGCGTGATGCTGAGGTCTCGGTCAGCCAAGAGTTCAAGCGTTTGTTTAAGCACTAAGCTTTCAATCACTTCGCGGTAAGACGTGCTCTCGCTTGCTAGTCGTCTTTGGATCGTGCGAGCGTTCATATCAATAAGCTCCCCAGCAAACTGAATAGAAATTTTACCCATGGATAGATAAGGTGTTAGCGCCCTAGCCAAGGCGTTACTGAACTTATCATCATCACCTCGCGAGCCTTTATCCAGAACCGTCTGAGATGGAATATAAGCTATCGGCTTGTTAATCCATTCATTAGGGATTGAGATTGCAGTAACCGGTCTACCAGTAAAGAACTGCGCGCTCTTCATACCCGGTAATTGATTGAATGGCTCTGCTTCTACGTCTTGAATCCCGACTTCTGCCAGTTTCCATTTCGAACCAACTAGCCTCTTGAGCAGTTCATTCATGAACATTGCAGAGAACATTTCTGCATAACGAAACCACTCTTTCTCAGCGTTTTGCTTTTCTCTTACTAACCACCATTTTCCGCCGCGAGATTGGACCGAAATACTGACGTTATCGGAGATCTGTTTGAGCAGCTGCGATACCTCTTCTAATGCTGCTTTAAGCGAATGCGTCAGGGTAATTTGATTCGCAAATCTAGGCACATAGATGTCGTGACAAAGCGTCCAAGTGAGCAAAGCAAACTTCTCTGGTGATGCGCGTTCACCTAACGTTTGGAAGACTGCTTTTAGCGCGCTCTCGGGAACAAACGCGTCAAGGGATTGGTTAGACAAGATATCCTGTGGCATTCGGGCGGATTCAAGTAATGAGTGAATATCTCCATCAAGCTCATTGAGCATAGTGGCAAAAAGCTTTACTTCTTCCGAGTGAACCAAAGGAATATCTGTATTGGGCATGCAAGCTATCATCTTAAAATACCGAGGATTACTCTAGTTTATGCACAAACTTCCGAGCTGTCATTAATAGCAATCTAAGTGCCATTCCATATTGAGAGAGAACTCACCTGCAGGCATCTGATACTCGTTCATATCAACTCTGGCGCTGATTCGAACTTCTTTACTCGAATCTAATTGCTCAAGGTTTAGCTCAATGCCTTGCCGCCAGTAGTCAAGATTACCGACAAAACGTTCCGGCGTATCCACTTTAAAGTGAATACGCTCCGGACTGATGGTCTCTGCACCCATATCGATATTGAAATAGGACAAACGAAAATAGAGACGCTTATCTCGGTTATTCGCAAGTAGTTTGAGCGTTAGTGAATCACTACCAAATCTTCGACCGAAATGAATTTCGCCACGCTCTTTAATCACTTCAATGCCACAAGACTCATCGATATGTTTATGAAAATGAACTTGCGCCGCACGAGAAAGCGAGCTCACGCTTAACAGCGCGACTGCTAATAATGAAATTAGAAATTGCTTCATAAGAAAACAAGCCCTATTAAAGGGCTTTCATTAATTTATTATTAATCACACTCGATAACCCAATTAGTGACTAATGTATATTGGTCCGCATCTAAATTGCTTTCATCCACATTAATTCGAGCAGACAAGTCAACTAGGTTATTATTTCGAATGTCATCACGGGAATATTCTATGCCTGACTCCCAATCTTTAGCATTCATATTTTCTTCATGGACACCGCCGGATTTAAACCACACATCTTCTTTATCAATATGGTTACCGAGTTCATGCTCTTTTAATGGTTCAAGGCTCAGCTCAATTTTTCCGTCGTCTTCGTTATTAATCAACTTAACTTGAGCTTTGGAATCGTTGTATTGCTCACCAAAAGCAAGATCAGCGTTCGCGATGGTGACATCAATGCCGCATTGTTCTTGAATAGTTGCACTAAACGTGACGTCGTCACTCGTAGCTTCGTCCTTATCTTTAAGCGCTTGAGCCTGTACACCAGTCGCAGCAATAAGGGTTGCTAACAACGCAATGCGGACCGGTCGTTTCTTGAGTTTCATGTTCACTCCGAAAAAGTGGTTTGAGTTTGCTTCATTCTCTTGAGCCTTTGTGTTTCTACTTGAATTTGCAAAAGCTTCAGCTCGTGCTCTGCCTGAGCGAGTTCTTCCTGCCGTTTTCTCTCTCGCAATTCGAATTCATAAAGACGAGTACAATCGACTCGTTCCTCACCACCGAATTGAAAAGTCAGTGACGCGTATACGCCCGCCTCATCTTGGTTTTGCTGGTAATAGTTGTTGTAGTAGTTATCACTGTCTTCTTGACCCGTTGCGCCATACGTACCGACCTGAAAGGTTTTACCAGTTGACACGGCTTGCTCACAGGTTGCGCCTTCAGACGTTCTGATTCTGTCTGTACCCGATGGGTTTGAAACACTGGGAATAGGATTTGCGATAACACCAAAACTCAGCAGTAACAAAGGCAAGCCACAATACAGAACACGCTTGCTAGCAATCGTGATCATGCTTTAATACCTTTTTAACCGGATGTTAGAACACACTTCGTAGCTATTTGGTGTGTTATTCACCATTCGAGTACAAATTTTCTTTTTGCTTATTTGGCCCGCAGGTGTTTTGACTCGAACGTTTAATGACACTTCTTGTTGAGGATCGAGTGTTATTTTACTGTTGAACGTCTTATCATCGATTCTGAGATAATAATCCGCTTTTTTGTTGTACTTATTCTTTAAAAGAAATTGAACTTCCGTCATATCGGTATATGCGGTGAACTCTCTCTCTTTCCAAATATGTAAATTTGCCGATGCACTGCCAGAGATTAGCATCGTTAATATAATCACCTTTCGTATCATGGCTTATTACCTTGAGAAGAAATCAGACAGTGATTTTATTTTGTGCAGTTTTTAATCCTTACCATTTTACGCCAAGGAAGAAACTAACTAGGTAACTGGATGCTTATTGCTCGAATTAAGGCTATCCCGCACAGAATGTGATGATTTTCACGCTTTCTTAATCAGCAATCGTTTTCTAGGAATTTTTCCTAGTCGATCTAAGCCCTCCTCTCATGTGGTTCAAAAGAGGACTCTCTACAATCGCCGACAGCTAAAAGAAAGCGAGCACGCAAGTGCATCACACTAATACAAGAGAGTTCACGATGTTAAAATTCCTTGAACAAGTCCGGAAGCCTACCCTCGATCTTCCTGTCGAAGTACGTAGAAAAATGTGGTTCAAACCATTTATCCAATCCTACCTAGTGGTATTTATTGGCTATTTGACCATGTACCTGATCCGTAAAAACTTCAACGTCGCGCAAAACGACATGATTTCAACTTACGGTTTGTCGATGACCGATCTAGGTTTGATTGGTCTGGGTTTCTCGATTACTTACGGCATCGGTAAGACCGTAGTTTCCTACTACGCCGATGGCAAAAATACCAAGCAGTTCCTCCCTTTTATGCTTATCCTTTCTGGTCTGGCGATGCTTGGGTTCAGCTTCAGCATGGGTGGCGGTAGCGCGAGCTTGTTCATGATGGTCGCATTCTATGCACTGAGTGGTTTCTTCCAAAGTACTGGTGGTCCTTCTAGTTACTCGACCATTACTAAATGGACACCGCGTAACAAGCGTGGTTCTTACCTAGGTCTTTGGAACATGTCTCACAACGTAGGTGGCGCAGGTGCTGCAGGTGTGGCTCTGTTTGGTGCTAACTACTTGTTCGACGGTCACGTAATCGGCATGTTCGTGTTCCCTTCTATCATTGCGATCATCGTTGGTTTCATCGGTATGCGCTATGGTAACGACTCTCCGGAAGCCTACGGTCTAGGTAAAGTAGAAGAGCTATTTGATGAAGCAGTCAGCGAAGAAGACGAAGCGGCTGAAGGCAATCAAATGACTAAGAAAGAGATCTTTGTTGAGTACGTTCTGAAAAACAAAGTGATCTGGCTACTTTGCTTTGCAAACATCTTCCTTTACATCGTGCGTATCGGTATCGACCAATGGTCAACGGTTTACGCATACCAAGAACTTGGTCTATCAAAAGAAGCAGCAATCTCTGGCTTTACCCTATTCGAAGTGGGTGCGCTTGTGGGTACGTTGATGTGGGGTTACCTATCTGACCTTGCAAATGGTCGCCGTGCGCTAGTGGCTTGTGTTTCTTTAGGTTTGATCATCGTATCACTTGAGTTCTACCAACACGCAACCAGTGAGTTCATGTACCTAGCGTCGCTATTTGTTATTGGCTTCCTAGTGTTTGGTCCTCAACTGCTTATCGGTGTTGCTGCGGTTGGCTTTGTTCCTAAAAAAGCAATCAGTGTGGCAGACGGCGTAAAAGGCACATTCGCTTACCTAATTGGTGACAGCTTCGCGAAGTTGGGTCTAGGTATGATTGCAGACGGTACGCCAATCTTTGGTCTAACGGGTTGGAAAGGCACGTTCGCTGCCCTAGATACCTCAGCAATGATTTGTATTGTTTTGCTTGCTTTCGTTGCTATCGCAGAAGAGAAAAAGATTCGTCAAAACAAGAAGAAGCTTGAACTCGCAGAAAACCAAGCTTAATCAAACAGCGCGCTTTGCTAGTCAAAGCGCGCTAGATCATTAAATAAACTTGGTCAATTTAGTATCATTGTAGGTTTTTATTGAGCTCTCTATATCAAAGGTGCCAAAGGATTGTCTCCTATCTAGCGCCAATTGGTATTGAGCTCATTTTCGTTTGTGTATTGCTGAAGTTTGGTATTTAAGATGATTAACGTAGCGCTTGTTGATGACCATGTCATTGTTCGTTCTGGATTTGCTCAGTTGTTGAGCCTTGAGACAGACATGAATGTTGTAGGTGAATTTAGCTCGGTAGCAGAAGCTCGAGTGGGATTACCTGCGTGCAAGCCAGATGTGGTTATCCTAGATATCTCGATGGCAGACGAAAGTGGGCTTGCCCTACTCTCCGAAATCCCTTCTGGTATTGCTTGTGTCATGTTGAGCGTACATGACTCGCCAGCAATGGTTGAAAAGTCACTTAAACTCGGCGCAAAAGGTTACCTAAGTAAACGTTGTAGCCCTGACGAGTTGATTCAAGCCGTAAGAACCAGTGCATCGGGCGGTTGTTACCTAACGCCCGATATTGCGTTGAAGCTTGCGACACCAAGTGACAAAGCGGCGACGCTGACTCAATTGACTCGCCGAGAAAACGAAGTGTGTCAATTGCTGGCTCGTGGTTTGGATGTGAAGTCAATCGCCACTGAGCTTGGCTTAAGCCATAAAACCGTTCACGTTCACCGTGCAAACGCCATGGATAAGCTAGGCGTAAAGAACAACGTTGAACTCGCCAAACTGTTCTCGCAAGAGTCGTTTTAATGCGTAGCTACACCATCACCTCTATTTGCGGTTTATTCATGACAGGATGCTCGTGGTTCTGTCTTTGGGTGATCGCTTATTACTTTGTGAACGATGCCGAGCTTGCGATCTTGTTGTTCCCCTTCGCGTTGCGTTTGGGATTAACACTGCACACGCGCACAAAGTATTGGGCAACGATTTACCTCGCCGAATGGGGATTAACCGTTGCACTCGCTCTACTTCTTGAACAGCCACAATGGTTGATGGTGTTGGTGGCCAGCGTATTGAGCATTCCCGTAGCGTACTTTGCTAAGCGTTATTACAGAGGCGATCAGAATCAGCACTTAGCGGTGATGGCGGTCGTGTTGCTCGTTACGTCTTGCATTAACGTACTTGCGGTTGGTTATCATGTTCAATCTGTATACATGGCATGGTTGGCAAGTATTGCTGGCGGTTTGTTGATTCTGCCAATGTGTTACCTACTCTGGAACTATCTCTTCCAGAGCCCTTGGTCGCCTTTGACCTCGAATCTACTGGCGAACGAAGTCCAATTCAAAGTTCGTCATATTCTGCTTTATAGCGTGCTGTTGATTGCCAGCATTTTGGTTCAAACCAGCTTGCCAGATGAGTTAAAACGCTTCGCGCCTTTCTGCATGGCAATCCCAATCATTGTGCTTGCGCTACGCTACGGCTGGCAAGGTGCACTGCTTGCGACCATGTTAAACAGTATTGCCTTGATCGCTGCGCGAAGCGGTGTTTCGAACCTAGAAATCACTGACCTGCTGTTGTCCCTTTCTGCACAAACCTTAACGGGCATCATGCTCGGTTTAGCAGTGCAGAAACAAAAAGATCTTAACCAAAAGCTACGTGGCGAACTGACGAGAAACCAAACCTTGTCTCGAAAACTCATTCAAGCGGAAGAGTCGGTGCGTCGTGACGTGGCAAGAGAACTGCACGATGAAATTGGTCAGAACATCACAGCGATTCGTACCCAAGCCAGCATCATTAAGCGGGTTGATAATGCCGAAATGAACACACGCTGTGCCGACATGATTGAAAACCTATCACTCAATGTTTATGACACCACCAAACATTTGCTGAGCAAACTGCGTCCGAAAATGCTCGACGATCTGGATTTGAAAGACTCCGTTCACCAGTTAACCCGTGAAATGGAGTTCGACAATCATGGCACTCGCGTTGTGCTTGATTGGCAAGGTGACTATGAGTCTTTAGGCGACACGCTAAAAGTCACCCTATTCCGTTTGTGCCAAGAAGCGTTAAACAACGCTGCGAAATATGCGAACGCGACGTCTATTGTTATCGAGCTGTCTATTGACGAGAACATTTCGTTGAACATCGCAGACAACGGCATTGGTTTCAAAACCGAAGACTGCATGAAAGGCATGGGCGTTCGTGGCATGCAAGAACGCGTACAAGCACTCGGCGGCAAAATGTATATCTACTCTTTGAACGATCATGTGGATGGCACACAAATCGCCATCACATTACCTAAGGTGTAACGAGCATGTTTGGATTATTTCAGTCTCCGAGCTACAACCAAGCTCCCCTTAGTAAAGACCAAGTGGATGAACGTTATCGTTATTGGCGTCTGCACATCATGCTGGGCATGTATCTCGGTTATGCGGGCTTTTACTTCACTCGCAAAACATTTAACTACGCCGCACCCGCGATGATTGCTGATTTAGGTTTAGATAAAGCCGATATCGGTATGATTGGTACGCTTTTCTACATCACCTATGGTTTATCGAAGTTTATCTCGGGCACCATTTCTGACCGTTCTAACCCTCGCTTTTTCATGGGTGTCGGTTTAATCGCGACGGGCTTGATCAATATCGCATTTGGCTTCTCTAGCTCTTTGGTTGCACTCGCAGCACTTTGGGTAATGAACGCTTGGTTCCAAGGTTGGGGTTGGCCTTCGTGCTCTAAGTTACTTACCACTTGGTATTCGCGCTCAGAACGTGGTTTCTTGTGGGCCATTTGGAACACCGCCCATAACGTAGGCGGCGCTTTAATTCCCCTACTTGTTGGATTTCTTACGTTCCATTACAGCTGGCGAGAAGGCTTTATCGTACCGGGCATTATCGGCGTCATTCTTGGTGTCATTGTTTGTTGGCGCTTGCGCGATAAACCGACCACTCAAGGACTGCCAACGGTTGGTCAATGGCGTGATGACAAGTTAGAACTGGCCCAAGAGAATCACGGACAAGGTCTTAACTACAAAGAAATCCTCAAACAATACGTGTTCAACAACAAGTACATTTGGTTGCTCGCATTCAGCTATGTACTGGTTTACATCGTCCGCACCGCCATCAATGACTGGGGTAACTTGTACCTGACAGAACAACACCACTACAGCCTAATCAATGCCAACGCTGCATTGTCGATGTTTGAAATCGGTGGCTTTGTTGGTTCTCTAGTGGCTGGTTGGGGCTCGGATAAATTGTTCGGTGGTAACCGAGGCCCAATGAACCTATTGTTTGCCGCAGGTATATTCCTATCTGTCGCAGCACTATGGTTAATGCCTTTAACCAACTTCGCGTTCCAAGCTGCGGGACTGTTCTCGATTGGCTTCTTTGTGTTTGGTCCACAAATGTTGATTGGCATGGCTGCAGCGGAATGTTCACACAAAGATTCTGCTGGTGCTGCCACGGGCTTTGTTGGTTTGTTTGCTTATATGGGAGCTGCACTTTCTGGCTACCCATTGGCATTGATTCTTGAAGGGTACAGCTGGACTGGATTCTTTATCACTATCTCGGTATGCGCAGCCGTTATTGGCTTGTTGTTATTACCGTTTTTGCAGGCTCAACCTTCGAGAAAGCCGCTCGCTCCCAAGCTTAGGTTATAGACATCTGATTGTAGAAGCGACTTCTACATCTTTTAGGGTGAGTTAACCGCTCACCCGCCCAATCTCCACTATTTTTTGCTTCCGATTCAATTCGGAGGGTTTTCTACGGGTAAAATTCATGAATTCGAATACTATTTCATCAAAATGCTTCTTTAAAATGGACAATAAGATCCAAAACTACGACTGGGGAAGCCGCACAGCTATCCACGATTTGTTTGGCTTTGCTAACGAAGCTCAGCAACCTCAGGCCGAAGTTTGGATGGGCACGCATCCGAATGGTTGCTCTATCGTTAAACAAGGAAGTACAAATGTGTCTTTATCAGAATTGATCAAGCAGGATCCGTCAGCATTTCTATCTCAAAGCACGGCTGAAGCCTTTGGTGACCTACCTTTCCTATTCAAGATTCTTGCGGCGGATAAAGCATTGTCTATTCAAGTGCACCCAAACAAGCAAGATGCGGAGCTCGGTTATGCAAAAGAACAACAGCTAGGTGTACCGCTGAGTGCATTCAATCGTAATTACAAAGATGCCAACCACAAGCCAGAACTGGTTTACGCACTTACTGAATACCAAGCAATGAACGGCTTTCGCCCGTTTGATGAAATCATCGCTGAGTTCCGCCTGTGTGACATTCCAGAGATTAACGGTTACCTAGAGCAATTTAAACGCAACCCTAACCAAGACGGCTTGTGTCAGTTCTTCGTGGAGATTCTTTCCATGGAAGAAGCACGCAAGTTTAACGCAGTGGATCACTTATTAAGTTACGCAGCAGCCAACCAAGCACGCCCTGTGTGTGAATTGATTTTAGACCTTGCTGAGCAATACCCGAATGACGTGGGTTTGTTTGCCCCATTACTGCTGAATGTTATTACGCTAAAACCCGGTGAAGCTATGTTCTTAAGCGCGAGAACGCCTCACGCGTACATTAAAGGTACCGGTCTGGAAATCATGGCGAACTCAGATAACGTACTTCGCGCTGGTTTAACACCAAAACACATGGATGTGGAAGAACTGGTTAAGTGTACCGACTTCATTCCAAAACCAATGAACACGCTACTAACCCAAGCAGTAATCGACGGCTGTGAGCACAACTTCCCAGTCCCTGTACAAGACTTCAAATTCTCTGTGTTCCAAGAGCCAAAAGATCAACAAGTTGAGATGAGCAGTGCGGAAATCCTAATGCCGATCGATGCAGACGTAACGCTTCTTGCAAAAAGCGGCGAAACATTAGTGCTTGGTAAAGGGCAATCGGCTTTCATTCCTGCTTATGTGGGTAGCTACACAATCCGTTGTGAAGGTCGCGTTGCTCGTGCATTTAATGGCTAAGTTCATTTCCTCTTAAAACAAAAATGGCGGAGACTTTTCCGCTCCGCCATTCATTTGTTTACTCACTCTGTGCTTGAGCCAAACGAATACTCACCAAACTTGCCACCATGATGGCTAAGTAAAAGCTCCCGACTATCGCTTCAAAGAAAACGAAGAATTGAGCCACCGGAACCGTCGGTGAAATGTCACCATAGCCCACTGTCGTTAATGTGATAAAGCTAAAGTACAAAGCATTAAACAAGTTCGACAGCCAAGGTTTTGCTTCTAATCCTGTGAAAGAGCTTGGGAAAAACTCCAACACCAACAAGTAAATTACCGCCCACGCAAGCCCTAGCAGCAGATAGATACAAATCGAACCGATGATGTGGTTTGTCGTGACCGACTTGGTCAAAACCACCTGCTTTAGCGCCGAGTATATATGTGAAAACAAGAAAACCAGTAATGCACCTAGCGTCAAAATGGACAGGTCTAAATGCTCTAAAAACGACATACCATAGGAGATGACGGCAACAATCAGTAACACACCATACCATGTACGATTGGATTTGTTCTTCTTGTTGATGCCTGCAATCGAAGCACCTAGCGTCACCACCAAAAGAGCAAGAACAAATTCCTGACCATCGGGATAAAACTGATGCATCACGGCACAGCCAAAAAACAACGCAATAAGTGCAAAGAACAAAAAGTAAAAGTTATCTTCCCTGGTCATCGGTTTCATGATGCCACCTCTGCTTTGTCTTCCTCCTTCGCTTTTTGGTCAATGCTCATTGCTTTGTTTGCTTCAGTGTCATCTTCATCTAACCAGTTCACCATCAACTGGTAAGTCAGACTCAGTACCACGGCACCAACAAACAGACCTACGATACCAGACATTGCCATACCACCCAGAGCACCTAACAATGTAACAAGCATTGGTGTGTCAGAACCACGGCTTAGAAGTACTGGTTTCAGTACCGCATCACTCGCGCTCACCAAAATACACCAGACTAGGAAGATGCCAGCAACCAGTGTCGATTCGACGCTAAACACGTAAATAATCGCAGGAATCAATGCCAGAATCGGCGGCAATTGAACAATCGCAATCAGAATAACGGCCACCATCCAAAGCGCAGCAGCAGGAACGCCTACTGCGACCATACCAACACCTGCCATAACCGATTGAATCAGAGCAACACCAATCACACCTTGAACCACACTGCGAACGGTCGATTTTGAAAGATCAATCAACGCTTCGCCTTTCTTGTTGGTGAGGCGGTCAGCCAGCTTGGTAAAGCCTTTCTGGCACACTTCTGCATTGCTCATGAACGCACCAGCAATCATGGTCGAAATAATGAACTGGATGAATCCACCACTTACCGAGCCAACGATGGACGCTGCTTGAGAAAGGAAGCCTTTCACTTGCTCGCCATACTTGACTAAGAAGCCTTCCATGTTGGTCGATGCGTAGTTAACCGCAACGAACAGCTTGTCGCCCACGACAGGGATCTCTTTTAAGCTTTCTTGTGGCTTAGGTACAACTAAAGTGCCATCTTGCAACCCAGTGACTACCTCGGTACCACTGGTATAAAGACCAGATGAGAGCGCGATAAGTGGAATTAAAAGTAACAGCACACCGATAGTGCTGAGGAGCGCACTCGCCTTACCTTTTGAGATACCTAAGCGATTATGAAGGGACATCATGACTGGGTTGAGAGCGATGGCAATAATGCCGCCCCACACGACCAACATAATGAATGGACTGAGGATAGAGAAACACCACCAGATCAGTAACGCTACGGCTCCGATCTTGATAGCGGCGTCTATCGCCTGTTTAGAGAAATCATTTGAAGCTTTCATAGCGTTACCTTTCACTGTCTGTTAAGTGTTATGTTTGCAAAAACTTCCATTGTCGGGTTTCCAAAAAGAGTGATGCGAGGATCATGTACGTCCCGACCAACACCAATTGGAAGATTCGGATAAATGTATTGCTGTCGATATCTCCAGAGCTCATTAGCGTGCTGCCGATTAAGACAAGCAGGGTACTGAACGCCGTGGCGAATATCGGTGCCTTCTCTGGCACGGTGTAAATCTTCTTCCCTATCAATACCGCCAATAACGCAATAAAGGCGGTGTAAAAGAATATGCTTGGCACAATAGCGAGAATCGAGAAAGCCAAGATGGCAAGTATCCCGCCAATACCGTTACTGATGATTAAGAACGCACTTAATTTGACTGACTTCTCTGACGTAATCATCAAAGACAGCAACGCGACAAACATCATGGTGAGCAGCGCTTCTGAAATCTGAAAGACAAAGAAGAAGCACACCACTGGAAATGAAATCAACATGGCTCGAAATGACGCATGCCAACGTTGTTCACTGCCAATTGGTGGAGCCGCATAACCAGCGAACTCGCTGTCTGGTTCTGGTAAATAGATATGAACCAGAGCAAAAATCGCCACCGATACCGCTCCAGAAATCGCCAAGCCACTTGCGAGAACCAAGGAAACCGCTGGATTGTTTATTGCCATAAATGGCAACATCAATACCGCAATCAACAAAATGGTCGCGAATAGATTCCATTTGGGGTCAGTAAACAAGTAGTAACCCCATGCCATCATCAGACCGACGGCAATCAATAGAACAATTGGATACTGAGTAATGCCTCCTGAAAGAAGCAGCCCCAACCCCATGGTGGCAATCAATGCCAGCAGCAACTCGTAAATCGTTTCTCGATGAAGATTTGGCTTATCGACCAAGAACTTCGCGGTAAATACCGGCGCGACAAACGCCAGTTGCCAATTAATCCAAGCAGCGAGAAACACCGCCAGACCTACACCAATGGTGAAGCGCAGAATCCGACGTTGAGTTGCGTTATCAATGCTCAGATTATCGGACATAAGACAGTACGCTCAGTAGACGAATCCAAAGTTTGCCAAGCGTGTTGAACACGAAGTTGTCACCGCTGTAGACAATCACATCTGCTTGCCCGCCAACACGTAGCATTCCTGTTACTTCTTCACGATCAAACTCGATAGCGATTGGTAGCATTTGCGTTTGGCGTAACCAACCTGTTTGTTGATTAGCTTGCGCGAGCTTACCCGCTTGTTGGTTTTGTCCCCAATCGACACCCCAGTCGATGCTGCTAACTTTGCCTTTGATGACTTTGCCAGGAACAAAATCGAGGGCGATTTCTACTTCGTCACCAATGCTGACGTTGCCTAAACTGTTTTCACGGAAGTACGCCTCAATCCAAATGTCTTCTGTCGACACGAACGTCATGATTGGCTGACCTGCTGAAGCATAGAAGCCTTCGGCCAAGCTGAAGTTTGAAACACCGCCTTGAGTTGGCGCACGAATCACAGTACGTTCTAAGTTCAGTTGAGCTTGCTCAAGTGCCAGCAATGCTGCTTTTACTTGGCTGTTATCTTCGCCTTCGGCACCCAGTTGTTGCTTCGCTTTTTCAAGATCCGCTTCTGCATTTACTACGTTCGCTCTTGCGGTTGCCAATGACGCTCGTGCTTTGTCTGCATCTGATTTAGAAACCACACCTTTCTCCGCCATCGCAAGAACACGGTTGGCTTGCGCTTCTGTGTTTTGGCGTTCAACAATCGCTGAAGTTAACCTTGCTTGTGCCGAAGCGATTGATGCGGTTTGCGCACCAACGTTTTGCCCTGCGATTTCAAGATTCTCTTCGGCTTGCTTCACTGCAATTTCATAATCTGATTTGTCGAGAACGGCGAGCTCGTCACCTTCTTCAACAAGTTGGTTCGGACGAACCTTAATATCTAAAACGTTGCCAGAAACCTGAGGTTTTATCGGCACGATATAGCCTTTAACGCGCGCATTATCAGTCACTGGAATGATGCGGTCTGACACAATGCTGAACCCGAGCATGACGACAATGAACAAAAGCAGATAGTTGGTAACCGTCTTTACTTTGTCTTTTTTATTCGTCTCTTTGTTTTCTGCCACTTCCGTTGGCTGTTTTTGTTTTTCGTTCTCGGACATGTTATCCCCTTGCCATTGAATAGATTGAACATTTTAAGAATATACCGTCCTGCTCAACCTTCAATTAATTGAATAATAAATAGCGAGCTATATCTAAAACCGTGCGTTATGCGCTAAGATAAAATGGTATTTATACCCAAGTGACCTCTTAGTGCCGGATTCAGAGCGCTGTCACTGGCTTAAGTTCAAGGAAAGCAACTGGGAAATAGCTAGCTATTTCCCAGTTGTTTGACGCGGAAATCAAGTCAGTGACACGCTCCCTAAGGGCGAGTTGGCTTGGTATGTATACTTTGTAGCACCACTAGATCTTCAAATCGTCGCCGCGTCTACAAACCAAGCCATTCTCGCTGAACCTCGCACTTAGAGGTTACTTGGGTATACAAGGAGTATCCGCTAAAATGCCAAATCAAACGTTTCATCTACCTGTCATTCAGACTAACTATGCTCGAATCCTAGTCGAAGTCTTTGCCGACTATGGCTTGGACAAGCATAAGCTACTGAGTGACGCTGGCTTACCAGCGGACTTATTCCAAACCGAGAGCGACTACATTCCGTCTGAATCGATAAAACGTTTGATTCATCTTACTTCTTCCCAACTTGGTATAACGAAATTCACCGACTTATTGGTGTTAGTCTTTCGCCGCCGCGTCATACCCAATGTCTTGCATCAGTTTGTGCCATTTCAAACCATCGGCGATTCAATGCAGCACATCGATGAAATCTTCAGTTTAGACTCGCCTGGCAGTAACGTTTCTTTCGAAACCCATCATGGTCATGCCTGGTTCTGTCGATATTCGGAACAGAAAGACACGCAAATCGCTAACTGGTCTGAAGCATTTGCTGTGATTTACATCATTGAGCTCATTAGCATTTTGACCAAAACCGCTTGGTATCCAAGCAAGGTACGCCTGCAAGGCAGCAACAGCGATATCGTAAAAAGTGTTGTTCCTAGCCAGTGCCAGATATTTGTGGGTCAAGAGAAGACCGGTGTTTACATTCCCGCGGACATTCTTAACGTACCAATCCAAATATCGGACTCACAGTTAGGCGCTGAACCGAGTCAGATTCAGTGGCATACAAGTTTTACCGATAGCGTGTTTGAACTCCTGCGCCCTTATGTCCGAGAGCGTAATTTGTCGATAGAAGAAGCGGCTCAGTTGCTGAGCTATTCTGTTCGAACCTTTCAAAGAAAGTTAAAGAATGAAGGCACTTCTTTTCGACATATTAAAGAGTCATTGATGTTCTCTGTTTCTTGTGAATTGATGGAAGAAGGACACTCTCTCACTTATATATCCAATCAACTTGGCTACACCAGTATTTCGCACTTTTCGCGCGCCTTTAAAAGAGTGTCCGGGTTATCTCCTAAAGTGTATAAACAGTCGATTGCGCTGAACGCATCCAGCACTTCGTGACGTTATACTGCTCAGTCCATATGAGGCTTGGTACTTGGTAATTGTTTGAGTTTGGCTTGCATCAGTGTTGCGAGGTCTATTTCATCACACAACACTTCTACGTCCTGAACTCGAAAGTAAACAATCATACGTTACCCTCAATTGAAAACGTGGGGCTATTATGCCGCGGCGCAAACCAAGTTATTTACCATTTTACGCCACTTGACCACATTTCAACCTATTATTTTTTTGTCTCAAATTAGAGTAGAACGCCCACTTTGCATAATCTTTACAGAAAGAAGAATTTTCTATTCAAGCTCTTCATTGCTCGACTTTAACCTTTCAAATCCGCCCACCCTTTCTCTTCTTTTCAATAATATAGCGGCAAAAGGTGCGAAAACCAGACGCTTTATACCAATCATTTAAGGGGCCATTTATTCGCCAAGTAAGATTTCAGTGAGTTTGAAGTTAAGCAGCCTTTTGTTGCAAAACGTATACGCGGGATTGTAATCACGTTTTGTATCACTACAATTCCAAACCAAATGAATAAAGAAACGTTTGTATGCCGAAATTAAATTTAGACAGCGCAAGGAATAGCTCTGCACTCTCTGATAATGAAACCTGCGAAAAAGTACAGTCGGCATTAGAACCGAAATACCACAAACCAGAGAAGAAACTTTGCCTCAGTGCAGGTCTGACGGAAAAAACACATCGAGCGCCGATGGAAAGTCCTCGAATCCATGACTGACAAAGATCTTCTTCTGGATCCTTTCACGCAATCGCATTACGACCAATACGCCAACAACATCGAGCACTTTATTGGCACGGTGAATCTGCCTGTAGGTGTTGCTGGACCTCTACGTATTAACGGCTTGTTCGCGAATGACGACTACCTAGTACCGCTCGCCACAACAGAAGCCGCTCTCGTCGCTTCTTATAACCGCGGCGCGAACTTAATTACCGCTGCTGGTGGTGCAAGTACCCTTTTGATCAGCGAAGGGGTCAGTCGTACACCTGTTTTTGGATTCCAATCACTTGCAGAAGCCGCGCAGTTCGTCAGTTGGGTGGTGACTCAATACGATATCTTCCGTAAAGAAGCCGAATCAACCACTACGCACGGCAAGCTGAAAGACATCAACGTCAACATCGAAGGTAATCATGTTTACTTGGTGTTCGAATACGTGACGGGCGACGCATCTGGTCAGAACATGGTGACCATCGCAACGCACAAAGTATTCCACTACATTCTTGAGCACAGTCCTATCCAACCAAAAGATGCATTCTTAGATGGCAATCTCTCTGGCGATAAGAAGGCAAATGCGCACACATTGCGCTCTGTGCGGGGCAAAAAAGTATCAGCGGAAGTCACCATTCCAAAAACGTTGGTTGAGAAATACCTGCATACCACCCCAGAAGCCATGGTGAAATTTGGAAAAATGACTATGGTCGGTGGTTTGCTTAGTGGATCGATCGGTATTAATGCACATTATGCGAATGCTCTCACTGCACTTTATATTGCATGTGGCCAAGACGCGGCATGTGTTGCCGAATCAGCAGTTGGTATTACAAGAATGGATATCGACACGAATGGTGATCTGTACGCCTCTGTGACATTACCAAACATCATGGTTGGCACCGTCGGCGGTGGTACTGGCTTACCAACTCAAAAAGCGTGTTTGGATATACTTGGCTTGCACGGTAATGGCAAAGCAAAAGCGTTAGCAGAAGTCGCTGCTGGCCTATGCTTGGCAGGTGAGCTTTCCATTGTTGGCGCATTCTGTGCCGATCATTTCTCTCGTGCGCACCATAAACTAGCGAGAAAATAAACCGTTAAGCATAAAACGTTAGAATATAAAGCCGCTCACTCATGTTAATACAATGAGTGAACGGCTTTTTAGTTGAAGCTCTTCTGCTTATTTCGTTATCGATGCTATAAGCAATTTCGCTTTTTACTCTGGTTGCGGTGGTATGTATAAATCCACAGTATCAACAAAATACGTACTCCACATCTCGTTCATACTCGTATCTGAGTACTCGTCAAAGATGATAACCGCAGCGCCATATTCACCTTTGAAGTAAGGTGCTATTAACCTGACGAAGTCATCTCCTTTACTCAGTTTCAAATACCCTTCTGACGTGATACTCCAATCCCAACCGAGATTTTCAGTATTGCCATCGGCTTTCCAAGTCGCGCGATCGGCCATGCCACCTTCATAGATGTCCCAGAAACGAACTTCGACTCCGTTTCCTTTGCGTCTCGTCAGTCTTGAATCGACAACATCATCCGCCGTTAATGGTTGAAGACCGCCACAGTTTGTCAGCTCCGACGACAACAGCACTGCATTCACCGATGCGCCAGTGGCATTGACCTCACAGTAATCGTAACCTTCACTGCGACTCACGCCACGGATAGACTCACCAATTACTCGCAACCAGATCGCTTGTTCAGACAGTCCTTCTTCGAGCCAACCGTCGACCAGTTCGTCTAAGTCTTCAATATAAGGACCGACGTACTCAGGATAACCTGTGTAATTGTCGTTGATCAGAGTACTGTATTTTTGTCCACCATCATTAAAGGTGTAGTCATACCCTTCAATTGCAAAGTGTTGCCATTCAACATGAGTACGAATATCTGTCTCTGACCAATAGGTTTTAACTTCATCCCAACGGTTGAACATCATGCCTTCACCGTTTTCATTAACCTTCTTAACGGTGTTAGCTTCGTCGAGAATGTATTTACCGCCAACGCTCGTTTCAACTGTTTGATAGTCGTCGTTCACATCTTTGGTGTACGTGTACTCTTCCCAATAGTTGACTCGATATTCCAAGTTAACCGAACCATCCCAGTTCCAGATAGGTCCAGCTGTAGTAAAGGATTCAGATCCGTCCGCATTGTTCATACTCGTCGTGGTTTCATTGTAAGACCCATCTGCATCCCAATCGTGCATGATGGTTTCTTTGTTACCTCCATCAACGTAGTCCCAGCGCTCACGGACTTGCGCATAGGTAGCGGCTTCTAATGGAACTACAGCATCTAGTTCGTACTCTTTAAATTCACGAGATTCGTAATCGTATTCGGTCGTTGTTTCTTCCACCTCAACCATGGTTTGCAACAAGTCCACACCGGACATGTCGCCAGCCATGACGGCTTCTGCCAGCAAATCAACTGTGCTGTAGCTTAACTCTCGTTCTGGGTCATCTGTAGTGACGCTGTCACCACCAGAATCGGCGGGGTTGGATTCATCAATATAGCGAGTGAATTTCCATTGGCTGCGCGTCTCTCCCTCATTCGCCACCCCGACATCATATACATGGCTGGTGAAATCAAACTCGCCATCGAAGTTCAAGTCTGCTTTAAACGTTATCTTGGCCGTGAACGCACCGTCATCTAGGTTCTGTACCGCTTCCTCTGTGAAGGTACTGAACACCGTTTTTACGCCGGCTCGTTCATAATATTCTGTAGCCGTCGCTTGGTAGGTCAATGTATTCGCTGTTTCATCGACGATCTCCGTTTCACTGCCCTCTACCGTAAAGTCCAATGAGATGTCCATGTTGTCTGGCGTACCATAGTAACTGTCGGTATACGAGTAATGGGTCACCTTGCCATCCGGATATTCATCTTCCAGTTCCTCGGCGACTCGCTCATCCGATATGCGTTCATCGACTTTGCTTTCGGCAAGTTCTAAGATCTCTCCCGAGTCGCCCTCAGCGATGAAGTCTCCCATCAAACGTTTTTTTAACTCCTCATCAGTCAGTCCACTGCCTTCGAGTTCCTCTTTTAACTCCTCAACGGCATCGTCAATCGCTTGGTTCACTAAACTACCGAGAGCGATAAGCAGTGCTTCCTGTTCTTCATCACTGAGTTCATCGACGTTTTGATCTTCTAATACGGCACTTACTCTAGAGGTCAGCTCTTCATGAACTTGGGTAGTAAAAGGATTAATAACCTGACCATCGAGTTCGCCGTCTTCAAGATCATCAAAGTCGGCTTGTGTTAAAGGGGGCATGCCTAGAACAATGGCATGACTATCTTCAGCATCTTTAAAGACTTTCTCAGCTTCATTAGCCGTAAGCTTCTGTTCCAACTCTTCCATTGTGGTTGGGGGTTCAATCCCCACATCGACAGAGTAATTCGTCAGTTGAGCAAGAATAGGCACACCGACTAAGGCACTCTTTTGCGCTTCTGTGATTTGAAATGAATATGTCCCATCGAGCCCAGAATTCGCCTGAGGTTCATCGGCATCGGGCTCACCATCTCTATCGATGTCCATCCAGACCAATGCGTTATAGATGTAGCCATCAACGACGGTGCCTTTGATCGTGTATGTTTGACTGGCGCTTTCGTCATTATCATCACTGCCACACGCGGCGACGGCAGATGCAATAACAACAGCAAGCATAGTTTTACGAGCTTCCATTTGTGCTCTCCTATCCAACATTTATTGTGCAGCTATTACGTCTCCCATCTTCTAGCTGCAACTCCATTAATGTCGACTGATCGACTTGATAAATGTTAGTAACAGATCGCATTCCCCTGTGTGATTTACGTACAATCGTGAACATATTCACGCTTTAGGCGCCCCAATTGGCATTTTTATTATTAGTGAGTTCGTGTTGGCATGTTTTTTAGACCAAATTTCCTTAAAAGCTCAAAGCAATCAAACTAAGCGTTATATTTGATGTAATTATCACCACGACTTTGACTTACCGATTCCTCATCTCACAGTAACGATTCAAAAAAGTTTCATATTTTATTTGAGTTAGCTCACATCTTATCGGTATTTCGATGATTCAGTCACTTATATATTTTTTCTCATCATAAATTAAGCGTACTCGAAACTATTTTCTGCAATTAATAACTTTGCTAGTGATTTTTACCGTCTATAATCCGTTCTGCAGCTGCTTGATTTCACTAAATTTATTAATTAGCTCACCATGAGCTTCATTACTCCCGTTAAATGGATTTAAGTCGTTCCTTGGGTAAGCGAGTTAACTATGAGACGTCAGAAACAAAACGAAATATCTTGTTGGGTGCTTGGCTTTGTCGCAATGTTGCTGTTCTTTGTAGGCCCTGTATCTGCCGATGAAGACGACCCAGATCGAGCGATCGCCCGTTTTATCTATCAAACTACATTTGGTCCAACGCCTGAATTGCTCAAGCAAGTTGAACAAATCAGTTATCAAGACTGGATTACAAAACAAATTCTTCTACCTCCTACTTTTCACAGCGATCTTTACTCCACGCCCTTCAATAAAGGTGCACAAGCCAATCGAGAAAATGCTTGGTATCAAATAGCACTTACCGCCGACGATCAACTTAGACAAAGAGCAGCATATGCTCTTAGTCAAATTTTAGTGGTTTCCCGATATGGTGGCATTCTGTCTAGCAAGCCAGATGGCTTAACAAATTACTACGATTTGCTGGTTGAACATGCATTTGGCAACTATCGAGATTTGCTTTTACACACCGCCAAGCACCCTGTGATGGGTAATTACCTATCTATGATGGGCAGCGCGAAAGAAAACACCGTAACAGGAGCCCTACCAGACGAAAACTTTGCTCGGGAATTAATGCAGTTATTTACCATTGGTTTGTACCAACTCAACCTTGATGGCAGCGTTAAATTTGATCAAGAAACGGGCCAACCGTTAGCGACGTATTCACAAACAGACATACAAGAATTGGCACGCGCTCTGACTGGTTGGAACATGTCAGATACTGCGTTTGTGAAGCCGATGCGGGTGATTAGCAACCGTCATGATACAGGAGAAAAAACGGTACTTGGCACCACCATCCCTGCTGGCTTAACAGCAGATGAAGAACTAAATCGAGTGGTTGATATATTGATGGCACACAACAATATTGGCCCATTTGTGTCTAAGTTGTTGATTCAACGGTTTGTGACTTCTAATCCAACACCAGAATACGTTTCACGAGTCGCGTCGGTCTTTAACAATAACGGTGAAGGAGTGAAAGGCGATTTAAGTGCGGTAATTAAAGCCCTTTTGTTAGATGACGAAGCCAGAGGCTTAACCACTCACCGCCCAATGAAAATCAAAGAGCCAATTCTTGTTCTTACCAATTTTCATCGTGCTGCGGGATTAACCCTTACCGCATCGCGATACGATGGCGCTGTGACGTTAATGAACATCGCTAATCAAGGACCTATGCGTTCTCCTTCCGTATTCAACTTCTACTCACCCGATTACCAACCTTCATCAGATTTCGTTTTCACGGGCATGGTCTCACCCGAATACGAGTTGTTTGATTGGTCTGTCTACAGCGAACTGGTCGACTTTATGCTCTATAGCGTTCGAAAAGAATCCGATGCCACTTATACCCTTGATATGGATGAACTCTACAGCTTGTTAGACAACCATCCAGCGTTGGTCGAAGCCATTGATACTCGCTTCTTTGCTAAAACCGCTTCTGCGGAGCTGAAACAACTCATGCTCGATGTACTCGATAATTATCAGACTAACTATGTACCAAAAACCAAACTAGCCTTGGTGATCTTTACAGCGATTTCTGGCAGCGAATTTTACATTCAAGATTAGGAGCGAACTATGAACACTTCACGACGAAATTTTATCAAAGGAACCGCTTCTCTTGGTGCATTAGCGACCGTTGGACTTCCGGCTTACACTCTCGCTTCCCCGAATGACGATTTTAGAGCCCTAATCTGTGTCTATTTGGCGGGGGGTAACGATGCGATTAACACCATATTGCCACTGTCTGATTTTCATTATGACCAATATGCAGACGTGAGAGGCAAGTTATCCGTTGCAAAAAACACTATTATTCCGATTGGGCTAAATGCGACAGACAAACAAGGTAATACCGTCCCTTTAGGGATGCACCCCAAACTTGCAAGGTTATCAGAGATGTTTGATAACGGTGACGCTACCGTTGTGCTCAATAGCGGAATTCTAGAGCAACCAATGACTAAGCAGGCGATTGAATCTGGTGAAGTCCCTTTACCAAACCAATTGTTCTCACATAATTCTCAAACAAATTCTTGGCTACGTGGTGGGATGGACGAATTTACCAACCTAGGTTGGGCAGGCAGAATGTTAGACGTAATGAACCCTTCTTCCGAAATTACGCCACTGTATAGCGTACATGGTGATTCCCTTTGGTTGCGTGGATTAGAACAACGTCAAACGGTGCTAAAAAAAGACCGAGCAGTACAACTGAGTGCCTTGGGCAATCCGTTATACAAAGAGATTTATGACCAACTCCAATCAACACCAACAAATAACCCTTTCAGTGGCCATTTCAATCTCATGGTTGATGAATCTATGACCATGAGTGGCGTTTTAGCTCAACAATTAAATGATGTTGATAACGCCCCTCTTTTTACTTCAAGTACGTTAGGTAAACAAATGCAAACCGTCTACAAACTGATTGCGAGCCAAGGTGCGTTGAATCAACATCGCCAAGTATTCTTCGTTAAGCACACTGGCTATGACGTCCATGATTCACAGTTGTCTAAGCATCCAGCATTACTTGGCGATCTCGCCACGAATTTGTTTGCTATGTACCGCGCCATCGAAGGTCTAGGCATGAGTGACAATGTCACGACATTTACTATGTCTGACTTTGGGCGAAGAATGACAAACAATGGTAACGGCACTGACCATGGTTGGGGTGGACATCAGCTCGTAATCGGTGGTGCGGTGAAAGGCTCTCAACCCATTGGAACTTGGCCTGAGTTGGTATTAGGTGGCGAAGATGACTATTCCAAAGGTCGTCTGATTCCGAAAATAGCAGCGGACCAAGTTGGCGCGACACTCACGCAATGGATGGGCATTGGTGATAACGCGGCGTTGGATTATGTATTTCCAAACATCCGTAATTTCTCAACCTCAAACTTAGGCTTCATGTCTTGATTTACTCAGTGACAAACACAACAAAGGGAGCGCGATGCTCCCTTTGTTGTGTTTCAGTTTTCATGAACTGCCACTATTTAACCAACTGGCTTAAGCATCTTCGCCACGTGGACGTTCATTACAAAGCTTGATAGCACGCTCTAGCAGTTCAAGAGCTGACTTATCTGATGGTGGTAATACAGCGTCGCTCTCAGCAACTGGCGTGACGCGGTCACCCCATTTAAGCACCGCAGCCCCCCATGTTAAACCTGCACCAAATGCTGCAAGTAGCATGTTGTCCCCTGGCTTGACGCGGCCTTGCTCTAGTGCTTCGCATAGCGCGATTGGCACCGTCGCCGCCGATGTATTGCCGTAGTTTTGAATGTTAACAAACGCTTTTTCTTGAGGGATCCCCGAAAGGTCACACAAGGTTTGAATGATGCGGATGTTCGCTTGGTGTGGAATAACCACATCAATTTGGTCAGTAGTTAGTTGAGATGCTTTCAATACGGTTTTCGCGGCTAAGCCCATGCCTTTAACTGCACGTTTAAAGATCTCTTGACCCACAAAGTTGAAATCCCAGTAACCGTTGTCTTCAGCAAAACGGTCCATGCATGTACCAAACTTTGGAACAGCGAGAATGTCACGCCCTTTTGCATCACAACCAATTTGTGATTGTAGAAGACCGGTTTCTTGTTCTGTACGTGTCAGAACTACTGCACCAGCACCATCACCGAACAATACCGCAGTATCACGCATTGCCCAGTCAATGTAGAAAGAAAGACGTTCAGCACCAATGATGATCGCATTACGGTAGTTGCCCGATTGAATCAAACGCGTGCCAGTTTCAAGACCGTAGACAAAACCCGTACATGCCGCGTTTAAATCGAACGCAGCAGCAGAGCGAATACCAAGATTTTGTTGCACCTTAGAGGCAATGTTTGGGATAAGAGAATCAGGAGAGCATGTCGCAACAATGATAAGGTCGATGTCACTCGCTTCTACACCAGCACGTGCCATTGCATGTTGCGCGGCTACCGTTGCCATGTCTGACGTATTTACGTGACTAATGCGACGGTTTTCAATACCAGTACGGGTGCGAATCCATTCATCTGAAGTTTCAAGGAAAGTGCTAAGGTCGTCGTTAGAGAGCGTAGCTGGTGGAAGGCATTTTCCCCAGCCAGTAATTTCAGCGTAGTAATTTGTCATCGCAGACCTATTTATTGTTGTATTTTAATGAAATTTCTTAGAACCTGTTCAGGTCCAAATACAAACCTGTCATATCGTATTTCGACAGGTTAAAAAATAAGTATACAAATAATGAGGCTGACTGGTAAGTCATGTTTTCATCAAGTTGTCATAAAGGAAGAAGTCATGTCATCGTTTAAAACTCGTTGCCCGTCTTGTGGCGGTTTAAATCGTGTCCCTAATGAGCGAGTCGCTGAATCAGCAAATTGTGGCAAATGTAAGAATGCCCTATTTGATGGCGCGCCAGTAGAAGGCACTATCGATAATTTTTCTGCATTACTACAAAGTGAGACGCCAGTTGTGGTCGATTTCTGGGCACCATGGTGTAATCCATGTGTTGGTTTTGCACCTGTTTTCTCGGATGTCGCACAAGAACAGGCCGGAACCGCTCGTTTTGTCAAGATTGATACGGAAGCTCAACAACAATTGGCTGCTCAGTTCGGCATTCGTAGTATCCCAACCATCATGGTTTTCAAGAATGGCCAACGCGTTGATATGATCAACGGAGCTTTACCGAAAACTCAATTCGATCAGTGGTTAAATCAAGCACTTAACAAATAAACTTCTTCGCCGGCCTAGCTCTCAGGCTGGCGTTTTTATGCAGCTTTTCTTCATAGAATTTCGATAAATATCTTTTGTCGAAACGACTCAAATATATCGTTTTACTTGCCTATTAATTAGCCTCATATTCGCGCCGAATAACCCCTGAATTTTACTTAACTTATAGGCGCAAAACATTGGAAAACACAGTCGTTCCCGCAGCATCACCACGAGTCACAGTTCCTGTCGTAGCACTGTCTCTTTATGCAGTGGCATCAGGCTATTTGATGAGTTTGATTCCGCTCATGCTTGGTGAATACAACATCTCTGCTGATTACGCGAGTTGGTTGGCGAGTGTGTTCTATGGCGGCCTATTAGTTGGTGCCATCTTCTTTGAGCGTATAGTGCGAAGTGTTGGTCACCGCAAAGCCTTCGTTGGCTGTCTGGCGACTTTCTCTCTAACGATTGTTGCGTTACCAATGATTCCAAATGGAATCGTATGGCTCGTAGCGCGTTTTATCGCTGGTATGGCGGTTGCTGGCGTGTTTGTGATTGTTGAATCATGGCTAATGTCTGGCGATGAGTCATCTCGTGCAAAACGCTTAAGCCTGTACATGCTTTCTCTATACGGAGGTTCGGCACTTGGTCAATTTGGTATTGGCATCCTGGGCGTAAGCGGCGGTGTGCCTTTCGTAGCGATCACAACGTTGATCCTAATGGCAATGCTAGTATTACTGTTCATTGATTGCGAGCAACCAAACAGCCATGAATCAACCGCACTATCGTTTAAACAAATTTCTAAGCTAAGCCACGCCGCGATCATTGGTTGTATCGTTTCTGGCCTTACCTTGGGCGCGATCTACGGTTTAATGCCAGTCGAGCTAGCAAACCGTAAAATCAGCCACCAAGACATTGGTACCTTAATGGCACTTGTCATCCTTGGCGGCATGTTGGTTCAACCTATGGTGACCACGCTAAACAAATACATGGCTCGTACAGTATTGATGGCGTTCTTCTGTATCTTGGGTATTTTCTCTATCGGTTTGACATTTGTTTCAACGTCAGCGGTGGTTCTAGCAGTAGCTCTGTTCCTATTGGGCATGGCAACCTTTGCACTATACCCAATTGCGATTAACTTGGGCTGTGAAGGCTTAGAAGAGCGTTTCATTGTGTCAGCGACGCAAGTTATGCTGTTCAGCTACAGTGTTGGCTCAGTGGCAGGTCCTGTGGTAGCAGACAAGTTCATGGGTCAAATGCACGGCTTGCTAGGCTATCTTTTTGCGGCTTTGCTTGCGACTTGCATCTACATGCTCATCGCTGCAACAAAATCAAAGCATCAAATGGCTGCGGGTTTGTAAAATCCTGACCAAATCAATCTGAAACGAGGACCTAGTGTCCTCGTTTTCTTATTTGTTCATTCTCCTGTGCCGATTCGATGCATTGGGAGCAGGCTTTTCTGGAACCTCACGTTTCTCATGCACCAAGTGGCGAATCGCTAAGATTGGATGCCTGAGTAACATTCGAGGCCCGGAATAGCGCATGATTAAGCGCATTTGTTCTTTAGGGGCTGGTTGGTAGCAGTGAATTGGACATTTGTTGCAGGTAGGCTTGTCTTCACCGTAAGGACAACGATCAAGGCGCACTTCTGCATATTCTAATAATTCACGACATTCCGCGCACAACTCACCTTTCGTACCATGGTGATATTTGCAATAGACCTCTACCATGGCTTTGACGGTTTTAAATTCAGTGGCGAGTTTGCCCAGTAAAATGTCGCTCATTGTTCACCCTTTGATTACAGCGTCATGGTGTAGAGTTGTAAAGTTCGACCATTATCGTAAGTCTGCTCAATACGTTCAAACTGAAAACCTAATTTTTCTAGCAAACTTATACTGCGAATATTGTCATTATTGGTGATCGCCACCAAGTTTTCTATCTTCATGCTGTCACGAGCAAACTCTACCACGGCTGTGGCAGCTTCGATGGCGTAACCTTTCCCGTAGGCGTGAGGTAGGTATCCATAGCCGATATCAAATGCCGTCAGGGTGTCTCTCTTCACTAAGCCACAAATGCCGATGGGTTGTTTGTCGGCTTTCGTTTCAACCACCAGCAAGCTAACGCCTTTTGATTCTTGCATGTGGAGCATGTTTTCTTGGATGTAGCGTCGAGCTTCTTCAACAGTGCGTATTTGCTTGTCTCCAACGAAGCGATAGAAGTCAGGATGGTTGTAGAGCTCTAAAATAAACGGGGCATCATCTACACTAACAAGGCGAAGTGTCAGGCGTTCTGTAATAAGTGTTTTCATAAGGAATCCATTAGGCTTGTAACTTGGTGGAAAAATCACTATCCTGCCCCGCTAAATTAAAGGACCAACACCATGAACCGCAAGAAGAAAATCAACTCGATCTTAAAAGCGAAGTTGAAAAAACAAAATGCAAAGCTTCATAAGAGCAACAAGCCTCGCTACATCTCAAAAGCAGAGCGTGCGAAGATGGAAGCTGAAGAGCAAAACCAGACGGCAGAACAAACGTCTGAAAATGTGGCTGAAACGCAAACCACTGATGAAGCTTAAATAAGAAAAGCCGCATAACGCGGCTTTTTTTATCCAAATTTAACGTGCTTATTTGTATTTCGAATACTGACGTTTAGTACTCAAGGCTGTAGTTAAGCGTGAACGTACGGCCTCTTCCCTTGTAGTCATAAGCAGAAGACTCATAGTGAGTCGCATACAGGATTTGCGCACGTTGTCCCCACACCGTGGTGTAATCCTCGTTAAATAAGTTTTGGATTCCGAATCCTAACTGACCCATAGGTAGCGTCACGTTACCCAATAGATCAAACGTTGTGTAGCCGTCTAACTTGTTATTGGCATCATCTTCATAATCAAACATGGTTTGGCTCTGTAGGCGTAACGCGTAGTCGTTTTGATACCAAGCCGCCCAAGCATTCGCCTTTGATGTACTTGCTTTGCCTGCATTTAAATCTTCCCATTTGCCGTCAGTTTTTAGCTCAGACACCACATAGTGACCAGATGCACCGACGAGAATATCGCCAGTCACCCAGTAGTTGATGTTCGCTTCAGCACCGTAGACGCGTTGTTCGTCATCGACATTCGTAATCAAAAGTGTGTTACGATCGTACTTGATTGAGTTGTCGGATAATGAATAGTAACCCGCTGCTTGTAATGAGAGCGTGTCTTTATCCAGTCTGTAACCAATCTCATAACTGTCTGTTTTAATACCAGACATTTTTGAATCAGAGACGTTAATACTGTCTTGCAATGCATAATGACCATTTGCATCGACCGCTTCGTACGTCCCTTGACCATAATACTTCGCGGGGTCTGCTAATTGGAAACCTTGCGAGAAGTTCGCCCAAACTTGCGATTCATTATTGATCTGATAAATCGTGCCTAGGTTAAACAGACTTACCGAATAATCAGTACTGCCACCCGGTACAGAATCGGCAGATGTTCCTGCGCCCGCCGCAATTTTCTTCTGTGCGCTGTAGGCGACAAAGTCATCAATCTTGTTATCCATATATTGGTAGCGATAACCAGCTTGTACAGACCAATCCGGATTGATTTGGTAGTCACCTTGAACAAACAACGCATAAGAAGACACGTCGACACCAGGGTAACGACCGACTTCGGCGTATGTTTTATTTATCAGGTTGCCAGAGTCATTTGCAATGTTGGGATCAAACAGTGCTTGATTGCTGTCAAATCGGTCTAGATAGGCATCTACCCCATAAACTAAATCGAAAGATTGCCAAGCCTTCGCCAACGCTAAACGACCAGTAAATACTTCGGTTTCTTGTTGAGATGCACTTTGGAAGTATGGAGTAAACGTCTGGTCTTCATTACGGTAAGAAAGCTCACCAATTAACTGATGGCCAAATACCGCGTCATGGCTGTAGCTAGCGCTCAGGAGCAAACGCTCTGTGCCGTGTTCACGATCTGAATCAAACCCTTTACGTACATCCACAAAGTCGCGCCCGATAATGTACAAACCATACGGCGAATCTTGCTGGCTGTCGTAATACTGAGCAACAAGGTTAAGCTGGCTAGTTTCAGACGTTTGAATTTCTGTTGACCCCATGACATCGAGCGTCGAATTGTACTGAAGTGATCCTTGAGAGATATCTGGTGTGACAATGTCACCGTTCCCATCGTAAAAACCTTGCGTTTCACTGTACACGACAGCGCCACGCGCTGTGACTTTTTCGTTGCCACCAGAAATAGACTGTGCGACTTTGTAATCGAAGTCTTCACTGCTGTTAAAACCCGATGTACCACTAACAAAAGACTCAAATGCAAGATCTTCAGAAGCCGCTTTCTTAGTTACGATATTAATCACACCACCTGTCGCGCCAGCACCATAAATCGATGTAGCCCCTGAAAGCACTTCAATTCGTTCAATATTAAATGGGTCTATGGCTTCAAGTTGACGACTGATTGGGCGAGAAGATTGCAGCGACACCCCATTTATCATCACAAGCATGGCTCGGCCGCGTAAGTTTTGACCGTAGTTGGTTCTTCCGCCGGTACCAACGTCCAATGACGGAATTGTCGCAGAGAGAATATCACCCAGCGTTTTACCCGCTCGATATTGTTGAGAAATTTGTTCTTGATCGACAAACCAAACAGTGCCGGGTATATCCGAAATGGATTTAGGAACAACGCTACCTACGACCACCATTTGCTCGTCGGCATTTTCCTGTTGAAGAATAGATTGGTCAGCGAGGGCCTGTGCTGCATAGCCACTGCTCATCGCGAGCATGATGAGATTAAGAGAAAACTTCCTTTTTATCATTGTCTTTATCTTTTTATAAACTTAAAGAGGTGATAATAATACTCATTCGCACTCACATATCGAGCATTGTTACATATGTTATCAATATGTTAGCCCTGCATGTTTCTCGATCTGATTAACTGTTTATTTTTATCCGTTCTTGGGCAGTCTTCGCAGAGTTGTCTTCCTTCGCATTTGTAAACCAGACAGCAGCTCTTGCGTACTAATTTTAGTGGCTGCTCTTCGCCTACATTATACAAAGACGAGACGTTAGTCGTATTCAATCCAAGCGCCTCTAACCACAAATTGGCTTGGGCTTGAATCATCTCATTAGTAAATTGCGGAAAGTTTTTTTGTAGTCGTAGTAAGCAAGACATAACGCCATCAGACATCAATTGTTGAGTAAATCCGGGGCGAATTCTTGTCCATTCGCTCATTTGGGTTTGGTAAAAGTCGTAAACCTCACGTATTTGCCCACCCGCTTCTTTTATTAAGTCCTCGATTTCCCCGTGAACATGTTGTTCATCAGGGAAACGGTACCCCGTGACAAAACCGGAGTGAACGTATTGCCCCATGCCTCTTAGGTTAGGTAGCGTGTGAAAGCCATAAATAGAGATGAACGCCACGAACATCGGTTGCCAACACAGTAAGTCCCATGTTCGCGTAAGCCAATACGCCTTACCCGCTTCTGGGTGCGCCTCTGAGAGCGTTTGATAGAGTCCTTGAACGATTGGATTGATATCATTGTCGATATGGATAGCATCAGTTTCAATTGCACCAATACTGCCATGTAAATAAGGCGTAACCTCTTTGGAGTAATGAAATAGTTGTGGGAAGAATTGCTCGGACATGGCTGTGCTTACTTGTTTACTGATGTTTTTATTTGAAAGCAGTTATACTCAAGCATCAAAATGAATGCAAATAGTTATCAGTATGATTCGCCGCTCTGTGCAAGTGATCAATAAGAAGAATCTCTTGTTTTTATCAAGTCCAAACTCAAGCCAACAGCCACATAGGATGAAATTTAAACAAACATGGGTCAGATCAATGCACCAAAATAGTCAGGTTTAACCTTAGACACGGACGATTCAAACATTCCCACAACACCCTTTCAATGCACCATTAACACTGATGCTGCTCAGCGTGAGTTAATCCCAATAATTGGACATTGCTGTTTCCTATAAAACGGAATGTGAACAAAGCTAAGTATTTTTTCCTTGAATATCGAAACAATAGAAATCCCTGTTTCTAATAAGGAAATTAAACATGTTGTATCTTGAGTTTATGTTCTTACTCGTGATGCTGTATATCGGCTCACGGTATGGCGGCATCGGTCTTGGTGTCGTTTCTGGTATTGGTTTGGTGATTGAAGTCTTTATCTTTAAAATGCCGCCTACCTCCCCACCTGTCACCGTTATGCTTATCATCCTTGCGGTGGTCACTTGTGCGTCAATCTTAGAAGCGGCTGGTGGCTTAAAGTACATGTTGCAAGTCGCTGAGCGTGTGCTGCGTAAGAACCCAAAACGCGTGACCTTAATTGCGCCATTTGTCACTTACTTTATGACTTTCTTATTAGGTACAGGTCATGCCGTCTACTCAATCATGCCAATCATTGGTGATGTAGCGTTGAAGAACGGCATTCGTCCTGAGCGCCCAATGGCAGCGGCATCGGTTGCTTCTCAAATCGCGATCACTGCGTCACCAATCTCAGCAGCAGTGGTTTACTACCTTGCACAATTGTCTGATATCCAACACGAGATCACCCTACTTTCTATTTTACTCGTTACTGTGCCTGCCACATTGTTCGGTACTTTGCTGATGTCCCTTTACAGCTTAAAACGCGGTAAAGAACTTGAAGACGATGAAGAATACCAAGAACGTCTAAAAGATCCGGTTTGGAGAGACAAAATCCTGAATACAACCGCAACTTCGCTCGATGAAATATTGCCCGTAAGCGCACGTAATTCAGTATTGCTATTCATTCTGTCGATTCTCGTGATTGTAGTGATTGCTATGTGGCCGGAAGTTCGAACTATTGTCGACGGCGGCAAGCCAATCAGTATGGCGGTGGTTATCCAAATGATGATGCTCTGCTTCGGCGGTATCATTCTGCTTGCGACAAAAACCGATCCACGTGATGTTCCGAACGGCGTGGTCTTCAAATCCGGTATGGTGGCTGCGATTGCGATCTTCGGTATCGCATGGATGTCAGACACCTACTTCCAATACGCAATGCCTCAATTTAAATCTGGCATCGTTGAAATGGTAACTAGCTACCCTTGGACCTTCGCACTTGCACTATTCATCGTATCGGTTGTGGTCAACTCTCAAGCGGCGACAGCACGAATGATGCTACCGGTTGGTTTGGGCCTTGGTTTGGAACCTGCGCTACTTATCGGTTTAATGCCTGCCGTTTACGGTTACTTCTTTATTCCCAACTACCCTTCAGATATCGCGACTGTGAACTTTGATACTTCAGGTACAACGAAGATTGGTAAATGGTACTTCAACCACTCTTTCATGTCGGTAGGTTTAATCGGTGTGATTGGGGCGTGCTGCTTGGGTTACTTATTGGGACAAATGATCATCCCATCATAAATCACGTTTAATATTTTGGGGCGAGTCATTGTACGTTTACGTACAGCCTGAAGTGACTCGCCCTTTCTTTGATTCTCGAAGCTATACAGCTGGGCGAGATTAGAGAAGAAAGTCTTCATCGATGGCGACGAAGTTATCGGCACAATCGATCAAGGTTTGCGACGTAAGCCTAGGTACGCCATACACTGTGACTCTCTTATTGAAGCGCTGCTGAATTCGCTCAACCAGCAAGCAAAAATCACCATCACCAGAGACCAATACGACTTCATCTACGTCTTGTGCTACCTCGATGGCATCCAGTGTAATACCCACATCCCAATCGCCTTTTGCACTGCCGTCACGTCGCTGAATAAACGGTTTAAGCATGACTTCGAAGCCGACACCACGCAGGATATGGTGAAATTGACGCTGCTTCGGGTCATTACTCGCAATCGCATAAGCTTTTGCACTCGCCACTTCTTTCCCTTGTGTCGCAACATACCAAAACTGGTTGTAATCAAAATTGCTGCGGTACGCTTCGCGGCAGGTGTAATACACATTCTGCACATCAACCAAGATGGCGATCTTTTGTTTGCTTTCCGAATTCATCGAGTTCTATGCCTTATTTGTTTGTGCCATACCCTAAGCGAACTTGCGCCAAAGCACAATGAACTAATTCCACTAAACTTATCGTATAACCTGATAATCGGTGTTTCGCGTTTCAAGGAGGGAAACCATGAACAAGTCTACTATAGTCGTGTTGCTTTCATGCCTCATATCAAGTGCCGCGTTCGGTTACCCTGCCCACTCTCAATATTGGCCACACCGCAGCGTCTTATATTTTGCGCCAGAAAACGACAATCATGTGAAACAGTTTTTGCTCGAGGCTCTAATGAATGAGTGTGAACTTGAAGACAGAGACGTGATAACGCTCGTCATTGCAGAAGATGGGTATACAGAGCCGTCTTGGTTGAAAGAAGAGTTTGACCTTAAGATGCTCGCCGCACTTTACGAAGTTGAAAAAGGTCAACATACCGCGATTCTACTAGGCAAAGATGGCCAAGAAAAACACCGTTGGGGAGCGCAAACGGATTGGCAGTTCATCAACAATCTTATCGATGAAATGCCAATGCGAAAAAGGGAAATGCAGCAAAAACGCAATCCCTGTGCAATTTAATGTCCGGCGATAAGGGCGTTTACGATTTGCCGAACCAATCCAGTTTGTTGTGTAGTTTTGTGACACTGCCTACCACAATCAATGCAGGGCTGATTGCTTTCTCCGCCATGTTCGATAGCTCGTTCAACTTTCCTTGGAACACACGTTGTTCCTCACGAGTACCGTTTTCTATGATAGCGCATGACATTTCTGGGTCTAAGCCATGAGTAATCAGTTTGTCCATGATATGACCGCTTTGTTTCAAACCCATGTAAAACACAAGCGTGTTGTTAGATTGCGCTAATGAATGCCATTCAATTTCGCGCCCATCTTTTTGTACATGGCCCGTGATGAACTGTACGCTTTGTGCATGGTCACGGTGCGTTAATGGAATACCGGCATAAGCCGTTGCACCCGCCGCCGCCGTAATACCCGGCACCACTTCGTATTTGATGCCAAATTCTGCCAGCTCTTCCAGCTCTTCACCACCACGGCCAAAGATAAATGAATCACCGCCCTTTAGACGCACAACGCGTTTACCTTCTTGCGCTTTCTGGACCAAGATTTGGTTGATTTGATCTTGAGGTACGCAGTGAAAGTCCAACTTCTTGCCAACGTAGATCATCTCTGCTGATGCGTGAGCCAATTCTAGAATGTCTTTCGACACCAATCGGTCGTAAACCACAACTTCGGCTGCTTGAATGGCTTTTAAGCCTTTTACTGTGAGCAAATCAGGATCACCAGGACCGGCACCAACAAGAGAAACAAAGCCGCTGTTTAAAGATGAGTTAACAGTAGTCATATCAACGCCTATCGAAAAAATTTAGATATAAAGAGTAACACTCGCGTTATGCACTTAGGGCTAAAACCACTCTAAGGAGTTATTACTTTTTATAGCTAAACCAATAAATATGTCGCGAAAGCGAAAGTTAAAAATTGAAATCCAAGTTAGAGAATGGTCCCGCCCATCCAGAAGCGGGACCATATTAAGCGAGTTACCAGTTAATGGTTATTTAGCCATTGCAGGTTGTGCTTTTACTTCTTGTTCAGCATTGATAGAAGGCGCAGTTTTTGCGTGAGTTAGGTACAGTGGAATACAAGTCATCACTAGACCACCAACAATGTTACCTAGGATGGTTGGGACAAGGTTGAAGTTCAACCAAGTCGCGATACCAAAATCAGCACCTAGGATCATACCTAGTGGGAATAGGAACATGTTTACTACTGTGTGCTCAAATACTAGCGCGAAGAAGATGAAGATTGGGAACCACATCATTGCCACACGGCCAGACACTGAACGTGCAGTCATGTTGCCGATAACGCCTAGACACACCATTAGGTTACAGAAGATGCCGCGTACGAAACACGTGATCCATCCGTCCATACCCATGTTTTCAAAACCAAGGCTACGCGCGGTAGAAACAGCGACAAATTTCTTCGCTACTGCGTTCAGTTCTAGAGAGAAGTTACCTGTCAGTGAGATAGCCACTAGGTAAGCAACGATTAGAGAACCGATAAGGTTACCCAAGCCTACAAGACCCCAACAACGGAAGATACGACCCCAAGTGATACCAGGACGGTTTGCAAACTTAGCCAGAGGCGCTAGACCAAAAACACCTGTTACTAGGTCGTAACCCATCACACTTAGAATCACGAAACCAACTGGGAAGACAAGCGCACCCACGATGCCAATACCGGTTTGAACCATAGTGGTAATTGCAACGACAACCGCTAGCGAGAGGATGATACCCGCCATAGTACCGCGAAGTAACAAATCACGAGTGCTAGTGTTGGTTTTCGCTTCACCCACGTTGATCATGGTTTGAACGAATTCTGCAGGCTTATAATCAGTAGACATGAATGTGTCCTTATTCAAAAGTGAAAGTTAAAAATTAAAGATTGAATAGAGAAAGGCTTGCCGCTGAGTAACACCTAGCTTCCCTGTCCCCGCAGATGAACCACGGAAAGCCTTTACCTATTAAATCTAGATTTCGGTTCATTCCCTCCCCCTTAGAGGAGGGAATAGAAACCAAGCTTATGCAGAAATTTCTACTTCGCCGTTGGTTACGCGCGTTTTGTATGCTTTCACGCTAAAACGCTCGTCTTCCATGCACGCACCTGTTGTCAGGTTAAAACGTTGCTTCTTAAGTGGGCTAGCCACCCAAAGCTCGCCTTGGTGCTCACAGATCAAACCGCGAGAAAGCACGTTTGATTGGAAGAACGGGTCTGTGTTGCTGATCGCCAGCACTTCTTCTGCTTGTGTTGGGCGGAATACCGCAACTTGCTGACCATCAACCAGTGCACAAACACCCGTGCCCGGTACGATGTCGCTGATTTGGCAAATCTTTTCAAATGACATAATCAACCTTCCCTTATGCTTCAGTGATCGCTACGTGTAGGATGTCGCCTTTCGCTTCAGGGTGTTTTTCCGTGAAGGTTGCTGGGCGGTGCTGTTCACGCTCTTGTACAAACACAACGTTGTCATCGCGCTTGTCAGAGTTGATGAAGTGCGCGAAACGAGTCAGTTGTGATTCGTCGTTGATAGTCGCAGTCCACTCACACTCGTACTCGTCTACAAGCTTCGCTACGTCAGCTTCTAGTTGAGCGTTGATGCCAAGTTTGTCGTCAACAATCACTTCGCGTAGGTAGTCAACGCCACCTTCCATGTTTTCCATCCAAACTGATGTGCGTTGTAGTGGCGCAGCAGTACGGATGTAGAACATCATGAAGCGGTCGATGTACTTGATTAGCGTTTCTTTATCTATGTCACTTGCAAGTAGGTCTGCGTGACGAGGTTTCATACCACCGTTACCACATACGTACATGTTCCAACCTGCGTCAGTCGCGATGATGCCAAGGTCTTTACCTTGTGCTTCTGCACACTCACGAGTACAGCCTGAAACACCGAACTTCATCTTATGAGGTGTACGGATGCCTTTGTAACGGTTCTCGATGTAAGAACCTAGACCAACAGAATCTTGGACGCCGTAACGACACCAAGTAGAGCCCACACATGTCTTCGCCATACGAAGTGCTTTTGCGTACGCTTGACCTGTTTCGAAACCAGCGTCGATAAGCTTGCGCCAGATCTCTGGAAGATCGTCTTTTTGAGCACCAAACAGACCAATACGTTGAGCACCGGTTACTTTGGTGTATAGGTTGTATTCTTCAGCAACGTTCGCTAACGCACCCAGTGCTTGAGGTGTTACTTCACCACCCGCCATACGTGGGATGACAGAGTAAGTACCGTCTTTTTGGATGTTACCTAGGAAGTTATCGTTCGTGTCGTGCAGCTTAACCAGTTGTGGCTTAAGAATGTGCTCACCCCAGCAAGAAGCCAAGATAGAACCAGCCAGTGGTTTACAAACTTCACAACCGTAACCTTTACCGTATTTCTCTAGAAGCTCATCAAACGTTTTGATCTCTTCAATGCGGATTAGGTGGAACAACTCTTGGCGTGAGTATGCAAAGTGCTCACACACGTCGTTCTTCACTTCGATACCAGATTTAGCAAGCTCAGCATTTAGAACAGACGTCACGAGAGGAATACAACCACCACAGCCTGTACCTGCGCCAGTCACTGCTTTGATGTCACCCAATGTGTGGTGACCATCAGCAACCGCTTGAGCGATCTTGCCTTTGGTTACGTCGAAACAAGAACAGATCACTGCGCTTTCTGGTAGAGCGTCTGCACCTAGTGCTGGTTTCTCTGCGCCTGCGTGTGCAGGAAGGATCAACGCATCTGGGTGTTCTGGTAGGTCGATTTCGTTCAACATAAGTTGAAGCAGGTCGCCGTAGTCAGACGTATCGCCAACCATAACCGCGCCAATCAGTTTCTTGTTGTCTTCAGAAACGATAAGACGTTTGTAAACTTCTTGCTCTTCGTTTTGGTAAACGTAACTCTTACAGCCTTCAGTACGACCGTTCGCGTCACCGATAGAACCAACTTTCACGCCCAACAGTTTCAGCTTCGCAGACATGTCAGCGCCTTCGAATTTGCTTTCTGTGTTACCTAGTAGGTGATCAACAGCAACTGTCGCCATCTTGTAGCCTGGAGCAACAAGGCCGTAGAACATTTCGTTCCAAGACGCACATTCACCAATCGCGTAGATGTTCTCATCAGAAGTCTGACAATGGTCGTTGATAGCAACACCACCACGAGGTGCCACTTCTAGCTCCATTTGGCGTGCAAGTTTGTCTTGTGGACGAATACCAGCAGAGAATACGATGAAGTCTGTTTCTAGCTCAGAACCGTCAGCAAAACGCATAACGTTGCGTGCGTTTGTGCCTTCTGCCGCAATCTCAAGCGTGTTTTTGCTGGTGTGAACGTTCACGCCCATACGTTCGATTTTTTGACGAAGCTGATTACCACCAGCAAGATCAAGCTGCTCAGCCATCAGTTTTGGTGCGAACTCAACCACGTGAGTTTCCACACCCAGAGCTTTTAACGCGCCTGCTGCTTCAAGGCCTAGAAGACCACCACCGATAACCACACCAGATTTGCTTTTCTTCGCACACGCTTCGATCGCTTTTAGATCTTCGATAGTGCGGTAAACAAAACAATCTTTGCTTTCATGACCTTTGATAGGCGGTACAAATGGGAATGAGCCAGTAGCAAGAATCAGCTTGTCGTATTTAATTTCACGACCTGTGCTTGAATAAACAATACGGTTTTCACGGTTGATATTAATCGCGCGCTCGCCGATCAGCATGTTAATACCGTGTTTCTCGTAGAAGCCTTCTTTCACTAAAGAAAGTTCATCTGCAGTATGGTGAGAAAAGTAAGAGGAAAGGTGCACACGGTCGTATGCGACACGAGGTTCTTCACAGAAAACCGTAATGTCCATATTAGACATATCAGCTTTCTCGACTAAGTCTTCAATGTAACGGTGGCCTACCATACCGTTACCGATGACTACTAGCTTCAACTTGCTCATTGTACTTCCTAAGGGTTAGGTTCTTATCACTGAGCGCATTGTTAATTGTGAAAGAAAATTAATACATGATGTAAATCAATTACGGAATTAAACTACCCTAAAGGGGTAGGAGCAGTTTTTAAACAGCGTTTAAACCTTTGCTTTCGTAATTTAAACAAAATTCATGTAATCGAGCCGAAATGAACTCAACATATTTGTCACATTTCTTCATAACAAAGAAAAAGCAAGCGAATAACCGCTTGCTTTTTAATCACATTTGAGTGGATTTTATAGGTTCGCGTTAAATAATGCCGCGTGATGTCCCTACTCTACGCCCTTCTTCCATCTCCCATTGAATACCGTATTTGTCTATCCAATAGAAAAAGGTGATCGGGAAGCCATTCAATTTTTCTGGGTGGTAACTTTTAGACTCATCAATCATAGTGACCCCCTCTTGTTGTTTTAAGTATCGAAATACCTCACCACAGTTGGAAACTTCGAGTGCAATATGACGAGGACCACCAAGATCATAGGTTCTTGGTTGAGGCGGTATAGCCGTCGCACCAACAGGCGAATGGTATTTCATCAGCTCCAGATAAACCGACGCATAAGGATGCTTCACAAACAGCACGTCAACGACGACGTCTTGTCCAGCTAAACCTGCATCTTGGTTAAACTCGGCCATACTCACGCCGCGGTAATCCATTTGTTGCCCCTGAGCATCAAGTGCGCGTTCAAAACCGAGTACTCGCTGATAGTAATCAGCCGCCGTATCAACATCATCGACAATGACGTTGATATGAGATAAACCAAGTACAAATGCGCCAATATCACGCTCTGCTAAACGCTTAAGCATTTCCGGTTCAGCATCTGGCGATACTTCAACCACATAGTCGACCACTCGTCCCTGCTCTATCGATTCGTTGCAAACCAGATAAGCTTTCTCTTTATGTTTGTCCGTATCACTTGCTGCGATCTCCACCTTGGACTTCCAAGAGTGAGAAACAAACCACTCTGGATTCACCACATAAGCTGCAGCAACCATGTCGAAAGGAATGAACCCTTCCTTTGCACCAAAGATCAGTTTCCACTCTGTCCACCAAATCATTGAGTGTTGTTCCAGAAAGTGGCTTAAACTGCTGGCGTGGCTCATGGCTCTTAGTTCAGAAAAGTTCACCCAGACATCCGCACACACCTCAAAAGGAACCAATGTTAAAGGTACATCGCTACTTAAAAGTACTTCGAAAGCCGCTTCGTCGACCTCAAAGTTGAGATCGCGAAATGGACGCGTTTGATGTTTGCTCGCGACAAAATGCTGGTCGGTACTGCGGCGGCCTGCAACACAAACGATCTTTTCGATGTTGTGAAGCACATCAGGGTAATGTTTAATCAGCAGTGCAATATTGGTTAACGCACCAATTGCCAAAATAGTCAGAGGCTCTTGTTTTAGTTGTTCAGCAAGATCGGTAACGGCTTTTGGAACCTCCACAGCAGAGTCAAAGAAGCTTGCACTTCCCTTTGAAACACTCAGATATGTCGGACCAAACTTTTGGATAAAAGACTGTGCGATTTCAGTCGCCACTTCAATATCGTCGCAGTTACCCAATGTAGAGCTTACTCCAACAATATCCACTTCTTGGCTTCGAAGTAACAAGCCCAGTGCATACCCGTCATCGACATCACATGGCTTTAAACCACTCTTGTGACCAATGGTGATATCAGTATCCACCCATAAACGTGTTTGTGAGCCGCAAAACTGTTTATCTTCCCCAATATGATGCATGGAGACTCCTTTCTCTTTGCTATTTTTTGAATTTAGTTTGGCCAGCGTGGGCCGGTGAAAAACTGGACAAATACCAGTTAAATTTGGATAGGCTTCGCCATGATCACCGTATTTCGGCCAGTGTCTTTGGCGGTGTATAGGTTTTTATCTGCAATTTCAAAAGCACGCTCTAATGCCGCCTGACAAGATTCAAAGGTTGGCTCTTCTGTCGAACGTGTTATCGGTACCGCTCCGACAGAGATGGTAACGACACCAGATGGTTGATTCTTAACATGAGGAATAGCGAGCGTTTCTATCGCTTGCCTTAAACGTTCTACTTTTGAATTTAAAACCTCGGGGTTATTGCCATAAACAAGTAGAGCAAACTCTTCGCCACCTAAACGATAAGAAGGTTGATCCGTACCAAGTTGCGAGCGGAATACTTGGGCTACATCACACAATGCGTTATCCCCTTCGGTATGACCGTAGGTGTCATTAAACTTTTTAAAGTTATCGATATCACACAGAACAAAGCAGACGTACTCCATAGTCTTGAGTGAATCTCGAACAAAGAACGGCGCGCTACGTTTATACAAAAACCGAGAACCAACCCCTGTCAGCGTATCAGTATCTGTTTGTTGACGAAGCACACGAAGTTGATTTTTGATCTTGGTGATCAGGCTAGAATATGAGCGTGCTAACTCACCAATTTCATCAGAACGTCGGATTTCCGGAATATGGGATTGATCTATTTTCTCAATGTCTTTCTTCATTGAAGTAGACAAGCGCTTTAATGGACTGACGATCCACATCGTGACGACGTATATGAGTATCATTGATATCAAAGTCGCGATGAGTGCTTCGCTACTCAGTTCTTTGATGAGGTGCAGTTTGATGTTGTCGAGCTGACTTGCATCTAGAACAGCCCAAATATACCCACCATTGTTATTGCGCAGTGGAAGGCAAACATGCAAGACCGACAAGGCCGAATCGTAATAAAAGTCAGCGTTACGCAAAGCGTCTTTGTTCCAAGGCAACTCGGTTTCTCTGTTTAAACGCTGGCTATCTAACAACGCATCGAGATCGACACTGGTTTTGTTCACCAGATATTGAAGCTTATTGCGCTTTATCTCCTCCCCGCTAGGAGTCATTGAAAGCATGCGAAGTAGGTTCTGTTTCTGCCCTTTTAGGCTACCTACTTCATAATCACTAACATCAATACGCCATACTTGGTTGGTTTTTGCGAGATAACGAACTGCCACCTCTTGAGTTTTGTAATCCGATACACCCGAGACCTCAACGAAAAGCAGATCGTCGATAGCACTCAAATTCGCCTTGGTGGATGGCATCATCAAGTTGGCGTAGTTGCGCCCGGCAATGGAGCCAGATAGAAACGTCATTTGAGAAGAGAGATGAGTTTTTGCCATGGTCGCTGCGTGTTCAATTCGCATATCCCATTCACTCTGGAATCGCGTAAATGACAAGCCCAATATGATCGACAGCACCAAAACCAGATGCGAAGCAAACAGCATCTGGTTAATCGTCAACCAGCCAAAAACTCGCGTGCTCATTTTTGCTACTACTTGTCTTTGTACACACCTAAGACAGGCTCTGCACACGTTCCGTTGATACAGATATCTTGATAGGTCGTATGACAGCTTTGACAAAAAGAAGGTTCGAGAGATGGATGAGTATGACTAATGTCTTTTCCTTGACGATCATAACTTCCGTATATCGCCATACCGCCAATGTGCTCTGTTACCCAAACTATGCCATCGACTTCAGAAATGGCAACGGCTGTTGGACCATCGGTATATGGTCCGTGGGTTTTGTACTGTTCAATCTTTTTCGGATTCACACGGATCGTCAGTGGCGAACCCTGACCATTATTGATCCAGCTATAAGCTCGAACAGATTCTTGTATAAAAAGAGAGGTATCTGGAGGTAGAACCGTGTCTGCTGGTAGGTTTTGTGACTCTTTTACAACAGGCCAATCGAGCCACCCTTCTGGGTAACTGGCCATTGAAGCAGCGAAAGTTGAACAAGACGCAGCACTTAACACCAAGGCTAGCATTCGCCTGCTTTTACGACTAAACACGTGTTTTTCTCCCTAAAACAACAATGGGCTCGTCCTGAGCCAAAATCTAACAATGTCATATATTAACAATACGTTACATATGATGTTATCAATTAGCCTTTAGTAATGCACCAAGTTTATAATTAACAACGTTCTGTTAATAGAGTTGAATGTGCAAAACTGGAACATAAAATTGTGGTGTTAAGTCGAAAATGAGGATTACGTCGAATTTGACGCAATAAATATCGGTTACTGATGAGTAAATTTATGAACAAACGTCTTAAATTTTGACTTATTGAGTGAATGGTCAGAGGTCTTAAGTGAAGTGATTATGTATTAAAGAGAAGATGGAGGCGCCTCCCGGAGTCGAACCGAGGTCCACGGATTTGCAATCCGCTGCATAGCCACTCTGCCAAGGCGCCTTACCGATTTTTGTTCTCTGAGACTTTAAAAATCTCACTCTACGAGAGATGGTGCCCCGAGCCGGAATTGATGGTCCGACACTCGGCCGGTCAACTCGACGGCGGGATATTAAATCCACGCACTCAATTTGCGGATGGTGCCCCGGGCCGGACTTGAACCGGCACAACGCGAACGTCGAGGGATTTTAAATCCCTTGTGTCTACCAATTCCACCACCAGGGCAACGCAATCATGCGATGGCAACACCACCTGCTCTAGCGACCTGTGCCGCGAGAACGAGGCGTACTTTAACGGATTCAGATTTTAGATCAACAGATATTTTGTCTTTTTCATTCATATGGTTAAAAAGACGACGCACATGCACAATCTACGATCATTTTGCGCGATTCATATACACAGCGAATGGCTTCTTCCCTAATCCCGGTCTTGCTTGCACAAACAAAAAACTTCAAAACCCTCCTACATTGAATGAATACTGACGCATTACTCTGCTTTCACTAGCCCTTAAGTAAAAACGCTTCGCTAACCTCTGTTCATTTCTCATCTTCATTTATTTTTCATATTTCACGTCTAGAGTTTACGTTGACCAAGATACAGAAAAATAATGTGAAGCCTTTAAAACGATATCAGTACGAACGCTACGCCGTCCTTTGTAATCTCGCCTACCCCAGAGTCTTTAAACAGACCCGCTATGGGTTTGATCCTAATGGGCAGCGCATCATTAAAAACGAGTTTGGCAAAACCATGATCCGTGTTTTATGGAGCAAGAAGCGGACGGAAGTCGTCGTGGTAATTAAAGGTTCGCATAGCATGACCGATTGGTTGTTGAACTTCGCGATGTGGACACGCAGCTGCAAGCGCTTGGGGCTAAACTATCGAATCCATGCAGGCTTCTACCATTTGTTATTTCAAGAAAGCCAACCTTCTCGAAATGAAGATCGTCTTGGTTTGAGTGTAATTGAACGATTAGAAGCCACTATTGTACCTCTAATTCTACAAGGTAAGCGTATTACCATTACTGGCCATTCATCGGGCGGTGCAATTGGTAGCGTGTTTGCCGATTATATCGAAAGAAAGTACCCGAAAAGCATCAAGCGAGTCGTCACATTCGGTCAACCAGCCATTGGCGATTGGACATTTAAAAAGAGATACAAGTTAGGACACAAAACCTATCGCATCTGTTGCGACATCGATATTGTCACCTTTATGCCTCCGGTGCCTTTTCTTTATTGGCATGTGGGCAAAATGCTTTGGCTTTATAACGGTAGAATTTACGAGAACACACCAACGTTGATGCGTCTTGGCCGGTCTTTGGTGAGTTGGCTGATCCGCCCTTTTTCTTATCACTTGATGAGTAAGTATATTCGAAATAAAGACTTCTTTGATGAACGGTAATCCATTGCTTCGCTTTCTAGGGATTAAGGGACGGATACAAACAGAGCCAGTATTAAACTGGCTCTTTCGTCTTGATTCAGAATTACAAGGACGCAATTTCTTTATCAAGTTGGTATTTGTTGTCGGTAACGATGCGCTCTAATACTTCAACGCGCTGTTTGAGCTCTGCGACTTGCTTGTTCAAACCATTTCGCTCTTCTTCACTCATCTGGTTGCGTTCAGAGATCTCTAACGCTTTTACTTCCTTACGATGGTTAAGAACCAGCTTAACGATACCACCACCAAATATTGCACTGAATACAATCGCAACAATCAAAACGTCAGCCATAGATTCCTTTCCTTAATCTGCCTACTGATAATGCTCAGGTATAAAGTTACGCATATGTTTCATGAATATCAAATAAGACATTGATTAAATGCGCACTATTTTCGAAATCGGTCACACCTGCGATTCTGCAATCAAGATTATTTAACGCCAACCCAAACAGATACCGAACCGCCGTTTACTGGGAACTCCGCCCATCCACTAGCGTTAGTCCATACTTCTTCGGTGCGAATACCTAACTTGTCGACATAACGTGTGCTCGGCGAACCGGTGTACATCCATTTGGTTCCGCCAGGGCCATCACTCATGATAACCGCCATCGAGTTCGGGTGTTCCGCATCCCCTTCTCGTGTCCAACCAATCACATCCCAATGACCAAGGTAAGAGTGCTGCTTGCCATAAGCATAATCTTTACGGGCTTTAACCAACTGCTCAATGTACGGCACTTTCACCATATTGATGTCGTGCCCTTTATCGCTGTATTGCGCGCCGTAGTAATCCGCATAGAAGACTGACGGATAACCTTCTTCACGAAGCAAAATGAACGCGTACGCAAGAGGCTTGAACCACCAATCCACCGGAGATTCCAGCGCTTGCAGTGGTTGCGTATCATGGTTCTCAACCAGTGTTACCGCTTTCACTGGGTTGTCCTTCATCAAGGTGCCATCCATAATTCGACGCATATCAAAGTTGCCACCCGAGCGTGAAGCGTTATAGAAGTTCATATGTAATGGTGCATCAAACAATGACATGCTGCCAGAAGTCTTAGTTATAAAGTTGTGCAGATTGTTCACGTCGTAGTTCCAGTACTCACCCACAGTAAACAGCTCTTTGCCTGTCTTCCAACGCAAGTAATCGATCCACTCTTGTAGGTACTGGTATTTGATGTGTTTAACCGCGTCCATTCGGAAGCCACCAACACCCGTCATGTTTAAGTACCACTCGCCCCAGTCTTTCAGTTCTTGCTTCACTTCTGGGTGATCCATGTCTAAGTCTGCGTACATGAGGTAGTCGTAGTTGCCTTTTTCAGAACTGACTTCCCAATCCCATGCTTTGCCATCACCTTTGAATTTGAAGATCGCTTTTTCTTTACCTGCTTCATCCCAGTCGACCCCATCAAAGTGATACCACGTCCAATGGAAGTCGGAGTATTTGTCGTTACGCCCCGGGAAGCTAAATTCGACCCAAGCTTCAATCCATTTGTCGCCGAGCTCAATATTTCGGTTGTTCCAATCGACTCGCTTGGTGTCGACCCACGATTTACCATCCGCACCGCCACGGTGGTTAAATACCACATCACCATAAATTTGAATGTTATTTGCGTGTGCCGCTTTGATGGCATCGAGGTATTGGTCTTTAGTACCGTATTTGGTTCGCACCGATCCTTTTTGATCAAACTCCCCCAAGTCATACATATCGTAAACGCCATAACCGACGTCGTTGCTGCCACCAGCACCTTTATAGGCAGGCGGTAGCCATAACGCAGTAAAGCCGTTGTCAGATAGTGCTGGCGCGTTGTTTTCAACTTGTGTCCAGAGTGCACCGTCATTTGGCACATACCAATGGAAATACTGCATCATGGTTCCATTTTGAGCCGCCATTACCGGCGAACTGAGCAGCAAAGTTAAAGGTAAAAGTGTGGGTTTAAGGTTGAATGTTTTCATTATTTTTCTCTCACGTTTTAGGACGAAGCCCGAACTTAGAGAGCAACAAGACAGGTAGAAGAAATCCAACTAACCGTCTGTTGTACAACAAAAAGTTCGGACTACAATCGTGGAGAAATTATCACCAATCACCCTCTACAATTATTGAGTTGTGTAACATTTATAAAATCAATAACTGATTGAGCACAATTATTGAATCCCGATCAAATAACGAGGGAGGAGATAATTAGTAAACAGCAGAAAGAGGTATTAAAGCGCGTCAATTCCATTGCGCTAAAACGAAGAAAGCCCGTCATAATGACGAGCTTTCGAAAAGAATGGAGGCGCCTCCCGGAGTCGAACCGAGGTCCACGGATTTGCAATCCGCTGCATAGCCACTCTGCCAAGGCGCCTTACCGAATTGTTGTTCTCTGAGATTATTTAATCTCACTTTATGAGAGATGGTTCTCCGACCGGAATTGATGGTCCGACACTCGGCCGGTCAACTCGACGGTGGGATATTAAATCCACACACTCAATTTGCGGATGGTGCCCCGGGCCGGACTTGAACCGGCACAACGCGAACGTCGAGGGATTTTAAATCCCTTGTGTCTACCAATTCCACCACCAGGGCAACGCAATCATGCGATGGCAACACCACCTGCTCTAACGACCTTAGCCGTGAGAACCAGGTGTACTTTAACGGATTATATTTCTAGGTCAACAACAAATTTATTCTTTTTGATTCAGATGGTTAAAAACACTACTGAATGTATGGGAGTTGAGCGATTCGATTAAAACTCACACGCAATCTTAACGACCTCGCCCATAAAAAAGAGCCGCTATATTAGCGACTCCCTATCAGCTCTCTCAATGAAAGCGTTATGCACAACAGTTACAGTTGCGCTTGTAGCGGTCCATTTTACCTATACCTGGGTTAAAGGTGTTGGTCGGATCAAGTTGATGGTAGAACGTTTGCAGCGAGTTTTCCGCTTCGTACAGATGCCCTACGTTGTGTTCCGCTGGGTACTTCGCACCGCGACTATTTAGGTGCTCCAACATTAGCTTCTTCATTAGCTTGGTGTCGGTGCCCTTTTTGAAGACATAGTCTTGGTGGAAAACATAACACATAAAGTGCCCGTAATAGAGAGACTTAACGAGGTTCTTACTTACTTCCTCGGGTAATGTTTCTAACCACTCCTCATCGTTACGTCGTAACGCAATGTCGAGAGCCACAATGTCTTCCACTTCCTTGCGGTGAATGGTTTCGTATCGAATCGCTGCACCTGCCGCTGCAAAACGGTGTAGATATGCTTTCTTACCCTCTTCTGACGTACATTCGAAGAAGTCACTATCGTGTTCAGCGGCCCAAACTTCTTTAAAATATTTTTGTGCTTCGGCAATGCCGCCGTCACTCATTTTAAGTACAAGATGGTGCTCGTACTTATCACGGTATTCCAACATGCGCTTAGGAAGATGCTGCGGGAACAACTTGCTTGCGTAGTACAGAATAGTATCTGGCAGGTATTTGCTGACTAACGGTACTCGCTCTAGGAAGTTTTCAACCTTAGCTTTAAGCGAGAACATCTTAGGTAGATTGTCCGTGCCCAATAGATCGATAGAAAGGAAAACGTCTTTGCCGTATTTCTCTGCCATGTTGAAGATGTCACGGTGAAGATACTCACCCATCTCTGGTAAGTTTTCAAACTGTGTAAGGAAGTCTTTTCTCAGCTTGGTAAGTTTATCTGGATCGTTAGTACCTAAATAGAACACCTGTTCTTTCTCTGGGATTGGATAGCTGTCGACTCGAACAGCGAACACGCCCAGTTTACCCGCACAACCACTCGCCTCGTACAGACGACGCTCGTCGGCATTAAAGCGCGATGGGATATCAGAAGTCACATCACGGACACGTTCGTCGTATTCTTTATCTGACGCCATGCGCTCATCATGAATCACTTTATCTGGGTCAAAGTTACCATCTTGGATGTTCTGCAAGATCTCTTCAGGCGTCGAGCCTAATCCTTCAATACCAAGGTGGTTAACAAGATTGAGCTTACCGTCTTTATCGACCTGAGCGAATATGGCTAACTCTGTATAAGCAGGACCACGTTTAACCAGTGCGCCGCCAGAGTTGTTTGCAATACCACCCACAACCGTAGCGCCAAGAGAAGAAGAACCAATCACCGAATGCGGCGCACGGTTAACTGATCGCAACTCTTTTTCTAACGAATGCAGACTCGCTCCCGGAAGGCAAACCGCTTGCTTGCCACCGTCTAACAGATAGATTTGCTTCATCTTGGTGATATTGATCACCACCACATCGCGGTCGTAATCACTACCACTTGGCGCTGAGCCTTCGGTCAGGCCCGTCTTAGCTGCCTGCATGATGATGATGCAATTATTGTCCACACATTGTTGGATGACCTTCCACTGCTCTAGCAGAGTCTTTGGAAAAACCACCGCCAACGCAGTGCCGCTTCCTGAACGAAAGCCACTACGGTAATACTTGGTTTTGATTTGATCGGTAAGGACATTCTCTTCCCCGACAATGGTGACAAACGCGTCGATGAGCTGCTTCTGTTTCATATCCGTATCTCTAGTTATTATGCCCAGCCAATATAAGTAGTCCGAATCTGAACGTCCATGCCACCAAAGTCCGATAACGACGCCCAGATAAAATTAACCACATTAATTACCCATAGATTCAATCACTTAATTTTCGAAGAACTGTAAAATCAACAAAGAAACTTATCGTTTCCAAAAAGAAACAATAGCAAAGTGCATTGTTAACAAATGTGCACAACATCGAAGAAAAGCAAAGTCGAAAGAGTCAACAGGGCTTTATATACCTAACCTTGACAGAATATTGAGTCAAAACAAAACCACAACATGTCCGTACCACTACGTTATAGCAGCGTTATGTAGCTGTGATACATTAGTTCAGTGAAGAAAGTAGACAGATTGGAGAGTTTGAAATTTAGAGAGAATTCTTTCAGTAATATTTTGAGCAAAGCTAAGCCGCTAGAAATGATGGCTACGATGTTGAAAGCACTGATACAGATGCTCGATAAAGATTTTAATCTTTTCTGGTTGCTGACGTGTGTATGGGTACACGGCATAAATGCCCAAGCACTTAGCGGTTTCGTCTTTAAACAACTGAATCAGCTTACCTTGCTGCAAGTCTTCATAAACCAACACCCTAGGCACATAAATAATACCTTGCCCTAGCAAAGCAACATTGCGCAATGCAGATGAATTGTTGGTACATAGATTTCCATCCACCTTAACCCGATACACCTCATCATCACGTTTGAAAGCCCACTCACGTGCTCCCGTCTCTTGATAGGCATAAACCAAGCAATTGTGCTTAGTGAGATCGTTCGGCGTTTTTGGTTTGCCATGCTTGGCGACGTACTTAGGCGATGCACACACAATCCAGTTTGCATCAACCAGCTTACGCGCTATCAGGCTTGAATCAGGCAAAACCCCAGTACGAATGGCAAGATCAAAACCTTCGTTGACGATGTCGGCGAATCGGTTGTCCAGTTCCATATCAATGTTGATATCTGGGTAAGCTTGGTTGAATTCAGAAATGACGGTAGGAAGGATGAGTTCACCAGATATAGTAGGAACGGTAATCTTGATATTGCCTGATAGGCTCTTACCCAAACCAACAATGGATTCTTCTGCAGTTGCAACGGCTTGATAGACACTACGAGCATGTTCGAAGAAGGATTGCCCTGCTTCTGTCAATTTAAGCGTGCGTGTGGTTCGATAAAGCAGTTGAACACCTATCTCCTGCTCTAACTTGGCAATACGTTTACTGACGACCGACTTGGTCAGTTCCATTTGTCTTGCCGCGGCGCTGAATGAACCTTGCTCAACCAAATGATAGAAAATAATGTAGTCGTCAGTATTTCTCATGTGTCTTCACTGCTTCCTTGTCGAAGAACATATTGTAAGTTGCTTTGGAACCAATTGCTGATTGGAAAGTCACACTTGTAGGCCGAATCTAACTCCAGCATTGAGACATAAACAAAGAGAGCTTGCTTTCACCAAGCGGCAGATACAAAAAAACCAGCTTTCGCTGGTCTAGTGCTGATGCTTTGGCATCTGGATACCGCTGTTGCCATACCCATAAATTAATGGAGGCGCCTCCCGGAGTCGAACCGAGGTCCACGGATTTGCAATCCGCTGCATAGCCACTCTGCCAAGGCGCCAAATTGTTTACGCTTAAGAGCTCTGCCCCGTTGCGTTGAGTGCTACTTTACGGGTTCAGAAAATATAGTCAAACAAAAATCTTTTATTTCCGCTTCGTTTGCTTTGTTTTAAACCAAATAGTCGAGAATTCGATCTAATCGGTGCCTTATTGGTAACTGCTTTATTGCATATCACCGAACAAAAAACGACAAAAGCGACCGCTTAAGTCGCTTTTGCTTGTCACTTTTATACTGTTCTATGGTGTTAGCCGTTCGCGACGCGTTTAAATAAGCGCCCCACTACATTTGGATGGTAAGACCAAGTGTGGTCAAACATCGACATTAACGCTGGGTTACCATACTTCGACAAGCTAACGGCATGAAAGCGGTTCTTCTTCGCTTTTAACGCATCGACTTTTGCAAGCAACTCATCTTGCTGTTTTGGCGCAATGAAGTCTGAGATAACAACCATGTCGGCATTTTTGTATTTGTCGCTGTTCATTAGATCAATAGATTTAATTAACGTCGGCTCCAAATCCGTCCCACCATGGAAGCTGTAAGTTAAAAAGTCAGCGGCTTCACGTAAACCATCCTGACGAGTTAGCTCGTAAGTAATGTGCTCAGTGGAGAAGATGATCACGTAGCAATCTCGTTGTTCAGCCAGAGCGATTTGCATGAGTGCGTACGCCATGGCTTTGGCACATTGCTCTGGGAATCCACTCATCGAGCCTGACGCGTCAACACAAACGATAAACGGGCCTTTTTCAACGTCCACCGCTTTATGATCTGGTTTGTGCGCTTTCACTTTACGTAGTGTGCGAGACTTACCTTGCGTGCGGTAGTTCATCAAACGTTTATCGACCAAATGCTTGTAGAACACCACTTCCAGCTCTGGGTAAGCCAAAAACATGGTTTCGTTCGGTAGCAGTTTGTTGAGATCGTCACTCTCATGAATACCGACGATATCGTCTGTCGCTTCGTCACTCTTTTCCTCAATCATTTGCAGCTCTTCTGCTGGTGCACGATTGAGGTCAGGATCATTCACTTGACCCGCCATGCGACCAAGTTGCTCTGCGATTTCTTGCAAGCCTTTGTGCTTTTTAAGAAATTCTGCGTGACGCTTCATCACGGTTAAGTCGGTTTTGCTCAACTTAGCTGACGCCATATCCCACAAGCGCCCTACGCTTTCTTCGTCACCAGATTCCGTCACTTTATCCATGTTACGCATGGTTTCCATACGTTGATAAAGGTCGTTGAGGACTTTTTCTTTGTTCTCTTCAAGCTCGGATACTTGCGCTTGTTTGATCGCCTCGGCAAGGCTTTGATACCACTGGTCACAGAAGTAATGAGGGAACATTGGGTTATTCACCCCCTTGTTCTTCTCCATCATGCGACGCGCTTGCATGTAAAACGCTGAGTGCCATTCAAGCTTCTTGATCACATCATCAATGCGCTCAAAGAACTCGTTCTCATCCCAATAAATCACTTCTTGGTAGAGCGCGAGTTCCTGTTGAAAACGTTCTGTCTCACAGACTTTCGTCATGCGCTTTTTCACGTTGCCACGCCATTTAAGCAGATGGTTTTTTACTGAGGATTTCATGCCTCGGTTTTCTGCCATCATCATGACTTGTGAACGCGCCATTAAATCGTTAACCGCACTATCAATGATGCCTGAATCTGCCACCATAAGCGCTAAGTTAAGTCCGTCTGCACCTAACATTTCGTCTCCTTAAGAGAAAAACTGATGTAAGTTTTTGAAGCGTTGAATGATCTTCTCGCTTTCACCTTGGATAGACTCAAGTCTCTGGCTCACCTGTTGCAGACTCGACTCCATTAGACGTGGTAACTCTGGATCCACGAAACTGTGAGGCAATGCGCCATGGAAGTTGGCTTTAACCTTACGCATATGATGTTCAGCTTCACTCAATTGGCTGACTGCTTTTTCGCTTTCTGCCAACCATTTTTGGTAAAGCTCAACGTCTAAACCTTGTTGGGTAACCAAGCTCACCAACACGCCACGGTTAGCAATGTCACGGATCACTAGGTTGTTGGCGGCATCGACATCAAACCGCAGACGACACATATTGGTGTTTTGGTTCACGTAGCCATACACATCGCCATGACCTTCTTTGATCACTCGGTCAAGCTCGTCTTTTGGCACGTATACCCAGCGGCTGTCACCCTTCTCTGATTCAGAAACCGACATGTTACTTTGCAGAATAACCAGCTTAACTAGATTCACCGCCGCGCCTACTTTGTAAGTTTTCGCTTTGGATGTATCGAAGCTCATGGTTTCTTTGCGAAGCAGGCCCGTTGCCGCTTCAGCGTTTAGCGTCATGCGATACTTGTCTTCAAGTTCATGCTGCACATCAACCAAAGATTCACGACAGTATTCGATCTCTTGCTCTGCTTCTTGCTGATCAAAGGCATGTTTTAGTGCGAACTCTTGAATCACACTGCGAACGACATCGCGTGACTCAGGGCTATTCCATAAACAATCTTGCAGTAGCAGAAGATCAAGTGGATTGATTTCATCACGACCATTGAAAAACGCGCTCGCTTTAAGCAATTTGACCGCTTTTTTCCAACGGCGGTCAGACACGTACATGTCCGTTAATGATGCGTCGCCAAACTCAGACTCTACTTTGGTTTCCAACATAGACTTAAGTTGGTATAGCTTTTCGAATGTATTGTCGGTAAGAGTCAGCTTATCGAGCTGTAGCTGCCAGCGGTGGTATTCCTCGTCTGTGATCGCCAAACCCTCTGGAACCTGAGCTTCTTGAGACGTACCCACTGTCAGCATGGATTTGAAATTCTGTTTGTCCTGAATGCGGTTTACAAACACGCGCACCAACATGCGGTCGTAAAGTGCGTCTAAGCCACTATCTTCGTCTGGTAGTTCGTTTGATGCAGAAACCAAAAGGCGCATTGGTACACGTTCAATTTCACTGCCGTTTTTGAACGTCTTTTCGTTCACAACAGTCAAAAGCGTGTTCAGAATCGCAGGACCTGCTTTCCAAATCTCATCAAGGAAAACCACCTGCGCCGTTGGTAAGTAGCCTTGAGTAAGACGGACATAACGACCGTTGTCTTTTAGCTCTTGAATGCTCAATGGACCAAACACTTCCTCTGGTGTTGAGAAACGAGTCATTAAGTACTCAAAGTAACTACTGTTATCAAATGCTTGAATAAGACGCTTAGCAATTAAGCTTTTTGCGATCCCTGGAGGACCAAGAAGGAAGACGCTTTCGCCGGCAAGAGCGGCAAGAAGACAAAGTTTGATGGTGTGTTCGCGTTCGTAAACGCCATCAGTTAACGCTTTCGCTAGCTTGTTGATACGCTCTGAAAGAAGCGCCTTTTCTGCATTAGATGCGAAAGATGGTTGAATCATAGAAGCTCCGGCTGTTGAACTGAGGCTGTATATATAATTTTATACATTTGTTATCACTTTGTTACAAGTGTATTTTTTAGTGAACCTCGTTTATACCAGATGCTCTTCGCGCGCGCGCGCAAACAAACATAGTTTTCATTTATGAGACACAACTCACTGAATGTGCTGGTTTCGCAAGAGTATGAAACCATTTTCTTCTTTTGTTTCCGGTGGTTTGTGGTTAATGTGCAAAACACGTCAATGCGCGGTTACAGCTAGGATCCACAACTGCATGAGCAATACAATTCATAAATGGAAGCAGATTTCTCTGGTCGAAGAAGAAGTCAAACTACCAACTGGTCGGATGATCACACATACCACTATCCAACACCCCGGTGCTGCCGTTATCTTACCTATTACTTCAGATGGCAACATCGTTCTTGTTAATCAATTCCGTCCCTCCCTTAACAAATGGCTGCTTGAATTGCCTGCTGGTACACGTGAAGGCGATGAAGATCCTTTGCATTGTGCTCAAAGAGAGTTGGAAGAGGAAACAGGATACAGCGCCGAAAAGTTCACATCGCTTGGTCAAGTTACCCCTCTTGCTGGTTTCTGTGATGAAATCCAGTACTTGTTTGTTGCCGAACAACTGAACAAAACCAATCGATACGAGTGTGACGACGACGAAGTCATTGAAGTAGTGACATTGTCACGAGAAGAACTCGAACAACAAATTATTCAAGGCATTATCACTGATGCCAAAACTATCGCTTGCCTAAGCAAAGCTCGTCTTTGCGGTTATATTTAGGTCTTTTAGACCGAGGAGAGAATTATGGACTTTCGATCAGATACCGTTACGCAACCCACCCAAGCAATGCGTGAAGCAATGTTTACCGCTTCTGTCGGCGATGATGTGTACGGTGATGACCCAACCGTTAACGAGTTAGAGCAATTTGTTGCTGAGCTTGCGGGCTTTGAAGCGGCCATGTTCACAACCTCTGGCACACAAGCAAACTTACTTGGCTTAATGGCGCATTGTGAGCGCGGTGACGAATACCTATGTGGTCAGCAAGCACATAACTACAAGTACGAAGCTGGCGGCGCGGCGGTACTGGGCTCTATCCAACCTCAACCGATTGAAAACAACCCAGACGGTACTTTGCCATTCGATAAGCTAGAAGCCGCTATCAAACCAGATGACGCGCACTTTGCACGCACTCGCCTACTTAGCTTAGAGAACACCATCAACGGTAAAGTGATTCCTCTTTCCTACCTTGCCCAAGCTCGTGAGTTCGTGAATAAACATAACTTGCAGATGCATCTAGATGGCGCTCGGGTATTTAACGCAGCCGTTGCGCTTGATGTTCCGGTGAAAGAGATTGGTCAGTACTTTGATTCAATGACGATCTGTTTATCTAAAGGTTTGGCTGCCCCTGTTGGTTCGCTGCTGCTTGGTAGCAAAGAGTACATCGCAAAAGCTCGTCGCTTAAGAAAAATGGTCGGTGGTGGTATGCGTCAAGCGGGTATTCTTGCTGCAGCCGGTAAACTTGCCCTTACCGAGCAAGTAGAACAGTTAAAACAAGACCACATCAATGCAAAAACCTTGGCGGAAGGCTTAGCGGAATTGCCTGGTTTCTCTGTTAATCCAGAATTTGTTCAAACCAACATCGTCTTTGCCAAGCTTGATCCACAAGTGGATATCGCTGGTATTGCAGAAAAGATGAAGGAGCAAGGCATCACGATTACGCCAGGAAACCCAATTCGCTTCGTGACGCACAAAGATATTTCGGCACAAGACATCGATACCTTCCTATCTAGCCTTAAATCTCTGCTTTAACTTGATTTTGATCATTGAGCTTCCCCTAAGGGGAAGCTTTATTCTATGCGCTTTCAAGAACTACAATGAGTGCATTTCATGCTTAGATACGTGCTTCTAACGTCTCTTATTCTCTCTTCCTCTGTTGTGGCGAAACCTTTCGGTGACGTTGATAAAGGCAAACTTAAATCTCCTAGCTGCGTTTACTGTCATGGCTCGAACGGCGTGACGACAAACGACGCTTACCCTAACCTAGCCGGTCAGAATGCTCAGTATCTGTATGATTCTATGAAAGCCTATCAAAATGGGCTTCGCTTAGGACCTTTGGCTGAGATGATGGCAGCCCAATTACGCATGCTGAATGATGAAGATTTGCGCGATGTTGCCGCGTTTTATTCAGAACAAACACCTCATGCAGAAAAGTGAATAATTATGGGACTTGTGAATCGCCACAAGTCCTAACTCTGTTTTCATTCGCACAACATCTAACCAAAACAATTAACCATTAAATCATTGATAAGCAACTCAACCCTCTTCAGATCAAATTATTGATGAATTTATAGTTCACCAACTCAGTTAATATTGACTTTTTATTCTATTTTATCGATATTTCATGCTTTCTATTATTCGACGTGAAATAGGTTATGTCTCACACACACGCTCAGCCATCGGAATCGGCGGCAACCCCTAAATCATGGCAGATGCCTGATACCCTCATTTTGATCTTCATTGTTGGTATTCTTGCTGCGATTCTTACCTACTTAATTCCTGCGGGTCATTTTGATAGCCAACAGGTGTCCTACATGGTCGACGGTGCAGAAAAAACTCGCACAGTTATCGATCCATCTTCTTTCTCTTATGCAACCGACGAAAACGGTGAATTGGTTTACAACAAGGTTGGACTGTTCGCTTCAGGTGGTGGCATTGGTCTCATGAACTTCCCATTCGAAGGCCTGGTTTCAGGCTCTAAATGGGGCAGCGCGATCGGCGTTATCATGTTCATGCTGGTTATCGGTGGTGCTTTCGGCGTGGTAATGCGCACAGGTACAATCGACAACGGTATCCTTCGCCTTATCGACAAGACCAAAGGTAATGAAGCGCTATTCATTCCAGTTCTGTTCTTGCTGTTCTCTTTGGGCGGCGCAGTATTTGGTATGGGTGAAGAAGCCGTTGCATTCGCGATTATCATCGCACCACTTATGGTTCGCCTTGGCTACGATGGTATTACTACTGTAATGGTGACCTACGTTGCGACTCAGATTGGTTTTGCAACGTCTTGGATGAACCCATTCTCGGTAGCTATCGCACAAGGCATTGCTGGCATTCCTGTTCTGTCTGGTATGACTGTACGTATGGGTCTTTGGGCTGCGTTCACCGCGATTGGTATTGCTTTCACTATGATTTACGCATCGCGTATCAAAGCAAACCCTGAGCTTTCTTACAGCCGCCGTACTGACAAATACTTCCGTAAGCAAGAGCTGGGTGACCATGACTCTCGTTGGAACCTTGGTGACACCCTAGTTATCCTTACGGTTATCGCAACCACAGTATGGGTCGTTTGGGGCGTAGTGGCTAACGCATGGTACATTCCAGAAATCGCGTCTCAATTCTTCACAATGGGCTTTGTCGTTGCGATTATCGGTACGATCTTCCGTCTGAACGGCATGACGCTAAACTGCGCGGCTGACGCATTTAAAGAAGGTGCAGCAATCATGCTTGCTCCTGCTCTATTGGTTGGTTGTGCGAAAGGTGTATTGCTTATCCTAGGTGGCGGTACTACCGATGAAGCGAGCGTACTGAACTCGATCCTGAACAGCGCTGGTGGCGTAATCAGCGGTCTTCCTGACGTTGCTGCGGCTTGGTTGATGTATGTTTTCCAATCTATCTTCAACTTCTTCGTGACTTCAGGTTCTGGTCAAGCAGCGCTGACAATGCCTCTATTGTCTCCTCTTGCAGACATCGCTGGCGTTACACGTCAGGTAGCCGTTCTAGCATTCCAGCTTGGTGATGGTTTCACTAACGTTATCGTTCCAACTTCAGCGTCTCTAATGGCAACACTGGGTGTATGTCGTATCGACTGGGGTGACTGGGCGAAATTCTGCTGGCGCTTTATGCTATTACTCTTTACCCTATCGAGCATTGTCGTCGTCGCAGCTCACGTGATGGGTTTTGCGTAAACTGATTACCAATATCCCCAAGTAACTCAAACGCGAAAGCGTAGCTTGGGTATAAAGAATAAGGCGAGACAAAGTTCTCGCCTTTTTTAATTCAAGCCGTATGGCAAACAAGCATCGAAGTAAGATGTTTTGGAGTGACAACTTTAATGGCAACACAATTTCTGGATGACGTGATTCAAGGTCATCAAGTCATTCAATCTCTTGACGTAACAGACTTGCCTGCAGGCGAGCATAAGTTTTGGTTCCGTATCGCAACCAACGCCCTATCTCAGTGGCAACATTTGCCTGTGTTGGTTTTCAAAGGCGAAAAACCGGGTAAGAAAATCATGATCACAGCAGGTGTTCATGGTGACGAATACAACGGTGTTTTAGCAGCTCAAAAGACCGCTCGTGAACTGATTGGTAAAGACATCGCAGGTACTGTAACTGTCGTTCCGACTATCAACCTGACTGGTATGCTGAACCACAGCCGTGACTTCTTCTCTGCGGATCCAGATGCATCTCCTGCAAACTTAAACCGTTTCTTCCCTGGCGATGCAAACGGCAACGAAGCAAACCGCTTCCTATTTGCTTTGTGGAATAACCTTCTTAAGCCAAACGCAGAACTGGCGATTGATTTGCACACCCAGACCACTGGTGCTGCGTACCCGCTGTACGTATTTGCTGATTTCCGTATTGAACAATCTCTGGAAATGGCTCGCCTTATTAACCCAGACGCGATTCTTAACGATCCGGGTGACGCTGGTGTACTTGAAACCGTCTGGAACAACAGCGCTATTCCGAGCATCACCATTGAAGTAGGCATGGGGCGATACACAGAACAAGAACTGATTGACCGTACCGTGACTGGCATCTTTAATATTCTCGCTCGTCATGACGTAGTGACTGGTGAAGTTGTAGAGATCACACCTTGCTTAGAAGGCAAAGACATCATCAGCATTCGCGCTGAATTGGGTGGTTTTGTACTACCACAAGTGAAGATGATGGATAAAGTAGAACAAGGTCAATTGGTTGCGATTCAATACGACAGCTTTGGTGATGAGATTCAGCGTTACACAGCGCCAACTGAAGGTACTGTGCTGAGCCACAACATTGAATCGATCCGAGCGCCAGGTTCATTAGTTGTTCGATTAATTAAGTAATCCAGAACTGAGTTAAATACATGCCCCACTTTTTGTGGGGTATGTTTCATTTGTCGCTGTAAGTATTACTTTGTTTGGTCTACGAGAATTAATTCGTCCAACACAAAGCCTTTCTCTTTAGCTACTTGTTTGAAGCGCTCGACCGTTGCTTTATCGACGGTTGGTGTGCGTGACAGCAGCCATAGGTAGTCGTGATTGAAACCAGAGATAAACGCGTAGTCGTAGTTCTCGCCTAGCTCAAATACGATGTAAGACGAATAAAACGGACCGAAGAAAGACACTTTTAAATGCCCTGTGTTTTCACCATCAACGAAATACGCTTTGCCATCAGCTTGCGTCCATTCTTTATCTTCTTCTGAATAACCCCGGTTGATAACCGTTACGCCACCATCCTCACGAAGCTCGTATTCAGCCGTCACATTCGATAAACCGCGCTCAAAGGAGTGATCAAGACGCGCAATTTCATACCATTTACCTAAATATGGTTGAAGTTCAAAGTTGTTGACTGGCTCAACGCCGTCCGGTTTAGACGTACAGCCAAACAACGTTGCAAGAGACAAAAGTAAAAGTGTTTTGAGAGATTTCATACAGCAACCTGAAATTAAATTAGTGACTGATTTTACTATAGAAGATAAAAATTCGATCAGAAATTAATGTATCGAAATTCTCCACAAAAAAGCCCCACCTCTTGGAAACCTTGTAGCGCTTCAAACACATTAAAGTGGCTCACGACAACAACCTTTCGATATTGGCGATAACGCTCCAGCACCAACTCAGCCCGTGCTTTTAGCTCATCAACATGTTCGTAGCGACTGTCGGTCATTGGAATACCCGCTTTTAACAACTCTCGGTATTCGTGCCAGCGCCGGTCTCTCTCATTCAACGAAATGTAGCCTCCTTCTTTGTCAGCACGCCACTCTCTCAAGTCATGCTCAACAAACAAAGGCAAACCGCGATGACGATTGAGAATTTCTGCAGTTTGAAGGGCTCTTGTATAAGGAGAGCTGATGATGATTTCAGCATCATTGAAGACTGGATGATTGAGTTTTTCTTGCAGCACGGGCAAATGCTCTCGACAAAGCGGCGCATAGTCCTTCTCAAGTTGAGTCATCTGCCGCTCATCCGCTAACGTAAAATCTGGCACGCCATGCCTTATAAATACAATATCCATATTGTGGTGCTCGTCCTTGTTAAATTGCTATTGAGAAATTGGAGTCAGTTTTAGATAGGAGTGCACTTCTCCATTTTTGTATTCAATCGCAGAGTGGATGGAAGGTTCACGGTTTCCCACAACAGAAAGTTCGTAAGTGTTTTCACCTTTGTAGATCGTGATATGAAGTACGCCAGACTCTAGCTCCCAATGCCCCTTGGTATGAAGGCGTCCAAACAAGGTGTATTCATCAAGTGAACCATCCGCATGCAAATGCACCTCTGTGATGTAGCCACCCGTGCAGCTCTTGATCCAGCAACGATCACTGACATCTTCGAAGCGTATTTCTCTTTTGCTTGTCTTCCATTTTGAGAAACGTTCGGACTCCGCAAAAGACGCTTCGATATCGGAATGTTCTTTTATGGGCGCTCCTTCAAGCTCGCGTAAGCAAAGCTGAATCCAACTAGTTATTTGCATGGAATGTCCTTAAGGTTTCAATTGCCCTTTTTACGCCTAAACGTGGGCTACTTAATACTGGAATGTCGACATCAGCTAATGATGCAGCACCTGACATCGAAGCCTGTGCCAATACAATTACGTCATAATCACGAGCCTTTTGCTCTATTACCGCTTTGATCTTGTCGTAATAGCCTTGGTTATCTTGGTCGAGAAAGCGTTCCCAAGCATCTTCAACCACAAACGTATCTAACTGAAGGATACAATTGCCCTCACTCGTCTCAAGTAACGCTAAGCTAGGTTCAATGGTTGTCAGTAATGCCGCAAGTAACAACACTCGCTCATGAGTTACAGCTTGGTCACCCATTGCGCGGTCTATACGCTGAACGTTAACACCCTGCTCTGTAAGCGATTCAGCAAAGCGACCAATTGAGGAGCAGGTACAAACCACCAAGTTTGCTTGTTCAGAAAGCTCGCGTACTTTGTCTTGTACGGATTGCTCCACCTTAGATTCGTCCGCCCCAGCAACCAAACGTTCCAATAAGTCAGCATCGGCAAAGTGTGCAACTTTTAAATCAGGTGCGAGCTCTGTTATCAGTTCGGAGAAAGGTGGAATGTGTACGGGTGAAGTATGAAGAAAATATAGGTCGTATGGCTTCATGCTAAGTTGTCGATTTTTATCTCAATTTCGACAACTTAGCACAAGGCGATGGGAATTAATGCGATCAGAGTTACTGTTGTGCTTCCCAAAGACCAAGAAAGTACTTGCCGTAAACCACTTCAGTTTGCATATGCATAATCAGTAAAAATGCAATTAAAGCTAATATAAAGCGATTGAAATAACGGCTGACTTTGCTTCGGATTTTTATATCGAATACACCGATATGGATACCAACATAGGCAAAGGGGTAAACCAACAAAACAGCGAGTAACCAACCTAGGTAGCCGGATATCGCCATTTCTTCGTAGCCGATCATAATACCTCCACAATGAATACGACGGGAACGTGGTTAGTATTCATCATCTAATGGAGGCGAAATGTCAGGATTTACACAGCTGCGAGCCGTTGCCAAAAAGTCACTTAAATAAGTTACTTATCTATTTATAAAATCTTGAGAACCAAGAAAATCTTGTGCCATTTTTGGCGAAGTGATGTGGATGAACTTGATAGGCGAACCTTTTAAGTCCTCTTTCAGTTTTAGATAGCGCTTTCGATTCTTTTGGTAGTTCTTAACCGACCACCAAATAATCGAGTCTGTACTCAAAAACGCTTTTCTAAAGCTTTCTCTATTGCCAGTTCCTTCCCAACACTCTTCTTGAGTCCATGCCCTTTTGATAGCACGAGTTATGGAGCGATAAGTGGTGATAGAACGTGAATAGTCGAGCCAGATGATGGTATCAACCCTTTGCCATTTGTACGGTTGTGTTCGGCTGTAGTTCCCGTCGAGTACCCAAGCTTCTTGTTGAGTTACGTCCACAACTTTATCGAAGAACGTCTCATCATCGAGTTCTTTCCAATCGGGAAGCCAGAACAACCTGTCCATTTCTATGTACGTGACACCTAATTTCATTGCGAGCTGCTTTGAAAACGTCGATTTACCGCTTGCACTGCTGCCTACTACATTGATCCTTTTCATTAAATCCTCCTAGGTGACCGTACCAAATTGACAAAGAGCGACGCATTCCAACTATAGGTAAGTCTGGAAAATGCGGAGGCGGGATACTAATGATTACGCTTTAAAGTTCTAGTGTAGGTTCAATAAGATGTGAAGTTACGCGCATAAAAAAGCCTCCAGTGAAGGCTGTCTCTTGATCACAAGTCTAGTGATCAAGAGACATTGCGAGTTCGTAGCCTTCAAGGATGGTTTGTAGTTTAAACCATCCTTCCCAAAGCACCTTTATTGAAGCTCTACCCGTCCTCTTGGTATCTTTCCAACCGCCTAATTTAGCGAGATTTTTGTACGCCCAGCTCATATCGGGCACTTCTTTAGGTAATGTCTTACTTTCTAGTTTCAACCACAGTAGCTTCCAAGCTTTTTTGCCCAATACCTTTTCACAACTTTCTTTCGTTAGCTCATCAACTTCTTTAATGAAGCGTAACGCCAATAAACGCGTAGCAACAAAGGCATAGATGACACTTAATCTCTCTAAGTTATCTTTACTTTGTAGCCTGAGTGACTCCACATCTGTCCCTTCACTTTTCCAGACTTTATGGAAATCTTCAATCAGCCATCGGCGCTCGTAATAACCGATAATTCTCATAGCGTCTTCAACGTTGTTTATTGGCTCCGACGTCAAGAGGTGCCATGCTAACTTGTCTTTTGATGTCCCTTGCTCAAGGCAACCAACATAATAAACAGGTATGCCTGCGTGCTCTTTTTTGTTTGCCGGAGCCTTTAATGTCACCTGACCATATTTAACATCAAGCTTTACATCTCTCGCTTTTCTCCCTCCTTTTTGGGGGATGGTAAGCTCTTTTGTCTCGACGCTTGGTAACGCTTGCGCATAGTCGTAAAGCTTTTGATGATGAGCTTCTAGGCAGCGACTTTGCATTGAGCGAACGACAAAGCGCTGCTGATGTTGACGTTTATAAGTCAAGTATTCGAATAGGTCAGCTTCTCGGTCACAGACCGAGATAACATCTAACATTTTATCCCCTAGGCGTTCAACGACACGGCGAGAAGCTTGCTCCCATTTGTAACTCTCTTTCTCCTTATAAGGACGAGTCGCGTGTTGGTGCTTTTGCCCACGCTTAGTAATATCTCGGCTCCATCGTTGCTGCTCTATCAGGCCAACAATGGTCTGACTTTGTGGTGCAAAAAGTAACGTCGAATGTACGTGGAGAGCTCGAATTCTATCGCCTTGATTCGTGTGCCCGAGTTCATCTTTTATACTTCGATGCGGAAAACTGAGCGTTGTTGTATCTTCAAGCGCGAGTAATTCCTCATGCTCGTTAGCTCGGGATACAGTTGATTGAAAGCCTGCTTCTGCGATGTCTTTTGCATCGATGTTTTCATTGCGGATAAAGCGATATGCACCTTCCATATCGGCGGGAGAAAAAGGAAGTTTAGCCACGGAGACTCCTGGTTGATTAGCAATGGAAGTCGCTAAACTGATGAGGCGTTGTGTTCTTCGAGGGTCTTTAAGTTGTGCTTGTCCAAATTGTTCTTGTGCCCAAAGTTTAGCGTCTGAGTGTGTCATCTTAGTGTTTCAGTAAGGATTACTAAGTGATCAGATCACACACACGTGAAAGAGTTCAAAAAAAATCCCCAAGCTACAAGCTTGGGGATTTGTGTATAAGAGACAGCCAGTGAAGGAGGCTTGCAAATGAACTAATTACAACTTATCCCATGCGTCTGACCAGTAAACGGTTTCACCAGGCGCATAAGAAGGGTTTGAACACCACCCAGTGTATGGCCACGGTTTACATTGATACAAGTTGCCATCTGAACCTGTGACAATGTCACCTGCCTCATACGTTTTTCCAGATTCATACGGAGGGTAACTGCTGCCATCAGAAACAATCACAGAGCGTTGAGCTGTCGTAGTCTGATTTGCACTATCCGTTACTCGGTAAACCAAGTCGTAGACACCTAGCACGTTAACATCTACGCTGCCCTCTACACGAACTTGATCAGTCAAATCACCGTCTTCTGCATCCGTCGCTTTTACGCCTGCCATTGGGTCAAATGCGTCACCAAGCTGTATGGTCGTATCCGTTACACCTTCAAACTCAGGCACTAGGCTGTAAACAACAACTGTTCTGCTTTGCTTGGTTTCATTGTTGTCGCTGTCTTTTACACTGTAAACCAAAACATATGTGCCAACGGTGTTCACATCAACTGAACCTTCAACAGTAATGCTGTTAGTTAGGTCTCCATCTTCTTTGTCAGACGCGGTAACACCTGCATACGGATCAAATGAACTACCGTGATGCACGCGAACATCACTGATACCGCTAAACACCGGTTCGCCTTCACTTGGCGGAGGTGGAGTCTGGCCATGGATAAACGGACCGTAATCCTTCACAAACTTTTCACCGTACGCCTGACCATTCTTGTCTGTGCCCATATCCCAGTTCACCGACCATGTCATTACGCCACGAAGTGCCTGCCCTTGCGCTTTAAGTTGGTCAAACGCGTCGTAAAGATCTTGAGGGTCTTGCACAAAGCCCGTTGCCGCTGCATCAATGTTAGATGGAATACCAAACACCAATTTGTCATGCGGAATTTTGTGGAAACCACGTGTACCATTCGATAGAGAGTCTGAAATGTAGTAAATGAATTCTTGTTTTAGCGCATCATTGTTTTGTGCAATCCAACCCACACCTTCAACCCAAATACCATCACCACCTTGGTTGTAAAACTGAGGGTTGATCCAATCATAGTATCCTTCTAATCCAGTAATATAAGGAACGTATTTGCCACCTTCTGTTAAGTATGGAAACTCAGGCGCCATCGTAATTAGGAAGTTTTTCCCCTGTTGCTGATAGTGTTCTTTTACAAGGCGAAGTGCAGCTGGGATTACTGTTTGGTTGTCTGACGCGGTTACTGCGGATTGCTCTAAGTCGATATCCAGACCATCAAAGCCGAACTTATCAGTAAGGCGGATGATCTCTTGAGCGAATGCTTGCTCATCGCCAGTTTTCAGCTCAACGTGTGCATCTGCACCACCAAGCGCAATAAGAACGGCGCGTCCTTGTTGGTTTAGTGCGCCAATTTGATCAATAAATTGTTGTTCTGAAAGACCAATATTTGGATCGAGCTTAAAAGTTGGAATACGGCCTTCACTGGTATTGAACACCTTCATAAAGGAGACGTTAACCACATTGTACATAGGATCAACTTCATCCAGCGTCACGCACGGTGCATTGCCGCCCTTGTAACCAGCCCCATCGCACCAGTTATGCCAATAACCGACTACGACACCACCATCTGGATTCACCATCTCATTAGCGGATGCTACGTTTGAAAGACCACTCAAACCCAATGCTACTGCTAGATATAGCGCTTTTTGCTTCATCGTGTTACCTCTCATCCATTTTGCTTCATCACAACAATCATTCAGCACTTTCTATTGGTGCCTAATGAATTTTTATTGGATTATATGGCCGTATTGAGAAAACAGATACACGTGCAAAGTTATGTTTTCCATGTCTATTTTATAATTGTGATCTTAATTCACGACGCGAAATGAATAGGAAATTAGCGTTCGCTCTCAAGCGTGACTTACTATCAAAATCAGGCAAAAAGTTAACCAAAATCTATTTTTTGGAGGTCACTCGCAACGATTTAATCAGGATTTAACCCTGTTCATATAAAAAGTTTGCACAACGTAGACATTGGGTTGGAATGCCAACCTATATAATGCGGGCTTACATAAATAGAGGTTATTTTTATGAAATTAAAAACAGTGTCAGCTTGCGCAATCTTGGTTTTGCTTGTCGGATGTCAGCAAAAAACTCAAGATGAAGCGACACAGCCAACAACCTCGGCAGATGTATGTAGTACACAAGGAAATATGCCAGGTGGGTGGAACGAATTCGATGCTACCCCAGACGCTCAAAAGGCAATGGCCTTTGTCCTAAACAAAATGGAAACTCTCTCTTCGTTTAAACAGATCTTGTCCGTTCATGCACAAATTGTGAGTGGTGTGAACTACGCGATAGAGTTTGAATTGAATGACGGCTCAGTTTGGAACACGGTTGTTTACCGCAACCTTGATGGTGAGTATGCGATTACGCAGTCACCGAAAGAAGGTCGTTTCTGCGAACAATAAATACTTCGAGACTGAGAACCAAAAAGCCCCGCTATTTTACACCGTAATCTAGCGGGGCTTTTTGTTTATTGATGTTTACCGTTACCGATTAAGAATCAAATGCCATCTGAGACTTCACAGAAACTGTAGAACCAAGTCGCGACGGTTCAACATCAATGCGCTGCGCCATTTGCTCTTTCAACTCAGATACGTGAGAAATCACGCCAATCATACGACCCGTTTGCTGTAAGTCGACCAAGGTTTGAATCGCAAGATCCAAAGACTCCGGATCTAAGCTGCCAAAACCTTCATCAATAAACAATGTATCTAAACGAATACCACCACTGTAAGACTGCACAACATCAGACAGACCAAGCGCTAACGCTAACGCTGCCATGAAAGATTCACCACCTGATAATGTCGCGACATCGCGCGTTTTACCTGTGTAGCTATCTTCAACCACCAAATCCAAGCCTCGCCCTGCCGCACCTTTAAAGCCTTCGGTTTTACGAGCCAAGATATAACGACCTTTACTCATCAGACTTAAACGCTGTGACGCTTGAATCAATACGTCGTCTAATAACACACCGAGGACAAATCGGTGTAGACTGATACGACTACCCGTTTTACCGCTAGCAACGTCATACAAGGTACCAAAAACTTTGTATTCGTCTTCTAACTTAGTGTTCTTGTCATGTAACGTCGCGATGTCATTACGGACTTTCTCTAGACGTTCAAACAGAGATCGCGTGCTATCAAGCTGATTACGCGCTTCAACGTAACCTTGCTGAACAATGTTTAACTTAACGTTAAACTCTTCTAAATCAGGCAACGCCAAGTCTTTCAACTCTGAACTCAAGTCTGCCATAGTTTGTTCTAGCTTGATTTGAGTTTGTTTGAACGCATCAATTTCTTGCTGCCAAACCTGCATCTCGGCTTCATCAACTTTACTTGCTAGGAATTGCGCTTCATCCTCGAATGCGCTCGCCTGCAAAGCCTGCTCCCAATCAGCTTTGGTGGTGTTCAAACGATCTAGTGCCTCATTCAACCACTGTTGATTAGTTGTCAGCTGGCTTTCAATATTGGTCTTTGCCAGTACCGCTTGTTGCAAATGATTTTGTGCAGCCTCTAATGACGTATTCAAATCCATAATTTGCTTTTGAATCACAGCAATGTCTTGCTCAAGAACTTCAAGAGACGAGTACTTAGCATCTAACGAAGCTGAGAGTTTAGCCAGTTGCTCTTGATTCACTTTCACCGTCGATTCATTCGCTGCCATCTGGTTTTGTAGATCATTGATCTTACCTTCCCCAGTAACACAGCGCTGGTTTAACTCATTGACGTTTTGTTCCAACTGAACCAAGTTAATCGATGACAATTGCTGCAAGCGTTCATTGAGCTGCTGCATGGACACTTGTAACGCGCCCAAATCTATTGATGCGTTTTGACCAAGTTCAACGGATAGTTGCTCAATCTGCTGCTTGTATTGTCCAGTTGCGATATTGTGCTGCTCCAACTGATTGTTCAATTGGTTAAGCGCAACTTGCCCTTCTCGCTCTATATTTCGAGCGTTTTGAACTTGATCCTTAGTGACCTCTTCACCAACAAATTGAGCGGGTTGAGGGTGTTCTACACTACCGCACACCGGACACATTTCACCAGCTTGTAAGCGCTGAGCCAATACAGCGGCTTGAGCATTGTGCCAGCTCAATTCAAGTGTATCTGCTGAGCGCTGAAGTTCTATGTATCGTGCTTTTGCTTGGTCAACCGAAGCTTGTTTGCTAAGCGTCAGCGCATCCAATTTCGCCAGCTCTTGGTTTAAGCCAGTGAGCTTCTGTAGGTCTTGCATCAAACGTTGTTGCTGCTTTATCTCTGCCTCTACACTGCCAATACTTGCAACATCGACTCGGGCTTGATCCAGTGACTTCTGACCTTGTTGTGCCTCTAGCGTTAACTTCTCTTTAAGAGCGATATATTTCTTCAGTGTTGCTTCAAACTCGGATTTTTGCGTCAAACCTGCATTAATGGCTTTCTCTAGCTCTGACTTTTCAACCAACTTTCCTTTCATGCCTTCAAGTTGGTATTGCTGCTCTGTCAGTTTTGGCAATTGTGCGGCTTGTTCTTTCGCGGTTTGCAATGCGCCTTCTTTGGATTTTACCGCGTCATTTGCCACAGTAAGATCTTGCGAAAGCTTAGCCACCTTTTGCTCAAGTTCTTGCGTTTGCTTTGAGGCGTTTTGTAACGTGACATAAGGCAACTCAACCTTGCTTGCCTTCTTCGCATTGTCTAACTGCAATTGGCGTGATGAGACAGCATCGCTCTGTTCCAAATGTTGCTTCAATGCAATTTCGGCTTGCTCGCGCTTTTTGAACTCATTGCTCAATGCTTCTGCTTTTTGCAGATCAGTTTTTACCGCATTTAATTGTGCCAAAGATTCTTGCTCTTGCTTTTGCACGATTTCAAATTGAACAGATAACGCTTCACGCTGCTCTGTTAACTCCGCTTCGGAAGAAACACCAGCTACCTGCAGTGCGCCTCGAATTTGGTTATCAAACTCGTCTTTGGCTTTGCTAATGGCACTCGCTTTGTCTTTCAGCACATATTCAATCTTCTTGTAGATATCCGTTTGGAATAGCTGACCAAAGATCTCTTCCCGCTCTTTGGACGTCGCAAGTAACAACTCTCGGAACTTACCTTGTGGCAGCACCATCACTTGGCGGAACTGAGTTTCGTTCAAGCCTATAATGTTGGCCACTTCCGTCTTTACTTGCGTTGTTTTGCTAGTGATTAGCTTTTCTTCGTCCGTAATCTCATACAAAGCTGCGGTATGCTTACGCACCGTCATGCCCTCACCGCGTGCCTTTGGTGCTTCTTGTTCTGGTGAGCGAATCACTCGATAAGACTTGCCGTGCAAAGAGAACTCTAGCGTCACTTCGGTCAATAACGTTGGCGCTGCCATATCGCAACGCATTTGAATACCTTGGCGCTCGTTACCTGTCGTTTCACCATAAAGCGCAAAACAAATCGCATCGAGAATTGAGGTTTTACCCGAACCAGTAGGACCGTTGATGAGAAACAGAGGGTTAGTTCCCAGCTTGTCGAATTCAATCGTTTCTGTTTGAGCAAAAGGACCAAAAGCCTGCATTGTCAGTTTAATGGGTTTCATGTTTGGTCCTTACAGAGCTTGCTGAGAAAGTTGTTTGATGATGTCACTGATCGCTTGATCTTGTTCTTGCGATAATTGGCTGTCTTGCGCTTCCGAAAAGAAGTCTCGGAACATGTCTATCTCACTTCTCGCCAACTTCGCTTGCGCCATTTCCTGCTCAACACCAATTAACATGCCCGGCTTTTCTAGGTGCAAAACGTTTGGGTAAACAGCACGTAGCTTTTCCATTGGGTTTAAGATTGCGTGCTTATCCATCAAACGTACCAACAAGTAGTCCTCGTTTTTCGGATCGGTATTCCCCTGCTCTATCACTTGTTCAAGTTCACCTTCAATGATTCGCATCTCATGGGGAGCAGTAAGGTCAACATGTTCTGCCGAAACAAACCCGTTTTCGTCGATTTCCACCAGCGTGAAACCTTTCTTTTGGTTTTGTTCACCAAAGCTGTATTTCATCAATGAGCCAGAATAACGAATGTATTCTTCGCCTTTTTTCTGTGGCTGATGCAAATGCCCCAACGCTACATAGTCAAAGTTGAGGAAATGCTCGTGACTGACGCGGTCGGAACCACCAATCGAAAGCGGACGCTCAGATTCAGACTCGATGGCACCATCGACAAAGCAGTGGCTGACTAACACGTTGCGTTGCTCTGGTTGGAACTGCTCAGTGATTTTCTCAGCGAGTAACTTGTGCGCTTGGTCGTGGGTCGAAACGGGTTCTTGATAGGCAAAACGGACTTGCTCAGGATCGTTATAAGGCATGCCATAAAAAGCAACTTGCCCTGCGCTTTCGGTTTTAATAACAACAGGAGTAAGCATGTCTTCAAAGTTACTGATAATGTGGAGACCCGCATTTTTCATCTGTTCTGAACCAAAACCCAGGCGTTCAGCTCCATCGTGGTTACCAGAAATCAAAATCATCGGCGTGTTCAGCTCACCACAGATTCGCTTCACTACTTTGTTAAGTAGTTCAATCGCAATAGTTGGTGGGACAGAACGGTCATAAATATCGCCAGCAACAACCACTGCATCAACGGGGTTGCTCTCAATGTATCGGATTAACTGGTCAAGAACCGCTTGCTGATCGTCAAGCAAAGAGACGTTATGAAACTGTCGGCCGAGGTGCCAATCTGAGGTATGGATAAACTTCATTCGAATTCACTTTCTGCCATCTACATGGCGCTATCTTATTATCCCCCTAGGATATCGTGAGTTCGTAAGCTTTTCATGTGGTTTGTGGCGTATGCTGGAGTTAAAGTATAAACAAGCTAATTGTGCGCACTTCAAATCTACCAACCATAAGCATCTGAGATTTGGCGATATAGTTCCTCATACGCATCTTCTTCATTTTGACATTCAGTTACAGACGTAATTCTTCCTTGACTGTTGTATACAACTAGCCAAGTATCATCTTGATTGACCACACACAAACACTCACCATTTTTCAGTCCATCTAGGCTATAAGATTGATGAGGTACTTTTTTCAATTTATCAGTATTCATAACAAAGCGAACTAGTGTAGAGTTTTCATTAATCATTTGAGCTCATATCTTTTGCCTAATTTATTTGCACAAACACGCTCATTATTTTGGGAGCAAAGAACATGCCCTCACGCACTCGGTTTACCTATCTAAAAATTCTACGTCCAACCGCTCGACACAAAGGCAAATAAACTGACCATCCAAATATGCATAGTCAGACTCTAAAAAATCATCACAAATCTTAAGTCCAGCGTCTATGGTATTGCCGTTTAGTCTACCCAATAGCTTGTAAGCATAGGTACTATCGACCCTTGTCATACTAGTTTCTTCTGTGCTTTCCTGCTCTGTTAATTCAAAATCCAACATTTCAAATGTAACGGGATATTCTTGCCCAATATTCAATTCATAGGGGCACATTCCTGCAAAACAGGTTAATTCGACACCATTCACTTCAAGCGTAACTTCTTCTTCAATATCTGGATTTAATCCAAGAACTTTTGCGTTGTATATAATCATTATTCAACGGGCCTTATAACTTTTTCTTTGGAGTTGCTGTTTAGAGTCTTCCAGAAATCCTTACCACTCTTGGTATGTAGCGTTGTTATTTGTCCTTGACCATTCGTACCTACAAAAGCAAATTTAGCCTGGCCTTTTCTATTGGTCCCCATTAATTGAACAAACCCTGTTCTAACTTCGCCTTTATAAGGATACTGCACTTTAATTCCATCTTGCATAACTTTTCTAGCCATAGATAAGTACTCATCTGCACTTTTAGCATCAAATTCAGCTCCATGTTTTTCAAAGTGGCTTATTAATTTTGAGTCGTCAGCAAACCTTTTTGGTCTCTTTACAACTTTTTCTGCATATCTACCAGGTATTGCAGAAATGGCTATATTTGTTGCGTTGGCAAACGAAGGGGTATCAATAAACGCTTTACCAGCGTCTATCATATCTTCTATTCCTTCGACCATCATCGACATTGGATCTATATTGACTGGTTTAAGTCCCTGTAATGTCGGATCTGCGATGAGCTCCTCAATCGTTGGTCCAGTAATCTTAGCTACTGATTTTTCATACACTGCTCTCTCAGGCGAATTATCATTATGCCCGGCAAGAACTGTCGGCGTGTCTTCTTTTGCACACAAACCTAAGGGGTCAACCCAAGAAACTGGATTTGGCGCAAATTGATAGTGGTTAGTTCCACCGAGAAGCCCTAGGGGATCGGGTTGGATGAATCGACCTATTTGAGGGTCGTAGTAGCGTGCTAAGTTGTAGTGCAGACCAGTCTCAATATCGAAGTACTGCCCCTGTAAGCGAAGGTTGTTTATAACCGTCTCGATGCCAACGTGAGCAAACCCAAAGGTATCGTATTCTGCTTCCCAAACTACCTGCCCGTTAGAGTCCACCAAGCGTTCTGGGGTTCCTATTTGATTGCATTGGAAGAAATAGCAATCCCCGTTTTCAATAACGGCAAGTGGAATAAAACTGCTTGGTTGATATAGATACCACCGATAACCGGAACGAGAATACTCGCCGATCAGGTAACTTCCTTGCCAAATAAATTCGGTGGTTCCATTTTCGCTGATTTTCTTAGTTCTTCGGCCTAGTGCGTCGTATTCAAACTGGCATAAATGCCCTTCGCTTTCGACACTAATCAATTGCCCTTTAGCATCGTAAGCACAGTGCTGCTCTAGTCCATTACCTTGACTACTGGTTCTGTTACCGAGTTCATCGTAATCGTACCTGATGCCATGATATTCAATAAGACGGTCATGTTCTCGCTGAACACTTTCGTCATTAAAGTTGCCAAAACTGTCATAGACGTATGATTCTTCCGAGGTTTCCGTCTTTATTCTTTCTAGGTGGCCAAGCTCATCATATTGATAATGCTGGGGGCCCTTTTCACTGTCGATGATAAGCGACAGAAAATGCTGTGCGTTGAAATGGTATTTACGCTCGAAGCCAGTCCATGTTTGACGTTTTAAGCGACCTATCCCATCGAACTCCTTTTGCTCTTGCCCCCCGCCATACGTGATTCTCAATAAACGTTGCAATTCATCGTATTCAAACGTGATTGAGTCTTTTCTTTCAGAACCGTTTGAACGAATCGTTAATCCACATACTGTACCGAACTGATCATACTCATACATCACCTCTGTGCCGTCGTCATAACATTGAGAACGAAGTAAACCGTTATCTTGATATTGATTGGCGATAGAAAAGCGTCCCTGCTCTTCACTTACCAATTTCGTACCTGAATACGTATAGGAAACGTTCGAAAAACGGTTATGTGCGCGGATTAACTTGCCGCCTAACGTGTGTTGGTAATGGTCCTCTACACCACGACTTTTACCATGGGCATTTACTTTTGTGATTCGACCAAGTTCGTCATACTGGAAAGAGACGCGCCCATTACGAGTCAAAATTTGGCTTAATCGTTCAGCTTGATCATAGGTGTAGTTGGTTTGCACTTGATCAAAGTTAATTGTTTGGCTGATTTGACCATCAGGTGTGTATTCAAACTCGTACTTACAACCATCAGAACGCTCAATGGTTTTCAGGTTCCTTTCCACATCGTACGCAAATGAGAGAGTGCTCTGGTCAGCTTTGACAATCTCGGTCGGTTGAGCAAGTTCACTCCAATTGATTAATGTGCTACCACGTGGTGTACAAATGCGTTTTACTCGCCCAAAATCATCGTATTCATAACGATGTTCACGTAAGATTTCATCTTGCGAGTTTTGAAAATATAGGCGAGAGAGCAAATTACTCTCGTTCCGCTCTAAACCACAAACAAGTCCTTCAGGATACGCAATTCCATTGATACGATCGGTTTCATCATAGCTATAACGAATTAAGCTATGATTGGTCTTCTTTGCTCGAAGTTGGTGTAAGTCATTCCACCACCATTGCGTACTCGCTCCGGTATTTGAGATTTGCTCGACTTGTCGCCCATATTTATCAAATCGATGTCTTTCTTGCTGGCCATCTTTGTTTTGCTGCCAGACTAGTTGACCTAATGCGTTAAATTGCTTTTCAATGGCTTCGCCATCAGGAAATTGGTGCTTTATACAAAAGCCGAACTCGTTATATTCAAAATGCTCCGTCGCACCCGATGAATGCAGCTTACTTTTTACTTGGCCAAACCGGTTGTGGGTGTAAGTTACATAGCTTCCATCTGGCGTAACCTCACCAACCAAGCGGCCGCCCGAGTCATATTCGTATGTCCAACGCCTAGATTCAGGACTTTCACTTTCAAGCAACTTGCCGTGCTCATTGTGTTTGTATCGCCATGTATAGCCGCGTGGATCTGTTACCTTTGATTGATTAAGCTTAAACTCAAAGGTATATCGATAAACCCCTTCATCGCCCCAGTTATTTAAACACTTGGCACTAGGTCCGTTGCCTTCCCATTCGAAATAATGCGAAAAGCCCGTTGAACGCGTTCGCTTAATGAGCAATTTCGTCTCATTATATTGATAGGATTCAAGCAAACTGAATTCATCCCTAGAACTACATAAACAAAGGGCGTTGTCGTACTGATACTCAGCCAATGTGGCTTGAGTTTTTGGGTGGCGAATTTCAACAAGCAATCCTTGCTTGTTGTATTGTAACTCTAGCCTTGGTTGGCGGTTGACGTTAATTTGAGTAATACGATGATTGCGTGAGTATTCAAGGCTTACCTGTTTCATAGATCCAAGACGAATCTCACTGGCTAACCAAAGATTCTCGACCCGGACAAACTTGATTTGTACATTGCCATTTAAGGTAACTAGCCTAAATCCGGTTTCATGATGCTGGCAAGTTGCGTCAGCGTAGACTTGATAGCTAACCTCTCCTTGAGAAACAGGAGGAAATAAGATCGTATCTCCCATCTCATCCATAAAGAGCCAGCCGATCACTTTTGCTTTCTCATCAACAACGTCATTCAGTTCATACTGATAATTATGCCGCCAGCCGAAACCGAGTACGGTACTTTTATCCGAAAACGAAGAGCGGTAGGTCCGCTGCCATTCCAAACCAAAAGAAAGCTGTATGTCCGTTAACGTTAAGTTTTCCTCTCCGGTTACCAACGAAACGGGGTCACCAGCTTTGACGTGTGTTTTACTGCTTTCATTTTGCGGGAGATTGCTACTTTGACTTCCGGTCTTCGATACGTTTTCATCTTGCTCTTGCGCTGAGTTATCTATTGTTCGCGCAAGCAATTGCACCGGAACTTCTGTGTTCGGATAAAATGTTGTAGGTGCTTGTTTGGGAGTTTGGAAAGCGAACAACGTTTGTTCAAATAGACTTGCAGCAAGACTGCTATAGACTTGCTCTTCTGTGAGTTCAGCAAACTCATCAGAAAAACTCACTCTCGCGGTAGACCAAGATGCGATTTCTATTAAGTCGTCAAGCGCAGAGTAATGAAAGCGCTCCACAAAAACTTCCGCAGTTCTAATAGAGCTGAACGTCTCTTGCTTACCGACGTAGTACTGCTGTGGGGAAAATAAATAAACTTCGCCATCGAGCGTTGTGAGCTTAACAATCCTTTGTGCGTTCATCTTAAATCGTTACTCACTACACCAGTTGAAGGATGTACCTACAGCATAACCGTCTTCCTCAATGTCTAATTGAAGCGCATGGAAATTCTCAACACGCCGAACCTGTTGCTGATAACAAAGAGACAATGTTTTTAGAAGGCCGCTACACGGTCCCAAAGGTCCAGTTAAGACGTCTGAAAAAGTATACTGAGTTTCCGCCTTAATCACTGGTGATAAAAACCTTATAGATTCCAACCATTTAGGCTGCCCATTACCAATAGATAATAAGAGTTCATCTACTGGATGTTTGAGGGTGCTCCCTAACTGTCGAATGACGTTGTCTACTGCGGTATTTAACGAAGTAATGTCGAGATCGATTGATTGCGCACGAACTTCGATTCCTTCATTTACAACAACGCAACGCGCTGCGACTAATGAATCATACGCGCCCATGCCACTGCCTAGACTCTCTCCAAGATTGATCGCCACGATCCAAGTAAATCTATTTTCAAAGCTAAGCTTTTGTATTTGACTCAGTGCCATCAAAAATGATGCTTCACCATAAGGGTAGAATCGAATTTGTGAATAACTCTTAAAATGAAATGCAGACAAAATGACTGAGGTAACGCTTTTCAAGGTGGGCTTACATGAGATTTTTGGTAATAAAACACAAACAGGTGCGCTTATATCTAGGGCCTGGATTTTATGGCTAAGCTTATGAAGCAATCGACGGATTCGAATGTCATCATCTTCGGTAACGCTAAGTTTATTCGCTACTTCACTTGGCACTCTAAGCGTGGCATTTGAGTACTGTTCAATGGAAAACGCTTTGCTGTTTATAACGCAAAGGGCGGGTTCAAAAAATAACGACATTTATCCCCCAATGAGAACCGTAGAGACGCCAGCAACAATTTTCCCACCATGGGCAGTTGAGTCGCCAAGTCTTGCAGCCGGTTTTCCATTGATCTTAACGCTAGAAGAGCCCGAAGAAACACTATCAGGAGGTCCTACACACACAAGCTTGTCTCCCTGTCGTGCAGCTGGAATGCCTGTGATTTTTACGTTTGAAGACCCGGCCGCCACAGGGCCACCTTGGTGTGGAATTTTTCCAGTTTTATCAGGACAGACGTGATGACTTCCTAAGACGGCTGCTGGCTTACCCATGGTTTATTCCTTAATTCAAAAATATTTGGCCAGCTTTCAAGCCAATGGTGGAACCATTAATCGAAATTTTATTGCCTTTGATGTTTATCTCTCCAGAGCTCGACATTTGTATAGACGCTCCGCCAACTTTAATCTCGATACTTTTTCCGGCGCTAACTGACAAAGCTTCACCGATGTCGGTTTGTTGATTTTTGCCCACTTTAACCTTTGAATTTTGGCCGACTTCATACGCTACGTTGTTGGTGACTTTTTCCGTTTTGTTGTTTTCAATGGTGATATCTGCGCAATCCTCTACCAACATTTGGAATAACTTTTCAGCATGAAGATAGACATGCTCTTCACCCGGCTTATCCTCAAAACGTAATTCATTAAAGTTGTTACTTCCCATTTGTACTGAACGAGATTTGTAACCACTTTGAGAAGCTTGTTCTGGCAAACTGTATGGCGTGGCGTGGCTACCGTTATATAGAGAACCAGTGACGATAGGCTGATCAGGATCACCATTCACAAAATCAACGATGACTTCTTGTCCGACTCTCGGGTGAAATGTACTCCCCCAACCATTACCAGCGACGGTCTGAGCAACGCGCATCCAGCACGAACTATTTACGTCATAAACTCCTTGACGGTCCCAATGGAATTGAACTTTGACGCGCCCATATTTATCGATATGGATTTCACCTTCTTTGTTACCTGTAACTATGGCGGTTTGAAGCCCTTTAATCTGCGGCTTTTCAAATCGAAAAGATGGACGCAATATTGTCTTTGAATCAACACAATGGAATGCAACTCTAACCCCTTGGTTAGCAGTCCCACCTTGGCCTGTCTGGTTAAAAACCGATGCGGAAATACATACAGAGGACAGCACATACTCTTTACCGATACGTGTTTTGTCTTCATGTTTTTTAAACTTAAAACATTTACCTACTGTAAACGTTCGACAACTCGCCTCTCCCAAACATTGGTAGACATTTTGTTGCAGCGATTCAATGTTATGCATATTTCTAAAGGCAAATTGATCCGGTGTTTCGGTCTCTGCTAAGTATTCGTAATACTCGCTGGTGGGAACGGTAACGAAATCAGTAGCTCCATTTGCAGAGTGTCTCGGATAAGAGTTTGGCTTTAGCATATTGAAGCCTGACAGGTGGCTGCTTTTTGTCGTCAAAGATTGTGTTTCATTCCAAGAGTGAATATGGCTAGAAGCCGAACTTCCGGTGGAATGCTCTACAAAAAATTCTTTTGCAGGCTTGTAGTAACTGACATCATCGAAGAACTCTATGACGTGATCTGAAGCTGTGTGTAAAAAGCAAAACGCAATTCCTTCCTCTGCGAGAATTCGCCTTACAAAAGCCAAATCAGATTCTTCATACTGAACTTTGTATGTGTACTTTGCATAAGTCTTAGTCAACTTAAAGCCGAAAGTGATTGCGTGTTCGGTAAGTATTTCTGACACGATCTCTTTAACGTCTTTGTACTGAAATATTCGGCAATTTGTTCGATAATTCGAGAAACACAATTTAGGTTCTACGAGCAGCTCTATATTTTTGTATTGCTCACCGTTGTCTACAGTAGAAACCCGAGAGCCAGATAGTTTAGCTTTTGAAACAATGCCATGAAAATATCGTGGCTGTAGTGATATCGATGGATGATTATCCATACTGATCGTTATTTCTTGGCCTATAATTTGGTTTAATTCGGATTGTTGCCCGTTAAAATAAGCGCGAGCATGCAATGAAAAAAGCTCTGACGTAGCTTCGTTATACTCAAACGAGTTCAGAATTATTGCATCCTTACCAAATGGTGTAAAAATTCGGATAAAGTTATTGTCTTGAGTTGCTTTTTTCATTGAATACTTCTTTAAAAAATGCGGGGATAAGCATCCCCGCAAATTAATTACATTTGTTGACCTTTAACGCCGCTGTAGCCGTATACGAGCGGTGCTGATGTATTGTTCTTATCATCAGTAGGTGTCACAGTCATCATCATTTCAGTGTATGAAATAGTGATGGTTTCAATAGGACGATCATCCTGAATTGAAACAGAATAATTAGAAATCATTGCATCAGTCAGTTCGATTTTCATGATTTCTTCTACTTTTTCACCCTGCTTAGTAATATGGAATACCGCAGGTTTACCTTTACCAATTGTTGCTTCTTTAAATAGATCTGGTGAAGAACGATCTTGCAATTTAGTAATGGTCAAATCGTACAAGCGAGTTGCACTTGCTTCACGATCCATTGCTGTACCAGTGAATGATGAAATTTCACGACCAACACTCCAATCTACAGATAGTAGTGTAATTAGATCCTTGTACTGCTCAGCAGTTGCTTCACCTTTAATATCTGCATATTTAAGATACGTGTTAGACTGCATGCTAATCTCCTATAGCATTAATAATTGACATATTGCGTAGTTATTTAATCACCAAATCGTTATTGATAATTAATGACTTATGTATCAAAAACTTTATTTTAAATACGCTCTTTTATATCGTTTAATTACAATTAAATTAAGCACTATTTTCTTAAAAATAAAGTTAATATGAAGCGAGTCTCAATTTATTTTCACATTGAAACCACTGTTAAATAAGTGAGACGTGAAGCGATTTAATTTCACCTTCGACATTAATCTCTTCGAATGTCTTACCAATAAGAATAGCATTCAGAATTTCATGTGAAATTTTTGGCAATAACGTATTTTCAATGGTGGTTTGAACGACTCGAGCACCACTACCTGACTCATCGCTATTATCAACAATATCACTTATTAATGAATCACTAAATTTTAATTTCGCGTCATAGCTTTTTTGAATTCTGTCGGATATTTTATGTAATTTAAGAATAGTAATATTACGTAATACTTCTTTATTTAATGGAAGATATGGAAGTACATTTACTCGCCCAAGAAACGCGGGTTTAAAATCAATGAGTAAGTCATCTCGTAATGCTTCTTTTAAAGCACTAGGCTCTGGTGCCAACTCAGGATCTTCGTAAAGAGACATGGTCGTCTCTGTTCCCGTATTGGCAGTCATGATGATGATGGTATTTTTAAAATCAATGTCTCTCCCTTCACCATCTTTGATAATACCCTTATCGAAAACCTGATAGAAAATGTCTTGTACACCAGGGTGAGCCTTTTCCATCTCATCCAACAAAATCACGCTATAAGGTTTGCGCCTTACCGCTTCTGTCAGGACACCTCCCTCACCATAACCGACATAGCCAGGAGGGGAGCCTAACAATAGAGAAACTTTATGTTCTTCCTTAAATTCAGACATATTGATTGTGGTGACATTATCTTCACTACCATACACTTTCTCCGCGATTGCGAGTGCAGACTCCGTTTTACCAACCCCACTAGGCCCCGTAAGCAAAAATACGCCATTGGGTTTTGATTCGTCGGTTAGTTGCGCACTTGCTGTTTTAATCACTTCGGACATGGTTTCTAGTGCATGGTCTTGCCCTACGACGCGATGACTCAATGTCTCTTTTAGTGTAAGAACGGCTTTAATTTCATCATCTTGAAGCTTTCCTAACGGTATGCCTGTCCAGTCTGAAATCACTTCTCCAATAAGTACTTCGCTCACATGTGAGAACACGAGCGGCTTAGGGTTTTGGCTTAAGTTTTCTTCAATATCGTTCAAGCGCTGCTTGTCTGCGCCGCCTCCTTCGAGTTGAATTTTTTGACGGATAATTTTTACTTCTTCAACCCACTGCTTTTCTGTTTCCCATGTTGCTTCTAACTCTAGTATCTGCCCTTGAAGCTCATCAATTTTCTCACGGGTATCGTTGATTTCTCGACTGTTCTCCGAGCCAAATAAAGATTCCTTCGACAACTGCTCAAGCTCCAGTTCCTTTATTTGAAGTGCTTTTCGTTTGCTATCCAACGATCCTGGCGTGGCAGCTTGGCTTAAAGCAACGCGAGAGCATGCCGTATCAAGCACTGAGACCGCCTTGTCTGGCAATTGACGTCCGTTTATGTAACGCGCGGAGAGCTGAACAGCAGCCTCTAAGGCTTTGCTTGTAATATAAACTCCGTGGTGATTCGCCATAACATCCAGCAATCCTCTCAGCATTGCAATTGCCGTTTCCGGCATCGGCTCGTCTATCTTTACCACTTGAAAACGTCGAGTAAGTGCCGCATCTTTTTCAAAATATTTCTTATATTCAGCCCAAGTAGTCGCGGCTATTGTTCTGAGCTCGCCTCGGGCTAATGCTGGCTTCAAAATATTTGCGGCATCACCTTGGCCTGCTTGCCCCCCGCCACCAATTAAACTATGTGCTTCATCAATGAAAAGTATGATTGGCGTTTCGGATTGGTTTACCTCTTTTATGACGTTCTTTAGTCGATTTTCAAACTCACCTTTCATGCCAGCGCCAGCTTGAAGCAATGCCATGTCTAAGGATTTTATCGAAACACCAGCTAATGCTGGGGGAACATCACCATCGATGATCTTTTGTGCAAGACCTTCAACCACCGCGGTTTTCCCCACACCAGCTTCACCGGTTAAAATTGGGTTGTTTTGTCTGCGGCGTAGCAAGATATCGGTCATCAAGCGGATCTCGTCATCGCGTCCGACAACAGGGTCGATTTTCCCTAGTTTTGCTTGCTCCGTAAGATCCACAGTAAATTGGCTAAGTGCCGTGTTTTTACCCTGACTATGGCCGTCAGTTGTGGCATGTTGGCGGGATTCACCTTCACAGACATTCAGCAATACATTCACATTAACCTTCGCTAACTCAGCGCTAGGTTGGTTCATCATCGCTATCAACGTGTCATCGGTTAAGTAAGCTCTTAATAAATGCACGCAATTTAATTGCTCTTGATTGAATTCTATCGTCGCAATCATCATCGCATTTTGCATGATGGTTACCGTATGCGCAGACAAACCAGGAACCGAATCGCAACCTGTTTTGTATTTCTCTAGCTGTCCGAGTAACTGTGTCTCAACTTGGCTTACATCAACATTTTGATTTCGGAAAATATCACTGAATATGCCAGATGGATGCTGAATAATACTGACTAACCAGTGTGTCATTTCAATGCTATGATGAGTGCGCGAACTTGCCATTGCAGCGGCCTGCTCTAATGTTTCTCTTGCATGTGGAGAGAGCCGTTCAACCAACGCTGATAGTGATAATGAAGCCATTTTGATTCCTTTAAATGGTAATTGTTATTCTGCAGTCTTTTGTGCGCTTGTGCTTCGTCAATACTGAGCCAATACCTAATTGACCTTGCTGTTTTGAGATACAAACTTGAGGAAGGTGTTTGTGCTGGGTTGTCAGCTTCCATTTAACTCGTTTATGCTTCCCGAGAAAATCGTGTGTTAGGGACTTTATCGTTCCCATACAAGCGGTGTTAGGTAAAAGGTGTTTTACTTGTTCCGCCGTATTAGGGAATAGTTCAATCGTGATGCCTGCATTGATATTCCAGGCTTTTGCCCCAACCGACGCGCCATGACTAAGTTGAGCAAATTGACCTTCTGGCATACTTTTGGAAACCAGTCGAGTTTGATCCTCTGCCGAAAGATGTAACCATTGCCCCTGAAATTCATGTAGACGAACATTACATCCAGCTAGACTCTCCAACATCCCTTTAAGTGCGCTTTTGCTTCGATTAGGTGAAGCAAAAATGCCAGAAAAATGATTGGCGAGCTCCTTAGTTTGTCCCGTAACAGACTCAATTATGCTCCCAAAAGGAGAGCGCCTCCCTTCAGAATGAGCCCCAACCTGTGAAGCAAGTTGACTCAATTGCCAGCTACGATAGTAAAGAGAAAGTAACCGGTGATTAAAAATGTCATAGAAGTCTACCATCGCGCTGTCGCCCTCTTTTTTACGACTCAGGGCAAGCTCGCTGTAATGTTGAGGCAAAACGCCTTGTTCACCCGTTAAACCAATCAAGTTTGTTTCCAAACACAACTTGTCATTACGTTGCGTTTTAACTGCACACAACTGGGCGTTCTCATAGCCTAATGAAGGGTTAACGTTTATCGATACCTTTTCGTCTTTAGGTAGCGCATCGGTTCCTAACTGCGCCTCTGCTCGAAGCACTTCTTGTTCAATTAAGTGCAAAGCTTCAAACAACGAACGCTGTTTCAATTGACGATAAAACTCATCTGCCTTCATAACAGAACCTTCTCGCCCGTCAGTGCTGGCCATTGATAAAAGCGCTTGCCTGTTGACTTCAGCTTCACTTCTAGCTGAGTAAAAATATTCACCTCGGCATACTGTGAGAAATAGACAGAAAGCACGCACCCCAAAAGGAATATTTGTTCCTTAAGCAAGATCTGGTCTGACACCGTAAGGATCAATTTAACCCCATGTGCAAAACCCATTTTCCCTTGCTCACTCACTCTCCCAGCGACTTTTTCAAACTCCAATTTTACGAGCGAATCGATAAGTGCTTTCGTTTCCGCCGTGCCAGAAAATGCATATAAGTTAAGGGTTTGTTTGAGCACGGAAAGCCCATCGTCTTGCGTGAAATGATTGAGCGTCAGTAGCTTGGTTAGTTGCCAACGAGTACTCTCATCCATTTCAGGCCTAATGGTTTCAGATAAAGAAACTAAACAACGTACAGATTCAAAGTTATCATGGACGTCTGGTAACGATACTTCTGGCAGTCCGCCGCCAAACGGAAGCTTTTGGGGTAAATTACGGTTACAGCACTCCGCTTGTACGTACATAAGCCAATTTTCTCGGCTCTCAGGACTAAAAATCTGGTGTTTCTTATCCACAAAAGACATATAAGTCTCTCGACCTGGCTCATCATAACCACCAGCCCAGTTTTTATCTTCTCGCCTCATTAGCCAATAAATCTCGTTGCTACCCATATAGTGCGTATGCTCACCAGCGTAATAACAAGGCAAGTTATCGTAAGTCTTATTCCAATTTCTCAATGTCACATTCGTAATAGAAACAACTTCATTACTTTCCGCTTCTTGGTACTGGGGAGATAAATGGTAATCGTACTCTGAGGGGAGCAAGCGTTTGGGCTCCATAATACTGTGAAATAGATTAATTACTGGTGTACAGCCCAGCATGAGGCTTTCTCTATCGACTTGTTTTGGTAACCAGTCATCTGTTGAATCAAAGAAAAAGCAAAGATCTATCGTTTCGCCTAAATCATGCTTTTCAAGCCCTAGATCCACCAACTCGAAAAACATGAACTTTTCTGGGAAGTGCAAGTATTCGACGAGCATTCTTGAAGCAGAGAAACTTCTTTTCCCATAGGGAACCACATTATCTGAGTCGGAAAAACCTACTGATTTCAGATGCCTTTGCGTATATGATGCGACTTCCTTCCCTTGCACTGTAATTGACAATCCTACAAGGCTTTGGAATAACATCTGATACAACTTCTGCGTGAGTTGAGGTTGACCATTTAAGTAAAACCTCAAGCTATCTATCTCCATCGGACTGATAGCACTTTCACCATCATTGGCACAGAGTTGAACGCTAAGCATGGCGCTTGCGGTACTCTCCCATCGAGAACCCGTCGGCTTCACTGGTGCATTTTCAAAGAAGCATTCGCCGACGTTTATTGGGTACATGCGCGTTTCGTAACACGTTCGAAATTCACACTCTTTAAACTTTGGTGCACTGATGACAACTCTTTCACTGGGTGCTACATCAAAATGTGCATTGGTAGAATCCGAGCAAGTCATTTTTACAATCGACATAGAAGGAATTGGCGCGTGAAAATCTGGATATAGCTGCCCCATAAGTGATTCCGTAAATTGAGGATAACTGTTGTCCAAACTCTGCCGAATTCTGGCAGTCAAAAAGGCACACCCCTCTAGAAGTCGCTCCACATGAGGATCTTCTACTTGTTCTTCACTTATTCTTAGACGAGATGCGATTTTTGGGTACTGCTCGCCAAACTCTTGCCCTTTGTGACGTAAATAAGCTAACTCGCGATTGTAGTACTTTAAGAACTCTTCACTCATTTTGTTCTACTCAACTTCATACCTAAACTCACAGGTTCAACTTCTGAGTTAAACGTTACTTCATGGGTATTGTTCCCAATGAGACAGGTGGCAGTGATTTTTAGTCTAAGAGTCCGGTCTGTCGCGTTTTTTTCATCTAAAATAGTAACGAAAGGCGACTCCAAACGTGGTTCAAACTCTTTTATCGCGTCACAGACAATCCCACAAAGCTGACTTTGCCCCTCTTGACTGCTGTAAGGCATAGAGGAAAAATCAGGCAGGCCATAATTTAAAATGGAATACCGAACTTCTAAAAGGTCATCAGGAAGTTCACGCCAACCAATTCGACTGTTCAGCATGGCTTCAACATCCCTCAGTAAGTTATTAAGTAATGATTGGGAACTTACTGGAAAATCTTTCTCATCACGGACGGAAGGATCTGAATCGATGAGTTTGTCCAGTAATGACGCTTCTAAAGCCATTTCTACCTCTATGCCATCAAAATACTTTCTTCAAGCTGCTTCAAATCGAAAATAGGCAGCGCCGCTTCACCCACTAGCCAACACTTTTGTCCCAATCCAATGAATAGTTCTTGATCTCCAAGCTGCTGCCAATCTGTTTCTCGACCTAGTTTCTGAGCATCCGTTTGCGAACCAATGTAAGTGAGCGGCATATGCCCTTCTCCTTCACCTAATCCTTCGATATCAAATTCAACCGGACGCCAAATTTGCTCCAGCAGTGAGGAAGGTTCTTTAACTTCAAAGAGCTTTATGTTGGCAATTGGTACTAGGAAATAATTACCCGCAGTTGAAAAGAGTTCTATGTAACCGCCCAATTGGTCGTCTATGTCGCGAACGTCATCATAAATTGCACTGCCTTGAGTGTATGACTTTTTAACTCGTTGCTGTTCTAACTCGTTCGCTAAGTTGTAGGCATCAATAAACTCTGCGTTCTTTAGAGATAAATTAAACTCGACAAGCAACTTATTCGTTGTTTGATTGCCACCAACAAATTGAGCCGTTGCCGCTCCCAAAGAAAAATCTTTGCGAGCTTGCGCAGCCTTAACAAGATGACGTAATTGACTCGCTCCTGAAAGATACTCTGGGAACAGTTTTATCGCTTGTATTAACTGCTCGTCGGCTCGTTCAAAATTCCCATCAATACAAAGAAGCTCAATGAATGAACTACGGAGAGCAGCGTCTTTGGGAGAAGCTTTAATATTCTCTATAAGTACTTCTAACGCTTCGGTTAGTTTGCCTTCTGCTAATGCTTTTTTCCATTGTGTCATTCTTATTCCTTACACCACCTGTTCTGGTGATAACTCCGTTATTAGTTTGATTGCCGATACCATTTGATCGAGTTGAAAGTGAGGGCGTAAATAGATGACCGAATAGTAGTTCCCTGGCGCATCACGCTTTTCTTTGACAGAAATGCTCGCCTCATTCAGTGGATATTTCGCTCTGAGTTCATCAGAGGCTTCATCAGAGGCCGTCGTATATTGGTGTAACCAATGTTGAAAATCGCGCTGTATAGCAAACGAATCTTGATAACTACCGATTTTGTCTCTTCCCATCACTTTGATGTAGTGAGCAATTCGCGATACACATAAGGTGTATTGCAGCATTGAAGAGAGTTTTGCGTTCACGGTTATATGTTCTTCTGCGTACAACTTTGGTTGATAGAGAGACACATTTGATGTCATGCCGACCATGTCAGTTTCTGGCACAGGAGTTAGTGACATAAACCCATTGTCAGCTAGCATCTGTTCTCGCGCCTCTGATAGCTTAAGATTTAATGGACTTCTATCACGTGAGTTTTTTCCATTAAATTGGGTACGAACTCGCGTTGGGGCGAGGATCAGCCCTTGAGTATAATCACCTTGTTTTATGCCCCTCATATGAGTGAACCAACCATGTTCTTGATACGTTCGAATCGCAATCGCACCAAAACTATACGCCGCACTGCCCCACAAGAGCTGTGTTTGTGAGTCATCTATCTGTTCTTCAAATTGAAAACTTTCAGCTCGTGAGCCATCTCTTTCATAAGGCAGACGAAAAAGGACATTGGGTGCCGTAATGCCAATAAACTTGGCATCTTCAGACTCTCGTAACCGTCGCCATTTTTCATATTCCGTTTGTTCAAACTGTGTCGAGATATCGCTGATCGCCGAAAGTTCTGAAAAACGATTCACACCAAAGACACCTGGCGTAGCAGACAATATGAATGGGCTAAAAGCGGCCGCGGCCGATTGCGAAATCTTACTCAACACCGATAAATCACGATCGAAGTGGTTGGTGAACGGATCATGTCGAAGCTCGTAATCTCCAATAACCAGCCCAAATGGCTCGCCGCCTGGCGTTCCATACTCGTTTTGATACAGCAGTTTAAACAACGCAGATTGATCAAATTCAATGGCTTTCAATGCATCTTTACTGACTTCATCCCAAGTTGTAGAAAGCAGTTTAACCTTTACGTCTTCTGATGGTTGCCCATCAACTTGATTACATAGATAGCGAAGTCCGATCCAACTGCGTTCTAGCTTTTGAAAAGTGTCATGATGGATAATCTCATTGAGTTGCCTTTCCAGCAGATCATCAATCTCATCAATGGTGCTCATCAAGCTATGTCGAAAGCTTTCCATGCTTGAGCTTTGCGTTCCTTCCAACCATATTTTTGCCGAGTATATTGAATCCATTGACTCAACAAAATTTGTCACCCAGTGGCTATCGAGTTCCGCACACCCGAGAGTACTGAACTCGTGTTTCAATTCACTTGGGTCTAAGAAATTCAATGCTGTACTTTTGCTCATGTATCAAGCCTAATCCGTTGGAAAGAGTGGTTGGCCATTACAACCAACCACAACATACTTAACCACCCGATTGCGGTATTTTTGCCACTAAACGAAGTGACGTGGTGAGCTCTTCCATTTGTAGCCAAGGTTTCAACCAAGCCACCGCATTGTAAGAACCTGGCGCACCCGGAATTTCTTTGACTTGGACGCGAGCATCAGCAAGTGGGTATTTTGCTCTGATCTCTTGACCACCGCCTTCAGAAGCATTGACGTAACTTAAAATCCAACGGTTTAGCCACGATTCCACGTCCTCTGCTTCCATGAAGCTACCAATTTTGTCGCGAGCCATTACTTTTAAGTAATGAGCGAAGCGAGACGTCGCCATCATGTAAGGTAAACGTGCAGAAATAGCCGCATTAGCAGTCGCATCTGGCGAGTCGTGATTTGCAGGCTTTTGGCAAGTTTGAGCGCCAAAGAACACAGCATAATTAGTATTTTTGTAATGACATAAAGGAAGGAAACCAAGCTTGCCTAACTCCGCTTCACGTCGATCTGTAATACCAATTTCAGTTGGGCATTTCATATCAGGGTCACCGTCATCACTCATAAAGAAATGCGTTGGTAGGTTATCTACTCGACCGCCACCTTCAGCACCTCGAATAGCCGTACAGAAACCATATTTAGAAAATGCATCAGTGAGCTTCGCACCAAGCACATAAGAGGAATTCATCCAGCAATAGTCATTGTGGTCAGCGTTTACTGCAATGCCAGATACAGCATCAACATCAAACTCTTCAAAACCAAACTCTTCGACTGGAGACGTCGCTTGACCGTATGGTAAACGAGCCAACACTTTAGGCATGGTAAGACTGACAAATCGCGAATCCGCACTCTCGCGGAACGAACGCCATTGTGCGTATTCTAAAGACTCAAATACTTTGTCTAAATCGCGAGGTTTTGAAAGCTCAGTCCACTCATCAAAGCCAAACAGCGCTGGCGAAGCTGCGGATAAGAACGGTGAGAAACCAGATGCTGCAACGTTTGACATTAAACGCAATGACTCAATATCTTCCGGGTGATTGGTAAACTCATAATCGCCAATCAACGCACCATATGGCTCACCACCAGCACTACCAAATTCAGATTCATAAACCTTCTTGAAGATTTGGCTTTGGTCGAACTCAACCGCTTTACTTAGGTCTTTATGAAGTTCTTTCTTGGTAATGCTTATCATGCGGACCTTTAATGTAGAACTCGTGTCAGAGTTCATGACTAGGTAATTAAGACCACGCCAAGAGCCCTCTAGCTTCTGCAACTCCGGGTGATGCATGACCTCAGACAGTTGCTCTGAGATTTGCTGATCCAGCAAGTTGATGGCTTCACGGAAGGTCACCGTTAAGTTTTTATTCCAAGAAACGGTGCCTTTCATCGCTTCTTCTGCCAGCGTTTTTATCAACTCTTCTGCACGAGATGATTCTGTTTGTTTTGTCGCACCAATCGCTTGCTCCAAAAACGAAGACGCTTGTTTATCAACCGTTGGGTCTAATTGCTTTTCAACTTGTGTGCTCATTATCTTGCTCCTTCTGGACTATCTGAAGAGGCAGATTCACCAAGTTTGAGCTCACCCGCTAATTTGGTTAAGTTCTCAGTGTTGTTCAACACATCTTCTAAAATGTTTTCTAATTCCTCAGAACGGTCAACTTTCGTCATCAAGTCACGGAGTTTGTTGCGTGTTTCCATTAACTGACGTAGTGGGGCTACTTGATTTACAATCGCTGCAGGCTCGAAATCTTGCATGGATTTGAAGCATAAATCGACCTCGAATTGTGAGTCGTCCTTCGCCAATCTATTCGCGACTTTGAACTTGACTGATGGATTCATCTTTTTAAGTACATCATCAAAGTTATCACGATCAATTTGAATGAAACGACGGTCTTTAAGTGGCTTCAAGGCTTCTGTATTTTGGCCTGCAAAGTCACCCATTACGCCAACAACAAAAGGAAGCTCTTTTTTTAGCGTTGTCCCTTCGGTTTCAACATCATAAGTAATGTGAACACGAGGCTTCCTCACTCGTGATAGTTTCGAGTGGATACTCGTCATACCGTTCTCCCTTTCTTAATTTTCATTTTGTTCTGCTATGCCAACTAAACGGAAATAGCTTTTCTTTGCATCCCCGTCGGATATCAATTCCGCCAGTAACTCTGGCAGAGGCATTCCACACCAACGAATAATCTGTTCGATGGAGTAAGAAACTGGTGAATGTGGTTCACTTTCTCTAAAAAAATCAGCGACCTGTTGCAACTGCTCAATGGCTTGTTCGCGAGACTGCATATTAGCTGCAAGAAGCCCAAACTGTTGATGAGAAAATGGGAATTCTTGCTCTTCAACCTCAACACTATTTTCATCCGACTCGACCACTGCTTTAGGCGTCTTATATCGGTTCCCTAACAAATGCTTTAATGCCGAGTGTATTGAATCTAGTTTTTTCGAGATATAAGAACTCGGCGTGACATCACTAACGGCTTCATCAAGCTTTTCACTAAACTTATTGAAAGCACTCATCGCGAACTCCAGATCGTCAATTAACTGATCGTAAAATTCATCTGATGTGGTTTTAACGGTTTCAACGATTTTCGACATTTCAACCGCACCTTGTTCAACTTTCGAACGGCGTTTGTCTTCATCTAAACGCTCTAACTCAACCGCTTGTTGGTACTCCCAAAATGCATAGGCTTGCTCTACGCCCATATCCGTTAATGGGACCGACGCAATTGGAAAGATTAACGTCCCTTCACTATCAATACCGTTTAGGCCAATGATTGAGGAAATACGTGTTTCAATGCCATCTTCATCCGGCATCGGATACAGTCCATCCCAATATGTATCGATAAAAGCCGTGGCAAGCTGGTATCCAATACCCAATCCACGAAAACCATAAATTCGAGTTAAGGCTTCAATAAGCCAAGCGACGAATTCTAGGTCCTTAGATTGTGAGGCAAGTACGATCGGGACCTCATCAATAAATACGCGCCAAAGGTTGGTATGAGTGAGGATACTTTCTTCTTCGATGATGGCGTTGCGTTCCGCATTGCGTGCCGCCATTCTGTGGTCTTTTAAACGATAATACGCTGACTGAGGGGACACATCTTCTCGAGGGTCAATTCCTGTCGGCTTCTCGTCTGAGATAGGCTGAATGGCATTGTCGTACCAATCAAACGTATTACTCATGCACTTTTCCTCTTAAGAATACTGGGATGGTTGCATCTTCTTGGCGTGGAAATTCAATTTCATTTTCGGCTTTACATGCTTTCACCAACGCACACGTGACATTGTCACTCGCACCACGAACCAGCGCTGAGTGCATTAGGGCCAAACCAGCTTGATTAACAGAGTCCGCGTACAACGTCTTGTGCATCTCTTCGTTAGTGAGCTCTTTTGATAAGCCATCACTGCATAATAGGAACTGATCGCCATCGGCGAGTTGCCCAGCGACTTGGTCAATAGTGACTTCTTCATCTACACCTATTGCGCGAGTTATGACATTAGCCAGCGGATGAGACTCTGCATCTTCGAACGCGAGGAGACCTTGTTCCACCAAATCCATCACTTGGCTATGGTCGCGTGTTCGTTGTGAAAAGGTATTCGCTCTTAATTGATAGATACGGCTATCTCCAACCCACAAACAATGGTAATAGCCGTCTTGCAAGAACAGCAGAACAAGTGTCGTTCCCATTGTTTTGCCCTCTAGTTGGGCTTGAGCGTAATCGTAAATTTCTCGGTTTGCTTGTTGAACCACATGTCTTAGTTCATCAATACCGAAGACACCTGAATCTTTGACATAACGAGCAATACGATCGACCAACATCTGACTGGCAATATCTCCAGCACTATGTCCTCCCATCCCATCAGCAACGACCCAAACGCCGCAGTCTGCCATATCAAGCAACGCATCTTCGTTATATGGTCTCACCTTTCCCGGGTGCGTTTTGGCAAAGGTAAAATAATTCCAGTTCATCTTCACTCCTACCAATTCCACTTTCGCCACTGACCGTCTAACATTGCTGAGAACTGTCCTATCGACGGCAGCCCTGAACTCACGAACATGCAAGGTTCAACGTTGCTCGAGCCCTCTGTCCACCAAAAGCAAGGGGCTTTGTTTTCTTTCTTCACTAAGAAACTCAGTAGTGCGTTGGCCGACAACGCTTCGGATAGGGAAAATACCGTTGAGAGTTCACTGTTGTACGTCTCAGATACAAGCAACTCTTCGACGTGAGATTTTGACAAAATATCGCTAGGCCGATTCAAATTTTGAGTCCACTCATCAAACACAAAAGCGTCGTCAAGAACGGCTAATGCCAAATCTTGGCTCTCCTGCTCCCAAGCTCTAATCGCCCAATATTGCGTAGCATCACCTTTGACGGGGCGCGCAATGGTAAAAAAGAAGTAACGCCCAGAGGCATCAACGCTTGGTATCATGCTACCAATGTAAGTCGCATCCTCCATATAGCTTGCATCTAAAGCAAAGTGCCACACTGGCGCGGTTAGAAAGTAGTCTCCCCAACCTTCACCAAGCTGCTCTCGACTGACGGCAATAATGGCTTGTTGCCAATCATGCCAACGGCTTGTAAATGATTGAGATAGCCCTTGTTTGACAAAGTCACCCTTCGCCGGCATTTTTCCGATATAGCCCCAACTTGGACTTATAAGGTCTGCGGACATCGGAACCTCTCCATCTCATTAGACCAAAACGGGTTGATAGCACTGGTTGGGATCAGCTCTAATTGAACTTTGTTTCCTTTTAAATCAATCATCACGATGTTGTCTTTTCTTGATTCAGGTCTCGCTTTAAGCGACTGATCTAGAAGCTTAAAGATGCCCCATTCCCCTTCAAAGGTATGAGCGATCTCTCGGTTAGATTCTGGTGGAGTAAACACAATCCGAGTTTGATCCTGTCCAACTGGCCAACGTAACGCTTTCGCTCTTGCAGGACCGTGTTTATAAACTAGATCTTGATTACCTAACTCAAGAACAAAACGCGTAATATGTTGATCGAGATAAACTGGCTTCATTCCAAAATCAACCCGTAATGAATTGTCAGATTCAAAGAAAGTTTGTCTAATTCGCTTTGCTCTCTGGAAGACAGCCAATGTTTCCTGACGAACGCCAATCTCTTTCTCAAATGTCCAACGTCTAGAGGAAGTATCGACAAAAGGTTCTAGATATTCATTAAAGAACGAATCCAATGTTCCTCCATAGCCAAAGAAACGCTTGAAGTCTTTTAGCCTTACTTCTTTTGGTGCGTTAGGTACAAATGGATAACGACCCGCGATTGAACTGCGATAAGGTTTGACCACTTGCGTTAACCAGAGTTGATTGAGGTGATCTTTAGAACCACTTTCCGCGAACTTCACCGACTCCTGAGACAGCTCTCCTAGCCACTGGTTAAACGGTTTAGGCAACAATTCTTGTGCTCTTTCAAACGATGCCGCTACATCTTGTGTCACGGTGCCATCCAAGATACTCTTGTATGCCACTTTTTGATTGTTCCCAGAGCTCGATAAATCTGACAAGTAAGAACGTAAATTAATCATAGCTTGTTGAATATCGTCGTAATCCTGCTCACCTAAACGCAATACTGCTGTAAAATGTTGTTCTACTTGCTTACCTGGTAACGTAATATTGAATGCATTGTCTTCTGGTAAATACATGTCTAACTTATCCGCAGTATTTGAGAATTTAACTTTTGCTACGTTACCCGCGACTTCAGAGGCTGCTTTTTGATTCTCAGACAACACGACTTTTGTCAGTCCAACTTCCTTCTGAATTGCGCGTAATAGTGATTCAATTGGCCTTTCTACGCCCGCTAAGGTTCTCGCTTGCTCAGACGCAAATTCTAGGTTTGGTGCTTGTTTTAATTGAATGTCTTCAATCAAATTCTTCCATTCATTGACATAATCTTGGTAGTAGCGACTTTGCACCCCTTCAATAGCACTCGCATGGTCAATCTCGTGCGCTTGTAAGTCATCACCGTAAACCCAGTTTTCTTCCATCAAACCTTTAACCGTGCGGTTGATTTGAATTTGAAAAATACTGTGGAAACCATTGTAGGTATAGAAGCCTGAAATCCCCTGTGACAGAGGTTTGCCACTTATACGCTCAAATTGCTCAAGTCCTTTGGGGCCAAGAACATCGGTTAGTCGAAATGACGGTACATGACTCTTTGCAAACTGCATCTTCATTCTTTGGTATGCACGCTCAGGCAGAGACATCTCGGTTAATATATCCCTAGCGTTTGCGACAGCATCTTCATTAAAAGTAAGACCTCGTTCATTACCTTCCAATAGATGCTGCGTATGAACCAAAAGCCGCCCTCTTAAGGCCTCATTAAGCACTCCAGGATATTGACGTTCGAAATAAAAACGAAACCACGCTAGTACTTCATCTTGCTGATATTTATCCGGGTTAAACAGCATCAAGTAAGTTTTTAAGGTTTCATACAAGTACTGTCGATGTGCTTGATTGCTCTCCATCTCCTCGATAAGGCTAGTGGTAATCATAGGCGCATAATGTTGTGCTAATGCAGCGGTGTAGGCGCTATTCGCCGCTTGAGAAACTTTGTCCCCTTGATAAAGGCCAAATTTTTTAATCGCGTCCGTTTCTCCGTATTGACTCTGCTTACCTAGAGGCAATGTCATAATACGATCTAGCGTTTCTACAGCGCTGATAATATCTGATTCAAAATCCAAACTGTCCGCGCCAATCATCGCGTTAATATGGTCGGACTGACGATTGGTATTCGCAATTAACCCCATATTCCATTGATAACTCATTACCCATGCACCAGTCGCTCCAACCAACGTAATGGCACAGCCAATATAAACACCTTTATGCAGCCAACTTGATTGCCTCTGATAGTGACGATTAACCGTTCCTAGCAGCTGCTCTTTGAAAATCACACGATCAAACAGACTCTTAACAAAGAAGCTGTTAGACCCAGTATTGTGTGAAGTTAGCGGCAGCTTTCCTAATCCCAGACCGCTCGTTGACTCACTCATCAATCGATTTATTGGTGCGCCTTCTTGGACAGAGCTGACCATGAAAACACCTCGAATTAATGCAGGTTCTTCAAAACTGTTTTGTGCAAACACTTCAGATAGAAATTCATCTAAATTGGCTTGCAACACTCGTAGCTGTTTGGGGAACTCAAATATCAATGCTCGCTTATCTAGATCATCTTCAGTTTCCAAAATACGCAGCATGCGTGCGTCAAGGCGCTCTAGCATATGGTGGAACTCTCGGTTGAACAGAGAAATAACGCCGCGTTCATCATCGCACTCTTGTGGAAACATAAAGCCAAACAAATCTTCACGTTCTTCTTTACTTAAATCCGCAAAGTACTCGTTAAAGCCAGAAACAAGATCCATTTTGGTAAGCAACACATAAATCGGGAACTTCATACCAAGTTGGTTTTTAAGCTCTTGTAAACGAGATTTGATTGCCCTGGCATGTAAGCTTCGTTCTGTTCGAGTTTGAGACATAACACTTGCCAAACTTACCGTCACAATCGCTCCATTGATTGGCCTTTGCGTTCGGTACTTTTTCAGCAGGCCTAGAAAACCATGCCATGCTTTGGAGTCCACTTTTTCTTGACTATCTTGGGTGGTGTAACGGCCTGCGGTATCAATCAACACGGCTTTGTTCGCGAACCACCAATCGCAGTGCCTTGTTCCACCGACACCAGCGACCGAATCGGAACCTGTCGAGCCTGCTAACGGGAACTCCAATCCAGATTGTTTCAAAATCGTGGTTTTACCCGTACCAGGGGGCCCGATAAGTACGTACCAAGGTAAGTCATATAAGCTGCGCTTGCCTTTATGTGTCTTTGTGACAATTTTGATCGCTTGCTCTATGCGATCACGCATCAAGTTAATTTCAGTTGCCGCTTCTTTGTCTGATTGGCTATCAAGCTCAAGCAAATTCTGGATGCTTTCGTCTTCTTTCACTTTCTGCTTGTGTTGCTTGGTAAGATTGAAGATCCCCCAAGCAAAGACCAAAATAAGAATCGTAACTAGGCGTTGAAAATCCGTTTTTAGAGGTTCATAACCTGCAACAGTAATCAACGGGCCAACCGCCCAAATAAAGATGGAACAGGCCGCAACACCGATAAGACCGATAAACCAACGCTGAGTGAATATTCTTCCTACTTCTCGGATACTCATGTCTCTCACTTTCCCTAGTTTGCGACAATCAAGTCAATTTCGATACGACGGTTCAATGCTCGATTGTCAGCATCGGTGTTTTCTACCACAGGTCTCGCATCACCCAACCCTTCCGGTAACACTCTTCCTTCCAGCGCACTGTTTACAACAAGTTGGTCAGACATCGCCGTGGCTCTAGCCAAAGATAGGTGCCAGTTAGAAGGGTATTTACTGGTAAATATGGGCTTATCATCGGTATGACCCGTGACAAGAATTTTTCCTTCTGTCGCTTCAAGGGTTCGAGCTATCTTAGATACAACAGGGAGAATATAAGCCACAACCTCTGCGCTTCCTGATTCAAATAGGTCTTGTGCTTTTAAGGATATTCTTACGCGATCTGGTAAAGCTTCTACCGTGACTAAACCTTTGCTCATTTCCGTCGCTAGATACATAGAGATGCGATCAGCTACTGGTTGAACTTTCGGCTCTAATTGTGGTGACGCTACTTTTACGTCCGGTTGAATCAAGTTAACCAAGTGGGTAAAAGTTTGATTTGATGCCTTATTCAAGTCATAGCTAAGGTACATAAAAGCACAAACCAAGATCGCAGATGTAACAGAGCATACGACCCACAAAGGTGCTCGCTCCGACATTTGAGACCCAGTAACAATTCGCTTATCAATATTGACACTCATGTCTTGGGTAATTCCACGACCATGGGACTTAAGAATACCCATGACTTGCTTTCTAAGGCGGCGATGAGCTTCTAACCCGTTCTTCTCTAAACGGTATTGTCCGACAAAGCCAAGCGATAAGCAGACATACATCAACTCAAGTAAATCTAGGTGAGACTCTGGCTGAGACATCGCTTGTTCAAGGTGTTTAAAAAAAGCTTCACCACCTTGGCTACTCGAATAAAATGAACTCAATAAAGAATCATGACTCCATGTAGATTGGCTTCCCCAATGAGTATTCAACACTGCCTCATCAATGGAGCAACACAAACAGTACCGGGCGGTGTCTATGGTTTCTAAGCCAACATTGTGTTGGCGTAGACGATTTTCATAGTCTCTCAATTTTTGTGCGAGCGTCTCCTTAAGGAACAGAACGTCTGAATGTGATGCTGTTGCCCGAACCTGCCCAATCATTGATAAAATGCCATTTGCTTCAGCCAAAATAGGGTTAAGGCCAAACGCAACAATCGAGTCGTTATTCACGATTTCAGGACTTTTAGAAATCACAACCGTGCTATCTGCTGATTTTACTTCTGTTTGTTTCGGAGTTGATCGCCCACCCGGCGTTGGTTTGATGATTGTTTGTTCCATAATGACACAACCTATTATTGGCTAATGCTCCAAAGTTCAATTTCAGCATTTGGGAAATGACCAGAGAGTTGCAGTGCTATACCACCACTTTCTCGAAGTCTTATCCAGAAAGGTCCTTTTTTCACAACCTCAAAGTACACATAGCCTGTTTGATACGGTATTTGTCTCGGAACCACACTTAAAGGTGCGACATTGATACCATTGATCTGGTTGTTGATTAGGTCGCGTATTTGTTCCGCAGGCCCTAATTTAAGTTGAGCTGGAACTAGGCGTCTTATTTCGTCTGTCGTGGTATCAGCCTTAATCGCTAGAACAAACTGGCAAGACTCCAACAAACGTTTATCAGGTAGAGGGGTAACTTGAATTCCATATTGACGAATTTCGAGAGGTAACTTATTCGCGGTTTGATCTAAAACCACACTTAGATACTGGCTTAGTATCTGGTTTATCTCATGGAACACACTAGAAAGATCAAAATGATCGTACTTTTTCAGTGCAGGGACTCGTTTGCTCTTACTAGAAAATGTCGATAATTCACCGATATACCCGTGAAGCAACGCCACCAAATCCAAAGGGTGCGCGTGCTCTAGGTTGGAAAAGTGACGCAAAGTGACTTCATAGCGATTCAGCATTTGCAACATAATAAAGTCAACCGCAGAAGCAGAGGCTGCCTTACCCTGAATCAAACGTTGAGAAACAACGTCTGCACGAATCTTTGTCATCGCCAGCACATTGCGTAAACACGTTGTGATAGCAAAACTATTCAAAAGGTTGATATGAGGCGGGATGTAATCCTCATCAAGAATGACTTCCCCTTCATCTGTTACTTCTTTGATTCTTAGAATCGGTAATTCAATAAACCCAGGTTGCTTCTCGTTACTTGCTGTTAGTGCGAGATTGATTGCGGTTACTTGAATGCACTCCTCGTCTTGCCCAGTTAAAGCATCGACAATTTCTAAGTCTTTCAAAAGATAGCGAGAAACCAAAGCTTCACTTTGATCGGATACCAGTCGGTCTTTCAGGCTAGACGCTGGAACAATGATTTTTATCAACGTTTGATTGGTGCCTTTCTCAACAAATAAAGGAGTTAGGCCGTCGTCACCTTTTTTCCATTGAAGTAAAGTCATATCTGGCAGAATTGCGTCGACTTTCTCAATATCAACATACCCCTCTTTCAAAGCGGTAGTACTGATTAAGCTTGTTGAGAGGCCCCAGTTATAAGCATGCTGTAAGTTAACTAACCCTTTATATTCGTAGGAAGTAGCTCGTTCACTTTGCTGGAAATGTTGAGGACGCAAAAACATCCCCTCACACCAAGCAGTACGGGAAAATTGTGTCATTGAATAGTCACCAAGGTTATTTCACGAACAAAGACAGATCTTCTAATTGGATTTGGTAAGTGTTGTAACCTGTCTTGTCGACTTGGATTACTTGTCTCCAATTCGAGTTTTCGATATCGCGAAACGCAGCAACCAATCCTAGGTATTCAGTTTGAGGGGACATGCTGGCTTGGTAGATTTCTTTTTGACCTGGCGTTAGTGATATCTCAAATTTATTGACTAAATCTGGACCAAGTACTTTGTCGTAACTTTCGTATATTGAGAAGAAGTCCTGGCTTTCAAATACGGTCGGAGACGTTAGTTCGAAAATGTAAATAACGACGGGCGATGGCCTTCCGTTAGAATCTGGATTTATATTGTGATTTGCGGTTATTTCTAAATCAGCATAAGGAGCAACCACTAAGTTTGCTGCTGAACAACCAACAAGTACTGTCATTAATATCAGCAATGTTATTTCTTTAATTAATTTCATAATTTAACCTTAACTGTCACGTCTTAGAGCATTTTCATAATGCTTAGCAAAGTCATCCAAATAGAATGGACTTTCTTTATTAACTACATCATCAGCTAATTGGTTATAGATAGCTTCAAATCTTTTCCAGCTTTGAGAATATTTCCTTGCTGGCATTACTTTATTCAAAAAACTATCATTGGAAAGTGACTCAGAATAAATGGAAGACGGTTCGACTAACGACATAACACTTATTACCGTTCCATTTACGCCTTGCATCAATGCTTTTTCATGGTTTTCAACGTCATTAAACGCCTCTTTTATAGCTAAATCAGGTCGCATAAAACTCGCGGTTTTTCGGTTGTAAAGGTTGTGTATAGCGTCTTCCAAATTAGCTGAAAACTTAAGAGGGTTATTCTCAGACTTTCTAAATGCGGTGTGGTTTAAACGGTTACTTTGTTTGAATTCAGCACGGTGATGTAACGTCTCCATTAATCCCGTTAACATTAAGGAAAAAGACTCCCCTAACTGTTGGAACCATAACTCACGCTGCTCATCAGGAACCATATTAGGGCTGATGCCTAAACCACGAATAAACGCTTCAACATCTTTATTTGAACTTGTTTTTTGATGTGCTTTTATCGGCTCTTCGACTGCAAAATGCGGCAACTCTTGCTCTTGCTGGGTTTGTATAGATGGCTCAACAAAATCATCCATCAAACCGATATCCAACTGAAATTCTGAAGAAGCACTGTCTTTTAGAAGCTCAGAGGCACTTAAGCCAAAATCATCCTGGTTGATAAAGTCATCGCTTGTGTGCGGTTCTGAGACGAGTGTTGACTCAACAGGTTGTTCTGGCGACTCAGCCAACTGCCTTTGTTGAATGGTTACCTGAATTTGATAGTCGCCGAGTGTCACAACATCATCCTGACTAAGCGTAACTTCATTACCTTGCCCAATTGGACTCACTGAGTTGTTCACAAATGTTCCATTGGTAGACAAATCTTTGATCAAGTACTTATCACCAAACTTGATAAGCTCACCATGTTTGCCTGAAATCACTCTTTCGGGATCTGGAAGTATCCAGTCACACTGTTCAGAACGACCAAAAGAAACTTTTTCATGTTCGCCTTTTGCATCAAAAATGAACTCACTTTCTATCTCAGGGGTGAACTTGTGAAAACTCGTTATGGTTAAAACCAAAGTCATGTATACCTCGCCAAAGGAGCTGCTTAATTTTATGTTTCATTCTTTCTAGTTAGGCATTTATTTATTAACAGTTAAGTCATTATCGCCCAATCGAATAATATTTATATTTCAAGAACGGAATAATGAATTAATTTTCAAGCAAAGCAATCAGGTATTTTTACTCGAAACGAAATATACAACGAGGTTCAAATTTTTGACGTTTCGATTTTCACGCGTCAAAAAACCGATGTTAGCTTGACCGAGAAATTAAAAAATCATCATTTTTCATTAATTAATAGATTATATATTCTCACCATCATTTATACGGAGCCTCTGTGATGGAAGACCAAAGTAAAAACAGTTCTATAAATAAAGAAATAAACGGCGATAAAACAAAAATTGTAAAGACTCATAAAAGAGAAAATAAAATCGACCATGTTACAAATTCCAATTCTGAAGGCTCCACCGAATTAAAGAATGAGACAAATACAAAAATGTCTCAAAACCAAAACACCATTCCACCTCAAAATAAAAAAGATAATGTTCCACCCGCGTGCAGTGAAAAAAACACAACGCAGTCTTTGCTTGGTGAAACCATTAAGAACCGCTATGAGATCGAATCACTCATCGGGCATGGCGGTTTATGTGATGTTTACCTGGCCAAAGATAAAATTCTTGAGTCATCAGGAGCGGAAACGCCCTACGTCGCACTAAAAATTCTACAAGAAGAGTTTTCTTCTCAACCAGAAACAGCACGTATGCTTATTCGAGAAGCACAGCAAACTCAGAAGCTTAGCCATCCAAATATTATTCGAGTTTACGATTTCGGGGTAGATGGTAACGTGTACTTTCTAGTAATGGAGTACGTTGATGGTGAAACATTAGAAACTTTGATTCAACGCTCAAGACCCGATGGGCTTAAGTTTAAACCGTCTCGATCCATCTTGAACGAAACACTGGACGCACTCTCGTACGCCCATTCTCTCGGCGTAGTGCACGCTGACCTTAAGCCTGCGAACATCATTCTGACTTCTGAAGGAAAAGTTAAACTTCTAGACTTTGGGGTCTCCAAAACACAGCAGCTAAAACATGACCAATATGCCGCGAAACGCAAAGCTCAACAAAGTGACACGTTAGGCTATACGCCCAATTACGCTTCGCTTGATATTCTTGCTGGGAAAGAGCCTCAATTTAGTGATGACATATTTGCTTTCTGCTGCATCACCTATGAGTTATTGAGTTGTAAGCACCCCTTCTCTCGCACACCCGTTGACGAGGCATTAAAGAAGAACATTCGTGCGGCTAAACCAGCAAACTTACCCTTCATTAAATGGCCTTTGTTCTCGAAAGTGTTAACCAATGGGGTGGCACCTAAACACCTTAGCGCTGAATACATTAAACAGCACATTAATAGAGCACGATGGCCAGTTTTGACGAGTGTCGCGGCCTCATTTGCCGTTGCCACACTTTTAGGATTGCTATTTCAACAGCAACAACGCCAAATTACTCAGCTTGAAGTCGCACTTGATCAACAAGCTGCAAACATTACATCAGCCCAAGCGCTACTTGATACCGTACCAGAAAACACTAAATTGCTCATTGATACACAAGGTGACTTACACCCTGTCATCAAGTCTGGCTTTTTACGATTATATAAACCCTATCTACTTGGCGAGTTTGAATCAAAGATTGACGATGTACTCAACTCTGATGTCACCACCTATCCAAACTACGACAAAATTGAAGACATTCTTCAACAAGCCAAAGTCTATTACCCAGATTCACATAAGATCGAAGTACTCGCATTGGATATTCAATCCAGCAAGCATTCAACATTGCTCTCGATTGCAAGGCAGATTAACAGCCAACTCGAGAAATCAAGTTACAGCAAATTGGAAGGTTCGAAATCAATTTACGACCTCAAGCAAGAATTACATCAAATTCATCAGGAGTACCCGTTTGTCCCAAGCTCACTTGCTAGTGAGGTGTTTGGCCAACACTTAAATGAAGCCTTACAACTGAGAGATGCTGCAGCCTTGGTTACATTAATCAAAGTAGGAAATACCTTCTTCGCAGATTCCGAAGAACATCGCCAAAATATCGCAATCAGCAATGCGATGAAAGATGCAGTTTTGGAGATGAAGCTCTATGAGACTGCGAAAGATAGCCAAAGTCCGCTGCCTTTCCCGGCCGATGCCGCACGCCTACTTTATCAAGAAGAATTTGAGGGCCTCTATTACCGTTTAAAACAAGCAAGAACAACAGTAAACTTGGACAAACTGGTTAAAGATATTGACCTATTTGCTGAAAACTTTCCGAACGGATTTCAAGATATTAACGATTTAAGATTCCAAACCGCAGATAAGTATCTGCAATTCTCCGACATCCTTTTGAACAAAAGGAAGTCTAAAAGTGCAAGACGAGCGATGAAGAAGGCAAATGAGCTTCTAAAAAGAGTAGAAACGGACTCAGTACAGAGTTAATTAGCGCAAATGTTGATGAGGGGCATATTGCCCCTTTTTAATCGCAGAAACAGCTTGCCTTTATGCAATCCGATGACTAGTTTTATTTTAGAGGGTACTAATCTGTAAAAATAGGAAGAAGTTTGACCACAGGGAAGATCGAAGTCGATAACATCAACATTTTGGTGATAGATGACTGCTCAACATCATCAACGTTGATCAGGCATCAACTTGTTGCGCTCGGCGCGAAGGTTTCCAACATTACTTGTGTAAACAGTGCGCAAGAATCACTTTTGGCTGTCAAAACTCGTTTCTATTCGTTTATTGTCATGGATTACCACTTGTCGACCAAACTGACTGGCTTAGATCTGATCAACTTGATGAGTCGTGCAAAACTCATTTCAGACACTACAGCCGTATTGATGATCTCTGGCGATGCAACGCAAGAGACCGTGTTAACTGCCCTGTCTGGACGAGTTCGTCACTTACTGACAAAGCCCCTTCAAACCAAAGCGCTGAAGAACAAAATGTTAACGGCCTTACAGGAACAACATCAACTTGCGGAAGTTCGTCACCAGTTGAATAAGACGGACAAACTCACGCTCGCAGGTGTCGCACGCCTTCATAAAAACTATGCACAAAGCGTGTGTGTTGAATCTTTACTTATCGACACACTTATCGAATCTAAGCAGTTTGATGTGCTGGAAAACTTTTTACCTTTTTGTGCTGAAAAGGAACATGCAAGCCGCATTTGCGCAGAAGCTTTTGTGCAGCACAAACAAGGCAATATTCGTGAAGCTGTCACTATCCTCGCCGACTACGTTACGCGTAACCCGCTTTGCTTGCGTGCAATAGATAACCTAGTTGGTCTTTATGAAAATCTTGGTCAGCAAAACAATGCATCTATATTAGCCATTCGAGCGTTTGAGTTAACACCAAGTAGCAGCACCAGGTTGGTTACGGTATCGAGAATCCTTTCCAAGCTCGGACAAGTAGATCGACTGTATGACGTTGGCTATATGTACGCATCAAATGTCTCATCTACAGATCCACATTGGTTGTCAGCGATGAATGCTTATGTCGATACAATCAGTGAGCACTTTAAAACGATGAGCTCGACTAATGATAAGAAGCGCGTCCTTTTGAAACTGAATGAGTTTTGTTTGTTGGCAGAGAAACAGTTGAATCGAAGTCAACAAGTTGATCTCGCGGCCTTAAAGCAGATGATGCAATGCAAGCTACTGTTGCTAGAATCAAGGCCAGAGCATGCGCATAAAAAACTAATGCAATCTTTGAGCTATTACTACTCAGTACCCAGCCAAACGCCTTTATTACTGTTAAAGCAAGCCATTCCGCTGATGGATTTTTTTGGCGAGTTTGCAATAAAACGCAGTCTACTTACTTTAGTCGCAGCTAAGTCTGCGGTTCCTTTAAAAGAGCAAAGTCATCACAACATGAGTGAGCTAGAACTGAGGAAGAAGTACCCTTTCTCAACAGAGATTAGATTGAGAAACCTTTCCGATAGCAACATATCAGCGCCGGATACCATCTTGGATGAAAGTATCGAATTTCTAACACAGCGACCGCTACCACCAAACTGGTCAAACTGGTTGAAAGATTACCTTTCTGGTTCCTGCTCGACGCGGTTACCTGTGCCTTTTAACTTACACATGCCACAGTGGAGATGAGATATGATCAATTTCGAAGTACTTAACACCTACATGGACAACGATGTCGACATTATCTTTGCTGTTTTTTCAACCTATATGGAGGACTACGAGGACGGTTTAGATAGGATTAATCAATTAAATGCAGAACAAAATTGGCCGGAACTCTTCCTACTTTCTCATAGTTTGAAAGGCATACTTTCCAGCTTTGGAGAAGAGGCTGCGGTTTCCGCTCTTGGTAAAGTTGAAGAACACACACGTGACAATATCGCTCCCGATACCGCAGATATCGCTATAATTAATAAAGAGCTTGTCACCATTAATAAACAAATTAACGATTATTTAGTCAATATGGACTGAAAACGATTGGAAAACAGCAAAACGTCAACGGGGAAAAGCTAGGCTATGAACACAAACCACTTCCAAGAGTTAATAGATTCTTTAAAGGATCTTACCCCAACTCAAAAGAAATACTTGATAAACAAGACTCGATTATCTTTGGAGCAGAGTGATATTTTGCAAAAGAAGGATTTACTCACCCCAGAGGAATTGGAGGCGTTACTTGCTCCAATGCCAACAACAAATACTAAATAAATTCAGTAAACGCGATAGTAAGATTAAGAGACACAACAGACCTGTGAATAAGAGTCTGATACTTATTAATAAGCTATCGACACGGAAAAACGAGACTGTTCTGAATTCTGTGTAACTGTCTAAACTTAAGCCAACATGGCTAAGAATGGACACTATGGATAAGAAAGCACTTGAAGCTTTTGCTCGTGAAGGTGCGAAGTCAATCAAAACCGAATCTGATATTGAAAATGTTAATCAAGGTGACCGTTGAAACAGCGCTCAATGCTGAACTGGATGAGCACCTTGGTTATGAAAAGCACTCTTCATAAACTCGCCCCAATACTCGTAATGGATACTCGGCCAAATCAATGTTGTGCGCGACGAGAAGAGTTTGATGGGAGTCGAGCTTGAGAATGAATTTTTGGTGTCGAGAGCCTTGATTATCACCTGGCAGTATATGAACAACCGTTCTAACTCCTCTCACCTGAACATCACTTTGATGCGATTGATACGCTTATTTCAGGACTTGATCATTCGCGATCGAGACACTTGGCATCCCAACAGCTCAGCCAACCATTAGCGTGAATAAGTATTTAGTCAGTTTAATTTTTGTTGCCTTGTTTTACCTCGAATTCATTTTTCATTTTCGACTTTTGTTCAGCTTTTACGTCTGCCCAACTTCAACCGTTTTCAATTGCGGTCACTCGCGCTTGGTACTTCTCTACCGCTCGATTGAGTACAGATTTAGCGTTGATGCCCTCCTCTTTTTCTAGCGCTATAAGAAGATTCAGATAGTTCCACAGTACATCACCCAGTTCGTCTTCTAAGTAGCATGCTCGCCCTTTGGCTTTCTCTTCACTCACTTCTTCAAGTTCTTGGTATAAGGCTTCGAAATAGGTGTTGGAACCTTGATACCATGTGTTGTTCTTGTCGTATTCAGCTTTTCGCTGAGCAACTTCGAACAAGGCTTTAAAGCTGTCCATTCCTTTCTCCCTTTCTACACCATGATTTATGCATTCAATCTGATAGATTGTTCACTCTAAGTAATTTAAATTCTAAATAAAAGTGCCAATCATTCAGTACGTTTATACCATTATCAGAATAAACAAAAGCAACCTAAAACCGCCAAGTTAATAACGATTTATTATGCAAACAATAATTAATGACAATTTGATGTTTTTACACTTAATCATTATCTTATTAACCAATAACGTTGTTTGTTGGGATGCAGTTGATACTCCAGCAGCCGCTCAAAGCCGAGATAAGAAGGTTAAATATGAAATTTCTTCACACCATGATCCGTGTTGCTGATCTTGATAAATCAATTGAGTTCTATACCAAGGTGCTTGGCATGACTGAACTTGACCGTTTCGAGAACCCTGAATACCGTTACACATTAGTTTTTGTTGGTAACGCAAACCAACCAGACAGCGCAACGATCGAACTGACTTATAACTGGGATACAGATAGCTATGAGCTCGGAAACGCGTTTGGTCATATGGCTTTAGGTTGTGAAGATATTTACGCGGCATGCGACAAAATCAAAGCGCTTGGCGGCAATATCACACGTGAACCGGGTCCGATGAAAGGCGGCGAAACGCACATAGCCTTCATCAAAGACCCTGACGGTTACCAAATCGAATTAATCCAAACTAGCAAATAACGAGGTTTCTCATGAAAGATGTATTGTTCCAACCCGTTCAACTGGGTTCTCTAACACTTCAAAACCGTATCGTTATGCCGCCAATGACCCGATCACGAGCGAGCCAACCAGGTAACGTAGCAAACGATATGATGGCGGAATACTACGCTCAGCGAGCATCTGCTGGTTTGATCGTCGCTGAAGGTACTCAAATCTCACCAATGGGCCAAGGCTATGCTTGGACCCCTGGTATTTACAGCCAAGAACAAATTGCAGGCTGGAAAAAAGTGACTGATGCGGTTCACGTTAAAGGCGGCGCTATCTTTGCTCAACTTTGGCACGTAGGCCGTGTCACCCACCCTGACAACATTGGTGGTCAACAACCGATTTCACCTTCTGCATTGAGAGCACAAAATGTAAAAGTATTCATCGACAATGGTAGTGACGAACCAGGTTTTGTTGACGTAGTCGAGCCGCGTGAAATGACTCAAGCAGACATCAAAGTCGTTATCGAAGAATATCGCCAAGCAGCATTGAATGCGATTAAAGCAGGATTTGATGGCATCGAATTACACGCAGCCAATGGTTACCTTGTCAATCAGTTCATCGATTCTGAAGCAAACAACCGCACAGATGAATACGGTGGCTCTATCGAAAACCGTCTGCGCTTTTTAGGTGAAGTGGTTGAAGCAATGACTCAAGCGATTGGAGCTGAGCGCGTTGGTGTTCGTCTTGCTCCGTTTACTTCACTCAACGGCACGGTCGATAAAACACCGGTAGAAACATACACCGCTGCAGCAGCCTTACTAGATGAGCTTAACGTTGTGTACATGCACATTGCTGAAGTAGACTGGGACGATGCACCAGATACGCCGACTGAGTTTAAAGCTGCGGTTCGTGAAGCTTACAAAGGCACCATTATTTACGCAGGTCGTTACAACACTGAAAAAGCGGCAGAAGCACTACAAAGTGGCCAGGCAGATATGGTTGGTTTTGGCCGTCCATTCATCGCAAACCCTGACTTACCAAACCGTATTAAAAACGACTATCCGTTAGCTGCACACGATCCAGCAACCTTGTTTGGTGGCGCTGAGAAAGGCTTAGTTGACTACCCAGAATATCAAGCAAGTTAACTTTTCCGTTCACAAAAATAATAGAACCCCGCTATCATTGGCGGGGTTCTTTTTTATGTCGAAGTTTAACAATGTCGTCAACGGTAACTGAGGCAATGGTACCCCTTACCTTCTTTGGCATGTGGTACACCCACGACAAGCTGAGCGCGTAGTTTTGTCCAACAAGCTACGCTGCACTTTACAGTAAGCGTTTTTCAAAGCGCGACGAGCAGAAAACCAATCTTCTGGTTTAGTCAAAATCAAATAGCCATTGAAGCGTTTCACTAACTCGACTCGGTGTTTATCAATAAAGCGACTATCAAAACCGATATCAAAATACTCCAACGCTTCTTCTATATGGGTAAAGCTGGCAATTTTCGCTTGAATATCACTTTCACTCATAACCTTGTTTATTCTAAGTAGTCGAGAAGTAACTTAACCACGAGTGTATTGCGCTTTCCAATTTCAATCTTTGATTTTGTACAGCTTCCGGCCCTCTCTTCATCGCTTAAACATTCGCGCTAGCACCACTATTCCGGAATAAACTTTACATTCGATAACACTAACGCTTTGCCATCCACCATAATGCGTCGTAACCGTCGAGGTTGAGGGTCTTGAATCCAAGAGCGCATGTTGAGTGCTATCGCCTTTGAGTAAGACTTAGCTCCTCGATAGTAGTCAGCATATCCTTCTAAGATTCTTGCGTTCGCTTTTTTAAGCGCTGAGGGAGAAATATCATATTTTGATGCACTCTTTCGATAGGTATCTAGAATGCCATTCAAACAAGCTAATTGTTGCAGTTTACGACTTTTGGTATTGGTGATGGACCCTTGACGAATCAGATAACCCACTTGGATAGAATTCACCACGCCCACTTGGTAATTTTCACATATTCTTAGCCACAACTCCCAATCCTCAGCGTAGGGCAATTCCGCTTTGAACATAGGGAACGCTTCTATAAGCTTTGCATCCAGCATAACCGTGGATGTTCCAATAATATTATTGGCAATGATCGTATCCAGTGGCTTACTAAGCAGCAGTACTTCATCTGGCTCGTTCTGGAGTTGGTTCCAAAACTGAAAACAGTCAGTAAACGCCTCATAGCTTTCCGAAACATGAACATAGTTGCTAAAGCTAAGTGCCAAGTCAGGATGACTTTTGTGCAAGGCGACCTGGATTTTCAACTTATCAGGCAACCAAAAGTCATCCGCATCAAGAAAAGCAATGTAGTCGCCCGTTGCCTCTTTTACTCCCAAGTTTCTCGCCTCTGCTACACCCACCCCTTCAGTATTCAGGTATCTGAGCCTGTGGTCGAGCAATGATTCGAGATAGCGCTGTGTACTAAGGTCACCGCCATCATTAATGACGATAACCTCAAAGTTACGGTGCGTTTGATGGAACACACTGTCTAGAGCTTTGGGTAAGTATTCCAAGCATTGATAAGTTGGAATGATAATAGTGACTTTGTCCATGTCCCGATGCCTCTCAACCTGTCAGTTCGTTTTTGACTCATTGAGGCTAGCAATAACCAGACCAAGCCAATTTAGGATTAATTTCTTATTATCAAACTCAATTTGCCAAGTGTTAGCAGTTTTTCTCAATACAGGAGATCAATTTGAGAACAGCGGGAATTTTCCAATCATTTTTGTTCTCAAAATAGAAATTAATCGCCAACCCATTGATTTTATGCCCATAATACTTTGGTTTGTTTTTTGCAGCTCCCTCTTCGACCGTGAACAAAAAGAGGCGAGCAATAATATGAAAAAAGTCGCGTTTATTACTCCTAGTTACCCCGTGCTAAGTGAAACTTTCATTCAAACCGAAGTGGATGCAATTCAAGCATGCGGTCACGATGTAACGGTTTTTACGTTTGAAATCGAGCCTTGCGAAGCGTTTTTTAATTACGATGTTATCGAAATTGGCTCTCACATTCAGGTTGAGAATTGGAATCATCTTCATATACCCGGCTTTTTCAAAGCGTGTAGCTTTGCCTTCAAACAATCTGGTATTCCTAAAAAATCGTTAATGGGAACGGGGTTAAAACTGGCGATGCAACTTGCAGATCAAGGAATCGGTCACGTTCACGCTCATTTCTGTCAGCACACCGCAGCACATGCGATTGTCGCCGCCAAGTTACTCAACATTTCTTGCTCTTTTGTAGCTCACGGACACGACGTGTATGAATCTCCGTTTGATGTAAAAGAGAAAATTAACGCCAGTGACTTCACAATAGCCGTTTGTGATGACATGTATAACGACTTCAAAAGCATGACAAATGGAAACGTAAAGCTACTCCACTGTGGCGTGAAACCTGAACAGTTTACACCAGAGAAAAGAACAGACTCAGACCAATTACGATTGGTTTTTTTAGGGCGCTTCGTTGAGCAAAAAGGCCTTCAATATTTACTCGAAGCGTTGGTCCCTATCGCCAACAAACTCAATGTTCATCTTGATGTTATTGGCACTGGGCCGATGAAAAAAGAGTTTGTATCGCTAACCAGCCAACTTGGATTGACTCACTGTGTCTCATTTCTTGGCGCTAAGCCCCATAGTTGGGTAAAAGAAAATTTATCAAAATACGATTGCCTCGTGGCACCATTTTGCTTCTCACGTACTGGCTGTGTCGACACTGGCCCCCTAGTGCTCAAAGAGGCGATGGCAGTTGGAACACCGGTTATTACCTCAAATGTTATGGGCTGCAAAGAGATAGTGACTAATGAGACGGGCTTATTTGTAAAGCAGCACAGTATCGAAGATATCACTCAATGCATCAATCAATTCGCTGAGTTACCTCAGAATAAACGTAAAGAAATGGGAAAATGCGGACGACAGAGAGTGCTCAAGTACTTTAATGCTTATCGACAAGCTCAGAAGCTTTCTCAGTGGATAGAACAACCGAATAGTAATTAAGTCCCCCCGGTCTGGGGATGAACGACAAACGTTGGCAGAATGGATGGAGAAGATTATGACTTACCGAGCAGAAATTGATGGATTGAGGGCACTGGCGGTCATACTCGTGATCTTGTTTCATGCAGACATTGAAGCCTTTGCTGGTGGCTTTATCGGTGTCGATGTCTTTTTCGTGATCAGTGGCTATCTCATTACCACAATCGTCATTAACGATTTAGACAAAAACCAATTTAGTCTTGCTGACTTTTATGAGCGTCGTATCCGCAGAATATTACCCTTATTATTGCTTGTAATCGCTGTGAGCTACGTATTGTCCTGGTGGCTATTCCTCCCTCAAGCGCACAAAGAAGTAAGTGAGTTTTCTGTCTCGTCCATTTTATCCGCGTCTAACGTTTTGCTTTACCTCAAAGGACACAATTACTTTGGTTTAGAAGAGCAAGCCAACCCGCTCTTTCATACTTGGAGCCTAGGTGTTGAGGAGCAATACTACATTGTCATCCCATTGCTACTGATGCTGCTTGCTCGCAACAATGTTATGTCCTACCTCACTTTTTTTATCGGCGTATTTTTACTGAGCTTAATGACGGTCTGGTATGCGAGCGGCGACCCAGATTTCGCCTTCTATATGATTTTCTCACGTGCATGGGAACTAGCTGCGGGGTCAATGCTTGCGCTCGTAATGCGAAAAACCGTCGTAAAACCAAATAATACGCTCGCAATGATCGGCATTGTTTTGGTCATGGCCTCAGCACTTTTATTCGACAAATCCAAAGACGGCGCAGGCATCATGTTAATGATTCCTGTCATAGGCACAGCACTGATCATTCTATTCTCGGCCAGCGATAATATTTGTGGTAAGACGCTTAGCCTTAAATGGGTCGTATTTATTGGTTTAATCAGTTACAGCCTGTACCTTTGGCACATTCCACTTTTGGTATTTTATCGATATGTTCTGACTGCAGGGCAAGAATTTAGCTTCCTCACCTATGTCGGTATATTATCTTTGCTGTCCTACATAACTTGGCGGTTTGTGGAAAAACCGTTCCGTAGTCGAAGAAAAATCGGCATGAAAACATTAACAGCCTCGCTCATATTGATGACCATGCCCCTCCTTACTTTTGGCTTTATTGGACATACAAGTGGAGGATTCCCTGATAGAAATGCTTTCTTTGAAGCCATGCGTGTCAACAATGGTTATGGTCTGGCTTGCAACGGTAACACAGAAGTTAATGAGAGCTGTTCTTCATCGTCAGAACCGACTGTTGCAGTGCTAGGGAACAGTCATAGCATGGTGTTTGTTCAACAACTGGCGTATGAAACCCCAACAGGTGTCGTTCAACTAACCCAAGACTCTTGTGCTGTGGGTTATGTTGATGTCACTCCTGGCGTTAGCGGGCAATCTTGCAACGATTTCTTCACCGACGCTATCGAGACCATTGTAAATACCCCTTCTATTCGCCAAGTTGTGATTTCATCTAACTTTGGTAAAGAGCTTTCCACCCAAAGCTATCGAGCTTCGTTTACTCAACTTTTAAATGGGTTGAAAGACAAAGAAGTTGTGGTATTTGGCCCAACTCCATCAGCCCCTTTTGCTATTGGAGAGTGCTTATGGAAAGTCCGCTTGTTCGGAGAAGAAAAAGGGACAGAATGCGACTTTGCCCCTAAGCGAACACACCAGCAAAATATCACAATGCTTGCCCAATACTTCGAGCAATTCGAACACGTAGAGTTTGTCGACCTTACCGATTACATTTGTCAAAAAGGCAATTGTACGATGAAAATCGGCACCAACAATGCCATGTACACCGATGCGAGCCACTTATCCTACAAGGGTGCAGAAGTAGTATTGAACAGTTATCAAAGCGAAGCGGTGGGGATTCAACAACTGACCGCAAAGAACTAAGAAGCGCAACGCCAAAGCGTAATTAAAAATAGAAAGCTCAGCGTCCTATTCCAATTAAAGCTGAGCCTCTTTATTTAAAGATTCTAGGGTCGAAAGCAAAGTCGAGCTTCTCCGCCTTTTTCAGGATGTCCTTCATCTTTGGATGGTTAGGATTAACGACATAATTATTATCACGAGGAGAAATCGTCGAAGGTACTTGCAATGCCGAAAACTCTGGGTGTGGATCATTAAGGAATTGATCGCCAATGTACTGGGTAGACTCACTGGCAGGAATGGCTCGCCAAGTCACTGGCAAGTCTTCTTCATCCAAAGCGGCGATCAGATATTCTGGCATCTCGATACGATATAAATCGTAGAGTTTGGTGATCGCAGGATCGTTGTTGACGTGAACAAACACTTCTAAAGAGCAAAGTGATTCAGATTCCGAAAAATAGAGGGCTTCGGTCCCTTTTGAATTCCATCGCCCTCCGTAAAGCTTTGCCCCGATCGGGCTAAATGGGGATTCAGAAAACTTCTTTTGCGTAAGTCGATAGAGCTTCATACTACGAGAATACCCCGTGCTCTAATCGTCCAATCAAGTCTTTGACTATCTCGAAATCAACCGTAGTTGATACCATATCGAGTGGGCGCTTTCCCCCTAAGCCATATACGTTTTCTCGCATCCAACTCAGAGCGCGCTCTTCATCATCAAACAACTCGGTTGCCAGTTTGAGCAGCATCGCCAAACGGTAGATGGCATCACTCTCTTGTGTATTAAAACGTTCTTCGTTTTTTAAACGTCGTTTAATCGTACTGACCGGGATAAGCGTAACGTGTTGGAATTCGTTTTGAGAGAGTTTCACACGCTCAACGATATTACGATACACCTTTGGTTCAAAGCCTTTATGAACTGCATCGGTACGACCGGTTTCGGCATCTTCAATGCCCAGCATAAACCAAAAATTTGCCTTGGCTGGCAGCTTAGGTTTAAAGCTTTTTAATGTTGCTGTTGCCATATTGAACTCCTGCAGACCAAATGGTCTTATTATTATGGTCCATATGAGCCATATTAGCAATCGAACAAAATACGTTCAGAGTACACTTGTCAGTTTGAACTCGTATCGCTCTGTATCCAGGCACTATCCATCTCATTCAACACAGTAATGTGGCAAGATCGCGCGCCAATAAAGGATGACCTTCACACACCGCTCTTGCCTCTGTCGAATTTTCTCAATCGACAAAAGGTATCGGGACTGAAGTGATAACGAGGGCGCTAAATCTCCAACAAAGTTAACGCAAAAAGAACTTTTGCAACGCTTTGATGGCCATACTACGACGCTCCATCAACATCCCTACACGTGGTAGCCACGTTGGAGTATGCAAAATAGTTTTAGCATGACTAAAGGTTCTAAAACCTTCTTCACCGTGATAGCGACCGATACCAGATTCACCGATACCGCCAAATGGTGCGTCTTCTGCGCCTACATGCAAGATGGTATCATTCACGCCAACCCCGCCACTGTGGGTGTTACGGGTAATATGCTCAACAGTGCGTTTGTCGTCTGACATGATGTAGAGCGCAAGTGGGCGTTGATTCTGGTTGATATAGCTGATGACTTCTTGCATATCACGGTAAGGCTTAATTGGCATAAGGGGGCCAAAAATCTCTTCCTGCATAATAGTCATCTCTTCTGAAACATTGGTGACCAAATGCGGGTATAATCGTCGGCCTTCTGAACTCGTCTCGGGCACGGTATGTACTTCTGCGCCCTTGGCTTTAGCATCTTCCAGCACAGCCTTTAAACGGTCGTACTGGCGTTGGTTGATGATGTGAGTAAAGCCTTGGTCGTTTTGATCTTTTAAGTAAAGCGCGTCAAAACGCTGTAGGAAGAGCGCAACAAACTCATTGACTCTTCCCTCCGGTACAAAAGCATAATCTGGAGCAACGCAAATTTGCCCCGCATTAATACACTTACCGAACAAAATAGCATCGACCGCTTTATTTAAGTTGGCGTCTTCCGCCACGATAACCGGAGACTTTCCGCCAAGCTCCAATGTAATTGGCGTTAAGTTCTCTGCCGCGGCACGAGCAACCGCACGGCCAACATTGGTTGATCCAGTAAACAGCAAGTGATCAAACGGTAACTTGCTGAATGCTTGAGCAACCTCTGCTTCCCCTTCGACAACAATGACATCATCGGGCAATGCTCGACATATCTCAGTGATCACTTTATTTGTGAGTGGCGTAAATTCACTCAGCTTCATCATGACTCGGTTTCCGGCTGCAAGAGCTGTTACCAAAGGGGACAAGCTAAGAATGACCGGGAAATTCCAAGGAGAAATAATGCCAACAACACCAACAGGTTGGTACTCCACCGTAACTTTTGAGGGAGCAAGCAATAAACCAGCATGACGACGGCTTGGTTTACACCATTTGTTGAGGCGTTTTAGGGTGTAGTTGATTTGAGCAACGGTCGGCAGTACATCTGTCATTGCTGTATCAAACTCAGAGCGGTAGCCAAAATCTTCACTCAACGCTTCAACTAAATCTTGTTGGTTATCCAAGATAGTCTGCTTGAGAAGATTAAGCTTTTGCTTTCTGGCGTCTAAGCTCGGGAATGGTTCTGAGTTATACGCCGCTCTGACTTTATCTAACTTCTGCTGTAGTAATTGACCCACTTCGACGTCGACGATCGCGTTCATGTTTATCTCCTTGTGCACCCGATAACGGGCAATGTCGCACTTATGTACGATTCAAAGTTAACACAAGGGCAACATTCTGACTATTAACGCAATAAGGAAGTTAGAGTTCAAACTCAGATTTATTTTGCTTAAAGCGCAAGCTTCATTTTGTAGTAAGGAATTTCAGATTTGTAGAAGCGTTCACCCTCAACTTGCATCCCAAACTTTTCATAGAAAGCCAGAGCAGATTCCCTCGCATCACACCAAAAATATTCAACGGGTGACAACTGTAGATTCGCTAAAATATATCGAATCAGCGAAGACCCAATGCTTAATCTTCGAAACTCCGGCAACACCGCAAATTTGCGCAGTCTTGCTTTGTTGTCATCAAGATAGATTGAGGCAATACCAACCAAAACATCATTCACAAACGCCCCAAAGTGTTCAGCGTCTTCATCACCCTCTACTATGCAATGCTCGATAGCCTTCTGGGGCCACAATACCTTATGGCGAATAGGCATTACTTCTTGCCAAGTAATGGGACGAATACTTATTTCCATCGCTCTGTTCCTTTGCTATTTGTTCTTTCTTTTATATCGCCACATTTACTTTTAGGTTATGTTTATCAAACACTGATTTCAGCTAATTTCAATTCATAAATGCCTAATCGCTGAGAAGGGTCCAACGTTTCAAAATCATGATCAACGTATTCTTTTAAAGAGGCTCCCGCTCGTTCCGCTACTTTAATACTCGCGATGTTATCTTCCATACAATGAAACTGAATCAAGCTCGCGTGCCCTCTTCCCTTCACTAACGGGATAATGACAGAGAGCACTTGATTGACGACACGATGACCACGCCCACTTTCTGCAAGCCAATAACCCACCTCTGTTACGCGTGTCTCTTCGTTCACACCTTTAATACCGAGAACGCCGACAAATTGATTATCCAGTAAAAGCGCAAACCAGTGTGCTTCGCTTGCACGACTGTTGATACGTTGAGAAATGTAACGCACGGCTTCGCGTCGATTCTTTACGAACTCTGTCCATGGCAGATAACGAGACAGGCTGTCGCGGCTTTTATTGACAACTTCAAGTAACGTATTGGCGTGCTTGGTCATTAATGGCTCTATCGTAATACGTTCAGAGATTTGCAGCGGTTGACGCGTTTCATACCCTTCGTACATCGTTTTTCCTGTTTGAATCTAGCTCTGTTTAATAAGAGTAAATGGTGTTGGTGCTTTATCTACATAGTTTTGCCACACATGATCATACAGTTGATGCTGGTTAGCAAAAGGAGCAAGTTGTTTTGCCTCTTCTAACGAACACCAACGGTAATCGATATGTTCGTGGTTCAATACCACTTCTTGGTTGGGTTTACAAAACATAACAAAGCAAGGAATGACCATGATTCGGTTCTTATGGGCTTCATAAAACTGCTCAAGAAAATCCGCACTGTGAAGCTCGACGTCTTCAATTTGTGTTTCTTCTTTGAGCTCTCGAACGATCGTTTGCCAGCCAATTTCCTCTTCTTCGACACCACCAGCTACATGACACCAATAACCACCTTTGACTCGCTCTAACAACAACATCTTCTTTATGCCGTCGAATTCGGAAATCACCACACCAGATACATGCGTTGCTTGAATAGGAATCATCCCTTTCTCCTTATGTATTTATTATTTTTATATCTAAACGAGACAGTCTACCTTGGTTCAAGAAGATCCGGAGCCTTAATCACAAGGTGCTGATCTTTTTGTCAGTCTAGTATGCTAAAGTGCGATCTCCCTCAATAAACGAGCCGTAAGATGCCTAATTCAATCAACTCGATGATTCCCATTGGCGTGCGCTTTATGGTGCTCTCTGCCTTTGGTTTCGCTCTCATGTCAGCCACTGTTAAGCATGTCAGCTTACATGGCATACCTGTATTTGAAATTGTCGCAGCAAGGGCTTTAGTTTCACTCGTGATCAGTTACCTAGATGTAAAACGCAAAGGCATATCGGTTTGGGGCAATAACAAACCCTTGTTGTTTGCGCGAGGCGCGGTTGGCACGATGGCGCTCATGTGTGTGTACTATTCCGTTACGACGCTGCCATTAGCAGAAGCAACTATTTTTCAGTACATTCACCCTGTATTTACAGCACTACTCGCGGTCTTCTTCCTTAAAGAACGCATTCAGTTTTCCACTCTAATTTGTATTGTGCTGTGTTTATTGGGTGTCTACGTCATGGTCAGTTCGGAAACGGGCCCTAATGCTGAACATGCCCTTCCGATGTTCAGTGTTATGATCGCGATATTAGGTGCATTTGGTAGTTCGATTGCGTACGTGATTGTTCGGAAGCTCAGTCAGACAGAAGACAGCTCCGTTATTATCTTCTATTTTCCATTGGTTGCGCTTCCAGCATCTATCCTGCTCATCGGAGATCAGTTCGTGATGCCGGATTTGTACTTAACCTTGATGCTCGTTCTCGTTGGTGTATTTACCCAAATTGGCCAACTTGGTTTAACCAAGGCCATGCAAACTCAGGAAGCCGGTAAAGCCTCCGCCTACTCTTATGTCCAAATCATATTCTCTGTACTGCTGGGGATCATATTCTTTGGTGAGTTACCGTCCGCTTGGACTTACTTAGGGGGAGCACTGATTGTTACAGGCGCGCTTATCAACGTATTTGGACAGCACTTAAAGTTGCCATTTATCAAACGCTAACAAGGCAAGAACCTGCTTTAAAATGCGAAAAGCCAGAGTCTGACTCTGGCTTTTACTTATCAGTGATTGAGAGCTTAAGCCGCAAACTTTAAGCCTGCAATACCAGCAACAATCAACAGTAAGCTGATGAGCTTGACCAATGTCGCTGGTTCATTGAATAAATAGATACTGGCAATCGCCGTCCCTATCGCACCAATCCCCACCCAAACACCATAAGCAATACCAAGTGGTAATGTTCTAAGCGCAATACCAAGCAACCAAAAGCTTAACGCCATAAAGCCAATAGTGAATGCTGACGCGCCAAGCTTGCTGAAGCCTTCTGAGTATTTAAGCCCAACAGCCCATGCTACTTCGCATAGACCCGCAAGAAAAAGAATTGCCCAAGCCATTAAGAGATTCCTAGCAATTGGGGCCGTCCCCGATAGTGATGAGAGCGGTGAGGTCGTCCTCACTTCTGGTACGTGCACAGTATAAAGAAAAACGTCTCCCACCTAAACTCAGTTTGTATGCGAACAAAATCCATCTAATTCAATCAATAAACCCTATAAATCTGTTCCAATTAAATAAAATAGACATCATTATTTAACAGATTGTATATAACCTTCTGCTGTTGAAAATGATGCACTTATTGCATTAATCACACAAAACCTGATCATTAGTGCAACTACGCAATCGTTTGTGTGACAAAGATCGCTTACAAAAGTTACTGATAACTTTAGTATTTGCGCGAACCCAATTATAAGGTATTGCATACTAATGAAATACATCAAAACCCCTTTAGCTCTCCTAATCGGCGCTGCGTTACTTACTGGCTGCAACGACGACACTGAATACGTAGATGTTCAACCTAAAGAAGTAAAGATCGCCACTTATAACCTCTCTTTTGATCGTAATACTTTTGAAGATCTCGTTGCAGAAATGCAAGTTGAACCAGCGAAGCAAACTGAGCTGGTAACCGCTTACCTTGACGGCACAATCGCCGACGAAGATAAAACAATGGCTGAGAAAGTCATTCAAATTCGTAACGTCGCAGCCATCATTCAAAAAAACCGACCTGATGTTCTGATGATGGCGGAATTCAATAATGATGGTACTGGAGAAGATAAAGTCGCACTGGAAGGTTTCCAGAAAAACTACCTATCTATCGCACAAAGCCTTGAAGGCGCCGGTGGCGAAGCTAACCTTGAGCCTATTGAGTATCCTTACGCAGAATCTTACTCAACCAACACAGGCTTAAACAGTGACCTTGACCTAGATAACAATGGCACTGCAGGCCAACTTCCTGGCGATGCATGGGGCTTTGGTTTCTATCATGGTCAATACGCATTTGCACTGATGTCTAAATACAAAATTGACACAGAAAACACACGAACTTTCCAAGAGTTCAAGTGGAAAGACATGGAAGGGGCAGAAATCCCAACCATCACTATCTGTGACGGTTCACAAACGATCCCTGATGGCATGGCCTGTGGTGACGATTGGTACACAGCAGAAGAGTGGGATGTTGTTCGTCTGTCTTCTAAAAACCACGTAGATGCGCCGATTATTATCCCAACAGAAAAAGGCGACGAAGTTGTCCATCTATTGATGTCTCACCCTACTCCACCAGTATTCGATCCAGGCAAAAACAAAGTTCAAAACGGTGCAGAAGTTGAGTTCTGGCATCACTATGTACAAGGTAAAGAATACTTCTACGATGATGCAGGCAACAAAGGTGGCTTAGCTGAAGGTGCGAAGTTTGTGATGATGGGTGACCAAAACCTTGACCCATTGGATGGCGATGGCTTTAGTGAAATCATGCAAGACTTCCACAATGATCCGTTGGTAAACCAAGATGTGATGAATGGCGAGCTTTACCCAACAAGCTATGGTGCAGCCGAGCACGCGGTAGACAAAAATTCAACACATCCAATTCCAAACCGCATTACGTCTACATTCGGTCTTGGTGTTGACTATGCGATGCCATCAGCGAACCTAAACGTGGCTGATTCTGGTGTTTACTGGGCAGCGTCATATGAAGAAGGTCGTAAGCTGTTTAACGACGACCGTATCGGTAAGTACGGCAATGGCAAAGATGTCTCTTCAGACCACCGTATGATTTGGATTAAAGCTCAGTTCTAAAAACTGCGCTTAGAAAAGAAGAATCATAAAACAGGAGCCTCGGGTATGCCGAGGCTCTTTTGATCGTGATAGCAGAAGTTTACCAATGATAAGTTAGCGATACACCAACGTCTTCACTCGTCACCCATGGGACAAGCTGCACATTTTCATCATAAGCGTCAGTGAAGACATACGCGCTCAACGTACCTAAAGCAGCACCAGCAAGAACATCACGCCAATAATGTTTTTTGGCCTCCACACGCCCTACACCCACCAGTGCTGCAACGCCATATGCAGGTAAACCAGCTTCCCAACCATAACGTAAATAAAGGTTTGTTGCCGAAGCAAAAGCGTTAGCCGTATGGTTGGATGGGAAACTGTCGTTACCACTTTTATCCGGACGTTCTGCATCTATAGTGGTTTTACCGATCAAACCGATGCCTGAAGCAGCACCAATGCTGAACCCCGCTTGCCAAAAGCCTTCCCAATCCCCTTTGTAAGCAGGGACGGCCGCTGCGGTAGCAACCAGGCCATACGCACCAATGTCTGTCAGAACATCCCAATCTTTTTCACTCATTGCATACACAGACTGAGACCCCATTATGGAGACCACACCAACCAAACGTACAATTTTCTTCATTAATACAACCAATTATGATTAAACTCGGGCGAAAACTATCACAGCTATCGCGACTCTTCGACCCGAAACTGTAACAATTCATCCGTGAATTGATTGTGAAAAAAAAGCCAAACACAAGAGATGTGATTGGCTATATATACTTGTGAACAATCTGGTTCACTAACAACGTCAGTTGGCTAGGTGACCCTCGGCTTAAAGGGTCACCCTAACTTAAGCATTAGATGTGCCAATTTTCAGTTACAACTCAACCAATTGATATTCAACTAATGTCAATTAATCAACACGAATAGCCATCAATTGAACATTATTGAAAGTGCAATATGCGAACGTATTTTCGCAAATAGCAACCAATAAGGGAAAATTCAGGGGTTACGAGCCAAATCTCTCGCTAAAATTAACGCCAAACCAAACACTTGAAGAAACAAGCCAATACTTTTATACCAAGCCATGTTTTCCTCCAACTCTGACATCACTTCACTGATCTCCAAGTTTTCAAGGTAATAGCTATCAATTCTATTTCGATCGTTACCTTGAGCGTGATTAATTTCTGCCATCAGAGTTGGAAGTTGAGTGATTTCGATTGGGCTGACCTTTTCACCAGTCCAAGCAGACAAATGCGCTCTGAGTACCTTGTTCATTTCTTCGGAGACACTCTGGCTTTGAGCTAAATGTAAATGCAATAACAGCACTTCTCGTTTTCGCTCTAGCGTTTCAACCCTGTTCCAAGCAAGTTGAATCGAATAAAGATTATCAGCTTTTTGATCAGCAAGAAGGCTTGTCTCTTTTCCAAGTTTATCCAACACCACACTGGTTAAGATAATTGCTGCTATGTTCAGTACTAAGCCAACCAGAACAAGCAGCCAAGCTGGGGGTAAATACGTTGATTTTTTTACCATAAGTGATCGTAGGGCAAGTAGATTAAGTTAAGTGCAACTAAACCAATCATAGTCAAGAAGGTTAACTTCATCCCGGTAACACGACCTTTCAGCTCTTCTCCAAGTATCCCTTTTGCATGAATGACGCGGCCAATGACGAACGTGATACCAGCAAGATGTATCCACCAGACTGGGGCGCCATTGTATTCAAGTAATGCCATGAGAATGAGGGTGATGGGAATATATTCGCTTGCATTACTTTGCGCACTGCGAGCAATTTGAAGCGCTTCAACGCCCCCGTCAGCATAAGCAATTTTGTTACTTCGTCTTTGTTTGATGACTTGAAAAGCAAGCCAGATGAGCAGTAATGTGAGGACAGAAGCGTAGAGAGCGGTAATCATGACAATTCCTTCTTTAGAGTTCATTATGGGTTAACTATATATTAAATATAAGCTAGCCCTATGAACCTAAAGAAGGAATCAATTAAAGTGAGTGGTTGGCAAGCTTTTTTCGCTTGGCAAGTTTGGCGATCCCTTCAAAGATAGTAAATAGCAGCCCTACCCAAATAAATGCAAATGTCACGGCTTTTACGCTATCGAATACTTCTCCAAAAAATACAACGGCTAAAACAAACTGTAAACTCGGCTCGATGTATTGCATCAAACCAACCGTTGATAAGTTAGTAATACGAATAGCAATGGAGTAGAAAATTAACGGTAATAGCGTAACCGGAGCACTCCCCAAATAGAGCATAAATGTTGTTACATCAACCGTTGATGCTAGTTGACCAAAGCTCCACTGTTTAATAAATAAATACGTTAAGGCAAACGGTGTTAACACAATGGCTTCGACAAAAAGCGTTGTACTCCAGTCATAATTGATCTTTTTCTTGAATAAGCCATAGAGTGAAAAGAACAACCCCATCGTCAACGCAACTAAAGGTAACTGACCATATTGAATCACCTGGTAGATAACACCAATTGATGCCAGTAATATCGCAATAAACTGCCCTTTTGAAAGCTTATCACCTAAGACAAACACCCCAAGGGCCACTGAGACAAGCGGGCCTATAAAAAAGCCTAAGCTAGCATCAATAACACGGTTATTCGTTAACGCCCACGTAAACGCCACCCAGGATATACACATCAAACTACTGGCAACAAACGTATACCATAGTGATTTTTTATCTTGCCAAATTGCCGTCCATTTAGGCCAATGGCGGGTGATCGCCAAAACCATAATAAAACCAACCGGAACTGAACCAATAATGCGCAGTGCCAATAGTTCATCCATTGAAGCATTAGGTAAAAAACGATAGTAAATAGGCAGTAATCCCCAGATTACAAAGGACAACGCTGCCATGAAATTGCCGTAACGACTGTTGTTCATAACTAACTCGACAAAGAAAAGTGACGCGATTCTATAGTGAGAACGCGTTTTGTAAAGCGAATTTGACCTTCTCGGATAACTACAAAGAGAGACCTTGGATCACCGCAGTAATACCACTAACAAAGCACAGTGTGAGAGCGCCAAAACGAATCTTTTCTTTTGGTAAAGACTGCGTTGTTTTTACCGCTAACCAGTAACCAAGTGCGGCCGCTGGTAGCAAGGGCAAAGTAATCACCAGATGATGTAAGTTAAAGAAACCCACAGGGATCTGAACAATCAAAGAGATAATAGAACTGAACACAAAAAACGCTGACAGGTTACCACGTAACTGATTTGCTTCTTGATGCTGCAATAAAAGCGCCATTGGTGGTCCACCAATAGCAGAACTCGTACCAAATAAACCAGAAAAGAATCCAGCAAAAGTCATACGACCTGGCGTAGGTTCAATACGAAATGGCAACACGCTGACGGAAACGGCAAACAGAACCAAAAAGCCAATCCATAAAGTTAATGCTTCTGTCGAAACGAAAAACAGTAAGACACCACCAGCAATTGATCCGGGAACACGTCCAATCAGTGCCATCTTTAAACCGCCAATTTCGACGCTGCTTCTGTGCTTCATCGCATTCATTAACGAGATAAACAATGCGACCAAACAGATAGGTGCAGGCACATACTCTGGAGCCCAGAGAATGAGTAGTGGCGCGGCGACAATAGCAAGGCCAAATCCAATCGCGGTTTGAACGTAAGAGCCTAAGAAGATCAGCCCCATAGCAAGCAAGTTTGTAGAATCGAATTCCATCGATGTCATTCTTATATTTGATTTTATGATTAGAAAGCAGAATGAATATCAGATAGTAATAATTCCCCTACTCTCGCCCTGCGTAGGATTCATCAAAGCGCACTAAAACACAATCAAAATGTGTCAACATTTGAACTTCTTAGTCTCAGTTTCTACGACTTTACAATTCATACAGATTTGCAACGCTAGATTTACGATTTCCGCACTATTCAGCACAAATAAACGGCACTATAATCACACTCCATTTTAGAGTGGATGCACCATATAAATTCACCATTAATGGAAATTAATAGTCTATAGCACCATATAAATTAAAAACATTAGACTATCGTATCAACCTAATTAAAAGATGATTTATGAAAAGAAAATCAGGTTTTACTTTAATTGAGCTTGTTGTTGTTATCGTTATCCTTGGTATTTTGGCTGTCACCGCTGCTCCGCGCTTTTTAAACATTCAAGACGATGCTCGTGAAGCTCGCTTGGAAGGGATGAAAGGTGCGATAGCTTCTGGCCTAGGGATCGGTTTTGGGAAAATGGCTGTAGCGGGTTTAGAGCACTATCGTTACGTCTCGAATATTGGTCCTGATACCGGAATTACACCAAACACACCAGCAATGGATCTTCCGTTTCCTGGCTGTGAGGTCAATGGAAGCAACAGTTGTACTTTTCGTTATGGTTATGCCGACGCCGATGAATCTAGTCTAAGTATTCTCGTAGCAGAGTTAGACGATAGACACGGTGAAAGTGATTGGCGTGTCGAATCTGACGAAGATGAGATCACTGCCTATATCTACGCTCGAGACGACGGTAAATCAGATGCGACACAATGCGCAATTAAATATACGCCGCCAGTCAACCAAAGTGGGGAATATACGTTAGAGATTTTACCTTGCTCTAAATAACCAAAAGGCTGCCAAATTGGCAGCCTTTTTGTTCACTGTCGGATAGACTACGCAAAATTAAACACGTGTTTATCCATCATATTCACCATACGACCTATCTCAGGCTTGGTGATGGTGTCATTCGCACCAAGAGATAATGCCTTCGCGCGGTTGTCTTCACTCATCAAAGAAGAGAACATCACAATTGGAGTTTGGTTGTACGCTTCTGTATCACGCAGTCGTTTCACTAAGTGCATGCCGTCCATACGAGGCATCTCAACGTCAGTGACGACAGCATCAAGCAACTCACGCACTGGTAAGTTTTCTTCTTTCGCCACTTCAATCAAGCTCATTAGCTTTTCATACGCTTCACCACCATCTTTACAAGTGATCACGTTATAACCCGCAGAAGCCAAGGTATCTTGAATCAAAGAACGAATAAATGCAGAGTCATCCACAACCATAATAGTTTTAGCATTACGTTTGCCAACCATTCGCTGGTTCAAATCAACCGATTTATCGCCCGTCACATCGTATTTTTCCATGCTCAGTTCTGGGTTGATGTCAGCAATGATTTTTTCGAAATCGAGAATCATGATTAAGTTGCCATCTTTACGCACAACGGCAACGACACAATCTTGCTCCCCAGCTTCTAGAAACTGGCTTGGAGATTCAACATCATTCCAAGAAATACGATGAATACGAGAAATACTGTCGATCAAGAAGCCATTAGTCATCTTGTTAAAGTCAGTAACGATAACAAACTTACGTTCTAAATCACGGCGTGTCGGGACACCTAACCAACCAGCAAGATCAACAAGAGGCGTAAGCACTTCACGAGAAGAAAAGACACCAATCATGTGCGGTTGGGCGTTCGGATAATCAGTCGTCTCTGGGACGCGAATCACTTCACGAACCTTAGCGACGTTAATGCCGTAAAAACATGTTTTTGTGCTGCCATCTGGCATTTGTTTTTCTAGATGGAACTCAATGATTTCAAGTTCATTGGTGCCACTTTCAGTCAAAATGGTGCTGGTTACGTTACTCATAAACCCAATTATCCAAAATACGCATCAAGAAAAAGAGGCTTGATGCAATGCCACAGAGAATCACTTCACAGGCGAAAAATCCAAGAGTCCTTTTGTAGTCGTTGAGACAGAATTTGTAAATAATCAAAAGGATGCGAACTGCACACTTCTCTATCAAATGCTGAAATTTTGTCTCATTTTTGAACAAAACACATTCAACGACTCAATATCGCAGTTTACTCACTACTGTTAACGGCATAGCGACAGAAAAGTTTAGTGTTAATTAATGTGATTTAATCACGCTGTCGTTAGCAACGCGATGACGTTCTCCATACACGCCTTCTTCACTTCTTACACCGCAGCTGATGATCATGGTGATCTGGTCACTACCACGTAACCCAAGAAGCTGCTTTACTCGTTTTGAATCAAAGCCTTCCATTGGGCACGTGTCGTACCCCTTTTCACGCATCGCATACATAAACGTCATCGCGGCTAAAGAAACACTCTTGTGCAAACAAACACGAATATCCGACTTACTGACTTCGCGAACCATTGGCTTATTGCGCCCCAACCACCAACTGTATAACTTGCGTACAACGCCACGAAGACCAAATGCATCATTGTTGTAAACCATTGGAATCAGTTTTTCGTAATACATAAGAGCGCGCTTAGCCGCAGCGTCGTCACGGTTTTCAAAAGCTTGACGCACAGTCTCTGCGTTGCGCTTGGCGCGCTCTTGCCAGTTATGAGTCGTAGCAACAAACACAACCAGTTCATTCGCCGTTTTCGCTGCATTTTGCCCCATACAAAACTCTGCAAGTTGCTCACGTTTTTCAGATGAAATAACACGATGAAATTCCCACATCTGCATGTTGCTGCTGTTTGGGCTTAATGTTGTCAGCTCAAGGGCATCCGCGACATCATTGTGGTTAAAATCAGCACTGGCATCGTACTTACGTACAGAACGACGGGAGTGAACAATGGATTCAAAAGAAGGTTGGCTCATAACAGACTCAAAATAGAACAAAAAAGGGATCTTTACTGATTCATCTCAGCACTGCAAGAGATGACTTCAGAAACGGTGTCATTGATAGTGTGAAAGTCGACAAAGTTTGAATTGATGGTTTGGGCTGTAAGAGCACCGACTACGGTAATCGTAAACGTACTAAAATAACGGCACCTAAAATCAGGAAACAAATTTATTGTATTTTTTATCCTATTTAGCACTTCTTCTGCTCCATAAGAGCAGTAAGACAGAAACACTCAAAACAATGATTGCTGACTGCAAATCACTCCTTTTATTTTAAATGAGTGATGTCATCGTAATTGAGGTCTGTTGACCTTTCGAGCTGATTTTTGCAGCGAATTGTTGGATATTTATACAAGACAGAGACTTTGCTGTGTAGCTAGCCTACATGAGAAGTCGATAACGCAGTAGAAATGACCAACAAACGCTGCCCAAAGGGTTCGGCTAAAAAAGAGACGGGCAGATTGATATACAACAACCGAACTATAAAAGATTTCATCCAATTGATTTAATTAGCATTACAATAGACCATTCCAACATATGAGACAGTAAGTTTCAAATAATGAAATTGTCATTTTCACCAATTCCACACAGATTTTTCCTACAATCCTCCTACGTTAAATGAGTGCTGAAAGGAAGCAGCGGTAAATTGAAATATAAGGTGAGGCATAACTATGAATAACGTTCTTATTATCGACGACCAACCGTTATATAGTGAAGCTCTGGCTTCTCTCGTTCAAAGCGCATTCCCATCCGTCAACATTGTCGAATCAATCGACAGTGCAGAGGTGATGGAGTTAATTCGTACTCAACCGATCGATTTGGTTATTTTAGATGTTGTGCTTGGGGACAGAGACGGTATGCGTTTAGCTAAGAATATTCTGGCAACAGGTTACCAAGGAAAGATCCTGTTTATTTCATCCCGAGATTATTCAAGCTTATCTAAAGCCGCATTTGAAATGGGTGCACACGGCTTTTTGAATAAGAATGAAGCGAAAGCGACGATCATGGATGCGATTCTGAGCGTGACACGTGGTTATTCAATGTTTAAAGCGACGCACAACCAATCATCAAGTAACGTCACTTTATCCAATCGTGAAGCCATGGTTTTCCACTATTTAACGCAAGGTTACTCAAATAAAAAGATTTCTGAGCAACTGTCACTAAGCGCGAAAACCATCAGCACTTACAAAACACGTATCCTCAAAAAGTACCATGCAGAATCCGTTGTTGAACTGCTCAACACGCTGCCTCAAGAGGAATTCGGCACCTTGTACTGTTAACGGAACACATATTTCGAGATAGCATCGGTGAGTAGCTGATGCATCGAATTGTAGCGATGAGTTTGCTTCATCTGTACCACAACTTTGGGGCGGCCATTTGGGTAAAAGCTCTCTGGTACTGGGATAAAACAATAGCCTTTAATCGGATTTTGATATTCAAGTAAGATCGTCGCTGCATTTTTGAGTTTAATCGCCTCCAACAAGCTTGTAATATTCCCCATCGTAGCCACTCGGTTTACATTCAATCCTCTTTGTTCCAACGCACGCTCCGTCACTTGCTCTCGCTCTTTCCAACCACTCATTTCTAATAAGATGAAAGGAAGATTGCAGGCTTTCTCTAACTCATTGATACCCAACTCTTCAGGTACAACAATAACAGTTGGTGCATAACCAACGAACTGTTGATGAATTGCTTTAGGATACTCTTCATTAAAGTAATGCAGTTGCATGTCCACTTTGCCTTCCAAGATGTCCTCAATCGTGTGATCGGTATTGCTAAACACACTGATGTGGGCATTTGGAAACAGAGCCATCAAATCCACAAGAAGAAGGTGCCCGAAAGAATATTGCGCAGATTGAGGTAAGCAGATCGTAATATTCTTTTCATAAGAAAGAGGATCAAATTCACGTCGAATCAAGCAAGATTCGAGCTGATCCAGTACACTAGTAATTTCCGGCAACTTACGCTTTAAATAGTCTGTGGGTTCAAAATGATGGGCATGACGTATAAAAAGCTCGTCTTCTAATTGAGTGCGCAATCGAGTGAGATATTTGCTGATAGACGCCTCACTTTTACCTAGGGCTTTCGCCACAGGTTTTAGTTGCCGATGACGCTCCAGTAGCACCAGTATTTTTAGGAGGTTTAGGTCGAGATCTTTATTCACAGTGTCGTTACCAAATCGAATCAAAGATAAAAGTTGTTTTTTATACTTACCTTCAGCCAAAGACAAAGAAAGCAGCCTTTGCATTGGCTGCTCTACTATAAAAGACCAAAGTAACTTTTAGGTCAAGTTTATCAAACTCTTATCTCACGACTTAATGACAATAAAGTGAATCAGATTAATTATCAGCTTTGGGACACAACCTTATCGCTGCGGTGACGTTTAGTCTCATAGAGATCCTCATCAGCACGCATGATGACATCATTTAATGTTTCATGTTCAGAACTCGTTGCAAGCCCGGTACTCACGCTCACGTCAATATTTAAGGTTTTTAAACGGTTCTCTCCCACTGCAAATTGCAGCTTCTTCGCTAACATCAGTGACTTGCTCTCACTGCACCGAGGTAGGATGGCAATAAACTCATCTCCTCCCGTCCGGATAAGGTAATCCGTCGTCCTAAACACTTTCTTCATTGCGTCAGCAATAATGACAATCACCTCGTCCCCAACATGGTGACCGTATTTGTCATTGATACGCTTCACTCTATCGCCATCAATTGCAATCACGGTGAAAGGTGTCATTTTGATTTTGTTCTTAAATGCTTGCTCCTTAAACACCTTGCGATTAAACAGGCCTGTCAGTTCATCTTTCGTTGCATCGCTGATTGCATTCGCTAATTGAATCTTGCTCTCTTTTGACTCTTGCGCCTTCGAGTAGTAGCCATAAATTGAGGCAAACATGATCAGGAATAAAAAACCAAAATCGATCAGTATCTTACTGAATGGGTACTTGTAGACGATTAAGTTGTTGTTATCGGCAACATAGGTTTGCGTGTAGGCAAAATCAGGCCAAGGATAACGCGGATAATACACAACGACGTGCTTATTACCGTTATTGATATCCACTTTCAACGCTTTACCTTCTTCCGTGAGTGAGTCAAGAAAGATTTGTTCGCCAAACTCGCCGACAATATCTCCCTGATAGTAGACCGGGCTAATAACATTAAACGCCCGACTGTCAGAATATGTCGTCTTAAACGGCTGAGAAATTAAAATACGATCAGCTAGCTGATTCTTCCAAGCCGCCAATACACACGATTTAGTTTCTTTACACCAATCGATGTCAAAAGGCGCAGACAAATTCTCAAGCTCATCGATTGGGCTCTCGAGTATGAGTTTATTTGCCGTGTAAGAACGAAAATAGAGCACAACATCAATACGCTCATAAACGTTTGATAAATATCCTTCTGCTTCATTCAGTACTTTGCGCGCTACCGCTTCGACGTAATCCAGCTCGCTGCCTGGCTCTAGTGCATAAATGGCGTCTTGAATACTGAACTCTGTGATGTCACTAATTTCCTGTGCGGTCAGGCCTTCATAACGGGCCAGTTCTGACTCCATTAATAGACCAAGCAACGTCACCTTTTGCTTGGTCTTGGAGATACCCTGTGTATAGATTTTGAATTGCTTCACTTCATGAGAAATCAACATGGCACCAATCATGGTTATTGAACTTATGAACAAAAGCGCTGCAAAGAAAAAAGATAAGTAAATATTTTTGAGATTCATCCTTTACCTTCTATGTATCAACAACTTTTGAAAGCTCCACGATGTTTTTCACGTTGAACTTCACCATTACCCTGCGCTTATAAGTGCTGACTGTCTTATCACTGATCGACAACACATCAGCAATATCGCGGTTACTTTTCCCTTGAAGTAACAGCTTCATTACTGCACTCTCTCGGCTCGATAGCATTGGGACATTTCTGTCTTCCTCTACCGTTTGTTTGAACTTGAAAAACGAATACCCTTTCATAACTGCTTCTATGGCATCTTTTAAGATTTCGTGATTTTCTGATTTACAGACATAGCCATCGGCACCAGAGCGAAATGCCATTTGGCTATACATGTGGCTTGTCTCGGCAGAAAAGAAAATGACTTTTCCATTAAAGCCGTGGGATTTAATACGCTTATAAAAATCGTATCCATCACAATCAGCAAGGTTTACGTCTAAGATCAATAAGCCTATGCTTCCTTTGAGTATTCTTAACGCCTCTTTTGAGCTTGTTGCTGTCATCACCTCATTGGCGATATCCAAACTTTCTACAAGCGATTTAATGGCAACACTAACAAGTGGGTGATCATCAAAGATCAGGCAGTTCATTTTATTCATCATTCTTTTAATTCAGTATCGTTATAGCTTCTAAAGGCATTGGTTTATCGATGTAATAACCTTGGAAAACATCGATTGTGTATTGGCGCATGGTTTGCAGCGTAACCTCGTCTTCCACCCCCTCTGCGACAACGCTAATGTTGAGACTTTTTGCTAATGCGCATATCGCCAACACAATGTTTTTCTTTTTCGGATCGTTTACTAACCCCTGTATAAACGAACGGTCGATTTTCAGTTCGTTAAAAGGCAATTGTGCGAGTTTTTCTAGCGATGACGAACCCGTACCAAAATCATCGATACTGACCGTCACGCCACTCATTCTGAACTTAAGTAGGTTTTTGTAGAGTGCCGCACTGGTTTGAAAGGTATCACGCTCAGTAATTTCAATCGTAAACCGATCTGGGCTAATACCATTTTCGCAGCAACGCTGAATAAACTGGCTGGCAAAATCACAATCTTCTAGATTATCGTGATCAACGTTAATAGAGATTTTTTGGTTTAACCCATGATGCTTAATGTCGTTTAACGCATTACTAAACACAGCATCAAACAGATCCGCTGACAAATGACAACGTTCGACAATAGACAAAAAACTGTCTGGCGGCAGTACACCATGAGTAGGATGAAACCAACGGGCTAAGGCTTCATACCCAATGATTTCGCCAGTATGTGCATCCGCCAACGGTTGATAGTAGTTTTTTATTCGCCCTTCTCTCAATGCGAGCAAAAACTCTTGGTCTTGAACATCAAAACATTGATCAAACTGAGAAACTTTTTCAGGTTCACGCCTTGCAAGGGTTAGCATGTCGATAACTTGTTGCTCTTCATAAGGTTTTAACAACTTGCCAAGCACTTCAAAGCTAAAGGTTTCACACATAGCACGAACTGCCGTCACTATCGATAGCTCCATTGCACTCACAAGAACAACATTTCCTTGGTAGTCAATGTGATCGAGCATCTCCATCATGTCGATTCCATCTTTCTCTGGCATCTGCAAATCACAAAAGATAATGTCGATATAAACGTCTTTCGCATACGCAATCGCACTATCTGCGTTATCAAATGTAACTACATCAACACCGTTACGCAGCAGCATCTGCTTTAGTAAAGTAATCTGTAATGGATGGTCATCGATCACCATCGCTTTAAGTGGTTTATTCATGCGCTTTAATCCAGTGTCCTGCGAGGTCGATTTCTTGTTCTATACGGTTAATAAGTCCTGTGACATGCGAGTCAAAATCAGCGTCACTTGCTTGTTCAGCTTCAACACATAATTCAACCAAGAGGGTGATTCCTATCGCGCCTAGCGCCCCTTTAATTCCGTGGATAATTTGCGCCTTCTCTTGTTTACTTTCTGCCACTTTTAAGTTTGTTACGTCTTGCGTCATTGAGCTTTTAAACACATTGGCGATCTCTTTTGCATCTTGCGCTCGGAACTTACCTATCCATTCGGGCCATAGGTTTGATTTTTGTTCACTTAAGTAAGGCAATAGCTTCAACTTGAGTTGCTCTAGGTCATATGGCTTATAAAGAATGTCGTCAATGCCAATGTTTTTTGCGCGTTCGTTTGCTAGTCGAGAATCCTCCGCAGTCACGCCAATGACAGGGATTTTAGAAAGCGTCGCGCTCGCTTTGAGTTTGTTCACCAACGCAAAGCCATCCATCTCTGGCATATGGAAATCAGTTAAGACTAAGGTAACGTGCTCATCTTGATTTACGTATTGCCATGCTTCTAAACCATTACTCACAATGACAGGCTCTATACCCAGTTCTCGTAATTGCATGGTAATAACGCTTTGGTTGATTGGGTTGTCTTCTGCAACCAAGACCGTGCCATGCTTCCATGAGACGTTGTCTGCAGGCTTGATTATCTCTACAGCAGGTGTACAACCTTGACTCAACAGATTTAGTAACGAATCCGGGTATTTAGCTTCTGTTGCGGTCAACGAACATATGACATCACAACCACAATTCAAATTAAGCCCTTGATACTTACCTTCCTCAGAAAACTTTCCAGTTAGACTTGAGGATATGTCCGTCGACTCCATCCCCCAGACCGCACACCAGTCACGGATATTGGCAGGCAACGTTGGTGAGTAGCTATAAGCAATCGCAGGTTGCGCTTGGGGCTGACACAACTTGATAGGCAGTTTGACAACAATGGTAGTACCGAGGCCAAACTCAGAGTTAATCTGAAGATCACCTCCCATGCATTCTACAAGGCCATCGACAATACTAAGTCCCAACCCAGTACCACCGAATTTGCGTGTGATCGTATCGTCTGCTTGAACAAAGGGTTGGAGGATTCCATCGAGCTGCGCTTCCGTCATTCCTATACCTGTGTCCGCAATTTTTAGAATCAGTTGTTCTTGATTGAGTGCAATGCTGATACGAATTTCACCATCAGACGTAAACTTCACCGCATTTGACAGAATATTGGTCGTAATTTGAACTAAGCGAACCGCATCCACTTTCAACCATGGGTTGATAAAAGGCTTGATAGTGACACGATAATCCAACCCTTTACTCTGCGCTTTTGGCTCGAAGCTACGCACGACATCGCACAAGGTAGTTACGATGTTGGTTTTGATTGGCGTCACCTTTAATTGGCCAGCTTCCAGTTTTGAATAATCTAAGATTTCATCCACCAGCAAATTGAGGTGATTAAGTGAACGCATTGCCTGTGTAACAATTTCTTTATTAGTGTCGCAGCGCGCCTGTCGCTCTAGTAGGTCTAGCAAGCCATGTGCAGCGGATAGCGGCGTTCTTAGTTCATGACTCATGGTAGCTAAAAAGTTTTCACGTGCTCGAACAGCGGTTTGGGCTTTTTCTTGTGCATCAATCAGCGCGAATTCACGTTCTTTTTGTTCTGTAATATCTTGAAGCACAGTGAGAACGAACTTCTTCTTACTGCTTGGCGAAAGAATGGTTTTTCGCTCACGATACACGTGCTGGATACCAACTTTACAGCCGGTAGATGCGGTTGTATCTGTAATGCGTTTGCCTCCGATGACTTCACCAAGTTCGCGAGCATTATCTACCAATGGTTTTGCGGTTTTGCGATCTAGAATTGTGCAGCCCTTGCATCGCCCATTGAGATACAAAGAGCAATTACTCATTTGAATCTGGTTGTCTTCTCCATGAATGAAAACGATGCTGTTGATCTCTTGAATAATTCCCATCAACCACTGTTTCTCTTTCTCTTCATTGGTGGCATTGAGTTCAGCGAGGTTCACTTTCAATTTGAGGTGCGCTAATACGAAGTAGACCACAGCAAGAAGAGCTACAAAGATGACAGCAATAAACAGAACAATGATGGTGATCTCTTGTTCGTCGTAACCATAGACAAGGTTGAAGTTTCGGTACGTTCGGCTTAGCTTGTCGATCTCTTTGGCATCTATCGTGTCTATGATGCTGTCTAAGATTTTCTTTAAATTGGTATTGTGGTTAGCAACCGCGAAGGCAATCGACAGCGTCAGAACGTCCTTTTCACTGATCAACAACCCATCAATGTTATCTTGTGCGATCATGCTATGAACAATGTCATCAGGCACGTAAGCAACATCGATCCCACCCGATTTCAAGTCACTCAGCAACTTTTTTAAGTCGTCATAGCGTGTAAACCGCTCTTCTTTCCAAGAATCAAGATTAACTAATCCCTGCTTTTTCAAGCTCATTAATATGCCCGACTTTGCATCGTGTCGTGGATAGTTCTCAACATCTAATGCTTCGATCGCAACAAAGTTGTTATGCATAAAAGGTTTAGTAATCAACCAATCTGACGAGCGAGCATAGTCAACATAAGCAACAGGCACTAGATCAGAAGAGAATGCGGTTAAGCCGCTATCTAGGCTGTTCGTTGGTGGCACGTACTCAAACTTTAAGCCCGTTCTTGAACGAATAAGGTCAATGAAATCTGGAAGAAAGCCGTCCAAACTGCCCGAATGCGGGTTCCGATAGAGAAACGGAAATGCTTCTTCGCTGCTGCTGTAAGTAATGGCTTTATTGCTATCTAGCTCACGACGGTACTCAACCAACAACTTGTCATTTACGTGGTAAGGATTTTTCGAAGCCACTGAACGGATGTTCTTTCCGCGGCGCTCCCAATTTAAGATCTTGTTGATTCGCTTTACAAGATCTTGGTTGGATTTTGAGGTGATGAAGCTTACCTCTTCGGCATTGAGCCAACTAGGAATATCTACCGTTCCTTCTACAATGTCATTCTGATCCAAGTATTGGTTGATGGCGACGTACGTCGAGATTAGCGCGTTTGCACGACCGCTACGCACTTCCTCAAATGCCTTAATACGCGTTTTAACCGTGCGTACTTTAGTCGCTCCCGCTTCTTTTACGGAATCACAGTATACTGAGCCCTCTACGCAAACCCATTGAAGCTCTCGAGGATCACGTTGGTTATAACTGCTGTCTCGATACCAAACAGCAACCGTGCTAGAAAAAAACGGTTCGGAAAACAAGAAGCGGCGGGTTCTTTCCGGTGTTTTGCTAAAACCAACGGCACCATCAACCGTACCATTTTCGATGTCAGCTAAAAGTGCGGGAATCGTACCGTAAGGACGAAGCTCCAGCTTGAGGTTGAGTACCTTGGCAATATTCGTCAGGTACTCTAGATTGATACCATAGAAAACACCGATTTCATTACGAACGTCGGAATTATCTGAATGCTGAGCGATAACCCCTACAACAACCGTTTCTTCTGGCCCACCCGCTGCAAAAGAGCAACTTGAAAGCGCAATAACGAAGAATGCGAAAATGATTACAATGTTTTTTCTTAGAATGCTAAGCATAACTGACTTCCACGATTTGGGAGGCCAGACTAATTTGCACAGCTTAAATGTCAAACTTCGAAACTTAGAGGATTGGGTTTATCCTATTGATAACATTGCGCTTTTTGAATAAAAGTAGGACGATTCTTACAACATTATCCAACTTAGACTACAACATAATTGCGTTCACCATCTCATCATCAACATAATTCAGGTAATCCAACGACTGAAGAGCACAACATGGGTTGCATACTTTGAAGTTTGAGATTACCAATGGAGTAACCACACACCTTGCATTCGTGACCGTTGATTTAGTCCATGATACAAGAAGGTTCCAAACAACCCTGATATTGATTCTTCCCGCTCTTTTTCGCAAGATACATAGCCATGTCTGCTGCATTGATTTTTTCATCTAATGTCGCGTTGTCTTCTCGCGCCCAATAACTCATACCAATACTTGCGGAAATATGGCAAGTAACGTTACCAAAATGAAACGGCTTCGCTAAGCTTTCTATAATGCGCTGAGCAATCGGCTCACAACTTGAAGCATCACGAACAGCTATCAAGAATTCGTCACCCGCTAGGCGAGACACAAGATCCCTTCGCGCGACACAATTCACCAAACGCTGAGCAACGACCTTCAATAGTTGATCACCAATCGAATGCCCATATTGGTCATTGACGGCTTTAAAACCGTCTAAATCTAAGAACAAAATATGCTGCGATGCACCTACATCATGCTTTTCTTGTAGTCGGCGTAACGCTTTTGAACGATTCGCTAAACCTGTTAAAGGATCGTGGTTCGCTTGATAGTTAAGACGTTTTAATTCGATATCAACCGCCAAATCCGTAAATGAAACGACAAACGCTTCTGCACGGCCATTTTCACTCTTCAAAGCTCGAACCTTCAGCTCACACGGCATCACACGCCCTTGTTGGTTTTTTACATCAACGTGCGTTTTGTAGTGACCCGTTTTCAATAACCTTAATTTAATCGCTTTCGTCACTTCAAAAGGTGAAAACAATTCTAGACCTTTTAGTGCATTAACCTCACCAAACCACTGTGTCGCAGATTGATTTTGAGTTTGAACGCTTAAAGCTCGATTCAATACCAATATCGCGTCTTGGTTTTGGTCAAACATCAAGTCGAGTAGCTTACGTCTTTGCTCTGATAACGTTTGCTCAGTGATGTCCTGAAGCTGAATCAAGCTGCTCTTTTCAGTGTCCATCGGATTGCAAGAAATAAGATAACGTTTAGTTTTATCTAAACTGCGAACCTCTAACCCTTTCACCGTTGTGTGAGTGTCGATCGCAAACATAATACGCTCTACTTTCAGCACAGGTTCAAAGTGGCTCATGAGAAGACTTCTTGCATCCAAATTGGCTTCCACTCCTTTTAGTTCTTTTGCTGCTATTGGGTTGAAGTACGTTACCTGATGATGTGAAGACACGACCAAAACACAACGTTGCATTGCATCCAATGCACTGTGGATATAGCGGTTTTTGTCCTCAACTCGCTTCAATACCTGCGCTACTTGAGATTCACGTTCAGCAAGGCTCATCGTCATTTCATTAAAGCATTCTGTCAGTTTGCCCACTTCATCTTGATGGTATACTGGCAGCGCTTTACGGATTACCCCAACACGACTCATATGCTCGACAGAGCGATGCAAAGACAAAAGTGGCAACGAAATTAATGAGTGTAGTAACTTTGCCAACGCCCACGCACACAACGAAAGTAAGAAAACGATAACGCCAAGCGATAACCACATTTTCCGTTCGTTTATTAATAGGTTCTCTAAAGAAACCCATATTTCGAGTGCGCCCAACTTCTCATCGCCTAATAAGACATCGTTATGACGCATCACAACGTTGAGATGTGAACAAATCACCTGACGCTCTTGCCAATGGCAACCTGCTGGCAAATCTTCTATCGACGCAATTGTTTTGTCATGCTGATTGATCACGACCGCGGAAATAATGTCAGGGTCGAAACTCAGGTTGGTCAGTTGCTCTTTTGCCGTGTATGCATCATCAAACATCAATGCCGCTTGTAGGGTGTTCGCCACCCCTTGGCCAAGAATATCAATACGACGCTCCAACGCCTTTTCTTGTGCAAGTACCACGTATTGAATCGCGAGCGTACCAAGACCAATGACAATAAGAGTAATCATTAGCCATGTAGGCAACATCATCTTATGCCTTAAAGGCAAACGAGCGAGACGAGAGCGGATCATGGCGCGACCTCATCTTCAACCAATAAGGAGATACTCAATAGTTGGGCACGCAGTTGTATCTGTGTTGGCGCGACGTGACTACGAGATACCATAGGACGAATACGATTGTTTACCTTAACAAAAGCGACCATGCCCCCTATTTTCACGAACTCTTCGCCATTACTGATCAACAACGAATGAGGGTATTGATCGCGCAACACTAAGATTTGGGACTTCTTTGCTTGCGGTATGTACAAGATATGGCAGGTGTTCGGCGTCACCGGATTTGATAAATCATAGTAACGAGACAACTGCGGCTTACGAGCAACGATGTTTTTAAGGTGCTCGCCAACAGAGTCACTTTCAGACACACAATACTCAACTGGGGCGATGGATTCCCCCGTCGCCATCCAATCGGCGAGCAAAGCAAAACGATATAAATAAACGGCTTTCAGATCCGCATCATCGTATTGAGCGAAGGCAAACGTCGCGCTGAGCAGTGCCCAAATCGTTATTACCCATTTCACTGCTGAGCTTCGCTCAAACCGTTTTACCATTGGGCGTAGTTCCAATCGAGCGTTAGCCAGTATTGCGTTCCATTAGCGAAAGGGTTGTAGTTGTTGGGAAACTCTTTGCTTTGGTCTGCACCTAGATTTTCTACCGACGCTGTAATTTGTGGCAAACAATCGTTGTATTGCCAACTTACCGATGCATCAAAGGAAACCACTTCTGGCCAGTTATAGTCTTTATTCGCTACGTTAACCGGATTCAAAGCCGACTCGTAATCATCGTGTAACTTAGATTCAGAAACATACTGACCAGTCACACTGACCCACCATTGTGGCGTGATGTCCCACATTACCTGTGCATTAACAAAATGATTCGGTTCATTTTCAATCATACGTTTCACGGCCTTGTTGTTAGAGCAAATGGCACCCTCACAATGGCCAACAATACGCTTGTAACTGTAATTGGCGTTTATTTGAATGTCTTGACGAGGTTGCCACTTCACAGAAACCTCCCCACCAAAACTTTCACTCCAGATCGGATCAACTAAGCTGGATGTGTATTGCTCTACAACAGTACCAACCGTGCCCGGTGATGAGTCACCAGTAACAATCGCTTGTGTCGCAGAATCCGTTTTATAAACACGAATATTTTCATGACGAGTATAAAAGCCACCAATATTGAATTGCAGTTTGTTCTCATCCCACAAACGGTATCCAAGCTCGTAGGTCGAGACTGATTCTACATCTAGGTCTTCATTCCCTTTTAATAGGTAACTGTAATAGTAGTCATAATAATTACCGTCGCTGAACTGTACGTTTTCCATATAATGGTTTTCACGCATATACGTATTCAGTTCCAATCGTGACGGCGTCACTATTGCTTTACCCCAACCCGCCCACAATCGTTGGTTATTCGCGAGCTCATAACTCAAACGCACCTGTGGTTGTGGATCGAGATGATGAGTAAGGTTGTTGTATTGCCAGCGATTACCTAATGTCAGTTTGGTTCTCTCGTCCAACGGAATACTCCAGTTGGCATACAGACCATACGATTGGTTGAGAAAATCTGGACTGTCCGATAAGCGCAAATAAGGCATCGTCATTTCATCGTGTTTATCGAAAGTTCCAAACTGTTCATCAATAAGCCGAATATTGGCACCAACAGTAAACTCGGTTCCCCATAGATTTGAAAAGGTATAATGGGAGTCTAGATCTGTTCGGAAAAATCGCGCATTATCGTGTGAAATGTCGTTAGAGCTGTAGGTTAACCAAACTTCATTTTCCCATCGGTCTCCGCTAGGACGATCAAAAATATGATGCCCCCCAACGAAGTACTCTTGCATGGTCATTTCGGTTTCATAAAAGTTGACCGGTTCTGCTCCGGGCATGACAAAGTGAGGCTGATAATTACCCCAGTTGTAGTCTTCGCGAGAGCGAATACCACCAGCTTGTAAACTCAACGTGTGTTCATGCTTTTGATAATCTAATCGGCCACCAAAGCGTTCAGTGTATGCGTTAAAGTGTTGCAGCGGTGCCACGCGGGCCTCATCACTTGTCCAAGGCATGTGATCAACAAACTCACCATAAACACTGTAGTTGGTGTACTCACCAATCGATCCTGCATGATGCAATTGATATTCACTGTAGCCATAATTACCAAAGCTTGCTGACACCTTCCCTTTTGCTGAGCCTTCTGCTTCTTTAGTGATGACGTTGATGACTCCTGTTACGGCATTACCACCCCACACTGTCCCAACCGGGCCCAATACGATTTCTATTTGGGCAATGTTGTCCATGCTAACGGGAATTAAATCCCAATTAACGCCGGATGACATTGGATTGAACACACTGCGGCCATCTACCATGACCAACATCTTGTTGTTAAGTGTTTCATTATTGCCACGCACACTGACCCCCCAATCGTAATTGGAGAACTTGGCGACATGAAGACCGGGTGCCAAAGATAATGCATCAGCCACAGAACGAGCACCAGAGCGTTGGATCTCTTTGGCTGTAATCACATAAACCGAAGCTGGCGTGTCCGCAAGGGATTGAGAGGTACGAGTTGCCGAAACAACTTTAGTGTCTGCCAACGAGCACAGTGGCATCTCTAGCAGGGAATCAAGATCATAGTTAGCATCAGCTGGAGCAACAGCTATAAAAGTGGATGCAATCACGAGGTTTAACGACAAACGCATATGGGTTTTCTCAACGTTTGAACGCTAAATATCAATGTTATGGGGAAGAGGTTCAAACGCTAATTTACAGTGTATCTATATGAGTACAGTGTACCATTTGCCCTAGTGTGGTTCATTTTAAACCAACGCCAATTACGCTGAGTTATTTTTGTCGATACGATTAATGGATATGTCAGATAGTGAGTGTAATGGGTGTTGGATGTAGAGAGTAAAAAGCGCCGAAAGGCGCTTTAATAGAAACGTTTTAATTCCAAACGGGCTCGCCGTACTCTTCACAGCGTTTTTTATCATAGTATTCAATACGCCCACCTTTACCGACAAACTGTGCCTGCACTACCATTCCTGCATCCACAAACTCTCGGAAATAATCACATGACACATGAAAACTGCTGTCCTGAATGACTACAGGTACCCATTCGTAACCGCCGCTACGAGGTAAGTAAGACTTGAATACAATGACCCCGTCATCAGAAACCTCAATCGCTTGATCATATTCATTAAGTTTGTAGAAACGCTGCCCATCAAGTTCGGCTTTCGCATGTTCAATAGTTTCTTGAGTTGCCGTAGAAGTCAGTGTTTGATTCGGCATTGTTTGACAGCCGACGACCGATGTTGCCGCCGCCAAAAGCAAAGTTAATTTCATTGTTCTATTCATTATTTCCTAACCACTATGTATTCATTAGCCACGTTCACATCTTTTATTTGTTAGAGTTGTATCCGATTGAATAAAAGAAAAAGCGCCTTTCGGCGCTTATTATACATCTCTTACCCAAACGTCTTTGACGTCTTTTTTAAGAAGGTCAATCACACTTTGGTGAATGAAAACCAGGCCAAAATCTTCTTCTAGTTTAAATATTAATCGTTCTTCTAAGGGAATATTTTCTAATTTAGAGAAGTCAAACGCTGTTGACTCGATGTCTAACCAGCTCAACTTGCCGTATTGTTTTTTTATCCGTCAATTTATAAGTTTGATGGATGTAAGGCATACGATAATCTTCGTAAACTTTAATTTCATCATCAGATGGCTGGCTTGGAGAACAATCCACGCGAGCGTCTAACCACTCTACTCCGTGTACGACCAGTTTCTCCTCTTTTGACGCAATATCGCTGATGATAAATAGCTTTGGAGAAAAGGTCATTTCCAAAAGCAAATCGGGCTCTACTGGCACTATTGGCTTAGGGCTTTGCTGGAATGGGAAGTCAGTCAAAGATTGTTTAGATAAAACTACGTAGTTAGTCATTATTATATTTACCTACTTACACTAGACTCGGGGCGTCTCTTCGGATGTATCAAATGAAAAGGCAACGATACTAGTATTTATTTTACCCTCCTCATCTAAACGGACAAGCGCTTCAAACAACTCGATTGAGAAGAACGTTTTTGTCATTCCGACAGGTTTAAAAACGTGCCTCTTGCTATCCGAAAGTTCCTTGATCTTTTCATCAGATAAGTAAAAACGAGTAGTTACGTCAGTCACTTTTATGCTTTTATCATATTCAACCACATCTACTAAGTTATCTACTGCTATTATGTAGCGCTCAGTTAACACTCCGCCTCCGGAACAGGTTAATTTTGCGGGATAAACTTCAACACCATATGGGTCGAAACTCATAATTAGTTCAGCAATAGGCTTACTGACATTAAAAGCACCGCCTCTGATTAAATCTAATGCTTCAATTTCATAGGTATCATCATCTTTCCACACAATCTCACTTTTACAAGAAGTGGGAGTGAAATCATTATCATCATAGAAAGACGACCGACTATCAACGGAAGTAAATAATGATTCACCCTCGTTAAAGTCCTCATTTATGTATGCTATTTGCATTTTAAACGTGGAAAGCTCCAAATTTCATAACGTAAACTAGGTTGACAACCAGTACAAATACGATCAGTTATGTTGGAAACTAAAAATCAATCAAAACATCAAATTTATTTGTAAATAGGTCTTCATATAAGTCTTTAGAAAAAAAAACATGCCCTTCTTCATTTGTAAAAAATGAACCTCCATCTCGTGATATTAGTTCTAATTTATAATAACCAGACAAAAAATCATCTGGTTTAAAGTAACGGATTGATATAACACTCTCAGTTAAATTAAGAGCATCAATATGACGTATTTTCCTTTTGACATAATCATTTATAAAAATACTTAATCCGTATGTTTGGGATATATATATATCCGGCTCAACTTTAACAAGTCGGATTTTATAATTATCCAAGCTAGCTAGGTCATCAATTTTAAGCACTGTATAATTCATGACATTTCCCATTCAACTGACCAATCGGAAACCTTTTGATACTTTGCATATGAAAAACTCTTAACAGAATTGATTTTCTCTATAATTGATTTATGAAAAAAAACAACGATAGCCCCATAAGAGGGCTTGAATACCAACCTTTCCTCGATGGGTATTTCTGATAAGAGATCAAAGTTAAACCCCTTAACTTCATCCTCTATATCGATAATATTATAACAATGAAGATAAACAAACTCTTTCTCTTTAATCTTAGCAGGAACAAGTGAGTTTTTGTATAGCATTAATTCTGATAACACTGCAAGAAAATCCAGGTCAAATAATATCTCAGTGTTGACAGAAACATCAAATGGAGCATCGATAGCGCTGAAACTCTTTAAGCTAATACATTCAAAGTTAACATGCATGGTTGTAGATATAGCTTTATCCATTAACAAACTAAATCCACGTTCGTCTTCCATGTTCACTACAAAATTTACCTTTGAGTAGTCATTTGATAACACATAATATTCTTCACTAATTGGCATTATATACAACCCTTGAATTTTCTATTTCGTAGATAGTTAACAACCTAGAATGGTCACTTGTCATTAAGTCATTTTTACTAAATGGGTAACTGTGTAATCTTGTTTCACACTCTCTCCCCTCTTTCTTTAGACTTTCTTTTTCCACACCACCACAACCAATATTTCCTTTCAAATAATCAACTCCCGTTTTATGTAAAACGATCTTAAAGTTGGTTATATATTTCAATTTTATAGCTGATATGTAATCGATATTCAGTAATACTTTCTTTTGCTCTTCTAAGGAATCACCTGGACATATCCCCTTACTTAACAAAAGTGAGATCATTTTTTTTATCAGCATTGATGATATTACATGATAAGAAGGCGAGTCTTCAATAGTCGGTATCGCATCACTAGTATGACTACTATAATGAAGAGGTACATTCAATTGACAAGCGACTTGAGGAGACGTCGGTAAACCAACAATATTCCTCGGATGATTTACATTGTACTTACTGAGACGCAATAGTGTTTTATAGTCACTTTTTAGTGTTTTTAGACTTGCCACTGATATAATGTGATGCCCTGTGATGTGACTTGATAATGCTTTGGAGTGCCACGGATGTCTATCTGGGTACTTGATACTTGGCTTCAAGACCTTATTAGCAATAGGCCAATAGTCTTTTCGTCCCAAGACACCTTGACTACCAATCTTAATGTTATTAATTATCTGATTTTTGTTTTCTTTCTCGTATAGCTTTACAGATAAAAGCTTTGCCATTAGCACTGTCATTATTTTTTCCTAGAGCCTAGCCTTGCCTTACAAGGGTGGAGTTTGCTTTTCTTATTTTTGCCGCACAACTTGCATACATAGTCTGCTTTGTTTTTGTCCTCATTCGCCTTTGCAGAGTTCCTTCCTGACTGAGCAGACTCACCGGTATTATGTTTTACTTTTGCTGGGTAAGTTTTCTCGCCCTTACCTAAGATACGAGCAAAAAGATCATCAAACTCGCCCATCGCTTCTTTTAGTTTGTCCGGTACCATCTTATCGATGATTTTTACCTCATCCGCTAACTTCAAGAAATACGCACCGAGCTCATCTGCTCCCATTCTGTTTGCGTATGAAGCCAACTCAGTTGCGACTTCAATACAAGGTTTTAGAACATCGCTAACAATCTGGCTGGTTTGCTTGGCGTAATCCACCCAATCTAACGTACGCAAGAATTTTTCAGGATCGCCTTTACCCATGCCTCTTAAAACAGCTAGCAAAGTATCTTTTGATGTTCCTTTGCCGCCTTTTAGCGCAACTTTACACGTACCTTTGACTGCACTACCAAATGTTGGAACGCAGCCGACAAGGGTAAGTGAAAGCGCTAACCAGTTTTCAGGCTTATCGCGCTCTTCTTCAGTCAACAAGGTCATAATGTTCGCAGATAAATCGCGCACGTCAGCGGCTTGGTCCACCACTGGAATCATTGTCAGAGCAGTGTTGGCTATGATCTGCTCAACCGAAGCGTCATCGTTGAAATCACCAAGAATCACCCCCCAAATCCAGCTGGCAGCACCAGACATTCGCGTCCAAGCATTTTCCCAGAAACCAACCTCGCCTTTCTTTGTTTCTTCAATGATCAGTTGAGCGTTCGCACTCGGATTAAAGTTCGGATTGGTCTTAGTTGGGACATTCGGCATGAAGTCGCGGATGTCCTCACCGTACTCTATGGCAAACTCACCCGGAGCTACCCCGCCAACCGATGCTTTACCACTGTTATCCAATGTACCTTCAAATACGGCGCCAGATTGATCAGTGAGAGTGTAAGTTGCGCCTTGAACGGGTTCACCGTCTGAATATGAGAGGTATAAGTCTACCGTATACGTCCCTTCCTGGTCTTCCGTAACAGAAACCGATGGGTTTTGTGCGCCACCCAAACACATGGTGTTGGCTTTGTTCATGGTCATTTGATCGGATAGGCGACATACGCCCTTGCCTTCAAACTTAACCGTTGGTGAGGCTGAAATGAATTTTGCTTCGGCTTCTATGGTGCCGGATGCGACGCCTTTTTTATCACCGCCCGCATCGCCGGTACTTTTTGAAAACGTACTGCCTTTGATTGCGACACTGTTACCACCATCCATAGAGATAGTCGTTGTGCCACCGGCAAGGTCTGCTGATTTAGCATTGTTGCCATAAGGGATAGGAACGATCGGCTTACCGACCTTCGTTAAACAAACATCTGGGAGCGTTGCATTCGCTTCACCACCTGAGCCTTTATGAACTATTGAAAGTCCATTTGCACCAACTGTTACGCCCATAACCAATCCATTTGAATTTTGTTGATTGAATAATAAAAGAGATCGCATATTGCAACCTCTCTAAATGACTAGTGAATACCACTAAATCGCCAGTGATATTCACGATAAAACTTAAAACTGGCAGAAGATCTCAATTTGAGATCTTCTGGTTATTGATACATTTCCAACAACTTTTGAAACTTAAGGTCGATCACCATGTAGGTCGCGACATACATGATCCCAAAGGTGATCGCGCTCACCCCTAAAATCAGCTTGGGTGAAATCACCCTTTTTAACGGCTTCTTAAGGTATTTGGCCTTAAGGTTAACGAGAGAGACTTTCTCTTGCTCGGCTAAACGTTCATCACGCACGAGTCGATAGATAGTGCTACCGATTTCCGCGAGTTTTTCGTTGCCTCGCTCTTCGCGTCCGTACTTACCTTGGAAGCCAAGTTGAAGCAGTAAATAGAGGAACTCGATGACGTGTCGGTACTTGCGAGGGTCTGCTTTTAAGCGCTCCAAAATCACGAAGAACTTGTCACCACCAGAGGTCTCATTATGGAACTCTGACAACAAACTGTTCTGGCTCCAATGACTGTTTGCTCCCCACTCCTGACGACAGACAGACTCATCTATTGCTGCGCACAAGCAGTAGCGGATAACCAAAATGGATGCGCGATCCAATTCCATTTCGTTGAGCTTACGTTCGCCCTTTCTGATCTCACGAGCCACTTGTTCACGAAACGGCATTGGGTCATCTAGCCATGGAATCGACGACATACAAGACAGACTCGCGATCAACCAAGAGAATTGGTCGACTAACGGGTTGATACCCATACTCTCGATGTTGAGGTCTTGAACGGCGATATTGCGCGACAAATCAGGCGCTGGCATCACCTCCATCGGTTTGCCAGGCTCTGGTTGAAATAGAACGACGGTTACATCGGTTTCTGCATAACTCATAGACGTACAGCCCAAAGTTGCAATGACAAGTTAGCGAAATCACCCGCGACATGAATCGCAATCGCCGCTGTGTTTTTCAGTGCTGACCACTCTTCGCCCGTCTTATCCAGCTCGAAGTAGGTGTAACCCGCATGGTATGGCAGCGCACGAGGTACAACTGGCATTGGTTTGATCTCGATACCTGGTAACTGCAGGTTAATCAGATCACGAATGTTATCGATAGAACCGATCTTCGTTTGGCTAACAAACTGGGTATGTAAGATATCCAGCGTAACATCAGCTTTAACGGCAAGAATAAAGGTCGTAGTATCGATGATCTTGCTGTCTGGGATTGCTGCTGTTCGAATGCCGTAGTTTTGGTCTCTCAACGTGAGTGGCATTGCGCGCTGTTCAGACATCACACTTAGTGTCATCTTCGCGCTATCAAGCGTTCGCGATAGACAGCTGGTCAAATCGCCGTGATTGTACTTAGTGAACTCGACTGGTCGACGAGATGCCGAACACAAAGTTGAAAGCTCTCCTTCTGCTTGAAGAAGAATGCGGTAAAACGATTCTGGATGAACCCCCTCAGCACTCGCAAAGTGCCAGAATAGCGGCTCATATCGGTTTAGGGCTTGAAGCAGCATGAAATCGGAAACCGATGACACGCCCTGCTGGTCAACCACACCCAAGCGCTGAACAATTGATTCTGCGCGGTGTTTCAACATAGACGCGAATTCGGTTGCGAACTTGTTTAGTACGGTTGAGGCGTGAATATCAATACACGTCGGGATGAAGCTCTCATCTAAGATAACACTGCCATCTGGCTTTACTTCTGAGATTTTTAGGATCGGAATCGATGTGTATGCACTCTTGTCTTCATGGTCATACATCAAACAGAAGTTAAGCTTACCGACTACGATATTTGCCATGTCTTCTGAATCATAACAAGCGTCAACCGCTTCTTGAGATTCCATCGTGTAACGCGCGCCGTCTTTCTTCGTTCCGAACAGTTCAGAACGCTCGGAAGGTAACGGACAACAAAGATAAACGACTTTGTCGGCAATCGAAGGATCAACGTCTTTCACTTCTGGCAATTCTGCAAGCAGTGGCAAATCAAAAGGCGTTCTGTCTTGCAAAATACCTTCTGCTCGTGTGATGCCAATCTTGCCTAGCGCGAGTAACTGCGAGTTAATCTCTAAACGCTTAATGCCCCAATGCAGGGGCGAGGCGTTTGAACTCAACATACTAGAAAGTTTACTTTGTGAACGATCGAGCTGTTGAAAATGCTGCGGCTTCATGAACATTCCATCTTGCCAAACAACTGGATTGTATAAAGACATGCTTTTATTCCTTAAAAGTAAACTTGTTCAATGCCGCGAGTATTATCAGAAATTAACTCACTGCCTTCTAATTTGAGCTTTAGGTAGTACTCGCTCTTCTCTTCAATGACTTCGACTTTTCGCCATGACGACCCATCTATGTCACGGAAAGCAACCGAGAAGCCAACAGCGCGAGTGGCGGGATCGAGCGTTAACATCTCGTGGATTTTGTCGCCTGGCTGGATTTGGTACTCGTAACGCTTGATATATTCGTCACCCAGTGACGCTTTATCGTTCTCAAACAATGCAAAAAAGTCTAGGCTACGAAAAAGTACTGGCGAGCTTAGCTCATGAACGCGAAGGATAACTGGCGACGATTGGCCTCCTTCACGTACGTTTAAGACCGACGACGCCTCGATGACTAACTCAATAGAAGAGGTTTCTGGCGTGATGCCTGTTGATTCTTTTAACTGGTCCCACATGGAACATCCGGATAGCAATGCAAATCCGAGTAATACAGCGATACTACGCATGGCTTCCCTTAATCGCTTTGTTGTAGTTCTTTTTAATAAGACCTTTCAACGATGTTTCATTAAACTGGCGGCGGTTTTTTCGCGTAAAACTCCAAATACTCGCCCCAGAGCTTGGACTTAGTCGCAAACATCGATTTGCTTGCCACATCATTTGCAAACGTGACAGGGTCATTAGTTTCTGATTGCTCTAATAGCAACTCATTGAGTGCCTTATTAAAAATGATTTGGTGGTCATTAAGTTCATCAAGCATCTGTTCAACCAGTTCGTTTGGCGCGAGCAAATTCTGGCTATTTAACGTCAACATTAACTCGGCAAGATTAGACTCTGCTTGACTTAACCCTTCCTCTTCTTTTAAAGATTCCACTTCGTGAAGATCTTTCTGCAAGTTGTCGATACACAAACGTAAGCAGGTACCCATTTGTTTAAACAGTAACGCTTCATTACTGATTAAATCGGGATTAGTAATGCCAAGTCCTTCGTAAAATGCTTGGCTAATATCATTATAAGTTTCACTTCCAGAGCCATCGAAGGACGCATTTGATACAAAGCCAACTTTCGTTTCTGATGCTGGTTGCTGAGTTTTCTCTGTGGTTTGTGAAGCAGGAATAAACGCTTGCGTAACCTCTTCCCATTTTTGTCCAACCGGTTCGCTTTTAGACGCACTCTGTTGATATGAAGCATCACCGTTCGCTTGATGACTTGGCGAACGGTCGCTCATCGTTGGCGCTTCAACATTTGGTAAAGTCTCTTTACTGTAAAAATCGTCTGGAATGCGTTGCGCGTTTACTTGGGGCTGTAAATCGACTTTGGTCTGAACAGGCGCTGATTCATTACTCTTGGTCTCACCACCTAACCAATCTTCTGGGATCAGGTTAGGTAAGTCCAACTCAGAATGGATACTGAAGCTGTCGTCTACGATTTGACGCGTATTTTCGATAGGGCTCGGTTGAGACTCTTGGTCCCTTTCTTCATTTCTGATTAGGTAGTCATCATCACGCTGCATGGAAAACTTTAGATGCGCGATAGGATCGTGGCTATCAACGTCATCCTGCTTCGTTTCCATAAACAAATCTTCTAACGCGCCTACTTTTTCTTCCTCTTCAACAACCGCCTCACCTAAATTAATAAGGGGATCGTTAGATACGCGTTCAGGAGCAATATCTGCGGCAATGTCTTGTGACGCTGTGACATGCTCTAACGATACACCAATTTCGTACTGGCCTAATGAGACAATGTCACCGTCGACAATGGATACTGGTTGATTTTTAAGGATCTTATTGCCATTTACCATGGTGCCATTAGTACTGACATCGCTGATATAATACGTATCACCGTAAACACTGATCAGACAATGTGTGCCTGAAATAAAGCGGTTGTGATCCACTAACGGCAAGGTACAACTGGATGCTCGCCCTACTGAGCCGCCACCTTCCGGCATTTCAATATGCTTCGCACCCGTGTATTCCTCTGGGCATTTAGAAATGAATAGGACTAGCTGATGTAAGCGCATTGCTAAACCTTAAAATAGCAGTGAAACAGAGAGTTCAACGCCACCCACTCCGTCATTTACAACAGGAAGAATGTAGGAAGCTTGCGGAATGATTTGAATGTGAGCGTCTGGATTGCTACCAAGCTTGATCGCGGTACCTAAAGTAACAACGGCACCAAGTTCAAACTGGTCTATATCTTCAATTGGTTCATAGCGAAAGCCATCTTGGTCCACCTTCCAGCGATTTGAATACTGGGAGTAACCAAAAGAGAGGCCCGCACCAACGTAAGGGGTAAAGATGCTCCAAGAGCTGAGCGCGTATTGTGGTACAACACGAAGTTCGTAGTTGGTGACTTCTTCATAAACACCATTTGCAGGAGCATCGATGTCTTCTGTTAGATAATTTAAGCCCAACCACCAGCGCCAACGGTTATTATTTTCATCGATTGGTCGCGTATGCACTAAACCAAACCGCAAAGCATCTTGATCACCGCTAGAACCTTCGTCATAGTCGTGGCTTTCCATCATAATCATGTTTACTGACCCGCCATACCGTTCCCCTTTTGCCACTGCAAAAGTAGAAAACAGACACATGGCTGAAATCAGCCCCACTTGACTTGGTTTTAGCATTTCGTCCCTCTAGGTAAGCCTTGTAATAATACTTAGAGACGAACGATATCAACTCTCTTTTCTTTTTCAATATGGTAAAAAATAGCGCCATCAAATAAGGCAATTAACCTACAAATAAAATCAATTTAACTATCATTAATTGCAGAAAGCAGGAGGGCAAATTAAGAATAAGCAAGGAATATCCATTCAACTACTATCTATTCATAGAAATTGATGTTAGAACAAAAATGATAAGGAAAATCTCAAAATCAGCATAAGATTAATAAGCCAACCCTATTAAAGCCAATGCTAATCAAGAGGAATTTAATTTAGTTGCTGCAATACTGCTTCCGATTTTGGTTACATTTGATAAGCAGAAACTATGATTTACCGCCGATTAATTGCTCTACCAAAAAGCATTTATGCGACAGACATCACTGTTGCTAATACGTTACCAATCAATACAGACAATAAGAAATGTGAACGAAGATCACACCAAATTAAATTATATTGATTTGGATATTATTTATTATTCAATTTCTTTCTTTTGCCTATAAAATCCCTCAAAAAAAAGACGATAGCATCTCGCTCATATTTTATTCGAGTATCGCTATCTTTATATATAATCAGTTGGAATTAGACATTATGTTTTTCAGCGACTTCACTAGAAGACCGATCGATGAAAGTAATCCCAGCGGTTCAAACCCTAATGGCTTAGACGATTTTGACGAAATAAAGCGTCAAATAAATAACCTAAATAAGGTCACTGGACGTGTTTCATGGAAGACGGTTCAAACGCTCTCAAAGAAGATTTTAAGTACACAAGGGAAAGACTTTCGCTGTAGCTGTTACTTTACTGTCGCAGCCACGCATAACGAAGGATTAAAAGGACTTGTTGAAGGGTTAAACTCCCTACTCGATTTGTGTGTTGTGTATTGGTATACCGCCTACCCAGAGCACTCCAAAACTAATGCTCGCATGGGAGCAATCGAATGGATGGTAGAAAACACCGAAAAACGTATCAACAAGCACAAAGTACGCCCTGAAGAGTTACCGCTGATTGAAGCGGCTCATCAATTGTGCTTGAGAATCGAAGAAGAACTTCGCCTTCACTACGGTATCAAAGCCCCTTCGTTTGGTCGTATTCGTCGTATTTTGAATCAATGGATTGAAGAGCTTAAAGAGACAAAGGCAAAAGAAAACAAAGCGATAGAAGCAAAACAAGCCAAGCCAGTGGAAAGTACAGGCATTAAAGTAGAGATCGCTCCTCCAACAAAGGCGGTTGCTGCCAAAACTCAACCAAAAGTCGATGAAGAGAAAGAAGTTGAATCCTCTAAGTCGAGCAAAGTAATGGTTTACTCTGTTATTGGTTTAATGGTTGCCGCTTTTGCGTCGCACTTCATTTATAAACAACACCAATACCAAACACTCAAAGGTCAAATTGAACACGCCTCTTTAAGCGAATTGACGACATTGGTTGATTCCCTGAGCGTTAAAAACAAGGAATACCTTACGTCTCTTAGATCAACCACGGTGGATCGTCTCGACGTTCTGATGACAGATTGGACAATCGATCCGGTCAAAGTCAGTAAGGTAAATACGATAGATAAGCTAACCAGTGAATTAACTGTACTTTATCCAGACTCATCGTCTGCGCAGCAACTTCGTGAGAATTTTTTAGAGCAACGTTCTCGTTTCGAGGCTGAATTCGATGTTATATATAAACGATTTGCCTATGCTAGGACCGTATTTGCCAATGTAGCGAAGCAAAATTCAGATAAAGATTCAAAGAAAGCGTATGAGTACAGCAATTCACTCTTTCCGCTTCTTGGTCGAATTGAATACGCTGAAAAGAATACCCAGCAAAAGGAAATTGATCGCTCTCTCCTTTTACTGAACACCTACCTATATAAGATAAACCAGCTACAAACTGCGACAACCGACAATAAATAACGATACAAGTAAAAGAAGTTATAGGCTTATGTTCAAACAAAAAATACTCAGAAACCCGATCGTGGTTTCGACCTTTGTGGCACTGATATTCGCCGCAATACTTGCTGCGGTATATTTATTCTGGCTTGAAGACGCAGACAAGCTTTACCTTTGGGTTGGCCTTGGTGTTATTGCCACCTTCTACATTATTTTTCAATTCACTTTGTGGTTTAAGAAAAAGAATAACGCTAAGGCACAACGCCTAGAAACAGAGGAAGAAGCGCTGTCCATGGTGATTCGCCCTCTCCTCTCTAACGTGGGTAAAAAACCAATCTATCTGATGATTGGTAATAAAGGGTCTGGACGACGTCAATTTTTGTTTAATTCCAGTGCAATTAAACCAATGGATAGAACGCGTACAGCCAAAAACGATTTCTTTGAATGGTACGAGTCCGACAGTGCGGTCTACATTAAGCCCGATCAGCGTTTGGTATTCCAAGAAGTATCGAGTAGCGATGCTTCGCTGTGGAACACGTTTATTAACGAAGTCATCCTCCATCGTCCTAGAAAGCCTTTTGCTGGTTGCCTGTTCTTTATCGACTTTGAGTTCCTGATCGTTTCTGAGCCAGAGCAGAAAGACTACACCATGACAGCGTTGCTACAGCGTATGACGTCAATCAGCGAAAAAACGTCATCTGCACTGCCAGTTTATTTGATGATGTCTAAGTTAGATAAACTGGACGGCTTTAAAGAATACGTGCATTTCAGCTCGCTGAAGACGCGTGTTGAATTCCTTTCTATTCCCCTCAAAGAAGCAAAAGGCGTGATCACTGAGTACTACAAAGACGGCTACCGTAATCTAGTAAAAGTACTGGAAAGCAACGCCTTGGATTCTTCTGCTAACTCAACCGAGATCGACGAAAAGCAAGCTATCCTTTCTTTCCCTAAGCAGTTTGAGCTTGCTCAATCTGAGGTAAGCTACACCCTTGAACGCTTATGTGAGTCAAACAGCGGTGTTTACGCATTGGATATTCGTGAAATTTTCTTCTGTTCGAGTTTACAAGGCGGTCGCAAATATAACCTGCTGGCGAAGAGTTGCAGTAACTACTTCAACTTACCGATTATCGCATCTGAGCATACTCAGTTAACGGAAACGCCCTACTTCTCAAGATTCCTAATCGATTCTCAGATCCTTCCTGAGAGCGACTTTGCGGGTGAGAACAAAACCTACCTGCGCTTGATTCAACGACAAAGTCATCTTGCGATGTTCGTGTCTGTCGTCATTCTCGCGGGCGGTGGTTATTTCTTCGTTAAAACACTCGACAGTAACTTACGAGTGATCAACCAATTGCTTGGTATCGACGACGCTGCTCAGGCAGAGCAAGAAGCGAGCTTCAATCAACTGCTGGTCAATGCAACTCGAGCAATCCAACCGTCTTATAGTGCCTGGTTAGAAGGCTCAAAAGAGCTAGATAACGAAGTACTACCACTGAATATCAGTCGTTTAGATAAGAGCACTAAGATCGCGTACGAGGCGCTACTAAAAGAAGTGGCTCAGCAGCTGATGCCCGTTGTCGAAAAAGGTTACCGCCTACAACTGACTCATAGCCAAGATGACTTTAGCCACTCATTGCCTTTGCTGAAAGGCTATTTGATGCTGAACGATCCTTCTAAACGCGACATTCAATTCTTGCGTCATCAAACGTTGGCCATGATGAATGATCTAAGCAGTCAACCTGACGTTGTAAACCAAGCAATGCGCTATCTTGATGCTTACTTTCGTACGCAGTTCGCTCCTGTCGACATTAGCATGGACATCGTTCGCGCAACTCGACGTTCATTACTCGCAAACTCAAACGTAGACTTGGTTTACGCTGGCATTTTGAATCAAGCCGATGCCATCGACCTCGGTACGCTTGATCTTCAACGTGCAGTGGGTTTTGAGTTTAATAACGTCTTTAACGAACCATTGGACGACAACCGTCTGATCATCAATAAAATCTATACTTCGACTGGCTTTAGCACCTTCTATCGTCCACGTGTCGACTTGATGTCACAACACGTCATCACTGATAACTGGGTTCTTGGCCTGTCAAATCATGTTATCCCAACCAAACCAGAGCAAGATGCTTTCAAGACGCAAGTGCGTAAGAAATACACCGATGATTACATCAACTACTGGCGAAACGCACTGGGCGAACTCAAAGTTCAGCACTACAGCAATGTAGGTGATTTAACAAACGCGATTGACCTGATTTCAGGCCCTTCATCTCCGATGACAACGGTGTTGAAACAAGTGTATGCCAACACTCAATTTTCGCCGATTGGAGAGAAGAACGCTCTGATTTCGCAAGTCAATCCTAAGTTGTTAGAAGTAGCTGATTCTGCTTCGGAAGCGGTTGAAGAAGCCGTGAAACCTGACTACTTGCTCATGAAGCGCGTAGAACAAGCGTTCCACTTACTCAACCAATTACAAGTCAGTGAAACACCGAACTCCCCTACTCCATGGGATGAAACCATTGCAGCATTGAGCCGCGTTCGTACTTACATGAAAGACATTGCGGACGCGCCAGATCCACAAATGGCCGCTTTGGCAGCCGCTCAGCGCAGAATGAACAGTACCGAAGCTGACCCATTGATCAAGCTTAAGCAGATTGCTCAGAAGTCACCGGAGCCAGTACGTAGCTGGTTGTTAGATGTGGTACAGCAAAGTTGGTCCGTGATGATTGCTGAATCTTCAAAAGGCATTCAAACCCAATGGTACAGCGAGATTTACACCAAGTTTAAAGAGCTAGGGCTTGGTAAATATCCATTTGATCTCACCGCAACTGAAGAAATTTCAATCGAAGATTTCGAATTGCTGTTTGCATCAGGTGGTTTGTTAGACACATTTATTCAGAAAAACTTTGCGCCGTTTTACGACACAAACTTATGGACACCGAAACAGGTAGATGGCGAAACAATGCCACTGTCACCTGCCCTTTTGGTACAGTTGCGTAATTACAATGTTATCCGCGATACGTTGATTAATAAGAGCACAAACCGAGTTTATATTCCGTTTAGCGCCAAAGTATTAGATCTTGATTCTAGTGCGATCAGAGCCAGCTTAAAAATCGCTGACACTGATATTAACTACTATCACGGTCCAAGCCGAATTCGTGAAATGGAGTGGCCACCGCAGAATGGCGACTTCAACATTAGCATCACGATACAAGATGTAACCGACGAGGGTAAGCAACACGTTCTTAATAAGAGTGGTCAGTGGGCGATATACAGATTGCTAGGTGATTCGACCCTGACAAACACTCATAACGGTAGCTTCGTCAGTGACATAAAAGTGTCAGGAAGGGATTTGAGCCTACGTATCACCCCATTGACACAGAAAAACCCATTCACTCTGGCTGAGCTGTATAACTTTACACTTCCAGAGTCGATTTAATAACAATATAAAAACCAGAATAGGCAGAACACATGATTTCTAACATGACTTTACAAGGCTTAGATAAGTTGGATCGCAAAATCCTTTCCAGTCTGTTATCAAACGGACGCGAATCAATTGCGAACCTATCTAGAAACATCGGTTTGTCACGTACTGCTGTTGCAGAAAGAATTAACAGGCTAGAAAAGACAGGGATCATCAAAGGCTATACCGCTCAGATCCGAGTAGAAAATGAAGGTCGAAAGGCTGCGAGTTACCTGCTCATCTCTTGCGAAAAGGGCAAAAAAAATGAAGTAACAAGTGCCTTAAAAGAGATTCCTGAAGTTCGTTTAACCAGCGTTGTTGGTGGTAGCTTCGACATCATTGCTCTTATCGAAGCGCCGGACTTGCAATCAATTCACCACCTATGTAACGAGATTGAATCATTCAGTGGGATTCAAAAGCTCGATACAACCGTGGTTCTGCACCAGCCAATCAGTCGCTAAGCTGAATTACTGCTTAATCAGTAAAGTTGTTCCCAAACGAAAAGCCGCTCAAAATGAGCGGTTTTCTTATATGCTTCCAATGACGCGAATCTTGGCGTCTTTATCACTAGGATTTCCAAGCCAAAAGGTTTGTCCTAGGCTATTCCCTTCACCTTGACCGAGATTGTTTTCTGGTATTGAGTCTAAGTTAACCGTTAGCTTGAGGTCCCAAGACATTGGGTCTCGTAAAATAAACCGCATCAGTCCCACCAGCGTATTGTGTAACTCGCCATCGTAAGAGAACTTCCTAAACGTTTCGAAATCGATGTTGTCGATGCACAGATTAAACTTTCCGTTCAAATCCGAAATGCTTTGGCCAAGGTGCAAGCTCTGACCTAACACACAGTTCGCTCGATTTAGCTTATTGCGTTGGCATTCTGCAATTTCCACTCGGCGATGAACCCACTCTTCAATTCTAACGCTCGGTAAAGAGAAGTAGTGAGCAACAATGCCGGAGATAAGCTTGGGTGAACGCGTTCGCGTTGAGAGTTGGTTTACATAAGAGAGGATTTTCGCTCTATCCAACTCCGCGACATCGCTATCTTGCATCACGCCAGACAAGCCAGCTAGATGCAGAATGCGACCAGAAAACGCATCACTTGCGCCACTTTGATATTGCACGTGATAGCGGTATTTCTTCCATACTCGGTACAGCAAACTGGTATAACGGTTATGGAAGAAATCGAAGAAATCTTTAACAGGGTTATCTTCTGGATCGCGGCCTGCGAGTTTTTCAGTATAAGACGCAGGCAGTGGCGAGCTAGAACCATGTAAACCCAGAAAATTCGTCTCTACGCGAGAGTATTGTTGCCCGTTTCTTTCCATGTGAGCGATAAAGTCCATATCGCTCTTCGGAAAAGACAAATTCGGCGAAACACTAAACTCGATGCGTTCTTGATGAAAATATTTGTTTTCACCAACAGCGACAAAGTTTGTTTCAGGTTGCAGTTGGTAATGCTTCTCCAACAGTAAGACCGCTTGATAGAAGCTAAATTCATTCGACTTATCAGAGAGTGTATTAATCATAGAATCGTCTGCTGCCCAATTAGGCTCGTCCAGTTATAGACTTCACCGCTGGCTTCATCAAAAACTTCCAGTTCAGTAAACGAATTCACACTTGAATACAAACGGATGAACTCGTTCAATACGTTCGCCATAAGGAACATGTCACCTTCGTTGACGAAGAACTTGGAGTTCGTCACGAGCTTAAACTGGTTACCCCTTACGGAGACACCGCGGAACACACGATCAATAGGCTTCATTTCCGACGAGATAATGCCATCTAAACGATGAATCGATGCTCGATGTGCCTGTCTGTCAACACGCGAGTGGAAGTCATACGTTGATAGCAGCACTTTAAGCACGTCAATGTTTGCCAATGACAAATAGTTAAGCGACATATTCGCAATGAGTTGCCACTGCAGCTCACCGTTCACTTGGGGACTCACCGACTGCGTTGGCTTAGTGATGTTTTTAAACGTTGCGTACGTTGGGGATTTATGGGTTGCGTAAGTAATATCCCCTACTGACAAACGCTCGGCCAAATCCGCGTTGCTGCATTGCAGTTTCATCAGTACGGTCTCAGTACCTAGGTCTGCAATATCACCATTGTGCGTGTGGAATGAAATATAGCGTTCGAGCCCGCGACCACTCACGCGCTCGCCGACTTTGGATTTGTAGAACTCGCGTTTGTCTCGCTGGTTGATTTGGTGCTCGAACGATTCGAACTCAATCAACGGTTTACGACGACGCTCATCTTTGCTCCAACTTTCTACCTGCTCGATAGAATACACTTCATAGTGTTCTTGGTTGTTGCTTTGCGGGCGAACTTTGTATTCGTTTCGGCGATGCTCTAAGCGAATAGGGTCGCCGTCTTTCTCGAACAAGTTAACCGCCGGCGTACAATGCAATCGTAAGTGCTTGTCTTTGAGTACCACTTCCGAAGGTAAAGCGCGTTTAAAATGGAACTTCACCTTAAGCGTGCTGCGTTGAGGAATCCCTTTTAGCCATTCTAGACCTTTGATGTCAAAAAACATGAACTTGTCTGGAAGAGAGAAGAATTCTTGCAGTAAGCGATAACCGGCAAACGAGTTTTTGCTGTAAGGCAACAGCGCTTCATCTTCTTCATGCCCAACTGGCACGACATATTCAGGGCCAAGGCGATGCTTGTAGCCACCACCAACATCCAGCTCAACGTAATCTAAATAGCGGAATAACCAAAGAAAAACGGTGCGCGTAATATGAATTTCACCATGAAGGTGAAGACGTAATGTATCCAAACCAATGCGCGAAAGTTCCAAACCATGTTCTGTTGATAACGTCACATCAATCGCGGAGCTGGTGCGGCTGTTGGTTTGTTCAATATTGGTAAGCGTAATTGGGTAAAGGTTGACGTCATAACATGTACGGAATAAACACTGCGTTCCCTCTACCTGCTCGCTCGCCATTTCTGCGCCCCGTTTTACCACGGTTTTTTCAGTGACACTGCCAGTGTGAGGTTTAAGTTCACTGACGCACAGAGAAGGAATGGAACGCATGTAATGCGGCCACAACAACGTCATAAGAGATTGCGTAAGCTCAGGCAGTTCATCGTCAATCTTCTCGCGGATTCGGCCAGTTAAAAAGGCAAAACCTTCAAGCAATCGCTCAACGTCTGGGTCGAAGGTTCCTTCTGACAGAAAGTGAGTTAACTTAGGATGGTATTTGGCAAACTCACTACCCGATTCGCGCAAATACGTGAGTTCATCTTGAAAGTATTTACTGTTACTCAAGTGGCACCTACTACTAAACGTTAAATTGGCCGTCAGTTCCCATGTAGACATCGATTGACATTGGGACCTTACCGCCGTTATGGGAAACTTCGCCTCGAATACCAAAACCAAGCTGTAAAGGGTTGTGGTGGTCTTCGCGGTAGTGAACCTCGACATTAAGCAATCGCGGTTCAAAGCGTTCTATGGTTGATGTGATGTTTTTTTGAATGTGGCGAACGAGGTTCGTATTGTTGGAGAGCACATCATTAAAATCGGGTAAGCCGTATTCATTATCTATCATCGCGTTGCCCGAATGCGTGTTTAGCAAATCCGCCAAATGCGAGTGAATCGACTCAATTAGATGGCGATGAGAAACGACTTTCTCGTAGCAGTTTTTGGGCTCACCAAGCTCGATGCGCTCTAAAAGACGATAACCTTTTTCCATATTCGGTCCTACGAAAAAAGCAGCCAGTCTTCACTGGCTGCTTGATATTATCAGTAATGGGTTATTGATCTAGCTTGCCTACCAGTGACAAGTCAAAGCTCGCGCCCATGTACTTAAAGTGAGGACGTACAGACATTGATACTTTGTACCAACCTGGATCGCCTTCTACGTCTGATACCTCAACCTTAGCAGCACGTAGTGGACGACGACCGCGTACTTCTGCTGGCGGGTTTTCCTGGTCAGAAACGTATTGACGAATCCACTTGTTCAATTCGATTTCTAGGTCTGAGCGCTCTTTCCAAGAACCGATTTGTTCGCGCTGTAGTACTTTGATGTAATGCGCTAGACGGTTGATGATGAACATGTAAGGTAGCTGAGTACCTAGCTTGTAGTTCATCTCTGCTTGCTTGCCTTCTGGCGTATTCGCAAACACTTTTGGTTTTTGAATAGAGTTTGCCGAGAAGAATGCAGCGTTGTCAGAACCTTTACGCATAGTTAGAGCAATAAAGCCCTCTTCTGCTAGTTCGTATTCGCGACGGTCAGAAACAAGAATCTCTGTAGGGATCTTAGTTTCAATTTGACCCATTGCTTCAAAGTTGTAAACCGGTAGATCTTGAACCGCACCACCACTTTGAGGGCCGATGATGTTTGGACACCAACGGTACTTAGCGAATGATTCACTGATCTTAGACGCCATTGCGTACGCTGAGTTACCCCATAGGTAGTTATCATGGCTGTCTGTTACTTGCTCATCGTAGTCAAACGCTTTAATTGGGTTATCTTCTACTGAGTAAGGCGTACGAAGCATAAAGCGTGACGTACATAGACCTAGGTAACGCGCATCTTCGTGCTCACGTAGACCACGCCATTTCGTATACTGTGGACCTTCAAAGACTGACTTAAGATCTTTCAGGTTTGGCAGTTCTTCGTAGCTGTCTAGGCCGAAGAACTTCGAAGACGCAGACGTGATGAACGGCGCGTGAGACATTGCACCCACGTTTGCCATGTATTCCATCAGTTTGATGTCTGGAGACGACGCTGACAGGTCGTAATCACAGATTACAGCGCCAACTGGTTTACCACCGAATTGACCGTATTCACGAGTGTAGATCTGTTTGTATAGACCAGACTTCACCACTTCAGGCGCGTCTTCAAAATCGTCTAGCACTTCGTCTTTCTTCGCAGAGATCAATTCAATCTGAATGTTCTCACGGAAGTCAGTATGATCGACAAGGTACTTAAGACCACGCCACGTTGATTCAATCGCTTGAACTTCTTCGTTATGAAGAATCGCGTCAACTTGCTTAGACAATTTTTGGTCAATTTCAGAAATCATAAGATCAACCAAAGACTGATCCACTTTCTCTGTGTTTGAGCTGCTTAGTAGCTCACTGATGAATGCTTCAACGCCGCGCTTTGCGACATCAAAACCTTCATCACTTGGCTTTAAACGAGTTTCGTTAAGAATGCTATCCAGAAGTGAGCCTGATTCAACTAAGGCTGCTTCTTGTTCTGGCGCTTGTGCTTCTGCAGACATGATATCCCTTACTCTTCTTTCGCTTCTTGGTCGTTGCCAATGCTTAGTTCATCCAACAGTTTCTTTCTCGCATCTTCGTCTTGAAGAACCGAAGCGATCTTCTTACGGAATGCAGGAACGTTACCTAGTGGGCCTTTCAACGCGACCAACGCTTCACGAAGCTCTAGCAAGCTGTTTAGCTCTGGAACGCTCTTAGCGATAGCTTCAGGAGAGAAGTCCTTCATGTTCTCAAACGTTAGATCAACACCGATTTGCGCACCTTCTTCATCAGAAAGACGGTTTTCAACATTTACTCTAACGTTCGGAGACATGCCTTCTAGCACTTCGTTAAAGTTGTCTTTGTCGATGTTAATTGGCGTACGTTCTTCGATTGGCGTCTCATCTGCACGTGCAGTAAAGTCACCAACCACCATCATGCTCAGCGGCAGTTCTACGTCGTCTTGCGTATCACCAGTTGCTGGAACATAACGGATATTAATTCGCTCTTTAGGAGCCACCGAGCCGTCACGTGACATAATTAGTTCCTTATCTAACTCTGTAATCAGTCATAAATTGCTTTCCACTGTTCATACTTGGCAGGCAAAAGATCCTTAGTTCGGAATAACGGATGGAGTGTTTTTCGAATTAAGTCTTTTAGTTGCAAAGATAAGTGTGGTTCCCAGCTCTCAAGATTAAATTCCTGATGTACGTCCCAACTCTTCTCAAGATACGGTAAGCACAACGGGTATAACCCAACAGACTGGTAAGCTGTTATCAATTGTAAATACAGCATAAATTGCCCACGTCCCGAGCTATCCAGTTCGAGTTTGCGAGCAAGTTCTGCGGCACGTTCCCCTAGGTTCTCTAGGGTGATATCCTCCATCAGCGAAGAATCTTCTTCGGCAATCACCACTGTCTGAATGACAGAAGCTGAGCTCGATGAACCTGCAACTTGAGTCGATAGCCAACTCAAGGTTGCTTCATCCGCAAATGGTATAGAATTCTTAAATGAAAGGTGTTCGATGCCTTCCAGTGAATCAACGAAACGTTTCACCTCTTGCATCACCGCGGTTGCAGCATCATCAAAGCCCAAGTTAGTGAGCATTGAATACACATAGAAATGACCCGTCAGCCAAAAAGGCGCATCGGTCAGTGTGCGTTCTAAGCGCTTAATCGTGTCGATATCACTTTCTTGATTGGCTTTGTCCCGATACTCCGCTTGTTGATCGGAAGAAACCGCTAAACTCAACGGTGTTTCGTTGTTTTGATGGTCTGGTAAATCATCAATGTCATCCCAAGTCAGATGACGATAAATTCGATAGGCCAGAGGATCGCTTGCATTGGAATAAAGCATAACCTCTGCGACCTTCTTTAAAGTGCGCTTAGATGCTGTAGGCGAAGAGAAATCCGTATCAACGTCAACCGTTTGGGTAACAGTCTTCTTTACCACGGTAGGTTTTGCTGCAACAGGCGCAGGCTTGCTTACCGCGGCTTGTTCAGAGCTCGGATTATGTGTTCCTGTCGCTGTTTCTGTTGGTACAGCTTGTGCTGGCGCGCTTTGCTCAAAAGAGGCAGTATCTTCAGTCTCTGTAGACTCAACACCTGCTTGTTGCGATAACATATTCAGTTGGGTGCGAATCTCAAAAAGGTCCGCTTCCGAGTCTTGGAATACATCATCAAACTGGCGCTGAACGTCTTCAATCGTGCTAATACAGCGGGATACAAGTTCCCAAGGCTGCGAACTTTCCGATAACTTACCGCTCACCAGCTTAAACTGATGGTTCAGCCACTCGACTGCACCATCTCTACCCCGCTTTCGAGTTGGGTAAAGATTTGAACCAAAATGCGTTAACGCCCCATTAAGCAACAATAAACCTTGCTCAAACCCTTCTAAATCGGATTCTTCTGTAAGCGCTCGAATGAGATAACAGATTGCCTTGAGATCTTTGCTGTGCAATTCAAGAACTTCCGTTGCATGCGTTTTTACAACGTCCCATTCGACTGTTTCACCAAACAAAGAGCCAAACTTCTTCACTTCGGCTTCCATCATTTCATAGCAAAACTCATAACGCGCGTCTTCGCCGACTGGATTTGCATCGGAAATAGGGGTAAGTAAACGTTCGATATCAATCACTGACATAACTAACCTCGTCCTTCCGACAACAAGTAATCTTTGATTGCTCTTTCGACAGCAATCGCACCATGTGCAGGTTTAGAAAGTTGATGACTTTTATCGATAGAATCCGAAGCCATACCGTTTAGCAACTCAGTAATTTCACGAAATTTCTTAGGTGCGTTACGCTCTAGATCCGCCAAAGAGTCATGCAATTTCTGCTGTTCAAAAACGGATTGTTCTGTCACCGTACTAAACAAGATGTATTCACTTCTTGCGACAATTAGATCTTTTACTTTTTTACTTAGTTCCGGCGTATTTCCGAAGTAGGCTTTTGCGGCTTTCGCTTCGTCAATTGCTTTGGTGTAATAGTGATCTTTGGCATGCTGCTCAATGGATTCATTGATGCTTTTCAATACCTTCTTCGGTAGCACTTGGCTGTAGAAGTAAGCCTCAGATTGGTTAAGCAACCAAGCCGCTTTCATTTCATCGTCCGCTTGTTTCGCTTCACCTGCCAAAATCAAATTGGCAATTTGCTCATCTTTGCTACCCGCAACCGCAGACAGCTTCATTGAGTCAACCGTAGCAACATTTAAGCCTGCCATCACTTTGGTCAGCGTTTTATCGGCGTAAGGGAACAACGCGCCATCGTCGACCAGGTTCTCGCGCAGCGTGACCAGCTCTTTACGAATATCGACCAAGGTTTTTGGCAAGTCGTCAGCTAAATTTTGGTACGCCGTCAGTTGGCTTTGATTCTTCTTGTACAACTTAGACAGTTTCATCTGCTGAACTTGGAAAGCCTCTCGATATGGTGCGGTGGTCACCACATTTTTTTCCATATCGTTGAGCGCGTATTCAATATCCCAAGGCGGTTGCGCTAAGAAAGAAGCGGTTTGTGCTGGTTTGATCGTACTCACCAATGGCGTTTCAGTCTGTGAAATCGATTGCTCAGTCTTAACGATGGTTTTCCATTCTGGTTGATTTTGTTGGTACAAGTAACTGCCCGTAATAGCAACCACGCTAAGCACTAGGCTCGCCTCTAAGATTTTGAAACGTCCGTAGCTCGATTTATCTTGCGGCCTGCAATGAGTAAGAAGTAAGTCTGCGTTACGCAAGCTACTGAAAATAGGAGCGTTCGATTGTGAGTCAATAGACTGCGTATCAATACGAGCAAGTTGCTGAGCAAAAGAAATCGCCGTATAGCCATGCCCTCTCGGGTTTTTGATCACTTGTTTCAGCAATTTCCAAATATGGTTTGGAATGAGTGCGGGACGCTTGCGGTCCTTCAACTGTTTATGCCAAGCATCACCAAAGATAGAGCCCAAAAACAAATGCCCTGTGAGCAACGCCAAGGAATAAACATCGTCTTGAGGTTCTGTTGTGCCCGTTTCTAGGTAGAGTGGCGACGCATAGCTCAGACTCGCTTCGGCGTGAGACTCTGTCTCACCGATGTAGCGAGCAGCACCGAAATCGATCAGTTTGACGTAATCGCCCTCACTCACCAAAACATTCGATGGTTTGATATCGAGATGGCAGATGCCTCTGGTGTGCATAAATTCAAGCGCACCCGCTAATTGGTAAACCAACCAAGCAATATGATCGTGACGGAAGCCTTTGGTTGAATGACGCTCCATCTTTTCTGCCAGTGATTCACCTTGGATCCACTCGTACATTAAATATGGGCGCTCGAACTCATTGCCGACTTTAATGAAATCCGCAACACTAGGGTGCTGAGAGATCTCTAAGCGACTGGCTTCATTAACCAACATTTTATTGGCCATTTCTGGTGCATCCTCGTTGACGACTTTGCAGCAGATCTGTTTTTCCGGCTGGCCTTTTTTGGCGAGATGGTAAACCGTAGTTCTACCATTTTTTGAAGGTAGCGTGTCTAGTACATCAAATTGCGAAAAAAGAACGTACTCAAGCTTTGGCTTATTCTTTTGCGCCAATCTTTGCTCGTTCTGTTTCTTTTTCTCAATGGCTTTAACAACCAATTGATCAATATATCCTTTGGCTGCTCCCTGCTTATCAGACACTTTGCACTCTTTCATCGAACAAATATTATTAGGGTGGAATAATATTGGCTGAAACATCCTTGTTTCAAGGCTGGTATTTAAAACGAACAGTAAGTCTATTACTTTAGTGATTATTACTAATTTATCAGACTCTTTGACTTACGCTTTCACTACATTAGTTACGTTGTTTTGACGCTTTAAATACCAATCAAACAAACTGTGCCTTTATTTATTTTACGTGTGTAGTCCAATTAACAAGACAATAATTGGAGTAGCCCTTTATCACCATTTAAATCAAACATTAACAATGACGTAGGTTGATTAAAGTGATGAGTTTTAACCGCATAAGCGACTAGTGCAAGCGAGGAGCAGCTACCCATTGTTCCCCATAACTCATTGATAAGTTGAGGTTGTTCGGGATAAGTAAAGCGTTCTGCTTTTGCACCCAATGCAAAGCCATAATCTTCAGTTTGAGCACGAAGGTTCGACATATCCGAAAAAACCTCACCAAAGGATGCCAGTTTTTTACTTGAACGTTGAACCAGCCGAAACATCCCTCTTCTATCTGACGTATTTAATTCCGTATCGATATAGCCTAATTGCGCTTGGGGTTTGAGTTTTAATGTTTCTACTGTATTTCTTCTACATAAAATTAACCCAGCACCACCTTCACTAGGAATAACGCCCCATGGATTATTGGTGCTCATTACCATCGCCTCGTTAATCAACGATTGTAGTGAACTCACCAAAGAGTCGACGCTAATACACATCATGGCGTCGTATTTATCGAGTGACTTCATTGCTTGTAACACAAAGCGAGGGCCACTCGCGTGCACTGCTTCGACCACAGAAAGAAAGTCAGAATAGTCACTTTCTCCAAGCCATTCTTGCATTTTCACTAATGAAATTGACGTTGGCACTGCGATCAATAATGGAATCGGCTTCAAAGAACGCGGCAATTGCAACAATAAAGAGTCCAGTAGATTGCTCGTTATCTCACAAGTTTTCTCAAACAACTCGTTCTCTTTGGTGTAGTCAATTTTCGCGTAGGTAAAGCGCTCAATACCATCATCACCGACTACTTGTTCAAATCGAGCTAAATCGGCATGAGCAACGCTACTTGCGATATCGAGGTTCATCCCCATTGGCGTCATTACTTCCATGCCCAAAACATAGCGACCAGTCGAGTTATGCATGTTCACTTACCTCTTCCAGTTTGGAAATTGCAGTCGATACAAGCAAGTGCTCTTTACCCTGACAAGGGAACGCTGAGGTATAACTGATTGAAACGGTTTTCTTTTCAGCATCAACAAACAAGGTATACATCGACATATCGGCTTGGTAGCTATCGTCTTTGAACGTTGCAATCACGCGGTACTTTTCTTTTGGGATGCGGAATGAAATGGTGTCGTCGTGACAAAAACCACTCATCATTAACCTTTCACCACCATGAAGAAAGCCTTTGCACTGCTGGTCTACAGGTGCACTTTGGAAAAAACGTCTATCAAAGTCCACAGGCAACATCGGTTTACGGTTCTCTATCCAATCCTCATCAAATGTGCCAGCGAGTTTTTGGCGAGACTCAAAGAAAGGCGGAACAGGACCAAAACCAGCGACACGCAGCTTTTTCGTAGTAGCACTCCAATCTTCTCTTGGATAAAACACCGAAGGCACCGGTTGATCGAGTAATTCTTTGCTAGAGTCTGCAACACCACCACCAACGCGGTTACGTAAATCGCCGCCTATGGCACAGGTATAATCGATGTCTTTTTCGATAAAAGGAATCGGCTTACTGAGCGTAATACTGCCACCATGTTCAACCCATACACGTTCACCGTGAATAGCTAAGGTCTTGTCGATATGGCCATCAATCAACACTCGGCACTCTTGATAAGTCACTGGCTTCTTCGCGTAGCTACGTGCTTTGCCGTAAATGAGCACATCAGTATTGGTTTTGGTGTATACGAATTCATGATCGACTTTCATTGCCGAGAAACCTTCTTCCCCCAAGTATTGAGGATCATCGAAAATCTCACTTTCACCAAGTTCATGCCATACGGCGCCGTCAAACTGCCAAGTACGTTTAGCTACAACAACCCACACTTCATCGCCGTTTTCATCACGTTGAAAGCGCCCTTTAAGCGATAGCTCAGGGTGTGCTTCAATATCCCATAACTGCATTGCTATTCCTTAAATTAAATCGCTCGCTTGCCGAAGGCGCTGCCTTCAAGTTGTTGAAATTCCAATCTTGCTGATGGATTGGCATCGCCATATCCCAAGGGACATAAGCTCTGGATTGAATGCAAATTTGTCGCCACAACCATTCACGAAACATGACATCAACATTGGCATCTTGCATCGCTGTCAATGTTGACTCGAAGCTCAACGCAAAGCCCAAACGGCTTGGCAGGTTTTGAACGTGCTTTTCGTCTTCAAGCCACTCATTGAGTAAATCGACAATCTCTTCCCATTCATACTCAACACCCACTTCTTGAGGAGTAAGAGGAAGGAGCTTTCCGTAGACGACATACAGGGCTTGAATCCAAACCTCACCTTCGTCTTCTTCTAGGCGTTCTAACTGCTCGATGATCTCAGGCACCAGTTTCCAATCACCCGTTAGTGCAAAATCAACAGGCGCCAGCGATGAAGATATATCAAAGGATTCAAACTCTTTGAGCTCCAAAAGTTTGGCGAAAGTTAGCACTTGTGCCGAAGGCAATCCACTCGGGTCAATACCAAAACATTGGCGGAACCAAGTGTTTCTGTCACGTTTGGTGATCAAACGTTCGAACAGGTACTGCTCACCATTTGCATGCTCGTTGATCCACTCAATGCCCTCTTCTACATCTTGCAGTGCCAACAGGGGTAATGCGACATTGGAACGAATGATATCTGCTTTATGCCAACGCTTGATCAGGGCAACGCTCAATGCCTGCCGTACTCGCAAGCATTCAAAGTAAAACGCGCTCGATTTCGCTTTACCTTCAATCAACTCAGACATCACGCTATCTAGGTGTTCAACAGGTGATTGCGTCACGAACACCATCGCGGTTTTGGTGTCTAGCTCTTCAAGTAAATTCAAGCCACACAACAGATTATCAATCTCTGCACCTAGCTCATTCTGCAACGTGAGCCAAACATAAATGTCTGGTTCCTGGCTTTTTAGTTGGTGAATCAATCCCGGAGCGAGCCGGTAGAAAGAAAGATAAACCTGTTTGATTTCTTCAATTTGACGTTCTATCAATTTGAGATAATCAATCTCTCGACTTGGGTAACCTTTTTTATGAATTTGGACACGTTGTCTTAGTAAAAAACCGAGACTTTCAGACGCTATCGACAGTTTCTCATGACAGAAATCCAGCCAAGGTGCTGGTAATTGGGAAAGCTCGTTAATCGCGAGCTCTGCATTTGCTAAAGCGCTTTCAACGAGTTGGTTGGTTATGGGTGCATTCAGGTGTTCGACACCTATTCTTTGTCGCATCTACTTATCCGTTATTAGCGTGCGATAATTCGATTACAATTAGTTAACACGAGGTAATCAGTTAATTGCGATCGTTCCGCCTTGAATCTTTTGAGCTTTTTCTGCTTGTGAGGTGACGTATTTCGCTTTTGTCGTAATTCGGCCATCACGCCCACTGTAGCGCGTTTCTGTCTCACCGCTTTTGACGATCAGTTCTTGCTCGGTTTCTATCACCATCTTTTTCGCTCTCAACACGAACTCATCAGAGTCATTCAGAATGGAGAAAAAAATGTCCGTCACGAGAGGCAAGCTTAAGTCGTCGTTCATAAATTCAATACGACAACTCAGTTTGTTATCTATTGCCATCTGTAATTCACTGCGACGAAAGCCACGCCCTAACCTTGCAGTGAGCGGTTGATTAAATGGATTGCCATCAAAATCGACACGGACACTTCCCGTCGATTCGTTGATGGCGACTATGGTTCCAAAACGCGAAAAGCAAGCCGGTGATTCGGCTTGCTGTTTCGTGATGGTTTCTGCAATAAGAGGTTGTTTTTCCATCATTAGTTAATCGCTACGTTACCACCTTTCACGACGACTTTATCACTGCCTTCAATGGTGATTGAAGAGCCAGAAAGCTTGATTGAACCGTCACTGTTCATCACTAGGGAAGAACCTCCCGTTTTCAATACAATCTTGTCACCACTGATAATTTGCGTCGCACCATCGGCTTTATAAGACGTGTTACCTTTCACCGATACGGTTAAGTTACCACCTACCGTTTGGTTATCGTCAGCACCAATATCAGAGCTCTTAGAAGCGCCGACAGTCAGGTTGCTGTTTTCACCCACATCCAAGTCGTCGTTCTTACCGATCTTGGTTGTGCGGTTATCACCAATTTCCAAATCAGAATTGTTCTTCACATACTGAGTTTCGTTGGCGTTGTAAGTAACAGTGACGTCTTGCTCCACTGTCTCGGTAAACGTGCTGTTTACTTGTGTTGTCTTGTGACCATCAATGGTTTCTTTATGGTCACCATGCACTTCGTTGGTTTGGTGACGCGCGACCTTTAAGAACTCATCCTGACCGATATCTCGGTAACGGTTGTTGAGTACCTTCGTCGACATGTCTTTTTGAGCGTGAATGTAGACTTCTTCTTGGTTCGCTTCGTCTTCAAAGCTCAGCTCGTTGTAACCTGTACCTTTGTGCGTTTGAGTACGGAATGTGGTACGCGTTTTGTTTTCTGGCAATGAGTACGGAGGGAAATGAAGACCGTTGTATACCGCACCAGTTACTAGCGGACGGTCTGGGTCACCCTCAAGGAAGGTCACTACCACTTCATGGCCAATACGTGGCAAGTAAACGGCCCCCCAAGTCGGAGCCGCCATTGATTGGCTTACACGAATCCAGCAGCTTGCGTGTTCGTCGTTATCACCGTAACGGTCCCAATGGAACTGAACTTTGATTCGTCCAAGCTTATCGGTGTAGATCTCTTCACCTGCAGGACCAACAACCACCGCCGTTTGCGGGCCATCGACAATCGGAGCCGCCAGTTTAGGCGCTTTGAATACCACATCGCGAGGGATGCAAGAGAACTGGTTGTAGTATGTGGTTGGCATACCACTCGTTTCGTCTTCATGCACTTGTGGGTCTTGTCCCGTGTGCATCACCGACAACATGATGTAATCACGGTTGATTTCAGAACGAGGATGATCGCTGATGTTAAAGCTGTAGCCAGATGCCAAGCGCATTACATCGCTGCTTGCTTCGACTTGTTGGTTATCAACAATGTGTTCTGACATCCACTCAGTTGTTCTCACCTGCCCCATTGCAGGGTCGACATAACGTCCAGGGTAATCAAACTGTTTTAAATCCTGATCGAGATCACCTGCATGGGTCATCTCTTGAGGGATCTTAGGCTGTTCGTAGTTGTAATCGGTGTACGTTACCTGGCCTGTTCTCACTCGATTTACGAGCTCGAGATCAGAAATATGTTCACGATCAGCAGCACCGCCGCCGTCAGTATGGTAAACGATAGGACCGATGTAAGAAGCGTTAATTGGAGAACTGACTAATGGTGCAATCGCATCGTTGCTATCCACAATCACCATCGTGTGGTTAGAGTCGGTGTGATCAAAGTAATACCACATACCGTGTTCAGCCATCATTCGCTGAACGAACTGAAGGTCAGATTCACGATATTGCAGTACGTATTCTTTCGGAGGATAAGTACCCGAGACTTCAAATCGATAGTCGGTTACTGCGCCATCATCAAGCACTTCCGTGATGATGTCTTGCGCAGACTTCTGTTGGAAGATGCGACAATCTTGACGCTGTGATAAGAACCAAGCTTGAGGAACCAAAACCAATTGATAGCGAGAGAATCGACGGCCCGTTCCAAGGTAACGAACTTCGTTTACGACACCGTTAAATACACGCGCAACCCCTACCCCTTGGCCATAAAGAGTCAGTGTGCCCGCTTTACGAATTAACGCATCAAAAGAAATATCTGGATCAAGTGAAAGTAATGAGAGACTGATGTGAAAAGGTTTCGAAAGCTCTTCATTCACTTGAAAGCTCTCTACCCGAAAATCATGCCCACATCCTGGCACTTCAAATTTAAATTCTACGTCATTCACCATATCTTTTACCTGATACAAATAATCGAATTAGGGCCAACAATTGTTGGCCCTGAATCTTTACGCAAAAAGCAATTAAGCTTCGCGTGGAGCACGCCAGTCATCGTTACCAGCTGTACCACAATTTTCGTGAGTTACTTCGATTGCACGGTAAGTCAGCTTAAGAACTTCTTCTGTCACGCGGTCTGCTGTTGCAGCGTCTTGACAGTGGTTCATACGAGTTTGGATGTCTACAAGTAGCGCATCAATCAGTTTGATTGAGTAGTAGTGCTCTTGCTTACCTTGAACCGAAGTACGGTAGAAACGGATTACACACTCAGGAAGTTTTTCGCCAGATACTAGTGCGTTGAATAGTAGCGGAGAAGAACGGTCTTGAACTTTAGTTACAACAACTGGACGGTGTACACGTTGACCAGTTGGCTGACCGCTTTGTGGGTCACGTGGCACTGTTAGTACGTGATCAAGTTCTTGTACTAGGAACTCATCAACGTGAGCTTCTTGCCAAGTGTTACCTACAGAATCTGCAGAGTAAGTATCTTTAGTGATGTGACCTTGAGTTTCACCTTTGATAGACATATATGCTGGAGTTGGCATCGTTATTTCCTTTTTTAAATCTGTATTTGTTTAATCACCAAATCGCTTATCACCGCGACTACTTACTATATTCAAACTCCGTGCCAACTTTTATAAGCCTTACAATACAATCACTTAGCTAAAAACCGGCTTTATTTATCAATTTATTAAGTACAATTTATTGGATAAAAAACCAAAAAGTTGGATTCAAATAATAATAAATTGTTTCAATAATAAAAAGTGAAAATAACCATATATCAAGAGTAGAATAAAGTTAATAAACCTAGTAATTTAGTCACATTAACTAAGAATTAATTCAGAATAACAAATCAAGATTATCATTCGTAAATATTCCCACTAATTTTGTTATTAAAATCACCAACAAACGCTAGGCAAAATATCTTGATAAAAAAAGTGTGTTATCACTTTTAGTATAATAGCGGCTACCTCTTTTCCTCTAAAGAATAAAATGGCTATGATAAATATAAACCTTTCTTCATTAATTCAGCGTCTCCACCCAATTGCAAAAGTGGCATTAGAAGACGCAGCTGCGCTTGCAGTCTCCGAAAAAGCAACCGAAGTTCAAATCGAGCATTATCTACTGAGTCTATTAGAAAGGCCAAACAGTGATTTTGACGTCTTATTAAGTCATTTTGATTGTTCTGAGAACCTATTAAGACAATCGATTCGCTCCACACTCGATAGCAACGCCAAAGGAAATGGCAGCAAACCTGTTTTTTCTGCTTTATTAATCGAATGGTTACAAGAAAGCTGGCTGGTTTCTTCTTTAGATCTGTCCGAAACACAAATCCGCTCTGGCGCCCTACTCCTTACTCTTGTTAGCAACCCACTTCGTTATGGCCAACACGGTTACGCTTCTATCCTGGAAGCTGTGAACCCAGACAGCCTAAAGCGCAACTTTGCTGAGCTAACCAGCCACTCTATTGAAGCGCAAGTAGCCACTTCAGAGAAAACACAAGCGCGTGAAGATGGCTCTGCACTGAGCAAATTCACAACCGACTTCACGGGTAAAGCACGTAAAGGTGAAATCGATCCCGTTTTCTGCCGTGACCAAGAAATCCGCCAAATCGTGGACATTCTTGCTCGTCGCCGTAAAAACAACCCTATTGCTGTTGGTGAACCAGGCGTTGGTAAAACCGCAGTAGTAGAAGGCTTGGCACTTAAGATTGTACAAGGTGACGTACCAGACAACCTCAAAGGTGTTGAGCTTTACGGCCTGGACATGGGCCTTCTTCAAGCAGGTGCAAGCGTAAAAGGTGAGTTCGAAAAACGCCTAAACGCTGTATTGGATGAAGTGAAAAACTCGCCAACCCCTATCATTCTTTTCATCGATGAAGCGCACACCCTAGTCGGCGGCGGTAACCAAGCGGGCGGCAGCGACGCTGCAAACTTGTTAAAACCTGCCCTAGCACGTGGTGAAGTGAAAACCATCGCTGCGACAACATGGTCGGAATACAAAAAGTACTTTGAGAAAGATCCTGCCCTTGCGCGTCGTTTCCAACTGGTGAAACTCGACGAACCGTCTCCAGAACAAGCAGCATTGATCATTCGTGGTCTGCGCCCAGCATACGAGAAGTCACACAATGTTTACGTGCGTGACGACGCCATCACTGCGGCGGCAGCGCTTTCAGCACGTTACATCTCTGGTCGCCAACTGCCAGACAAAGCGATCGATGTACTAGATACGGCGTGTGCACGAGTGAACATCAGCCTTAATGCCATTCCTGCTTCTGTAGAGACCCTGCAACAAGAACTTGCAGCTCAACAGCGCGAGCTTGAAGCACTTGAGCGTGATGCTCTGCAGCAAACTGGCGACAAGCACAGTCTTGCTAACATTCCAGACCTAAAACTGGCAATGGAAACAACGAAAGAAGAGCTAGCAGAACAAGAAGCGCAATGGCACAAAGAAAAAGAGCAGATCCAAGAGATGATTGCTCTGCGTTCTCGCTTGCATGAACTGGTCTTTGGCGAAACAAATGAAGAAGAGATTGTTGCAGAAGACGAAGATTCAGAACAAGAGCAAGACGCTTCTCCATATGCAGAAATGGATGAAGAAGCGGTTCGCATTGCGATTTCAACATGCCAAGAACAGTTAGACGCGATCCGAAACGGCAATCCATTGGTTCACTTTGAAGTTGGGCCAGATGAAGTCAGCCACGTGATCTCGGACTGGACTGGTATTCCAATGGGTAAGATGCTTCAAGACGAAGCGGAAACCACGCTAAAACTGAAAGAAAGCCTAACACAAAGCATCAAAGGCCAAGAATACGCTATTGATGCACTGTCTGAAGGCATTCAAACCGCAAAAGCAGGCTTAGGCAACCCAGACGCACCGACAGGCGTATTCCTGCTGGTTGGCCCAAGTGGTGTGGGTAAAACCGAAACTGCTCGTGCGATCGCTGATCAAATGTTTGGCGGCGAGCGCTTTATGACGACCATTAACATGTCTGAGTTCCAAGAGAAGCACACGGTATCTCGCCTAATCGGTTCACCTCCAGGTTACGTAGGTTACGGTGAAGGCGGCATGCTGACAGAAGCGGTTCGTCAACGTCCATATTCTGTTGTACTTCTTGATGAAGTAGAAAAAGCCGATCCAGAAGTGTTGAACCTGTTCTACCAAGTGTTCGACAAAGGTACGCTGAACGACGGCGAAGGGCGCACCATCGACTTCAAGAACACGCTGATCATCATGACCAGTAACCTTGCGACGCACGAGATTGAATCTTTGGTCCATCAATCAAAAGACATCGATGCAAACATCATCGCAGAAGCCATCCGCCCGACGTTGAACCAACACTTCAAGCCGGCGCTGTTGGCACGTATGTCAGTACTGCCATTTGTTCCACTGTCTGACGAAGCAATGACAGAAATTATTCACCACAAACTGAACAAAGTTTCTCAGCGTCTTCAGAGCCATCACAAGTTGTCGCTAAGCTATGAAGAAAGCTTGGTAGAGTTCGTACTAGGTAACTGTCGCCTTGCTGAAACGGGCGCGCGTAACATCGACGCGGTAATCAACCGTCAGTTACTGCCTCAGCTATCGACTCAGCTCTTAGTGCATGACAAGGATGATTCACATACGCAAATCGCAGTGTCTGTCGATGAGCAAGGAACTCTAACCTATGCGTTCAGCTAACCATAGCGAACTTAGCAACGCCCTACTTGCGATCAGCCAGTCTTTGGCTGATCGCAGCCAGCTTACCCAAACGTTGGATGCTGTGTTGACCGCGGCGAGACAAATGACCCTCGCAAAACACGGCATCATTTATGTTTTGGACCAGACTGGTCAGGCGTTGATTCCAAGTACCGCTCACCATAACGATAAAACGATTGTTTCTCACCCTTGGGAGGCATTGCAGATAGATTCTGCCAGTGAAAACGACCCATTTAACTTTGCGATCCGCAATGGTGAAGTGGTGTTGATCAACGAGCTGTATAAGTACAACGGCTACGACTGTGACAGCATTTATCAAACAGAGCAGACGCTTGGATTAAAAAGCGAGAACTTACTGGCTTGGCCTTTGATTGATAGCGAAAGTAAGACCATTGGACTCTTGGTCTTGCTCGATTTGAGTGTTATCGACAATGAGGCTGCATTGACTGAGTTTTGTCGTATGGCCGCGAGTAATATTCGCCAAGCAGTTTGGTTAGAGCAATATGGGCAAGTGATTAAAAGCCTCAGTGCAGACAATCAAGCGCTAGTCCGTGAGAACACGCAGCTTAAAAAACGTACTCAAAAAACTTATCAAGGCCCGATTGCAGAGAGCGAAGAAATGCTCAATGTCTTGAATCGTCTTGATAAGGTACTATCTCTTCCCGTCGATGTCCTTTTACGCGGTGAAACTGGCGCCGGTAAAGAGGTGATCGCGAAATACATTCACGAAAACTCTAACCGAGCAGAACAGCCTTTGATCGTTCAAAACTGTGCCGCAATCCCAGAGCAGTTATTGGAATCTGAGCTTTTTGGGCATAAGAAAGGTTCATTCACTGGCGCAGACAAAGATAAAGTCGGCCTGTTTGAAGCTGCCAACGGCGGCACGCTATTCCTAGATGAGATTGGTGATATGCCAATGCTACTGCAGGCAAAATTGCTGCGTGTACTTCAGGAACGTAAAGTTCGCCCAATCGGCACTAGCAAAGAGATTGAAGTGGACGTTCGCGTTATCGCCGCAACCCACTGTAATCTTATGCAGCAAATCAAAGATGGCGGATTCCGTGCAGACTTGTTCTATCGCTTGAATGTATTCCCGATTACATTGCCGCCTTTAAGAGCACGCAAGTCGGACATCCTCCCTCTCGCAGAGCACTTCGTGCAACACACCACCAACACGCTAGGTTTACCGCAAGCACCAGGGTTAAGTGCCAACGTGCGTAAACAGCTTCTTGCATACCCATACCCAGGTAACGTGCGTGAGCTTAAAAACATCATCGAACGCTCAGTGCTACTGTCCGATTTTGAAACCATCACTCACATTGAGTTTGGTGAACAAATCCCAGAAGATACGCCAAGTGTTGAAGTAAAAGCAGCACCACCTACCCCAGAACAACCTGCTTACGAGCCAGCACAAGCGGATTTGGAAGACGCTTCGATGGGCCTTAAGGACGTTGTCAGTCAATACGAGCGCACAGTGATCATCGACTGCTTAAATGCATGTAATTGGCACACCAAGAAAGCCGCTGAGCAATTGGCACTGCCAATGAGCACACTTAACCACAAAATGAAGAAATACGATATTTCTGCAGCTGGTTAAGCGAGAAGCGAGAAGCGAGAAAATCTTACTTCAGTTTCCATTGATAAAAAAACCGCCCGAAGGCGGTTTTTTTTATCCAAGTACTCAAGTACTAATTCTCTACCCAGCTATCAATCATATCTCTCCTCGCTTCGATCAAGTTATCAAAGTAGTCGTTGTAGCTCATCCACTTCTGAAGGTTGATGTGGGGTTTAAATTTAATTTCCTTAGAATGATCAGCATACTCAAGGTCTGTGTTGAGCTTATTAAGCTGTTTAGCAGCCTCAACTTCGTCTTCTTTGTACTTGAGTTTGATCCAGTTACTTGGAATTCTAGCCACACCACTATCGACCATGTGCATTCCATCACCTTTCTCTAAATCTAGCCCTGCTCCAAAAGGAGCATTGACTTGTATACCAAAGTTGATACCTTTCCTTGAACTGCTTGGTGCAATCATCGGCCTTAAGCCATTTACTTTGTGACCAAATAGATTGATATAAGAAAGCTCTTCCACACTGGCAAACAAAGTGGTTTCTTCTTCCCTTGCACCGCTCCATGTCGATAGTGCTATATGTTCTAAACTTTCTGAATTCATCTTAACCAGATCTTCTTGAAGCTCAGATAGTGACTTAGGAATTTTTTCGATTTCAGATTTTTCAAAGATAAAAGAGTCACCCACCTTTTTCACTGTTCCGAGTCGTGCGACTGCTTTAAAATCTGTCACTGGACATAGGTTTGAGCCAGGCCATAAGTTTGGATCATAAGAAAATTGAACGTGAATTGGGATTAGGTTTTTGTCAAAACCTTGCTCCTCTAAATTATCAGGATCACACGGCTTTGAACGAATCAGTAGAGTTGCCGTCGTTTCTTTATTCCAGTCAAACGCCGTAACTTTACCACTCATGCGCTTATCAGCTTTTAGGAGAGGGTCATCCCCACCTTTCTTAGCAGAGGCGTATTTTAAGCCACTTTGCCCTAAGTAAAGGCTCACTTTTGCCCCATCAAAAACCTGTGGATATCGTACTTTCTTACCCTCAGGTGGCATTAAAAATGTCTTCTCATAGAAGAGACCATCGCCAAAAATAGCGCCGCTAAAATTGATAAAGTCTTTTGTTAACTCATATTGACGAGATGGCGACAACGTCACGTTAAATCGGTCGATGGTTCTCTCTTTGCTATCTGCCGAACCAAACGAGCGCAGCACATTGACACGCTTTTCTGTCTTACTTTGACCTGGCACTTTTAACTCAAAAAAGTAGCTCAGGAATTTGAAACCACCCGAGACGGTCGAGCTAGCAGCTGTATCAAAGAGACTCTTCAACGCAACGTCGTCGTAATTAGCAACTGGTCGAATGCCAAATACACGTTTAGTACCAAAGAAATAACTTGGCTGAATAATGACGCCAAGTTTCTTCGCATTATTGTCATCACCAAAAATCACTTTTCTCTCTTGTTCAGAAAAGTTCACAGGTGTTAACTCTGATACATATTCTATATGAGTAGAGGCAACACTATCACTCCACTTCCAGTTTCCTTCATTTGAACTATGTGAGATGACATCAAGACAAATCGGCAACTGACCAATAACGTTGCTGTTATCTTCGCTCCCAACCCCATCTTTTACCAACGCTACGACCTTAATATTGTCATAGGGTGTCAGCATTGCACCGTTATCTAGATAATACTGCTCAAACGGCACCCAATCATCATACTTCGGAAATGAACCATTCTTCTTATAAGGGCGACGAACAAAGACTTCAACTCTCTCGAAGATACTCTCATCTAGGCCTTTTGGCGGTTTATCTCCTAGTAATGCCTCAAAATGGCTGTCGTCTTGACTAGCCCTGTAATGAATTGGAAAGTAGTGGTTATATCGCTGGGCTTTCCCAGTCATTGAATCGGTTAAATCATCGGATACATAATGGCGGTAAACATTAACACCTTGAGCGTATATTCTGTCAACCGAAGCGCTGCCAACTTGCTTGTGTGTTTGGCTGTAGCCATTTTTTCCCATCCAAATTTCATCTAAGTGTTCAGCACCCAATAATGAGATATCGACACTCCAATCATCATTGAGGATAAACTCATCAATATAATCCAGCACCCGGAGATCGCTGAACTGTTTAGGCCCACTGAACAAATTGCCATCACTCAATAACCCACCACTGCTAAAAGTAGGCATTACTTTGGTGGCGTGAAAGCCCTTAATCAATCGAATCAAGCCATTCAACGCAATCATTCGCTTCATATACGATTTTAAGTACACTCGGGTCGCATTGGGGATATCCGGTTGTGCTAAAAATTGGTTAAACGCCATAAGATCTTGGTGGCGGATGGAATCAACCTGCTTAACGTATTTTTGATATTCAGTGTTTGGCTTTAAGAGGTCCATAATGGCAGTAGCAAGCTTTACACCTTCTACCCCAGCGGCAATGACTTTTGCTGGCGGGAAGGCCATGGCCGCCCCACCAATTAATGCATTCAAACCGGATTGGATGAACTCCAGCATCGCCTGATCTTCGTTCATGTCTTTGGCAATTTTTATCTTTGCCGCCTTTTCAACATTCATCAGGCCTGCACGACACGGTGGATATTCCACAGAACGGCTAAACGCGAGATAGATTTCAACCCGACGGTTTTTCACCCGCTCTTCAATCATACGGTTGGTATTACCAGGTAATGAAGCTGCATACCCTTTTGCTACAATTTTGAACATAGGAGACCAAACGCTTTGAGCGTCCGGAGACATCGCATCAAGGATGGCCTCTTTGACAGAAACAGCACGCTTTTCCGATAAAGCCAAGTTGTAGGCTTCTGACCCCATATTACAGGTATGGCCTGTTATGACAATTTCGAAAGGGTTACTGATTAACTCCTGTAACTGGTTAGCGATTCTTTTGTGCGCACTACTTTTTTCAGTGACTTGGTAAGAATCGAACTCAAAAAATGTCATGTTCAACCGAAGTAACACGTCTTCTACACGCTGGTCTAGTGAAACGCTGCCTTCTTCTACAAACAAATCTGGCATTTCATTTCTTAGTTGATTGACAGCATTTTGATACTTCTCTTCCGTTCCCTGAAAAGCTTGTGCTTTATCTGCCTGTACAGAAGCGGTTGTTGCCATGTATTCCTGTATTTTAGATAGTAAATCTCCGTGTGCTGAGCCTTGAGCTGCTTGATTTCCGCTCCAATTGGCATAGCTATTTACCGCATCGTAACCCAGCTCCGCAATAGTTAGCGGTTTATCTAACATGTCTAACGCTTTCGTTCCGATCCGCCCCGCGCCGTTAAGGTATGGCAGAATGGAAGTGCTCCATAACGGAGAGACTCTATCCATCTGCGCGTGAAACTTCTGACTAAACCACACTATTTGTGCATTAATTTGACCGTACATAAAGTGAGCAGATTGGGTCACTTCGTTCGGATAATGATTTTTTAGCTCCTTTACCGCTTTGATGAAAGCTGTAGATGCTTGTGTTACACCTAATGTCTTTGTAGCGACTAGGGCAACGTCCCTAAGTTCGGCTTTTTCACTGTCTTTGAACAGCTCTGTAGCTGATGCCGCAAATTTACTTAACGTCACCCAACTGATGCCATCTTTTAACACACCGGAAGTTGTCTCCAAACTGCCTTTTACCGTTTGAAACGTCGCCCACGTTGAGTTTGGTAAACTGGTTTTAGTCTCCTTTCGTTCAATCAGTTTTTCCGGACTGTCGTAAGGGAATGCTTCTAAATCGGCATTCAAATGAGGGAAGAATTGTGGGGCATGATTAATTAAGGCTTCTTCAACGGAGATAGGATCACCATTAACAACGGATGTACGCCCCGCGGTTGTGTGAATATCCAAAGCAAGGGCATTTTCTTTTAAGCTGTAGCGGACAGGAATACTCTTAGCCTTTAAAGCAGCCTCAACCTCTCCGGTCTCATCTGTGCTTATGACTTTCGAAAAATCAATATCAAACCGAACAGAGGTTAGTCGGTCATTTAAAACTAAAACACTTTCCGAATTAAGCCAAAACGTCGCGACATACATAGACTCGTCTTGACTAACCTGACCATCTGTAGAGTACTTGTATAAAACTTCTTTAACCATCGATGTTGGTAAAACACCATGACTCTCTGTCTCAGAGCCTTGAATATTAATACCTTTTGGCAAATCAGCTAATGTCACTTCAGCGCCAATATAATCCTTTGAAGAAAAAACAACTTGAATAGTATAAAACTGCGGAACTTCAACTACATGTATCTGTTTAGAGTGGCTCTTGTTGTGCCACTTTGCGTAGTTGTTAAAAAAATCACTGCCTTTGTCAACTTGGTCCGAGGGGGGAGCCAGGCAATCTTGCTCGACGCTAACACGCTTAACGCTTAAATCGGTTACACAAGCAGGTTGCCCTTTATCATCCTTTATCTCCTTAAGATCCTTATAAGACAACAAGTTGTAGAGTTTAGTTAACCATGGCTCTTGGTCTTTACTTTCTTGGGCGGCATTCGCCATCTGGCTTAATGGCACCAAATAGCTCGGGAAAAACAGCACGTCTTGCACGGCGCCCTTGTTAATCGCGGCTTCCACACAACCCTTTGCCAAAGGAGCCCTCAGTAACTCAGCGCCTATCTGATCAGCGTTGAATTCGCGAGCCGCTAAAATATTAAGCTTACCCAACTCATCACTAACCGCGATCGGATTTTTACTGCTGGTAGATATCTGTTTGTTAGTAGTACTGTGGTCTGCAACAAACTCCTGTTTGACTTCCAAGCTAGGAATGACCAATGTTTCATGGGCTAATGGGAAAAGGCGGCCAACGGGTTTGCCATCCCTGTCATGCAATCTCCCCATTAGATAAAGGCCCGGAATATCGTAACGTTTTACCATTTCTTAACCCCCATATATTCCCTAACTTGATCCATGTCTTTAAACAGCGCTTTCATATCGTAATACTGAGCACAATTCCGGAACTCTCCTCGGCTCCTTGCGCAATCCCAACGCATCTTTTCGGTCACTTTAGGCACCAGCTCATCGAATTGTGCCTTGGTAGGGATAGGAGGCATAAAAGGACGCAAATCCATATTCTCAAAGTCTTCGTAAATATCAGCTGGTATGTAAAAGTTGATTCGATTTAATTTCTTGTAGTCAAACTCGCCACTACCGATTTTTAACGCGTAGTAATAGCTCAAACCATCAAACATCCCAACTTCTTCAGGTTGCTTTAATCTCAACAATCGATTTCCGTATGCTCTGGCATACCATTTACCGCGTTGAAGGGGATACCTCTCAGGGGAGTCTTCCAGCTTTTCATTGGGAGTTTGAAACGAAAATAGTTCGTATGGTTTTCGGTCACCACACATCATATAGCTATATATCGGACCGCGTGTATAACCCTGTTGACATTGATCTGCTACATACTTTTCTTGATTGATAAACGTCATTTCTGGAAAGCTAAATACCAGCTGTTTTACTTTTCCTCGTTCACCGCGCCCATCTCTTTTTGCGACGCTATAGATAAACCGCCCGTTCAGTTGGTCGATAATAAAAGCGACGCCATCTTTTGATGGGTTCCAGATTTCGCCATTAACCTCGAGCTCCCCTTCAAATGTATGCTTAGGTTTTTTGGTTTTTAAATCAAGAAAGTATGGATTTCCATCTTGGAAATTTAAATAGTAATATTTACTGCTATCAAGGGTAAATGTCCCTGAGTGGCATGCATCCATTTTCGCCAAAATTTCTCTATCTTTAAGATCGTAAACCAAACAATGTCGGATACCAAAAGATGAATAATTGAAAGCTACGTATCGCCCATCGGCGGTGCGCTGCGTGTTGCCCCCTTCAGGTAGTTCGCCAACCTCATCTCGACTCAATAATAGGCGAACATCACTACCATCTAAGTTCATGGTGTACATATTAGAGTCGGAGCCATAGTTAAACATCACTTGAGGTTGAGTGTGCGTTGCGTTCCACTTTTCTTTGGGGACACCTTCAAGGGTTTCTATGTCGATTCGCCAACCACGAATTTTTGAAAGGGACTCTCTTTGTTTACTGAACAAAGTAGATGTCACTGTGTAACCGAGGTTTCTTTTATAGGCTTCACCCATTTGAGGCTTGCTTTGCCAATGCAAAACACCAGCCCCAGCCAATAAGGTAGCAACAATGGTGCTGCCTATTATGATTTTTTTCATATTTCGCTCATTCTCTTCATGATTTAATAAACCGAGGTCTAAAGCAAATTCCCCGTATTATCTCTTTAATTGGCGTTGATAAGCTCTAGCATCATGTCTAATGTTTTCTTTTGACGCTCTCTTTCTTCATTAACTTCATCAGGCACTCGCTGTTCTTCGTGCTTAGAAATCATCGGTAATTCTGGTGGTTCTGCGATGATCTCTTGGTACGTCAGCCCTTCAAACATCATCACCGCGCTGTCTTGCCCCCCAAGGTGCGAAAGCACAAGTGTAAACTTTCCTTTGGGAGGCATACCTGTCACTAAGGCACTGATATAACCATCTTTACTGGTTAACTCAAAGGGCTCGGTAACTCGCCAGTCACTTTCAGAATCTTCCATAATGGCAACTAAGCCGTCATAGGAAGCAAACGAGTAAGGGTCTAGCTGTTCTTCCAATGGGCCATCTGCCAAACCAACCTCTAAACGAACAAGGAGTTTATCTTCCTCATTGCTTATCGTTGATGCATTATTAGCAATAGTTTGAGCTTGGAAATAGTCATCATCGACTGCCGGTTTTGGTTTTCCGTGAGCTACCCCAAATCCCAGAGACATCATTATAATAAGCGTATATAAAGTGATTAATCTTTTCATTTTCAACCTGTTATTTCTAATAGACCAAATAGCCTAATGCGTTAATTGTTATTGATAAGCCCTAGCATCATGTCTAATGTTTTCTTTTGACGCTCTCTTTCTTCATTAACTTCATCAGGCACTCGCTGTTCTTCGTGCTTAGAAATCATCGGTAATTCTGGTGGTTCTGCGATAATCTCTTGGTACGTCAGCCCTTCAAACATCATCACCGCACTGTCTTGCCCCCAAGGTGCGAAAGCACAAGTGTAAACTTTCCTTTGGGAGGCATACCTGTCACTAAGGCACTGATATAACCATCTTTACTGGTTAACTCAAAAGGCTCGGTAACTCGCCAGTCACTTTCAGAATCTTCCATAATGGCAACTAAGCCGTCATACGAAGCTAACGAGTAAGGGTCTAGCTGTTCTGCCAATGGGCCGTCTGCCAAGCCAACTTCCAAGCGGACGAGAAAGCCACTGTTTTTTCCATCCACATAAGCAATGACCGTATTACTCTGGTCGTAACTTCGAACGATGGCTTGTTGGTCACTCAACCATGGCATGTCGTCTTCGGTAACTTTGTGGATGGCGGCACTGTCTACATCGGAGGTAAATTGTTGTGCACTGAATGACTGTGCGTCACTGTAACTACTTAATTCATCTAATGGTGTGCTGGATTTCTCTAGCAAAGCAGCATCCGATTCTAATGCTTCAATCTGGGCAAAGCGCTTTTGCTTTGGTGAGAAAATGATCTTGAGTCCATTTTCCCCCTGTTGGACTTCACCCGAAATTTTGTAAGGTGCCCAGAAATGCGCCATGGCAAAACCGCTTGCGCTTCTTTGTATCACCTGAGGTATGTCTTTTTTCTTTTCTTCTTGCTCTAAGGTACGGTAGTACTCGACGTCAACATCTTGGTAGTAACCTTTCTCGGTTATCGCCATCTCTCGCCAAAGCTTCCCTTTCCAAAAGACATAGAGGAAACCACCACAAAGATCGGAGGCTTTTGCTTTGTCATTGCTGCCATCTAAGTAAGCCAATGGTCTCACCGGCACCAACACGTTATCCCACTCATCCATCTGAGTTTCTTTATCAACGGGTTGCAGGCCTTCGGCTAATCTAAGCAAGATTGGCTGAGGCTGATCGGAACAAGGGATTTTGATATAAAGCGTTTTACCCTCAGCTTCGAGATCTTTAAAGGTCGCGAGGCTGCGGTGCTTGTTTTCGGTATCGGCCTTACCTACGGTGACTTTTTCTTTTTGAGCGTCCGTTTTGCCCAACATCAAACATGCCGCATTGCTAGACCACTGCCCTGCAAACTCGACAACGATTTTTTGATCTGGGCTTGGCTCATATGGCACGTGGGTGTAACTGCGGACTAAAGCAACATCGTCCGTTACCTGCTTATATCCGGCTTTGAAAACTTTACTTTCATTCGAAGCAGATACAGAGTCAACGAGTGTTTTGAGTCTAGGGAAACTTTGCAACTGAGAGTCCGTCAATGGCGACCGGCGAGCAAAGGAAGATAATGAGACCCAACTGCCTTTCCCAAGCTCGGTTCTGATCGCTGTTAGCAATCCGCTGGTCGTTTTTTTAGAAGAAAGAGAAATCTTCTGCGCCAGTTCTTTAGGGAGGTTTTTAAGGATGTCATCTGGATTTCGCAAACGCGAAAGCTGCCCTATACACTCATCCGGTGTAAGGACATAAGATAGCTCGTTGGAGGATAGCTTCGAGCTAGGTATAAATTTGCAAACTAAATGCATTTGAATTCTCCACAACCAACATCGTAAATATGGTTGCGGTGACGTTTAAGCTGATAAGGCTTACAAGTACGATTTGGTGAGCTAATCCTACTTATTTAACTATTAACTTTCAATGAGATAGAAAAGCCGCCAGAGCATACCCAACAACACAAATAGTCATTATTACTGCCAATTTAGTTTATTTAACTACCACAAAACAGCAAATAACAATCAAAACAGTGACTATGTGGGATTTTGTTGATTCTCGAAAAATTTCATTTATGGGCAGAAGTTAACAAAGTTGGTGGTAATCCATTTTTTAATCAATGGACTTTTAAAGAAAAGTGGATTGGAGAGATATCTTCTCCAGTAGCAAACAATGCGTGCATACTACTGAAGAAGCGTAAATAAAAAGGTGAGCGCGTGTCACACTCACAAAAAGGCGCAACTGTTTTGAAGCAATGCTAGGCTGGTGTCACTTCATCACAGTCACAAAACGTCAGGTAGTACCCACTACCTAATGCAGAACTCTATACTTGGGGTATAGGATTAATCCTAACTATATAATATTGAGACATATTCTCAACATGACACATTCACCACGACATCTCTCAAATAACCACCACAATCACGCTAACCGCTCCCAAAAACAAAATTGTTGTAGGTATTCTAGATGTTTTGCCTTGTATAAAGACGATGAAACCATCCATATCAATCATGAGAAAAAGCTATTCGTTTGACTTAGATCACCTAAACAAGAAAAAGAAAGCGAGCTAAACGCTCGCTTTCTTTTATGCAGCCTTATCTAAGGTTAAGTTGCCGCTGTATCGCTCCCAATAACCAGGCCTTATTAGAGCTGTCACGGTACTATCGTAATTAAACGTTGCCTGGGCTTGTTCAGCGCTAGCAGATAATACGTTCGTTCCGTTCGCATAAACTGTTATTGAGCCGTCTTTCATCATAGAAAGGTCAAGATCAGTCGTCCATGCTCCGCCGGATAGTACGGTTGCACTACCTGTGATTTCAGTGCCATCCGTATCGACTGCTTTAAGTTCTATCTTATCATCGACCTCAAAGCGTGTGCTTGTTCCGTTGACTGTTACGCTTGTTGACACTGTGACGTCATTGATCGTTCCTAGGACGATGGTTGGCGTGATTGGCATGGAATACGTGCTGTCTTGTGCGCCAGTATTACCTGAGAGGTCTTGGTAATCTTTCACTACTAAACCGACGGTTAGCTCAGACGTTGCTGGCACCACTACATCACCTGTCCAGATACTCGCATCTACCGTCTTCGTTAACACAACAACTGAGCCACCGAGCTCTGCACTTGCCGCTTGAAGCTCTTTATCGAATTCCAACCTTACAGCCACACTTTGCCCTTCCGCTTGGTGGGTTGGGTTAAATGTTGCACTCGTCAGTGTTGGCAATGCCTGCGATAGCGTAAAGGTAGTTGTTTGTGTTGCTTCTACATTAGATGCATTAGTTCCCTTCACAACAGCGGTGTACGTGCCGTTTGGCTGACCGCTGATGTCCATCGCATCGCTCGTCCAAGCGCCACCACTTTGAACAGTGGCATTGCCACTGGCGATAACCGTTTCACTGCCTTGCGCTTTGATTTCTACGCTCAACGTTTGGCCATCAAAGCGTGTTGAGGTACCCGCAATCTGCAATGACGCTGAGTTACTGCCGTCTACTGTACCCACCGAACTGATCGCCAAGGTTGGTGTGATTGGCATGGAATACGTGCTGTCTTGTGCGCCGGTGTTGCCCGATAGGTCTTGGTAATCTTTCACTACTAAACCGACGGTGAGCTCAGACGTTGCTGGCACCACTACATCACCGGTCCAGATACTCGCATCTGCCGTCTTCGTTAACGTGATGGCTGAGCCACCCAACGCTGCGCTCGCCGCTTGGAGTTCTTTATCGAACTCAAGTCTGACCGCCACGCTATCCCCGACCGCTTGGTGCGTTGGGTTAAATGTTGCACTCGTCAGTGTTGGCAACGCCTGCGATAGCGTAAAGGTAGTTGTTTGTGTTGCTTCTACATTAGATGCATTAGTTCCCTTCACAACAGCGGTGTACGTGCCGTTTGGCTGACCGCTGATGTCCATCGCGCTGCTCGTCCAAGCGCCACCACTTTGAACAGTGGCATTGCCGCTGGCGATAACCGTTTCACTGCCTTGCGCTTTGATTTCTACGCTCAACGTTTGGCCATCAAAGCGTGTTGAGGTACCCGCGACTTGCAATGAGGCAGCGTTACTACCATCGACATTACCCACTGGCGTGATCGCCAAGGTTGGTGTGATTGGCATGGAATACGTGCTGTCTTGTGCGCCGGTGTTGCCCGATAGGTCTAGGTAATCTTTCACCACCAAGCCTACGGTCAGCTCTGACGACACTGGCACGACAACATCACCTGTCCAGATACTCGCATCTACCGTCTTCGTTAACGTGATGGCTGAGCCACCCAACGCTGCGCTCGCCGCTTGGAGTTCTTTATCGAATTCCAACCTTACAGCCACACTTTGCCCTTCCGCTTGGTGGGTTGGGTTAAATGTTGCACTCGTCAGTGTTGGCAATGCCTGCGATAGCGTAAAGGTAGTTGTTTGTGTTGCTTCTACATTAGATGCATTAGTTCCCTTCACAACAGCGGTGTACGTGCCGTTTGGCTGACCGCTGATGTCCATCGCGCTGCTCGTCCAAGCGCCACCACTTTGAACAGTGGCATTGCCGCTGGCGATAACCGTTTCACTGCCTTGCGCTTTGATTTCTACGCTCAACGTTTGGCCATCAAAGCGTGTTGAGGTACCCGCGACTTGCAATGAGGCAGCGTTACTACCATCGACATTACCCACTGGCGTGATCGCCAAGGTTGGTGTGATTGGCATGGAATACGTGCTGTCTTGTGCACCAGTATTACCTGATAAGTCTAGGTAATCTTTCACCACCAAGCCTACGGTCAGCTCTGACGACACTGGCACGACAACGTCACCGGTCCAGATACTCGCATCTGCCGTTTTGGTTAGTGTCACTGCTGAGCCACCGAGCTCTGCACTTGCCGCTTGGAGCTCTTTATCGAATTCCAACCTTACAGCCACACTTTGCCCTTCCGCTTGGTGGGTTGGGTTAAATGTTGCACTCGTCAGTGTTGGCAATGCCTGCGATAGCGTAAAGGTAGTTGTTTGTGTTGCTTCTACATTAGATGCATTAGTTCCCTTCACAACAGCGGTGTACGTGCCGTTTGGCTGACCGCTGATGTCCATCGCGCTGCTCGTCCAAGCGCCACCACTTTGAACAGTGGCATTGCCGCTGGCGATAACCGTTTCACTGCCTTGCGCTTTGATTTCTACGCTCAACGTTTGGCCATCAAAGCGTGTTGAGGTACCCGCGACTTGCAATGAGGCAGCGTTACTACCATCGACATTACCCACTGGCGTGATCGCCAAGGTTGGTGTGATTGGCATGGAATACGTGCTGTCTTGTGCGCCAGTATTACCTGATAAGTCTAGGTAATCTTTCACCACCAAGCCTACGGTCAGCTCTGACGACACTGGCACGACAACGTCACCGGTCCAGATACTCGCATCTGCCGTTTTGGTTAGTGTCACTGCTGAGCCACCGAGCTCTGCACTTGCCGCTTGGAGCTCTTTATCGAATTCCAACCTTACAGCCACACTTTGCCCTTCCGCTTGGTGGGTTGGGTTAAATGTTGCACTCGTCAGTGTTGGCAACGCCTGCGATAGCGTAAAGGTAGTTGTTTGTGTTGCTTCTACATTAGATGCATTAGTTCCCTTCACAACAGCGGTATACGTGCCGTTTGGCTGACCGCTGATGTCCATCGCGCTGCTCGTCCAAGCGCCACCACTTTGAACAGTGGCATTGCCGCTGGCGATAACCGTTTCACTGCCTTGCGCTTTGATTTCTACGCTCAACGTTTGGCCATCAAAGCGTGTTGAGGTACCCGCGACTTGCAATGAGGCAGCGTTACTACCATCGACATTACCCACTGGCGTGATCGCCAAGGTTGGTGTGATTGGCATGGAATACGTGCTGTCTTGTGCGCCAGTATTACCTGATAAGTCTAGGTAATCTTTCACCACCAAGCCTACGGTCAGCTCTGACGACACTGGCACGACAACGTCACCGGTCCAGATACTCGCATCTGCCGTTTTGGTTAGTGTCACTGCTGAGCCACCGAGCTCTGCACTTGCCGCTTGGAGCTCTTTATCGAATTCCAACCTTACAGCCACACTTTGCCCTTCCGCTTGGTGGGTTGGGTTAAATGTTGCACTCGTCAGTGTTGGCAACGCCTGCGATAGCGTAAAGGTAGTTGTTTGTGTTGCTTCTACATTAGATGCATTAGTTCCCTTCACAACAGCGGTATACGTGCCGTTTGGCTGACCGCTGATGTCCATCGCGCTGCTCGTCCAAGCGCCACCACTTTGAACAGTGGCATTGCCGCTGGCGATAACCGTTTCACTGCCTTGCGCTTTGATTTCTACGCTCAACGTTTGGCCATCAAAGCGTGTTGAAGTACCCGCAATCTGCAATGAGGCAGCATTATTGCCATCCACATTTCCTACTGGCGTGATCGCCAAGGTTGGTGTGATTGGCATCGAGTGTGTGCTGTCTTGTGCGCCAGTATTACCTGATAAGTCTAGGTAATCTTTCACCACCAAGCCGACGGTCAACTCTGACGACACTGGTACGACTACGTCACCGGTCCAGACTTTCGCATCCGCTGTCTTGGTCAGTGTGACGGCGGAACCACCAAGCTCTGCACTTGCTGCTTGCAACGCTTTATCAAACTCCAGTGTGACCGCCACACTTTGCCCTTCCGCTTGGTGCGTTGGGTTAAAGGTCGCGCTGGTCAAGGTTGGCAATGCCTGTGCTAACGTGAAGGTGGCAGTGTCTATGGCTTCGACATTAGAAGCATTAGTTCCCTTCACAACAGCTGTGTACTTGCCGTTTGGCTGACCGCTTATGTCCATCGCGCTGCTCGTCCAAGCGCCACCACTTTGAACAATGGCATTGCCGCTGACGATAACCGTTTCACTACCTTGCGCTTTGATTTCTACGCTCAACGTTTGGCCATCAAAGCGTGTTGAGGTACCCGCGACTTGCAATGAGGCAGCGTTACTACCATCGACATTACCCACTGGCGTGATCGCCAAGGTTGGCGTGATTGGCAATTCGTTTGAAGTATTTTCTTCGCCCACGTTACCAACCAAGTCTTTGTATTGACTAACGACTAAACCAACACTTAGTTCCGGTACATTTGGCACGTTAACTGTGCCAATCCAAACTTTCTTATCTGCAGTAACGGCTAGCGAAGTGATATCATTACTTCCCAACGTTGCCGTTGCTTCTTGCAGTTCTTTATCGAACTCAAGCTTAACGTCAACAGGCTTTCCTATGTCTTGATGTGTTGGATCAAACGTTACTTTGGTCAGTGTTGGCAGCACACCTTCTACCTCCAGAAGTAAACTATCCCCTTTTCCGGGGATAGTGTTGATGCTCTTGTAGCTATCATCAACGACCCGTATCGTTACGTCTTTATTTTCTTTTTCTGGGGTTATGTATTTGACCGTCCAAGTTATGTTGTCAGTGGTACTCCAAGATAAAGGATTCAACTCACCAGTCTCACCACCATCACTCGCTTCTAGTTTTACGTCTGAAATATCAAATTCAGTGACTTCTTCGGTAAAAGTAAACGTGAGCGGGACTTCAACGCCACCAGCCAAAGGAGTGGGCGCAGTGCTCGAGATTGTCAGTTCAGGTACAGTTGCTGCGTCTACCGTTGGCGTTATAGTTTCCTCAGCCTGGTTGTTGACGAGATCAGAGGCCACTACTTTTATCGTGTAATCTCCTGGCGATAACAAGTAGTGCATTACATAGGGGTCGCCAGCGTTAGCTGGTTTTGTGATAAACTGCGGCCCCACAGTGAAACCAGCCCCGTTGTCGGCAGTTGATGTCACTGAACTCAGGTTTTTATCCGCAACGTACGCAGTAACATCTAAGTAATACTTATCATCCGCTGGAGTCATAGATATTTGATTTGCAGTAACACCAGATATAACTGGCAACTCATAATCAATAACAGATTCGATACCTTTGGCATCATAAGTTTCACTAAAAAGCCCAAAGTCTTTAACAGAACGCCCTATGGAATCTATGACCGTCACTTTATACATATACTCGGCCTGGTCATCGACATCAAAAACCATGGTATCTGAACCTGTTGATAACACGATATTTCCATTGAAGTTAAGCGTGTCTCCGGAGCTTGGGACCATATCAATGGAATAATGAGAAGCCTTGACATGTTCCCCCTCGGTAGATGTAATCGTGAACGATTGGCTTTCTTTAGTGAATGCTAGCTTGCCTCCTTGCAAGCTAGTTATGCCATCAAAAGTAAGTGCGACGGTAGGAAGCCTCAAATCGATAGTTTTAATATCATCAGAAGAGTTATCTACCGCGTCAACAGCGATAACCTCAACTTTGATTTCATCACGGCCTAGAAGCTGATCTTTGGACAATTCGAAATAGGTAACGTTTTCCGTTTTTTCTTCTTCAAAGTCCAGTACTCGCACTGTGTATTTAACTCTAGCTAGGCCACTGACCTCATCTCTCATCTCATCAAAAGTGAACCTAACTTTGTCGCTTGGCTGTTCCGTGACCGTGATTGAATCTCCAATAATTGGATCTGTATTATCAAACCTAATATCTTCGACTAAATCTGTCCCACGGTTTTCCCAAACGTCAGTGGCCAGAACCTCGATTGTTAACGCTTTATTTTCTAGACCAGCATCCAACTCATCACTATGAAATGTTGAACAGCGATACTTTGGATCGTCAGAACAGGTGGTGAAATTTCTGAAGTTATCAGCGTTATTTTTTAAATCGTAAGACTCACCACCAAAGGTAACGCTCACGTTTTCTAGGTCCGAGTTTTCGGCGAGCTTAACTCTAAAGTCTACATTGAGGAATTTTCCATTTAATACCTGCCCTTCTTTAGGGTTTGTAATGTCAACAACTGGGTCTTCAGTTGGTAACAAAAACTCAAACTCATGATCTGCCGCTAAATTTCCGGCATTATCAGTAATGTTGGAAATTTTGTAAGCATGCTTAACGGCTGCCTTTTGAATAATATCTGCATACTTCTCTTTGTAACGACAAACAGCCTCACCCTTGGCATTTAAAACACAACTCTCGGCACTAAATGGAATAGACCCAGCAGTCCTAATTAGCTTAGGGTAATTCTCTTGGTCTGTAATATTTACTCCCGACAACTCATCTTCGAATATAAGATCGAACGCAAGGTACTTAGTTGGGTCATCTAAGTCGTACGTCACCTCACCACCTGAAAATTGGTAAGTATTGGATTCAGGGCGAACGACAGCTGGAGAACCTGCATCCATCATTTTAAAGTCAAACTTCTGAACCGCTACTGCCCCATTTGTGCCCTTAGTTTGAACAATCAATACTGCTGGCGAGAATGAGACATTTTCAGAATCAACGGTACAACTAGGTTCTTGTCCTGATGAGATGTTCTTCTCGCCAGAAGTCGGCTTTTCGTCGATTGGAGGTGCATCATTACCACTGTGTTCTTGACGAACCCAACACTGAATTTTATCCGCTTTGACTTCACTTAGTGTTTTGAATGTGACATCTAGTACACCATTGGACACATAGTTCTGAAAATCTTCAGTTGGCCCTACAATATCAAGAGCTACACCATTACGCTGGACGCTTAGCGTGTGGTTAATCTTACTGACTAGTGGCTCATCATCGCTGTTATATTGGACATTATTGTAAACACTAATACTTAGTTCATAGTTGCCGTCAGCTTTTAATTGGTCTTCGCGTAATATGGCTTCCCAAGTATCTTCCGCTCCAGCTTGTCTGAACGAAAAGTTGGTACCTTCACTTTCGCTAGAGTATTTGTAAGTAGAGTCAATACGTTTAACACCGCTTACATCGGTTACTTTTAAAGTGAGTTTGATGTTACCTTCGTTATATACAACACGATCAATTGGTTCACCGCTATCGGCATAAGCGATGGTTAAGTCCAGTAGAGGAAGCTTGTTACTTACATTAAATCTAAAGTCTTCTTCAGAAGTGTTACCGCGTAAGTCGTGACCTTTAACCCTAATAGTATGTTCACCATCATCCTCCCCACCTAACGGGATCTTGAGAGCTTCATCATTAACTATGCCCTTTTCTACCTCGCTTGGAGGTGGAGCATCACCCTCAAATATCAAGTACTTCAAGTTTTCTCGATCCACACCTTCAGTAGAAACGCTACCATTCGAGCCTAAGTCAACTGCTCGTAGCTCAAACACATAATCTCCGATGTAATAACTATTTACATCATGTCCCACTAAACTAAAACTTGGGCCTTGCTTGTCAAAAATCACACTGTTTATATTGGATTCTCTTTCAAAACCATGAACATCTTTTGCTTTAACATAAAGACTGACACTGTTTCCCTCACCCGACAGTTCAATTTTGTCAGTATCACTTGCTATAAGTGGTATTGAAAATTTTTGACTCGGGTCAGTTGGCTTGAAAGTTTTCAGTGCCTCTGGATTGTCTACCTGGAATAACGATACTTCTGTGATGTCAGAATCATCCGTCACCGATTCCAAAAGGACATTGAACTTGCGTCCAACCACGGTGCTTTCTTTAGTTAAAGCATCTTCAATCCAAGGGGTAGAAAGTAAAATTATTGGGCCTTTATTATCGACTTTGAAGCTAAACGTACCCTTCCTACTTTCGTTTACTGGATAAGCTTTGTCTGCCGCTGTCACGTAGAATTCATTGATGGCATCATAACTAAAGGCTTCCGCAACCAATTGGACTTTGACATCTGGCTGGTCGCCAATTAAGTATGGTTCGTCACAAGTGCTTGTTGCAGGGTCACAACTTTCTAATGTTTGGGTCTGGCCCGAACCTTTCCTCAATTCAACCTTTACATTGTTACCTTGACTAAGCTCGCCCCAATCGATAACTGGCGTCCAAACACTGTTGCCACCCAATCGCTCTGTAATTTCCGCATCATTAACAACTGGTGCTTCAGAATCAATATAGATACGAAATCTTGGGGCACCATTATCAGCATCAGATACAGAGTTCCCCAAGTTGTCTTCAGCGCTAACGACTGCAATCCAGTTACCGTCCCCCGGATTGATTGTCGTCCCTTGAGCCGAGCAGTCTTCTTGACTGCATAGTCGGACAACAAACTTCTTGGTTTGATTCGCATAAAACTGCTCATACGAAACTGGGTATTTTTCTCCTGAGCTCTTGTAGAACAGAAGACTACGCTTATCGAGCTTGTCGCCAACCACATCATCCAACTCAAAGGTTAGATCGTGAATATTATTTTTAACGCTAAGATAAACACCCTCTTGTATCTCTTCATCATTAATATCTTTAGGCGGACTGTAACTCGCTTCCGGATAGTCATTGTCAACGTATAGGCGCTCTACGAGCGGATCCGCTTCGGTATAGCCATTACCTTTGGTATCAAACGCACTTGTCTCTAGAGCAAATTCAATGATATCGGTTAGGTCTGTTGACTCTGTATTGAGCGAAAATAAGTATTCTTTCTTGAACTTATTACTCTCGCCAGATTCTTCTAATCTCAAATCCAACGGAATAGCTGTATTTGGATCGCTCTCTGCGTACCACATACTTTGGAATTTAGGCGCATTATCACCCTCTTCAACAATACCTGATGGGTCTTCCAACACAACTTTAGAAACCACTTCACCCGCGACATAGCGTTTGTTACCAACCATCGTTTCACGGCCAGTCACTATCGTTAGCGTTTGTTCCGGCGCTTTATCATCGATACTTCCGCCTTCACCATCGATGATATCGTCTTCACCAAGTTTTGGATCTGCCTGAGAGATATCATCGGCATAAAGCTGAGCGAGATTATCTGGGATACCGTATTTGTCAGTCATAATGTTATAGTACGACTGAGCCAGGTCGTTACGGTAGGTATTAGAACTGAACTTATAATCATCCAATTTGATTTGGTTCCCACCAGCGCCAATACCGTTTGCTTTACCATCGTAGCTAAGATCGTCATAGATAGCAGAAGCGAAATCAGAAGAGTTGTTACGTGGCGTGCCTTGTGCTAAGTCATCAATAGCCTCAACAAGGAATCGGTGCAGATAGTCGTTGGATAAATCGTTTGGAATTGTCTCCTCGAGCATTTCGTTTGTAGCATAAGCCGTCACTGTTGGATCGAATCCAAAGAATGAATCGTTACCACCAGCCAGAGCGTATTTCACATCCGTAAGAATTTGCAACGCTTTCTCTGATGTTTTCTCACCAGCTTCCACTTGGTTCCAACGATAATCAAACAGTCCCGTCTGGTAAGTGGCAAGCTCGGTAACGTAATAAGTGTTTGAACCATCAAGTTCAAAATACGCCCCGATGTTGGCATTGTTTAGGTTAACGCTCGCTTTGGCTCCTTCATCATCTTTCCATTGGTAGTAATGAGGGTCCGTCCCTTCTACGCCAATTAAACGCACTCGCATGAAATCGTAATTTACAACGTCCGTTGTGGTTTCACACGACGCGACATCCAGCGCGGTAGTCTTATCACTTTCTGACTGTTGAATCGTGGTACAGCTTGCAAGAGAAGTGAATTCACCATTAGGATTCAAACCTTCTAACTGCACACGTGCACCAATGAAAGGTGTCACAACGGTCATCGTAGGCAAATCAAAACTGCTTCGGAAGTAGACTTCTTGGGTCGCACTTTCATTGTCGGACTCGTCGATGGTTTGAATTACCAGTTTTTGGCTTGCGTTTTCTGAAACGTTTTTGAAGCCATCACCCAAGATTTCTTTTACGAAAGGCACATAATAGATAACTTCATCGACTCTTCCGTCACTGTCTAAGATGGTTTCGTGAGGTATGCTCGCAGTGATGGTATCGGTCGATGCCAGAGTATCGGTTGTTTTTTGCAGACCGTAGTTGTCGTCATTGTTTTGGCTTACGTAGTACTTTACAACCAGCTTAAGCTTGTCGGCACTAGAGCCTAAAACAGTCTCTGAGTTCACATCAGCAACTCGAACTCGTACGTAAGGAATTTTGTTTTCTTTTAATAGGTTGACGTTAAAGTTCGCAAAGTCGACACCATCAATCGATTGGAGACCAACACTCGCATAGACATAGCCTATTTTCAAGTAATCCCTGCTGGACTGAACGTTGTCAGCGGTATAAGTATCTTGCGTGTAAACGCCTTCATAAGTGGTTCGCTCCCCAGCAAGGTTAACGTTTACGTAGTTCATTGACGTCCCTTCTGGGTAGCCGATGACCTGAACTGGAGCTTGATCGTCGCGACTTACCGCATGTTGAAGTTCACCAACATTATCTTTTGTATCGGTAGCCTTAATATCGAACGTAGTCGTAGATAGGAACTCATCTGTCGAATACGCTTTGCTAAATTCACAAGCACTCCCCGACGCTACCGTAACCGGAGAACAAGCCACATCTTCTGGTAGCCCACTCTTAAATGACACGCTGACGGATTTAATGTCTTGAGACGCTTCTTTTACAATGCCTTTTAATACGTACTCTTTAAGTTGATTGTTGATAGCGCTCGCCGAAGTCACGGAAATAACAGGCGCGTCATTATCCCAATCAAAATTAACGTAATGGCCTGTATTACTACCAGGGACAAGTTCATTGCCTAAAACGTCCGCTGTATAAAAAACCAAACGAGCGGCAGTAACATTGGAAAGCCCCGTGTCCGGGTTGACCTCAACGGCATCAATCGCTTTTGTATTGATGCTTACTTTGATGTTTGTTTCACGCACGCCAATCTCAAAACCGCTTGCGTCTACCGAACAGAACTCACTGCCAGAAGTCTGTTGATCATTACATTTGAACTCGTCTGACCATGAGCCGTTAAGCTGGTATTCAACATATGCAGACACAGATTGAACACCAATATCGTCATTGAGTCTGATATCCACGTTATCTGTGCCGGCCAACACATCGCTGTCTGTGCGGGTTACAGTTGGTGGGGTGGTATCAATATCCGTATCGTTACGAGGTGGAATAACACCATCAGTCTCGCCATTTGTTCCTAGGCCATTTATTTTTTGACTAAACGAAACGTAATCATCAGCATCTGTGCCTGAGACGTTAAGCGTAGGATCGTTTACCACAATCAAAACGTGCTGAGAGAGATCTTGAGTGTAAACGTCACTGGTGATTTTCTGTTGACCAAAGGTAAGCGGCGTAACCGCTCCTGTCGATTCGCTGATCTCTAGACCATCTAAAAGACCATCTGCGATGACATCACGAAATTGAATGTCTGCAAAGTGCATTGAGGTGTAGACGTTGTCCTCAGACTGACCATACTTTTCAATCAGATCATAAGAGTAAGAAGAGTACGCGGTTAACAACGCACCATACTGGTGCCCTGGCGTGGCAAAGCTACTCTGCCCCCCTTTAGTAATATCAATAGGTGTGGTTTCATTGACATTAAAACCGTACATACCATTGATGCTATCTAGCGCTTCAGAAACAGCATCCGAGCCAGACTCTCCGCCCGAAATTTTGTATTTCGCCAAACCAGAAACGATATTGGTCAACGGCGTTAGCATTAATTTTTGGTCATTGCCTTCACTGAAGTTCACCACTCCTTCTAAGCGCAAAGTCTTGCCAGCGCTCGATGACACAATCTCTTTTGTCAGAGGATCGGTGTAGCTACCTTGTTGTGCTACGACATAAAGTGGCATCGAAGAAGATTCGAATTCAAGCTTATAGTCACCAAAAGCGTCTGAAGTTGTGTTGCCCAACTTCCTACCTAGCTTTCCGTCCTTGTATTCAAACACCTCGATTTGGGCACCGTTGACTGGGGCGTCAAAAACGTTACCTGAGATGCTTCCGGTATTCCTTGCTGGCGGGGTGTTATCACCGCCATCACCACCACCACATGCGCTTAATAAAAGCGATGCAGTCATAAGACCTAACGTTGGTTTGAGCGTATTTTTAGTGAACATAATAATTTGGCAGAGTATATTTTTCCGCGATTATATTATTGTCCAAGATTTTCTCAACGTGACACAATAACCACCAAATCAAACACAAAGTCTATTCGAACCGTTATTTTTTGACAACTTAAGCAGCTTTACTTCACATCTATAATTATTTGATTAGTAAAAATACAGGAATTGAACCCAATCACGTGTAAGATTTTATTTTAAATATTATACTCACCCTCAACTTTTTCGCCTCGAAGCACAATTTTTATTTAATGACAAGTTTAATATTAAGACAACATGCGCAAAACTTTGCTCTACCCCTTGTTATCATTGCGCTAGCGATTATTACTGGCGTGTCGATCACCCATCAATTACTTTCACCGAAAGAAGAACCTCAACCTGTTGTTCCTAAAGTAGTAATTCATAGTGACATTGCAAAGATCTATAAGGCTAACTTTCGCCGTACAACCATTAAAACTGGCCGCATAGACTATTCTTTTGTCACCTCTTTGATTAACGCCGGACTATCTCAAAAAGAAATAAAATCACTGTTAAAATTAATTGAAAATGAATTCGACATTATCGGCTCAGTCCGTAAAGGTGATAAATTCTCTATTAAGACTAAAACCAACCGTCACAATGAAAAATACATCAGTTCTTTTTACTATTCCGGCAGTCAAAAAGACTTTTTTGTAATTAATGACGGAAACAATAATGCTTATGATGAGTATGGAAATAAGTTAATTCGAAAGCCCTATTATTCATTTCCACTAGATAAACAGTTCAAAGTAAGTTCAGGCTTCAATTTAACACGTAGACATCCCGTTACCAATCTTGTTGCGCCTCATTTAGGGACTGACTATGCCGTACCAATTGGGACTCCTATTCATAGTATTGCAGACGGCGTTGTGATTAAATCTCGTTACAATAGATTTGCTGGCAACTACATTAATATCCGCCATTCCAATGGAGCCGTTTCTCGCTACCTGCATCTTTCACACCGCAGTGTTCACGTTGGCGAACCAGTATCAAAAGGGCAACTCATTGGGCGAACCGGAAACAGCGGAAGAACGACAGGTCCTCATTTGCACCTCGAGTTGATTATTGATGGCACTCCCGTTAATTATGAACGATACATACGAACTACCCCAACGCCCCCGCTAATACTCGTCTGCTGCTTGCTGCAAAAAAAGAAAGGGCAGAGTTAATCAGGAAATTACAGAAGTACTCTTCGTAACATCCAATCTTGGTCTTTATTGGTTTGATTTTTATCGTTGATAGAACGAAATGGCAATTACCGTTGTTCGTAGAGAACAGTAATTGCCCCCTCCTCTTTGTTTATCTATCTGATTGGAAGTTCTAACATTCCCGCCCCTGCAATAAAGTGTTAAGATCATCACATGAACAGCTGTCGTGGTTTGGAGCTGAGGCTTTTATCGCTCACTCACTAACATCTCAATGAAAGAGATGCGTTGAATTTGAAATACCACCAGCATGACCATGAAACAATAAGGCGATTTTTCAAATGGTTAACAACTCTATCCAGTGGTTTCCTGGCCACATGCACAAAGCACGTAAAGAGATCGAAGAAGCCATCCCTCAAGTGGATGTGATCATCGAAGTACTGGATGCTCGTATTCCTTTCAGTAGCGAAAACCCGATGATTTCAAAAATTCGCGGTGATAAGCCGGTGGTTAAGGTACTGAACAAACGCGATTTGGCTGATCCTGAACTGACTCAACTCTGGATTGACCATCTAGAGAAGGAACAAAACGTAAAGGCAATGGCCATTACGACTTCTGAAACGAGTGAAGTACATAAGATTATGGAGCTTTGTCGTAAGCTCGCTCCACACCGTGAAGAGATTGGTAAGAATATTCGTACCATGATCATGGGTATTCCTAACGTTGGTAAGTCAACGATCATCAATACGCTAGCAGGACGCACAATTGCCGTGACCGGTAACCAACCTGCAGTAACGCGTCGTCAACAACGTATCAACCTACAAAACGGCATCGTACTCTCTGATACTCCAGGAATCTTGTGGCCGAAAGTAGAAAACCCACACAGTGGTTTCCGTTTGGCAGCAACGGGAGCTGTGAAAGATACAGCAATGGAATACGATGAAGTGGCCTTCTACACAGTGGAATACCTAGCGGCTCATTACCCGGAAAAACTTAAAGAACGCTACCAGATTGAAGAGCTTCCAGAATCGGACATCGAAATCATTGAAGAGATTGGGCGTCGTCGCGGAGCATTACGGGCAGGAGGCCGTGTCGACCTTCATAAAGTGTCTGAGATTCTTTTGCATGAGCTTCGCCAAGGTATATTGGGGCAAATCACACTAGAACTGCCTGAAATGATCACTCAAGAGCTAATTGAAGTAGAAATAGAAACTGCTCGTAAAGAAGAAGAAAAAGCGAAACGCAAAGAAGAGCGTCGTAAACGTTACCTTCGCAACAAACGTTAACCCAGTCTGTTTTCCACTCATATTATTTAGAGGGCGCGTGTTTATCGCGCCTTTTTTCTAGCAAAAATATATTCACCTCTTTGTAAAAATCGTACTTTCGTTCTCATATTTAGCGGAACTAATACCTCTAAAAACACACCTCTAACGGTCACCTCAATTTGCCTTTTTCGTTAAGTTTTGTAGGAAAAATCAAACAAAATCATAAATATTTATTATGTAATTTAACGGTTATTTTTTAATCGCGATCTTAGTTAGACCCCCGAATGGTAAGGAGTTACAAACGTCACCCAACCCTTAAATACCGAGTTTGCAAGCACACGCAAACTTATGCAACTTGGTTAATGACAGTTAATTCATATTCGTCAAACTATATAACTGTCAGCGCTGGCGTTTTTCTGTATTACGAAGAGAGCTTATTATGAGTGATAAATCGAAAACGAAACTACTTCCTTCTTTTGTTGAGGAACGCCTGGATTTTTATATTCAAGATTTGATTGAACAAAACGAAAACCAAAAGCACTTGGTTTTAGGTAAACGTCCAAAACGCAACGCCGTTGTCATGCAGAGCAATGACTATCTCGCGTTGTCCCATAACAAGCAAATCCAGAAAGCACATCGAGACGCGATCTTTGAACACGACGACAACGTGGTTATGTCTGCAATATTCTTACAAGACGATTCGTCAAAACCCGCCTTCGAAACACAACTAGCCGACTACGTAGGTATGGATAGTTGCTTATTGTCTCAATCAGGCTGGGCCGCCAACATCGGCTTACTACAAACCATTTGCGCACCTAACACGCCGGTATACATTGATTTTTTTGCGCATATGTCTTTATGGGAGGGAATTCGTGCAGCAGGCGCGATTGCACACCCGTTTATGCACAACAACATGAATCATTTGCGTAAACAGCTGCAACGTCATGGTTCTGGTGTCATTGTGGTGGACTCCGTCTACAGCACTATCGGCACTATCGCTCCACTACGCGACATCTACGAAATGGCGCAAGAGTTTGATTGTGCATTGGTGGTTGATGAGTCCCATTCTCTAGGTACACATGGTCCCAACGGCGCAGGGTTAGTTCAAGCTTTGGGGCTAACCGATAAGGTAGACTTTATTACTGTTAGCTTAGCTAAGACATTTGCTTATCGAGCTGGCGCGATCCTCGGTCCGGAAAAAACTGGCAAAAACGCTTCCTTTTGTTGCGTTTCCAGCCATTTTCAGCTCGACCGTGTTGCCACAAGAAGTGATTCGCTTAGAGAAAACCTTGGAAGTCATTAAAACGTCCGATCATAAACGTGAGATACTCTTTCAGCGTGCCAAGGAGCTTACTACGGGCTTGAAACAAATCGGTTTCCAGATCCGTAGCGAGTCTCAGATTGTCGCTTTAGAATGTGGTAGCGAGCGAAATACTGAGCGCGTACGAGACTTTCTAGAAGAGCGCGATGTCTTTGGCGCGGTATTTTGTCGGCCTGCAACAGGAAAGAACAAAAACATCATACGATTCTCTATTAATTCAGACATGACATCCCGAGACGTAGACCTCGTCCTTACTGTATGCCAAGAAGCGTTTAACCACCCGGAATTAGAATTTGCATAACAACAAAGGGTAAAGGCATATTTGAATGGAAGCTTGTGTATTGTCGCTAAAACAAAAGAGCTCAGCGTGTTGCTGAGCTCTATTTTTTAATTCGGTGATTTTAGATCCAGCTTGCGATTTTATCGAAAAGCCGATTCTTATCCGCTGGCTTAACGATGAAATCAGACATGCCTGAAGACCCAATTTTATCCAATGTGATTGGGGAACTGTCTCCTGTATGAGCAATAATCGGAACCGTAGAATACGCTCTGTTTGCAGCTCGAATACGACGCGACGCTTCTACCCCATCCATGATTGGCATCTCGATATCCATTAAGATCAAGTCTATCGTATCAGTATTCAAAGCGTCTAAAGCCTGCTGACCATCTTCTTTTTGGATAACATCAAAGCCTTGCTTTTCAAGCAGCATCGCGGTGAATTTGCGTAGCGATTCATTATCATCCACAACCATGATCGTTCGCTTATTCGTTGCGTCCAAAGGTTTTGCTGGCATTGCTGGTACGACATAGCTGGCGTCGTAGAGCAACCGGTCAATGGTTGCTTTGGTGTTCAATAGCCACGCTTGAGTTTCAACCCAAATCGGCTCAAAGCTAACATTACGAGCGCGTTCAATCGGATGGTGTTCAAACAAGTACACGATGCGCGCCTCAGTGAAAGACAGTAAAGATTCGATTTTATCAAGGTGGCTTCCTCTCGAATCTAAGCTTTCCATATCGACAAAAATTAAATCAAACTCGAATTCATACTCTTTCTTTTTGAGAGTCGAAGCGATATCTAGAACCGTCAGTTCAAACCCCATCAATCGCGCAATATCAGTGGCTTTCGCAACGAGGATATTTTGCTCTGAAACCACTAACACCGTCTTCAACTTGTTGAGTTCGTTCTTAATTTCCTTGACCGCGTTTGAGGTAATCAACGGAAAGGTCATGGTGAACTGTGACCACTCCCCAACTTCAGACTGACATTTAATATCACCGCCAAATGAGCGCATTACCTTTTTACAAAATGGCAAACCTAACCCGTAATTGCCTGACTTCCCTGTTGTATAAAAGTCTCTGAAGATACTTCGAATCACATCACTGGAGATACCAGACCCATTGTCCGTTACGACAATTTGATTGACTACATCATCGCTATACATCGTGACATGGATATGGAAGTCTTCGGAGCGTCGGTGGTGGAAGGCATTCTTAAACAGGTTGTACATAACGTACTTTAGCAACGTGTCACTACCAAGAAAATCGAATTCACTGCGTACATCCAATGAAATGGCAAAACGGTCAGTTGAGCGTTTATAACTAAAGCTCTCGATGGCACTTTCCACAACAGTTTGTGCGGAATGCTTCTTGAACGTTGAGCGAGAAACACGATTTTCATCTATCGAGGTAAGCAACAAATCAATCGTCTCATTACCAGAGTGAATGATGTTCATCGCGTCATCGCTCACCTCACGTAACAGTGTCACGTCTTCACCACTCAAAACATATTGGTCTTTTTTACCCTGTTTAGGGTTCGGCAGTACTGATTGAATAACATCTATCGATGTTAGCAAACCACTTAGAGGGTTACGCATCTCATGTGCAATACCAGCACCAAAAGATTTCGCTAACGAAACTTTCGCTTCGTGCTCTACCTGGTTTCGGAAATAGAACAAATTGCCAAACAAGTAAATAAATAAGAAGATTGGCACGTGCGTCCAATCCATTGTGAGTTCTAGGTGAAACCCTTGAGCAACCCAGGCAAAAAAGGTCGCTAATCCAATCCCTGCAAACGTCTGAGCGAACATCACTCGCGTAATGTGTACCAACAAAATATGCAAGAAGATCGCCGACATAAATGACATGACCCAAACATTGGACCAATTGTTCATCAACAACATGTAGAAGAAGAAGCACGGTAAACAGAGCGTGACTGCCACTTGATAGTAAGCAGGTAGATATTTACGCCATTGAAACGGCATGCGATTACGAGCAATGATACCGAAAAACAAAACGGAACAAAGTAAACGTAATGCTAGATTTTCATAAGGTTGAGGGAACAGAAACTCCCAAACCACGTAATAGATAGGGAATCCAACAAAGCCCATCCACCCCACTAGGGTTAGGTTTGGTTCTGCGTACTGATAAACTTTGCGAATCGCGTCCATATTGAATACTTTGTTAACTAAGCCTTAACGTTGACTGGTTTTATGGTTTGCTTTATTTTTTTATATTTGCTACCAATTATATATTACTTGGCAGGCATAAGCAGTGAGACTTCAATCAAATATTTCGCGACGCTCTACTTTAAATTCAACCCTTTATATTCACAGGGCTAATAAGTTAAATGAACCTGAATATTAAATAAGCAAAAACGCGAAGTAGCGCAATGTCTCATACAGAAAAATCGTGCAACATCATTCTCTAAAAAATGCACTCTCACCTATTCAACTTATCAAACAAGAAAACATATGCAACCAATAGCAATAAAAAATGTCGTATTCGATGTTGGAAATGTGCTCGTTCGATGGTCTCCGCTCGAAATTGTTCGATTAACATTTGGCAATAACGTCGATGCAGAGGGCCTAGCAAAAGAATTGTTCATGAGTTCGATATGGTCAGATTTGAACAAGGGTCTAATCAGTGAGTCGCAAGCTAAACAACGTTATCAAGAAGAAAAACAGTTTTCAGAAGCGGATTGTGAACGGTTCTTCTATTACGTAAAACAAACGCAGTTGCTTATTTACGGCAGTGTCGACCTGCTTAAACGCATAAAGACCGCAGGCTATCAAGTGTATGCGTTAACTGATAACGTCGTAGAAATTGTCGAGTACTTAAAATCGACGTATGATTTTTGGCCATTGTTTAATGGTACAACTGTCTCTGCTGAACTTGGATTATTAAAACCTCAACCAGAGATCTACCAAAACCTTCTTAAAACTCACCACCTTTTAGCTTCAGAAACGGTGTTTCTTGATGACATGCCCCACAACGTAGAAGGCGCACAAGCGGTGGGGATTTTAGCTATTCAATTTGAGCACGCAGAACAATGCGAGCGTGCATTAAAAGCAATGGGTTTAAGCTTCTCGTCGAATCGTTCAAAATAAAAAAGAGCAGCTCGTGGCTGCTCTTATCTGCTCTATGAGATAGTCCTTGTTAACTATGATAGCTAGGAGTAAATCACATTCTCTTCAATCCCATTTACCAAGGATTGCGCACTGGACCAACGAAACACTTTTTCCATGACTTCACTGCCCCCTGGCGCTTTCCAACTTCGCTCTTGGCACTCTTGCCCGCCAATGTGTTGGTAAAACTCTACCGCAGGTTCGTTTTGTGAAATCACCTCTAGGTACAAGCCACTGTCTTTAAAATACTGTTGGTGCCATTCGGCAACGGCAAGTAACAGTTGCTTACCTATCCCCCGTCCTTGATAACCATCATCTACGTGCAAAGCTTCAATAAAACTGCCGCGCTCAAAGTCATGATTGCCGAACACACAAACGAAACCAAGAAGAAGGCCACCCTCTTCTGCTAAAACGACGTGTTGGTTAAATGGCGGGTTAGTTAAGCGCGTTTGCCAAATCAACAATTTGTCATCGATGGCTTCGCTATCAAGATATCCGTCACTCAACATACCACGATAGTGACGCTTCCAACTGTCCGCGTGTAACTGCGCGATGCGTTCATAATCCTTATATTCCGCTAATCGTAATTCCATTACGTATTCCTATGTTCTTTTATTGCTTCTCTATCGAGCTTTGGCATTTTCCACCTCATTAACTACATATTATTGGCAGATTTTACAAATCTAAAGCCCCAGCTCATTGATTAATACTACTCATTATTCGTTTAAAAGCAAAATATCCCACCAATAAGCGCGACGAATCATGAACTTTGGTGGGGCGATAGAACAGTCACAACTCGAAACAAAGTCATCTAACTTTAGTTTGACTTACACGTGTACGCTGATATTCTAGCGAACAGTTGTTAGCTCAAAGTTAGGGACACATTGTGACGCATAATAAACCGCCTCTTATCTGGTTGAATATATTGATATTTTCTGCCAGTTTCATTCTGACCTTTATTGTATTGCCTTGGTATGCATACCATCATGGTTTAGGTTGGGAGCACCTTATCTGGGGCATCATCGCCTTCAGTTTTACTAACCTTTCCATTACTGCGGGATACCACCGTTTATGGAGCCACAAAACCTACGAAGCTCACCCAGTTTTACGATTCATCTTTGCCATCGGTGGTGCTTTCTCTCTTCAAAACAGCGCAATGCATTGGTCATCCGATCATCGAGTTCATCACAAGCATGTCGATGACAACGACAAAGACCCATATTCAGCAAAGCGTGGCTTTTGGTATTCGCATATCGGCTGGATGCTACGCGACTACAACAAATCGAGTAAGAATGAATACACCAACTGTCGAGATTTAAAGCGAGATAAAATCGTTGCATGGCAACACAAGTATTACGTCCCTTTAGCCATCGCAACTAATATCGGTTTTCCACTGGCTCTCGGCCTTATCTACGGAGATATCTGGGGGATGTTCTTGATCGTAGGTGCCGCACGTCTTTTCTTGAGCCATCACACCACCTTCTTTATTAATTCACTCGCACATGTTTGGGGTAAGCAAACCTTTACCGATAAGAACACCGCTCGTGACAATGGTATTTTGGCTTTATTTACCTTTGGCGAGGGCTACCATAACTTCCACCATATTTTTGAGAACGATTACCGTAACGGTGTGTATTGGTGGCATTACGATCCAACTAAATGGCTGATCAAGTCATGCTCTTGGCTAGGATTGACGACCAAACTTCGCACAACGTCGACCTTCCGTATCGAAAAGGCACGCGCAACCCAGTTGCTGAAAAAGGCGAAAGAGAAATTGGAAACAAAACCAAACAGCCAATCGATTCGTGATCAACTGCAACAAGAGTTCGATGCTTTAGTCCATCACATGCAGGAATACTACGAAGTTCGTAAAGAAGTTCTCGGAGAGAAAACGGCAACCGTAGTAAAAAAATACGAACGCTCCGTTTCCAAAATTAAATACCAACAGATCAAAGATGAATTTGAACGCCAACAACGTAGCTGGAACTTGCTAGTGCGCCGATACGCGTAATTTATGACAGGTAAGTCGCGCCTCAATCTATTGAAGTCAAAACAAAAGCTCCGTCAGTCGGAGCTTTTTTGTTCAACAAACCCCCTTTAACGTGATCTAGCTCGAACTATCACTTTTCTCACTTTTTAATCATTTCGTATGATTTTCATTCGATAAAATGTTCATATTTTCGTTTCTTTAAAATCAATAAAACCAGTACATAACACCTAGAAAACGTAATTTAAACAATATAATTCAGTGTAATTATTTATTAATCTATTATTTGTTTTAGATCATGCTAGCTCTAATTTAGTCTCGTGCCACAAGAAAGAATTCTGTAAATTCTCTGACATAAACTGAAACAGTTTCTTTCTTTTTTTCATAATATCTGGAGACAACCCTATGTTAGAGCTCTTAATTGGCTTGGTAGTGACCATTGCTGTGGGTTATTTCATTGTCAAAGGCTACAAAGCCGCTGGCGTGTTATTAACCGCAGGTATCAGTTTGCTTCTTATGACAGGTCTGCTTGGCCATGACGTTCTGCCATCAAAAATAACCTCAACGGGTAATATGGTGACGGACGCACTAGAGTACGTAAAATACATGCTTCAATACCGTGGTGGTGGCCTTGGTATGCAAATCATGCTGCTTTGTGGCTTTGCGTCTTACATGACACACATCGGCGCAAACAATGTTGTAGTAAAACAGTTCTCTAAACCGCTTTCTGTTATCAAGTCTCCATACGTCCTTTTGGTAGCGGCTTACATCGTGGCATGTTTGATGTCTCTTGCAGTGAGTTCAGCAACGGGTCTAGGTGTGCTATTAATGGCTACCCTATTCCCAATGATGACGGCAATGGGTATCTCTCGCCCAGCAGCGGTTGCTGTGTGTGCTTCTCCAGCGGCAATCATTCTTTCACCAACTTCTGGTGACGTGGTAATTGCAGCGGAGAAATCAGGTCTAGCATTGGATGTATTCGCGGTTCAAACCGTACTTCCTGTTTCTATCTGTGCGATCATCGTGATGGCGGCGGCGGCTTTCTTCTGGAACAAATATCTAGATAAAAAAGACAACACACCAATGGAAAAAATTGACGTGTCTGAAATCAAAGCAGATGCGCCAGCGTTCTACGCGGTTCTTCCTTTCTTACCAATCATCGGTGTATTCCTATTCAACGGTCGTACGATTCCTGGCCTGACTCTAGACATCTACACTATCGTGGTAGGTTCTATCTTCTTGGGTGCTGTGATTCACTATGTGGTGAACAAGTTTGACGGTAAGAAGTCACTTGAGGATCTTGATTCTTGTTATGCGGGCATGGCAGATGCGTTTAAAGGCGTGGTAATGCTGTTGGTTGCGGCGGGTGTATTTGCACAAGGTCTCATGTCAATTGGTGCTATCGATAACCTACTACACCTTGCAGACAACGCGGGTGCTGGCGGTATTGCTCTAATGCTTATCCTTACTGGTCTTACTGTTGCTGCAGCTATCGCAACAGGTTCTGGTAACGCGCCTTTCTACGCGTTCGTAGAGCTTGCTCCTTCTCTAGCAGCGAAAATGGGGCTGAACCCTGCGTTCCTTATCATCCCAATGCTACAAGCATCAAACCTAGGTCGTACTATCTCGCCAGTATCTGGTGTAATCGTAGCAACGTCTGGTATGGCAAACATTAGCCCATTCGAAGTGGTAAAGCGTACCTCAGTGCCAGTACTAGCTGGTCTAATTACGGTAATCATCGGTACTATGGTTCTTGTACCTATGTCAGCGTAACACACACTACACGGTCCTAGATCATTTAGGCTCGGCGCTCTCGTCGAGCCTTTTTATTTGGCTCAATTCACACATTCCTTTTACTTTTGTAACCTACCCATATCTACATTAGATACGCAACACCTCTCTTATTTTCAAAACACTACACATTATAAGCAAGTCCGATTTGCTTAATATCTCAAGTATTTATATAAAGCTTCAATACATTCACAAAATGGAACTTACTATGACTTCACTTATTGTTTTTATCGTCATCATTTTGCTTATCGCGGTGTTCGCAGTCAACATTTACAACAAACTAGTGACACTACGTAATCGCTTTAAAAACAGCTTTGCTCAGATTGAGGTTCAGCTAAAACGTCGTTATGACCTGATCCCAAACCTTGTTAGCACAGCGAAGGGCTACATGGAGCATGAAAAAGAAACCTTCGAGCGTGTCATCCAAGCGCGTAATCAAGCGATTTCAGGCTTAAAAGCAGCAAGTGATGCACCAGACAGCGACGCAGCTATCAGCCAACTAGCGCAAGCAGAAGGCATGCTACAAAATGCGCTAGGCAAGTTAAATGTGGTTGTAGAAGCGTACCCAGAAGTGAAAGCCAACGAAACCATGACCCAGCTGCAAGAAGAGCTGACCAGCACAGAGAATAAAGTCGCTTTTGCTCGCCAAGCCTTTAACGATGCAGTTACCAGCTACAACACCTACAAGCAAACTTTCCCACCTGTCTTGTTTGCCAATCTGTTTGGTTTCCAAGACGGCAAGTTGTTGGAATTTGCAGACACTGAAGCCATCCAAGAAGCACCTAAGGTTGAGTTCTAATGAATTTCTTTGACCATCAAGATACCGCGCGACAACGCACCGGGCTTTTGGTGTTTCTGTTCTCCTTAGCAGTATTAATCATCACAGGTTTGGTCAGCGTACTGTCGATTGCCATTTATTACGGGGTCACTGGTGAGCCGTTTGATCAACGAACCGCTATCACCTACACCTTGCTGTGCTTTGCGGGTGTAGCGCTGATTGTCGCAATCAGTTCTATGATTCGCCTATCTGAGCTCTCTTCCAATGGCGGTCGAGGTGTCGCTGAGAGTATCGGCGGCAAACTCATCTCATCAAATACATTAGATACAAAACATAGACAGTTACTCAACGTCGTAGAAGAAATGGCGATCGCTTCTGGAATTCCCGTTCCTTCTGTTTATGTAATGCAAGAAGAGCGTGGCATTAATGCGTTCGCCGCAGGCATGAGTATTGATGATGCCGTCATCGGTGTAACACAAGGCGCGCTAGACAGCTTTTCCCGTGATGAACTGCAAGGCGTCATTGCTCACGAGTACAGCCACGTATTAAATGGCGATATGCGCTTGAATACGCGCTTGATTGGCGTACTATTCGGCATTACGTGTATTGCGCATTTTGGACACTTGGTTCTAGACAATACACACCATACCAGTCGTGCTTCAAGAAGCTCTTCAGATTCCGATAAAGGCTTCGCTGTCATCATGTTGATCGCGATTGTGTGTTTAGTGCTTGGTTGGGTTGGTACTTTATTTGGCTCAATGATCAAAGCAGCTATCTCACGACAACGTGAGTTCTTGGCGGATGCGAGTGCCGTTCAATTTACTCGTAATGACCAAGGTATTTCAGGTGCTCTGAAGAAGATTGGCGGTCACGCATCTGGCTCTAGCTTGGATGCGCAAGCGAGTAGTCAAATGAGTCACATGATGTTTGGGCAGAGCAACTTATCTGGCTTTACTGGCCTATTTGCAACTCACCCACCACTTGAAGAAAGGATTCGCCGCATTGAGCCTAATTGGGATGGTAGCTTTTTGAGTAAGAAGCGTAGCCAAGGAGCAACTTTCGGTAATGAACAAGTCAGTGGATTTGCGTCGGATGCCGACTTTGGTGCTCAGGACGTTGAGTCACAAAGTGTCGCGCCAACTTCCTCAGAGTTAACTGAGACAGGGAAACAACTCATCAGCCAGTTACCACAAGACTTAGTCGATATAGCACGTGAACCTTATAGCGCTCGTTTTATTGCGTTACTACTGACTTTTGATGGCAGCGAAGTGCAACGTGAGATGATCAAAGGGCACATTCCGATGGTCTCCCACGCGACGTTATTGCCGTGGTTAGACTATGATGTACCACTTCACTTGCGTCTGCCGTTGTTAGAGTTAGCCATCCCCGCGCTGAAATCTCTCAGTGAGGGACAAAAGAACAGGCTTTGCCAAGTGCTGCGAGAGTTATCTCAAACTGACAATCATTACTCTCTGGGAGAGTGGTGCGTAATCAACTTATTAGAGAAGCAAATTCTTGTTTCGTTTGGTGTAACTCGCCAAAACAAAAGCTTGAAGCAGCTTAAACAGAGCGTTCATTGGCTATTAAGGGAGTTGTCTTGGGTAAGTCACTCAAGCCCCGAGCAAGCACAAAGCGCTTTCGACAACGCCATCGCCTCGCTCGGCTTACCGGAAGTCGCGTTGGAACCGGCAAACAACAACTGGCGTTTGAGCCGTGCCGCTTTGGAGCTGTTACTTCAACTTAAACCACAGGAACGGCGATTGTTTGTGAGAGCCTGTCGTTTAGCGATTGAGTCAGACGGAAAGATCACGGTTGCAGAAGGTGAATTGTATCGGGTGATTGCGTGTTTCCTAGAAGTACCGGAACCACCACTTACTGTAACTCTATAAAACGAGGGCTTTGTGCTCACGCCTATCTATCTCAAAGAGCAAACGCATAAAGTAAAACGCCAGCGAATAGTCGCTGGCGTTTTTGTATTCTTGAATTGATTAAGCGGCTTTAAAGCGCTCTGGAATCTTAGTGATGTTTTGACGGTAGTTGAACCACAAGTAGGTTACGGCTAGTGAAAAGAACAAATAAGACAAAGCAAACACAATTGGAGAAGTAATCAGCTCTGCTGACATACCCCACATCACGCCAATTACCGTGATCGTCAATTTTGACAACATGCCACATATCAGTAAGAACAAAGCAAGCTGCGGGAAACGCGAACTACGGAATGCAAAGAAGTAGCAACTGCCAACGGCAAGTGATGCAATAGACAAACCTAGCATGAATGAATGGATGTGATCTGCTGATGCAACACCTGCAGAAACAGAAGCCATAAGTAATAGGAACAATTTCATAAGTCACCTCACTACAAGTAGAGAAAAGCATCCTTTCATTAATGAAAACTCATTTTGCGCCCTATTTTGCTTATCTATTTAGCAATTACAAGCACAAATTTCGTTCATTTTATGTACAAGCCCACCCCTCGAATTAAGTTATCACAAGCATTTAACATTCTCAATTTTATAAACCCTTTAGATCCTGCACTTACAGAAAACAGTCTCTATTTTACCCACTTTTGTTACAGAAAATTAACACTAAAATATTTTGAAACTTTTTGCTTAAACTGTGAGCCAAACACTCAGCTTCACGCTATCAACTTTGTTTCACTTAGGATCTCACTACCAAACCAATGCTTCTTTACGTTAGATCAACATTTTATTCATATATAAAACCCTCTCATTACAAACGTTTTTAATGTTTCAAATTATTTTTAGTAACAGAGGTAAAAAGAGATTCCAATCACACATTTATTGGTTATAATCCGCGCTCATTACGTTATGTGTTGAAAAACGCAAACTTATTTTGAGCAAACCTTATCTTTAAACCGACCCCTCTTTGCTATCTGCCAAGAGGTATTACTGAGAACAAAAATGAGCAAGATTGATAAAGCTATGCGCATCCTGTTAGCAGGATTCTGTATCAACCTTTGTCTTGGCATCCTGTATGCTTGGAGTGTATTCAACAAAGCACTAGTAACAGAGTCAGGTTGGAGCGCGGCAGAAGCATCTGCACCTTACGCGACTGCAACCATCACTTTCTCTATCTGTCTTCTTGTTGCAGGTATTCTTCAAGACCGTATGGGCCCACGTCTGATCCTTATCCTAGGTACAGTACTGACTGGTCTAGGCATGATCGCGTCTGGTTTTGTTAACTCACCACTAATGCTGAACATCACTTTCGGTGTGATCACTGGTGCAGGTATCGGTTTTGGTTACGCGTGTCTTTCTCCTTCAGCAATGAAGTGGTTCCACTCGTCTAAGAAAGGTATGGTTAACGGCATCATCGCAGCAGGTTTTGGTCTAGCAGCTATTTACCTAGCACCTGTGACTTCTGCGCTGATCGACAGCATGGGCATCCAAACGAGCTTCCTAGTTCTTGGTGTTGGTATCCTTGCTATCGCTGTTCCTCTAGCAGCAACAATCAACAACCCACCAGCGGATTACACGCCAGCTGAACCTAAAGTAAAAGAAGGCCAAGCACCTAAGGTTGTGAAAAAGTCTGACGACCTAACGTGGAAAGCAATGCTTAAAACGCCACAGTTCTACTCACTATGGATCATGTACGCGTTTGCAGCTTCTGTTGGTCTAATGATCATCGGTAACATTACGACTATCGCAAGCGTTCAAGCAAACCTGCCGAATGCGGTTTACCTAGCGTCTATCCTTGCGGTATTCAACTCAGGCGGTCGTGTTGCAGCCGGTATGCTTGCAGACAAGATCGGTGGCGTACGTACTCTTCTTCTAGCGTTCGTTCTTCAGGGCATCAACATGGTTCTGTTCGCAACGTTCAAAACTGAGTTCACGCTGATCATAGGTACTGCAATTGCAGCAGTAGGTTACGGTACGCTTCTAGCAGTATTCCCTACTCTAACGGCTGAATTCTACGGCCTTAAGAACTACGGAACTAACTACGGTGTGTTATACACAGCATGGGGTATCGGTGGTGCAATCGGCGCTGCAGTTGTCGGTTTCTCTATGACAAACGGCGAAGGCTACACGCTTGCTTACACGGTATCAGCGGTAATGATGGCAGTATGTATCGTACTAGCGTTCATCACTAAGCCACTGACTGAAGCAAAAGTAGCACAGCTGAAAAACGCGTAATTACTTAGTCAACACACACTGAGATCTGTTTATCTAATAGATTTGCAGAAATTGATTCGAAAAAGGCTTAACCTATAGGTTAAGCCTTTTTTATTGTTAGTTGGTTATGGAAAACACCGTCGAACTCGCGCCAGATTACTATCTCGATAACTTCTTTAAGCTCACACAACACGCTACCGAGTGGTACAGCGACTTGCTTACCTCGGATGAACACCAATGGCTATCCGCGTTTGAAAACTTAAACAAACCAGCACAGTGTCTTCTCGTGCGCCTATACAGCCGTAAAGGGTGTTGGTTTCGCAGTGATAAACTCAATTATCAAGAAATCAAGGATATCCAGTATGCGTTAGACGAGCTGGCAGCTCACGACTTTATTACCCTCTCACCTAAGCTTTCAGTACAAGAATTAGCGGAAAATCTACTGACAAAGCCGGAGATCTTAGGGCTTTACCCTCATCATCCTAAGTCACTCAAGAAAGAGGCGTTAGTCACCTGCTTGAACAAGGAATACTTTGAACAATTTGAGGCTTTGGATTTCACCGTTATCAAGCTCAATTCCGAACATATGATTGATGTATTGCTGGCCTTGTTTTTCGCCAATACACACCAAGATCTCAGCCAGTTCGTTTTAGATGATTTAGGTTTGCATCAATTCGAACAATACCAGCTAAGTAAGGCACGCCGATTCTTTGAAAGCAGAGAACAAATCGATCGCCTTATCGAACTTAGCCAACTCTCCAATCTCTATTGGCAATGCGATAGAAAGCAGAAAGCCAACCTCGATATTCTTATCGCGGTGATGCCAGAGCGCGTTGAACATCGCTACGTTGACCGTAAACGCGAACACATGATTAACGATATTGCTCGTGACTACGAACGCTTAAATGAGCTTGAGATAGCGATTTCTTTGTTTGAACAAACTACGCTCGCTCCAAGCCGAGAACGCCGCTCACGCATCTACGACAAGTTGGTGCAAAATGATTCATTTAGTGACATTGTCACTGATATGTTAGCTCACCCTATTGATGTATCCGAGTTTGAAGTAGCAGAAAAACTTGAGCAACGAGTAAAGCGTAAACAAGGCATAAAGGTTCCTAGAGCAACTAAACCAAAGTGCAACGAATACTACATCGAACTGGATCTCTCACAGCAACGTGTAGAGTTTGCCACCAAAGCGCATTTCGAAAGTTTGGGCTGGACAGTTTTCTATGCGGAGAACGCCCTACTCAATAGCTTGTTGGGACTAACGCTTTGGGGGGCTATCTTTGCTCCGATTGAAGGAGCATTTATTAACGCCTATCAGCATCGTCCACTCGATTTGTATCATTCTGATTTTACCGATAAGAGAGCATCACTGGTCGCAGAGGCGTTGCAAGATATTAAGCAAGGCAAGACTGAGAGCGTGTTTGAGAACTTTAAACACAAACAAGGAATCAGCAATCCTCTCGTCAGCTGGGGTTACATCAGTGAAGAACTGTTAGCCCTAGCACTTAACCACATTCCTAATGACATGTTGGTTGAACTGTTTAAGGTGCAGTTAAGTGATTTAAAACTCTACCGCAACGGCATGCCAGATCTCATCGCATTTAAAGATGGGAAATTTGAATGGATAGAAGTGAAAGGTCCAGGCGATAAACTCCAAGATAACCAATGGCGCTGGATCAAGGAGTTCAATCGCCTCAATGTACCGTTTTCTGTGTGTTATGTAACGGCACAAAACTTAGAAAGAGATTCGTCACAGACTTAACTGTTCACTTTGGCGTTCTTCTGACCTTTCTTCTCTTTAAGTTGATCAATCACGTAGCTTGGTGCGACTTTCTCTAACTCGCCTAAGCACTCGTCTGTTTTCGGGTTGTTGTAACGAACGTAGATATCACACACCGCGTATAACTGCTCTGGCGCACCAGAAATCAAGTACGCTTGCTCAAAGGACTTCACAGACTTATCTAAGTTGAAGTCTTCTTGCAATACGCCATTTAAATACCAGAAATAGCTGTTGTTCTTGGCCATGTCTGCAGCTTTTTCGATTTCCTGCGCTGCATTCTGTTTCTCATCTAAACGAACGAGTGTGAGTGCTTTAGAGTAGTGTAACGAAGCGTTGTCAGGATGAAGCTCAATCGCTGTCTCTAACGTTTTGACTGCATCTGCATCACGTTGTTGAGCGCGGTAATTATCTGCCAAACTCAACCAAACTTGTGGGTTCTCAGGTGTTTTTGTGACCAAAGATTGATAGATCTTATCTGCACTATCGAATTGGTGGTGCCAGCGATAAACGTCAGCAAGAAGCAACTTTGATGCGTCGTCTTTCTTCGTTTCTAAATATTTTACAAGTTCAGAAACTGGCCCTTCTAGCGTTTCTTGCTGTTCACTGCTTACGTTAGAGAAATCACGCACTAAGTTCGTTGCGGCAGTAATACGAACCATCGCTTCTGAATCACTCAATAATGGCTCAATCATGCGCCAGCGGTGTTCAATGGTATAAGGTTCAGCAGCGACAATGGCCGCTTCACGAATTGCAGGGTCTTTGTCTTGTAAGCTGCGTGCTACTGCAACCAATGCATTTTGGCTTGGATAATTTGCCAAATTCCGCAACGCCTCAATGCGTTTCTCTGTAGGCTGCTTAACGTCTTGTGCTTGATAAGAAAGCTTCGCCACCACTTGTTGCGGTGTCATTTGTGTTGAATTGGCTTCTTGTGCGCTCGTAATACTCGTAGAAGAAACTTGATCTGGTACTAATAGGGTTTCATCTTGAGCCATCACAGACTGGCTCACAGTAACACCTAGTGCGAGCGCCAATAATGTTTTTGAGAATGTCATATCAACCCCTTAAAATTTGGTTTCAAATACTGGACGCTTCGCAGCTTGCTCACGTAATACTGCATCACTATATTTTCCGTGTGCCACAGGGTTACCAGTTGCACGGAGAATGTATGCCATTGCCTTATCTGCATGAGAAAAGAACTTTTTCCAACCCGCACACAAGTAGTTCAAACCCGGCTCGCCATCTTTGGTGCGAATGAATCGGTTTTTCGGACACTCGCCGTAACAAGCGAATTGGTAATCACATTGTTGGCATTGCTTTGTCAAAGAGCGCGTTTTTGCAAAGCCAAACTTTTGTTGCTCAGGGCTGTACGCCAAATCATCTAACTTTTCGTGGTGAATGTTGCCGATCTTGTATTCAGGATAGACGTAATGGTCACAAGCAAAGACATCACCATTCGGTTCTATCGCAAGGCCTTTACCGCAGATTTCGCCGAGTGTACAAAGCGGGTTTCTGCGTCCCATCCACGCCTCTACACTCGCTTCGAAATATTGAACGAAGACGTTACCAATGTCGTTTTGTACCCACTCATCGAAAATAGCGATAAGGAAGTTGCCCCAAGCCTCGTCTGCGACACACCAAGATTCAACAACCGAATCTTTATGACCAGGAATGAGTCGCTTGTCGCCTTGCTTTAACTGCTCTTGTGGTTGCCAAGTTTGTGGAGCTGTCGTGCGGAACGTCTTTTGCTCGACAATCGGGATAAACTGCATTTGAGGAGAGCGAACTTCATCACGTAGGAATCGGTACACTTCAAGTGGGTTACGGCTCGTAAGGTTGTTTACACAAGTCAGTGTCGCGAACTTTACTTCATGAGCGTGTAAAAGCTCCACCGCGTTCATCACTTGCTTGAACGTACCTCGCCCTGCTCGGTTGGTGCGGTAAGCATTGTGCAACATCTCTGGCCCGTCGATACTCAAACCGACCAAGAAATTATTCGCTTTTAAGAATGCACACCAATCATCGTTCAGCAATGTACCGTTGGTTTGTAAATCGTTAGAAATTATCACACCTTCCGGCTTGTACTTCGCTTGAAACTCGACAATCTTTTTGAAGTAATCCAAGCCCAACATCGTTGGTTCACCACCCTGCCAAGAGAAGATGATTTCAGGCGTGTTTTGTCCTTCAATATACTGTCGGATGTAGGTTTCCAGCGTTGCCTCATCCATTACGGGTGTACAACCTTTTTTGTACTCAAGTAAGTCCTGTTTGCTGAGGTAATAACAGTATGTGCAGTCTATGTTACATGCTGCGCCAATTGGTTTCGCCATGACGTGTAAACGTTTGGACGCTTTACCGTTGAACTGAGGACCTTGAGTAATATGCATAAGTCACCTTTAGCGTTATGAAAGTAAAGGTAAAGTAGCCAGAAAAACGCCATCTTAACCTTGATGACCTAATCATAAACCCCATTAATACAAGAGGCTTGTTATACCGTTTATAACCTTTTTTCATAGCGTTTATTGCTAATATTTATCGTGACTTTTTTGGCGAGAAACTATTGATGAAATCATTTAAAAGCAAATCGTTAACTGCACTTTCCATTCTATCATTCAGCGTATTAATGAGTGGTTGTGCGACTCAATCACCGCACCCTATCGCGCTCAACATTGATCAAGACATGGTGTTGGTTGAAGGCGGTTCATTTGTCATGGGATCGGACAGCGACTCCGCCAAGAAGGCAGAAACACCAGCTCGTGAAGTCTCTGTCGATGGTTTCTACATTTCCAAATTTGAAGTCACTCAAGAATTGTTTGAATCGGTCATGGGTTCTTCAATGAGTTACTTTCAAGGTGCTAACATTCCAGTCAACAACTTGAGTTGGCAACAAGCAAACTACTTCATCGAAAAACTCAATGAACTCACGGGTGAAGAGTACCGTTTACCAACAGAAGCTGAATGGGAGTTCGCTGCAAAAGGCGGAAACAAGAGCCAAGGCTTTATTTACGCGGGATCAAACAATATTGCAGATGTGGCTTGGTATGCCGACAACTCGAAGAACCAAGCCCATCCTGTTGGTCAAAAACAACCTAACGAGCTTGGTCTTTACGACATGACGGGCAACGTCGGTGAGTTTGTGATTGATTCCTTCGATGACACCTTCTATCGCTATGGCCCAACCGACAATCCAAAAAACGCGAAAGACGAAAAAGCAGGCTTAGCACATAAGTCCGTTCGAGGCGGCAGCTTTGCCTATGATCCTGATGAGTCAGAGAATTTCCGTCGCGATTTTGCAAGTCAGTCTATAATTATGTCGGACATGGGACTTCGCCTTGCGAAAGACGCAGACTGAGCTCTATTACGCGTGTACGCATGAGAAGTAACGTTACTGCCGCTTTGCGCTTTCTTAACAAATAACTCGTCTCTTGGTTAGGGGAATGGTTAGCAAAATAGTTAGGGAAAGAGGCTAAATCCGCGTTGTTCTCATTTACGTTTAACCTCAAATGTATTGGATACATACAAACTTAGGTAAATAATAATATGAAGAAACACATCTGTGCCCTTGCAGTCTTATCTGGTCTATCGTTTTCAGCGATGGCTTTAGATTGTGACCCAAATCTGCTGCCTTCTTGGAAAGATGGTGATAGCAAAGCTGCGATTGTGAACTACGTGGATCAATCCATGGATACAACCAAATCGACGTTCATCCCTGAGAAAGACCGTATCGCAGTGTTCGACAATGACGGTACATTATGGTCAGAAAAACCTTTCTACTTCCAGCTGGCGTATGCCCTAGACGAAGTAAAAGTCATGGCAAAAGACCATCCAGAATGGAAGACGCAAGAGCCGTTCAAATCCGTATTGAATGACGATATCGAAGGCGTATTCAAAGGCGGCGAGAAAGCCCTACTTGAGATCGTTAAAGTCACTCACAGTGACATGACGGTTGAGGAATACCAAAAGAAAGTTGCAGAGTGGTTGAAAGCTGCGAAAGACCCACGTTTTGGCAAGGCTTATACAGAACTCACTTACAAGCCGATGCGTGAAATGGTGACTTACCTGCAAGAACACGGCTTTAAAACTTACATCGTATCAGGCGGTGGGGTGGACTTTATGCGTGTTTGGGCACCAGAAGTATATGGCATCCCTGAAGAACAAATCATCGGTAGTGCGTTGAAATACAAGTACGACTATAACAACGGTAATCCAACTGTCACCAAACTCGGTGAAATCCTCACCATTGATGATAAAGCGGGCAAAGTTGAGAATATCCAACACATCATCGGTAAGAAACCGGTCCTAGCGATTGGTAACTCAGACGGTGACCACGCGATGATGCAATGGGCGACCAGTCAACCAAACTCTATGGCGATGATCGTTCATCATACCGATGAAGCGCGTGAATGGAAGTACGACCGTAAATCGAGTGTGGGCCATTTAGACAAAGCAATGGACGAGGCCAACCAACGTGATAACTGGCACCTTATTGATATGAAAAATGAGTGGTGCACGGTTTATTAATCACTTCTTTGCAACTTAGAAACTCCCCCACTTTTTGTGGGGAGTTTTTTATTTATTTTCAAACGTTAGAATTTTCTTCACGAACACTTCACGACTCTTCACCCACAATGCCTCTCATCAAAACAAAGAGGTAAAACGAAAATGACAAGAACACTCCTGACAATTCTAGCGGCAAGCTCTTTCTCGGTTGCAGCAGCGCCTTATGTCGGTTTGGAATATGGATTCGGCACGACTGATCACGATTTTGAAACTTCTTTTGAAACAGACGGTGTGAATCTAAATCCAGAATTGGAAGATGGTATTTTCGGTGGTTTTGTTGGTTACTCAATCAATGATTCTTGGGCAGTAGAATTGGGTTACAGCCAGTTTGAACTGGATGATAGTCGTTCTAAAAACCTAGGCATCGTCGATATCAATGGCCAGAAATATCATCATGAGATGGATTGGGACTCTTCGGTCAAAGCCAAACAGATCACACTTGCTCCTGTGTTTAGCTATGCATTAAACGATAAATGGACAACAAAAGTAAAAGCTGGCTTGACGTACACTCAGTACGAATCAAAAACCATTAAGTCTGAAGAACACGAGCTTGTGACGAACGATGATGTAGAAATGGATACCACTCTGTTCCACAGTTCCGAGAAAAACAATGAGCTTGGCGCGATGTTATCTATCGGTGCGGAATACAAAATCTTCCCACAACTGACCATTGGCACAAACGCTAAATACCAACTTGATAGCTACGCAAACACTGCATCCATTAACATAGGTTCAACCTACTACTTTTAACTAGGAAGCCATTAGTATGAAGAAACTGATCTTTACTACAACGCTGGTTCTTTTATCAGGTTCTGCGTTAGCCGCTTTTACTGGCCCAACAACATCTGCCATTAACACCGTCAAAGAAGCGCAAAACGCTGCGGATGACAGCTTTGTATTGTTAACGGGTAATATCGTCCAAGCACTGGGCGATGAGACTTACTTATTTAAAGATGATACGGGCGAAATCCAAGTCGAAATCGACAACGAAGATTGGATGGGCCAAGACGTGTCACCACAAGATAAGGTCGCGATTCGTGGTGAAGTTGATTCAGAATGGACAACAATGCAAATCGACGTTGATACTATCCAAAAAATCTAAGCGCTCTGCGCTAAAAACAACAAAGCCACCTCACTTAGGTGGCTTTTGTGTATGGGTTTGAGTTTATTGCGAATCGACACATAAGCAAGGGCAATTCGGTGGAAGTACCAACTTGATACTTCTAGCTTGAACATCAAAACGAATTTTATTCGAGCGATAAGGCTCACCATCTAAGTTGAGCGGCAGCATTTTAGGAAAATCGATTTCTAACCAGCTTGCTCGTGTGTGTTTGACGAACTGACCGACTTCCGTTGGGTTTTGAATCTCATTGATCACTTGTGGCAGTTCATGAGGCAAGAATGGATGAACGAGTGTGATATCCATTAGGCCATCGTCAATAAAAGCGTTCGGTGCCAGTTCTTGTCCTCCACCCGCGAGACGGCTATTGCAGAAAGCCCCCACCAGGATTTCTCCTTTATAGCTGCCTTGTTCAATCACGAGCGTGCCATCATAAGGTTTGAAACCGAGCGCTTTGACTAAGCCTGTTAGGGTATATGCACCACCACCTAAAAAGTTCTTAAGCTCAACAGGTGTCTCGGCGGTGATTTCCGCACCAAAGCCCGCAGCGGCGACGTTCATAAAGTAACGGTTATTGGCCTGAACGCTATCTACTGCCACCGCGTCACCGCTAACGGCAAGCTTTAATGATTCACGAATCGTCGTAGGAATTCGCGTCGCGGTAGCAAAATCGTTCGCCGTTCCCATCGGGATGATGGCTAGCTCTGGTCGAGCATTCGCTTCAATTTGGTTAAGCGCTGTTACCGCTTCATTGACAGTGCCATCGCCACCAGCAACAACAATACGCTTTATGCCTTCATTGACCGCTTCCGCCACTAAGCGAGCCATATCTTGCGATTCCCATGTTACTCGAACTTGCAACTCCACCCCCTGCTCTCGCATTCGGAAGATTTCACTACGAAGCTCTGGGATTCCGGCTTTTTTGCCATTAAGAATGGCGCGTATTGTCTTCATGCTTGTTCCTTATCTACTTTATTAATTTACCTGCCTGCTTGATTTGTGTTCTTAACCACTGGTGGGCACTTTCGTTGTTGCGGCTAGAATGCCAAATCGCGCAAAGGTCATGAATTCGATCGCTGAACGGTAAAGGAACCGCTTTAATATTATAAGTTTTAGAAAAGTGCTCGATCGTTGAAAGCGGAAGCATAGCAATGTAGTCACTGTCATCAATCACAGGCAACATTTCCATCGCACCAGAGGCTCGGTAAACGATTTCTCGTTGAGCAAGATCCTCAATATCCTCTTCGTTGAGCAAGCTTTTTCGGGCATGCCAGCGAGACACAACAACGTGCTTTTCAGCTAGAAATTGATCAACGCTACATGTATCTTGAATACGAGGATGATCGGCACGACAGACCACCATTAAACGCTCAGAGAAAATCGGTTCTGTTTTTAACACAGTACGGCCACGCGGTGGCAAATCGATGATCAAGTCATAGCGTTGTAAACGTAAGTCGCTCTCATAATCTTCAGTAAACAGTGGATGCACTTCAAGCGTAACCTTTGGTGCTTGTTCTCTAATTTGACGCATAAGCTGTGGCATCAATTCATAACTGGCTACCGAAACACAAGCGATCGAGAAAATGCGATTTGAAACTTTTGGATCGAAACTGCTTGAGGCCGAGAGTGTAGAGGTGAAGTTTTTCAGCGCTGCTACCATGGCAGGATAAATGTCCATCGCAAAGCTAGTTGGTTCTACACCAGACGTGCTGCGATGGAATAATGGTTCATCATAAATATCGCGTAGGCGTGCCAGCGCTTTGCTAACAGCTGGTTGACTTATGTCTAATCGAGCAGCGGCCTTGGATAGGTTCTGCTCTTCATAAATTGCAACAAAAATGGGGATGAGGTTTAAATCAGTACTTTTCATTTCGCCAACACAAAACGGGAATATGTTCTCATTTTAGCTAACAGTCTGATCTGAAACGAGTCCAAGCATCGGATTTGAGCGTCCATGCATGTTTTTTCTCAAGTTTTAACCTCGCACTGACGAAGCGTCCACTGAGTTAGACTCAGGATTTACCTAAATAAGGCATGAGGAACGAGTTAGCCTCTTCACCACACAAGCCGACTTCCACTTCCACACCACCCTCTTTAAGGATTTCAATACCACGACCTGCGTTACGAGGGTCAGGATCCAGCATAGCGACCACCACTTTCTTGATGCCGCAAGTCACCAAGGTTTTAGCGCAAGCTGGCGTGCGACCAACAAACGAACATGGCTCTAGTGTTACGTACGCGGTCACGTCACTTAAATCGCCGCTGTAAGCCTTGAGAGCCTCAACTTCTGCATGATTGCCGCCTATCGCCTGTGTATGCCCCTCTGATACGATTTCACCGTCTTTGACCAGCACACAACCAACAGGTGGGTTTGGTTGACAGGCAGGCAGCGCGTTGCGTGACACTTCCAACGCACGAAGCATAAATTGTTGGCTCATTTGGATCTGATACTCGTTATTCAAAATTTGGGTGATGGATTCTAACGCCAGCATGCTTTCCTCGCTATATAAAAGTGTTTGCAAAGCTATTACGTTTGGCCTCCCCTAACAAATCAATCCCTTTCTGATTTTCACAAAAAATAAAACGGGGCGAACCGAAGTTGCCCCGTTGATTACCACTCTTCAGACCGCATTCCGAAAAAGTGACTAACGAATTCTCATCGTTAGTTCTACTGCACGAAGTTGCGCCAATGCTTTGTTCAACTCCATGTGTGCCTGTGCAAAGCTGATGTCGTCCACATGCGCGCGAATGTTTTCCTCCGCGGCTCTGCGAGCTTCTTCAGCCCTTGCTTTGTCGATGTCTTTACCATGAAGCGCAGTATCCGCTAGCACAGTAACCACATCAGGTTGGACTTCGACCAAACCACCAGAGACGTACAGAATCTCTTCAGGCTTGGACAAGTCACCGGTAATACGAGCAACACCCGGCTTGATTTTGCTGATCAGCGGTGAGTGACCCGGACGAATACCTAACTCACCATCCGCACCTGCTACCGCGATAGCATGTGCCGGACCTGAGTAAAGTGTGCCCTCTGCACTTACCACATTCAGCTGAAACGTATTTTGTGAAACCGCAATGGCCATAGTGCCTCCCGCGCTTTACAGTTTGTTCGCTTTTTCAAGCACTTCGTCAATGCTGCCGCAGTACATAAACGCTTGCTCAGGAATGTCGTCGTATTCACCCGCCAACAATCCTTTAAAGCCACGTATCGTATCCGCCAGAGAAACATAAACACCAGGGTCGCCCGTAAAGACTTCTGCTACGTGGTATGGCTGAGTAAGAAAACGTTCAATCTTACGTGCACGTGATACCACTTGTTTGTCGTCTTCAGACAGTTCATCCATGCCTAAAATGGCGATGATGTCTTTCAATTCCTTATAGCGTTGCAATGTCTGCTGCACACCACGAGCGATGTCGTAATGCTCTTGACCTACCACTAATGGGTCCAATTGACGAGACGTCGAATCTAACGGGTCAATCGCTGGGTATAGGCCCATTGCCGCGATGTTTCGGTTAAGTACCACCGTCGCATCCAAGTGTGCAAACGTGGTTGCAGGAGACGGGTCAGTCAAGTCATCCGCAGGCACATAAACCGCTTGAATAGAGGTGATAGAACCATTCTTAGTTGACGTGATACGCTCTTGAAGCACACCCATCTCTTCTGCCAGTGTTGGTTGGTAACCTACCGCAGATGGCATACGACCCAGCAACGCCGATACCTCAGTACCAGCCAACGTGTAACGGTAAATGTTATCCACGAACAACAGTACGTCACGACCTTCATCACGGAAACGTTCTGCGATGGTCAAGCCTGTTAGCGCAACTCGTAGACGGTTACCCGGTGGCTCGTTCATCTGACCATAAACCATGGCTACTTTGTCGAGAACACCCGCTTCCTTCATTTCATAGTAGAAGTCATTACCCTCACGAGTACGTTCACCAACACCGGTAAAAACCGACAAACCTGAGTGAGCTTTTGCGATGTTATTGATAAGCTCCATCATGTTTACCGTCTTACCAACACCTGCACCACCGAACAGACCGATTTTACCGCCTTTCGCGAACGGGCAAATCAAGTCGATAACTTTCACACCCGTTTCGAGCAACTCAGTGCTGCTTGATTGTTCTTCATAGCTCGGTGCTTCACGGTGAATCTCGTAAGACACTTGCTCGCCAATAGGACCACACTCATCGATTGGATGACCCAACACGTTCATGATACGACCTAGCGTTTCTTCACCCACCGGAACCGTGATTGGATGACCTGTTGACTCGACTTCCAGCCCACGTTTAAGGCCGTCGGAAGACCCCATTGCGATACAGCGAACCACACCGCCACCCAACTGTTGCTGCACTTCCAGCATCAGTGAGCCGTTGCTGCCGTCGTTTACTTTCAGTGCGTCGTAGACTTTCGGGCCTTCACCTTGTTCGAACTCTACGTCTACCACCGCACCGATGACTTTGACGATTTTGCCAATACTCATAATCTAAACCTCAAATTCTCTCTCTAAACCGCTTGTGCGCCGGATACAATTTCACTCAACTCTTGAGTAATCGCCGCTTGGCGCGCTTTGTTGTAAACCAGTTGTAGGTCTTCAATCAGTTGCGCTGCGTTATCAGTCGCGGCTGACATTGCCATCATCCGCGCGGCTTGCTCACAAGCGATACTCTCAACCACACCCTGATAAACCAGTGATTCGACATAGCGTTGAATCAGGTGGTCGAGAATGTCTTGAGGAGACTGCTCGTAGAGGTAATCCCAACGAGCCTCTTTATCACGTGAAATGTCTTCTTTCGGGAACGGCAGCATTTGCAATACCGTAGGTTTTTGCACCATGGTGTTTACAAACTGGTTGTAAACGAGGAACAAACGGTCAATTTTGCCTTCGGAGTAGTGCTCCATCATGGCGTTAACCGCGCCCAACATGTCTTCCAGTTTTGGTGCATCACCAAGGCCAGAAGTTTGCGCCATTACTTTCCCGAGAGACTGGAAAAAGCTGATTGCTTTCGAACCGATGAGCGTTGTATCTACTTCAACGCCCTTCTCTTGCCAGCCTTGCATTTCTGCCAATACTTTTTTGAACAAGTTACTGTTCAGGCCACCACACAAACCTCGATCGGATGAGATGATGATGTAAGCCACACGCTTTACTTCGCGTTCTTGAAGGAAAGGATGACTGTACTCCAGCGTACCGGATGAGACGTGACCGATAACCTTACGCATGTTCTCCGCATAAGGACGGGACGCCTGCATGTTCTCCTGCACTTTGCGCATCTTGCTGGCGGCGACCATTTGCATCGCACTCGTAATTTTTTGCGTGCTACTCACGCTAGCAATTTTGGTGCGAATCTCTTTGGTATTTGCCATAACGGACTCCTGTTAGTGGTCCTACGATTGCAGCGCAGTGAACTCTGTCAGCAAGCTGTGTAGCTCACTCTCGATCTCATCGTTGTAATCACCAGTTTGGTTGATTTTATCAAGCAACGGTTGTGCGTTAGTTCGACCAAATGCCATCAGTTCTTCTTCATAACGGGACACTTGATTCAGTGCCACATCGTTGAGGAAGCCTTTCTCCGCTGCGAATATCGCCAACGCTTGCTCTGCGACCGTCATTGGTGCGTATTGTTTTTGCTTCATCAGCTCAGTCACTTTCTCACCGTGATCGAGCTGACGACGTGTCGCTTCATCTAGGTCAGAAGAGAACTGAGCAAACGCTGCCAATTCCCGGTATTGTGCCAACGCGGTACGAATACCACCCGAAAGCTTCTTGATCACTTTGGTTTGCGCTGCACCACCAACACGAGATACCGAAATACCTGGGTCAACCGCTGGACGTAAGCCCGAGTTGAATAGCTGAGTTTGGAGGAAGATCTGACCATCAGTAATCGAAATTACGTTGGTTGGTACGAAGGCCGATACGTCACCCGCTTGCGTTTCGATAATTGGCAGTGCGGTTAGAGAACCCGTTTTGCCTTTCACTTCGCCGTTAGTGAATCGCTCAACGTATTCTTCGTTTACACGTGCAGCACGTTCTAGAAGGCGTGAGTGGAGGTAGAAAACATCACCCGGGAAGGCTTCACGACCTGGTGGGCGTTTTAGTAGTAGTGAGATTTGACGGTAAGCGACCGCCTGTTTGGATAGATCATCGTAAACAATCAAAGCATCTTCACCACGGTCACGGAAATATTCGCCCATGGTACAACCTGCGTATGGTGCAAGGTATTGTAGCGCTGCGGCTTCTGAGGCAGACGCCACGACCACGATGGTGTTTTCTAATGCGCCGTGCTCTTCCAATTTACGAACCACGTTTGCAATGGTCGATGCTTTTTGACCAATCGCGACGTAAATACACTTAACGCCCAATTCTTTTTGGTTGATGATGGCATCAATCGCCATCGCGGTTTTACCAGTCTGACGATCACCGATGATCAACTCACGTTGACCACGACCGATTGGCACCATTGAGTCGACTGCTTTATAGCCAGTTTGAATCGGTTGGTCTACCGATTTACGGTCGATTACACCAGGTGCAATCACTTCGACTGGGTCCATACGGTCAAACGATACAGTACCTTTCCCATCAATAGGCTGACCAAGCGTGTTTACCACACGACCTAGAAGTCCATTACCCACTGGTACTTCCAAAATGCGGCCAGTACCTTTTACTTTCATTCCTTCAGACAGGTCCGCATAAGGCCCCATCACTACCGCGCCGACGGAATGACGCTCTAAGTTTAGTGCCAACGCAAAGCGGTTGTCTGGCAGCTCTAACATCTCACCTTGCATAACATCTGCAAGGCCGTGAATTGTGATGATGCCGTCACTTACAGAGACAATCGTACCTTCATTTCTCGCTTCACTTTCGAGGTTGAAGTTATCAATTCGCTCTCTGATTAATTCACTGATTTCATTTGAATTTAATTGCATTTCTATACCCCGTTACACATGTAGGTTGGTCGCCAATCGGCTGAGATTGGTAAGAACACTGCCGTCATACACGGTCTGTCCTGCTGTAATTACCACACCACCTACAAGGGATGGATCCAGTTGTGTTTCTAACGTGATGGCTTTACCGTACTTTTCGGTTAACGCTTGTTTAAGCCTTGCCATTTGTTCCTCATCCAGAGGTTCTGAAGCACGCACTGTTACTGTCATGGTTCGCTCGTATTCCGCCTTCATTTCAAGGAACTGAACCGTCACTTCACCCAGCGCTTTTAAACGCTTGCTCTCTTCCATAATGCGAAGAAAGTTCTCGAAACTTTGATTTAGCCATTCGCCACCAGCGTGAAGAATCAAATCAAGTAATGGTTGTTCCGAGCCTTCTTCACTGAGATTATCCAGAATCAGAAGTGTGTTTGGTTGTTCCATAATGACTTGAGTAATGGCAAACATCTGTTGCCAGTCATTCAAGCATTCTGCGTCACGAGCGTAATCAAACGCCGCTTTCGCGTAGGGTTGAGCCACTATTGTCAAATCGGACATGTGCCCTCCTACATTTCGTTGATGAAGCGGTTCACCAAGTCGCGGTTAGCCGAGCTATCCAGATTGCGATTGATCAGCTTACTGGCACTTTCAATCACCAGATCCACCATTTCATCTTTCAGCTCTTGGCGAACTTTGCTGCGTTCGCTTTCCACTTCCGCTTTGCCTTCTGCGACAATGCGCGCTTTCTCTTGATTCGCCAGCTCAACCGCATCGGCAACCATTTGATCTTGACGTTGCTTACCTTGGTTGATGATAGCCTGAGCTTTAGAGCGAGCTTCTGTCAGTAGCGCTTCACCATTCGCTTTTGCCAATTCCAACTCTTTTGCTGCTTTTTCAGTTTGTTCAAGACCTTGAGCAATTTCAGCACGACGCTCATCAATCAGTTTTACAAGTGGTGGCCAGACGTATTTCATGCACAGCCAAACGAAAATCACGAAGGAGATCGCCTGACCAAACATTGAGGCATTTAAGTTCATAGCACCCTCTCTTCTATAACGTTATGAAATTGATTAATTCGAATTACGCTACAGCGAAGATGATGTACAAACCGATACCCACACCGATCATTGGCACCGCATCCACAAGACCCATCATGATGAAGAACTGAGTGCGAAGCATTGGGGTTAAATCAGGTTGACGAGCCACACCTTCAAGGTATTTACCTGCAAGGTTACCGATACCCGATGCAGCACCTGCCGCACCCAAACCAATCAGTAATGCACCCGCCACGTAAAGAACTGCGCTAACGATATCCATAACAACTCCTAGAATTGAATTTTTTAATTAAGAAATAAATTTTTTGATTTAGTGCTCTTCAACAGCCATTCCGAGGTAAACCACGGTCAGAACCATAAAAATAAACGCTTGAAGCACAACAATTAGAATGTGGAATAGTGCCCAAGGAACACTGAGTGCCCATTGCATCCACCATGGCATTAACGCTATTAGAATGAAGATCATTTCACCTGCGTACATGTTGCCAAATAATCGAAGACCTAAAGATATTGGTTTAGAAATTAACGTCACCAATTCAAGAACTAAGTTCACCGGGTATAACAGAGGATGAGAAAATGGTTGAGTAGTTAACTCTTTAATAAACCCTTTCACGCCTTTGTTTTTAAACGTATAACCTAACACCAAAATAAATACGCCTAATGCCATCGACATCGTAATATTGACGTCGGCTGAAGGTAAGTCACGGAAGTGTTCAACGCCTACTGAACGAGTCAGTGCAGGAATCAAATCAATCGGTAACAAATCCACGGCATTCATTAATAATACCCAAACAAATATTGTCAGTGCTAATGGGCCAATAACCTTATCTTTAGCCAAGAATATTTCTTTTACGATATTATCGACGAACTCAAATACCATCTCGATCAAACACTGGAATCGTCCCGGAACTCCTTTTGTACCTTTCGTTACCGCAAAGCGGAATGAAAGAATGAAAACGAGACCTGTCAACCAAACCATGATCATGGAATCAATATTAATTCCAAACCAACCGTTACCGGCGGTGAGAAAGGTCAGGTGGTGCTCAATATACTCATGAGCGGACTGGACAGTATCCATTTATGCCTTCCTTTCGAAGCGGTCTCTGAACAGCGGCGTTAAGAAGTGACCAAACATCGTCACACAAAAGCCTACCAGGACCACGATGTTGCGAAGAGCCATAAATCGAAACGTCAAAACAAACATTACAATGGTGTAGATGACTTTGATATTTCGACTCAGATGCATGAGGTCACGCAAACTCTCTTCTGGTTTCACCCTTGATTTAATGGACGCGAATACCATGCCGAACAGAGAAGGCAAGATCGCGATGAGCACCCCAGTAATCGCTGACTCAGCACTTAGAGAGCCACTTCGCATGTATTCATACGCGATGAATACCAAACCCAACATTGCTTGAGCAATAAGAATCCTTTTACCAGCTACCAATATTGGATCGTCGTGAATATTAGCTTCCATAAATCACCCTTTAAAATAATTTCGAATTAAACTTCTGATAATTAAACTTCACAAAATAGAGCTGCCAAGTGACGACAAATTATATTCTGATAAATTCACTCAACAGAATTAATTTAACTTGATAATTATTATTCACATATTAAAAAACCAAAACGGATTCATCCCGCATTTCCGTTTCCTAAGAAATATACACTGATAATTTTAATAATCTAAATCGAAAAACTTGCAAATTATCATTCCATTTTTGATGTGTTATTTTATTTGAACTCAACAAAAATGAAATATACATTGATTAAGCCGTCTTTATCAGGGTTAAGACGAAAAGCTTGTCACATGGAAGTGACACTCCATCAGAAAGGAATTAAAGTGATTTAAGGTTATATATTTTCAAATATAATAGTTGCAAATATATAACCGATTAATAAACCTGTTTAATATCGCAATGAAATATCTTTTAAATAAAAGCTTAAAAGATAAGAATTAAATATATTTGAAATATATTATTTCTTTACGCAGGCTGTAGCACGTTAAAATAGATATCTCATGTGCTTATTGCGATTAAAAAGAACAAAAAAAGGACGCTGAATCAGCGTCCTTTTTCGTTTTTATTTCTTATTACTTGCCTGCTTATCGAGTTGCGGCAAGGCCTTTGGTATCGCCCACTTAAGGCATTTTGGCTTCAGCGCTTGTATCCCTTTCCAAAGGGCATTCATCAAGCTTGCGTCCTCTTGCCCTTCTTGTAGGCGCTGTGAACGCTTCTGCCAAACGTCAGAGTCACTGGCTTTGCTCATTTCAAGACCACCTGTATTGCTTCTTAGCTGCTTATACAAACTTGCTCGAGCTGCGCCCCAACGGTTGGCTTTTACCATTCTTCTGAACACAAGCCATGGCGGCGTAGGACGAGAACGATAATAACGGTGAATGCTCAAGACTGCGATAGCGAGAACAAATAGCGTCACGGCGCTGCCAATCAACCAACCAGAATACGCTTTAACAAACGATTTAAAGGTATGCTTGGCTTTGAAGGCCTTCCCCTCAATAACGACCGTTTCCAACTGTTTGGTTTTGCTATTCCACCACTGGAACTTATGCTCTGGTAGTGTGAACTCACCGCCCTGTTGAATGACATACACGCTCTCTTCAATGCGACTCGATTGGTAATCGCCACGTGTTTGCTTATCATCTAAACGATTTGGTTGTGGGTAGGCTTGATAACTAGCGGTAGAATCATTGGATAGCAAGTCTGGAAGCAATACTGACAAGCTGTCTTGTGCATTGATCGTAATGGTGCGAGTGATCGCATCACCAACTTTCAACTCATCGTTAGACGTTGTCCATTTCTGATCCACACTCACCTTAGTCGCGGTAAACCAAGGAGACTCATCACTGAGCAGTCCAGAAGGCATAGACGCTTCGAACTTAATTGGCTGCGTATAAAGCGTACCAGCCACTTTCGAACCATCAGGCGCAGAGACTTGCACACCAACGGCGACAGGTGGAATCACAAACTGCCCTGAGGCTTGTGGATACAAGGTTATTTCCCAACGCTGACGAGACCACGTTTGCCCCCCTTTGCGCTCGGTATAGTTGGTCGCTAATTGGTTACGCTGCTTCGCAATCACGTTAGGGATTTCTACGCTGCCAATTCGTGTACCACCAGTGAACCAACGAGGCGTTGCGACTTCGATGTACAAGATCACCTGCTCATTCACACTGAACTTAGGCGCTTCTTTCGTATCTGCCCTTTCCCCCGGCTTGCCAACCCACGCTAATAGCTCGACGTCACTTTCTTTAGGTAGAGACGGGCGCTGCAAGTCTTGAATCTCTTGTGCGTTCGCCAAACCAGTAAAAAATAAAGTAAACACCATTAAGATAGTGCTCAGACGTCCAACCATGGAGTCAGCGCCAAGTTTGAATGCATTCATCATTGTGCTTACTCCTCTTCTTGTTGTAGTTGCGGTTGTGGCTCCGTTTTGACGGGCTCACGCAGTTGAATTTGGAATTTAGCGCGCAAGAAGTACTTAGGATCGGCCTCTACGCGTTTTAACCACTTATCCGCCAGTTCTTGGCTGCCAAGGATTTCGTTCGCATTGAGTTTCTCTTTCAACATTAATTCAGCAGCGGTTTTTTCGTCGGCTCCATCCGCCGTTTGCGGGTTGTCACCCAGTTCAAACGATTCTTCTGGTCCATCTGTGGTTCCGGCTTGGCTTTCACTGGTACGGTTAATCTCTTCGACAATGCCACCAATGACTTTTAGGTTGTGTTCGACATCTGGCCGTAATTGCTCACTTAACGTGTCTTTGTCTGCCAGTGATTGCAATAGATTACGTGCAGCCAAGTATTCACGTTGACGAGCCAACGCACTCGCGGCGTTATACAAGCCATAATCTTTCACTGCATCTGAAGGATCGTTTTGCATCTCCAAGAAAGCCGTATGAGCCAGTTTGTATTCACCTGCGTAGTAATAAGCCGCCCCTTTACGCAAAGGATCCGTAAAGTGCTTTGCTGCCTCAAGGTATTCGTTTTTGTTGAACAAACGTTGCCCTTGTTGATTTGACGTGAGCCATAAATCCCACCACCATTGAGACGCTTTATCCCAGACTGTTACCTCTTGCACCACTTCAGGTTTGTCCGCTTTGAGCGAGACCGTTTCCGCCATTGCTTTTGGCGTCATAAACAAAGACGTTGATACCATAGCCACCACACACCATTGCACTAGCCATCCTTTGCGGAACCAAAGCATCATAATGAGAGCAATTGGGAACAACAGTTGATAGCCCATGTCTTTCCAAGGCATTGATGACTCGCCATTGAGTTGCATGTTTCGCTCAACAAAACGATTCAGCTTTTCTATATCGCTGTTGTCTACCGTCACTTCAACAAGACGTCCACCAGTCGCGCTGGCAAGATTATTTAAAGAGTCCAAATCGACAGGGTTGTTAGAAACAATGTCCGAGTTACCCGCAGCTAAGATAAGCAATTGATAAGGCTTGTCAGAAAAGTAGTTTTTGTAAGCGGCAATGGTTGCAGGATTGACGCCATCCGTTACCAACAGAACCGTAGAACCCGGTTGGCCTTGTAATTGTTGGTCAATCAAAGGCAACGCCGTTTCAGCAAGTTTGCCTTCAACTGGCATGATTTCTGGTGTTATCGCCGCTAGAAACGGTTCGAATACTTTGCTGTCCTGCGTCACCGGCATCGCTACATGAGCAGAACCTGCATAGACAACCAACCCAGTGCTACCACCTTTTCTTGCTGCCAAGAGGTCGCGGATTTTTTGCTTTGAGCGTTCCAAACGGCTTGGCGGAAGGTCTTTTTGCAGCATTGAATCGTTGTTGTCTAACACCACCAGCATCGAAGCTTTATCTTCGCCAAAAGGAGAAGCTTGGCGCTCCCAAGACGGCCCTGCACAAATGATGATGGCAATTGCCACTATCACCATAAGTAGCTTGAGCGGCAGTTGCTTTCGCCAACCATAGTCGCCAATCGTTAAGGCTTTACGTAAATGCTCAGGAAGAATGTCTTTCCAACTTGGCTTGGATTCCTCTCGCCACCTTAACCAAAGCAAAAGAAACATTGGGATGAACGCCAATAGCCACATTGGACGAATGAAATGGAACTGTGTGACAAACTGTTCTAGCCCCATGCTAGAGAAAGGAGAATCAAACATGGCGCTCTCCTTTTACGTTGTCTGCTTGTGCAGAACCTTCACTGTTCACCGAAAGTCGGCGACGTTTAAATGTCGCCAACGAGAATGCGGTTAAGTACATCGCAACCACCAAAGCCATTAAGTAATGATGCAAACTTTGCTTAGGACGGTAAGTGGTACTTTCATAAAGCTGTGGCTCTAACTTACCAATCTCATCATAGGCTTTAGCAAGTTCGTCACGGTTGAGCGCTTCAAACGCCTCACCACCGGATTCTTTGGCAATACGTTTGATCGTATTCATATCTAGCGCAGTTTCACCCACAGTTTGTGGGTCACCCATGGCAATCACGTGGATACGTACATCTTTGGCTTTCGCGACTTTCGCCGCATCAATCGGCTCAACGAAGCTTCCAGTGTCATTGCCATCCGTTAGAACAATGGCGACTTTCTCTTTGCTCTCTTCTACGTCGGTACGCGACTTTTCGCTTTGCTCAAACACCTTAATCGCCAAACCAATTGCATCACCTAAGTGAGTGCTTTGCCCAGCCATCGCCACATCCGTTTGGTTAAGCAGCTCTAACCATACTTTTTGGTCTGGTGTGAATGGGGTTTGCACAAATGCCGCATCGCCGAACAAGATCAAACCTAAGCGGTCGCCTTTGCGCGTTTTGGCAAAGTCACTCAAAACTTCTTTGGCTGCATCGAGACGAGAGATCTTTTCACCGGTTTTGGACGTGAAGTCTTGCTCTGCCATTGAGCCAGACAAATCGACGACGACCATAACATCTCGGCCTAAGCTTTCACGCACCTGTGGCTCGCCAAGCACTGTCGGCTTTGCCATTGCGGTCACGACCAAAAGCCAAGAGATGATGAGCGTTGCGCGCTGCCACCAGCTAGGAGTGAGTTGGCTTGCGCCTTCTGATGGGGTTTCACCAATGGCGTCCACAAGCTGACTAAAGAACGGCACTTTGATGGCCATTTGTTTGGTACGGTAAGCAGGAACGAGAAAATACACCACCAAGGGCAAAGGCAAGATGATGAACCAAAGCGGATGCTCAAATTCAAAACTGCTCATGCCAAGCCATGATGCAAGGAGATCACCCATGGCGACCTCCTTTTAATGCCCGCGCTTTGTAAGCAAGTGTGCGCTTTTCAATGTTGTGAGCGTTCTCATCGTGCTCTTTCACCCACTCAGTTGCACGTTCAAGCAGTTGTAAACGCTCTGCTTGTTCTAGTTCAACACTTGGGTCAACGATACTTTGTAGCCATCGCTTGGAGACTTCATCATCAAACACTTTATGTTTAGGGTTGAGTTCATCTAACTTGCGCAGGAACGCGGTATCAAATAAACGAGCATGACTGCTATCGAGATGAATCAAAACGATTTTCAAAATCGAGAACAACGCTTTAGGCATACTTGCGTCAGCTGGGGTCAAACGAGAAATCGCTTCGATGGCTTCTTTTCGGTAACGGTTATCCCACCAATGGTGCGCCAGTCGGTAACCGACATACATGAGGACAATCGCACCGACGATTGCAAGGATCTTCCAACCAATGGTTTGTGGCACCCAGCTTACGCTTTCTGGCACCGCAACGTCATGCAGCTCACGCAGAATATACGTGCTTGGAGGCGTGTGTAAGTCTGTCATTTATCGACCTCCAACAAGTTTTTGGAATTGAGTAATGTGGTCACCTGTTGTATCGATTTCGATATGAGGCAGCTTTTTGATTGCCATGAGTTGTGCCAGTGATTGACGTTGTAACTGGGCTTTCTCAACCAAACTGGCGCTGGCTGCATCGACTTTGGCTTTACTGTCTAAGTTGAGTTGGTAACGACCATCACCAATCACCCATTTTACTTTCGCCAAATCTTGAGGAAGCGACTGCTCTAAAGGATCGCTTACCATCACCGCGAGGACATCGTTGTGCTGTTGAAGCTGCTTAAGGTGATCAAGGTGGTGCTCTTCGCAATCGCGCCAATCGCTAATAAAAATCAATGTGGATTGTTTTAGCTTCATCCGTTTGATGAGCTCAATCCATTTGCTGAACGTCACTTTGTCTGAATCAAGCGAGTCTACATTCAAGCGCTGGTTGGCTTGAGAGAGTCGTTTAAGTTGAGCGAGTAAATCGTTTTGCGAGCGCTGTGCTTTACTGTGGTATAAGGCGCTGTCAGAAGCGATAACAAATCCCACACGATCGCCATCTTTCAATATTCGCCAACCACACATTGCAGCAACTTCAGCAGCAACCACGGACTTCATTACCTCGGTCGAGGCGAAAAACATCGCACTGCGTTGATCAACACAGACAATCACATTGCGATCTTTCTCTTCGGTGTAACTGCGAACATGGGGTTTGCCTGTGCGCATGGTGACTTTCCAATCTAGGTTTCGGATGTCGTCACCCAGTTGGTAGTGACGCAGTTCTTCAAAGTTCAAACCACGTCCACGGAATAAGGAATTATGTCGCCCAGAGAGCACACTGCCCGCTTTGAGGTGCGGCAGTAGGCTGAAGGATTCGGCTTGAGCTTGTAAACGTACTAAGCGGGAGTAATCGCAATACAAGCGAGGGTCTAGCCCTTGGGATTGAGGAGCAAGCGTTGGCTTTGCCATAGTCCCTCCTGCTTATCCGATTTCTACACAATCAAGCAACTCTTGCACCACGCGCTGATGATCAACACCATCGGCAAGTGCATCGTAAGAAAGTGAGAAGCGATGTCCCAGCACCGATGGCACCATTGCACGCACGTCATCAGGCGTGACGTGGTCACGGCCTTGCAACCAAGCATAAGCTCGCGCACATTTGTCTAACGAGATAGATGCACGAGGACTCGCACCGATTTCGATCCATTTTTGTAGCTGGGAATCGGCGTAACGCTCTGGTTTACGTGTCGCCATTACCAACGCTACGATGTAGCTTTCGACTAATTCAGACACGGCTATAGAAGGAAGTTGGCGACGCGCTTCAATCACTAATTCAGGCTCGATGTGTTTTGGCGTCACTAGCTCATTACTGGTTTCTGAACCCAACTCTTCACTGCGTACCAGACGAATGATATCGCGCTCGGCTTCATCTTCTGGGTAATCAACAGTCACTTTCATGATAAAACGGTCCATCTGCGCTTCTGGCAATGGATACGTCCCCTCTTGCTCCACAGGGTTTTGCGTTGCAAGCACCATGAACAACTCAGGCAAGACGTGTGTCTTATCACCCACTGTGATCGTACCTTCTGCCATTGCTTCTAGCAGTGCGGCTTGTACTTTTGCTGGCGCACGGTTCACCTCATCCGCCAACACAATACTGTTGAAAATTGGACCCGGCTGGAAGTGAAGCTGAGGCTTGCCATCCAGCTCTTGGTACACTTCGGTACCTGTTACGTCAGAAGGTAATAAGTCTGGGGTAAACTGAATACGACCAAAACTGGTATTAAGTAGGTTCGCAAGCGACTTCACCGAGCGCGTTTTTGCCGTTCCCGGTAAGCCCTCTAAAAGTACGTGACCATTGGTCAGTAACCCTATCACCAAAGCCTGAACCACATGGCTTTGTCCAATGACGCTTTTTTCAGTTTGTTCGATTAATTCATTAATGGCTTGTTGTGCGTGGTTCATAGTCTACCTATTGAGTTTACGGGAGCCTGAGCGTTAAAAGTTGAGTATAAGACTGAAAGTAATAACTAAAGGTTATATTCGCTATATTCACCTGAGTTGTAAGACTTTATTAACCTTGATATGCCAACCAGAATTGGCAGCGAATGATCAAAGAACATTTTTATTCCCGGACACAAGTAGTTTAGACCAGCCTCACCATTCGGCGCGGTAAGTAGCCGATTTTTTGGGCATTCTCCCCAGCAATACTGCAAATATGGGCAATCAAGGCAGTATTGCGGCAAAGAAGACTTTTTCGCCATGCCAAAGCTGTATTGACGAGTTGAGATTGCAATTTCATTCAGAGATCGGTCATGAATGTTAGCCAGTTGGTATTCCGGATAAACGTAGTGATCACAGCTAAACACATCCCCATTGTGTTCAATCGCTAGGCCTTTGCCGCAGAACTCTGCGCTAACACACAACTGCGAAGGCATCCCCATCACTTGCGCGACAGCGGTTTCGAAAAGGTTGACCAAGACTCTGCCAAGATCGTTGTTCACCCATTCTTCAAATACAGCAATCAGAAACTCGCCCCACTCTTCTGCATCGACCGACCAGTCCGTAACCACTGACATCAAATGTCCCGGCTTTGCTAATTCGCTGCCAAGTTTTGGAGACATGTTTTCTTTCCAGAAATGCGGAGCGGTTTGAGTGAAAGAGCGTGGCTCGACACAAGGTGTGAATTGGATATAAGTAACACCGAGCTCTTGAGTAAGGAAGCGATACACTTCCAGAGGGTATTTGGCATTGAAGCGGTTTACTGTCACCAGAGCATTGAATGACACCTTATTACGCTTCATTAGATCAACGGCTTGCATGACTCGTTGAAACGTCGGTTTTCCACTTCGGGTTTTACGGTATTTGTCGTGAATAAACTCAGGACCATCTATCGATAACCCAACCAAAAACCCATGGTCGTGGAGAAACTGACACCAAGCTTCATTCAATAACAGACCATTAGTTTGAAGGTCGTTTTCGATGCGAACACCTTGTTTAGCGTGTTTGTTCTGCAGCTCTACAATCTTCTTGAAGTAATCCAAGCCCAGTAATGTTGGTTCGCCACCTTGCCAAGAAAACACAATCTCGTCACCATCTTGGCTTTCGATATAGCTCTTTATGAATGCCTCAAGTGTTGCATCATCCATTTTTGGCTGAGTACCTTGATTGAGTAATTCATCTTTGTGCAGATAAAAACAGTACTGACAATCGATATTGCATTTTGCCCCGCCCGGTTTCGCCATCACGTGAAAACGTCGTTCGACTTTATCACTATTAGATGCAAACGCCGTTTTGAGGGGTGTTAATGCCATTTGAGTAGTATGAATGTGAGTTTGTTTTTTCATAAAGAGCGATCTCGAAAGCAAAAGAAAGTCAGCGCCCAAGTTGGGCGCTGTATTTAAGGACAATAACTAGGGTCTATATACCCAAGTGACTTCAAGATGTAGGATTCAGAGCGTTGTCATTGAGTCGAGTTCAAGGAAAACAACGCAGCGTAATAGCCAGCTCTTTCCAAGTTGTTTGACGCAGCAATCGGGTCAATGACACGCTCCCGAAGGGCGAGTTGCCTTGGCTTGCATACTTTGTTGCCGATTCTTGATTTAGACCCACTAGACCTTTAAATCGGCGCCGCGTCTACAAACCAAGTCATTCTCGCTGAACCTAGCATCTCGAGGTTACTTGGGTATAGACCTATGGACAAAACGTTATTTCGGAACAAACGAGCCCGGAGCCATACGCGGTGGGTACTCTTTGAAGGTATCCATGACCTCTTTTACTTTTTCAACCGCTGGCATCATCAAGAATGAACGTTCGTACATCCAACGGTCGTAACCCATGCCAGTATCGCCACGCTCAAATGGGTCGATACTCAAATCATAGATTTGTGGTACGCGGAGTTTGGTAAATGGTTTCTTCCAGATATCCAAACCCGTTTCGTTTTCTTGAATCAAGAAGTGATATTTGTATTTACCGTAGCGTAAAGCCAGCAAATCACCGTCGTCACTCCAGTAAACAAACTCGTTACGAGCAGACTTGTCCGTTTTACCCGTTAGGTATGGCAGTTGGTTGTAACCGTCTAAGTGAACGTTGTAGTTCATGTCGCCCACTTTCTTGCCTTTCAACAGTTCTTCTTTGACGTTGCTGTTGCCTGCAGCAGCCACCAAGGTTGGTAAAAAATCTTCCAGAGACACAATGCCATTAAGCGTTGTACCCGCTTGGATATGGCCCGGCCACTTGATCACTGCAGGAACGCGGAAGCCACCTTCCCAACCGGTGTTTTTCTCACTGCGGAATGGTGTCATACCCGCGTCCGGCCACAAGTTGATCATTGGGCCATTATCTGTGGTGTAAACAATGATGGTGTTATCATCAACGCCAAGATCTTTAATCTTATTGAGCAAGTGACCAATTTGGTCATCGTGTTGCTTCACACCATCGGCATAGAAACCTGCGCCTGTTTTTCCTTTGTAGTCGTCTGGAACGTGCGTGAAGTTGTGCATGCGCGTGGTGTTAAACCACGTAAAGAATGGTTTGTCGGCTTTGACTTGTTTCTCGATAAACTTCTCAGCTTCATCTAGGAACTCGTCATCGACCGTTTCCATGCGTTTGCGCGTCAATGGGCCCGTGTCTTCAATCTTGCCATCCGCATAAGAGTGGATCACACCACGAGGACCGAACTTCTTCTTAAATTCAGGATCTTGTGGGTAGTCTACGTTCTCCGGCTCTTCTTCCGCGTTTAAGTGGTAAAGGTTACCGAAAAACTCGTCGAAACCGTGGTTGGTCGGCAAGTGTTCATCGCGATCGCCAAGGTGGTTTTTACCAAATTGACCCGTTGCGTAACCGAGGTCACGTAGCAGTGTCGCGATGGTTGGATCTTTCTCAGAAATCCCCTCTTTCGCTCCTGGCAAACCCACTTTAGACAAGCCAGTACGTTTTGGCATTTGTCCTGTGATGAACGCAGAGCGCCCAGCGGTTGAGCTTTGCTGAGCGTAGAAGTTCGTAAACTTAGCACCATCTCTTGCAATGCTATCAATATTTGGTGTGCTGTAAGCCAGCATGCCACCGTTGTATGCACTCAAGTTCCAGTAACCGACATCGTCACCAAAGATAACGAGAATGTTTGGCTGTTCTGCCGAATAAGCGGTCGCTGATGCCGCTCCGATCGCAAGCGTACAAGCGTTTAATACCAGCTTCTTGCCGCGTTTTTTATCGTGGTTTGCCATAAAGGGCTCCATAAATCCGTTGCTGCTAATCTTGGTGAAAACTCAGATACCAAGATTTGATTAAGATAAAACTTGTTATTTGACGGATAAATAGAGTTCAGATACGTTGATATATAAATTTAGTTTATGGGTAACAAGATGGACTTAAACTTGATTCAAACTTTCTTGGTGGTTGCTGAGTATCAGTCCTACACCAAAGCGGCCGACCATTTAGGCCTTACGCAACCGGCTGTGAGCGCTTCGATTAAGCGGCTTGAACAGGTGGTAGGAAAACAGCTTTTCGTCAAGCAAGGACGAGGGATCGCACCAACTTCAACCGCGTATCAACTCATGCCACAGTTTCGTCAAGCTGTGAGCATCGTAGACAACGCCATTTCTGAGCGAACTTCTTTTCAAGTTTCCTGCTCTGAAACCCTGCTCCATAGCTTAAATCCGATTGATAATGTGGTATTTCACGAATCCCCACCTGAAAAGTACTTGCTGTTTGAGCAGATCCGTCAGCAAAAAATGGACTTAGTGATCGATACAATCATTACCAAAGATTCGTCATTCGTGATTGAAACAGCCTATGACGAACCAGCCGTGATCATCTGTCGTCAAAATCACCCAAGAGTCCAAGGTTCACTGAGTAAAGAAGATTTCTATCGCGAAAGTCACTGCATGTTTTCCGGCAAGTGGAACAACACTTCTGGCTTTGAACAGTTGGCAAAAGAGCCAATTCAGGAGCGAAATGTCGAGATCGTGACATCATCGTTAGCAGGAATGGCCATGTATGTGGCTCAACGTGATTGCCTTGGCGTGGTATCGCGTTCATTTGCTATGAAATGGAGTAAGGCACTCAAGTTGCAAATCCTTGAGTGCCCGATTGAAATTGACCGAATCCCCTACAAATTCGTTTACCACAAACGCGATGAGCGTAACCCCGCTCATCAGCGCTTGAGGGAACAGATTAAGCAGCAACTAGAGTTTGCTCACGCGGCACCTATTGATTTATAGAAGCTCTCAAGCGTTGAACGACATCTGCGGGCGCAAACTCACCCAATTGCTTGACACATTGCTCGAATGCAAAGGCAACCGCACCTTCTTTGTAGTTGCGCGCTAATACTTCACACTCCGCAAACAGGTGCTGTGGGTTGCCTCCCACTTTGTAAGCGGTGTTCAACGCTTTACTGGCAGCAAGCACATCTGATTTCTCCAGAGCGAGCCCATAAACATACCAATATTGTGGGTTTTGCTCTGAGGTTTCCGCCGCTTGTTTTAAGTATTGGTTTGCTTTCACACTGTCACCCACTCGTAACCAAGCTAAACCCGCGCTGTATGGCAATGCACTCGATTTTGGCTGAGCTTCAATCCCTGCCATCAGGGTTTCTAATGCTTTTTTGTCGTTGCCCTGAGCACGATACAAGTCGGCTAAGTTGGCGTAGCTGTTCTCAAAATAAGGCTCTATTTCAATGGCTTTTTGGTAAGACGCAATGGCTTTGTCTGTTTCACCAAGGTCTCGATAGACATTCGCAAGGTTCGTTCGCCCAAAGCCTCGGTCAGTGTTAAAGCGTTGGATTGCGATGTAATCTTCCAACGGCTGTTTGATCTTGTCACGTTGCAGCGGATTCATCTCTGGATAATGGCGAACCAGTGCGCCTGCGGCTTCTGCACGTACTGATAAGACTGGGTCGCTGAGTAATGGTTCGAGGATTTGCCAGCGGTCACTGAACTCATAACCAGAAGACCCGGCAACAGCCCCTAGACGAATCATATCGCTGTCATGTTTCACAGCTCTTGCCAATGACACTAAGGTGTTTTGTCCGGTATTGCCGCCCATGCGCTCTAACGCGGAGGCACGAATAATGTCACTTAACGATGCGTCTTGAGCGGAGTAAGCTAACGCATCAGGCGCACCGCGATGACCAATAGAATCGGCGTAGAATGCTACTGCAAAGTGTTGTTGATTGCGGTATTTCGAATTCGGGAACCATTCGCCTATTTTCTGAACAGCCCACTGATTGGTTTCGTCTTCATGACATGATGTACAGACGTTTGGCGTATTGATGTGCTGGCTCAGATCCGGACGCGGCACATGCCAGCTGTGGTCACGACGCGGGTCAACTTGCATGTAGGTCGTTTCCGGCATGTGACAAGTTGTGCATTGGGACGCCTCAGTATTTGCCTCATGGAAAGTGTGATTCTCCGGCATGTAGTCAGACGCAATATGGCACTGAGCACAAACCGCTTCTTCAGGGATTTTTAGCTCTGCGGTATGAGGATCATGACAGTTGGTACAGGTTACCCCTTTCTCTGCCATGGCAGACTGCAAAAATGAACCGTAAACGTAGTCTTCATCGTAAATCTGACCATCATGATAATAGAGCTCTGGTGTAATTAGGCTGAGGCGATATTTATCTAAGAAGGAGCCTTTAACGTGGTCTGCACTTTCATTTAACTGTGTACGACGGCTATGGCACTGCGCACACGTTTGAACTTGATGAGTCATCGCAATTTCTTTCGGTTGCAGCGTGCTGTGCCCCTCTTCATAGACCCATTCTTTTACTGCCATTCCTAAATCTCGGTCAAAACCATAATGGTTCGCTGAGGCGATGGTATTCCCAGATTTTTCCGCTTGTTTGGCAAGTTCTATATGTTCGCTAGCAGGGCCATGACACGCTTCACAACCGACATTAATTTCCGACCAAGTCGTCGCATAGGTATTCGCTTTGGCATCATAGTTCTTTTCTAGATTGGTTGAATGGCAATCCGCGCACATGAAATTCCAGTTTTGGCCAGTATTGGTCCAATAGAATTCGTCTTTTGGCGTCGTATCTGGATAGAGATGGAACCAGCGCTGTCCGCCTTCTTGCTTGGTTCTCGAATCCCAAGCGAAAGGAATTAACTGCACACGTCCGTCTTCGAATTCCACCATGTATTGTTGAAGCGGCTCCCACGCAAAGGTGTAGCTGATTTTGTAGTCGTGCCACTCCCCATCAGGCCCTTGGATGTTGACCCAATACTCTTCCCCTTTGCGGTAGAAGCGGTTTGGTTTACCTTCAAAAGTAAACGTGTGGTCATTGAAATCACCGAGAACGGATTCCGCATCAGCATGACGCATCGCCATATCGTGATGAGAACCTTGCCACGCTTCGGTTTCTTTCTTGTGGCAATCAACACACGCTTCACTGCCTACATACGTTAATGTTGAAGATTGGATAGATTTTGGGGTATTCGACGTTACTTCCTGAGCAAACAGAGAAAAACTGACGAGCGCCGCAAGACCGATTACAGCCTGCTTCCAACATGCCCACTGAGTCATAACTGTCCTTGTGTGTGATTCTTTTAATTCTATGATCAAAGATAGAAGCATTTTTTCTTTTTAGACAAACAATTACATGAGTTTTAGAAGAAACTTAAACACGGCGCAAAAAAAGAGGCTCCGAAGAGCCCCACGTTTAGTTGCAATCAATTTATTTATTAGGGTTTTCCTGCAACTTCTCCATCACTTGATCAAGTGAGAAGCTTGCTGCTTTTTGTCGTGGTGGGAATTCTTCGAACGTAGCCAAGAATTTACCCACATACGCTTGTGCCGGTACCAACATGTAAGCGTGGTCAATCAACCAGTCATAGTAAGTGTTCGACGTAATGTCAGCCACTTCGTATGGGTCCATACGTAGGTTGAAGATCTTAGGCACACGCAATGGAGTAAACGGTTCAGCCCAAATACGAAGCGTGCCTTTCGCGCGCTGCTCTAGGAATACAATCTTCCAGTTATGGTAACGAAGTGAACTCAAGTCGCCATCGTCTGTAAAGTAGAAAATCTCTTCACGCGGGCCCTTTTCTTCTTTACCCGTTAGGTATGGTAGGAAGTTGTAACCATCTAGGTGAACTTTGAACTTCTTATCTCCTGCTGAGTAACCTTTCAGCAGCTTCTCTTTGATTTGATCATCACCGGCTGCGGCTACCAACGTTGGCATCCAGTCCATATGGTGCATGATCTCATTAGAAACGCTGCCTGGTTCAATCTTACCCGGCCAACGAACCATGGCTGGGACACGGAAAGCCCCTTCCCAGTTAGTGTTCTTCTCACCACGGAATGGCGTTGTGCCCGCATCTGGCCACGAGTTCATGTGTGGGCCATTATCGGTTGAGTAAAATACGATGGTGTTATCTTTAATGCCCAGGTCGTCGACTTTTTTCAGCAGTTGACCGACGTGATTATCGTGTTCAACCATACCATCAGCATAGAAGCTGATGCCTGTTTTTCCTAGGTTATCTTCTTTCACGTGAGTACGGAAATGCATACGAGTCGCGTTCCACCATACAAAGAATGGTTTATCCGCTTTAACTGCACGATCCATAAAGTCTAATGCCGCGTCTAAGGTTTCTTCATCGACGGTTTCCATACGCTTACGCGTTAGAGGCCCGGTATCTTCGATTTTTCCGTCAGCAAAAGACTTTATCACCCCACGAGGACCAAACTTCTTGCGGAACTCAGGGTCTTTCGGGTAATCCACATTCTCAGGTTCTTCCTCGGCGTTCAAATGGTAAAGGTTGCCAAAAAATTCGTCGAAGCCGTGGTTTGTTGGTAAATGTTCGTCCTTATCACCTAAATGGTTTTTACCAAATTGGCCCGTCATGTAGCCAAGTGGTTTTAGCATTTCTGCAATGGTCGCGTCTTCCGCTTGCAAACCTAGATCTGCACCCGGTAAGCCTACTTTACTCAAACCAGTTCTCAATACAGTTTGACCAGTAATGAAAGTTGAGCGACCTGCAGTACAAGACTGCTCACCGTAATAATCGGTAAACATCATGCCTTCTTTTGCGATGCTATCAATGTTGGGTGTCTTGTATCCCATTAAACCAAATGTATACGCGCTGATATTCGACTGACCGATATCATCACCCCAGATCACCAAAATATTCGGTTTCTCTGCTGCGATACTGCTACTCGTCGCACCAATGAAAGCAGCGGTAAGAATTGCTAATCGACGCTTCACGCCATATTTCGCTGTCATATAAACCTCTGTGTGTACTAGAAAAATGCTTCCTGCACAAAAACGTATAGCTCACAAAATCAACTAATGCGAATCTGATGGCATAAATAAATAAGGAATAAAATCAGGGCCTGCTAACCTTTCGAGCTGATTTTTCCAGCCGTTTAAGGGAACGCTTAATACGGCGAGAGACTTTGAAAGCTAGTTTCCCTACCTGATAAGCCGATAACGCAGTAGAAAGGAGACACTAATGTCCAATAACCACTTAAAAAGTAAGAGCAACGTGACCTAAGTCTCGCTTCGATTTTTCCTCATTTAACAGTGTTTCAGTATTCAGCCTTACAAAACAACAAGTTATATCGTCACATAACCTATGGTTATAACAACTATAAAGCGACATTCTCCAATAACATCATTAACTTAGTCGCGAACAAAGTGTGGGCGGTACCTATGCTTTTTTACAACTTACAACCAATTTGGAGTTTTTATGGCTAACCAAATGAGCAAGCTGGCTGTCGGTCTCGGCGTACTGGCAACCTCAAGTGCTGCAGCGGCGGCAGACAAACCAAATATCCTAGCGATCTTTGGTGATGATGTTGGGTACTGGAACATCAGTGCATACAACCAAGGTATGATGGGTTACCAGACCCCTAATATCGACCGCATTGCAAACGAAGGGGCACTATTTACTGATCACTACGGTCAGCAATCTTGTACCGCTGGCCGTGCAGCATTCATCACAGGCCAAGAACCGTTCCGTACTGGCTTGCTTACTATCGGTATGCCAGGCTCCACACACGGTATTCCGGATTGGGCACCGACTATTGCCGACCTTCTTAAAGGTCAAGGTTACATGACTGCTCAGTTTGGTAAAAACCACTTGGGCGACCAAGATCAACACTTACCAACAAACCACGGTTTCGACGAGTTCTTCGGTAACCTTTATCACCTCAACGCTGAAGAAGAACCAGAAACTTATTACTACCCTAAAGATCCAGAGTTCCGCAAAAACTACGGCCCTCGTGGTGTAATCAAGTCATTTGCTGACGGTAAGATTGAAGATACCGGTCCTATGACACGTAAGCGCATGGAACACGCAGATGAAGAGTTCCTAGAGACGTCTCTTGCATTCATGGAAAAAGCCGTGAAAGCAGACAAGCCGTTCTTTATCTGGCACAACACTACACGTATGCACGTTTGGACTCGTCTACAAGAGAAGTACCAAGGTAAATCAGGTGTAAGTATCTACGCTGACGGTATGCTTGAGCACGATGACCAGGTGGGTGTTCTACTGGACAAACTTGACGAGCTAGGTGTTGCTGATAACACCATCGTTATCTACTCAACCGATAACGGTGCAGAAACCGTAACATGGCCTGACGGCGGTGCTACCCCATTCCATGGTGAGAAAGGTACCACTTGGGAAGGCGGTATGCGTGTACCTCAGCTTGTTCGTTGGCCTGGCGTGATTGAACCAGGAACCAAGATCAACGACATGATGGCGCACCAAGATTGGCTACCAACACTAATGGCAGCCGCTGGCGTTCCTGACGTAAAAGAGAAGCTAGCGAAAGGCTACAAAGCGAACGGTAAAGACTGGCGCGTACACATTGATGGCTACAACTTCATGCCTTACTTCCAAGGTAAAGAAGAGAAAGGCCCTCGTGAGTCACTGCTTTACTTCACTGCAAACGGTGAGCTAAACGCAGTACGTTGGAATGACTGGAAGCTGAACTTCGCGGTTCTTGAAGGTGATATCTCTAACGCGATTCGCTTCTCTCCAAACTGGCCACAGATCATTCACCTACGTGCAGACCCATTTGAGAAAGCGCCACACGAATCTGGTATGTACCTGCGCTGGATGGCAGACAACATGTGGTTGTTCGTACCAATCCAAGATGTGCTAGGCGAGTTCTTCAAGACACTGCCAGATTACCCAATGCAGCAAGGTCAGATGATGAACCCTGCGTCTATCAGCTACCAATCTCTAGGCCTACAAGGCAAGATGAAGCAGCTTGAGCAACTTCAGCAAGAAGTTAAGAAAATGAACTAGTTTCTTTTGCAACTACCGAAAAACCCACCAAGTTTAGGTGGGTTTTCTTTTCCCCCCATCCAATTCATCACTGCTTGTTTACCACTGAAAAATCTTCTAGATAGGTCGCACTTTAACCTTTCAAACCTAATAACTGATAGCTTTCTCATTCATCACATTGATTTTCATTCAGCCATTATTGATAATAGTTCGCATTATCAATAATGAGTAAAATGTCAATATGTTCAGCCCAACGTCAGTGAATGTTCAGCACCAAAATCATTGGTCATCAAACTCATCAACTCCGATCCAATCCATTTTGCTCGTCGAGGATGATCCCGACCTCAACCTTCAACTAACTGGCCTACTCAAAGAACAAAAATATCACGTCATTTCCATGTTCAGTGGCGATGACGGCGTTAACGCATTTCAGCAACAATCTTTTGATTTGGTTATTTTGGACGTTAATCTTCCGAACCTCGATGGATTCGAAGTGCTCAACGTGATTCGCTCGCAGTCACAAACACCGGTCGTGATGCTGACGGCCTATGGCGCAGAAGAATATCGAATTCAGGGGCTTAAATGTGGCGCAGACGATTACATCACAAAACCCTGTAACTTCACCGAGGTCAGCTTACGTATTGAAGCGATTTTACGTCGCACACAATTAATAAAACAAACCAATTCCGCCTCTCACCTTAGCGATAGAGAGTTACTGCTCGATAAACAAACTCACACGGTCACGCTGCATCATCGCCTAGATATGGAACCCATTCGGCTAACACCAATTCAATTTAAGTTACTTTGGACCTTGATAGAAAACCGCGAAGAAGTGTTGACTAAGCCTTTCCTTTACCAAAGCGTTTTAGAGCGCCAGTTTAGCCAATATGACCGAGCACTCGACATGCATTTAAGTCGTGTCCGTAAACGTCTTATCGCAGAAGGCATGTCGAACGACCGTATCCAGACCGTGCACGGTAAAGGGTATATTTTCAAGTGAAGAAGATGTTGTTCTGGCGGCTGTTTGTCGTCTTGTCTTTAGGCGTTGTGATCTTTTTCTCCTTGATTCACAGCGCCGCCATTCTTTCTAACGAAAAAATGAGTTACTTAAAAAAATCTCACCGACAACAGATTCTTGATTGGGGTAGCACTGCGCAACGCTATGTTGAACATGAAGATTGGCAAGGATTAGACCTGTGGCTCGAAGCACTTGCTCTTGAGGAATCGACATGGGCAACCGTGGTGCAATCACAATTGGATGTCAAAGGCGGTAACCCACTCAATGAGCGCTTCTGGGAAGGTTACGGTATTGGCCGAAGTGTAGAATGGAAAATCCACCTCGACTTCCCTGAGAGCCCAATTATGGAGGTGCCACTTTCTCCGTTTGGTTATCACTTTCTCATCCTGCTACCTGACCGAATGCGCCCTGGCACTTACATGTCTCATGCGTTCTGGCTGTTCCGTTTTGTGATTCCATTTCTCTCTTTACTGGCACTTACGGTGTATTTGTACCGTTACGTCATGCGTCCATTGCAGCAGTTCCACCGAGCAAGCCAAGCTTTCAGCCAAGGGGATTATTCGGCGCGAATTGGGCAAACCATGAAGTTAGGCAACGATGAAATAAGCCAAGTCGCGCGGACTTTCGACAAAATGGCGGAGCGAACTTCAGATGTGATTCAACACAACAGAAACTTAATCGCCGATATGTCCCATGAGATACGTACCCCACTAGCACGGATAGAAATGGCCATAGACTGTGTGGATAAGAACATCGAACGTGAACAGATGTTGCAACGCATCAAAACTGACACACATAAGATGCGCTCAACCGCTGAAGATACGTTAACACTGGCGTGGATCGAAAACGAACAACCCAACTTAAGAACAGAATCCTTCGACTTGGCAGAACTGATTGAAATCATCGCCGAAGATGCCAGATTTGAATATCCGGATAAACTCCTCGAGCTTTCCCAAGACGAGCCTCTCCCTATTGAAGACTCTAACCAAATGGCACTGAGTCAGTCCTTGGAAAATGTCATTCGCAATGGGCTGCGTTACACACAATCGAATGAGACATTAATGATCCGCGCATTAGCGAAAAGCAGTCATTACCACATCTTAATTACCGATTCCGGTCCAGGCATCGACCCAAGCTTATACCAACAAATCTTTAAACCTTTCTTCAAGGCAAACAACCAAGTCGCATCACGTAAAGGCTTTGGCGTTGGGCTAGCTCTTGCCAAGCGACATATAGAAGCGGTTGGCGGCACCATTAAGGCCTATAACGCACCAAACCAAGGTTTAACCATGGATATTACTTTACCGAAAAAACGCTAAGTACAGTTGCAAACAAGGATTGTAACAGTTGTAAAAGTCGTTTACTCAGCGTGGAAGAATCACCAAAATCCCACTCGATAATAATTCTCATTAACAATGGAGGTTACGGTGCCTGCTTCAACCGTATTTAAGCTAAGCCCACTTACCATCGCGCTATTAGTAACGTCACAAGCGACTTACGCCAAGGATGATATTGAAGTTATCGAGGTGACCGGTCATACACCTGAGGCCGTTGACATCTCAATAGACTCTGACCAACTCGCAAAATCTCAAGCCCAAGATTTGAATGATATCTTCCGTAAAGATGCGGAAATCAGTGTTGGTGGTTCTTCGGGTATCTCTCAGAAGATCTACGTGCGTGGATTAGAAGACACCATGCTCAATGTCTCTATCGACGGTGCGGAACAATCAGGTAACCTATTCCATCACCAAGGTCGTTTATCGATTGAACCGGAACTGCTTAAACAAGTCGATGTCAGTGCTGGCGCAGGACGCGCTACCGATGGCCCCGGAGCACTTGGCGGCGCGATTAAGTTCACCACTAAAGACGCCCACGATTTACTCGCCGCGGACGAAACTTACGGCGCAATGCTAAAAGGTGGTTACTACACCAACAATGAAGGCTACAAAGTCTCTGCTAGCTTGTATGGTGAGGTGGCAGACCAACTCGGCCTGTTAGCGTCATTTGGTTATGTGGATGGCGACAATATTCAAGACGGCAAAGGTGAAGAGCAACCTTATACAGCGCTGGAACAGCAAGTTGTCCTCCTTAAGCTATCCGGTCAACTCAATGACGAACACTACCTCTCGGTAAGCTACGACTACCGTAATGACGATGGACGACGCTTGAATCGCCCGCACTTCCAACCAAGTTTCAAAAACGAACCTTTAGACCAAGAGACGGACCGCTCGACGTTCACACTTAATCACAAATACAGTGCAAGTGACTTGTTCAATCTCGACACCACTTTTTACTACACCGATAGCCGACTTGCGCATAAAGATCACCCTCGTTGGGGCACCAGTGATGGCTCCATCCAGACCTCTGGTGTGAAGATCTTCAATACCAGCAAGCTCACCGACCATACCTTGGTTTACGGATTGGATTACAAGAAAGACAAATCTGAATTTGAAACCAACTACGATGGCAAGCTTGACGATGAAGAAAAAGGGACGGTTTATGGGTTGTTTGTCCAAGATGATCGGATGCTAACGGAAGCGCTGATTCTCACCGCGGGCGCTCGCTATGATTGGTATGAATTAACGGATAACATCGATCAAGATTTTGACTCTAGCGGCTTTAGTCCGAATGTCGGCATCAATTACAACGCATTAGAAGGACTGAACCTGTTCGCTAGCTACGCAGAGGCGTTCCGTGGTCAACAAATTAAAGAGTTGTTTGTCATCGACTACCGCGAAAATGATCCAAACCGTAAGCCAGAGGAAGCGCGCAACCTAGAACTGGGCGCAAACTACCAGTATGACGATTTCTATGCTGGCTTGACCTTCTTCGACAGCACAATCAAAGATGTCGTCACCAATCAAGGTGCGGTGTACACCAATGTTGGCGATTTAGATAACCAAGGCATTACCGCTTACCTAGGCTATGCGATTTCAGATGTGTCAGCTCGCTTGAGTTACAACCAATCGCGTCCGGAACTGAATAGCACACCGCTTTCGGATGAGGACTCAACCCTAGGCACATCTATCGGTGATACTTGGGTACTTGATCTTATCTACCAACCGATAGAAACACTGGAGTTTGGTTGGAATGCAAGATTTGTTGAGCGTTTAACCGACGTGGCGGACCCGACGGTTCATCCAGAAAAGCCAGGCTACGGTGTACATGATGTATACGCATACTGGATGCCATTAGTCGATGAAGAGCTTTCTTTGACTCTTTCAGTGAAAAACGTGTTTGATAAGTACTACTTTGACCACGCGTCATACATGGAATACATCGGCAGCCCGGTTGCACAAGGCTATGCTAGCCCAGGTCGAGACTTTCGCTTTAACGTGACTTACGCGTTCTAGGTTTGTCTCTTAACTTTGGCATTAGCCTAACAATAACAACCCGGAAATCGGAGCAATTTGCTCCGATTTTTGGTATTTGGCGACTTATTTTGCTTTAATTAACGCAAATTCAATTTACTCAAAATAACTCAATGAATTTACGTTTAATTTTCACACTGTGTATCGCTACTCTGTTTGCAGGTTGTGCGACCTATGCGGGCCTAAACTACGACAAACTGTTTGGTCCTGAAGAAGTGCGTGAGCGCACCGTTGCTCTGGATACACCTCAAGCTGACTTCTTCCAACATGACGTTAAACCTATCGTCGATAATCGATGTGTGGTTTGCCATGCCTGCTACGATGCGCCTTGTCAGTTAAAACTTTCTTCCGTAGAAGGCATCGACCGTGGTGCAAGCAAAGCTTTGGTTTACGAAGGCACACGCTTGACCGCAGCGGCCCCAACTCGCTTATTTGAAGACGCGCAAACTACGCAAGAATGGCGTGATGCTGGCTTCCATCCTGTGCTCAACGAGCGTGAGCAGAGCATGGCGGCTAATATGGATGCAGGTTTGATTGCTCGTATGTTGCAACAAAAGGAACGTCATCCACTCCCTGATCAAGTTCAATTAGAAGGCTTCGATTTTTCCATCGACCGTGAACAAACGTGTCCGACGATTGAAGAGTACGCAAAATACGAACAAGACAACCCGACATGGGGGATGCCTTTCGGAATGCCGAATCTAACGGCCATAGAATATCAAACGCTCATGCTTTGGCTGGAAAATGGCGGCATCATGAATGCGCATGTCCCGCTTACCGAGCAACAAAAAGCTGAGGTACAGAAATACGAGACGCTGCTGAACAAGAGTTCTCGCAAAAACCAACTCGCAGCTCGTTATATTTACGAACATCTTTTCTTATCGCACCTGTTTTTTTCTGAACTGGATGGTGAGCAACCACGCTTCTTTACTCTCGTGCGCTCTTCAACGCCACCGGGAGAGCCAGTAAAACGCATCACAACGCGTCGCCCGTACGATGATCCAGGGGTGGATCGCGTGTACTACCGAATCATTCCTGAGCAAGGCACTATTGTCGATAAGACGCACATGCCGTTTGCGCTGAACAAACAACGTATCGAGAACTGGAAAAAATGGTTCATTGATGCCGATTACGAAGTGGCGAAATTACCCAGCTACGAGCCTGAAATCGCCGCTAACCCGATGACCGCATTCATTGATCTACCAGTGAAATCACGCTTTAACTTCATGCTGGATAACGCTCAGAACACCATCATGGCTTATATCAAAGGTCCTGTTTGTCGTGGTCAACTTGCATTGAACGTAATAAACGATCGTTTCTGGGTTTTCTTCTTAGACCCAGATAAAGCCGACATCCCAGAAGTTAATGAGTTCTACCGTTCACAAGCGGACAATTTAAAACTTCCGGGTGAATTGGAAAGCAATACCGTACCAGTGACAAATTGGGTGAAATACTCACGTCAGCAAGCTCGGTACCTAGAGGCAAAATCTGAGTTCATCAACAAGTGGTTTAAGAACGGTGAACACCTTTCTACCGATGTGATTTGGGATGGCAACGGCACCAACCACAATGCCGCGTTGACCGTCTTCCGACACTTTGACAGCGCGTCTGTCGTGCAAGGCTTAGTTGGTGAACAACCTAAAACGGCTTGGATACTGGATTACGCTCTATTGGAACGAATTCACTACTTATTGGTCGCTGGCTTTGATGTTTATGGTAATTTCGGCCACCAGCTTATTACACGTATGTTCATGGACTTCTTGCGCCTTGAAGGTGAGAGTAACTTTATTGCGCTGTTGCCTGCCGACATGCGCCACCAAGAGCACTCCAGTTGGTACCAAGATCAACCACGCCAGTTAAGCGACTTTTTACAACGCAATGTGGCACCATTTAGCCAGCCAACGAGCGTCGTGTACCATACTGACGATCCTAAGTCGGAGCTATTGGATATTATGCGTAAACAAGTCTCTCCTATCTTGTTACCACGCTATGACATCATAGACACCGCTTTGTCTGTAGAAGCTGAGCAGCAACTTGCCAGCATAAATCAAGTTCGTGGTGAAGGGCTCAAAACCGTTCCACAAATCACCATGTTGATGGTACGCAGCAAAGCAGGCGATGACGAGTTGTTTACCCTGCTTCATAATAATGCGCATATCAACATCTCAAGCCTATTCGACGAGAACAGTAATCGCGATTTCGCCAACGATGACATGACGATTGTTCGCGGTGTTGTTGGTAGCTATCCAGCTGCATTTTTCGCTATCGAAGAGGATCAAGTAAAAGAATTTGTCGATCAATTTAGCGCCCTTAAATCTGAGGCCGATTACGTTAAGTTACTGGATAGTTTTGCGATTCGTCGAAGCTCAGAAAAGTTCTGGCCATTTAGCGATCGTCTTCACGCTTGGTATCGTACAAAACAACCGATCGAATTTGGTTTACTTGACTATAATCGTTTTGAGAATCGATGATGATTTAAGGGGGTTCTCATGAGTATCCGAGATAACATTGCCGCTCTTGAACAACAGATATATGTTGCATGCTCAGAGGGTGATTACGATACGGTCAACATGCTTGAGCACCAACTCGAATACTTGCGTCGCAGAGTGGAGCATCCGTTTGAAGATGATCCTTATGCCCTAGACACTCGGTTCGAGTGGGAAGATGACATGACCGAATAGAAAAAACCTCCGGCGCAAACCGGAGGTTTTTGTTTTTATCTAGAGAACAAGTCGCGAGATACAAGGCAAATAATGCGCCTTTTTATTCCGCCATCAATTCGTCAAGTGCCGTTACAGAGTCTGTGACTTGCTTCTTGATGACATCTTGCTCTTGAGAGTAGATCTCTAGTGGTTCGGATGCAATTTCAATGTTTTGGCAGGTATTCATCAATGCTGTTAACCCTAAACTGCCTGCGCTGCCTTTCAATTTATGAGCGAGATCTTTCACTGCTCGGCTATCACCATTATCCGCAGATGTTTCCATCTGACTCAGTACATCAGCACTGGTTTGTCTAAACAAGTCGATAATGTGCAGCATTTTCTCTCTACCCAAGATCTTCATGTCTGACTGAATTACATTCGGATTGATGATAACCATTGCTGGCTCCTCTGCTATCGGGTCATTGATGACCGGAGTATCGTTAATATCAGTGATTGTTATCGTCTCATCCTGAGGGTCGCACTTGCTCGTTTGAGGTAACAGAAGTTGTTTGCCATCCAACATGTCTTGAATAAGCGCAGCAAGTGCTTCTTTTTCCATTGGTTTCGGCAAATAACCATCGAAACCCGCAGCTAAGTAGCTTTCCACTTCTTCAGCAAATACGTGAGCAGAGACCGCAACCATTGGCGTTGGCGCAAGTGCTTTCTCTGCTGGTTTATTAGTTTCTATTTGTTTCAGTCGATGAATCAAGTCAGTGCCATTACAATCAGGCAAGTTAATATCGACTAATGCGATATCGAAGTCCTGTTTTTGTATGATTCGTTCCGCTTGTGCACCATCTTCCGCCATGACGACTTCATGACCCATGCTTTCTAAGAAACCTTCCGCAACGACGCGGTTTACCGGATTATCTTCGACAATGAGCACCTTCGCTTTGATTTTGCACCGTGCACTCGCGATAGACACCGTTTCAACGGGTTCGCTTTCTTCCAAAGGAATCGAGAACCAGAAACGGCTACCATGACCCTCATCAGAATCGACATCCAGATGACCACCCATGGCTTGAATAATACGGCGGCTAATTGCTAAACCTAAACCTGTACCACCAGTTTGATTTAACCCACCTTCCGCTTGAGTGAAGGCATCAAACAACGTCTTCTGGTCTTTTTTCGCAATGCCGATTCCGGAATCAGAGACTTCAAACAGCACTTGCGATTCGTCCTCTGGGTTCAGGCTGACGTAGATATCAACCTCCCCCTCTTCCGTAAACTTAATCGCGTTACCGACTAAGTTATTCAACACTTGGTTGATACGTGTCACGTCGCCTTTCCAATACCGACCTACATCGCTTTCAATATGGTAAGAAAAGAGCAACTTCTTCTCTTGCGCCTTACCGTTCATTAGCTGGAAGGTATCTTCTACTATCTGATGCAAGTCAAAACCTAAACTGCGTATCTCTAAGTGCCCTGCTTCAATTTTTGAGTAATCTAGAACGTCATTTAGGATCGCCAACAGGGTTTTACCACTGCGGTTGATGATCTCCGCATAACGCTTTTGAATTGGGTTTAGCCCTGAGTCTATCAGCAGGCGAGCAGTCCCGAGCACTCCGTTCATCGGTGTCCGAATTTCATGGCTCATTGTTGCCAAGAAAGCAGATTTCGCACGGCTAGCTTGTTCGGCTTGTTTACGCGCTTTTGCGTGGTTGAGTACCTCTTCGTTCAAACGGCGGTTTGCCTGTTTCAACTGAGAAGTACGTTGTTCAATAAGTTCTTCTAAGTGTTCTTTGTGTTCTTCTAATTCACGCTTGGCTTGCGCTTCCCCTTCTGCCACGACTTTGAGCGCTTGCGCAGTATTACGAGCCGTAATGATCGCCTGCCCCATGTGCGCCAGTTCGTCTTTGCCTTTCACTTCTAATTCAACCGCCAAATTACCTTGTGCCACTGACAATAGGGCCGCCGAGTATTCACCAAGTCGCTTAACAACCGACACGTACACAACACGCCATAGAATCAACACTACGATGATCAAACCAATGATAGAAATCACCGTCAGCGACCATTGGGCAAACTTCAAAGTATTGGTTAACTCATCTACGGCAACACGTGTGGTTTGGTTAGAGTCATCCACCAACTTGTTAACGGTGCCATTCAATTCAGAGAAAAGCTCCAGAGTGCCCTGCATTAACTCTTGAGACTGTTCATTGTTCTCGTATTGCTGAAGCAAAATGGTAAATACGACTTGTCGCTTGCCGAGTTCTTTTAGTAGTTGACTCATCTGTTCTGAACGAGTCGGGTCTTCTACCGCCAATACACGTCGCTTCATTATTTTCAGATTGTCTTCAAACTCGGTTTGGATTTGTTGAATGCGGTCGACATTGGTTAGTGTTCGAGCTTCTTCAATCTGATTGAGCATCTTAAACGCCAATAAATGCAATTCATGCAGTCGCTCGGTCAGGTCGAGGTCGACTTCCACGAGTGCATCCAGTGCTTGGTAGACTTGATCTTTTTTGTTGGTTTCAAGAAGGTCATAGATATGAGTTACGTTCGCAACCGCGATCGTACTGGTGTTTTGAACTTGGGTGCGTGTCAGCTGCTCTAGCTCTTCACTCAATAAACGCATTTCTTCTACGCGTGTATCAATTTCTTTGGCAAGCCACAGTTTTCTTTCTACCGTCACACCAAGTTCAGCTAGGTTATTAATGACGTTCTGAACGTGGTTTTCTAAGGCTTCGAGTAAATCGGCATCAAACGACTCGCCACCCAGTTCTTTGATGTGAGTAAGCAGAGATTCAAGCTGTTCAAACAGCACTCGGCCCGCTTCTTTACGTTCCTGTTCATTTTGCGCATTCGACAGCATTTGCACCGATGAGATAATGCGAGTGCTGAGCTCCGAGACTTGTCGAGCTTCAATCATTGCCGGAATGGCAGCGTCCACCACATTCCTTTCTGTTTTTGCCACCAGAGAAAACCCTGAGACACCGATTAACGCAGACAACATGACCAACATTGCCATCGCAATGAAAGACAATAACAGTTTACGCCCGATGCTTGCGGTAGCTAGCAACATATTTTCCTGACCTTAATATTCGTGTTCTGCGACATATTACGTTATATTTTGCAGTGTTTACTTAATCTATGCCAACGAACTTCATTTCATGGTTATAAATCAGCGCTCATTTCGCACAATTTTCAAGCATTCAGCTCTCGCAATGTCACTTTTCGCTTCAGTGCCAACTTTTGCGGCAGAGAAAATTTGTGCTATTTACCCTCATTTAAAGGACTCATATTGGTTATCAGTAAACTATGGAATGGTTTCCGAAGCGGAAAAACTTGGTGTCACCCTGCGCGTTTTAGAGGCAGGCGGCTACCCAAACAAAACGCGCCAAGAGCAACAGTTGGCGTTATGTACCCAATGGGGTGCAGATGCGATCATCCTTGGCACGGTGGATCCACAAGCCTACGAACACAACCTTAAAAACTGGGTAGGCAATACGCCCGTCTTTGCGACCGTCAACCAACTGGATCTAGACAACGAGCAAAAACCACTGCTCAAAGGAGAAGTTGGTGTTGATTGGTACTGGATGGGGTATGAAGCCGGAAAGTTCCTTGCTGCCAAACATCCTAAAGGCTCAGGAAAAACCAACATTGCCTTATTGCTTGGCCCAAGAACACGCGGTGGAACGAAGCCAGTAACGACTGGCTTTTATGAAGCAATCAAAGACAGCGATATTAACATCGTCGATTCTTACTGGGCGGATAACGACAAGGAATTACAGCGTAACTTAGTCCAACGTGTGATTGATATGGGCAACATCGATTATATCGTAGGTAGCGCCGTCGCTATTGAAGCTGCGATCAGTGAATTACGTAGCGCAGAAAAAACCAAAGACATTGGCTTAGTTTCTGTGTACCTCAGTCATGGAGTTTACCGTGGCTTGTTACGCCACAAAGTGTTGTTCGCGCCTACCGATAAAATGGTGCAACAAGGTCGTTTGTCTGTGATGCAAGCCGCGCATTATTTGCGTCAACAACCGTATGAAGAAGATGCGTCGCCAGCCATCAAAGCACTGACTCCAAAGACCCTTCATGATGACACCATTGAAGAATCGTTATCTCCGTCAGAATATAGGCCGACATTCAGCGTTAATGCAGTTGATTGATAGACAGAAAACGTGTTTTATTGGGCAACAATGAATTTAAAATCATAAAAACGGAAATAACTTGATGCAAAAAACGACTCGTACCATGCCGGCGCACAAACATGTGGCATTGGTTGCCCACGACAACTGCAAGCCTGAGCTACTTCGTTGGGTTAAAGAGAATAAAGAGAAGCTGCAAAGCCACTTCTTGTACGCAACAGGCACCACTGGCCACATGCTAAGTAAAGAAACAGGCCTAGCAATCAAGAGCATGATCAGTGGCCCAATGGGCGGCGACCAACAACTTGGCGCTTTGATCTCTGAAGGTAACATCGATGTACTTGTTTTCTTCTGGGACCCACTTAATGCAGTACCGCACGACCCAGATGTAAAAGCGCTGCTGCGTATTGCAAGCGTGTGGAACATCCCGGTTGCGACAAACCGTGCGACCGCTAAATTCTTATTTAACTCTCCACTGATTGACCAAGAAGTGGATATTGAAGTACCCGACTACGATGCTTACCTAGCAGAGCGTACTTAAGCTCTACACGGTAAATCACACACATAAAACAAAGGCGGTACTCAGTATCGCCTTTGTTGTTTCTAATATGAGGTAAACGCTTCTAACGTGAGCTGATCTTTTCTAACGAGAAGTGACAATAGGATAATCGCCGTTCACCAGTTCTTGAACAAACCCAGAGCCAGCACCAGTGTGCGTGATCCACACTTTCTCTTTAGCACGAGTCAAAGCAACGTAGAATAGACGACGCTCTTCCGCATAAGAGAATTTGTCTTTCGATTCTGTTAAAGCGCCATCAATGTGTGCTTGCTTTTTCTTGGCAGGGAACTGCCCTTCGTCCACAGACAAGATAATCACAAAGTCAGCTTCCCTACCCTTACTTGCATGACAGGTCATAAAGCGGATATCCAAATTCGGGAAACGTTCTAACCAGTCGTCGTACAAATCTGGTTTATGGTAATGGTTACGCCCGAGTAACAGTACCGATTTCGTTTTCTTCGCTTGCTGGTTAAGTTGATCAAGGATTTTCTCAACTTGATTGCTTGGTGCAGTATGTACGCTCTTTTGTTTACGCTGTTTATGACTGTTGAGCGTTTTTGGCAATTGCGATGGGTTTTCTTGGATGAAAGTATTCGCAACGTCGCCAATTTGATTGTTGAAACGATAAGTCGTATCAAGGTGATGAACGGTTGAGTGAACAAAACGGTCTTGGAACCCAGTAGTTAAATCCACGTCCGCTCCAGCAAATTGATAAATCGCTTGCCAATCGTCACCCACAGCAAACAAGGTAGCGCCTGTTTGCTTCTCTGTCGATGCACACAAGGCTTCAATTAAGGCCAAACGGTCTGGAGAAATGTCTTGGTATTCATCCACCATCACAAAGCGCCAAGGTGAAATAAATTTACCTTTAGTCACGTAGTCCGTCGCGCGACTGATCATGGTCGGAAAATCGACCTGATTGGTTTCTTTGAGCATTTTTTGCCACGCACTAAAACATGGCCAACACAAAGCCAGTTCGCTGTTCAAGCGTGTGTAATCTTGGTGATTCACCAACTTCTCTTGCACTTGTTTCTTAGTTAAGCCTACCGCAGCAAGTTGCGAAAGCTGGCTATCTAACCATGCAATCAGTTTTGGGTTCTCTGAATGACTGCCTAGTTCATCATCACCTTTTAAGTAAGCAATCGGCCATTTGTCCAAGTGCTTCTGCCAACGCTTAAAGTTGGTTGGGGTCATCCAATGTTTCTTAAGCCAGTCAATACACCAAGCCGAACGTTGATTGTCATCCAGAGCGAGTGGGCTGATCTCAACAGGTTGAGGCTCAACTTGATTAAGAATACGCAATCCAAGCTGGTGGAAAGTATTCACACGTACGTTTTCTGCCGCTAGACCCACTTTATCAACCAAACGCTCTTTCATCTCTTTAGCTGCATCACGGCCAAAAGCTAACATCAACAACTCTTCTGCTTGCGCTTGGTGGCTTTGTAGCAGATATGCCACGCGTGCCGTCAATACACTCGTTTTACCGGAACCGGCTCCCGCTAACACGAGATTATGGTCATCATTGAGTAAGACGGCATGCTGCTGTGAAAGGTTCAAAGGTGACGATTCAATACGACTAAACAACACTTCCCAATTTGGGCGCTCGTTCTCTAGCCACTCATGATTGCGTTCACTCAAGGTTTGCGACGTTTCTGAAATCCAAGGTTCGATTTCAGCCATGCGTTTCGGCATACGCATTTTCGCTTCAGCGAGACTGGTTTTAATCTCAACCAATTCGTTATTGAGCTTATCGACCCAATTTTGAACTTGAGAATGCGGTAAGTAAGCAGGCAGATGCTTGAGTTGGTATAGCTCGTCTTCCCACTTAGGCAGGTACTCGGCAAGTTTACGACACTGAGTATTGTGCCAATCTTGATATTGGCGCACGGCTTCTACAGCAAACTTGCGGCATTGTGGCCAAGGAAGGCCTTGAACTAACCAGCTTTGCTGTTTGCCATCTTGCTCATGAGCAAAGAACTGAAGTGAGCTCCAAAGTAAACCGCGTTTGACGCTAACTTTGCCATTCCAAATCGTAAATGGGATGTGTTCTTCACTACCCACTGAACATAATAAAACACTGTTTTCTTTTATTTCGACTTGGTAATACTCATTTTGAATAAAAAACTGTGCTTTATTAGAGGCAGTAAGCTGCATGAAAGGTGCGCCTTTTGATATAGAAGTTCCCGTTTTATATCATTTTAGACGGTTAAATTGTAGCGATGGATGAAGCACAAATCACCTTCTGTCTGTATTCTTAATTAAAATTCACATTACTGTTGAATTTGTGAACAAGGGTTGTGGTTCCTTTGTAATACTCACTCGGTAAGTCAATGACAATTCTGTTGATTTCCTGACCAATTGACGATTTTTATTAAATTAGGTCATAAACGCGTTATAGTGAGTTTGTTAAAATTCTCTCGTTTTCCACCGGCAACGAAAGGCGCATTGTGCAAGCTGCTTTAAAACTTCGCCTCTATTGGGCAAACAAAACCATCAACTACAGCATTCTTATTTTGATCACCTTACTTGGTGTAGTGATCCCTGCTTGGTATTACGGACAAAATACGCTGATTACACCGCTTATCTTAGGTGTCATAGCCGCTGCTTTGGCAGAAAGTGATGATAGTTTTACAGGTAGGATTAAGGCATTAATTATCACATTCATCTGTTTTGCCGTCGCCGCATTCTCTATAGAGATATTGTTTGACACACCATGGGCATTTGCTATCGGGCTGTTTGTCTCGACCTTCGGCTTTATCATGTTAGGCGCTATTGGCCCCAAATACGCCAGCATCGCTTTTGGTTCTTTGCTTATCGCGATCTACACCATGCTCGGAGCACACGAAAGTACCAACATTTGGTTCCAACCACTTTTGTTGTTAACAGGCGCAGCTTGGTATTACTTTATGTCGATGATTTGGCAGATGTTCTGGCCACTTCAGCCGGTTCAACAAAGCCTCGCGACCGTCTTCTTACAAATCGCAAACTACCTAGACGCCAAAGCAAAACTATTTCATCCAGTCACGAATCTTACGCCACAACCAATGCGTATCGAGGCGGCGAAACTTAATGCCGCAACCGTAAATGCACTCAACGCATGTAAAGCGACGTTGTTAAGCCGCTCTAAGCGTGGTCATATTGACGGCCCGAGCGACCGCTTCTTGAACATTTACTTTATCGCACAAGATATCCATGAGCGCGTCAGCTCAAGCCACTATCGATACCAAGATCTTGCGACAGAGTTCGAGCGTTCCGATGTCCTGTTCCGCTTTAAATACTTGCTTGAGTCACAAGCGCAAGCGTGTCGGGATATAGCCCATGCGATCCGTTTGGGTAACGAATACACCCACACTGACCAATCGATTCTGGCTTTAGCGGAACTGCAAAACGCATTGGGTTATTTGGAAGATCAGCAGCAAAGCCACTGGAAACGACTATTGGCTCAATTGACTTATTTATTCAACAACCTAGCGACCGTTGAAAAGCAGCTTAGCAACATCAACAACCCAGATGCTGAACGCTTAGAAGAAGATGTGCTCGACGACACCAACCCACACACTTTCAAGGCGATGTGGCAACGTATTGCAGCTAACTTACACAAAGACTCGATGTTGTTCCGTCATGCACTACGCATGTCGATTGCGTTGACGGCAGGTTACGGAATCATTCAAGCGTTTGATATCGACCGCGGTTACTGGATTCTGTTGACCACCTTATTCGTGTGTCAGCCGAACTACAGCGCGACCAGACAAAAGCTCACTGCTCGTGTGGTTGGTACGTTGACCGGGTTGCTGATCGGCGTTCCGTTGCTAACCTTCTTCCCGTCCCAAGAAAGCCAATTGGTGTTCATTGTAGTGTCGGGCGTGATGTTCTTTGCTTTCCGCATAAATAATTACGGCTACGCGACGGGTTTTATTACTTTACTGGTACTGTTCTTATTCAATCAATTGGGCGAAGGTTATGCCGTTGTTCTCCCTCGCCTCGCAGATACCTTGATTGGCTGTGTGTTAGCAGTCGGGGCGGTTCTGGTGATTCTGCCAGACTGGCAGTCTAAACGCTTACATAAAGTGATGTCTGATGCCATTGACGCGAATAAGCAATATCTCGGGCAGATCATTGGCCAGTACCGCATTGGCAAAAAAGACAACCTCAGCTACCGTATTGCTCGTCGTCAAGCGCACAACAATGATGCAAACCTATCTTCCGCTATCAGTACTATGTTGGCGGAACCCGGCAAGTACCGCACTGCGGTAGACGAAAGTTTCCGTTTCTTGACACTTAATCATGCGATGCTCAGTTATATCTCAGCATTAGGCGCACACCGCACGAGAATTGAAGACGAGGCTATCCATCAGCTGGTACTCGATGCACACCGTTGTATCCACCAGCACTTAGACGTACTTCACCAACAGTTGCATCAACATTGTGAAGAGTGTGATTTGTCTTCGATTGACGATACGAACATAGAGCAACGCTTGAACGAGTGGCGAGACGAAGACGATCACTCAGCCCGCATGGTGCTTCAGCAGCTGCACCTTATCTACCGTATGTTACCGGAACTGCATTCACTTGCATCTAAGTTTGCCGTTCGTGTGAACTAACTCTTTCTGGCTGTGTTTAAAGGGGTAGACTATGATTCTACCCCTTTATGATTACGCCATTTATCTATAACAAAAGTCTTACAAGCTATTTGACGCTTACTGACATTACTCGGACAAAAAAACACCGCTCAAAATCTAATCTAAACGTATTAGAACAGTGTTTGATTGTGACCATGGAGGTCACTGAGGTGGGTGGATGAAGGAGAAGCCCAAGAAATGTAGGGAGGTCGAGATGACTACTCAACAGTTTAATGAACTAAGACAGAAGATTAATGATCTGACGGCGAGTCAATTAAAGTCGCTTCAAGGTGACATTAGTCATTCATTGAATAAGAAAGAAAGCCCACTCTTGTCGAATGAAGAACGTGAAATGCTTTCAAAACTGTTTGCTTAATCAAGCCGTTTAACAAAAGCACTTGCATGAATTTGCAACACTTCCTATGCTAGTAAAAGCATATCAAGTGAGAGACGCAGCATGCCAATATCAGGGGTTCAATCCGGATACCAAATGATTCAGCTATCGCAAAAGATGACTGAAGATGCTGCGCATGATATACAAAAAGACTTTGTTAAAGAGAACGACCTTGACTTCAACAAGGTTGAATTAATCAAAGATTCCGATCTCTCATTCAATACTCCAGACTCTGACACCTCTTCCAATGCAATCGAACCTTTAGTTAACTTGACTCAAGCGGCAAGTTACAACCGAATTGGTGCGTCTGTTGTCGATAGAAATAATGAAGTGATCGGCAGTCTACTTGATATCCACGTTTAAATCTCTCAAATCCACCTTATTGATTAAAGCTAACCCGAAAATACTTCTAGCTCACTTTAGTGTGGGTATGTTTCAGATACTAAAAAGCGCGATGACTCTTTGAGCTATCGCGCTTTTGCTTTATGCACTTTTAACCGTTAGACAGTATATTATTGTTGAGTAATGATTCAACGATTTCATTCGAGCTCAAGCCGTTAAAATCAATCGTGTCACCTAGGTGCTCAACCACAATGGTTTGGTGTACATTCGCATCGGTAGTGATGTTCAGCGATACTGCTTCTGTCGCTGCATCATAATCCGCTGAGATGTGGCCTAACAAATCATCCATATCTACCATCGGGCTATTCAGATCCGAGATCACTTCGCGTAAGTCGATCATGTCTTCATTCACTGTGAAGTCAGTGATCGTATCCACTGCTCCCTCATCAACAGAATCCAACGTCCACTTGAAGATATCGCTACCGTCACCACCGGTTAAGATGTCAGAACCTAAACCGCCGATCAGAGTATCATTGCCATCGCCACCGACAATGAGGTCATCTCCATCACCACCCGTTAGGTTAATACCCGTATCGCCGCCAACTAAGTAACTGTCGTCCGTTGCCGTTGATTGGTTGATATCATCGTTGTCGTCTGTCACTTCTAAGCTGATTTGAATAGAAGAAGATTGCGCTTCATCACCGTTCGTCTCTGTTGAAATTGCCGTCAGCGTAATATCATGCGAACCAATATCAATGCCCACATTGGTGTCGGTCGCAATGATTTCCAATGTATCAATTTCATCGGCTGGCACTGACCATGTCGTACCGTCAAAAGTGATATTTGAAGGAGACACACCACTGGTCACTGCTGCGCTGCTTGGCACGCCAGAGAGCTCAAGTGACAACACTTCATCAATATCCGTCAACGCGGCCATAATGCCAACAATCGCTAAGCCTTGGCTGCTCGCAGTTTGGCTAGCGGCAATTTGGCGAATGTAATTGAACTGAGGATCAATACCTAACGTCGGTGCATCTGCCATTGGAGTAACATTAATGGTGAAGTCTTGATTCGCTTCAAGTGCCGTACCTGCGGTGTTTTCGAAGTACACACCATTGTCTTCCGCTTTTACCGAAAGGGTAATCGACGCGCTGTCTACGTCACCTGCATCCACGAATACACCCTCAGCAGCATCTGTCGCTCCTAGAACGGCACTAATGTCACCAGGGGTACCCATCAGAATAACTTCGCCCGCCATTCCGCTGCCAACCGTTACACCACTGCTAGTCGGCGCTTCAACGCGAACATCGCCTTCACTTACGCTTAAGGTTACTGTCATGATTTCATTCGCTTGCGCACCAGTGAAGTCAATGTCACTGACGCTGATGCCAGTGATTTTCTGACCGTCTGCCTCACTGATTGTGTCGGTAACTGAATTTGCCGAAATTTCTGGCGCATCGTTTGTCGCTTCCACATTCAGCACAGCCGTTCCCGCAATGGTAATTGGGTCTGGTGCACCATTGGTGGTTCCATCATCGGTGATTTCGTAAGTAAAGTTCACGTCACCGAAAAAGTCCGCCGCAGGCTCAAACGTCCATTCTGTCGCATTCACAGGTGTAAGGGTACCCATGGATGGGTCCGCTAGCGCAAGGTTGCTGATGGTCAAGTTATCGCCCTCAGGGTCACTTGCGTTGCTTAGCAACTCGGTAGCAGTAATGGTTACCGCACCACCGTCTTCTTCGGTACTGGTTAAGGTGACTTCAGATGTTACCGGCGTATCATTGACTTCTGTTACTTCAAAGGTTGCGGTTCCTGGCACCGTTTGAGGGTCAGAAGCGCCGTTCGTTGTGCCATCATCAGTAATGTCATACGTCAGATTCACCGTACCGTTATAGCCTGGCGCTGGAGTGAATGACCACGTACCCGTATTGCTATCGAAATCAAGCGTGCCGCTACTTGAGTCTGCCAATTGAACGTTACTTACCGTCAGCGTGTCGCTCTCAATATCAGAGGCATTCGCTAATAATTCAGCCTCAGTAATCTCAATTGCTGGACTGTCTTCTGCTACATCTGTCAGTGTGACTTCAGACGTTGTTGGGGCATCATTGACTTCTGTAACATTAAACGAAGCACTGCCATTGACTGATTTAGGATCAGATGAGCCATCCGTCGTGCCATCATCGGTAATGGTATACGTTACTTCTACTGGACCGTTATAGTCTGGTGCAGGGGTGAATTCCCATTCGCCTGTTCCGCTATTAAAGCTAATGCTGCCGGTACTCGGATCCGTTAACTGAACATTGCTAACCGTTAAGTTATCGTTCTCTACGTCCGTCGCATTGGCAATAAGATCCGCTTCAGAGATAGAGAACACACCACTGTCTTCTTCAATATCCGGTAGCGTCACTGGCGTAGTTTCTGGGGTATCGTTCACCGCTGTCACTTCAATATTGAAGCTGCTGCTGTTGGTATTTAGGGTGTCATCTACCCCACCAATCACCAGACCTTCATTGCCTTGGTCATCTACTGTCACGTCTACCTGAACGTCACCAAAGAAGTTCAGGTCTGGATTGAACTCAATCAGACCATCTGCAATGGCATTGTTTAGATCAGCTACAGTACCTTTCAGCTCAACTGAATCCGTACCATCACCGCTCACGGTTAAATTGTAGGTAGTGATGAGCGTTGGGTTGAGCTCCAAGGTACCGCTGTCAACAGTAACATTAAGCACATATTCCGCATTTGGATCGTCCAGTACAGCGTCTACATCGGTAATACTGAACCCATCAAGTAATAATGGGGTATCTTCTGGCGTTTCAACATCGACAGTATTGACGAATTCAGGTCGGTCATTAACCGCTTCGACTTCAACATTCACATCGAACTGTTTTGGCGTGCCAAGGCTTTGGCTGCCATCTAAGCCAGTGTCTACAGCTTGCACTGTAAACTCTAGCGTTCCATTCCATGAATTATCGTTGCGATCGCCCGAGTTAAAGACCACTTTATCCAAATCTTGAGCGTCAATCTCTAGGACAAAAACACCACTGCCTTGATCGATAAACGCTGTGCCATCAGACAAAGATAAGCTTGCGCCATCAGGGACGTTCGAAATCTCTACTCGTAGTGTTTCAGGATCGTTCTCTTGGTAAGTACCACCGTCACCAATCGATTCTTTATTGTCGACGACAAGCGCGTTGACATTGATATCGATATCTTCACCTTCGTTACCCGAAACAAGAGTGTCTGGGTTTACGTCAACGTCATCACCAATTGGATTGATGACAATAGTGAAACTATTAGTGTGTTCTGTCGGCACTTTAAGCAATTCTTCTTGCGTAAAGACGGTAATACCAATATCCGCTTCACCACTAAAGTTCTTAGGCGGCTGTATTTGAATCGCACCCAAGTCAACTGACGTTTGTGTTGGGTCGTTGAGCTGGATGCTCCACTCACCACTACCGTTGTTTTTCACCGTGTAATCAGAAGAGCTAGAGGTAACAATAAAGTCCGTAGGTAAACCTGTCAGCTTCAAGGAAACGAACTGCTCTGAGCCATCATTATCATTTAGGCTGACAGATACGCCAGAGCCTGACTGCGTCAACGAAATAAGCGTATCTTCATCACCTGTAACAACAATAGGCTGAGTAGGATCGGCACCACTGACCGTAATGTCATCAACCACTGGTGTGATTTCAAATGACACATTATCGTTGAAGGTTCGCACATCAATATCGTCACCAGGATTTGTCAACGTCGTTTGGTCAATGATGGCAGTATCTGTAATCTCACCTTCAATGTTAATTTGAACCGTGTTTTGACCACCACCGACCGGGTAGTTTTCTTTCGGCTTGAATAACACTTCATCCAAAGCTCCCGCTGCAATTTCAGCTGCACTGAACTCGACGCTTGTGCCTAATGAATTACCACTCGAATCAACAAACTCACCCAGTGTCGTATCATCAAGCGTCAACTTGACATTGGTGAGCGTTTCTCGTCCTGCTAATATGCCGTTTCGGTTATCCGCAAAATCGATATTCAAGTTCAGTTGAATCAAACCATCTTCGTACCCGACACCGTCATTGGTTGGAACATCAATGCTCAGGTCATTAACTGGTTGCTTATTGGCATCTAGGCCAAGTGTGCCGGTAATATCTACCGTGATATCTGGCGTTACATCACTATCAAGTGGCTGGTCACCGGAAGAGCCCGGAACATCCGCAACGGGCAAGATTTGAATAGGAAGAAACTCAAGCGTAGAGTTTTCATCGCCCGACTGTGTATCTGTCGTTACGAAGTAGACTGGCAAGGTAAAGTCACCCGCCCAGTCTTCTGCTACACGTAAAGTAAGGCCGTCTAAACCGGTGATGTTCCCACTCGCGTCAATCGACGCCTGGAAGACATACTTGCCATCAACAAAATCAAGGTCAGTACCACCGATCACGAGGCCAGGGGGAACGCCCGCAGATGATGGGTCAATCACTAACGTCAACACATCTTCCACGCCATCCGCATTAATAGTGTTCACTTTCGACGCTAATTGAGTACCAAGGTCGACAATGTTGTCCTCATCGCCATCAATTTGAACCGTGTTATCAAGTTCAATTTCCGCAGCTACACTCGTTTGAGGCGTAATATCCGTCGGGAATTCAAGCGTAATATCTGTTTGACGCGTAACCGTTGCATCTTCTTCTATGGCGTCCTCACCCAAGTCATTCACTTGCGCATAGATAGTTAAGCCGATAGATGAATAACCGCCATTATCACCATCATCAGAGTCATCATTTGGCGTCAAATCCAAGCCTGCTGGGGCGATGATTGAGAAATTCTCCTCATCTGTGATTGTCCAACGCCCCCCACCTTCATTCGATGCACCGACAATGACTAACTGATTCAAAATATCTGAGTCAGTATTGCTGAACTGAACCACTAGCTGAGTAACAACTTCGTCTGAAGAGTTATCAAACTCTTGGTATTTGATGATGTTTGCACCCGTTTGACCACCAGCAGACGTGTTAATGGTAAAGTCGATATGACCTTGAGTATCCGAACGCACCACATCAGTGGAAGCACCACCCGACGCTTCCACAAGAAGACGCGTTTGATCCGCTACCGGTCCCGTTAGGTCTTCCGGTTCAACGACAGGGTTCACTTGAACATTAACCGTACCGTTAATGACCGTTGATGCAATACCCTCACCTGGGTTGCCTGAATCAACGTATTCGGCATCGATCTCTTTCACCGTCACTTGAGTGCTCAAGCTAAAATCCGTACTCGAATCTGACTCTAGTTGCACTTGGATGTATCCATCTTGAGTAACTCGAGCAGAGAAATCTTGTTCTGATTCGTTTGCAGCAGGAGTCAGTGTGATACTGCCTCCAACCACCGTTTGAGCAACGCCATCGACATAGACGGTGCTACCGCTAGGGAAACCACTGATTGTAAGTGCTGCAAAGAATTCATCAGAATCTGGACTTTGAGTCGCGGTTGGCTCCCAGTCGATATTTATACGTGCATCTTCGTTGCCCTCTGAACGCACTACATAGTTATCTTGAGCATCGATTACAGGCGCAACTTTAACTCGGATTTCACGAGAAACTTGACGGGTATGGCCGTCGTTTTCCGTGACGATTGCGGTTGCCGTAATAACGATATTTTCTGTCGATGAGGTTTCAGGACGAATGACAATGCCCGAATTCACGTTCGCATTGGTAATGTTCGCTTCGTAAATCGGTTTACCAGAGCCGTCATATCCAACGAAAGTTAAGTCGATAGATGAACCGTCACTATCAAATAGCTCAATACCATCTGGAATATTCGACAGCAGAACCGTGATAGATTCAGAACTGTCTGCAGGGTTATCTTTCAACTCTCCCGAAACAACACTAAATGCCAGGCCGACTTCACCATTTTCATCGATTTCCGCTTCAATGCCGCGAACATTACCATTACCATCGTCGAATACGTTCCAAATACCCGTTTTGTCATTCAGTTCGATATCAGGAATATCGGCAACACCTTTCACCGCAACAATCACGGTTTGTGTTCCTAGAGAGCGAACATCTTGAGCTGCGCCCGTTGAAAGTAGCGCATTGTCTTTTACGATACCCTCGACATCAAACGTGAAGTCCTCATTACTGTGTAACGGAGGAAGTACTTCAACATTAGAAAGGCTCGATTCCGGAATTTCGTAGTATAGAACGTTACCGCCACTGTCTGTGACCGTATTAATTTGGCTTGGATTCGCCGTATCGAGCCAAACGAGTGTGACACCATCAATAGAGAAGTTGTCGATGCGCACGAACAGTTCTTCCGACCCATCAATATCCGCAGACGGCGTCATCTTAATCACTTCGCTAAGTTGAAGCGAATCGTGGTCTGTGACAGGGTCTACGGTATCTTGTGTTCGAGCGTTATCCTCAAAGATATTGATACGATTAACCACGAAGTTTGCTTGGTCAGCAACCGGATTAACGTCGATCACAATTTCTTCAGTGTCAGAGCGCGCGGTTTCTTTACCCGTTAACGGGTTCGTGTCTTCGGTTGTGATGGCAGTAACATCGAGTTTGATTTGACCTGAGAAATGCTCCGAAGGATCAACTTCAACCTCATTGATACGGCTTGCGTCAACAAGGTATTTGCCCCCAACCTCAGTGACTGGAGTACCATCTGAGTACACTAGCGTTGCGTCTGCGCCACCTTCGGTGAACACTAATTCATAAACAATCGCTTCAGGGTTGCTGAGGTCTTGAGTGTTGGCTTCGATATCCAGTTCAACGTTGTTACCATCTTCATCAACGGTGTAATCGAAAGTGCTGCTTGCATTCCACGTCGCGATATCGGCAACCGCATCAACTTCAATATCTAAGCGACCATTAATCGTATGATCTGGCGTACCATTGTTCAGGATTTCTACTCGGATACGTGGGTCGATACCCGAAGCATCCGTAGATGAATGACGATCCGGCACGAAGTACAAGTTGTCCAACGAGACAAACTCGCCATTGAATGACTGCTCTACATTCGAGGCATCGAGAACAACCGTATTGCCTACAGGCGTTAATTCAATGTAGTTACCGCTGCCATCTCTGTAGTAGAAGGTACCATTATGCGTGTTCGCATCACGAATGGTGATATCACCTAAGCTTTCAGTACGATCGATATCGTGCAAGTTCACGACAAGATCGACTTTCGCTGGTGTCACATCCAAGGTCGATAGATTATCTTGCGTATTCGCCGAATCGACGCCTGCAACGACACCTCCACGGCCTTGATCCTCAAAGGCAGTAACGGTAGACGTATCAATTTGTGCGTTGCGGTCCGTGATTGAGATATCAACATCGGCATCACTGGTATCGCCGTCGCCATCGGTTGCTACAACGTTAATGGTGAAATCAATCGAGTCTGTTTCAGTATGATCAAGATCGTCATTCGGACGGAAAGCCACGCGCCCATCGGTTAGAACAATTAAGCGACCGATCTCGGTATCCACACCATCAAGAACCTTATGAACGAACACGACTTGGTTGCTGCCGTTCAAATCAACAGAATCAGAGTCGACGCCGTTTTGCTTGAAGTAAATACCAGAATCATCAGCTGAGAACGAGGTCACTTGCGCGCCATCTGCACCAAGATCATCATCACCTTCCACAGGGTCTCGGAATAAGCGAACTGTACGGTTACCTTGTCCCTCAACACGCGAAATAGACGCATCGTACAAGGTTGGAACATCATCGGCAATCGTCACTGGTAAGTTAATACCAGCCGTATCGCCATCGACATCGGTCGCGAAGACTGGGAGATCGAGTATGAGTGTATCTTCCCCTTGCGTTGAGTGGTCTAACGCACCTTCAAGGGTAAACTTGTAAGAACCATCAGCATTCAAAACCAAAGTGAACACTGAGTTACCATCAGGCGTTTGACCTTGATAGGTGAAGTTGTTGTTGCTTACCGCGGTTTGAACTAACGTCACCGCGAGACCACCGGAAGTCACCCCAGGGATCGGGTTAGAGGTAAGATCCAACTGATAAGAAACAACGGTATCAGCCCCTTCCACGGTATCGAAATTACCCGTTGCTTCAAGGCTGTCTTTGTTAATTGCCTGAGAGCCATTAGCGAGGTCATCCTCGTCAACAGCCAAAGCATCCGCTGATGTGATTTCAGGAATGTCATCCACGATGGTGATCGGCAAGTTCAATGAAGAAGAGGTATCCCCGTCAAAGTCCTTTACGGTAATTGGGATATCAATAACAAGGTTGTTTTCACCCTGAACCGGATCGTGGTCGATTGGCCCCAGTAGCTCAAATTGGTAACTGTCGTTATTCGCATCAAGAGACAGCGTGAAGATCTTGGTTGATGTGCCAGTAATCACTGCTTCGTAACTGGTTACACCACCAACCGAGCTCACCACATTCAACTCAATGTTGCTGCCGTTCGAGGTCAAACCAGACACGACAGCATTCAAGTCAGAAACTTGATAGCTGACAATCTCATCTGCGCCATCAACTACTTCAAATCCACCAGTCAATACCGTTGAGTCACTACTTGTCGTGTCAGAGCCACCAGCAAGATCATCTTCATCGACTGTTTGTTGGCTAGAGTCTGTCACTTTCACAATCGTTGGAACATCGTCCACAACAGTAATCGGCAAGGTGATGTTATTAGACACATCGCCGTCAAAATCGGTCGCGTTGACTGGGAAGTTGATGACTAACGAGTTTTCACCGTTGCCCGCTGGATGGTCAAGTGCACCCAACAATTCAAATTCATAGCTGTCTGCCGAACCATTCAACGTCAATTTGAAGACGGTATCCGTCGTACCTTGAACGTAGGCTCGGTATTCAATCACGCCATTTGAATTTGAGAACTCAACCAGTTCAAGCGCTTTACCCCCTGAAGTAAGCCCAGATACTGGCGAGGTTAAGCTGTCCAACTGGAAGCTTACAATAGAGTCTGCACCATCGGTAACATCGAAGTTACCTCCAATGACATTAGACTCTGGTGTGTCGTCCGAACCTTGGCTTGGAATGTCATCTTCATCCACCGATAAGGTACTGCCAGGACGAATAGCATCAATGGTTGGCTTGTCATCAACAATGGTCACTGGCAACGTCGCAGTGATGGCATCGTTGTCGCCATCCGTGATCTTCACGGGTAGATTCAACAAGATTTCATCAGAGTTAAGTGCGTGGTCCAATTGGCCAGATAACTCAAAGTCGTATTTACCATCTTGATGAAGTGTCAGCGTGAAGACAGTAACCCCGCTTGGGGTTTGTCCCACATAGACCAGTGCATCAGCAGTTGAAGCACTGACGTCTTGAGAAAGCGTAACCTCTTCTCCACCCGATTTCAGATTCGGGATAGGATTTGAACTCAGATCCAATTCGAGGGCATCAATACCATCTGCACTAGTAACGTCAAACTCACCCGATACCGTTAATGGCTCTTTGCTACCATCTGAACCAAGAGGTAAGTCGTCTTCGTCGACACGTAGACTTTCGATGTTGGTAACAACCGGAACATCGTCCACAACGGTAATTGGCAATGTGAAGGCTGGTGAAGTATCACCATCATTATCCGTCGCTGTCACAGGAAGGTTGATGACGATCTCGTTTTGCTGATTACCATCTGGATGATCGAGCGGCTTTTGTAGGTCGAATTCGTACGAATTATTCGTTGCATCCAAGGTCAGTTCAAACACAACTTCAGCAGGAGTACCAACGACGCCTTGGTAAACATTTACGCCGTTTACACTAGAAGAGAGTACTAACGTGATCGCTTCACTATCCGATGTAAGTGACGCGACAGGCGTGGTCAGGTCACTGAGCTGAATAGAAGCAACTTGGTCAGCACCTTCGGTGATATTGAAGGTACCTGAAATGACGGTATCTTCTGGGCTTGCGGCATCGGTACCAGCAGGAAGATCATCTTCATCAACCGTTTGTTCACTGCCCGTTGCCAAACCGTCGATAGTCGGAACATCATCCACAACCGTAATTGGTAAGGTGATGTTGTTCGATACGTCTCCGTCAAAATCGGTCGCGTTGATCGGTAAATTGATGACCAGTTCATTTTGTCCATCAGCATGATCGAGCGGTGCAAGCAAGTCGAACTCATAACTGTCATCCGATGCATCGAGCGTCACTCGGAAAACAGGAGTATTCGTACCATCAGTTCGCGCTTCATAAACTGAAACACCACCCGCGTTTGACACTTCAACCAGAACAAGCGTTTGGCCACCAGAGGTCAAACCTTGGACTGGCGCACTTAAGTCAGACACCTCGTATTCAACGATGCCATCAGACCCATCCGTTGCGATGAAGTTACCAGCAATGCTGTTAGATTGCGTACCATCTGAGCCAACTGCAGGTATATCGTCTTCATCGACCGTCTGCACACTTGTCGCTTCGATGCCTCCGAGTGTTGGCTTATCATCGATAATCGTGACCGGAATGGTTTCGGCGGATGTATCACCATCAAAATCCGTTGCAATGATTGGGAAGTCAATCTGCAAGCTATCACTGTTTAGAGGGTGGTCAATTGGTCCTTGTAACGTGAAGGTGTAATTACCGTCAGCCTTCACCACCAGTTCAAATACAGGGCTGCCATTTGCGGTTGCCGTGTAAGTGTAACTGCCGTCTAGGTTTAACACCTCCGACATAGTGACAGCGTCACCTTGAGACGTTAATCCAGAAACAGGATCGGCTGTAGCATCAAGCTGGTATTTAACGACCGAATCTGAACCTTGCGTTGTGGTGAATACGCCGGACATAAAGGCATCATCACTTTGGTCAGACCCAATGGTATTTAAATCATCTTCATCAAGAGTAAGCGCATCAACATTCGTGATTGTTGGTACATCATCGACAATAGTGACCGGGATCGTTTCTGTGGTGGTGTCACCATCAAAGTCCGTCGCAATGATTGGGAAGTTCAGCGTCAATTCATCGCTGTTTACTGCGTGGTCAATTGGACCTTGCAGGGTGAAGTTGTACGAGCCATCAGTGTTTACTGTCAGTGTAAAGACGGCTTCCGTTCCTGCTGTCGCTTCGTAAGTGTAGCTGCCATCACCATTTGCGGTTTCAGTCAGCGTCACGGCTACACCCTGCGATGTCAGGCCATCAACTGGCGTTGCAGAAGCATCCAACTGGTAGCTCACTACACCGTCAGAGCCTTGCGTCGTGGTGAAATTGCCATCAATGGAAATTGGATCAGAGCCATCAGAGCCATCAGAGCCATCAGAGCCATCAGAGCCAATGGTCGCTAGATCGTCTTCATCAACACGGATCACATCGACATCTGTGATGGTCGGTTTGTCGTCTACAATTGTGACTGGCAACGTCTTCGACGAGGTATCGCCATCAAAGTCGGTCGCGATAATCGGGAAATCAATTTGTAGGCTATCGCTGCTGGCCGCATGATCAATCGGCCCTTGCAACGTGAAGGTGTAGTTACCATCTGGTTTCACCACCAACTCAAACACTGGGTTGCCATTGGCTGTTGCGGTGTACGTATAACTGCCATCAGCATTTGCAGTCTCAACAAGAACAACGGATTCACCGTGTGATGTTAGCCCGCTAACCGGATCCGCAGTCGCATCAAGTTGGTATTTAACAACGCTGTCTGAACCTTCTGTCGTGCTAAACGAACCAGACATAAACGCATCGTCATTTTGAACCGAACCAATTGTGGCGAGATCATCCTCGTCTACCGTCAATGGAACAACAGTATCGATACTTGGAACATCATCAGTGATGGTGACAGGAATGGTCGCTGTGGTCGTATCGCCATCAAAGTCCTTTGCAATGATTGGGAAGTTAAGTACTAGCTCATCACTGTTTAAGGCGTGGTCAACAGGCCCTTCCAAACGGAAGTTGTACGTACCATCCGCATTCACATTCATGGTGAAGACAGGATTGCCATCCGCAGTAGCAACGTAAGTAAAGCTGCCGTCTGCATTTGCGGTTTCAACCAATACGACCGCCTCGCCTTGCGAGGTTAAGCCCGCAACAGGGTCGGAAGTTGCATCAATCTGGTAACTGACGACACGGTCAGAGCCTTGCGTCGTCGTAAATGCACCCTCGACATAAACCGAATCATTTTGATCTGAGCCGATAGTCGCAAGATCGTCTTCATCCACAGATAACGGCACGACGTTATCGATGATTGGTGCATCATCTGTAATGGTAACCGGAATGGTTGCCGTCGTCGTATCACCATCAAAATCTGTGGCAATAATCGGGAAATTAATCGTCAGACTGTCGCTGTTTGTGGCGTGGTCAATCGGACCTTGCAGCGTAAAGTCGTACGTACCATCCGTCGCTACATTTAACGTAAAGATAAGATTGCCATCTGCGGTCGCGACATAGGTAAAGCTGCCGTCACCATTAACAGTTTCCACCAAGGTAATCGCCTCACCTTGAGACGTCAGCCCCGCTACAGGGTCGGCTGTTGAGTCAAGTTGGTAGCTCACCACTCGGTCAGAGCCTTGGGTGGTGGTAAATGCTCCTTCAACAAACAGATCGCCGCCTGGGTCAGAACCCACACCGCTAAGGTCATCTTCATCCACACTCAACGCATCAACCGCTGTAATGGTCGGTACGTCATCAACAATGGTGACTGGAATGGTTTCAGTGACTGTGTCACCATCAAAGTCTGTTGCCACAATTGGGAAATTCAGCGTTAGCTCATCGCTACCTACTGCGTGGTCAATTGGACCTTCCAGCGTGAAGTTATACGAGCCATCGGTATCCACAGTTAATGTAAATACTGTATTGCCACCTGCTGTTGCTTGGTAAGTAAAGCTACCATCACCGTTTACAGTTTCAGTCAACGTAACAGCCACACCTTGTGATGTTAAACCATCAACGGGTGTTGCAGAGGCATCTAACTGGTAACTCACCACTCGGTCAGAGCCTTGCGTGGTGGTGAAGTTACCATCAATAGAAATCGAGTTGCTTTGGTCTGAACCGATTGATGCTAGATCATCTTCATCAACCGTAATTGCATCAACGTCAGTAATAACTGGCTTATCATCCACGATGGTGACAGGGATAGTGGCGTTTGTGGTGTCGCCATCAAAATCCGTCGCGATAATTGGGAAGTTCAGCGTTAGCTCATCGCTATCCACGGCATGGTCGATTGGACCTTCAAGCTTGAAGTTATAAGAGCCATCAGTGTTCACCGTCAGCGTAAAGACCGCTTCAGTGCCGGCCGTTGCTTCGTAAGTAAAGCTGCCGTCGACGTTTGCTGTCTCTGTTAGCGTCACCGCCACGCCTTGTGAGGTCAGGCCATCCACTGGTGTTGCAAAAGCGTCAAGCTGATAACTCACCACTCGGTCAGAGCCTTGCGTGGTGTTGAAGTTGCCGTCGATTGAAATTGGGTCAGTTTGGTCTGAGCCAATCGACGCTAAGTCATCTTCATCAACCGTAATTGCGTCAACATCCGTGATTGTTGGTACATCATCGACAATAGTGACCGGGATCGTTTCTGTGGTGGTGTCACCATCAAAGTCCGTCGCAATGATTGGGAAGTTCAGCGTCAATTCATCGCTATTTACTGCGTGGTCAATTGGACCTTGCAGGGTGAAGTTGTACGAGCCATCAGTGTTTACTGTCAGTGTAAAGACGGCTTCCGTTCCTGCTGTCGCTTCGTAAGTGTAGCTGCCATCACCATTTGCGGTTTCAGTCAGCGTCACGGCTACACCTTGCGATGTCAGGCCATCAACTGGCGTTGCAGCAGTATCCAATTGGTAACTCACTACCCCGTCAGAGCCTTGTGTCGTGGTGAAGTTGCCATCGATTGAAATTAGATCTGAGCCGTCAGAGCCAATCGTCGCTAAGTCATCTTCATCCACACGGATGGCATCTACGTCAGTGATCGTTGGTTTATCGTCAACGATAGTGACAGGCAATGTTTCTGCCGACGTATCGCCATCAAAATCTGTTGCGATAATCGGGAAGTCGATTTGCAGGCTGTCGCTATTCACTGCATGGTCTAGTGGGCCTTGCAGAGTAAAGGTGTAGCTGCCGTCTGGCTTAACAACCAATTCAAATACGGCATTGCCATCTGCTGTGGCTGTGTAAGTAAAACTGCCGTCGCCGTTAGCAGTTTCAGCAAGCACGACAGGCTCACCATGAGAGGTCAACCCTGCAACTGGATCTGCCGTTGCATCAAGCTGGTATTTAACAACGCTGTCTGAACCTTCTGTAGTAGAGAAAGAACCCGACATAAACGCATCATCGTTTTGGTCAGAGCCAATTGTGGCGAGATCATCTTCATCCACCGTAAGTGGAACAACGTTATCGATGGTTGGAACGTCATCAGTAATAGTGACTGGAATGGTCGCGGTAGTCGTATCGCCGTCAAAGTCTGTTGCAATGATTGGGAAGTTCAGTACTAACTCATCGCTATTCAAAGCATGATCAATCGGCCCTTCCAAACGGAAGTTGTATGTGCCGTCTGGATTCACATTCATGGTGAAAACAGGGTTGCCATCAGCAGTAGCAACGTAAGTGAAGCTACCATCGGCATTCGCAGTCTCTACCAAAGTAACTGGCTCACCTTGCGAGGTTAAACCCGAAACAGGATCAGCCGTTGAATCAAGTTGGTAGCTCACCACACGGTCTGAACCTTGGGTGGTCGTGAATGCGCCTTCAACAAACACTGCATCGCTTTGGTCTGAGCCAATACCTGATAAATCATCTTCATCCACAGCCAGAGGCACGACATTATCAATGATTGGCGCATCATCCGTGATCGTAACTGGAATGGTCGCCGTGGTCGTATCACCATCAAAATCGGTGGCAATAATTACGAAATCAATCGTCAGGCTGTCGCTGTTGGCTGCATGGTCAATCGGGCCTTGCAGCGTAAAATCGTACGTGCCATCTGTTGCTACATTTAACGTGAAAACAGGATTGCCGTCAGCGGTCGCAACATAGGTAAAGCTACCGTCACCATTAGCGGTTTCCACCAAGGTAATCGCCTCACCCTGAGACGTCAGCCCCGCAACAGGATCAGCCGTTGAATCCAGTTGATAGCTCACCACTCGGTCAGAGCCTTGAGTGGTGGTAAACGCGCCTTCAACGAACAGATCGCCGCCTGGGTCAGAACCCACACCGCTAAGGTCATCTTCATCGACACTCAACGCATCCACCGCTGTGATGGTCGGTACATCATCAACAATCGTGACTGGAATGGTTTCAGTGACGGTGTCGCCATCAAAGTCTGTCGCGATAATTGGGAAGTTCAGTGTCAACTTGTCACTATCAACCGCGTGATCAATTGGCCCTTCTAGCGTGAAGTTGTAAGAGCCATCAGTACTCACTGTCAACGTAAAGACCGCTTCAGCCCCAGCTGTTGCTTCGTAAGTGAAACTACCATCACCGTTTGCAGTTTCAGTCAGCGTGACCGCTACACCTTGCGACGTTAAACCGTCAACTGGTGTTGATGAAGCATCGAGTTGGTAGCTCACCACTCGGTCTGAGCCTTGCGTGGTGGTGAAACTGCCATCAATAGAAATAGGATTGCTTTGGTCTGAACCAATTGACGCTAGATCATCTTCATCAACCGTAATTGCATCAACGTCAGTAATAATTGGCTTATCATCAACAATCGTGACTGGGATCGTTGCGTTTGTGGTGTCGCCATCAAAGTCCGTCGCGATGATTGGGAAGTTCAGCGTTAGCTCATCGCTATCTGCTGCGTGGTCAATTTGCCCTTCAAGCGTAAAGTTGTAAGACCCATCAGTATTCACTGTCAGCGTAAAGACCGCTTCAGTGCCTGCCGTTGCTTCATAAGTAAAGCTGCCGTCGCCATTTGCTGTCTCAGTTAGCGTTACAGCTACACCTTGAGAGGTAAGGCCATCAACTGGTGTTGCAGAAGCATCTAGCTGGTAGCTCACCACACGGTCAGAGCCTTGGGTGGTAGTGAAGTTACCGTCAATTGAAACTGGATCAGTTTGGTCTGAGCCAATCGACGCTAAGTCATCTTCATCAACGGTAATAGCGTCGACGTCAGTAATGGTTGGCTTATCATCCACAATGGTGACCGGCAGTACGATTTGGCTTGTGTCACCATCGAAATCTGTAGCAATAACACTAAAATCAAAGGTTAAGCTGTCGCTATCTGCCGCATGGTCGATTGGACCTTGCAGCTCAAAACTGTACGAGCCGTCAGTATTCAAAATCAATGTGAAGACTGCGCTGCCATTTGCCGTTGCGCTGTAGGTGTAGCTACCGTCTGCATTTTGCGTTTCGGCAATGGAAACGGTTTGACCTTGAGATTGCAGACCATTCAAAGGATCTGCGTTTACATCCAACTGATACTGTACAACGCCATCAGAGCCCTGAGTTGTCGTGAACTGGCCTTCAACCAGCGCCGGCTGTGATTGGTCGGAGCCAACCGAACTTAAGTCATCTTCATCGACGGTAAGAGCAACAACGTCGTTAATGGTTGGCACATCATCAGCAATGGTAATCGGTAGAACAAGTGAACTGGTGTCACCGTCAAAGTCCGTTGCAACAATAGTGAAGTCCAGAGTTAGGCTATCGCTACCCACAGCATGATCGATTGGACCTTCAAGGGTAAATGAATAAGAACCATCAGGGTTCACTTGCAAGGTAAAGATCGCTTCACCTTCTGCCGTTGCAGAATAGGTAAAGCTACCGTCTGAGTTGACTGTTTCCGTCAGAGAGATAGATCGACCCTGTGATTCCAACCCATTGAGTGGATCAGTGCCGCTCTCTAATTGATAACTTACAACACGGTCTGAGCCCTGAGTAGTCGTGAAACTACCTTGCGCGAGCACAGAGTCACTTTGATCGGAGCCGATGCTTGATAAATCATCTTCATCGACGGCTAGCGCATCAACGCCATCAATCGTAGGAACGTCATCTTGAACTTGAATGACAATTTGCGCCGCTTCTGGTGCGTTCGAACCTTCGGTAATCGAGGAGCGGTCACCATCCGCATCAACCGCGTAAACTGGCAATGAGAAAGTGAGAGAGTCATCGTTAGCACCCGTATGGTCGAGTTGTTCATACAAGTTGAATTGGTATTCGCCCAATGCAGGGGCATCAATCGCCACATCAAATACTGTGACACGCACACCATCCAGCTCGATGAAGCCTTCGTAAGTACGCACGCCGTTACTCTCGGACGCAAGTTCCAGTTGGACAACCTGCCCCTGAGACTGAAGTTCTCCACCAACATTAAACTCTGTAGGTTCCAACTCATAGTGATCAATGATATCACTACCGACCGCTGTCGTGATCGACCCAGTGCCACTTGTTACTACCGCGCCTTCCTGTGAACCTTGGTCAACACCCGCCTCGTCTAAAGACAATCCCGTCACGTTTTCAATCACTGGATTATCGCCGTCAAGGATGGTCATCGTAAAGGTGTTGCTTGCCGTATCTTGGTCGAAATCGACGATTGTGGTTGGCAAAGAGAGCTCAATCGTATCTTCACCGTTTGTTTGTTCTAACGGCTTAAATTGCTCAAATTGGTAGGTACCATCAGTATTCAGACTGATGGTTAAGACGGTTTCATTAGAGCCCGCAATGGACAGGGTGATAGTACTGCCGTCTTCAGAGAGTACCGCTTCTGTGGCCTGATTATCACTCAATAGGCCATCAAATTGACTAAGTCCTTCTTGATTAAATGTGACCGTTGCCAATTGATCACTGCCAATATCAACAAAGGTGCCAGTAATCGGGGTAGAAGAGGATTCAACGTTTTCGAAAGTAACGTTTTGCGGCGCAGGATCATCGCCATCAATAACGGTTGTCGTAAAGTCGATAGGCGCTTGAATGCTGTTACTACCAATATCTGCGCCTGTAATATCAAAAGCGATATTGATTTGATCACCGACGATCGATACTTGGCCATCAGCAACAGACGCGACATGGTCAATGCCCTGGCTGATCGTGGTAACGACCTCTAACTCTAAATCGCGGCCTAGCGAGGTCGCTTCAATCTCGATGCGTAGGACTTCATTACCTTCTTGTGTACCGATGATCGCATTCTGCTGTTCGTCATAAACAAAGCTAACCGCTTCGCCACCCGAAGTAAGATCAGAGTTTAACTCTAACAGTAAAGATTCGAGCGACGTCGTTTCTGGGACAAAAGAAGTCGTATCAAGTGGAAGGTCACCAGCTTCTACAAGAACACTCGCTGAAATGGTTTGTGGGTAACTAGACTGGGAAATAGAACCCTCAGTGACCTGTGAAGAAAGGGACTGACCACCATCAGCAAAAATTGTAATATCAAGTCCATCTAAGTCTTCATCATCCTGTGAATCACCGATTGGCGCAGAGGTTTCAAAAAACGTTGAGGCTAGAACTTCTGGGTTGTTGTACTCAACTGTAACAAAGCCTGCATTAGCAGAACCAGAACCACCGCCCCCACCGGGACCTGCGGCAGTTGCCTCTAGGATGGCTGTTGGGTCGGCACCGTCTAAAATGGCCTGCTGAATCGCAGCAACGTCTTCTGCCCCAAACTCAGCATTCTCTGCTGCGGCTGGATCGACATTAATCTGCCCGTAAATTGGAGCTTGCACAATGGCGTCGGTTTGCGCTGATTCCAAAGACGGCGCAGGAATACAAGCGACACAATTTTCAGCAACAAGGAAGAGGGAACCTTCAGCAATTACTTCAATCTCTGAGCCATTCTCAGTGATGACCACATCACCGGAAACCAATACATCTCCGACATTAATCACTCTGACCTTCCCCTCTAGGTCTAAAGCGTAAACATCCCCTTTGACAGCATCTACAACTACTTCCTGTGGCACAGTTTGTGTACTCATTTGACCCCCGTTCTATGGTCAATATGGCTAACGTATCTTCGTTAGCCTTTATAAATTATTTTAGTTTATAGGAATGTGATTCACATTTTCTCATACGCTGATTTAACTAACTATTGAGTCAATAAACAATCATATTTTGCACTTTCGTTAACCACTCGAAACGAAATACGCATACAGTCACAACAATGTGACAACCAAACCGGCATAAAAAGCAAACCAAGCATATGAAAATAATAGCTTATTAAGAAAGTTTAGTCGTTCTCGATGAAAACAGGTAATGCCAAAATTTTAATAACTTAACACTAACCCGCCGGTACCAATCAATAGCGGTAAAAACGCAAACAAGATGTCATAACTAGGAGACTGCTTAGCAAGCCGAATAAGAAAGGGAGAAGAGAAAAACATGACCATCAAGTATTGGATTACGTAATCCGCAGGAATCAAAACCAACATTAAGACATGAGTTAGAACATGTATCGCAATCCCCCAAGAATGAGGTTTGGTACGCATCATCAAAGCAAATGAAAACAGAAAACTAATCGCAACAGGCATAAAACAAACTTAATTAATAATAATTCTCATTCGTAAATATATGTTATTGAAAGCGCAGCTTCAACTCTGTTTTATCAATCATTTCAATTGTTATTATCAATCAACACAATAAGTAAAATTATCAATAATTTCACTCCTAAACGTTTGCGTAATCGCTAACCTTCTCTTAACCTTGATTTGAGGCTTTCATCACGATTTTTCCATTGCTATAGTTCATTTATCAAAATAAACAAGACCATTCGAGGCATGGAGCTTCCTCATTAATCTCAAGATGAGAAGAATAGGTACCGAGAGAATTCGGCAGATTTAAGAGGGTCAAATAATGGAAATGAATATGGTTGAGATTTTGGGCTACGCGGCTTCAATCATGGTTGCGATCTCGCTAACTATGAAAGACATCGTTAAACTACGTATCCTAAACTTCATCGGCTGTGCACTGTTCACTGCATATGGTCTAATGATTGATTCGTGGCCAGTTGTACTAACGAACGGTTTTATTGCATGTGTTAACGTGTACTTCCTAGCGAAAATGCAGCAGGAAAAAAAAAGCCTAGCGCCTGAAGAAGCCTAGTCAAATGAATTGAGAGAGCCCGTAAGTGTCTAACTTACGGGCTTTTTTGTTTTTTGGGAGGCAATTTCATTTAGATAAATTGCGCTTGGGTATATACTCGCGAAAAACAACATCTCAAATACAGGGGCGAACTATGAATATTGGTGCGGTTGCTACTTTAACGGGGCTCTCTTCTAAATCAATCCGTATGTATGAAGAGAAAGGCATTATCTCCCCGCCAGCTCGTAGCGACTCAGGCTATCGCGAATATTCTGACAAACACATCCAAGAGCTCAATCTCGTGTCCAGAGCAAAAAACGCAGGATTTTCACTACAAGAATGCAAAGAGTTTGTTCAGTTAGCGCATAATCCACATCGTAAAAGTAGCGAAGTAAAAGCACGTACGATGGATAAACTTCAAGAAGTAGAACAAAAGATCGCGCATCTTTTAGAGATTAAAATGCAGTTAGAGAGTTGGGTATCTGCTTGTCCTGGAGATGCTGAAAGCCACTGCCCAATCATTGACGAACTCACTAAATAAGCTAGCCAAAGCCTCAAAATAGACTTAGTGGTAAGTACACATACGCTTACCATTGAGCTCAATGATGTTGAAAGGCGTCTCGTAAATATCTTCTAGCGTAGATGCTTGAATCACCTCTTCCACCTTGCCACTTGCAACCACTTTGCCCTTCTTTAACGCTAGGATTTCGTCAGAATAACAAGCCGCAAAGTTAATATCGTGAATCACCACCACCATAGCTTTGTTCATATTGTGGGCAAGACGTTGAACCACTTTCATGATCTGCAACGAATGCTTGATATCAAGGTTGTTCAATGGCTCATCAAGAAAAACGTAGTCCGTATCTTGGGCAATCACCATCGCAATGAACGCCAACTGCCTTTGACCACCACTCAATTCATCTAAGAACTTATCTTGAATTTCTTTCAGATCTAAGTAGTCAATTGCTTGGTTAATAATCGCATGATCATTGTTGGATAAGTTACCTTTCGAATAAGGGAAACGTCCAAACGAGACCAGTTCTTTTACGGTAAAACGCATCGTAATCGTGTTCGCTTGGCGCAACACCGCGAGTTTTTTCGCAAGCTCTTTGGTGTCCCATTCCGCAATCTCTTTGCAATCGATCATGACACTCCCGCCATCTCGCTCGGTCAATCGCGACGCAATCGACAGCAAGGTGCTCTTTCCTGCGCCGTTCGGACCAATAATCGATGTCACTTTCCCTTTTTCAAATTGGGTATCCACTTCCTCAACGACTTTTTTGGAACCAAATGCTTTGGTTAATTTATCTATAATAATCATGTTTATACAACTTTGTTTTTCAGCAGTAGATACAAGAAGTAAATACCACCAATAAAGTTAATCACTACGCTAAGCGTCGTCTCGAATGAAAATACGTTTTCAATAATCCATTGGCCTGATAACAAGGCACAAATCGCCATCAATGAACAACCCACTAGCAGGGTGCGATGCTGGTAAGAGCGGAACATCTCACGGCTCAAGTTAGTCACCAACAAACCAAAGAACATGATGGGACCAACAAGAGCGGTGGAAACTGCAATGAGAACCGCAGACAGAATAAAAACGTTGCGCGTTACTTTTGGCACATCAACACCCAAACTCTTTGCGTTGTCTTGATCCAGCCAAAACACATCTAAGGTGCGGTGCATGCGATACAACAACCAACATGCCAATAGCAGTATTGGCGAACTGAGATAAACCAAATTCACCTTCACATTGTTGAAACTGGCGTAGAGCTTAGATTGCACAAACGCAAAGGTATTTGGGTCCATCAAAAGCGAAAAGAACACCGCAACATTGCTAAATAGTTGCCCAAAGATCAGCCCGACTAACAGCAAAGTAATGAGGTTGCGTCCGCCTTTTGAAAAGTAGAACCCAAACAACAGCAGTGAAAAGCCCACCATAACCAATACGGCAATAGAGAAGTTGATATAGACATTGAGTACGAGTGCGCTCAATCCCCCAAACAGCAGAACAATCAGCACTTGAGTCAAAATATAGAGTGCATCAAACCCCATGATGCTTGGGGTTAGAATTCGGTTATGAGTGATGGTTTGAAACACCAACGAAGATTGTGCAATAGCGACACCCGCCAAAACCATAGCTAACACTTTAGGTACACGTCGTGACAAAAAGTACTGGTAGTTGTCGGCGGTTAAGCCAATACCGATAAACAAAAACGCGAAAAGCAGTGCAATGGCTGTCAATAAGAGAAGTTTTTTTGAATCACGCACTCGGTTTACCTCGCAACAACATCGCGATAAACACAACACCGCCCAAAATACTAATTACGATTGAAATCGGCATTTCATGAGGGAAAATAATCAAACGGCTAACGAGGTCACAGCCAAGCACAAGGATCGCCCCATACATGGCAGTAAACGGGATATTACGTTTGAGATTGTCACCGTAGAAGTAACTGACTAAATTTGGCACGATAAGTCCAAGAAATGGAAGTTGCCCAACTATCATCACCACACTCGCTGACATCACGGATACCAAGAGTACACCTAACGTCACCACTTGTTGGTAGTTAAGACCAAGGTTTACTGCAAAGTCCTTACCAATACCAACGGCAGAGATACGCGCCGCAAATAGATAGCTCAAAATCGCAACAGGTACTGCAATATAAAGCAGCTCAAAATCACCGCGCAAAATGTTGGCAAAGTTTGCCACACTCCATGCTGACAGGCTTTGTAGCGCATCGTATTTGTAGGCGATAAAGGTGGTAACAGCATCAATAACGTTGCCAAAGATGATGCCGACTAAAGGAACAAATACAACGCTTTTGAATTGAATCCGCTGGATGAACTGGACAAACATTAAAGTGCCAAGAATGGAGACAGCAAAGACAAGCCATAACCGCTCGCCATTACCAAAAAACACCACACTCATTACGTAACCGAGCATGGCACATTCAATGGTGCCTGTTGTTGACGGTGCAGCGAATCGGTTTTGACTGATTTGTTGCATCACTAATCCAGCAATGCTCAGCCCCGCCCCAGCAAGAAGAATGGCAAATAAACGCGGAATGCGGCTAGTGAAGAAAAGTTCTAGTGCTTTTGCATCACCTGAAAACAACTGTTGGGGCGTCATATTTGCCACCCCAACAAACAACGATGCGACGCTTAGAACAATAAGAACAAGCAATAACTTTTTCAAAGTTAACCTCAGCTAGCTTCGCTTACAGATCGATCGTGTGTTTAATTTCACTCACCATCTTTTCCGTTGCCGTTACGCCGGACATTGCTAAGTACCAAGCATCAACGTCTAGGAAGGTAATTTTCTTGTTCTTGTAAGCCGAAGTTGCTTTAACCAGATCGTTATCCAACGCTTTGGCTAGATCGTTATCCGATTTTGCATGTAGAGAGTTGCGATCGATCACTAAGATATTTTTCGGATTGGCTTCGCGAATAAATTCATAAGAAATGACGTCGCCGTGTGTGCCTGTTTTAAGGTTTTTCACGGTTTCCTTAAAACCAAAGTCCGTGTAAATCGCACCAAAGCGAGACTTTTCACCAAACGCGCTGATGTTGTCGCCAATACTCAAGATCGTCAAAGCGTCGTTATTATTGGCTTTGTTGTAATCACGTATCGCTTTAAATTGAGCGTCTAGCGACTCGATTTTCTGCTCAACTTTACCCTCAATATCAAAGATCTTCCCGAAGTTGCGCCATTGCGCTTTGGTACCGGTCCAGTAATCCTCATTTTCACCCGCGGCCAATACCACGGTCGGAGCGATTTCACTCAGGTCATCATATTTTGCAGAACCACGAGGGCCGACCAAAATTAAATCCGGCTTTTGCATATAAATGGTTTCGAAATCAGGCTCAAATAAACTGCCTGCCGAGGTGTAGTTGTCTTTGCTGTATTTTGAAAGGTACTTAGGAAGATGAGAGGCATTAGAAACCGCAACAGGGTCGATACCAAAGCTATCCATCATATCTAATGGACCAAAACCAATAACAACCACCCGTTTTGGCGACTGTTCTATTTCTGTTGTCCCCATGAAGTGGTCAATTTTGACGGTATCAGCAAAAGCGGGAGAGATTGTGAGCAGCAAAAAAAGAGCCACACTGACGAGTTTTTCCATTATTTCAAGCCTTAAATGAGATCCGTTATCATACGCATTCGCAATATATCGTTACTCACTCAGGCATTCAACTGATTATTTAACAACTTTACATTCGTTACACTTCTAAATTGGCTTAATAAATCAACAAATTACACTTGGTCTATATCGAATTTGAGACGAAAAGCTCAAAACTATAATTTTCATATTTATCACCCCATTGAATGCTTATACTTCATTTCAAACAACTCACTAAAAAGGATTAGAAAATGAAGAAGTTAGCTTTGATGATTTTTGTAGCAGCGCAATTGATGGCATGTACCGAGGTAGGTAGCGAAGCATGGTGTAACGACATGAAGGAAAAACCAAAAGGTGAATGGACAGCTAACGAAGCCTCTGATTTTGCAAAACACTGCGTATTTTAAGCACTCGGTACTAACCGAAAAAGGTAAATACCATAACCCGCGCTCCTGTCGCGGGTTATTCGTACGCGTCGAGAAAAGCTTTTAACGCCGATTCATCCACAATCTCTAGACCCTGTTCACCCTTTCGAATCAACTCTTTATCCATTAGATCTTTTACCGCTCGGCGATAAACGCGCCCCGATGTACCAAATCGCTCTGCTTCTTGGTTTACTTTACCGAACCCACCTAATAGAGTATTAGCCTGCTTTTGCACCAACAAATCATAAGCAATGTTGTAGGTGATGGGGTGTAATAAGCGGTTGGTGTAAATATCCATCGAATCTTGGTAGTCCTCAGCTAACGCAGACGCAAAAAAGAACATCATCTCTGGTCGGCTATGTAACGCCTCAGTGAGCTTTTGAATACAGATGATATCGACCTGCATGTGCTCATCTGCCACCACATTCCACTGACAAGGCGTCTGTGTGAAGTACTCCATCTCCCCATAAATATGATAATCACAGTTCGCTTCACCAAGTTGAAATCGACGGCCATTGGCGGCAATGATGCTCATTGAAACTCGGCCAACGGGCACAACGTAAAGGTGCTTAAGCTGCTCACCCTGACGGAGAATCTCTTCACCAGAGTCAAAATATCGGCTGCCAATTTGGCATTGATAGATAAGGTCACGAAACTCCGTGCTTTTTTGCTCTAGAAAGCTTTTGAAACGTCCATTTTGGTAAGGGCTTATTTTCACGTGAGTTTCTCTTTAGTAGCAACTATCTCAAATAAATTGTACTCGCTAGGCTGGTTCGATAACAGCCAATAAAAAAGCGACACAGAGTGCCGCTTTAGAAATTTGTTGAGCTGTGATCCAGTTAGCTTTGCGCGACCAAGGCTTCCAGAGCGGCATAAGATGCCAAACGCTCTCCGTCCATCATCACTTGCGCTTCGTCTACGTACTGCCCTACGCCTTCCTTCACATCTTGCTGATAAAGGACCACATTATTCAGAATTGAAGCAACGTTTAGACCACGGAGGCGCCCCACGGTAAACAGTGCTGAAGTTTCCATATCCGCCCCAAGAATCCCTTTCTTGTTCCAATATTGGCAGATCGCTTCTTCATCATCGGTGTAGAAGCTGTCATGAGAGCGAACCACACCCAAATGATAACGAGCGTCTTGTCCTGCCAAATAGCTGTCCAATGCTTTCAGCAGCGGAAAGCTCGCGTAGCCAGGGTAAGAAGAACGAACGTAAGCTTTTGAACCACCTTCGTCTCTTACCGCACCTTCTGCGACGATAAGTTCACCGAGTCGAATGCCAGACTGCATTGCGCCAGCCGATCCCACACGAATAACATCTGTCACGCCACACTGTTTCAACTCTTCAACGGCAATGATCATCGATGGCGCGCCAATTCCGGTACTGCACACTGAGACTCGCTGACCGTTGTATGTCCCCGTAAATACCCGATACTCGCGGTTTTCAGAGACCAATTTGGCGTTATCGAAGAGTGCAGCAATGCGGTTTGCTCGGTCTGGTTCACCACACACGATGACTCGTGGCGCAATCTGGGTGCTGTCTATGCCAATATGAGGTTGTTTCATCATTGGCTTAACCTTGCGCTGTCGCTTGAGTTAGCGTTTTCTCACTATTGCGTTTCGCGCTGCGTGCCCATTCTCTCGTGCCGTTAGCTGCGATGAACATCAGAATCGCATATTGAACCGACATAGCGTACACACCTTGTGTTGCATAGATACCAACACTGATGATGTTGATAACCACCCACAGGATCCAGTTTTCAACGTATTTGCGGGTCATTAAGATTTGAGCAACCATAGAAAGCACCGTCATGGTTGCATCCCAGAACGGGAACGCATCAGGTTCTAATACTGGCTCAGCTAATCCAGCACCGAACACATTCAACGTATCAACAGCGATGTTTGCTAGCGCAAAGAAGAATGGGTCAATAAAAATCGTTAACAGCGCAATTGTAACAACACTGACTGAGCCTGTCGCGATCAGCTTCTGTTTGCTTAACCAACGCACCTCAAGAGTCTCACCTTGTGCATTTGGTCTTGTCCATGCATACCAGCCATAGATGTTGGCACAGAAGAAGAACAGTTGTAGCAGAAGCAATCCGTAAAGCTGAATCTGGAAAAAGATAACGGCAAAAAGTGTCACGTTCAGCAAACCGAACAAGTAGTTGATGGTTTTTTCTTGGCTCGCAAACCAGATACAAAGCAGACCGAAAACCGTACCAAAGGCTTCGATCCAGCTCATTGCATAGCCATCACCAATAGGAATGTTAACGAGGGTGTTGTTGATGTCTAACAGGGCAAGTAAGTCCATGAGTATGTCCTTTATTATTGTGCTTGGAATGCGCTCATCTTATGGCGTAGCAACATACATAAAGGAGGACTTTTGTCCTCCCTTTGATGTATCCGATCATAAATCAGACCAATACTTGCTTTAAAGTAACCGAATTCTGCTCATCTAAGCAGAAGGACGTTAGGATTCGTGCCCTAAGTAGCGTTTTTTGAAAGATGACGCAGATGCAAATAATGCAGTAGCTAAAAAGGTAAAAGCGACACCCAATAAGTAAATGAATTCTTCGTTTTCGAGCAACTCATAAGCACTCACTACAAACACCAATAATACTAAGAGAATATTGATTCGATGAAACCACGGTCTCTTGACTGAATACTGTGCGTATCTCTTAACAAACATAAAAATTTCCATTCACTACAATAATTTATAAATCTATCTATAGGCCCTTCTAATAATAAGCTTTCTTGTGTATTTCTACACGAAATCTTTCACTTTACTCGCAAAAAATCACACTTTGTCGGGCTTATTATGCAAAAAGAAGGCATTTACTTTCCAAATCCCTATAGAAAGCACTACCAATAAAAGCATAGAAACATAACTTATTGATAATAAATAAATTTTCAGCTAGGAGAGATACTTCACACTTTTACGTTCAACCAATGTTGGTTCCAATTGAACAACCTGCGATTCATCAGACTTGTCGTTTAATTTACGCAGTAGTGTTTCGACAGCAGCTTGACCTAAGCGATATTTAGGCTGGTGAATAGTGGTCAGAGAAGGCGACATAAATTTAGCAATGTGAATATCATCGTAACCTATGATAGAAAGCTGCTCTGGGATTTGAATACCGAGTTCATTTGCTGCGTTGATTACACCCATCGCCATCATATCGTTTGAGACAAAAATAGAACTTGGTAGTATTCCCCGCGCGGCCATTTTCTTAAAGGCTTGATAGCCACCTTCACATTCAAAGTCAGATTCCACAATCCAGTTCGCATTGAACTCAAGATCAGCTTCTATCATTGCGCGCTTATATCCTTCATAGCGCATTTGTGCTTGATGCTTGATTAGTGGACCGGTAATACAACCAATCTCTTGGTGGCCGCAGTCGATAAGGTATTTAGCTGCAAGATAACCACCACGAAGCGAGTTATCTTGGATCTTATCGCTTGTGAACAGCATTGGGCCCCAGTCCATCACCACAACTGGAATGTCTGGGTAACGCTCGAAGACATCAATACGCTCCCCTTCTAACGATGAACACATCAAAATCAAACCATCGACGCGCTTTTGCAGCAACGTATTAATCGACTCACGCATGCGCTCGTTGTCGCCTTCGGTGTTACATAAAATCAAACTGTAGCCTTTGTGGTAACAACTGCGTTCGACGCCTTTTACGACTTCGCCAAAAAATGGGTTGGTTGAGGTGGTCACCAGCATACCAATGGTTTTGGTGCGGTTCACTTTGAGGCTACGCGCCAAAGCCGATGGCGCGTAGTAATTGAGCTCTTTGGCAGCGTTGTTAACGCGCTCCGAGATCTCTTCGCTGACAAAGCGAGTTTTGTTAATAACATGGCTCACAGTTGAAGTGGAAACCCCTGCCAGTTTTGCGATGTCTTTCATCGTTGCCATGTTATTTCTCCTTTTGATTATTGTTGTTCAAGGAACTCCTCAACCTCTTTGCGGGTTGGAATGGAGGTTTGCGCGCCAAAGCGAGTGACTGAGATCGCCGCTGCTGCGTGGGCAAACTTAATCGCTGATTCTAAAGGTAAGTCTTCCAATAAACCAGTGACTAATGCCCCATTAAACGTATCGCCCGCCGCTGTGGTATCTGTTGCTTCTACGCGGAAGCCAGGAATGACTTCACCACGACCGTTTTGACTCAGCCAAACTCCTTTCGCACCGAGCGTGATCATGACGATTTCAATGCCTTTCGAATGCAGGATGTTCGCCGCTTCTTGTGCGCTGTCATCGTCTGTTACCATCACACCTGTTAGCACTTCAGCTTCGGTTTCGTTTGGTGTGATAACATCAATGCAAGATAGCAACTCATCCGACAATTCACGCGCCGGCGCTGGGTTCAGAATCACATTAGTTTTTGCATCTTTCGCGATTCGCGCTGCTTTCTCGATACCGCACATTGGCGTTTCTAGTTGCATCAACAAGTAATCTGCCTGACGAATGCGTTCTAGATCAGGCTCAATCGCCTCTGCAGTCAGCTTTGCGTTCGCTTCTGCAGAGATACAAATGCTGTTCTCGCCGCTGTCCGCCACTTGAATCATGGCAATGCCCGTTGGGCAGTTTGGCTGCATCTTCACACCAGTGATGTCGATGCCATCCATTTTGAAGTTCTCGCGAATGTTGATGCCGAATGAATCATCACCCACACACGCAATAAACCCGATGTCGGCGTTTAATCGAGCTGCCGCCACAGCTTGGTTGGCACCTTTGCCACCTGGGATAACTTGATAGTTGCGACCATGCAGCGTCTCGCCTGGACGAGGGAAAGAAGGCACTTGAAGAACATGGTCAGCGTTTACACTACCTAACACCACTAACTTATTCATACGGTTATCCTCGGTTCTGTTTGAACCCTTTATATTTGAACAGGAGTAATAGGTTTACGCTCTTTGAAAAAACGTATGCGTATTACCATTCAGCAAGATTTAATTTTCTAACGTACCGCTTTCGTTGTTTGGAATGACCCAGCACATTTACTGGGTCATTCCGTTATCTTCAACAAAGAAGAATCACTGAGTCGAACGTTAAACTTACTTAGTCACAACTTTAAGCGGAACAGGAATGTACTCCTCAACCTTCTCGCCTTTCAATACTTTCGCTGCAGTTTCTACACCCAACGCACCAATAAGATCTGGCTGCTGTGCGATCGTCGCAGCTAGCTTGCCACGGTTAACTGCAGCGATACCATCATCAGTACCGTCGAAGCCAACGATCATAACGTCTTTACCTGATGCTTGTACTGCGCGAAGCGCACCCAGTGCCATCTCATCGTTCTGAGCAAATACCGCTTGAACATCTGGGTTCGCTGCAAGCAAGTTTTCCATTACGTTCAGACCTTTAGTACGGTCAAAATCAGCAGGTTGGCTTGCTAGTAGCTCCATGTTACTACCCTTAACTGCTGTCATGAAACCTTCACCACGCTCACGCGCTGCAGACGTACCTGCAATACCTTCTAGTTGGATAACTTTCGCTTTCTCACCTACTTTTTCCATGATGTAGTGACCAGCCATTTCACCACCAACTACGTTGTCAGAAGCGATGTGGCTCACTACGTCACCACGGCTTGCACCACGGTCTAGTGTCAACACAGGGATCTTAGAACGGTTCGCCATACGAATCGCGTTTGACACAGCGTCTGAATCTGTTGGGTTAATCAGAATTGCTTTTACGCCACGAATCGTTAGGTCTTCGATGTTTGACAGTTCTTTACTCGGGTCATTTTGCGAGTCCAGTACAATCAAGTCATATCCCAGTTCTTTCGCTTTCGCTTCTGCACCGTCTTTCATCGTTACGAAGAACGGGTTATTCAGTGTAGAAACTACAATCGCCATTGTATCTTGAGCTTGCGCCGCTACCGATACGGTTGAAGAAAGAAGTGCAGCAGAGATAAGAGTTGCGAGTTTTTTCATCGTTCTAGTCCTTTGTGTAGGGTGAGCCAGCACACGTCCTCTGGCTCGATTTGTATTCAGGATTTAGTGGAGCTCTTTATTTTAAATATCAATTACTTGTTTTTATTGTCTACCAGTACTGCTAGCAAGATAACCACTGCTTTCGCAATCATTTGGTAGTAAGAAGAAACATCGAGTAGATTCAGCGCGTTGTTTAGGAAGCCGATGATCAGAGCACCAATCAATGTACCCATGATGCGACCTTTACCGCCCATCAAGCTGGTGCCGCCAAGAACGACCGCCGCGATAGCGTCTAGCTCATAGCCCATACCTGCTGTTGGTTGTGCCGAAGACAGACGAGACGTCACGATAATACCCGCAAGTGCTGCCAACATACCGCAGATGGCGTACACACCGATCTTCACACGGTCAACATTGATACCAGAAAGGCGTGTTGCTGATTCGTTGCCACCAAGTGCGTACACGTAGCGACCAAAGCGAGTGTGGTTCAGTAGGTACCAAGCCGCAGCAAAGACAATCACCATCAACCAAACAGGAACTGGGATACCAAGTGCGTAACCTGTACCGAACCATGCAAATGCGTCTGCTGTATCAGTAAAGCCCATAGAGATAGGACGACCGTCTGTGTAAACCATGGTTACACCGCGCAATAACGTCATAGTAACCAGTGTTGCGATAAAGGCTTGAACCTTACCTTTCGCAATGATGATACCGCTGATCGCACCCAGTGCCGCACCAGCAAACAATGCCGTCGGAACCGCAATAAGCACTGGCACTTCTAACGCAATCATGCTCGCCGCGAAAGCACCACATAGCGCGAGTACAGAACCTACGCTTAGGTCGATACCCGCAGTCAGGATAACCAACGTCATACCTACCGCGATGATCGCATTGACTGAGGTTTGACGAAGAATATTAAGAATGTTGTCTACCGTAAAAAAGTTCGGGTTCAAGAATGACACAACAACAATCAAGAAAATCAGTGCAATCAGTGACTTTTGTTCAATCAGCCATTCTTTGGTGAACAACTTTTTGCTGTTCGCTTCGGTTGGTTTGCTCATGGTCTTAGTACTCATGCTGCTTCCTCATTGATCTTTCTGCCTACGGCACAAGCGAGTAGTGTTTCTTGGTCGGCGTCTTTCGCATCGAATTCGCCAGTAATACGACCTTCGTGCATCACCATGATGCGGTCACTCATGCCCAGCACTTCAGGCATCTCAGAAGAAACCAAGATGATGCTCATGCCATCGGCTTTAAATTTATTGATTAGCTGGTAGATTTCTTTCTTCGCACCCACGTCAACACCGCGAGTAGGCTCATCCAGAATCAGAACTTTAGGTTTGGTCATCAATCCTTTTGCGATGGCTACTTTTTGCTGATTGCCGCCAGAGAGATTGCCAATGATTTGGTCACGGGTTGGCGTTTTGATGTTGAACAGCTTGATGAAGTCTTCTACCGCCACCACTTCTTCGCCATGTTGGATTTGGAAGCCTTTGGTAAGTTTATCCAGTGCACACAGAGACATGTTCTCCTTCACGGATAACCCCAGCACCAAGCCATCGCCTTTACGGTCTTCAGAGATGTAAGCAATGCCATTCGCCAAGCCATCTTGTGGGCTAACCGGGTTAATGGTCTTGTTGTCTAAGTTGATGACGCCACGCTCACTTGGTAACGCGCCGTAAATCACCTTCATCAACTCTGTACGCCCTGCACCCATCAAGCCTGATACGCCAAGGATTTCACCACGTTGAAGCGTGAAGTTAATGTCGTGAACACCGGAGCCCGTCAAACCAATCACTTCAAGACAAACATCACCATGCGTCACATCAATACGTGGATATTGCTCTTCCAATTTACGGCCAACCATCATTTCGATGAGTCCGTCTTCGTTAGTGTCTTTAACTTGGCATTCGCCGATGAACTTACCGTCACGCAGCACAGTAATGTCATCACAGATTTCGAAGATTTCTTTCAGGCGATGTGAGATATAAACGATGCCGCAACCTTGGCTGCGAAGTTCGTTAATCACTTTAAACAGCGACTCCGTCTCTTTATCGGTCAAAGCATCCGTTGGTTCATCCATGATGATGACTTTAGATTCAAAAGACAGCGCTTTCGCAATCTCAACCATTTGCTGTTCACCAAGGCTCAAATCACCAAGCAAAGTTTTTGAAGAGTGCTTTACGTTAAGGCGTTGAAGCAACTTGTCTGCTTCTTCATACATCTTGCCCCACTGAATACGCCCCATAGAGCCGGTAAATTCACGGCCTAGATAGATGTTTTCGGCAATCGTCAGCTCCGGAATCAAGTTCAATTCTTGGTGAATGATACTGATGCCCGCTTCTTGCGAGTCACGCGGGCCTTTAAACGCCGCTGGCTGACCTTGATATTGAATGCTTCCTGCATCCATGTGGTAGATGCCCGTTAGCACTTTCATCAAGGTCGACTTACCTGCCCCGTTCTCGCCCATCAGCGCCATCACACGACCTGGGTAAACATTAAGGCTGGCTTTATCCAGCGCCTTAACACCCGGGAACGCTTTCTCGATGTCGCTTAGTTGTAGAATGGCTTGAGTCATAATTTGTCCTCAATTAGTTCTGGCTTAAAACACCACGCCGGCTTGGAAAATCACGTTCGCGTAAGGTGTGCACTCGCCTGTTCTAACAACAGCGCGGCTTTGTTCTGTGCGAGCTTTAAAATCTTCATGCGATACATAGTTGATCGCGATTTGTTTGCCTGTTTGCTCACTTTCTTTTGCTAGCTCTGTGATCAGTGCATCATGGTGAACTGGACTCACTTTTGCGAATTCTTCAGCAATAATGACCCCTTCAATTTGGGACTCAGAGAGAATCACACGAACCGTGTCTAGGAAACTAGGAACGCCATAAGTCAACGCTAGATCGATGCGTTGCACATGGTCCGGGATTGGCAAGCCCGCGTCACAAATAGTGATTTCGTCGGTATGGCCTAACGTTGCCACCAAGTAAGAAATTTCTGAGTTAATTAGGGTACTTTTTTTCATCTCATCGACCTTTCGGTTACACGTTCATACAACTGTGAGTCTCTATCTTGGGTCATTTTCAATATTGACAAAAAACTCATCGAAACGTTTCGATGCAATAATAGAACGCCAAAGAAAATTGACCAGCAACAGATCAATAAGGTGTGAGAATGATCCGCAATTGAGTGCTAACTAATTAAGAAAAAGGTATTGAGGTCACACTTCATCATCGAAACGTTTCGATGACTTGTATTAATATGAGAAAAGTCATTGGTCTGTTAATCCTGACAGCAAACCCATTCACAACAAAAATGCATTGGATTAATTTGAAACAGAGAAAATCTGTCTAAAGTTTGAGACTTATTCTGGTCAATCTCGTAAAAACCGCACACAGCATCACAAATATAGGAAGGGTGTCTGACTTTCGAAAATCACCCACTTACAATTTGAAAAACACAGAAATACTATCGTCATCCGTTCGGAACCTTTAAGTAGGGAACGTTTGTAGGGACACAAACGGAAGTTGAAGAACCACAATGAAACTAAGCAATAGAGTTGTTTTGCTTGTCGCGCCAGTCATTCTTATTAGCGCGTTGGTGTCGAGTTACATCATTTATAGCATTCAAAAAGTTACACTAATAAAGCGAGAAGACAGCTACATACAGCTTCAAATGGAGAAGCTCGCGGGACAATTTCGTCAGGCCACGATTTTTCTCAACAGTTACGCATACACACTAAGTAAAAGTGAAGTTTTACAAGATTACTTCGTCAACCATGATAATCCGTATCGTGAGAGTCAGTTGTTTAACCGTCTCAATGAAACCGTCGACGTATTAAGCCATGGTTACAAAGGTGATGCAAACATGGCGATCCTCGATGGTAATCAAGAACTGCTCTATTACACCGAAAACCAATTCTATGAGTCCAACGGACGCTTTGACCCAAAGATCCTAGAATATGTAGAAAAAAGCTATGCGCAGCATGGCGAGGTCAGTCACACTGGTTTTATCTACAATTCCAGCGGCCAGAGTATTCTGCTTCAATACGAGCTGTTTGATCAACGAACGGGAGAACACCCCCCAAGCTTTGACCCACAAAATGCCTTCTTTGTGGTGGTTTCAGTCTCTCTAGAAGCTTTTAACGACATCAAGCACGAAATAGAATTCGACACCCACAGCGTCATTACCTTTTCCAACAAGCCTATTATTCTTGATATCCCACTCGCACAAACCATCGAACTATTGCCCCACTTTTATGCCGTACTCTCCCCTGCGGAATACTTAATGTGGAACAAAGTCGATAAAGTATGGCTGGAGCTAGCTTTGTCATTTGGTATTGCGTCGTTCTGCACTATCACTCTGATTGTCCTGATTCTATACCGATACGTACTCAGCCCTGTTTCTCGACTCGATAAACAGTTACGCGAAATCGAAGCGAATAAACGAAGTAATATTGAAAAGCTCGACACAGATGATGAAATAGGGCGTTTGTCATCTCGCTTCTTCGATATGTATGAAGAGCTAAATAATATCTATCACAAAACCAAACGCTTGGCAGAAACCGATCACCTTACTCAGCTGGCAAACCGTCATCGTTTCCATGAATTGGCGATGCGCGAACTGGCTGAACCATCGGAACAACTTTGGGTGATTTATATCGACCTCGATAACTTCAAGTACGTGAACGACAAGTACGGTCATGAGTTAGGTGATAAACTTCTACAAGTGTTTTCAAAGCACATAAAGAATGTCTGCCAAAAGTTCACTCAGCAGCACAATAGCCCATGCTTTGGTGCTCGCTTGTCTGGTGACGAGTTTGCTATTCTTCTCAGCACAAACCGTAAAGACAACGACATTCCTGATCTGTTCGCGGCCGAACTACTTAAGCCTATCCATAACTTGAGCCACTCTTCGGCCAACTCATTTCCTGTTACTTCAAGTGTCGGTATTGCCCAATACCCGAGAGACGGTGGCGATGTGGCGAAGCTGCTTTCTAGTGCAGATGCAGCAATGTATCAAGCAAAACGCGCTGGCAAAAATCAATACGCTTACTATTCAGCCGCCCTCAATATTGAAGCGCAACGCCGTAGCCAGATTGAACGAGCACTACGTAAAAGCTGCGTTGAAGACGAATTCCATCTGGTTTTCCAACCTTATATGAACAGCAATGCCAACGAGATTGAAGGCTTAGAAGTGTTACTACGTTGGGAAGCGGAAGGTATTGGCTCAATACCACCTAAAGAATTTATTCCTATCGCGGAGCAGACGGGATTGTTTGAGAAAATCGACCGCTGGGTGTTCGCTAATGCAATGGAAGAGTACCACCAACTAAAAGCAATCTTCGGCAAAGACATCATTCTGTCCATAAACCTATCGTCAGCGGAACTCAACTCACTTTCGATGGCGGAGTTTATTCATGATAAAGCGAAGCAAAATGGCGTGCCTCCGCGCTGCATTGAATTGGAAATTACAGAAACGTTCGCCGCTGACCAACAAGGCACAGCTCTACTCGATGAGTTGGCTAGGCTGGGATACAAACTTGCGATCGATGACTTTGGTTCGGGTTACACATCACTAACACAATTGGTGCAATACCCAGTGCAGAAGATCAAGTTCGACAGAGAATTCCTGCTGACGTTAATGAACACCGACAACGGCCATGTCATCAAACCAATCATTGAGCTATGCCACGCACAGAATAAAAAAGTGACCGCAGAAGGTATTGAACACAACGTGATGCACGAATGGCTTTCATCATACCGTTGCGATTTTATGCAGGGCTACTTGTTTGGAAAACCAATGGATAAAGAGCAGTTAAATCTGTGGTGGAAATCCGCCATCGACCAGCCTTTCTCTACTACTCATATAGTCTAATTCATCAAACGCGTTAGGATAGACAAAAAAGCAGCACCCGATGTGCTGCTTTTCGTTTGCGTTCTCGAAGATAACTGAAATCGAGTGAAAATTACCTTACATGCGTTTCAGCATATTAAGCGTAATGTTCGCTGAGTTATCAGCGGTTGCCTTCTTAAGGTCAGAGTAGACAACATCTGCAGAGCCATCAGCTTTGTCTGATATCGTACGGATAACTACATATGGCACCTTGAACGCATCCGCCACTTGACCTAACGCCGCACCTTCCATTTCCACTGCCATCGCGTTGTATTCTTGGTAGATGCCCGTAACCTTCACTTTGCTCGCAATAAATTGGTCGCCTGATGCGATAACGCCTCGATAAACACTCTCTTTACCAAGCGTATCGACGGCTGCATCAAACGCGTATTGTTGCAGGTTTTTATCGGCGTAGAAGTAACGCTCTTGATAATCTGGCAGCAAACCTTTTGGCATGTTAAACGCTGTCAGATCGACGTCATGCTGAACTAAACGCGTAGAAACCACCACGTCTAGCGGGTCGAGTTTCGGATCGCTTGCGCCTGCAATACCAGTAAAAATGAGTTGGTCAACGCCAAAAGATTCAATCAGAAGCGTCGTTGTCATCGCAGCGTTTACTTTACCCACACCAGACTTAGTTACCACCACGGGCTTGCCTTCTAATTCGCCAGTGTAAAAACGGTGACTGCCAATTTTCTTTACTTGTTGGTTTTGGATTTTTGGAAGCAAAGCTTCTACTTCAACATCCATTGCGCCAACGATACCGATGGTCGATGCAGCAAAAGATGGCAGAGAGTATGCGGCAAGCATTAGAGCAAGAGATTTCTTCAACATGGGAACCCTGAAATGTAATACGCGCCACCAAAGTGTGACGCAACGCAAATTATACAATACATCCCAAAGCAAGCAATCGTTTGCTTTCGCTCAACGATCTGATTGATTAAAGAATTCTCAAAAAGTGGGAATTCTTTAATCATTTTGGGGTTTATTTTGAGGAGCGACGCGAGCTTTTGCAGAAATGGTCGGCATGAAGTAATCACATGCAGCTCTCTTGGCATCGGTAGGCTGTCCCCACGCGCCACACATGTCGAGCAGACTTCTTTTTTCACGCGTAAATTGGCGGCATTGTCCGCATCGATAGTCCATTATTCGTCCTTGAGCCTTCAATTAATTATCGCGTAATGCCTTATGGACTGCTGCTTTCGCATGGATTTCTGTTGTGTCATACAAGGTGACATTGGTATGTTTCGGCTCGACGAGCATCGCAATTTCCGTACACCCCAAAATCACCGCTTCGATCCCTTGATCGACTAACTTATCGATGATAGTCAGATACCGTTGACGGGAATCATCACGAACTTCGCCTTTACACAACTCGTTATAAATCACTTCATGGACAATAGTTTGGTCGCCTGCACTTGGCACCACTACGTCAATGCCAAACTTGTCTATGAGACGCAGCTTGTAAAAATCTTGCTCCATAGTAAAACGTGTGCCAAGCAAACCCACTCTCTTAACGCCATCCGCCACCAGTTTTTCCGCCGTAGCATCGGCAATATGAACAAGAGGTACATTGACTGCCAACTGTATTTGGTCGGCGACTTTATGCATGGTATTCGTACAAATCAGGATGAAGTCTGCACCGCCCTCTTCTACTGATTTTGCTGCTTGGGCTAAAATGGTAGCGCTATCATCCCAACGGCCTTGATGCTGTAGTGTCTCAATTTCTGCGAAGTCGACACTGTACAAACAAACTTTTCCGGAATGCAAACCACCAAGGCGGGCTTTTACCTCACGGTTTATGATTTGGTAGTAGTTTGCCGTCGATTCCCACGACATACCGCCTATAAGACCTATTGTTTTCATTTTATTCCTTCATCTACTTGTCGTTACCTTACCCAACCTAACCACTTCGACTCTGCGATTTTCTTGTTAAGTTCGCTTTACCAGAAACTAGCATAACCAACTGAAACAAGAGTTTATTTTCGATCAATGTAAGTAAGAATAATGAAAAAGCGCTAGATTAATGCTCGCTATTTTATGACTAATTTATTTATTGCTTTGCAGAATTATTGGCTCACCTTATTTAACGATAAAATAAATTCGACGTCATTTTATTTGAAGCCTAATAATTAGAGTTAAAAATAGTCTGGCACTTTAATCTCTCATATTCACTTAGCGCGATTCTATCAGCTTGTGTTGCGACAGGAGCATTTAATATTGAATACCAATCAACAGACTCAGCCTCTAAGCTATCTATCGTCCCCAGCCAATTTTTCACTATATAATAGTGAATTAATTGCAGCTCGCTCGTAGGGTGATACAAAGAACATAAATAAACGAACGAGGTAGGCTTAATATTGAGTTCCTCTTCAAGCTCTCGATACAGTGTCTCATGTTGAGTTTCCCCCATTTCCATATGACCGCCGGGAATAGCAATCGCTCCAGGATCCGACACTTTCTCTTTTGTTCTCGTTTCTAACAATACCGTATTATTTCTCACTAATATAAACGAGACACACTCATGAACTTCCATCTGCATTCCCCTTTGATTGCTGTTTTTAGCAAACTAACACGAAACATGAAATAGAGAATAATTCAGAGTTAAAATAAGTGAACCAGATACAATGACCTAGAGTTTACGCTCTCAAGATATGCTAAAAGCGCCATAGCCTCACGATGCAGTCTGCGTAATGATTTGTTACGACTAGGATCACAGACTTAAATTTTTTCAACAAATGCCAAGTCAGAAATAAGCTCTTTGAATTCAAAGCATATTTTCACCACCTCGATAATTAAACATCGTTTTATTAAATAACTTGCTCAGTAAATCTCGGTAAACACAGTTTTATTAATTACCCAAATCGGCTAGTATTTGTTCTGAAGTTTTTTAAAGTCATCGATTAACTTCTCAATGTGGATTAAATTCAGTAAGTTAACATCGCAAGCTCTATGAAATACTCTCGAGGGTAAATCAAACTGTGTTGTAACACTCAATAAGAAACATTGAGAATAGAATTAAATTGATGTGCATGCTGTATTAGCGAATGCAAGACGCAATCGTTGAGTTTGTAACACCAAGAGTTTTATTTAGTAAAAATGAAAAAGTTATTTTTATTGTTGATATGGACATCGCTCTCTGTTTCACCATTTGCCTTTGCTCATCACTCTGGCACAAAAACAGAAACCAAAGCCACTCAACAACTGGTTGAAAAAGCCTATAAGCAAGCCAATCTAAGTGGAGTCATTGATTACAAATTATTCAATGATGCATTTTTGGCTTACAAGAAAACCCCAGATCGTAAGAAATCGCTTCTTACCATTATTGACTACAGTAAACCATCTACTGAAAAACGCTTTTATGTGGTTGATTTAGATAAAATGAAGCTGATCTTCAACACCTATGTCTCTCATGGCGTGAACAGCGGTAAGAAAACAGCGACAAAATTCTCCAATGTGGTGAACTCACGCAAGACCTCATTAGGCACCTTTTTAACCGACACAACGTATTACGGCTCTAATGGTTACTCATTACGTTTGGACGGTTTAACCTCTGGCGTTAATGACAAAGCACGTGAACGCTACATTGTGGTTCACGGGGCGGATTATGCGAATCCATCGTTCATTAAAAAGAACGGTTATTTAGGCCGCAGTTGGGGATGCCCAGCTCTACCACAGAAGCTCTCTCGCGAAATCATTGACACCATCAAAGGTGGAAGCGTTATTTACGCGAGTGCTTAAGGTTTCTTGACACAACTTTAAAATGGGAGCGAATATGCTCCTTTTTAATGTGACAAAAAACTGTTCATCCTTTTAGCAAGTCGTTAGTATACGCAAACGCCACCATCAGGTTGCAAACGACTATCGATTCCATATTGTTTTAGGGTTAGTTTTGGTTCATGTCTTTCGCCTTTTGCTTTTGTTGTCACTCTCCCTGTTCTCAGGGCAGATGGTTGCAGCGCAAAATCACGAGTCCGCAAAGCCTCATTACTCATATTCAGAGAAGCTCTACAAGCTCACACAGTACGATTATTATTCGATAAAAGCGCCTTATCGTGTGTGGAATACCCGCGACTCATGGAGCCCAGACGGCTACTTCCACCATTTAAAACGCGATCGACTTGGTCTGCTGCCTTATCGCCGTACATCAGGTAGCGATGGTGATTTACCGTTACACATTACTCCTGACTACCACCTGTTGGTCGCGTTCTTGTCTCCATCACTATTGGACATCGCACTCAAAGCAACCCCTCTTCCCAATGCAACAGATAGTTTGGTAAACAGTCGCTCGTACCATCTTCCAGGGTGGAAACAAGCCAATTTGCTGTACGTGTTCACACACAGTCGCGACGCCTAGCTCGCACATTGACTGTACTGACACAATAGGGAAACCGTCAGTACCAGCCATGGACGATCTCATCTAAATACTGAATTAACTCGAGATCCTGATTATGAAAAAAATCGCGACTATCGCCGTATTGGCATTGATGATTTCATTCGCTGCAACAGCACAAGCAGCAAACCCAGAAGAAATGAGCAATAGCGCTCTGATGGAGTGTGCTAACGCTTCTAACGTGCGTATTGCTATTCCTGAGCACCGCGCAATGTTCCGCCATTACTTAATGGCTAAACGCGGCTATACCTTTAGCCAACTCTCTTCTGCTGAAACTGAGTTCAAAGCAAAAGGCATGGATAAGACAAAGGTGGAACAGTTATACAACCGTGAATGTAAAGAAGCTGGCGAATACCTTTACAACAACGGTTACTGATTCAAACTTGTAGCAAGCCAGGTAGAAAGCAAAAAGGCGCTGTCATAGCGCCTCAGACTGCTGACAAAGGTCTAGCCATCAGGCTAGACCTTTGATCTAATAGGGGTATCGAAAAGTGGATACTCCAATATGCACAAGATCCTTCTCCTCAACAATACGAATTTGAAATGGTGACGATGGAGCAGTTAGTTCCTAAAGACCATTTAGTCCGCAAAATTGATAAAGCCATAGACTTCGAATTTATCCGGGACCAAGTCGCTAACCTCTATTGTCAAGATAACGGTCGACCACCTGTTGACCCTGTTCGACTTTTCAAAATCATTTTTATTGGCTACCTCTTCGGAATCAAAAGCGAGCGACAGCTCGTTAAAGAGATTGAAGTCAATGTAGCCTATCGTTGGTTCTTGCGCATGTCGTTAACGGAGAAGGTTATCCATGCTTCAACACTGAGCCAAAACCGTATTCGCCGCTTCAATAATACCGACGTATTCGAACGTATCTTTATCAACATCGTTGAGCAGGCTATGGCCAAAGGCTTGGTCGCTGGGCAGCAACTCTTTACCGACAGCACTCACCTCAAAGCAAACGCTAACAAAAATAAACACACCAATGAGGTCAGAGACGTTCGAGCCAGTGCTTACCTCGACATGCTTGATGAAGACGTTGCATTAGACCGAGAACGAGAAGGAAAGAAGTCGCTTAAGGCACGAGTATCCGAGCCTAAAACAAAGAATACGAAAGTCAGTACTACAGACCCAGAAAGTGGTTTTATGACGAGAGACAATAAACCACAAGGCTTCTTCTACCTTGACCATCGTACCGTCGATGGCCTGCATGGGATCATCGTCGACACTCATGCTACGGCAGGTAATATCAATGACTCTCAACCCTATATTGAACGGCTGGACTACACGCTAGAGCAGTTCAACCTTAACCCTATAGCTGTTGGTCTCGATGCCGGCTATTTTACCGCTCCCGTGGCAGAGTCATTAGAGCGCCGAAATATCTTAGGTGTGTTCGGCTACCGTAGGCCATCAAGAACAAAGAACACGTTCAAGAAGAAGCACTTTATCTACCACAAAGAGAGTGACAGTTATCGATGTCCAAATGGGCAAACGCTTATCTACAAAACGACGTCACGAGATGCTTATAGAGAGTATCACTCAGACCCGAAAGAATGCGTGCTCTGCCCAATGCGAAATGACTGTACTCAAAGTAAAAACATGAAGAAAGTCATCACCAGACACATCTATACAGATGCAGTGGAGAGAGCGAACCAAATGCGGCTCTCTCCCTATGGGAAGAAGACGTATAGACGAAGAAGTGAGACGGTAGAAAGAAGCTTCGCTGATGCTAAGCAGCACCATGGGCACCGTTATGCCCGCTTCCGTGGGCTAAGCAAAGTGCAAATGCAGTGTTGGTTAGCTGCCGCAGCTCAAAACATCAAGAAGATAGCTCTAGTAATGAGTTATTTACAAAAAATGGGGTTCAATATGGCTCAAATAAGACAAATATTAGCTTCTAAATACTTGTTTAAGAGTTGGAACAGATTAAATCTGGTATAGCGAAAAATATCGCGCTCGCGACCTACGGTCGCTTATAAAAAAGAACCCCACCGAAAAAGGTGGGGTTCGTCATCAATCTGAGGCGCTGTCATAGCGCCTTTTTTCATTTTAGTTCGAACAGAAACTACTGTGGCAATTGTGGTGTGCTTTTCGATTTGCTCCAAGCCTTACGCACTTTCACCAGCACAAAACTCATGATCGCGATGGTTAATGTAATCACTGGAGCCGCCATTAAGCCCATCGTCACAATTTTGTTGAGCTTTTCTGGTAATAACGGCAACAACAAGCCTAAACCGCATAGTAATAGCGTCCACAAAATAGCACTTAGCCAAGCAAAGTAATGGAATTTACTCACACGATTAACACGAAGTCCCATCATCAACGGAAGTAATGAGCGAACGACCGGAATAAATCGTGCACAAAACAGAGCAATCAGTCCATGTTTGCCCAAGAGCACGTCGACTTGCTCTAGACGTTTCGCAGGGACGGCATTCACCCACCCCTGAACTTTAGGTAAGCGATTTAACCATCTCCCTTGTAGGTACGCAGCCCAACTGCCCATTGCGGCACTCACAACAATTACGAGCATAATCACCACAGGGTCTAGCACACCAACCGCAGCTAGCGTACCGGAAAGAACAACAACACTATCACATGGAAACGGCGCAGCCGGGATAAAACCACTTTCCAAGAAAATAAGGGCAGCAACAACAAAATAAATCAGACCAGCGCTACCTGGTGCCATTAAAGCGGTGAAATCTTGGTGCCAAAGCGCGACCAATACCTGAAAAATTGAATCAAACATAAGAACTCCTAAACATCATAACGAATTTGCGAAAACAGACGATTAAGCACTACCTCGCATGCATGAAACGGTAAATCAGGTTGGATTCTTGCCGACCTCCAATTCGATATTTAAAGTGCGGATAAAAGGTTTGCAGAATTGCGGAAACAAAGGACGAAACAAAACGCTTTGTTGATTCTGCCGCTACCGTTAACCAACGCGCGGATAACACGTCGAGATCATTGGTATCAGTGGTCGAGTTAGAATGATTAACTCGCAATGCATTACGGCTAAGCAAACTTGCCGCAACTTTGCGTCTTGGAGAGAATGGTACTTCCTCAAAATGGGCTTCGCCATCAGTAAGAGAGGTAGTAAAAGCAATCGCGTGGGAAAGTTTTGGTGACGGTTGTTCCTGACTCAATTCAAAAGCCATCAGCGCAACAAAAAGCCCTAAGACACAGACTAGGTAAGCACGCACAGAATTCACCTAAACCACAACGATACGCTGTTTTAACTCCATGCGTGCCAATTTGCAATCTAAATTCTCAATCGATAATAAAAAGAGAGTTTTGCAAACCTTTGCTAGGGCAATTTGATGTTCATTTAACCTTTATTTAATAGTCGCTTAATCTTTACCATACGGGTAATTTTCAAACATTTTTGTCACTTCTTCCGAAATCAATTCTTCACGTTTTTCAGTGCTCATCGATTCAGTAAGCTTGCGGCTTGATACCCCTTTCCATACCACTTGATTCGCTTTGGTATCGACTAACTCCACCACTAACTTGCCATACTTCTTTTCTTTGTAACGCTCAGGACTTGAGGTTACAACGCCAAAACTGTTCCAGCCGTAGCCCACACTGAAAGAAGAACCAGAAGAAACGAGCTCCGATTCTTTGATGATGTCGTGGTGCACATAAAGGTCACCACCATTTTTTACTTGTGATAGCCCTTTCGCCTCCAATTGAGAAGCAAGACCTTGCTCAATACGACGAGCATCTAGGCTTGTTGGGGCCTCTGATTGTTCTCCAAAATCAAACGTTTTGTAGGATGAAAAATCCGCTTGTTTATCGACGTCGGTCGTCACGGTTGTACAGGCCGTTATCATAAATACGAAAGACGCCGCCAATAAACCTTTCCACATACTCGTTCTCCTCTCTATTTTGCCGTATTTATCGGCCTTCATTTATTGCAACTGGGAAAAAATTGAATCATTTCAACATTTAGTCTTGACCATGAATGCCAAGTGTTCAAATTCGAGAAACAATAGAAAGTGAGAACAGACGAAAATTCTGCTCGATTGAGTTTAAGAAGTGCCCTCCGCCACGACTTCAAAAGCAACAAATCGAACGCTTTATAAGCAATTTGAGAGTTATTTACGCATTGAGCAACCAATTGATCAAAAAAGACTTTTCTTTTGTCGTTAATGTGGCATATTGAACCTGTCCTATCGATGCGCGGGCATCGTATAATGGCTATTACCTCAGCCTTCCAAGCTGATGATGCGGGTTCGATTCCCGCTGCCCGCTCCAAGCCTTCTTGTTCAAACTCCCTAAACCCTTTCATCATCTCTGCAACTAAACAGCAGTATGACGTTTCCTTTTTTTATTTATCGTGAATCACCCCGAGTTGCAGGCAAGAAAAAGCCCCTGCATGATACAGGGGCGTGTCTTCGTTTTATTTTCTTCCCCATATATTTGGGGTTAATCCAACTGAAGTGTCGTGAACGTGTCGTTTTTCAGCCCGCCACCAGCGCGTTTCTTCATGGTGACTTCAACCGATCGCTTCCCTTCATTAATGCGATATCGTATTGCCTGAGCGAGATATTGATCATTTCGCTTTAGGTCTCTCGCATCAATCTTCAACGTACGATTTTGACGATTCACTGTACAACGGTAATCCCAATCATTTTTGCCATTTTTCAAAGCCAACAAAATACGTTGACCGGAAGAACCTGCAGATTTAATACCACGAGGTTGCTTGTCAATCGCTAATGCCAGTCCTGCTTTACACAGCTGATCCGCACTAAAAGCAGTCGCTGCGTTCGCGTACCCAGAACCCAGCATCGCTACGGTCATCGTTACTATTGAGAAAACTCGATTGAATGTCATCGTCCACCCTTCAAATTTTACAAAACACCATACGTATTAAATCAATATTACCGAACGCTGTCAACAATAAATGGTATGGCGTTTAGTTAACCGTTAATGACACTACTCTACCTTGTCGGTTGGCGGAGCAAACAGACATCGCCAACGCTGACGCCAGGATAAGTTAGGACGAGTGACCTCTCTATACATATCTCGCCATTCGGCAAAGGTCACCGTAATCGGGTTGAAGCTATTAACCGGCTTTGAGATGCCATATCGAACGATTTCATTTTCTGGTTCAAACGTACCAAACAATCGGTCCCATATAATCAATACTCCGGCATAGTTTTTATCAATGTACTGTCGATTAACACCGTGATGAACACGATGATGTGATGGCGTATTAAACACCCATTCTAAAGGCCCGAGAGAGCGAATGGACTGAGTATGAACAAAGAACTGCAATCCTAAATTGAGTAGAACAACGAACACGACCCACTTTGGTTCAAAACCAATAATGACCAAAGGAAGCCAGAACAACCACATTCCTGCCAACGGATACATCAAGCTTTGGCGAAATGCGGTACTAAAATTCATACGTTCCGAGCTGTGGTGCACCACATGCGCCGCCCACATCCAGCGAATACGGTGACTGGCTCGATGGAACCAATAGTAGAAAAAGTCTTGCAGCACCATTAAAAGTAAAAACGTCGATACCGTCATTTCGATATCAAATAACCGCCAACCAAACCACCAAAGATAGAGCTTAGCGATCAGCAACCCTGTAAGAATATCAGCCGCTTGGTGCAGCCCTGCCAGGACAAAGTTACACGCAACTTCAGGCAAATAGTAGCGTGCGCTTTCAGGTAACTTGCCCCCTCGCTGCCCAATCCAATACTCTGCGGCAATGCACAGGAGAAAGATCGGTGCGAGCAGCATCAATAATAAATCAGGGTGTTCAGTAATTCGTGACCATTCCATAGTCTCTTCCTACCACTTCGCGTAGTGATCTTCGGTGAGTCCTATCACCTCATCCAGTTCATGTTTTCTCCCGTTATCATCAATCAGATAACCAGAAAAGTATCCAAGAAACTGACGAAAATTACTCTTTAACAACCAAAAGTTCTTCTTCTCTGAACGCTGGTTTTTAGGACGAAAGACAAGCTCAATACGTTGATCTTGTGAAGTGATGCGCCACGATTGCTCTTGATGAATACGAGAAAACTCAAATTGCACTGGAGGCATTAAATGGCGTTCACCATCAATCCAAACGACATTTTCGCAGTGTCCAGTTTCATTCACACCCGCAGCGAGATTCAAACCGATGCGTCTATCTCCTTCGAGAAAGTTAATACTCGCCCATCGCCAACTGGTTTCCCTTCTCATATAGCCTGCCGAAAAATCATAACCAGCAACCGCCTGCTCTAATTCAACCATCTCACCTTTCACCTTTAATGTCCCCTGTATACCGAGGGCATTATGTTTTTGAGTGTAAGTCCAGCCTGCATAAGCCGTTGGAGTACACAGCATGAGAGGTTCACTTTCGACAAGTGGCTGAAGTTGCAGGTCGGCATGAACCAAGTTTGTTGACAGTTGAACCTGCCATATACCTTGTTCAATGGTGAATCGAATCGCTTCATTGGCTAAATGGGCACGACTTTCCCAACTAGAAGGTTCGGTTTGATAACCGATATTGAGAGGCTTCAACCATTGTTGCTCAACCAATTCATGCGTTTCTGCGTCAAAGACATAGCAAAACCCCGAAGCCAAGTAACGAATGTCCGCAATGGCAACGCCGATGATGTATTTAGGCGTGACGATCGAGACAAATTGAAACTGTTTGTAATCAAACCGCTTACGCCAACTTGACGCAGGACTGTCCATTTCATTGAGGTATCGGAAGGCATCAAGTTGCAGCGATTCAGGTATCGCGTCTAGGTGACCAAACGGGGGTAAACCACTTCGTTGGATAAAGTGTTTAAGAGAGGTTTGCACATCTATGCTCGTTATTAATCAATGGCACACCACTCAAAGCTAACATTAATTTAACAACAAGCACTTGCGCTACCGCACAACATTGCTTTCACTAACCCCATAAAACACGTTGAAATGTGAAACTAATCACCCATATTCAAACCAATAGACGATTTATTAGAGCTTTAACTTCGGTTGAATGAAATCAAGGAAAGCAGAAATACGCAGCGAGACTGACGAGGATTTGTAATACACCGCGTTGATTTGCTCGCGATCAGTATTCGTTATTTTGTTGGATTCTAAAACCGCGACCAACTTCCCTTCTTCCATGTCTTTACGAACCATAAAACCAGATAGGCATGCGATGCCATTTCCTGCTAATGCTAACTGACGAATTGTCTCGCCGTTACTGGAAAGTAAAGTTGGTTCAACCTCTAGCACACCTTTGAATGGCAGTTTGTTGAGGATCTTTGGCTCAGTAAACCCAATGATATCGTGATGAGCGAGATCACTTGGTTTTTGTGGTACTCCTCTTTGCTTAAGATACTCAGGAGAGGCAACCAGATACAGCTCACTCTTACCCAGCGCTCTCGCATGCAAAGTAGAATCGGACAGCTTACCGATACGAATCGCGACATCGGTGCGCTTTTCTAATAGATCAACGAAACCTTCATTAGACGTAATTTCTAAATCAATCTGAGGATACGCTTCACGGAAAGGTTTGATGAGGTCAACAAGTTGATGAAAAACAAATGGGCTTGCCGCATCCACACGCAGTGTCCCTTGCGGCGTTTCCCCCAATGAAAGCACACACTCTTCTGCCTGTTGAATATGTTGCATGGCAGTGCGTACGTGTTCAACAAATCGACGCCCCTCATCGGTTAATTCAACGCGTCGCGTAGTCCGGTATAACAAAGAAACGCCCAGTTGCTGCTCAAGACGACTGACCGAGCGAGAGACTCTTGCTATTTGAATATCTAGCGCGTCGGCTGCAGCAGAAAAACCGCCGCAATCAACAACAGTCAGTAAAATTTCTAAGTCATCAGATCGAGTTAACATAGTCATTCCTCATTTTTGTTGAGATAAACATAATTGAAGAGAGACTTTTGTCAATAATGAAACAATACAAGAACGTCTTTTTCTGCCTAGTCTAGAATTTCAGTCATCACCTCTGTTTTCACCGAGTTGGCGATAAAGCAGTTTTCGTGCGCCATATGATGCAATTTCTCTAGCTGTTCACATGTGGGTTGTTTCTCGCCTAAGAAAACGATTTTTGGTCTAAGCACCACTTTAGAAACCCATTCCTTACCATTTTCGCCAGCAGTCAATTCACCTACCGCTTCATCAAGGTAAGAGTCCACCACATATCGACGCTTCGCTGCAATAGAGAGAAACACCAACATATGACAACTAGAAAGCGCAGCGACAAAAGCTTCTTCAGGGTCTATATTTTCTTCCACAGAAAGTGGCGAAGGGACAACATAAGGAGAAGGAGATGCTGGCACTTGCAACCCACCATCAAACTCCCATATGTGAGCTCGACTGTATTGGTTATCACTGAAGATCTCATCAGCTTCGCGTTGCCATTTAACTCGAGCGATGTGCTGGCTCATAACGAATCCTTGTTATTAAAAGGTTAGTAAAACATATTCAAGGATTCCCCCACAACCTAAATGAGGGATGCATAAAGCATTCATATCACCTGATTGGAATCATTTATTTGCGCTCTCGATTTTTCAATCAAACGTTGACCTTGGTGAACATTGACCTGCAGCCGGTTAATCAGTTTTTGCAACTGTTCAATATCTGGTACTTGCTGGTTTTTAACCTGTGTTTCTATTTCTAACGCTTGATTCGCTAAGGTATCAAGCCCTAAGTTCAACGCCATACCTTTAGTCGTGTGCAAAGTTCTGTATAGCGATTCCAAATTTTCAGCCATAAAGAATTCAATAAGCTCATCTACTGCGGTTTCAAAATCACAAACGATACTTTGCAGCAAGTCCACCAACGCTTCTGGTTCTTCTTTCAATATTTCCACCGTCTCAGAATGGGTAAGCTCTTCCTCAGTTAAGCGCAGTTTTTCTATTGGCTCACGATGCAGTTGAACCACATTATTAGACTGTCCCTCCTCTCCATTTTCTTGAACAGGTAGGCGAGAGGAAAACTGTTTCAATGCATCGGCAAAACTCTCTCGTTGTAGCGGCTTGGTTAATACGTGGTCAGCCCCCGCTTCAATAAAGTTATCGTGTGCTTCTCTGAACACATCCGCGGTGTAAGCAAACAACAACGTCTTCACACCTAGGTTTTCGCGGATGAAGCGCGTGGCTTCGATACCATTCATTTCTGGCATATGGTTGTCCATCAAGATCAGGTCGTAATAGTTCTCTTGAGCTTTTTTCGTCGCAATCAAACCATTTTCGGCAATTTCTACCGTATGCCCCAACTTCTCGCAGAAGCCTTTTGCCACAATGGCATTCACGCGATTGTCTTCCGCCAGCAAGATATGGAGATTGCTTTTGCTTTCTCTATTTGATTCCACTTTCGCTTGTTCTTGTTGAAGAATTTGCCTCTCTTCCCAGGTGATAGGAATATCAACAAGAAACTGAGTACCTATCCCCTCAACGCTTTTAATGTTGACTTCACCCCCCATTAACTCCGTGATCTTTTTCACGATAGCCAAACCTAACCCGGTACCGCCAAATTTACGAGTGGTTGATGTGTCGGCTTGCTCAAAGGAGTTGAAGATACGATCTTGCTTGTCTTCAGGGATGCCTATTCCTGTGTCATTCACTGAAAGCACCAAGTGTCTTCTTTCTTGATCCAGCTCTGAACGAATCAATACGTGTCCGTCGTGGGTGAACTTCACCGCATTACCCGCCAAATTAAACAGTATTTGACGAATTCGAGCACAGTCCCCTTTAAATTCAACCTGATCCGGCACCTCATTTTCAACGAGCAGTTGAATGTTCTTTTCTTCCACTAAGGGCTGAATAGCACTGCATACTGGCGTTAAGACTTGCGATAAACTGAATGGCGCTTCTTCCAAATCGAGCTTGTTCTCCTCCACTTTAGAAAAATCCAAGATGTCATTGAGAATGGTCATCAAATGTTGGCCAGAGTCGAGGATTACTTTTATGTGCTCTTTGGTCTTTGGCTCTTGAGTTTCACTGGCGATGATTTGAGAAATACCCAACACACCATTCATTGGCGTTCTCAACTCATGACTCATGGTTGCCAAAAATTGTGATTTTGCTTTTGCTGCACGTTCTGCTTTGTCCGTCGCTTCAGTTAAATCATCATTTAGTTGCTTGAGCCTATTTACACGGTGTTGAGTTTGCAGCATAAATACCGCCACAAGTAAAATGATAGAAAGCAGCACAAAAAACCATGTCAAACGCGCTTCACGTTGAACAAATTCCAACAGTTGATGCTCGGAATACTCTACAAATTCGAAATAGTGACCTTCCAATATCTTATTGGTCAACAGCTCAATCTTACGTTCACTTTGACGCAGGCGATTCAAAAACAACGAAATGTTCTTACTCTCAGGGTTACTTCCCTGCAACGCGACATGAGTCAGGAAATCAAAATAATGCTCTTCTAGCCAAACGTCCTCGGCTTTAGCCCCAAATTGTTCTTTGTAAATGTTATGCAGCGTCAGCAATTCATATTGATTGGCCACTTGAACCCCAATCAACATATCTAACGTCTGGGTAGCATCACGCACTTTGCCATCAAATTGAGCGACAATGTTTTTCACTCGGGCCTTCGTTGGGGTGAAACTAAACCAAATTGACTGCTCAAAATCCTCACACAATTTCTCGGCGGCAAGTTCTAACTCGACAAGATTTTGGGTGATTTCGTAATTCTTTCTCGAATTAGCATGATAACGATTAACAACTGTATCTCGCTCTTCAATTAAGTGGTGACCAATTTCTGTTAGCGAAGAGTGCAGCGCTTGGGTGTTTTTAGAATTTACATGGGTCATGTATGCCAACACCATCATGACGGCGATGACCAGAAACAGAAGTGCATTAAGTAATCTAAACTTACTCATTTTCAAATACCTCCAGAATCGAAGGTCTCGGTGCGCTTAAAGTATTGAGAAATGCTTCAATGTCCGCCACCTTATCGTCACTCATGGTCACACCCAACTGGGTTTGAGACATAATCTGGATTGCATCAGAAAGCTTGTCGACTTTGCCATTATGAAAATACGGACTGGTTTGCCCGACATTTCGTAAACTTGCTACTCGGAAATAAAACTTGTCCTCTCCATCTATGGTCCTCAAACGGCGTCCTGAATCTAGGTCAACATCTGGCGTTTGGAAGTAAGTAAAACGTTGGATCATCGAACCACCTACATTTTTACCTTGATGGCATTGCACACAACCCACTTCTTGAAAAGTCTGCCACCCTCGTATTGCCTGCTCATCAAGGACATGCGTATAACCAAGTAAATAAGAATCAAAAGGAGCACCAGGGGTTTGCAAACCTTTCACGAACTCAACAATCGCACCTTTGATGTTTCGAGTATTAATTTCTCGCCCATCCGCCTGTTTGAACAGGGCTTTATAGGTTGGCTCACTTTTAACGTATTGCTCGATATCATTCCAACTAGAATCCATTTCAAGCGGATTGAGTACTGGACCATCGATTTGAGCCATAAGTGAGTTCACCGTGCCATCCCATAAAAATCGGTAGTTGAGAGCAGCATTAAAGACGGTAATTGAATTACGAATGCCCAGCCCGTTAACACCAGTAGAAACCGCACTAGGTTCGGCACCATTGGTTTGTAAATCATGACAGGTTTCACAACTAATTTGACCATTGGAAGAGAGTTTGGGATCGCGAAATAGATGCCAACCAACACGTGCCAAATCCATATCCACGCTTGGTTCACCCTCTATCGGTTTTACAAGTTGAAAATTCGCGTTTGATGATGACCCTTCGGCATAAATCGAGCTACTGATTAATACAACTAAACACCCACATAACCCTTTTGTGGTAAGCCTTTTGTACATATTGAGAGTATCCTTACCCAGCCCCTTAATATGAACTTAGTTGCTTTTGGGTATTTTTCCATTACAAGCGATAGGGATATTGAATCTGCTCTCATAACTTTTTGAAAGTCGTTACCCATTTTTCTACATGTCGTTCGACACTAAACCGATGGAAGGTGAATGTTGTCGACAAGATAAACAACGTTAATTGGAAGAGATGGCGAAAACCTATACTATCCGCTCCCCTTGCTGATCTAATTTCGTGATCGTCCCTCTCACAGTAAACTGAAACAATTCGCATCAAAAATTACAGTACGCTATGGTGTCAACAAAGAATTCATCGTGATTTGGGGGGACGGTCAGTTGCTGTCCGCATTCTGTTGCTTGCTATATTGACTAGAGAAACCGTCGATACCAACTCAAAAAGTACCACAACTCCATTGCGCTTTTCGGGAGACAAACACTACCGAGATGCAAACAAGCTGTTAACTATTCATAGAAGGGGCTCAGCATCATATGACTGTGTTTGATAACGTCAGTGAATTGAAGCAGAGAGATATCACATTGAAAGCGTCTAACTTGAAAACCATGCAAGCGATTGAAGCATGTGAACACTTTCTTGCGGTAGTTAGCCATGAGTTGCGTACTCCAATCGCCGCGATGCTGGGTTTAATGGAATTGTTAGAACAAGATTTAGAACGCACAGAGAGTAAAGAGCTACTGAAAAGCGCGATGCAATCTGCTGAGCGATTGCAGTTGCACGTAAATGATATTCTAGATTTTTCGAAGATAGGCGCTAACCAACTTCAGTTGAATATCCAAACTGGCAATATTTATCTAGAGCTTGGATCTACGTTGCGAAGCTTTGAGAAAGCCATCGAGCAAAAGCATTTAGATTTTGAACTGAACTGGACACCAACTCCGCATGCTTTGGTGAACCTTGACTGGTTACGCGTCAACCAAATCATCAATAACTTATTGAGCAACTCGGTGAAGTTTACCGACAAAGGCAAGGTAAGCGTGGGTGTGCACGTGACCCAAAATCAGCTCGAATTATCCGTCCAAGATACTGGATGCGGTATGAACACAGCACAGTTAGGATCCCTCTTCCAACCCTTTGTACAAGGCGACAAGAGCATCAGTCGCCGTTTCGGTGGCACTGGACTTGGCATGTCTATCGTCAAAAGTTTGGTCGATACCATGACAGGCACTATCGAGGTAGAAAGTCAAAGGGGGCAAGGCACAAGCATTACGGTACGCTTACCAATGACCAGTCAACCACTCGATTTAACAAGCGTGGGACCGATTTATACAGAAGATAGACAAATACAGCGTTGGTTGAATACATGGCAAGTCACCCTTGATGAGTTTGAGAGTAAACATCACGTTATCGACTTAGACCCCCATTACTCCAACGTTTATCCCGACTTGATTTTGCAGAAACTGAACAGCAGTTCGATGATGCAAAGCCAGTCGTTGCAAACTACATCTTGTCACTTGCATGGTCGTGTTTTAGTCGTTGACGATGACGCGATTAACCGACAGTTGTTCAAACGTCAGTTTGAAAAACTTGGCATAAATTGCCAACTTGCTACAAGTGGTGTGGAAGCTATTGAGTTATTAAAACAAACACAAAACGCCCCCGAATTCGCACCCTTTAATTTTGTGATGACCGACTGCCATATGCCAGAGATGGACGGTTACCAACTAGCACATACGCTTAAAGCGGACCGCGAATTCTCTTCAATTCCCGTAGTGGCCTGTACTGCAGAAAGCCCGCGAAATGTTATTGAAAAAGCGAAACAAAACGGTATGGAGTCAGTTTTATTCAAACCATACAACTTAGACGACCTCAAAGCCTTGTGTGAAAAGTATTTGTCGGTGACCTTGTACTGCGACGATCAAAACGTTTGGTTGGACGCTTATCATCGTGAGGAAAAAATCGAAATCGCGCACGTGGTATGCGAAGCTCTAACTAATGACATCGCGTTGATTCATTCCGGTGAGGAAAGCCTCAAATCTGTTGCACACCGAATCAAAGGCTCGGCCGCAGCATTGAACTTGACCCAATTAAAACACAGCGCTGAACAATGTGAATCACTGATAGGTACACAACAAGAACAACACGCAAGAACAGCATTGCTTAACGAATTAAGAACCGTCGTTACCACCACGCAGCAGTGGCTGGATATGAATGAGAGTAATTAAATAAACGTTTTGATTGTTGAAGGCGGTCGATTATAAGCAACTGTTTTTTCTCAGATTTTGCTTGACTATTTACTAAGCCGATGTCTCGCCAGCAATTGAGTTAGACCTTAGCGGCTATTCGTTAGCAACCGTTTGGTTCACTTGATGAGTTAACTTTGGAATGAATACAAAACCTTTCTCACAGTACAATGTATTAATCGTCGACGATGCCCCCATCGTGATTCTTACGTTACGTAATATGCTGATTAAGCATGGTTTTTCTGACAAGCGCATTTTCACTGCTCGATTAGCCAAAGGCGCGATTTCCATTGCACACCAAGAGCGTATTGACCTGATCATTTGCGATTACAACTTTGGTCGCGGCATGAATGGAAAACAACTATTTGAAGAGCTAAAACACCTCAAACTGCTCAATCACGATACGGTTTTTATTCTGGTCACAGGAGAGAATTCCGCAACTATCGTACGAGCGATTATTGAACTGAAGCCGGATGAATATCTGCTCAAGCCTTTTAACTCCGTCGCGCTCAGAGAACGTATTTCAGGAGCAATCAAACGTAAAAGTACGTTACAAGCTATCTACCAAGCCGAATTCAACAACGATGCCCATGCAGGCTTAGAAGCATGCGACGAACTTACTCCGTTTCATCCAGAATACTTCTTCGTTATAGAAAAGTTCCGTGCCGACTTTCTAACACGTCTTAAACTACACCACGAAGCCAAAGTGGTGTATGAACAAGTGATCGAGCGCAAAGATGTAAACTGGGCAAAAATAGGCTTGGCGAATACGTTGGTTTCTTTGGGCGAAAGTGATGACGCTCAACGTCTTGTTCGAACCTTACTAGAAGAGTCCCCACATAACGTCGAAGTACGGGAGTGCGCTGCCAACTTCAACATGCTAAATCGTGAAGTACCAACGGCGATTAAGCACTTAGAGTTAGCCAATAACCTAGTCGAAGGTAACTCCGAGCGTGAGCTAGTAATCGTAAACTTGTGTCTAGCGGAGCACGACTATTACCCAGCGTTACAGCACTACCACGCTTACATGGAAATCAACAAAGACACGTACAGAAACAATACCTACGCAAAATTGAACCTAATTCGAATCCTTCTCTATTGCACACGTAAGTTGGAAGGAAGAGAAGACTTATTGGCTCAAGCGAAAACCTTGTTCAAATCCGTCATGACGGGGCCCGAGAATAAGGCATTGAAAGATGAATTGGATTTGATTGCGGCACATATCGCGATTGAAGAAAATCAGTATGTGGCAGCGTTTAAGGTACTTAGTGACCTATATCGCCGTAAACCATTTGCGCATTTTTACGCGCAGTTTCATCTTGCGTGGCTACTGCATGAAATGAACTTTGAATCCGAGTTTACCCATGCGATCACATGGTGCTTTGAGAACTTGCAAACCGACTCTAGTGATACCATTCTGTCGAGTAAAATTACACTTGGTCGCTCGTTGGAGGCGAACAATGTAGAACGACAAGCTTGGATGCAAGAACAATACAAAAAAGTTCGAGCGGCCGAAGAAAACTACCAAGCCTTGATCGACGCATTGATAGAGCTGCAAACCCGCTGCCCTCTGCTTCGTACGGTTTGTATCAACATTATCAAGGTGCTCACTCGAGCATGGCCGACCAACAAGAGCGCGTTAGAAGTAGAGGAATTAATCAAGAAGTGCGATAACATCGTCAAGCAACTGGTGCCTAATGAAGAGTTAGATCAAAGCGGATACGATACGTTTCTGTTCTTAGCACAAGATCGTTGCCAGCAGGTATCTGTCGTAAACAACAACCTTCAAGAACCGGAAATGGCAAACTAGATTGCTAAAAGGGGTACTTCCACCCCTTTCACTTTTCGGATTACAGGTTGAAAAAACGATTAATCCAAGTCACTTCACCGAATGCAATTATGTCGTAAATAGTGAAAAACACCGCACAGATAACGGCCAGCTTCACCAATCGAATCGCAATTAACACCATAATTTCCAACTTATGTTCTTATCTGAATGTCGTCAATTCTTTGTAGTTTACTGGTTTTCCTACGAACCACAACGCATGAAAACCCAGATTGCGTGACAAAGTGTTTCGCCTCCCTCAGGCAAACACGCTTTGTTGTTAAACGTTTTTGCACTCTTTCTTCATGATCGCTAATCCGGTTTCAAAACACTGACGCCATGCGTATTCAACGCTTTCATCAAAATTAGAATCACACTGTTTTACGGTTTCCAGTAAGCTTTCAAACCAAACATCGATATCTTCTGGGGCTACGCCAATATTTCCTTGCCCATGTTTATTGCCGTACTTTCGCATCATGTCGCGGGCGTCTATTGAGGTATCTGCCATCATCACAAACACGATGGAACCTTTGAGCATTCGGATTTGCTTTTTCATGTCTACGCCATCGAACTTTTGCCTGAAGTTCTCGCCTTTCGACCAAAAGTTGCCATAAAACAAATCAAAGAACTCATCGTGTGCAACGCAACGTTCGTAGCTGTCGTTAAAAACTTCGATTACGTTCATTACTTTTTCCTCTCGCTAACTGCGTAGATTATGAACCTAATTTGATAAACAAAGCAAATTACTAAGCTTTTTTCAGGTCAAAGTGACGCTAAGACGAACATTTAAACGCGAAGGTTCGCTTTGTTTGTTTTCATCCGTTAAATTCGATTTTCAATAAAAAATAGAAAGTGATTTAAATGAAACGCGTATTATCAATTCGAAAAAAATCGATATTATGGACTCACTTTCGAGGTACGCATGGTTGTCGATGCTAAGCGCATTCTCATTTGTCTAATAATATTAAGAGGATATAAACGTGTCTCATCAAATCATTACAGACCTAAACAACCGTTACACAGCTAAAAAATACGACGAAGAGAAACGCATCTCTCAAGAAGATATGGCAATCATCAAAGAAGCCATTCGCCTATCTGCGTCTTCTATCAACTCTCAGCCTTGGAAATTCATCGTAATTGAGAGTGACGAAGCGAAACAGCGTTTCCACGACACGTTTGCTAACATGCATAAGTTCAACCAACCACACGCTAAAGCAGCGTCTCACACTATTCTGCTAGCGTACGACCCAAAATTCACTAAAGAGAAATTCGCGAAGCGTGTTGATGCTGAGGTAACTTCTGGTCACCTACCAGCAGATATGTACGACATGTTCATGGGTGCTTACGCATTTGCTGAAGCAAATACAGATGAGAGCGGCTACAACGGCGGTTGGACGAAAGCGCAAGTTTACATCGCGCTTGGTAACCTACTGCACACGCTAGCGCGTCTAGGTATCGACTCTACTCCAATGGAAGGTGTTGACCCAACACTGATCGGCGAAGAGTTCAAAGCAGAACTAGACGGTCACGTATGTGAAGTTGCACTAGCAATCGGCTACCACAAAGACGGCGAAGACTACAACCAGGGTCTACCAAAAGCACGTCTAAATATGGATGACGTAATTACTACTCTTTAATGAGTATGCCTCCTAGCTCCTTAGCTCCTAGCCTAGCTATCTAAATCATTGTTCAAATTGAAAGAGCCGCACTTCTTAGTTTCTTAGTCTAAGGGTACGGCTCTTTTTTTGTTTTGCTGAGGGGGAATCAACAAACGTTTTGAGATAATAGACAGCTACGCCACTTGCTTGGACTTAAAGTTACCAAGCAGCGCATCGTACAACTCGTTATCACTCAATACGCCCACTAACTTATTATCTTCTACCAGCAAGATAGGCTGATTACTGCGTTGCTTCAGCTCGATCGCCTCACGCATGCTGATGTCTGGGTTAGCTTGAACGACTGTGCTTTCGCCAATGTCATCGAGCGTGGTTGAATCGCTTTCCCAATTCACCAACGACTTATCGGAATCCACTAGCGTTACACCTTTCGGTTCTTGCTCGACCCAAATCTGCTTATCTGCACACACCAATACACGGTCATTCTGCTGCTTAAGCTCGGTGCTGGCTTGCATCAGTGAACGACCTTTCAATACGTTAAGCGGATTAGTGTGAGCCACAAAGTCCGCCACATAGTCGTTTTCTGGCGCAAGGATGATTTGCTCAGGCTTGCCGTGTTGAATCAGTTTGCCCGATTCCATAATGGCAATGTTGTTACCGATTTTCAGCGCTTCATCTAGGTCATGGCTCACAAACAAAATCGTCTTATTGAGCTTCTCTTGCAGTTGAATCAATTCATCTTGAAGCTGAGCGCGAATAAGTGGATCGAGCGCAGAGAACGGTTCATCCATTAACAAGATGTCAGTATCCATAGCAAAAGCACGAGCTAAACCAACGCGTTGCTGCATACCGCCAGAAAGCTCATGCGGGAACTTACTCTCCCACTCGCTTAGCCCAACCATTTCTAGTTGTTCACGCGCCTTTTTGCGACGTTCCGCTTTGCCAATACCCTGCATCTCAAGCCCAAAAGCCACATTATCTAATACGGTTAACCACGGCATAAGCGCAAACTTTTGGAACACCATCGATACGCGATGAGTTCGCAAGTTACGTAGAGTCTGTTCGTCACAGTTGGCAAGCTCTACCATGTCGTCGCCATCTTTGATTTTGAGTGAACCGCGAGAGATCTCATTCAAACCATTAACGGCACGAAGCAGGCTGGATTTACCCGAACCGGAAAGTCCCATCAATACACAGATCTCACCTTGCTTGACGCTCATGGAGACCTTATCAACACCAACCACTTGTCCGGTTTCATCAATGATCTCTTGACGAGACTTGCCTTGGTCTAGTAGCGCCAATGCTTGCTCTTGCTGCTGACCAAACACAACATCGAGGTTTTCAATCGTAATTGCGTCCATGTTATGCCTCCTTCTGGTTTGGTGCTTTGCACAAGCGGTCGAGAATAATCGCGACTAAAACAATCGCTAAACCTGCTTCAAACCCTTGAGAAATGTTCACGGTGTTCAGTGCTCGTACGACTGGTTTACCCAGACCGTCGGCACCGACTAGCGCCGCAATCACCACCATGGAAAGCGACAACATAATGCACTGCGTAACGCCCGCCATAATGCTTGGCAATGCTGCTGGGAGTTCGACTTTGAATAGCAATTTCATGCGACTGGCACCAAACGCTTTACCCGCTTCAATCAGCTCTTCTGGCACTTTGGTGATGCCAAGGTAAGTCAGACGAATTGGCGCTGCAATGGCAAAGATAATGGTGGAAATCAGACCCGGTACGATACCCAAACCAAACAGAACCAATGTTGGGATCAGATACACAAACGTTGGTACCGTCTGCATTAAATCGAGTATCGGGCGCAATAAGGTATACAACCACGGGCGATGCGCCGCCATGATGCCAAGCGGCACGCCAATTAATACGGAAATCGTTGTCGCAGCGAAGACGAGAACAAAGGTTTCCAGCATTTCTTGCCAGTAGCCGAGGTTAAGGATAGTCAGCAGCGCCAGCACGATAAACACGACCAAAGGAATGCTGCGGTGTAGGAACCACGCAATCGCTGCGGTCATGATGATTGGTGCTGCCGGTGGCATCCATTTGAAAATATCCACCACGAAAAGAATGATGGTTTCGAGAAAAATAGAGATAGCATCAAAGAAACCCGACGCGTTCATGGTTAACCAATCCACGCCCGTTTCCATCCATTCGCCCAACGGAAGTTTGTTGTCCGTAATAAAATTCACAATAAAACCTTTGTGTTAAAAGGGGGGCATCGCTGCCCACCTGTTCCTTAAGAGAGGAATGATTAAGCGTTTGTTTTTAAGTAAGAAGTAATCGCTTGTTTTGCGTCTTTACCATCCAGCGTCTTCACGCCTTCTAGCCATGCTTCAAATTGTTGTGGGTTGGCATTCAACCATTCTTGTGCTGCTTTCGCTGGCTTCTGTTTTTGGTTCAGAACCGCTTCCATCAACTGGTTTTCCATCTCTAGGCTGAACTCTAGATTCTTAAGCAGTTGACCTACGTTTTGACACTCAGATAGGTAATCTTGGCGCACGTTGGTGTAGACATTCGCACCACCATAGTTAGGACCAAAGAAGTCGTCGCCGCCAGATAGGTATTCCATCTCAACATTGCTGTTCATTGGGTGCGGAGCCCAACCTAGGTAAACGATCCACTGGTTACGGCGCACTGCGCGAGACACCTGAGACACCATGCCTGCTTCACTTGATTCCACTAGGCTGAAGTCTTTCAAACCGAATGCATCACTGTCGATCATATCTTGAATCAGGCGGTTGCCATCGTTACCCGGCTCAATGCCGTAGATGCGGTCTTTAAACTTGTCAGCATGTTTTGCCAAGTCAGCAAAGCTTTTCACGCCCGCGTCGTACACATACTTTGGCACTGCTAGTGTGTATTTCGCGCCCTCTAGGTTTGCGCGAACGGTTTCCACTGTGCTAGCTTCACGGTATTTGGCAATATCGCCTTCCATGGTTGGCATCCAGTTGCCTAGGAATACGTCAATGTCGCCGTTTGCCATTGAAGAGTACGTCACAGGTACAGACAGCAGATCGATCTTGGTTTTGTAGCCCAAGCCTTTTAGCAGTTCAGAGGTAACAGCTGTGGTTGCAGTAATGTCTGTCCAGCCTACATCGGCAAATCGAACAGTTTCACATTGGTTAGCGTAAGCACCTGTCGCCACTGCACTCAGCGCGATAGATGAAAAGATTTTTGTCATCGTAGACATGTTTAAATTCCTTGTAATGATTACTGACTTTATGAGATTGAGCTTAAGTCTCTTTTCGGCGGACGCATTCTTTGCGTCTCTTGCCAGTTCGGAGCAATCCAAACTGGTGTGTTATTTGATTCTTCGAGTACGTTCCCCAAGATCATGTCCGCGGCACGCTCTGCGACCATGATGGTTGGTGCGTTTAAGTTGCCATTCGGAATTGTTGGGAAGATGGATGAATCCACCACACGCAAGCCTTCAATGCCGCGCACTTGACAGGCTTCATTTAGAACTGCCATTGGGTCATTGTCTGCGCCCATTTTGCAGCTACACGATGGGTGGTAAGCACTTTCCACGTTTTGCTTCACCCACTCATCAATCGCTTCATCGCTAGTGATGTTAAGACCCGGTTGGATCTCCTCGCCGCGGAACGCATCCATTGCAGGTTGGTTGAGGATTTCACGCGTTAGACGAATACAGTCTCGCCAATCCTGCTTATCTTGCTCAGTGGAGATGTAGTTGAACTCGATTTTTGGCTTGTCATTTGGGTTGGCAGAAACCACTTCAACGCTGCCGCGACTCTCTGGCTTGTTTGGACCAACATGCACTTGGAAACCGTGACCATCAAACGCAGCACGACCGTCATAACGCATTGCGGCTGGTAGAAAGTGATATTGAATATTTGGCGATTTCAATCCTTCACGAGAACGGATGAATGCACACGATTCAAAGTGGTTGGTTGCGCCCAAACCTTTACGCGTCAAAATCCACTCCGTACCAATCAAGCCTTTGCTGATCAAACCTAACTTGCTGTTAAGCGTGATCGGCTGTTTGCAGTGGTACTGGAAGTACACTTCAAGGTGGTCTTGCAAGTTCTTACCCACACCTTCTAGTGCGTGTTTCACTTCAATGCCTGCTTTCTCAAGCACTGTCTTTGGACCAATCCCCGAAAGTTGCAGCAGTTGTACCGAGCCGATAGAGCCTGCGCTCGACACGACTTCTTTGTTGGCGAAACACTGTTTAATTTTGCCAGATTGTTCGAACTCAATGCCGACCGCTTTCTTGCCTTCAAGCAAAATACGGTGAGCGGTCACGCCTTTCATCAAGGTGAAATTACTGCGTTTTTTTGCACGGCTTAAGTAAGCGTTAGAAGTAGAAGCACGCACGCCTTTGTCTACCGTCATGTGCATGGGACCGAAGCCCTCTTGCTGATAACCGTTGTAATCTTGCGTTTCTGGGTAGCCTGCATCTTTACCCGCTTCAATAAACGCTTGGTAAAGTGGGTTCAACTTCATATCGTTGCCGTTGCACGTCCCTACCGGACCGCTGTCGCCACGGTATTCGTCTGCGCCGCCTGTCCATGTTTCCGCTTTACGAAAGTACGGTAGACACGCTTGGTAGTTCCAGCCTTTCGCGCCTTCTTCTTCCCATTCGTCAAAGTCACAAGCATGACCACGAACATAAACCATGCCGTTGATCGAAGAGCTGCCGCCTAACACTTTGCCGCGTGGACAATGCAGTTGACGTCCGTCTAACCCCTCTTCCGCAACAGTTTCGAACTGCCATGCGTACTTTTCAGTGTTCATTGGGTAAGACAGCGCCGTTGGCATTTGGATGAAGATGCTCTTGTCTGAGCCACCCGCTTCTAGCAGCAATACTTGGTGCTGACCGCTTTCACTCAGACGATCCGCCAAGACACAGCCTGCCGAACCAGCACCGACGATGATGTAATCGTAGTGTTGTTGCATTACAAATCCTCCAGACTGATTAGGCGTAAGGGCTGTCGAAATCGCCCAAATGCACTAACACGCTCTTGGTTTGGGTGTAATGCTTAAGGGTCTCAACACCATTTTCACGTCCAATGCCAGACAGTTTGTAACCACCAACTGGCATTTCAGCTGGGGAATCACCCCAAGTGTTAATCCAACAAATGCCAGCTTGGATTTGACGAATGACGCGGTGTGCACGAGAGAGATTTTGCGTGAACACGCCAGCCGCAAGTCCGTAATCGGTGTTGTTAGCGCGTGCAATCACTTCGTCTTCATCACTGAACTTAAGCACTGACATTACGGGACCAAAGATCTCTTGCTGCACATGCGGCATGTCGTCTTCGCAATCAATGAAAACCGTTGGCACAACAAAATTACCGCTCGCCAAACCATTGTCTGTGACTTTATAGCCGCCAGTCAGCAACGTTGCATTGCTTACTTTCGCTTGCTCGATTGCGGAAAGAACTTTTGATTCGTGCTCTTTGGAAATTAGTGTGCCAATTTGGGTTTGCTCATCAAGCGGATCGCCAACCACCAGCAGCTCGGTACGAGTTTTCAGTTGAGCGACAAAATCGTCATAAATACCTTCATGAACGAATACGCGAGTACCGTGCGTACAAACCTCACCTTGGGTGTAGAAGTTTGCAACCATTGCAGCAGAAACCGCGTCGTCTAGCTTGGCATCATCAAAAATGATCATTGGCGATTTACCGCCAAGCTCCATAGTGACTTGCTTCAGCGTATTAGCACTGTCACCCATCACGACTTTGCCCGTACCAGATTCACCCGTGAAAGAGACTTTAGCGATATCTGGATGTGCGGTGAGCATTTGCCCTACTCGGTAATCACCTTGAATAACGTTGAACACGCCATCTGGCAAACCAGCTTCGCTGTAGATTGCTGCCAGTTTGAGTGCAGTTAACGGGGTTTCTTCTGATGGCTTGAAGATCATTGCATTACCCGCAGCAAGCGCAGGTGCCGACTTCCACATTGCGATTTGGATTGGGTAGTTCCATGCACCAATGCCCGCACAAATGCCCAGAGGCTCGCGGCGAGTATAGAAAAACTGTGATTCATTCAGCGGTTGCTGTTCGCCATGCATGCTAGGTGCAAGACCTGCGTAGTATTCGATCACATCCGCACCCGTTGCAATGTCTACGCAATTCGCCTCTTGAATCGGTTTGCCTGTATCCGCAACTTCTAGTGCCGCCAATTCGTCGTTTCTTTCACGAAGTAACGCCACCGCTTTAAGCAAAATGCGGCTTCGTTCTGTCGCCGTCATGGCAGACCAAATCGCAAAACCGCGCTTGGCTGATTCAATTGCCGCTTGCATATCTTGCTGGTTAGCCTGCTTCACATTCGCAAGCGGCTCACCATTGGCGGGATTGTATGTGGTGAAGTGTTCTTCTGAGCATCCTAGGTGCATCGCACCATCGATGTAGTGTGCTTTCATATCCATTTGAAGGTTTGACTCTTTATTTTTGTTTTGAGTAGAACGTGAGTTGTTTATCGAGATAGTCGTTAATAATGACGCGTGCTTTCTCTGCATCGATGCCTTGCGGGTTGAGCGTTCCGCGCAGCCAAATGCCATCAATCAGTGACGCAATACCATGCGCCACCAGCTCTGCTTGGTCTTGATCCAACAAAGCTTTTAATTCTTTTTTTAGGTGAGAAAGGAGGCGTCGTTCATTCACTCGTTGCAGACGTTTGAGCTGCGCGTCATGCATGGAGTACGACCAGAATGCCAACCAAGTTTTTGCCACTTGGTTCTCGGCTTGGAAACCCACAAAGTTGCCGTCGATGATGGCGTTAATACGTTGATGATGCTCATCAGCAGGTAACTTGCTTAGGTTCTCTTTGATGGTAGCGGAGAGCTGGCGCAGGATTTCACGCATAGTCTCTTCTAACAGACCGTGCTTACCACCGAAATAGTGATTAATGATCCCCGTTGATACTCCAGCTTCTTTGCTGATCAACGAGATACTCGCGGCGTGCAAACCTACTCTGTCAATGACCGACATCGTCGCTTTGACCAGCTGCGGTTTTCTGATTTCAGGCATCCCAACCTTGGGCATTTTGCATCCTTGTTATTTTTAATTGAACGGTTAGTTAAATATAAAATGCCTTAAAATTAGTTCGAACTCAAACCAATTATCTAGAAAAAAGATCAGAAACAGCTGAATACTTTCGATAATAATCATTACTAAAACATTGGTAAAGTGAGATTAACGGAGTGTTAACAATCGAAAATGAAAGAGTAAAATTATTATAAATCAATAATTAAAGTCAATTAACCAATATTTATCGACACAAATCGGCATGAGCAACACATACACATCAAAAGCATAAACAAAGATAAATACATCGAACTCAAATAATTTCTACTCTTTTAATTTTAGAGATATCAATTGAGCAAGGAATGCCGAACCGTTCTCCAACGTGTTATCAAATGTAAACAAATCAACCTTCATAAATAGACTATTTATTATTGATTACCGTCAGATCTTCCACCTCAGAATGATGTCTACTCACTTGTTCACGCTCAGCGCTACAAACTCGGTTTCGCCCTAAGGTTTTCGCCCTATACAATGCCTTGTCCGCCATACGGTAGCTTTGCTCAACCGAGCGATTGATCATGGTAATACCGCTACTGATAGTAATGCCCAATACGCTTTTCGATTGAATGGTTTCTTTCAGACGATAAATTGCTTCAAATGCATTACGAACGTTGGTCTCTGGCATGATGATGGCGAACTCTTCTCCGCCAACACGAGCGACGATGTCTGTCTCTCGACACTGCGCTTGCATCAACTTTCCCAGTTCTTTGAGCACTTGATCACCAACATCATGGCCATGTTGGTCGTTGATTTGTTTGAAGTGGTCAATATCGATAATGGCTAACGTGGTATTAGAAGCCTCGTAACGGTCAGCGATAGTCGCATGACGCGCTAACTCTTTGTCAAAACGACGACGATTCCAGCAGCCAGTCAGTGGATCTTTTTCAGCAAGGTTCTTTAGCTTGTTCTCTAAACGAGCACGGCGACTGATATCTCTAAAGCTCACGACATAACGGTCTCTCATTCCCACCCCCATTTCATAATGAGTCACATGAGTATCGAGTGTTAAGTGATCACCAAAGCGATTGGTGACTTTAATCTCACCTTTCCAATGGGCTTTTGCACCAAGCTTATCTAGCGCCTCATTCAAGGTACTAAAACCATATTGGGTAAGGTTTTCACCGTTTAGTTGGGAGCGAGTATAACCAATTAACTTAGCAAAACTCTTATTAGCAAAGTCAATGCGCTGGTGCTGGTTAAGGATAACCACCCCGGTTATTGAGTGCGCGGCAATGCCGGCAATCTTTTCATCAATACGCCTGCTCTCTAGTTGATAGTTACGCAACACCATCATCAACCCGATGACAAGCAACATGAGAGCCTGCCAACTATAGTCATGCGTAAGAGTATAAATTCCCCAACCTGTAATAGTTAACAGATAAACAAAAGGAAGGAACTTTCGCTTGGTGTCGCTAGTAAATTGTCTCGCATTCATAATGCGTGCTCCGAATGATTCGATAAGCAGAGATTATTGAATTCAAGCAATTAAGATTTACCAATTCGCGCCACGCGTTCATCGCTGACATGGTTCTGACAAAATAAGTATCGTGATTTGTTCTTCGTCAATGTCGCTTAATGGCAATTTTTGAACGTCATTCATCTTTACATTACTCATCAGATTGATTGAATTTGGAAAGAAAATGAAAGCACATAACGCCCTTTTGATTTTACTGACTAGCACCATCGGTTTTAATGCTTACGCGATCACTGACGCCAGCAAGATTGGCGCAAACGCTGGAGCAATGAGTTACTGTTACGACCACATCGCATCAGGCAAAGACAAATCAAAGTATCGCTTATTGAAGCTGAAAACCTTGGAAGAATACCAAGATCTAGACAGCGATGACCGAGCGAGAGCGCTTGTTATGAAGAAAGCAGCTGAGGATGGTGAATACCTTGGCGATCCGCTGGACAAATCTCGCTGCAACAGCCTCAGAAAAATGTTATTTGTGAAATACTAATAGCACCAGAATCCAGCAAAGCCATCACTTGTTAGTGGTGGCTTTTTTTGTATTTATTCAGCGCCAATCAATAAATTCATGGGAAGTATCTTTAGAGAGTCAAACCAATATTAATTTTCTATCTTTACGTCGAGAGTGGCGCTAAATGGTAAGCCCATGTTCTCCCTTATTCCTACTATATCGCTACAGGGTATGCATTGAGCGACAGGAGTCCCCCACTTAAAAAATGAGAGACAAATATGACTTACGCAGAGTTCAAACAAACTGATTTACACACTTGCCTGACGGTTGCTGGCGAGTTAATGATGACAATTGGCAAAGTTGCCTTCAAAACCGTAAATATTTTATTCAAAGCCCTTTGTTGGTTGGCCGTTAAAACTTACCGTTATGTTATGAAGTAAACTCGTTCGAGTCCCCTTCTACTTCTCTCCCTCTTTCAATCGAGAACCTTCTTTATTAAAACCGTGCCTTATTTAAGGCGCGGTTTTTATTCATCTTCCATATTGTCTGGTCATTTTCTTTCTTTAACTCATTCACCTGTTGCCGTTTACTCCACTTCCTCGGACTACCTAGAACAACTGTCCCTCATATAACTGTTTGGACAGAACACTGGAGAGTTCCATTCGCGCTTTTTATTAACTAATTACACACGGTTTAAAACGCAAAAAGGTGCTCAATGAGCACCTTTAGTAAGGGAGGTAATTCGCTTATAGCGTGTTCTTGTAAACCAGACCGTCTTTCATGATCAACTTTTGTGTTTCAGTATTTGCGATACATTCCACACCCTCTAATGGGTTCCCATCGATGATCAGTAAGTCTGCGTAAGCACCTTCAACGATTTGACCCAATTTACCTTCTTGGTATGGGTGTTGGTAAGTCGACATTTCGAATAGACGACCACAGTTTGATGTCGCCATGCGCAGCGCAGTGATGGTGTCGAACGTTTTCTCAATTGCACGAAGTTCATTCAGTTGCGTTGCATGTACATTGGTTTCGCCTACACAGTCAGTACCAAATGCGAGGTTTTGAATATCGTATTTCTTGATAAGGTCTGCCGACTTAAACATCGCCTTACCAACGCGCTCGGTTTTTCGGTAAGTCTCTTCGTTTGGCAACGGGATCTTACGTTCTGCAATCAATGATGACGTGAAGTATGATGGAACAAGCCAAATGCCTTTCTCTTTCACAATTTGAGCGATTTCTTCATCCATAATGGTGGCGTGCTCAAAGGACATTACGCCTGCCTCTGCGGCACGTTTCATCGCTGGCGCTGTATGAATATGAGCCGCCACATAGGTTCCATAATCGCTTGCCGCTTCCACCGCCGCTTTCATTTCATCTAACGTGTATTGCAACGTATCCAGTGGATCGAACGTCGAGGATGCACCACCACCTGCCATCACTTTGATTTGTGACGCCCCCATAAATAACTGCTCACGAACGGCTTTCAACACTTCAGCACGACCATCAGCGACCTTCATTGCACCCAACTTCATCATTGGAGAATCTTCATGACCATTCGCTAAACGTTCTTGAGCTTGGTTTTGACGGTAGTCAGCGTGACCACTGGTTTGCGAGATTGCAGCCATAGATGGCAGAATGCGTGGACCTTTGGCATAACCTTTATCGATACTGTTCTTCAAACCTAGGGTATTACCGGCCACATCACGAATGGTAGTAAATCCGCGCATCAACATCTCTTCTGAAATTTTCGCTGAACGAATCGCCACTTCTTCACGCGTCATGGTATCAATCTCGTTGAAAGGCGCTGATAGCGTGATGTGCACGTGCGCATCAATCAAACCTGGCATCACCGTTTTTCCTTCGGCATCAATGACTTGATCAGCATTCGAGTCATCCACTTTCCCGATTTGCGTGATTAAGTTGTTTTCAATCAGAAGATCCACATTATTCAGAAGTTGCTCACCTACACCGTTAAACACGTTGGCATTTTTAATTACGATACTCATGGTTTCTATCTCCGAGTCAGTTGTCTCAATACCGTTGCATCATATCGAGCGACTCGGAAATAGAATTGCCATTTCGCGACATTGAAATCAATCCAGACTCACGCCAATTTTCGAGATAGATTCGGTCACATCTAAAAACGGGATTGCACGACCGATTGGAATTTCATCTTTTCTAAAGTCACGAAGATTGCACAAGTTACAGTCTGGAACGCAGTTATCGAGGCATTCGAGCTTTTCTTTGACCTTTTTTAAGAGTACCGGATTAGATATCGACTTGATTATATTGTGTCTAAAGAGGTAGACGCCCATGCTACCTTTCTCTTTTGGCGGGTAGTACTTTACCTCTTCTGCATTAAAGACCAGTTTACTGAAAGCGACCAGCGGTTGGAAATCGACAATAAAGAAGTAAGCGTATTCTTTCTTACCAGAATATCTGATTAAGTAATAGCAAAGTGCCTGAACGATCAATTCAAAATAATGAGCGGAGTTTGTATAGTACCCCACACCAATCAAACAACTGCGTTCGGCAACTTCCTGTGGGATGGTAATGAATGAAGAAAACCCATTAATACCTTCGATGTTCATCATGCCGTACCAATGACCAACCGTGGCATCTTGATCGTTTTTAATCAAAACGCATTGATACTTCACTTCACTCGCTTTCTCTTGAAGGTCTTGATAGAAACGCTTCAACGGTGAGATATTGTGGTTGAACTCTTTGAACATGTCTGAGTACTCATCAAACGTCAGACTTTTGATTTCGCTTTTAAGTGGTCCAGAAACCTTGCGATAAGAGAGATTAGAGATAGAGAAATCAAGTGCCCTAACTAATGCACTGATAACAATATCATGTTTGTTGGAGTAACGAATTTTTGATAGATCCATACGTAAAAGCACCTCTATCAAATCGATATCCAAACACCTAGCAATATAAAGCTGCTTGTATATTGGTGGCACACTTTTACCTGTAAACCACCGACTAAGAGTTATAGCGTCTAGACCTTTAAACTGTTCATAATCCTTATTCTGTAATAATGCGATAAGATCTTTTCGAGAAATACCTCTAGTATCCACCCATCGACTCAGTTCATCTTGAAAACAATAAGTCATATCACTTCCCCCTCACTATAAAACTCGAAATGTAATTTTATAAAACCGTACTTCTAGGTTAGAAATTGCATTAAAAGCCTTGAATACTTCTATAGGTATTCTCTATCGATCAATGTCGCCAACTATAGGGGGAGGTTATTAAATTTTTCCTGATTTAGAAATATGTCTTTATTACTCTCAGATTTTTCTTACACGACATCAAGAACCTCTGAAAGATAAGTCTCGAGAACTAAACGCTTCTTTAAGGTTTTACTAAGGACTGAGTAAAAGATCCTTCTTCAATTATCTTTCAGATAGTTAAGTCGACTCAGGCCACGTAACGCCTCTCTCTTCTCCTCCCTTTGATCGAACGTCTCAGGTATAAAGCACATACTATGCTCTCTACCACGTGAGCGGCAAAAATCTGAACGAAGTAGTGCCCAGTACCTATCCGTGCTACTTTCAGGTGCTTTTGAGGCAGCTTCTAACCAAAGTTCGCAAGCCATGCCCCATTCGTATTCTCTTTCATTATCGCCAGCTTGCTTTGCTAACTCTAAATACACTCGATTAGCCATATGTTCACCTATGCTTCTGCTATGAAAAAGAGCATCTTACGAAGTACAAAAGAACAAAAGATAGCATCTAAGGGTGATATAATTCGTGCAAAGCAATTTAAAGAGCTCATGGAATTAACATCAAAAAAGACAGAACATTTGCATGTTCTGTCTTTTAATTTCCAACAAGCTTTCACTTAAATATGAGAGTTTAAGCGGTGACGATAACTAGGTATTCCCAATAATCGCTCTAACCTACAGTATTTAGCTATCAATCGATACTACAAATCAAATTCGCCCTACCAAAACTACTTGAAATCAAATCATATGTATCTGTTATAAATTCCCTTCCAGTACTTGGGCTTGTGGCACCATCTTCAATATAAACAGCCCTTTTTACTGGCCCCGATGCAGTTCGAGGTAATATTCTTCCGAAAATATCAGCGGTAAGGCCATAGGACCAATATTGACTAGTAGAATCCCAACTAGAAACATCAGCAGGTCTGAACTCCGAATTGAAGATCTCAATAAATGCAGCTTCATTTATTGACTTATAACCAAGATCCTCACAACTTCGGCTCTCGCCTCCGACATCATCTTCCAAAACTTGTATTATCTGTGTGAACAATATCACTTCTTTTGAAACACAAGTAACACCATCTTTAACACACGCAGTCAAAGTGACTTTTCCTGCAATTTCTGGAGCCATAGGGTTCGTTGTAATTGAATAAGACACAGGGTCAAAAGTAGCTAACCCAATGACAGAAATATCAACTTCCCAATCCAAACTCCCAACATACTCTACCGTTCCAATATCTGAATATTCAGCATAAACTTTATAGTGCTCTGTGATAGGTCCCAGATAATTATACACAGGTATGCTTGCTGCCCCGTCAATGTAAAGCGCATGCAACTTGTCCTCAGTTATACCCACATTCGCGCTAGCAGAGAACAAAACATCATCAAATTTCCCAGATACAGCTATAACCGAGCTACCAATAGAGATACCTTTTACAATTCCATTCCCGGAAATGTAACCGGTAGTAACAGTCGCAACATCTGAATTTTCGCTTTTCCAATGTATTGAGGGATCATCAGTGACATTTAACTCAGAGCCATCAGAAAAAACCAAGGTTGCAATAAACTCTTTCTCTATTCCAACGGGAAGCAAGCGTTCTACAGGAGAAACTTGAAGCTCCATAACAACTGCATCTGTTACTTGCAACTCCGCACTAGCGCTAAAGGTTTGGCCATTTGCAACGCCTGTCGCGGTAATGATGGCTTTGCCTACAGCAAGGCCTTCGACATCACCTTTAGTTTCCTCTGTATTACTGACACTGGTAGCACCATCGTTATCACTACTCCAGCTAATGGACTCATCTTTAGTCACATCCAAAGCACTGCCATCTGATAGATATGCCGTTGCTGTGAACGAGTACGTTAAACCAACAGGTATTTCACTTATCTTTGGCGCCACGACTAATGATTTCACCACTGCATCCGTCACTTGCAACTCCGCACTGGCGCTAAAGGTTTGACCATTTGCAACGCCCGTCGCGGTGATGACCGCCTTGCCTACAGAGATACCTTCGACATGACCTTTTGTCTCGTCTGCATTACTGACATTGGTGGCCACATCATTATCACTTCCCCAGCTAATGGCCTCATCTTTAGTGACATCCAAAACACTGCCATCCGATAGGTACGCCGTTGCCGTGAAAGGTTGCGTTAGACCTACGGGTATTTCACTTATCTCTGGCGTGATCACTAGTGACTCCACCACAGCATCCGTTACTTGCAACTCCGCACTGGCGCTAAAGGTTTGGCCATTTGCAACACCCGTCGCGGTGATGATTGCCTTGCCTACAGCGAGACCTTTGGCTGAACCTTTTGTCTCTTCTGTATTGCTGACACTAGCTACTTCATTATCATCGCTGCTCCAACTAATAGCCTCATCTTTAGTGACATCCAAAGTGCTGCCATCCGATAGGTAAGCCGTTGCAATGAAGGGATGTTTTAAGCCGACTGGGCTCTCACTTACCTTTGGTGTGACCACTAATGACTCAACCACCGCATCCGTTACTTGCAACTCCGCACTGGCGCTAAAGGTTTGACCATTTGCAACGCCCGTCGCGGTAATGATCGCTTTGCCTACAGCATGGCCTTTGGCTGAACCTTTGGCTGAACCTTTTGTCTCCCCTGTATTACTAATACTGGCTACTTCATTATTATCACTACTCCAACTAATGGCCTCATCTTTAGTGACATCCAAAGCACTGCCATCCGATAGGTACGCCGTTGCAATGAAGGGGTGCTTTAAACCAACGGGGATCTCACTGACCTTTGGTGTGACCACTAATGACTCAACCACAGCATCCGTTACTTGCAACTCCGCACTGGCGCTAAAGGTTTGGCCATTTACAGCACCCGTTGCGGTAATGATCGCCTTGCCTACAGCGAGACCTTTGGCTGAACCTTTGGCTGAACCTTTTGTCTCCCCTGTATTACTGACACTGGCTACCTCATTATTATCACTACTCCAACTAATGGCCTCATCTTTAGTGACATCCAAAGCACTGCCATCCGATAGGTACGCCGTTGCAATGAAGAGGTGTTTTAAACCAACGGGGATCTCACTGACCTTTGGTGTGACCACTAATGACTCAACCACCGCATCCGTTACTTGCAACTCCGCACTGGCGCTAAAGATTTGGCCATTTACAGCACCCGTTGCGGTAATGATCGCCTTGCCTACAGCGAGACCTTTGGCTGAACCTTTGGCTGAACCTTTTGTCTCCCCTGTATTACTGACACTGGCTACCTCATTATTATCACTACTCCAACTAATGGCCTCATCTTTAGTGACATCCAAAGCACTGCCATCCGATAGGTACGCCGTTGCAATGAAGAGATGTTTTAAGCCAACGGGGATCTCACTTACCTTTGGTGTGACCACTAGTGACTCAACCACAGCATCCGTCACTTCGAATTCCGCACTGGCGCTAAAGGTTTGGCCATTTACAACGCCCGTTGCGGTAATGATCGCCTTGCCTACAGCGAGACCTTTGGCTGAACCTTTTGTCTCCTCTGCATTGCTGACACTGGCTACCTCATTATTATCACTACTCCAACTAATGATCTCATCTTTAGTGACATCCAAAGCACTGCCATCTGACAGGTACGCCGTTGCAATGAAGGGATGTTTTAAACCGACTGGGCTCTCACTTACCTTTGGTGTGACCACTAGTGACTCAACCACGGCCCCCGTCACTTCCAATTCCGCACTGGCGCTAAAGGTTTGGCCATTTGCAACGCCCGTTGCGGTAATGATCGCTGTACCTACAGCAAGACCTTTGGCTGAACCTTTTGTCTCGTCTGTATTACTGACACTGGCTACGGCACTATTATCACTACTCCAACTAATGGCTTCATCTTTAGTGACATCCAAAGCGCTGCCATCTGACAGGTACGCCGTTGCAATGAAGGGATGTTTTAAACCGACTGGGCTCTCACTGACCTTTGGTGTGACCACTAGTGACTCAACCACGGCCCCCGTCACTTCCAATTCCGCAATGGCGCTAAAGGTTTGGCCATTTGCAACACCCGTCGCGGTAATGGTCGCTTTACCTACAGCGAGACCTTTGGCAGAACCTTTTGTCTCTTCTGTGTTACTGACACTGGCTACGGCACTATTATCGCTGCTCCAACTAATGGCCTCATCTTTAGTGACATCTAAAGCACTGCCATCCGATAGGTACGCCGTTGCAATGAAGGGATGTTTTAAACCAACTGGGATCTCGCTTACCTTTGGTGTGATCACTAGTGATTTCACCACTGCATCCGTCACTTGCAACTCCGCACTGGCGCTAAAGGTTTGGCCATTTGCAACACCGGTCGCGGTTATGATCGCTGTACCTACAGCGAGACCTTTGGCAGAACCTTTTGTCTCTTCTGCGTTACTGACACTGGCTACGGCACTATTATCGCTGCTCCAACTAATGGCCTCATCTTTAGTGACATCTAAAGCACTGCCATCCGATAGGTACGCCGTTGCAACGAAAGGATGTTTTAAACCAACGGGGATCTCACCTACCTTTGGTGTGATCACTAGTGACTCCACCACTGCACCCGTCACTTGCAACTCCGCACTGGCGCTAAAGGTTTGGTCATCTGCAATACCCGTCGCGGTAATAATGACATCACCTTCAGATACTGTAGTTACTATCCCTTTGTGATTAACTACGGCAACTTCATTATTACTAGAATGCCAAGTAATATACTCTTCATTGGTTACATCATATGACAACTTATTAGATAAAAGCGCCTCTGCTTTGTAAGACATAGAAAAACCAACAGGAGTCTTTGATACCTTAGGAGATACGTTCAACTCAGTGACTTTTTCGGGTAAAACTCCCGGTTCTCCAAGTAAACCTTGGTCTCCATTATTACACCCAGATAATATTAGGAGGGTAAACAAAAAAACTATATATCTCACAAACTTTACTTCCTCTACTATGTCTTATTCTGTCAATTCATCGAGCGAACTTTAAATCGATAGCTCTAGCAGTTGTATACAAAGAGTTTTTCTATATTGTGCAAGTAATTAATCTTGCTTAAGAAAAATAAAAAATATTACATACTTTATAATCAAAGATATAAATGCCAACTTAGATTTAGCCTAGCACCATTTTTAAGTGGTCGCTATTTGAGCACTACAGATGGATTACGTAAAGTAAGAAAAGTCTGAACCTCGTTACAGTAACTTCTCATTCAAGAACTTTCCTGTTGTAGTCAACTGATTCCAGACAGTAAATTAGACCGACTTTCTGCTTTAACAAGTGGAACATTGGGGTTAAAGCTGCGTGCGCTTGGTTTTTTGCCATGAGCATTTTACTTTAACGTATTTGTAAGCGTAGAAAGACAAAAAACCGAATCGGCTATGGACTCAAACGACGCGATGTAGATATCTAGCAACACAAGTCACTGCCTCTTTACTATTGGGAAGCAATGCAAGAGATTAGGGTTATGTGTATCGCTGTATCTGTGTGTCTTGGATAGTCCGTGATTCAGTCTTTGAAGTTCGCGACGAGGACGTTCACATCAACTTACTGGCGCACTTTGTTGCCTACAGGTGGTGAATAAGTTGGTCACTGATCATGTTCAAAGTTCTTTCTCATTAATTCTCCTGGATCGACGTCTACTATTATAAATAAATAGAGAGACTGACGTCGTCAGCGAAAAAATAATCACCTTGACAACTCACTGCACTTATTTAGAGGACACTTATGAATAAGGCCTTATTAGTATGGTTAATTCCCATGATACAGACCTTCCCCGCCCTTGCGGCAGAGAAGCAGGTTTCAGCATTAGAAGATGTGAGCGTGTTATCTTCCCAAACGTCTGCTCATTTTTATCTTGGAGGCCGTTTAGGTTGGTCGGTCTTTAAAGATGCCTGCGGTCGTGAAGCTAACGCTTGTAACGATCAAACATTTGGTGCTGGTCTCTATGGCGGTTACCAATTTAATGATTGGTTTGCCCTAGAGGGTGGTGTTACAGATTATGGTAAACCAGATGCTCGCTATGACGCAGGATCCGTTAGTGCAGATACCTTTGGTGCAGAACTATCAGCGAAACTATCTTACTCCCTTTCCCCGAAGTGGTCTCTCTTTGGCCGCTTAGGGGGGGCTTATCAAGATATTGAAAAAGTCTCTGACAATAGCAAAAAACAAAGTAGCCAAGACTGGAATACCCTCGTTGCATTAGGGGTAAACTATCGCTTGTCTCCGCAGTGGTCTCTGCGCAGTGAGTATCAGTTTATTGATGGTATCGGTGACAGCCGTGCTCTTCAGTCTGATTTACACTTTACTTCTTTAGGACTCACCTATCATTTTGTCCAGCACACACCAACACTGAATACATCATCAACGCCAGCGCCTTCACCTGAGTTACCTCAAACAGTTGTGATAGAGAACGTTCCAGTTAAGATCAATATTTTATTTGCTTTTGACTCTTCTCACATGCAAAGCAGCGATGAGCTTAATCAACTAGTGACAGAATTCAAAAAGGGTAAGTTGGGGCAAGTATTCATAACTGGGCATTCCGATAACCGCGGAACAAAGGTTTACAATCAAGCTCTATCAGAACGTCGAGCGAAAGCAGTAGCGGAGTATTTGGTTGAAAATGGTGTGGCATCTGAAAAACTCATTGTCTTAGGTCTAGGAGAGAGCAAACCGGTAATGAGCAACGCAACCCAAGATGGCCAAGCGAAGAACCGTCGAGTTGAGGTCCATTTTGAAACACAAGAAGAACGCGTTCAAGAAAGCGCCATGTAGAGCTTAAGGATCGGGCGAAATGAAAGCCATGACATCCATGTGGAAACTCCGCCTCTATTCGTTCTATTGTTAGTGGCAATAGCGTTGATGACCAAGTACAACGTACACTGAGAGCAGTTCACATGGATATTTTTGTGCAGCGAATAACTAAAGCAGTTGTTCAGTTGGTTAATGCTTCCATTGAAGTGAGGAATACCTACTCCTCATGCATTGCAGGCTGCTCTAATTAGTATAAACCTTCCCGCCCCCATTTAAGCCTTCGGCATTATGCCAAGGCTAGTAAATTCAACTTTTTACAAAAGAAAGGGGCGGGCTCTATTATCGGTTCAGTATTTATATCGCAGTGTGGCATCTAACTACACATGTGAAACAGATTTGTATCTGCTCATGTTCTATCTCCTTGATTTATTGGTCACAAACGAGAAGATATTGAACATAGGCCGACCTTCGGGCAAAAAAACAAAGAAAAATCACCGTCTTCTAAAGAAGGGGATTTATCGATAGAAAACAAAATACGAAACAAAAAGAGCCGCAAACTGCGGCTCTTAATCTATTCAATTGTATTCCAGCGAATGCTTACTCTTTACCAAATACGTTGTTTTCTTGCTCTTGTACACGGATGAAAGTTGTACGCTTAGTTAGCTCTTTGAGCTTAGCTGCGCCTACGTAGGTACACGTTGAGCGAACACCACCAAGGATGTCTTGGATAGTACCGTGAACGCTACCGCGGTAAGGTAGAAGTACGGTTTTACCTTCCGCTGCACGGTATCCAGCAACACCACCAGAGTGTTTGTCCATCGCGCTCTTAGACGACATCCCGTAGAATTTCATGAATTTCTTGCCGTCTTGCTCGATGACTTCGCCGCCTGACTCTTCGTGGCCAGCAAGCATGCCGCCTAGCATTACGAAATCTGCGCCGCCGCCGAATGCTTTTGCAACATCACCCGCACATGAACAGCCGCCGTCACCGACGATCATACCGCCAAGGCCGTGCGCTGCATCGCCACATTCTATGATTGCAGAAAGTTGAGGGTAACCAACACCTGTTTTAACGCGTGTCGTACATACCGAACCAGGGCCGATACCAACTTTAACGATGTCTGCACCCGCTAGGATGAGCTCTTCACACATGTCGCCAGTTACTACGTTACCCGCAGAGATAACTTTATCTGGGAATTCTGCACGTACACGTTGTACGTATTCTACTAGGTGCTCTGAATAACCGTTCGCGATGTCGATACAGATGAAGATGAGCTCATCAGAAAGCGCCATGATGTCTTGCGTTTTCTTGAAGTCTGCTTCAGACGTACCCGTAGACACCATTACGTTATTTAAAGTGGTTTTGTCTGCTGATTTAGCAAACTCTGCCCAGTCTTCAACTGTGTAGTGTTTGTGAACAGCGGTCATTACACCATGCTCTGCTAGTGCTTTCGCCATTGCGAAGCTACCAACCGAATCCATGTTAGCCGCAATTACAGGTACACCAGACCATTGACGGCCACTGTGCTTGAATGTAAAATCGCGGGTTAAATTTACTTGAGAACGGCTCTTAAGGGTTGAACGTTTCGGGCGAAACAGTACATCTTTGAAACCTAACTTAAGTTCTTGTTCGATACGCATTGTGTAATTCCTTGATTCATAAGTATATGTGTCATCTCAGAGTGCGTAGTGGCATCGTTGGCAGACGAGTTCACTGTTCTTCGGACACAAAAAAACCGGAGCGTTGGCAGACGCTCCGGTTTTCAGCATTATAGGCTGTGATTTCTTTCCTACAAGTCTGATATTTGATTTTTTTTTGTGATACCATCTGGAAAATCGCATATCAAAAACACCTTCCCTCCCAACCAAATCACAATTTAATCATTAATATCAAACAGTTAAGAACACTCTCTATGTAATCCTTTGCGCAAACCTTTGCGTGACATCGCAGAGCATTTGACGTTCAACTTCTCATAAACGTTTAAAATCACATCAATCGAACGCAATTTGAGTGTTTATTTAAAAAGTTTTTATCGTTTTTTTTACCCTAGACATCACTTTTTTTGCCAAAATCAACGGCATTTTTGTGCATTTACGCATCCGGTGAGTTAATCGCTTGTCGAAGTGTTCCGATCACATCAGTAGCAGTCAGCCCTATTTCACCATTTTGCTGCACATTTAAGTCCGCAGAATGGCTATGAAGAATGACACCAAGACGAGCGGCAATTGCAATCGGCAACCGTTTCGCAAGCAAAGCCGCAATAACGCCAGAAAGAACATCCCCCATTCCCCCACTCGCCATTCCCGGATTACCCGCCAGGCAAACGTACATTCTCGCTCCATCGTATATGAGAGTGCCTGCGCCTTTGAGAACAATAACTCCGCCATAACGCTCATGCAGTTGTCTTGCTGCTGCGTAGCGGTCACCTTCGATCTCTTTTGTCGAAATATTCAGTAAACGCGCGGCCTCTCCCGGGTGTGGTGTCATGACACGTAGTTCGTCTCGCAAGACCACCACATCATTCCTATGGTTGAGCATGGCCAAAATATTCAAGCCATCGGCGTCCACTACCTTGGGCTTATGTTGTTGTGATAAGAATTGATAAGCCTTATGCGCCCATTCGTCCTGACCAAAGCCTGGCCCAAAGACTAAAACATCTGCCCATAACGCTCGCTTCACCAGCTCGTTATCTGTTGCTTTTAATTTCTCGTAGGTGATGCTCTGGCTCATCACTTCTGGCACTCCGACTTGTAAAGGAAGCAATGAATCCGGATGAGTGATGGTTGCAATTAATCCCACGCCAGTCCGAACGGCGGCAGAAGCACATAATCGAATGGCTCCAGATAGTCCTTGATTACCGCCAACACAGAGCAACTTTCCATTATCACCTTTGTGGGAAGTGGCTTTCCTATCGGGAAGTAATCTTTTGATGACTTGCTCATCGAGGCCTAACGCACTTTCTTCTTCTATGGACTCAAATTCTACATTCACGCCCAAACCAGAGAAATGCAACTCGCCAACGTAGTCTCTTGCTTGTCCAGTACATAGCCCCTGTTTCACTCCGATAAACGTCACAGTATGGTTGGCTTTAACGGCATCACCGAGCACAGCGCCTGTATCTGCACTTAATCCAGAAGGTATATCGATGGAAATGACCGGACAATGAATTTGGTTTATTTGGTCGATAAAACGGCGACATTCGTGTCTCACTACTCCACTCAGCCCCGCCCCTAACATGGCGTCAATGATCACGTCTGCTTCCAGTAAAGCAGTATGCCAATCATCCCAACTGCTGATTTCACCATCGACCGTTTGCCAGTCTTCAAATGCTCTCAACGCGTCACCTTTCAGTGATGTAGGGTCTCCTAACTGAAACACACGTACATTTAATTGCGCCTGTTTAGCGAGGGTCGCAAACACGTAACCGTCTCCCCCATTATTACCTTTGCCACAGACCACCAGCACATTTCGAGATCTAGGGTAAAGATGAAGAAAACGTTCGTACACAGCCATTCCAGCACGTTGCATGAGGCTATACATCGAAACACCCGCCATTTGAGCAGCAACAACTTCTCCGCTTCTGACTTGTTCTGAGGTGTAGAGTTTGAGGGCGAGATTAAAGTCCATTTTAATATTCTGCAAATTGGGGAAACACGATTTAAGTATACAAAAAAGCCGAGGCGAACCTCGGCTTTTACCATGCTTATTTTTTCAAGCTTATTTTTGGTCTTTCACCATCAAGGCTTCTGCGGTCGCATCTTGAATCGACAAGAACAACGAATTGATTTTCCCTGTTGGGGTACGCATTGGATTTAGCGTCACGTTTTGGTACATAAACTCGGCTTGCTGAGTGACAGGACGAACGTTACGACATCGGAACAAATACGGACGCTGACGCCAAGTAATAAAGCTGCGACAACCCAAATCATAGACAGGTTTAGTCTTGAGCTTGAACCACTCTTGTGGGATTTCTGGGAAAATATCGAAGATAGAGCGGCCAATAGCCTCATGTGACTGCAAACCACTGTGATGAGTCATAAACCCGTTCCACACTTGCACGTTATATTCTTTATCTATAACGACCAAACCCATATCGACATTCTGCACCATGTCAACCATCCAATGGAATTGTTCAAATTCTGCGGGTAGATTCAGCATTAGAAGTCCTCCATTAAGTACGACAGTTTGTTATCCAGCAACGGCAATGACTCATCAACGAACATAAACAGAAGATCACAACGAATTGAGGTGCCTTCGATGTTGTAGCTCACTTCAAAGGTCATGGTACGACTGAACGCGCCTGTGGTTGATTCGATAATAGAGTCAATCGAGATATGCTGGCCGAGCAAAACCGGAGGACTTTGGAAAAATCGTACTTCAGATTGCTCGCCTAAGCCATTCAAGAAAGAACCGACCAAAATGTTGGAGATATCCATCAGCAGCTCAAGCTCTTCCAACTCTTCACTGTCTGCTGGCACCTTCATCAGTTTCTTAAGATCAGAAACACTGGAGTCACTCAAGAGCACGAGTGCTTCACCCGCGATCCCTTCACCACAAAAACCTTGGCACACACCTGAGACGTTGTCTTGTGAAGCCAAATCACGTAAAGCCATATGAAGTTCGCTGACTTCGAAGATGTTCACATTCGGTAATGGAAGTTGAACAAATACATCGAAATGACGTGCTAGGGCATCCGCCGCACGGCCAATAGAAACGTTCGCCACTTCCATATAAATATCGCGGCGACGTAAAATCGGCAGCTCGAGCGTCGTAGGCGTGATCACCTGAGGGCGTTGATCGGGTTCGACAAGCTCTCTTAACGTTGCCTTAAGCTCATCTTTTCCAATTGGCTTTTGAATAAACGCTTTAGCACCAAGTGCGAATACACGTTCCTTCGCTTTTGGTTGGATATCACCAGACACAACGACGACGGGCGTCTGGATGCTAAGGCGCTTCATGTTTTCTAATGTTTCAAAACCGTCCATCTCTGGCATGGTCAAGTCTAGAAACATCAGTTTGAATTCTTTTTGCGCGAGTTCTTCAAGCGCGTTTTTACCGTGAATGGCAAATGTCACGTCTGCATTTAATGTTGCTGGCAGTGATCTTGCCATCTGTTTGCGTGCTAACGCTGAATCATCACAGATGAGTACAGGAAAAGACATTCAACCACCTTTAAATATTCAACAATCTGCGCAGGAGTCTATCAGATTGTTCGTGCGATACAGACAAAGAGTTGTCGTTTTTTGTTTACTGGGTAAGCATACGCAATATGAATAGATGAGTGAACCTGCGAAAGCAACTATTCCCCAATTCGTGATACATTTAGTGACATAAAACACGAGTGATTAAAACTTCTACAGCCCTTGATACGCAAAGGGTTGCGTTAAATAAATAAGAAATTGAATCAAGCAGGAAATGCAAAAGGCACTCTTCGTTAGAGTGCCCAGTCGATGGTTCTATTTGTATTGCTTTGAAATGTGCTTTCTATGGCACACCGTGGCCTTTTGAAGCGACCCAAACTCGGTACCACTGCTCACGAGTCAGTTCAATATCAAGTGCATTTACCGCAGTTTGTACGCGCTCGATCTTACCTGAGCCAATGATTGGCATCGGTTTTGATGGTAAGCGACGAATCCAAGCGTAGATCACTTCGTCGATGCTATTTGCACCGACTTCTTCACGGATGGCTTCCAGCTCGTTACGAATACGAATTACTTGCTCGCTGTCGCCGGTAAAGATAGCGCCGCCGCCTAGGCATGACCAAGCCATTGGACGAGTACGAAGTGCTTGCATTTGGTCGAGTGTACCATCGTGAGCAACCTCGAAGTTAAGCGGGTTAATTTCCACTTGGTTAGTCACAAGAGGCTTACCTAAACGCGATTGCAGTAGTTCGAATTGACGAGGCGAAAAGTTAGACACACCAAAGTGCTTCACTTTACCGACTTTATGTAGCTCAGTGAATGCTTCTGCGACTTCGTCTGCATCCATCAATACGTCGGGACGGTGAATCAACAGGACATCAATTTCATCCACTTTTAGTCGCTCAAGCGAGTTATTTACCGATTGATAAATGTGCGCTGCGCTTGTGTCGTAGTGGTTGATCTTACGCTCTGGCGTTTTGTCACCACACAAGTTGATGTCGCACTTAGTGACGATTTGAATTTGCTGACGAATACTTTTTTCTAATGCTAGAGCTTCGCCAAACAACGCTTCACACTCGTAGTTACCATAGATATCTGCGTGATCGACGGTGGTAATACCTAACTCAATATGTTGCTTTAGGAATGACAGACGCTCTTGAGCCGTCATGCCCCAATCTACTGCACGCCAATATCCTTGAACCAGTTCAGAAAACTCTGGACCGTTTGGTGCAGTCACTACTTTTGCAACCATGGGTTTTCTCCTTTTCTTAATCTGCTTTCATCCTAGTCTTGTTTTACCGTGGGCTCAACGGGTAAACTTTCGCAATTCGAACTGGAGTACGAATTATGTCTTTTGCCCAACGATTAGCGACTTTAATTGGTGAAGAGAGCATCAGTGGCTTTGCTCGACGTGTCGATGTTTCTGAGGCGATGATTCGGAAATATCTGAAAGGCAGTGAACCAAGTTTAAGCAAAGCCAACCAAATCGCGATGCGTGCAAACTGTTCTTTAGAATGGTTAGCGACAGGTTGCGGTTACCTCTATCGCCAAGCAGAAGTGGTAGATATGCCCGCTTACAAGCTGGCGTTCCAACATGTCATGAGTAAGACCATACCTGAGTCGGAACTAGCACAGCATCGAAAGCTCATCGCTGGCTATCAGTACTTACGCGCACACAAAAAGTCAGATGGCTTTCTTGACGAATCGGCCATGGCGACGTTTCTTGCCCTACATAATGAATCTAAAGGCGAGTGATGGTTAACTCTAGCACCTCCCCATCACTCGTTAAATTAGCCTTAACTTTTGGCAACGATGCTTCAAACTCTTGAGCCCGTAGCCAATCGAGTGTTCTAGGTACATCTTGAGGATATTGATTCATAAGCAATACGACGTCCCTATCTACCGCTTCAGGCGATTGCTGTTGCAGTGCTTCACGTACATCATAATGCTCGTCCCCTATATCAAGCGCACTCATCACAAAACCGTCTTTTCTCAAATTCAGAATAAGGTCACTCAACGTTTGCGCATCATATGCCGCTAACAAAGATAAGGTCATGCTCTGATTTCTTAAGGTTAGCTCACCATAAAGCGCTATATTGTAATAATAAAACTCGTCTAAACACATGACCGTCATTTGATCGAAGGCATCACATTCATACCATTCGCCACCTTGCTTTATCACTTCTCTTACCTCTGTCAACGGCTTCTCTGACAACAATGCCTGCCACCAAAAACCGTTTGCAAATGAAACATGAGTGTGGAAAAAAACAACGAGTGAAAAGCAAGTGACAGCAGATAAGGAAAGACGCGGCATGATTCAGTTTTCTGTTCTTCAGTGAGATTGAGAATCGAAGATCATTACGGTTTGAAAGAAAAATGACAAGGTCAAAGGTCTAAATTTGGCAACAAAAAAAGCGGACCTTCTAGCCCGCATCAATCTTGTATCGAACCTGAATAGCGTAGTCCTTCACGCTGAGAACCATTACAAAATACAAGATATCACACCCATTATATTAATCAACATTCCATACTGTATTATAACCAACACTGAAACGTTACTAGCAGGCATTAAAAAGGCGCACTTATGCGTGCGCCTCTGCCTCGTGACTCAATCGTGAGTATGCGAATCGGGAAGTCTATTGATGCATCCCGAACAAATGACGAGGAATTTCTGTAGGGTTTGAATCCATCCAAATTGTGTGTAAAACCTCACATCCCTCCTTCTTAAGCAGTCATGTTGCTTTACACCTAAAGCATGGTTCATTTTGCTCAGAAAACAAGGTTAACCAATAAAAAAATGTCGCTATATATGGGATCAATAGCACAATATTTATCAATATTTGGACAAAGGACACTTGAACCGCTCAATAGTGGAAAGCTAAATTGCATCTTTACTGATTAGGTCTAGACTCTCGTCAGCGTATAATTTCTTTCGTCCATTCCATTTATTTCCAGGAGAATCTGTTAATGACCAAGCGAGAGAGAATTGTAAAATCTGTGTTAGCGCACGTACCGAAAGATGCGATTAACCAGTTTGTCTCTCGAGGGTCAACGTCTACTTCATTTCCCGTCCTTTTTATGGCAGCTATCGTTGGTACGTTAGCGGGTATTGTCGGCACTTATTTTGAGCTTGCCGTTCACTTCGTATCCGAAACTCGTACTGAGTGGCTTAAAAGCGAAATTGGTAATGTACTACCATTGTGGCTTGCCGCTATTTTGATCAGTGCAACGCTCGCCTTCATTGGTTATTACCTTGTACACCGCTTTGCTCCAGAAGCGTCCGGCTCTGGTATCCCTGAGATCGAAGGGGCGATGGACAACATTCGTCCAGTTCGTTGGTGGCGCGTCATTCCCGTAAAATTCTTTGGTGGCATGGGCGCTTTAGGCTCAGGTATGGTGTTAGGCCGTGAAGGTCCTACAGTACAGATGGGCGGGGCGGTTGGCCGTATGGTCACTGACATTTTCAGAATCAAAGATGACGATACTCGCCACTCGCTTTTAGCATCCGGCGCAGCAGGCGGTTTGGCCGCAGCGTTCAACGCACCGTTGGCTGGTATTATGTTTGTGGTTGAGGAAATGCGACCTCAATTTCGCTACTCATTAATTTCTATTCGTGCAGTGATCATCTCTGCGATCATGGCGAACATTGTCTTCCGAGCGATTAATGGCCAAGAAGCGGTGATTACTATGCCGCAGTATCAATCGCCAGAACTGCAATCATTATGGTTGTTCTTATTACTGGGTTCACTCTTTGGCGTGTTCGGAGTGGTCTTCAATAAACTGATCACCATTGCACAAGACAGCTTTGTTGCACTTCACAAGAATGACCGTAAACGCTACTTAATCACGGGGACCATCCTCGGCGGGGTATTTGGCTTATTATTGCTTTATGTACCTCAATTAACCGGCGGCGGTATTGGGTTGATCCCTGATATCACGAATGGCAACTACTCTATCTCTATTTTAGTGATGTTGTTTGTTGGCCGTGTCATCACCACCCTACTTTGTTTTGGTTCTGGTGCGCCTGGCGGTATCTTCGCACCGATGTTAGCTTTAGGTACTTTATTCGGCTACGCGTTTGGGGCAAGTGCGGATATGTTGTTGCCATCTCTCACTATCGAGCCGGGGGTGTTTGCTATTGCTGGTATGGGCGCTTTGTTTGCGGCTACCGTGCGTGCGCCAATCACTGGTATCTTGCTCGTTATCGAGATGACCAATAACTACTATTTAATCCTACCGCTTATTATTACAAGCTTAGGTGCCGTGATTGTGGCTCAATTACTTGGCGGACAACCGATTTACAGTCAGTTGCTACATCGTACGCTTAAAAATGACAAACTACGTCAACAAGACCTACCAGAGAATCAAGCTTAACTTAATATTGATTCCAAATTATCTTCCTTAAATAGGATATTTTTGGAGCCAGTAATTCTGCATTTTTGCATCTCTCTGCAAATATTCGCTATCAAACTCACAAAATTCCCATTCATTAATATTTACCCAGTACATTTAAGGGTATCGACGCGTGAAACTTGATAATATCCCGTACATAAATAGAGCAATCTATCCAAATGTCGGATAGTCCTAGAGCAATAATCATTCGTTGAATTCAGACAATATCAATTCGGAGTAGATTTGAACTGGAAAAGACTTGTGCAGTTTTACAGTGTTCCGCCCTCGCAAGCGGCATTAGCACTGGGCATGATCGGACTTGGCCAAGCTTGGGCACTATATGTACCGGATATCGGTGAACCTATACGTCCTTTCCTCGCTGCGCTAGGCGCGCTTCTTCTCACACCTGTTCTATTGAAATACGCCACCAGCCCACGTTTGTTTATGGCAGACATCAAACACCCTCTTAGCGGCAGCTTGATGGCACCAATGAGCATGGCGTTATTGATGTTGTGCGACTATCTTGCTGCCGTCGAACCGATTATTGCTTACCCACTGTGGTTCATGGCGGTTGCGTTGCATTTTACCATGATGGTGATGTTCTTCGGCTTTCAGATAATGAACTTCAAAATGTCGAATATCGTCCCGAGTTGGTTCTTATATCCGGTGGGGTTGATCAGTTCTTCACTTGCTGGATCTCAATTTGGTCACAATGTCTTTTCTGAAACCTTGGCAATGATGTGTATCGGCATTTACTTCTTTATGTTGCCATTAGTATTGTATCGCCTCGTTTTCTTTGGCTCTCTACCCCGTAGAGCACGTCCAACCCTTGCGATCATGGCCGCACCAGTCAACTTATCTCTTGCGGCTTATTTGGTTAACTTCGGAAGTCCAGACCCCATCCTAACCGGCGCATTGGCTGGCATCGCTATTACAATGACATTGTTGATTTACTTGTGTTACTTCCGTTTATTGCGTCTCAAATTCCAACCGTCCATTGCAGCCGTGACTTTCCCTTCGGTCATCAGTGCAATTGCGATGCACCGTTTAACCTCTTTCTTTGCTGAATCTCACCCACAATGGCATTGGTTACATGACTTTGGATTCTTAGAACTGAGTATCGCCACGGTTCTTGTGGTTTGGGTGTCTGCGGGTTATGTAAAAATGTACTGGCCGGAACTTATCAGAACGCCTTCGAAACAGACATAAAAACGACCTCCTTGTGAGGTCGTTTTCTTTTGTCCTAATTTGGCTAATATTACCCAATCAACATTAGCCAATAAACTTAGCAATAAAGTTGCTGATATTGGTCATACTCGACGCCGCCATGACCACCACAATCGCCGCACCAGTAAGCGTCAAGTAAACTGGGTGTTTGTAGTCACCAACAATGTCTTTTCTGCGTGTTGCCACCAGCACCATACCGAGAACAATCGGCAAAATGATACTGTTCACCAAGCCAGCGAGCATGAGAAGTAAAATTGGCATATTCATCGTCACTGTGCCAAGCGATGTGATAATGATGAAGCCGACACACCATGTTTTCTCGTTACGAGCCACCACAGGGAATCGTGTTTTAATTAAAGAAATCGCCATGTATGAGTTACCGACCACCGAGGTAATCGATGCAACAAACAATACCAAGCCAAAAATGAAGTAACCTACATCACCCGCGCCTTGGCGGAACGCATCCGCCGCTGGGTTAGCACTGTCTAACGTCGCACCAGTCGCAATCACACCAAACACGGCTAAAAACAACAAAATACGGATAACCACCGCGATAGATATACCCGCCCACGCTGCGGTTTTGATTGCTGGTACGTTTTCTTTACCTTGTAAGCCAATATCAACCAAGCGTTGTGCGCCAGTGTAATATCCACCAACTGCACCGCCCACAATCGTTAACGTTGGTAATAACAAGCTATTCATGTCCGTTGGCATTACCGCAGCACTGAGGGTTTCTCCCATTGGTGGTAGGCTTGTCATAGCAACATAGGCAATCAAAATGATCATAAACAAACCTAGGTAACGAGCCATCTGATCCATTCGTTTTGAGGCATTGTGTACCACGAATAATAGACAGCCAACTACACCAGTAAACAACGCTCCCCACGTCGTATCGACACCCGTCAAGACATTAATACCGAGCGCAGAGCCGCTAACATTACCAAAGTTAAACGCAACAGCACCAAGCGCGAGAAGAATACCGACGACATAACCCATACCCGGTTTCACTTTATTCGCAATATCTTGAATGCGCATGCCAGAAACACCCACAACGCGCCATAGGTTCATCACAATACCAAAAGTAATAAACATGGATGCGAAAACAGGAAAAGCCATATCGATTTTGTAGATATTGGTAAAGACGGCGGTTTGCGTTAAAAAGCCCGGCCCCACAGAAGTGGTTGCCATTAAGAATGCAACACTAAGAATGGCTTTCTTTTGCCAGCTATTTTCCGATGCGTGACTGGAAGTAGGAATAGACGAGTTAATGGAGGTTTGTGTGGTCATACCGAGTCTCAATTTTGTTGGCTTTCTATTATTAGAAAAAAGAAAGACAACTGACCGAGATCAGCTGAACTTGAAGTATCAGATTGAGCAAAGTGAATAGAAGAAAAAATCTCTCGCAACCGTTTGCTGGGCGCGGATATTAAGTGGTTCGCCTATGGCTGTCAACATAGAGTTTGATAAATGATTTTTGTCGTTTCAATTCCCAGTTTCTTTTTGTTTCAGAGGGATACAAAAAAGGATGGCGTTTGCCATCCTCTTAGAAAACTCATTGCGTTACTTAGCGTAAACCGTGCAAGAACTCAGCGCGCGTGGCTGGGTTGCTTTTAAAAATGCCGCCGAGAGCTGTTGTAGTCGTTTCACTAGTGGCATCCATCACGCCACGAGATTTAACACAGTAATGCGTCGCATCAATGGTTACAGCGACATCATCCGACTCAAGTAGCGTTTGTAACGCAACGAGAATTTGCTGCGTCATGCGCTCTTGCACTTGTGGTCGCTGCGCAAAGAAGCGAACGATTCGATTGATCTTCGATAGACCAATGATTTTTCCGCGTGGGATATAAGCGACAGCGGCTTTACCATCGATTGTCACAAGATGGTGTTCACACGTGCTAGTCACCGTGATGTCTTTCACGCGAACCATTTCGCTCACGTTCATCTTGTTTTCAATGACTGTAATTTTAGGGAAGTTGGTGTAATCCAAACCTGAGAAGATCTCATCCACGTACATCTTCGCAATGCGATGCGGGGTTTCTTCGAGGCTATCGTCAGTAAGGTCAAGCTGAAGAAGGCTCAAAATCTCACGCATATGATGCTCGATCTTCTCTTTCTTCTCTTCACGGCTTACGTTATTTGGCTGCATTGGTGTTTCCAAACCACGTTGCTCTAGCGCTTCTTTTACTAACTTCGCTGACTCGCTAAGACCTGACATTCCACTTCCTCTTTTGTTACTTCTGCTAAGCGAGCTAAATTCAATCCATATTGATATCTGTCGATTAGCTTTGAGCTGCTCAGTTCGTGTCTTTACACCAAGGCACATCAAATGAAGTTACTGAGCTGATTTTATTGACCTCCGTAAGGATTTTACCCCTTTTGGATGGCTGACAAGGATACTCGGATTTTTGAATAATTACACCCATATTTTATAGGTGGACATTCTTACTCAGTCCCCTTTTTATGGTAAAGTTGCCACAAAACAAAAGAACACAGGATTTTCTCAATGGGCTGCTGCGACGCACCTGGCTTGATGCCAATTGAAGACGCGATGGACAAAATGCTATCGCGAATCAAACCTATCCAAACTACTCTCTCCCTTCCACTTGCTGACGCATTAGGTTTTGTACTGGCAGAAGACATCTTGTCTCCAATCCATGTCCCACCTTTTGATAATTCAGCGATGGATGGCTATGCAATTCGCATTCAAGATCTTGAGTCGTCTTCGGTCCTTCCTCTAACGGGGAAATCATTTGCAGGCCAACCGTTTGAAGGTGAATGGCCTCAAGGTACCTGTGTTCGCATCATGACTGGCGCGAAAATCCCACAAGGTTGCGATGCCGTTATCATGCAAGAAAACACCGAAGTCACGGATGCAGGCATTCAGTTCAATCAAACTGACGTGAAGCCGCAAAATAACATCCGCCCAACAGGTGACGACATCAAGCAAGGCGACATCGTACTGGCAAAAGGTGCGCGTTTAACACCTCGCGATATTCCGATGATTGCGTCTCTTGGTGTAAGCCATGTGACAGTAGTACGTAAGCCAAAAGTTGCGTTCTTCTCTACTGGTGATGAACTTAAACCACTGGGCGAACCGCTAGACGAAGGCCAAATCTACGACAGCAACCGTTACGGCATTAAACCGCTGATCGAAAACTTCGGTTGCGAAGCTGTCGACCTTGGCATCATCCCTGATTGCCCTGCGACATTGAAAGCTACCTTTGAAAAGGCACAAACACTCGCTGACGTAGTTGTTACCTCCGGCGGTGTAAGCGTTGGGGAAGCAGATTACACCAAAGACATTCTTGAAGAGCTTGGTGAAATCGGTTTCTGGAAACTGGCGATCAAGCCGGGTAAACCTTTTGCATTTGGTAAACTAAGTACAGCGTGGTTCTGTGGCCTACCGGGTAACCCTGTTTCTGCCGTACTCACCATGTATGTGCTTGTTCAACCAATGCTGGCAAAACTTGCTGGTCATACTGAATGGAAAGCGCCAGAGTCTATTCCGGCGACAACCAAAACGGCATTTAAGAAAGCGCCGGGGCGTACCGATTACCAACGTGGCATCTATAGCTTAGAAGATGGCAAGTTTGTGGTTGAGACAACGGGTAACCAAAGCTCTGGTGCATTCCGCTCAATGAGCTTGGCAAACTGTTTTGTGGTGCTAGAGCGTGAACGTGGTCGTGTCGAAGTAGGTGAAACCGTGCAAATTCAGCTCTTCAACTCAACCTTATACTAGGACGTCGTTGTGGTTATTCTTTCCGATGCAGAAATGCTGCGATACAACCGCCAAATCATTCTTCGTCAATTTGATTTTGAAGGACAAGAAGCGCTCAAACAAGCATCTGTTTTGATGCTCGGTGCGGGCGGTTTAGGTTGTGCTTCTAGCCAATATTTAACGACCGCAGGTCTAGGTAAGATCACGTTAATAGACGATGATGTTGTCGAGCTATCAAACTTACAACGTCAAGTACTTCATCATGATGCTGATATCGGCCGTAAAAAAGTAGAGTCAGCGGCCGAGGCTTTACGCGAACTGAATCCACACATCACGGTAGAAACCATCGCTAAACGTCTTGACGATGCAGAACTCAAAACACTGATCGAAGAACATACGATTGTGGTGGATGCTTCTGACAACGTCGATACTCGCAATCAACTTAACCGCCTGTGTTTCGCAACAAAAACACCGTTGGTATCCGGCGCTGCCATTCGTATGGAAGGTCAAATCAGCGTGTTTACTTACGACGACCCAACTCAGCCTTGCTACCAGTGTCTAAGTGCTTTGTTTGGTAATGGTGCACTAAGCTGTGTTGAAGCAGGCGTGATGGCCCCCGTTGTCGGTATCGTTGGTGCGGTTCAAGCGATGGAAGCGATTAAAGTTATTGCGAATTACGGCCAGCCCAAAAAAGGGAAGATTTTAATCCTTGATGCACTTAGCATGTCTTGGCGAGAAATGAACCTAATGAAAATGCCAAGCTGCCCTGTATGTAGCTAACCCATTCAATACAACATTGATTAGCCCGCTCATTGCGGGTTAATTTTTATGTGCCTCAAACGAAAAAGCCGCCCGAGGAAGGGCGGAAAAGTCAGCGTAGGCACTGAACAAAAGGAGCGTTAAGGATTAAATTTGACTACGTTAAGCTCACCTCACTCATTGGGCTGCTTTCATATTCATTTCGTAGGTCTATCCCCGTCCGATATTCAACAATGTCTTCTATTGTCAAAACTGGCATCTCATGACGTTTTGCAAAAGCAATGGTTTCAGGAAGCTTTGCCATAGTGCCGTCTGAGTTGGTCAGTTCGCATAGCACACCGGATGGAACAAGGTTAGCAAGATACATTAAGTCAATCGTCCCTTCCGTATGACCTCGACGAGTCAATACACCATTGGTTTTGGCAACCAAAGGAAATACGTGCCCCGGTCTTGCAAGATCATCTGGTTGAGCGTCAAAGTAGATCGCTGTTTTTACCGTTGTCACACGGTCTTTTGCTGATACACCGGTTGTTACACCTTGTTTCGCCTCAATAGACACCGTAAATGCGGTTTGGTTTTTACTTCGGTTATCTTCTACCATGGGAGGCAATTCCAGCCAGTTCGCTCGTTCTTGGGTTAAGCACAAACACACAATACCACTGCACTCTCTTATCATTAACGCCATTTGTTGATCAGTAAGGTGCTGCGCTGAAAAAATGAGGTCACCTTCGTTTTCTCGGTTCTCATCATCCATTAATAAAACACCGTTTCCATTTTTCAATGCCTCAATCGCCCTTTCGACTCTTTGCAGCGGATTACCAAACTCTTCTAAAAGTGATGCAGAACTCATGATTTCTTCTCCTTGAAACTTGTTATAAGTAAGCGAATGCGTCAGCGTAAAGTTGGTCGAGTTCCGCACCTCTTTCCTTACAAAACCAATTTCGAGCGACTTCCACCATTTTCCCAGGGCCACATAAGTAGATATCGAACTCAGATAGATTGCGAAAATCATTCATCACGCAATCGAGTACTTGTCCATGCTTTGCATATTGAGGTGAATTTGAGACTTCAGTAATAGGGACATAGCTGACATTTTTGTTTTCTAGCGCAATATCAACGAGCTCATCATGCACGTAGAGATTGTCCATGTCCTTTGCACCCCAATAGACATAGATCGGTTGGGTAAACCCGCGCTGCAGACTGTTTCTTAAAATGCTCAGCGTGTATGACATGCCCGTCCCACCAGCCACAAGTAACAGTGGTTTTACACTTTGGCTTCGCAGCCAAGCTTCGCCTCTTGCTTCACTCACTTCTAACTTTTTACCGCTGAACCAAGCATTAGTCAGCTCTTCCATCACGAGAATATTCTTATTGCGCAGTTCTGAGCCTCCAATATGAAGTTCCAGAAACCCACCTTCAGACGGGCAAGAGGCGATAGAAAACGGCAGGCTGCCAAAGCTTAAGCTGACGTTAATGTATTGGCCTGCTTTAAAATCAAAAGATTGGTCTGGTTTTAAAACCACACGGAAGATACAGCTAGTCAGTGGTTCTATCTTTTCTATCGTACATAACATGGCATTTATTCCTTCACGTCCTTCACTGTAATAGCTTGAGACAGGCTAAGTGCGCATCCCTTTAGCCCTCTCGTATTAACTCGTCTGACGATCTCAACCGTTGTGCCAGGCCTGTCACCCTGCTCTTCTCTCACAATACCGATATCATCAGTGACCAAAAAACAAGGGTAACTCACCGCCGATGCATCCATATAACTCATTAGGCCAGGCTCTCCATTAGGCACGGGTTTAAGCGTGATAGGGTTCAACGCTCTAGCGAACACCCAAGGAGGCACTCTCTTTTTATGTTCGTTGTCTTCAAAAAAGCAGGTATTTAGCTCCACTTGGTTGAAGGTATCTCGGATCTGCTGCACGCTATCTAAGCCAAAAGTATCCAGCAGAAGCTGATTAAAGGCCTTTCGATCGAGTGATTGGTCTTGGTGCTTCTTCCAGCCCCCACCGGTAATAATGTAAAGCTCGCTGCCACCATTGAAATCTTGCCCTTGCTCACGTATGAAGTGGCAAAGCAAGTAGATAAAATAGGGAGGACCAATAAGACAGATTGTCTTACCCTTTTCTTTAATCCGCGCCATGTTTGCTAACGTGGCTTCGAAATCGATTTCTTCTTCGTTCACCGTAAAAGCCGTCGGATAGAGCAGCTCCACCAAGCTCATCACGTATTTAAACCAAATATTATTGGCGTTAAAACGGTCAGGGCCTAAGTTGACCAGTTCCATTTGATGATCGAACCAGTCACCGACATAGTTCATACCGAAATTGACCGAACCAAGCAGGCGCTCTATGCTCAGCCGGTCTCTAGCAACCACACTTTTTATTCCACTGGTGCCACTGCTTGTGAATCGATTTTCAACCTCAGTGTCATCAATCGTAAGCAACGTTCTTAGTTTAAAAATTGAAGTTGGGAAAACGGGAATATCATTAAGGTCAGAGATATCGCTTGTCACGCCTAATGATTGACAGAAATGGCGATATTCCTCGTTATTCTGGTAATGATGTCGGTACGCCTCTGTGACGAGGCGGGATGTCAATTGCTTTTGTTGCTGCAAAGACCACTGCTGCGGTGTACCCATAAAAATCAAGTCATCGATTTCTGTGCTTGCCGCGATGTTTTCCTGCTTGACCGCTGAAAGTACGTCCATATAAATGCCTATATAAATAAGCGCGATTGCGCATAGAGATGGAGAAAGGGGCGTCTATGTAGCCCCTTTATGCGTTGGTATGATCTTAAGCGTGGTATTTCACAATATTGGCATTCACAACATCGATGACCGCTCTTTGCTGCGTCTTGTCTGCGATTGACTCAAATGACATCAATACATCAGAAGCACCACAGCATTCGATTGCGATACGTGCTGCTTGGGTACTTTCTTCATAAGTACCAATTGCATTTTCAGACAACAATTCGGACATTTTTGTTGAGAAGTCACTATTTGGATAAGATTCGCGAACATACTCTGCTAAGTACTCATGCGTTTCTGCTCTTGCTTTGTCACCATCAGGATTCTGGTTGACTAAAAGAGTCAGCTTATGGCGTACGCTCGCAATATCCACACCGTGTTCGTTTGCGACATCGTTGTAGAGCATCGCGTATTCTTGGCGCAGCGCATTGGAATCATCCCACTTAAACACAAGAGCGAGACCTCGCTTCGCTGCCCATTCGACCACTTCTTTACTTGTGGCATTCACAAACTGAGCGGGACCACCTTCGGTATAAGCATGCGGATTTACAGAAATCTTTGGAAAACTGAAAAAATCGTTGTCTGGGTGGCAATAACCCGTTGAAAAAGCATCATTGATGATTTCATAACATGCATCAAACACCTGAAATTGCGCATCGGTCGGACGATTAAAGAAACGCATATCCGCACTTTTCTCACTATCACTAAAACCAAATACAAACCGCCCTTCACTCATTTGATCAAGCAAGCAAGCTTCTTCGGCAACGCGGACCGGGTGATGAGTGGTGATGACATGATTCAAAGAGCCCACTTTGAGATTTTGAGTCATACCAAGTAAAAAACCCGCAACCGTCAACGGTGCGCCAACGGCACCAAAGTTCGAAAAATGATTTTCATACACAGCGACGGTATCAAAGCTAAGTTGGTCGGCGTAATGAGCGGTATCTAACATCTCTTCAATGACTTGGTCTGAAGAGCGTTTTGAGTTCAAAAAATTGAGGAAGAATAATCCAAATTTCATGTCCCTTTCCTTATCGAAAATAATTATTACTGTTTCTCTTTGAGGTATGGCATCACATCAGATTGAAAGAGCTTCATGGATGCGATGATTTCTTCTTCTGAACCGTTAGCTTCAAAACCGCAGCAAATGTTGTTGATGCCCGTCGCATCAATATCCTGCTGGATAATTGCGATACATTCTTCAGGCGTGCCTACTGGATTGATTTCGTAGCTGTAATCAATACGACGATTCGTGTCTTTATGACCTTTCAAAACAAAGTCACGCCATTGGCCTTTGTTAAAGTCGTACCCTTTGGTCTGATTGGAGTCGTCAAAAATGGTGGTGGCATTCACGTAAGAGTCATACCAATGGCCAAGGAAGTTTCGGCAAATGTCTTTGGCTTTCTCTGAATTATGATCAACCGAGGTAATGTAAGATAGGCAGTGGTCAATTTGGGTAACGTCGTAACCATGCTCCGCCGCGATTTCATTGTAAAGGTCGAGCTGGGCTTTCTTTTCATGCGTGTTGATGATCCAACTTAAAATCATTGGTAGACCGCGTTGTGCTGCCCATTCCGTTGTCGATGCTGACTCTGCTACCACATAAACTGGAGCTCCGCCTTTAGTGTGTGCTGCTGGATTCAGTTGGACTCTAGGAAACTTGATATGCTCGTTGTCTGCCGCCATATAGCGTTCGTTAAAACCTTCCTTCATCAAGTCATACCAACAATCCATCAGCGCACGGCTGTTATCCATGTCAGTCCCAAATACACGAAAGTCTTTATCGTACAACCCGCGACAAATACCAAAGCGGAATCGCCCTTTCGACATTTGATCAAGCAAGTTCACATCTTCAGCTTGTCGAACAGGATGCGCCGTTGGTAATACAATCGCAGCGGTACCAACATTAAGGTTTTGAGTCGCACCAAGTAAGTGTGCAGCGGCCACATATGGGTTACCTAATAGCCCGAACTCGGTAAAGTGATGCTCTAGTAGCCAAACGGTATCGAAACCACAACCTTCAGAGGCTTTGCCAAGATTAACCAATCGCTTCATCACTTCTGTCTGATCTAACTCAGGTGGTTGGTAAGTGAGAAGGAAATTTCCAAATTTCATAACGTTTCCTTATTTATTGGTGTTGCGGATAAGCATTAAGCCATTTCTGGCGAGCGACTTTCGATTTCTGCTTTTAGACGGCGCTCATTGACCGTCGCGATGGTAAGCTGCTCGAAATCGGGCTCGACAAAATCAACATCGATTTCTAAACGGCCGCCATCCATCGCGATCGCGGCTTTCGTCACGGATTGATAAAAGTTGCGGAGGACGACTAAGTTCTCACCTAAGTCGTGGGAGCTCCCAAGCAGGGAGTACAGTTTGCAATTGCCACTGCTGATCTTTCCGAGCATACCGTACACTTCCTCTTGCTCTACCCAATCATCGTTATTGGCAGTAAAAGCAATTAACGGAACGGACGTATTGGCCACCTTGGCAAGCGTAGATTCCAATGTATCCCAATGATGTTCAAAACAATCTCGAACAAACACTTCAGAGCCAAGCTTGTGCCCTTCGAAATCAAGATCGTTTGGCAACTCATCGATAGGTAAACTGAGATAGTCAAACCCAAGCGCTTTTTCCAACGTGTCACGCAAATTAACAACGCCAACAGCAGTAATGAGGAAAGACAGTTCAAGATCAGCAATGACCTCATAAGCCACACGCGCTGACAAACTTGCCGCAATGAGGCCGATGTTCGAAATGCCCTTTTGTTGTAGCCAGTGATAGACCATACATAAACTGTTTTTTCCAGTGGTCATCGTAAACTCATCGATGGTACCTGAACTCAAACCGACGTGGTGAAGTGAGTCATAGCGGAAAACATGGAACCCATTTTCAGACAAGTACTCTGCGAGGCCTGCGAAATGATCCATTCTTCTGGCAAACCCAGAAGCAATAAGAATGGTATTATTTTTTTTGGGCACACTTTCATTCGATGGTGTTTCCCAGACATGAATTTCCTGACCATTATTCACGCTCAACACGTGAGAAATAGTCTTGCATTGGTTTTTCATTATAAATTTCCTTATTTAAGGGACGAAAACCAAGAACTTATCTTCTTCAAGAAATCGGGTTTGCTCTATTTCTACAGATACATCCTTGGTGGTGAAGCTATATGGCCTTTCATGAGACACAAATCGAACTAAGCGTTGTAGTGGTCGCATCGCATCATGTGCACCGCCTGCTCTAAATATATTGTTCATTCCTGATTCAACTATTCGCTCAACACCTTTTTTAGCAAAGATATCTCGGTATTTAGTTGAAGAACTCCAAGGATAAAAAGAAATCGTTTGAGTTTTATGCTTGGCGATATAATCAACAATATCTTCCACCTTATTTATTTTGTGGATATAAACACAACGACTTAAAGGGTGGTTATATTCAACACCAGCTTCTGATTCTATAATCATCCACTTATTATCCGGTTCCGATATAACGTTAAGACCTGAGAATTGGCACTCTAATCGAGTAAATGAAAACAAAGCTTCTTCATCAAAACTTTGCCTAGACTTCGGGAGAATATTTTCATAAAGACATAATTTCTCTACTAACTTTTCCTTAAAAGCTTCGTAGTTGTCTCCACAAAAGTATATATTTTGGGTAGAGAAGCAAGCATTCTGGTCATAAAAACAAATATCGTGAGCGACGCCAGAAGCCGCTTCTTCCAAGTTAGTCGGCTCATCTAAAACCGTGAAACTTTTTTTAGGACCAAATTTCAAAACATCAATGTGTGAAGGTGAATGCTTAACCGCCCAATCAATCGCATCCTGCCCGCCCCAAGCAACAACCGCATCCATATGACTGATGAGCTCTTCCGCAAGCGTCGTATCCGCTTTATGAGGCCAATACAATACAGAGATCGACTTAGAAATTGGGTGGTCAGGATTAACGTCGATGAAACTCATCGCTAACGCATGGGCAGTAAATGGATCAGAAGCCGACATTCGAACGATACATTGATTTTTAGTTAAGATACCGCGCAATATTGATGTCACACCAGAGAGAGGGACATTGCCAGCAAGCAAGTGCATGACTCGCCCTTTAGGAAAGGCTCTTACATAGCACTCTCCTTGAGGTAACCACTCATCTTGGAGATGCGTAGACCCAAGCTCGGTATTAATAATGTCATATAATGCACTTTTAGAGCAGAGAATCATCGCGATCCAATTTGCCTCTAACTTTGCCATTTGTGGAGAATACCCCAAATAGGTAATTAGAGATCTAATATACGCTCTTCTTCTCGAATATTCTTCGTTCTTCCAACGTTGACCTACTGTATAAAGAAAATTGATAATATTATTTACATTTAGATCACTCAAAAAGTCATAATGAAGTATTTGTGACAAAATTTCATGGTTCAGAGAATCTATCTTTACTTTTTTTTCTTCAAAAGTGATCTCATAACCTTTTCCCTCAGTAGAAACTATTTGACCATTTATAATCAATGGTAAGTGTTTTTCCATATCAAAGGCTCTCCTTCTAATTTGGAAAAACATTAAGGCTTAGACTTTCATTTTGAAAGCTAAATTATTTAAAAAAACCAAGACTAATACACTTGTCAAATTAATAAGCATTTTTATGGATCGATAACACTATAGTTTATATTGACTATAATTATTAGTGATATTTAATTAATGCGTATATTTCAGTAATTTTTATTATTAGAATAATCATTTCCACTATGTTTATTGGAAACAATAATCATTAAATAGTGCATAAATCCAATTTACACTTGTCAGAGCAACCTTATAATAAAGCGAGCGAACCCCCTTTCTTCCGTTACTTTTTTATGCGAATCTCAGAAAAGATCCCTTTGCAATAAGACGCAATATTCACAAGAAAATATTCAAAATTGCAATTCATAGACAAAAAATACCACAAATAAAACAAGGCTTTGACGCTCAACTTGTTTAGATTTCAAGCCAAGTCATTCTCACTCTGGACCAAGCATCTTGAGGTTACTTGGGTATATTACGATTGTCATTTTGACATTCAGATTAGAAAATGAAGAACGCAAAAAATAATAAGCCTTATATTTCAACAACTTAAAATTTGGCACATTCCTTTCATTGCATATCTTACGAATCAATGAGAGGGCGAATCATGAAAAGGACATCACTACTACTTGGGTCTCTTTTGGTTAGCGCATACGCAAATGCTGCACCATTTGATACCTGCCCAAGCAAAGCATATTTATTTCAATCTACGCCAGTTCAAGTCTATGGGGTAAATCTAGTTACTGGTTCAACGGTTTTACTAGAAGACGATACTGGATTGGCATCGGGCATTAATGGTGTAGGCTTTAATTTTACCGACCGCTACATCTACGGCTACGACACAACCAATAAAAAGATCGTCCGTTTAGGTGAGGATTTCCAAGCCGAAACCTTAAATGTTTCGGGCTTACCCACCGACCATACCTTTTACGTAGGTGACGTATATAACCATGTTTACTACCTCTACCGAAAAGGTAAAGGTCTGTTCTCTATCGATCTCTCACCGCTGGATTCTGACCCAAATGCAACGTTAAGCATTACTCAAATCACATCAAACGCGAATGTGAATTTGACAGATTTTGCTTTTCACCCAGGGAATGGCTTTCTATACGGCATCGATAATAACTCGGGCGTACTTTACCGATTTGACCCAAGTAATGGTAATGCAGCGGCAATTGGCGATACCGGTGAAACAGGTACATTTGGCGCTGGCTATTTTGATGTAAATGGTAACTACTACGTATCAAGAAACCAAGACGGCAAAATCTATCGTATCGACTTATCAGACGATAATGCTGCAAACATCGCTGCAGGTATTGTCCCTGCTGTAGAGTTTGTATCTAACGGTCCAAGTTCAAGCCAAAATGACGGTGCTCGCTGTGCCAACGCTCCGGTGATTGACGAAGATGATCCAATCGATTTCGGTGATGCCCCAGACAGCCACAACACAACATTGAGCTCCAACGGACCACGTCATGAAGTCGATGGTATTACCTGGCTTGGTGCTATTGGGCCAGATGGCGATACTGATGGACAAGCAGACGATAACGCAGTCGGTACAGCAGATGAAGACGGCGTTGGTTTTGTTGCAGCACTCGACCCTGGTTTAAGCTCCGTGATTGAGGTAACTGCTTCTACCTCAGGCTATCTATCCGCATGGTTTGACTGGAACCGAGACGGTGACTTTGATGATGAAGGCGAGCAAGTTTTCACCAACGAGCTTCTAGCTGCTGGCAGCAACTCTCTTCCGTTCATTGTTTCTACCGCAGCAACAGCGGGTTCAAGTTGGAGTCGCTTCCGCTTTAGTCAACAAACTGATCTTAACTATGATGGTGGTTCAACGTCTGGTGAAGTGGAAGACCACCCGATTACGATCACTGCAAATGGCTACGCTGTTGAACATTTCCCAAGTGCAGACGATTATGCGTCCGTCGCTTATGAAGACAACTGGCCATATACTGCGGACTACGACATGAACGATGTCGTGGTTGACCTCCAAATGACAGAAACCACCTTAGCTGGTCACGTCGAACATATCAAAATCTCCGGTAAACTGGTTGCCTACGGTGCAACCTATAAAAACGGTTTTGCTATCCGACTACCGGGCATATCGAGAAACAGTATCGAGACTACGTTGACAACATTGACGTTCGACGGTGTAGAACAGGCGTCGAGTGGACTGGAAACCATCTCTGATGAAGCAATATTTATCATTGGTGAAGACATGAGTGTTCACGCAGGGGCCAGTAACGGCTGTACCTTCTTTAGAACCGAATCTGACTGTGATACCAATACTGCGTTATTGAATTTCACGCTCAATATTTACTTTACCGAAGGTTCCGATCGTTCAGCTCTCACTGCTATGCCATATGACCCGTTCATCTTTGCAACACCAGATACTTACCATGGTGAAGGCATTACTTTCCAACCTGGTCGAAAATGGGAAGTTCACTTACCAGGACAAGCACCAACCGAGCAGTTCGACACGACCTTGTATGGTCGAGGTGTGGATGCAAGTTTGAACGGTTCAAACAACTACTTCAAAACGGCAACTTACCTTCCTTGGGCCCTACTGATTGTAGAAGATTGGGAATGGCCCCTAGAACGAGTTGACATGGTTGAAGCGTACCCCGCATTCCAAGCTTGGGCTGAATCAGGCGGTACAGAGAGTCAAAACTGGCACCAATCACCAACAGCCGACAAATGCTACAGCCGTCCATAGGGAGATAACATCATGAAATACTTAATTACAATCATTATGGGATTAGCACTAACGGCATGTGGCGGCGGTGGTGGAGGTGGTGGCGGAAGCAGCGACAATGACAGCTCAACGCCACCACCTGCACCTCCAGCAGCGGTGACAGTTCCGGAAGAAGAGACCACCATGCAGGATCTAGTCGTTCCAGAGGGCTTTAACTATAATCCGGTTAAAGAAGGTACACTTAGCGTCGATATCAGTGGTTTTTCTTCACAACGAGCTCATTTAAGCTTGTATAAGGAATTCCAAGAAGACAACTCTGGTAACTATAAAGCCAGTTACCCAAGTAAAGTGGCTTCTATCCCTTTGAACAACGGTCAAGCAGATTTTGATTTCAACATGTCTGACAGCCAAGGGGATTTGCTGGTCGAGATTTGGTTTTACGACGGTACCGATCCGATCCAACGAGTTATCTCAGCAAGCGATACAAGCTTAACTTTATAGCTATCGTCTAAGCCGAAAGGGCTGCTAAGATATGAACAACAAGGCGTTACAGCATAATTGTCCGTGCTTTAGCTTAAAAATCGCATCGTTCTTTTGAACATGCGATTTTTTTGTTGTAAAACAGAAGGATTAAGAAATAAGCGGGCAAGTACGTTGGACAACCCCAAAACCTATATTTTTGTCTTTGCAGGTACCATACTGCTGTTAGTTTTGGTGCTTTGGTTAACGTCATCAGAGAAAACAGAAGTCGTTACTGCAACAGTCATCAGTAATACCTTAACTCAGTCTATTGATGGGCAACGTCGGTACTTAACCATCGATTTACCCGAACAGGGCCAAGCACCTATCTCTGTACCCGCAACGGTAAATTGCCAAGTAGGTTCTTTGGCTACATTCAGCCAGACCACTGATTCTCTCTTCGAGCAACAGCTCACGTTTTTGAAATGCGAATAAGCCTACTCTGCTCATTTAAGACTTCATGCCATGATGAGGAAGCACAAAACATGCAAGCACTGATTACTACCGATGAATTGAAAAACCTCTTAGGTCAAGCCAATCTGAAGCTCCTAGATGCGAGCATTACTTTTCAAATTCCATCTGAAGGCAAGAAAATCCAAAACCAATGGATTCCTGATACGTTGCGCTTTGATTACGACAATGACTTTAGTTTACTCGGCTCTTCCCTGCCACACATGATGCCTACTGAAGCAGAGTTCAACAGCAATGCACAGCAGCTAGGGTTAAACAACGAGGATTTAATCATCCTCTATGACAACTCAGGTACATTAGCCTCACCAAGAGCTTGGTGGATGTTAAAGGCAATGGGACATGAAAAGGTTCGAGTCTTGAATGGCGGTCTTCCTGCATGGATAGATGCGGGCCTTCCTGTTGTAGATGCTCTTATTCAACCAAAGGAGCTAGGTAACTTTTCTGGCAAATTGAATAAAAAAGCGTTCCTGAGTGCGAAAGCTGTTCTCTCTCACTCAACCAATCAGAGCGCCAATATTGTTGATGCGCGCTCTAAAGCACGATTCTTAGGTGAAGTACCAGAACCTAGAGAAGGTCTACGTAGCGGGCACATTCCGGGGGCAGTTTGCTTGCCGTTTCAAGAACTCTTAACGGACGGTCACATTAAACCAAATTCAGAGTTGCAACAGATATTTAGCGCACTAACAATAAATAATGACAAACCAATCATTTTCAGTTGTGGCTCAGGTGTCACAGCGTGCATTTTGTTATTGGCTGCTTATCAGTTAGGCATGCAAAAACTGTCCGTCTATGATGGGTCATGGACTGAATGGGGCGCAGAGCAATCCCTACCAATCGAGTACTAATTTAGGAATCATCAAAACAATATGATCGGATTAAAGAAGAACATTTGGACGCTATACATGACGCTTTTCGCAATTAGCGTCGGCTTGTTCTCTCTGTTTGGTCATTATCATTACGAATCCACGCTCGATAAATATAAAGACAAACAGCTCCTTCAGCTGGAGCTGTTTGCCTCGTCGGTTGATTCACTTTTCAAAGCACAAGAAACACTTCTCGAAGTCGTCGGTCATCAGCTTGTAGAGCAGAATGACTTCACCCGAACCGCCTCACTCCAGATGCGACCGTTGTTAGATAACCTTATGCACATCCACCCCGCGATTGCTGCATTTGGTTTAACTAACCCCAAAGGAGATTATCTTGCAATTAGCTCCAATCTCGATCTTCAGAAACTCAAGAACCTCAATCATAACCCGCAAACCAGAGACACGTTCCAGGCCGCTCTCACATCCCACCATATGGTCGTCGGGCGAACGTATTTTATGCCTGCGCTCAATTCATTGGTTATCCCGATTAGAAAGGCCATTCGCGACAAACAAGGTGAAGTTGTTGCGGTGATGACGGCTGGCTTCAAAATGAATTCATCCTTGGTATTTCGCAGTGACATTCATGCCAACGAGCACAATCGCGTTTCCTTAGTGCGTGAAGATGGTTATTTAACGTTCACATCAGCAGAACAAGCAACGGTTTCCAGCTACAATCACCCTGCCGATGGTCATAAAAAAGCGATCGTCTTTGAACAGGTAGATAAAAAGTATGGCTGGAACAGGGACACCGTCAAATCGCTATCTAGCGCGGTTAACATTGTCGCGGATGATCCTAGAATCAATCAATTGGTGACATTAAAGTATCTACCAGATTACAAACTTTGGGCGTCATCTTCTACCGATCTTAGATACATCCAAAGCGGGTTCTTCGAACAATTTGCACTGTACTCCCTCGTCTTTATCTTCATCCAGGCTGGCTTCTATGCGTTAGTTCGCTCAATTGCGAATAACGAATTAGCAACGCGAGAAAAGCTCTTATATCAAGCACATCATGACCACCTTACTCTATTGCCTAACCGTGAATACCTGCGTACTCACATTGGCCAATGGCTAGGGGGGGCTTCAAGTCCTTTTAGCCTTATGTTTATTGACATTGATAACTTTAAATCGGTAAATGACGCGCATGGCCATGAGTTTGGTGATGAAGTGCTCAAACAAATCGCTCAGCGCCTAAAGACGTTTGAAGCTGAAGGGCGATTTATCATCCGAGAAGCCAGCGACGAATTTATTCTTCTTGTGAATCGCGTTGAGGATAGCAGCATAAAAACACTCGCTCGCGACCTCATTGATTATTTATCGGAACCTTACATTGTCAAAGACAATCAATTCTTACTCAGCTGCAGTATCGGTATTGCTTTTTATCCATCACATGGTAACAACCTAGATACGTTACTTCGATCTGCCGATATTGCGATGTACCAAGCGAAGAAAGAGCGCAATACTTACAGCTTGTTTGATCAACAAATGCATGCGACGCATTTACACAAAATGCGCATCGAGCAACGTTTAAGGCTAGCAATTGAAAGACAAAGTCTATTTATGGTTTATCAGCCTCAACTGAACGTAAACGGTGACATTTATGGCGTAGAAGCGTTGATTCGCTGGCAAGATGAAGAGCTTGGATTTGTACCTCCTAACGAATTTATTCCTTTAGCCGAAAGCTCAGGCTTAATGGTACGCCTTGGCGAGTTGATCATAGAGAAAAGCCTTGTTGATATGGCAAGGCTGATGGCAACTTCAAGTCAACCGATTCAAATGTCCATCAACATCTCAGTAAAACAATTTATTCAAGTTAACTTTGTCGATAACCTCTTGGCATCGATTAAAAAGCATGGCGTCGACCAAAATCGGGTTACGTTGGAAATCACTGAAAACTTATTCATTGAAGATTTAGATAAGTTCGCACCTATTTGTGAGCGCTTGCACCAACTAGGTTTCAAAATTTCTCTGGACGACTTCGGTACGGGTTATTCTTCTTTAAGCATGCTAAAAGCACTACCCATTGATGAAGTAAAGATTGACAAGAGCTTTGTCGACAACATCGAAGGTGATGCTAAAGCCCTCAACATGGTGCAAAATATCATCGCTATCGGTAAAAACTTTGGTATGAAGGTATTAGCAGAAGGCGTTGAAACCAGCCAACAACGAGATCAGCTTGCTGTTTGTGGCTGTGACCTAATCCAAGGGTATTTCTACTCCAAGCCACTGCCTTTTGAATCCTTAGTTGAATATGCCCAACAAAGCAGCAATGAAAAAGCCGTCGTTGGTTAACGACGGCCAGTTTTAATTATCATAGATGCAGAAGCGGTGTCTTTGCGGACTTACTTTTGCATTTCTTTATACATGACTTCAACCAACTCCCCCTTCGGATCGCCAGACAGTTCCCAAGTAAAAATACCACCTAGTTTTGCTTGTTTAGCCCAGTCAGCTTTGGCTTTGATTGAGCGCTGATCTTCAAACGAGATAAACACTTTCTTTTCTGGGTTCCACAAGTAAGGAGCTTGTGATTGCTCGTCATACTTGTATTCGTAACCTTGCTTCGCGCCGTAGTTCTTCATCAGGTCCCAGAACATGAAGTAGCCGTTCTCACCGGTACCAAACTGAGCTCCTTGTTCAGAGACCAAGTCTTGCGTCGGTAATTCACCAGAGAAATCTTTCGTCCCCTGCCAACCACGACCATAGAAAGCAGCACCAATAACGAGCTTTTCACTCGGGATACCAAGTTCAATCATCTGATTGATGAACACGTCCGCGCCCATTCCCCACCAACTACGTTCGGTCGCGTGCAAATTGGTTGTATGCCCCGTTTGTTGCCCCCAACCGCCAAGGAAGTCGTAAGTCATTGCGAACATATTGGTCAAATAAGGTTGAGCGACTTTCCAATCAATACCCGCTGCTTTTGGTCCAACGCCCACGGCGGTGGAAAGCTCATATTCGCGCTTGGTTTGTTTCGCTAATGCGTCTAAGTCACCACGCATGGTTTTTACAAGATAAGTGAATGCATCACGTTCTAACGCTTTCTGCTCATCGGTCAGTTTGGTATCTGGGTTCCAAGGAGATGTGGTTAAACCGCCGCCACCTGGGTATTCCCAGTCAAGATCGATCCCATCGAAGAAATCGTATTGAGCAATCAACTCGACGGCCGTTTTTGAGAACTGATCCATCGCTTGCTTGTTCTTCGCCATTGCGTGAAACGGTTCAGACATGGTCCAGCCACCAAAAGAAGGCAGAATTTTTAAATCAGGATGTCGCTTCTTAAGCTCGGCGAGTTGAGCAAAATGCCCCTTGTAAGGCACTTTGACAGATACTGGGCCAAAATCTTTCTCAAGCGCGGCTTCGGTATCAACAAGAATCGCGGTGTAAGGTTCTTTGCCTTCGCATTGTTTGGCAACGAGCTTTTGAACCGTTTCCGACGCGCCAGTATGAGGACCACACATGCTTAAAAATGCGTAAATAATATGGGTAAGGTTGTCCGCTGGGATGTCTTTCACTGTGTATGGGTTATCAGCATTCGCGTATTGCCAATCAGCGAAGTAGCCTGCAACGACCTTTTGCTCAGCTTGAGCAACCCCAGTTAACCCCGTAAATAGTGCAGCTGCGAGAAGTGTTTTTTTCATGGTTTCCTCCAGAGTAATCAATTCCAAACTACTCCTGAGGAATATTTTTAACTTGCAAACGAAATCAGGCTGCGAGTGATCTATAAATCCTCTCAGCCTGATTACATAAGTTGCATATTATTTGTGCTAAACCTCTGATGCTTCGCTATCGTGCATTTGCTCATCTAAGTTCAAAACGGTAAGTGCGTTACTCACGCTCGTCGCGATAACATCAATAACTCCAGTTCTCAATGCTCCCAGTAGCGCAAGAGGTTTACTGTTTTCTGCGGCAATGGCGATGACTTCAGCAATAGGACGGAATTCATCAATCCCTAAACCTATCACTCGATCGCTCATGACAGTGTTTGCCACGTTCCCGTGAATATCAAAGAAATCATATCCAGCAAAGTCTCCGACAACACCTTGCATCAATCGTGATTGCACGACTTCATCTGGAGTAAACCAACCAAGGTCAACCATGTAACTGTTCTCGCTCATATCACCAATACCAACAAGGGCGACATCCGCTTTACGTGCAAGATCTAGCGTTTGCTTTACCGTTGCGTTTTGCATGAAGGCTACTTTTTGCTCGCGGTTTTCTGCGTAGGCTGGTGCATACAAGGTTTCAGAAGTACCGCCGTATTTCTTAGCGAACTGTCGGCAAATATGGTCCGCGTTAAACATACCGCCACGCGGGTGAATACCGCCGATGCCGCACACGAACTTACAATCTCTCGGGGTAATCACGCCCACGTGATGTGCAACAGAAGACACATTACGTCCCTGTCCAACGGACACCACCATGCCATTTTTAAGCGTGCTGGTTAAATAGTTAGAAACCAAGCCCGAAACCTGCAATCGCTGTGCTTCTTCATTCGGCTGGTCGAGCGCAACCAATGCTCGCTTAACACCAAATCGTTCAATTAGACGTTGTTCAATTTTGGCGCTAAATACTGGGTGATACTTTACGGTAATTTCGACAATGCCTTCATCACGTGCCTGCTTTAGCATTCGGCCAACTTTGGCACGTGAAATCGCGAATTTTTTTGATATTTCTTCTTGCGTCGCACCATCCTGATAATAAGCAACGGAGATCTCCGTCAACAAGTCTGTGCTTTCAATAGAAATATCTTGGTTAGAACTGCTCATGGTTTTTCTCGCCCTTTTAGAGGATCGACATTGTATGTGGTAGTGAGCATCTGCTCATTGACTTAGCATATGTTACCTAGCAATTTTAACGTTACATTTGCTCACTGCAATAACATTTTCTCAGTAGTGATTTATCACTTTTATATGACTGTTCAAGCCTTGAACAATAAGGGCAAACGTTTAATTCGTTCAACGACTAAACATCCAAGAAAAAAACGTTGATGAAGTTCACTATAAGTCAGCTTCCCCGATTGACTTTCCGTATAGATAGGATAAATATGGACACATCATTTACTCAGCTACCGATCATATGTTCAGAGCAAATGTTCGGTACCGAAATTTTCCGTAGTTGGCTGAGCAGATGTCTCGTTAATTATGACGAGACGATTGGCCGACTCGCTTGCAAATGCACAAGCTGTGGTTCAGATAACCACACTTAAGCCCATTTATATAGGATGATCGATTATGAGCAACAAGTTAGAGCAACTTCGTAAACTAACGACTGTAGTAGCGGACACTGGTGAAATTGACGCAATCAAAAAGTACCAACCAGAAGATGCGACAACTAACCCATCTCTTATCCTAAAAGCGGCTCAAATCGAAGAGTACGCGCCTCTTATCGATGCTTCTATCGAATACGCAAAAGCGCAAAGCAATGATAAAGCACAACAAGTTCAAGACACTTGTGACATGCTTGCTGTAAACATCGGTAAAGAAATTCTGACAACGATTCCAGGTCGTATCTCAACAGAAGTAGACGCTCGTCTTTCTTACGATACAGAAGGCAGTGTGGCTAAAGCTCGTCAGCTTGTGAAAATGTACAACGATGCAGGCATCACTAATGACCGCATCCTTATCAAGCTTGCTTCTACTTGGGAAGGCATCCGTGCTGCTGAAATCCTAGAAAAAGAAGGCATCAACTGTAACCTTACACTTCTATTCTCATTCGCTCAGGCTCGTGCTTGTGCTGAAGCTGGCGTATTCCTAATTTCTCCGTTCGTAGGCCGTATCATGGACTGGTACAAAGCGAAAGAAGGTCGCGACTTCGAAGCTTCAGAAGATCCAGGCGTAATCTCGGTAACTGACATCTACAACTACTACAAAGAACACGGCTACAACACTGTTGTTATGGGCGCGAGTTTCCGTAACATCGGCGAGATCCTAGAGCTTGCTGGTTGTGACCGTCTAACTATTGCTCCTGCTCTTCTTGCAGAACTAGAAGCAGCTGAAGGTGAAGTAATTGAGAAGTTGGTTGACTCTAAGGGCTCGAAAGAGCGCCCAGCGCCAATGACTCATGCTGAGTTCCTATGGGAGCACAACCTAGACGCAATGGCAGTTGAGAAAGTTGCAGAAGGTATCCGCAACTTCGCCGTTGACCAAGGCAAACTAGAAGACATGATCGCAGCTAAGCTGTAATCACACAGAATTAAAAAAGGGGAACGTTTGCGTTCCCCTTTCAATTTCCAATTCCAATATTGAAAGACTGGTAGTTATTATGGACCGTAAAAATCTAGCTAATGCTATTCGTGCACTAAGCATGGATGGTGTACAACAAGCAAACTCTGGCCACCCAGGCGCACCTATGGGTATGGCTGACATCGCTGAAGTACTTTGGCGCTCTCACCTGAACCACAACCCATCTAACCCAGAGTGGGCTGATCGTGACCGTTTCGTGCTATCTAACGGTCACGGCTCTATGCTGATCTACTCTCTACTGCACCTAGCAGGCTACGAGTTGTCTATCGATGATCTTAAGAACTTCCGTCAGCTTCACTCTAAAACTCCTGGTCACCCAGAGTACGGCTACGCACCAGGTATCGAAACAACGACTGGTCCTCTAGGTCAAGGCATCACTAACGCAGTTGGTATGGCGATGGCTGAGAAAGCGCTAGCGGCACAGTTTAATAAAGAAGGCCACGACATCGTTGATCACTTCACTTACGTGTTCATGGGCGACGGCTGTCTAATGGAAGGTATCTCGCATGAGGCATGTTCTCTTGCTGGTACGCTAGGCCTAGGTAAACTGATCGCATTCTGGGATGACAACGGCATCTCTATCGACGGTCACGTTGAAGGTTGGTTCTCTGACGACACGCCTAAGCGTTTTGAATCTTACGGCTGGCACGTTATCCCAGCAGTAGATGGTCACGATGCTGAAGCAATCAATGCTGCTATTGAAGCGGCAAAAGCAGATCCTCGCCCTACGCTGATCTGTACTAAAACCATCATCGGTTTTGGTTCACCAAATAAATCTGGTTCGCACGACTGTCATGGTGCACCACTAGGCGCTGAAGAAATTGCAGCGACACGTAAACAACTTGGTTGGGAGCACGGTCCTTTTGAAATTCCGTCGGAAGTCTACGCAGAGTGGGATGCGAAAGAAGCAGGCGCAGCTAAGGAAGCAGCGTGGAACGAGAAACTTTCTGCTTATGAAGCAGCATACCCCGAGTTGGCGGCTGAGTTTAAGAGACGAGTAAACGGCGACCTACCAGCTGAATGGGAAGAGAAAGCAAACGCAATCATTGCTGATCTTCAAGCTAATCCAGCGAACATCGCATCACGTAAAGCATCACAAAACGCACTAGAAGCGTTTGGTCAAATGCTTCCAGAATTCATGGGTGGCTCAGCTGACCTAGCGCCTTCTAACCTAACCATGTGGTCAGGTTCTAAATCTCTAGAAGCAAGCGACTTCTCTGGTAACTACATCCACTACGGTGTACGTGAATTCGGTATGACAGCGATCATGAACGGTATCGCACTACACGGCGGTTTTGTTCCTTACGGCGCGACGTTCCTAATGTTTATGGAATACGCTCGTAACGCAATGCGTATGGCTGCTCTGATGAAAATTCAGAACATCCAAGTTTACACGCACGACTCTATCGGTCTTGGCGAAGATGGTCCAACTCACCAACCAGTTGAGCAAATTGCATCTCTACGCCTAACGCCAAACATGAGCACATGGCGTCCATGTGACCAAGTTGAGTCTGCGGTAGCTTGGAAGCTTGCGATTGAACGTAAAGATGGTCCGTCGGCTCTTATTTTCTCTCGTCAAAACCTAGCGCAACAAGAGCGTACAGCTGAGCAAGTTGCAGATATCGCGAAAGGTGGTTACATCCTGAAAGACAGCGATGGCAAACCTGAGCTGATCCTTATTGCGACAGGTTCTGAAGTTGAACTAGCAGTGAAAGCAGCTGAGCAACTAACGGCTGAAGGTAAGAAAGTACGTGTTGTATCAATGCCTGCGACAGACACCTTCGACAAGCAAGACGCGGCTTACCGTGAATCAGTACTGCCATCAGACGTAACAGCACGTATCGCTATCGAAGCGGGCATTGCTGACTTCTGGTACAAGTACGTTGGCTTCGATGGTCGTATCATCGGTATGACAACCTTCGGTGAATCTGCACCAGCTGACCAACTGTTCGAAATGTTTGGCTTTACTGTAGAAAACGCAGTAAACACAGCAAAAGAACTGCTAGCTTAATCGCTTAGTATTATCAGTTTTCTCTATTGCGAATGTGAAAACTGAAAAGCCCCACTCTCTGCAGCGGGGCTTTATTTTATCTATCGATTATCGATAACGAATCCTAAAACATCTAATCCAAATTACTTCTCTTCAAACTGAATCGCAATTCGATAGAAGTCTTGTACTTGCTCTTTCAATTGTTGGCTGTTTTGCTCAACGGAGTGCGTCGCTGCTAAGTTCTGCTCTGCGGTAGAAGCAATCGAATGAATGTGCTGATTCACATCGCTAGATAACTGGAGCTGCTTATTCGCAGAATCAGCAACGTTGACCATTAATCCGCTCATGCTCTGCATCATTTGCTCAACTTCAGACAGGCGTAATGCGCTCTGTTCAGCGACCTGTGAGCACGTGTCCGTTTGATCTTTATTGGCGATAATGTCTTTTTGCCAGCTTTGAATCGTTGCCAGCATCGCTTCAATGGAAGCTTGAATTTGATCCGTCGCATTGGAAGTCCGTCCAGAAAGGGCTCTCACCTCGTCAGCAACGACGGCGAATCCACGTCCTTGCTCACCCGCTCTTGCAGCTTCAATGGCAGCATTCAACGCAAGTAAGTTAGTTTGGTCAGCAATTCCGCCGATCTCTTCCATCAATTGGCTTACCTTCTGAGCTTGGTCACTCAACTGATAAGTGGTCTCCGTGGCTTTTTCTGCTTGTAAGCTCAACTGTGACAAATTGGTATGAGTTTGGTCGATGGTTTCTTTCGCCATTAGACAAGACTTCAGTGTGTCATCGATCAATAGGTGCGCGTCATGGGTGCTCGATGACACTGAATTGGCAGACGCTTCCATCGAATCCGCCGCATCGCGAACTTCATGAATGTCTTTATTTTGCTGTGTCAATGCTGTGAGTACTTCCGCCGTCGTATGACTAAGCTCTTCTGCGCAATTTTGTAATGGCATTGCTGAATCGGTCATTCGACCAAGTACCGTACGAATACGAGCCGACAGCATTTTGATATGAAAATCAGCGATAGAAAACGGCTTATCACCTGAATACACCAAACGACTTACACTGTCGTATTGCAACCGAAGTTTCTTAAACTGTTGTGGCGTATCAATGAGTTCTTGACGGAAAAACAATGCCAGAACCCCAGCTGGCAGTAATGACGCCAGCCAAGCTAGAGGACCATCTAAGGCTAAAGCGAAGCTCGCCATTGGCGCAACAAGTGCACCTAGAAGGATGCCATAACGCAGTGTTTCATTGAGTTTTAACGACCAAGTTCTGCCAGACTTCTCTGCTTTCAACAGCCCCTGATAAGCTTTAGCCGCGATGTCAACCCATTCTCGCTTTGGCTTCACACGAACCGATTGGTAACCAACCACTTGATGGCCTTCGTAAATCGGCGTTACATAAGCATCCACCCAGTAATAACCTCCGGACTTAGTGCTATTTTTTACAATACCTCGCCAAGCTTTGCCTTGTTTCAAACGCACCCACATGTCACCGAACGCCGCTTTAGGCATATCACCATGGCGCACAATGTTGTGGTTTTGACCGAGTAATTCTTCCTGCGTGTATTCCGCAATACGGCAGAATGCATCATTACAGTAAGTGATTACTCCTTGCAGGTTGGTGGTAGAAACCAATTTATCGGTTTCTGAGAAGAGCGTTTCTTGAGCTTTGAGAGAAGATTTGGCTGACATAGATAGACTTCTATAATTATTATTAATTGCGACAGGATATATACACGATTGTTATTTTCATTACAAAATGCTAGATAAAAAATCTTACCAATGCGACATATCAGGCCTAAAAAACTTACTTAGATAACAATAATTAACCAGTAACTCTGAAGATTGTGAACTTCTAGACAAAAAAGACCCGGCCATAATGACCGGGCCTTATAAATTTCTATTAACGGTTACGCAGCTTGAGACTGAGTATCGTTATTCGCTTTAAGCACGAACATCACCATCACGAAAATAACGAACGGAAGCACATATAGGTTTAGATTTTGCCATCCCACCGCCGACTCCAACCAACCAGAAAGCAATGCGGTAATCGTAACGCAACTGAATACAAAGAACTCATTGAATGCCTGAGCTTTGCTTTTGTTCTTCGCCTCATAACTTTGGCTAAATAAGCTTGTTGCGGCGATAAACATAAAATTCCAGCCAACCCCAAGTAAAATCAACGCGATGCTGAAGTGCCAGATTGAAAGGCCATGCATGTTAATCGCAATACATGCAATAAACAAAACGCCACCAGCCAATATCAACTTCTTAGCACCAAACTTCTCAATCAAACTTCCAGTAAAGAAAGCCGGTACAAACATGCCTAATACGTGCCATTCAATAACACCTGCCGCTCTCGCGAAATCGAAACCACAACCAATCATCGCAAGTGGCGTTGCGGTCATTAAAATATTCATCACCGCATAAGCCACCATGGCAGCCATGACTGCAATCATAAAGTTTGGCTTACGAATGATGATACTCATCGGGTCGGGTTTAGTGTGAACTGATTGTGTGTGAGCAGGAGGAAAACGGATCGTTTGCAGCAATAAAAGCGCTGTCACATAGAGCACAATCAATACAGCAAAAGCAGTGATATAAAGGCCATCATCTGACCATTTTTGAGAATAAACCGCCAAGTTTGGTCCCAAGACCGCAGCAAATACCCCACCCGCCATAGAAATAGAAATAGCGCGGTGCCTTGCGGATTCATCACATACTTCAATGGCAGCGAACCGATATAAAGTGCCAAAACCGATGCCAATACCCAACAAAAAGGTAGCAGTACAAAAAAGAGTGAAGTTTTGTTGTGACAATGCGTAAGTGGCCAACGAAGCACCAAGAATACCAATGACATTACTGAGGCTAAAGCCCAATCGTCGTCCCAGTTTACCCATAATTAAAGAAGCGGGAATCGTTGCTGACATTAACCCTAAAAATTGCAACGCGACAGGTAGAGTAATCATGCTTGATGACGGGGCAATTTGTTTACCGATCAGGGCAATAACTGAAATCAGTAAGATGTTTCCTGTCATGAGCAAAGCTTGGCAAAGTGACAGTAACCAGACGTTTCTGTTCATCTCATTCCTTGAGTATTTCTAATCCATGCAAACACATTAGCGGATTTGGTCCATAAATACATGAGATAGTTGCAAACGTTGAAGCATAATGAACGCGCATTTATGACAACCAATAGCTCTAAGGCGCTCAGAAATGAAAAAAGCCAGCGGTTGCTGGCTTTTTTTAATATTGAATGCTTAATGCTTATTTAGCTTTAGCGCGACGTGCTTTGATTGAATCAGACAGCTGGCGTAGTACCGTTTCAGTATCTTCCCAACCAATACAAGCATCGGTAATAGATTGGCCGTAATTTGCGACTGTGCCATCCACAAGATCCTGACGACCTTCAACAAGGTGAGATTCAATCATGACACCAAAGATCGCATCTTCTCCACCAGCAATTTGCTCTGATACATCATCAGAAACTAGCATTTGACGTTTGAATTGCTTGGAGCTGTTCGCGTGGCTAAAGTCGATCATGACTTTCTTTGGTAGCTTGGCTGCATCCAATTCATCTTTAATTTGAGCTACGTGCGCGGCACTGTAGTTTGGCTCTTTACCACCACGAAGGATGATATGACAATCTGGATTGCCTGCTGTTTCTACAATTGCAGAGTGGCCGTATTTAGTAACAGATAAGAAGTGGTGAGAAGCGCTTGCTGAACGAATCGCATCACTCGCGATCTTGATGTTGCCATCTGTACCATTCTTAAAGCCAACAGGGCAAGAAAGACCTGAAGCAAGTTCGCGGTGAACCTGAGACTCTGTCGTTCGCGCACCAATCGCACCCCAGCTGATAAGATCCGCAACGTATTGTGGCGTGATCATATCTAGGAATTCGCTCGCCGTAGGTAGCCCCATATCTGTCAGGTCGAGCAAAAGCTTACGTCCGATACGCAAACCATCATTCAGCTTGAACGTATCATTTAAGTAAGGGTCGTTGATAAGCCCTTTCCAACCAACAGTCGTGCGGGGTTTTTCAAAGTAAACACGCATCACAATTTCTAGTTGGTCATTAAGTTCATCACGCAACACTTTTAGCTTTTTACCGTATTCTACGGCCGCTTCAGGATCATGAATTGAACAAGGGCCAACAATGACAAGTAGGCGGTCATCTTTACCTTCAAGAATGTTGTGAATGGCATTTCGACATTCAAAAGTAGTCGAAGAAGCAGTTTCAGTTGCCGGAAATTTTTCTAATACAGCGACAGGTGGCAATAGCTCTTTTACTTTATTAATTCTTACATCATCAGTTTGAAACATTACTTCTACTTCCTAGTTACTATCCCTGGCCCACTATTTATCCCCAACCTTGCTCAGTGCAACATCGTTCACAAAGCAAGCAATTTCAAGGGCTGTAGGCTCATTTCATTGTGTCATGGAAGTAACTTATCGGCTTACCAATAGACTTGCAATCACTTTTTCCAAATAAATGCAAATTAACAACTAACGTTCACTACAAAACACGGCGTACATTTAAGTTTACGAAAAAAGTTCAATAAAATTAGTTATTTTCTTAAAAAATTAAAAATCTTGTCTACAATGTAAGAAATATCAGAAGTTTGTGAGGGAGTTCGCGACTAAAAGTGTAGCAAGATCTAAGATATTGTTGCTTGATGTTAAATTAAATGACTATTAAACTAATTTCTTATAACTACCTAGTTTTACTCAAATTGTTAAAACAAAGTAGAAGTTAATATGCAATCAATACAAGGAAACATTATGAACAAAGTAGCAATTGCAGTAGCAGCAGTGGTAGCTGGTGGTTTAATGAGCTCTGCTCATGCTGAGATGTATATCGGGGGTAAAGTAGGTATGACTACGTTGGATGACGCTTGTTATCTAAACAGCCCTTGTGACGATGATGCCTTCGGTGCCGGAATGCACATCGGTTACGATTTTACCGATATCATTGCACTTGAGTATGGCGTTGATTACTTGGGTGACTACAAAGCTAACTTCAAGTCAGGGGCTAATACTGTAGATACTATCGATGGTGATCTATGGGCACTAACACTTGCACCTAAATTCAATTGGCATCTAAACGATACGTGGAACTTATTCGCGAAAATTGGTGGTGCTTACATGATTTCTGGTGACGAGAAAGACATCGTGCCTACAGGCTCACTTGGTGCTGAATACACCATCGATCGCAACTGGAGCGTTCGTGCGGAATACCAACGTTACCAAGACATCTCAGACGACGTTCTAGATGATATGGATGCCAACTTCTTCGGCATTGGCGTTAACTACAAATTCGCGGCAGCGCCTGTTGTAGCGGCAGTAGTAACAGAAGAGGTAATGGAAGAAGAACCAGTAATGATGACGAAGACGCACAAAGAAGAGTACGGTACAGGTACGTTTGAATTCGACAGTGCTAAGCTGACTGACTCAGTATCTGAGCGTCTAGACAACTTCGTTAACTTCTTGAATGAGTACCCACAGGCTCAAGTTGAAGTTACTGGTTACACAGATAGTTCTGGTCCAGCAGCTTACAACCAAAAACTGTCTGAGCGTCGTGCTCAATCTGTTGCTGATTACCTAATCGCAGCGGGTGTTGATGCAGATCGCTTCACAGTTAAAGGCATGGGTGAAGAAAACCCAGTAGCTGATAACAGCACTCACGAAGGCCGCGAGAAGAACCGCCGTGTTGAAGTTATTGTACCTGAGTTCCAATACGAAGAACTTGTACAACCAGAATAAGAGTTCCTACTCTAACCTTTAGTCTAAGGGGTGCTTCGGCATCCCTTTTTATTTGCTTCGATTCCTCGCTTTATCCGTTTCATGTTAACGACACTAATCAGGCACCACATAGCTCTCTAGCCTTAACCATTTCCACAACTTAACGCTTAGCTCTTATCCAAGCGACACACTCAAACCATTTTAACACTCTCTTCTTGAACAGCCTTGCCGACTAAATAACTCAAGACCTAAACAACCCTCAACACTCTTTATCTCTCACGTCTATTCCCAGCGAACTTATACTGTCAAGATGGCCTAGAGCTTTCTTTTAGATACTCTTCTTTTAGGTTCTATTGACCTTTCGAACTAATTTTTGCAGAGAATGGTTGGCTGTTTATACAAGACAGAGGCTTCTTATGTAGCTAACCTACATAAGAAGTCGACAACGCAGTAGAAATACCGCCGCACCGAAGATCGGTGCGGTTAGTCAGTAGTTAGAAGAAGGGTTTTACACAGAGAACAATGAGCCTAAGTAATGGTCAGCTAATAGTGCAACGAACAGAGCAAGCAAATGGTAGATAGAGAATTTAAAGGTTCCCATTGCACTGCTTGGTTCAGGAGAAAACTTCAGCTTCCATGCATGGTACATAAAACCAGCATTGAGCAACAAAGAAGAAAACAAATAGACAGAGCCAACCATCCCCACTAACACAGGAAAAATACAAACCAACGTTAGTAGAATCGTATAAAGAAGAATCGATGTTTTGGTGTATTCAATACCATGAGTGACAGGCAACATCGGGATATCCACTTTTCGATAATCTTCTACCCGATGTATTGCCAATGCCCAAAAATGAGGTGGAGTCCATATAAAAATGATCATCACAAGCAGCCACGCATTGGCATGTAATTCGCCAGTAACCGCTGTCCACCCTAACAAAGGCGGCATTGCGCCCGCAATCCCCGCAATCACTATGTTCTGTGGAGTAGCGCGTTTGAGATACATGGTGTAAACCACCGCATAACCCAACAAACTTAAAAACGTCATCCAAGCAGTGAGCGGATTAACCAACGCATATAAGAGCACGAAACCAATCATCCCCAAAGCGGTAGCAAACATAGCGACTGGCAAAGGGTGAGTGTCGCCAGAGGGCAAAGGGCGCTTATGAGTTCGAGCCATGCGCGCATCAATACGTCGATCAATGAGATGATTAAATGCCGCTGCAGATCCTGCCATCAAACCAATACCCATCAACCCAAAGACCGCTTGGATCCATGGAAAATTAACCACCGGCGCGAGGATCATGCCGACTATCGCAGTGATCAACATTAGTGCGACTACCTTAGGTTTAGTAAGCTTTAGGTAGGTTGAACCAATCTTCTTACCACTTTCTAGAGGTAATGTGATTTCTTTACTCATAGCGAACTCCTTTCGCTTGATGACTCCAACGAGATTTCCCTTGCCATAGGTAGAACTGACTGACACAAATAAGCGTTAACATGATGGCTGCGCCTAAGTTATGCGCAACGGCCACATAAATAGGAAATTGGAACACAACATTGCTTACACCTAATAGGATTTGGCAAACCAAAGCTAAGCCAATCCAAACACCCAAGCGCTGAGAATGATGTGAATCCTGCTTTAATAGCAAGATGCAATAAACCAGCACAACACTTGCCGTTATAATAGCCCCAATACGATGACTGACATGTATGGTCATCCTTGCTGGGTAATCCAACACACCAAACTCATAATTATCAAAACCTGATTGCCAGAATGAAAAAGCCTCTTTCCATGAGAGATAGCGCGTCCATTCCCCTTCACAAATTGGTAAGGCGGTACACATCAGAGCGGCATAATTAGATGATGTCCACCCCCCGAGTAATACCTGTGCGAGTACGACACCGAACGCAATAAGAGAAAACGTTCGGACGGTTTTAGAAGAAGGGGAAAAATAAAGACTCCTACGAGACTGCAGCTGGCAGTAAAACAGAGCTTGTAGTGCCAACAGAGTGAAACCGCCGAGCAAGTGAAGCATCACGATCACTGGCATAAGCTTTAATGTCACAGTCCACATTCCGAGTGCCGCCTGCCCTATCACTAATAAACAGAGTAACAAAGGAATGGTTGCATTCACTCTATCTGTTCTCACTGCTGCAATTGCCATTATAAGAATAACGATACCTAGTGAGCCTGCGAAGTAACGATGAATCATCTCCAACCATGCTTTATCCTGTTCGACGGCTCGTTCAGGGAATAAGGCATTGGCTTTGGTTACATCGGCTTCCGATTGCGGGACTAAAAGCTGACCGTAGCACCCCGGCCAATCAGGGCAGCCGAGCCCCGCGTCCGCTAAACGCGTGTATGCACCAAGCATGATGACGAGTAGTGTTAGACCAATGCTGAACTTAACCAAACGGTTTAAAAGCATAGGGACTCTCCTTATCCGACTCGAGATAATTTCAGAAGCTTACGCAGATCGGCCAACATATCCTTGCTTAATTGAGCCAAATCCTCATTTTCACTCGGCGTATAGGACATCACCAATTGGCCAAGAGGATCAACAATCAGCACCTGCCCTGCCTCCACGGTTTTGGCCAAAGATTCATTCATCTGCATAACCAACATCGAGCCATTAAAGGGGGTAGCGTCGCCTGTTGTCCACACAACCGGCACTACACGTTCCTGATATTTCCCCAATGCAATGTGGGACTGCTGCATCAAATGCAACTGCTGCTGACATTGAGCTTCACAAGCCGAAGGCAATACATATGCCAACTGCCACCCTTTCTCTGTTAGAGGAGAAGATTGCCCTAATTGTGTTAGCGATGTGTACGGTTCAACCAATTTCCCCCGGTTGGTCACGCCAGATTCATACCAGCCCTGGCTTAAAATCAATTTTGCGATAACCGCAGGAAGAGCAAATATGCAAATAAGCGAAATCAAAACGACTCGCCCTCTCGTTACAGCTGTCGTCATACGTCACCTCCATGTGATGTGCTCCGTAACCATCGAACAAAAATAAGAACAGTGATGAGCAAAAACACTCCCGCCATTGCAAACCATTGAAAGGAGTAACCAAAATGCTTAGCACTGGTTAATGGCAAAGGATTCCATGGGAAAGAATACGGCCATCGGACTAAATTGTTTGGCTGTACGACGGTCGGCATTAATTCGACATTGAGTAACTGGCTCAGTTGATTGATGTTGAGGTTTTGTACTCGCATCGGGTTTCCCATTTCCGCCATCAAATCAGTGCTCAATGGGTTAGAAGATTTACGATATAGACGACCAGTGATGACTTGCGGTGATACCAATGATTCTACTTGAGGAAGTTCCGAACGCGTTTGCCCTCCCCTTACAAAGCCAAGCTCCAATAAGGTTAAGGTGGTCGGTTCTTGGCTCATACTGACTATTTGAAAAGCTAAATAACCAACCTTGCCGTCGTGGGTTTGGTTGTCTAACAAGATGAGAGGTAATGGCTCTGGTGTAACCTCTGCTTCTACTTTTATTCCAATGACACTTTCTTCTCGCCAATCGTTTTTCTCAAGAACCGCGTTGATATGCTGATAAGGCGCATCGGCCCGCGCAGTAATCGTTTGCTCCAACCAACGCTTCTCGTTGCCACGCTCAAGTTGCCAAAAGCCCAGTTTGACCAATAGAGAAAACACAGCCACAGTTAAAAAGACAGCAACCCAAACCCATTTCGATGATATCGACGACCAAACCGGAGGCGCCATGTCCACCGTATTTCTGTTTAAGTTAACGCTTGTCCTTTTGCTGCTTTTCATCATCTTTAACCTCGCAAAAGCGCTTATCGAAATGGTTCGCGAAGACCCAGAGGATTCATCGAAGAAAGGCAAACCAATGAGCCACTATCTCGGTCGTCGTGTCATGTTTTCTGCGTTAGTCGTGATACTCCTTCTGATTGCTCTAGGGGCAGGATGGATCGCCCCTAATCCTCGTCCTTACTAGTTTTACAGGACATAAACGAAAACAAATAAACACAGCCAAACCACATCTACAAAGTGCCAATACCAGCTGCCCGCTTGGAACGCAAAATGGTTTCTAGGTGAAAAATGGTCTTTGGCGATGCGAAACAGCAGCACAATAAGGAAAATGGTACCAAGACAAACGTGCAAACCATGAAAGCCTGTGAGCATAAAGAAGGTATTGCCATAAACGCCCGATTGTAGTGTCAGACCAATATCTTGATAGGCATGGGCATACTCAACCGCTTGGTAATAGAGGAAGAAACCCGCTAAGACGATGGTGATCTCCAACCAGACAATGAGCGCCGTTCGTTTATCTTGTTCTAAGCTGATGTGTGCCATATGTAACGTAATCGAAGACAATAGCAGCAGAATCGTGTTAGTTAATGGAATGCCTTGCCACGGCATTGCTTGGGTCGTATCACCACCCGGCGTGGTAGTGAGCGGCCATATCGCCTCAAAAGCTGGCCACAGCACTTCGTGAGTCATTGCATTGTTATCTGCGCCACCCAGCCAAGGTACGGAAATCATCCTTGCGTAGAATAGAGCGCCGAAGAAAGCCCCAAAGAACATAACTTCAGAAAAGATAAACCAGCTCATCCCCTGTCGAAATGAACGTGTAATCTGAGCGCTGTATTTCCCGGACAATGACTCTGTGATGACATTGCTGAACCACCCTGCCAGCATATAAAGTAGGAAAAGCATGCCGACAGCAAGAATGATTCCACCTACGGTGCCAACATCACTTTCACTTTGCGTTCCCTGCACTGTCATTCCGGCACCGACTGCAACGAGGAAAAGGGCGAATGCTCCTACGATTGGCCAACTGCTTTGAGCTGGAACATAATAGGTGTCAGGCTTGTTACTCATGAGTTCTCTCCTTACAGACGCGCTTTGGTTTGAGGCGTTAAGGTCTGTTTCTCACTCCCCGAGAGGCTAGCTGTCGAAGACTCGCCTGATTGAGGAGGAAATTTGTAGAGTGTGTAAGACAAGGTCAATGTATGAATTGAATCCGGCACGTCCAGCTCAATGTAGAAAATCAAAGGCATACTCGCTTGTTGCTTACCTTCCAATGGTTGTTGATTAAAGCAAAAACACTCGATCTTATTGAAGTAAGCCGCACCAGTACCCGGCGATACGGAGGGCACAGCTTGTCCTACTAAATCTTCACCGCTTTGATTAAAAGCAAGATATTCAGTTTGAATCACTTCGCCAGGATGAACATCCATGGATACGACTTTTGGTTTGAATTCCCAAGGCATGTCTGGGCTGACGTGCGCCATAAACTCCACACGGATCGTTCTGCTGATATCCGCTTGCATTCCTGTTGGCTGAATCGCTGCTACTTCACTGGTTTTACCGTTAATGCCCAGTGCATCGCACATGATGTCGTAGAGTGGTACTAGGGCAAAACCGAAGCCGAACATCATTGCTGTCGCTAACAGCAACTTGATAGTGAGTTTCTTATTGGATGACTTACCTTGCATCTCGCTCACCTCACCCTTCTCTTAATCGACTTTTGGCGGTGTTGTGAACGTGTGGTGTGGAGCTGGACTTGGCACTGTCCACTCTAGACCTTCCGCCCTCTCCCATGGCTTGGCTGGTGCTTTTTCACCGCCACGGATGCATTTAATTACTAGCCACAGGAAGATCAGTTGGGAGAGACCAAAGGCAAAACCACCTATCGATACGATTTGGTTTATGTCAGCAAACTGGATGGCGTAATCGGGAATACGTCGTGGCATCCCAGCTAAGCCCAAGAAATGCATCGGGAAGAACAGTACGTTAACCGAAATAATTGAACACCAGAAATGCCACAGACTCAGCTTGTGGTCATACATATTGCCTGTCCACTTAGGGAGCCAGTAATACGCCGCCGCCATAATCGAGAACACCGCTCCGGATACCAAGACATAATGGAAGTGTGCGACAACAAAGTAAGTGTCATGGTATTGGAAGTCCGCAGGCACAATTGCCAACATCAAGCCTGAGAAACCACCTATCGTAAACAGCACGATAAAGGCAATAGCAAACAGCATGGGCGTCTCAAACGTCATTGATCCCCGCCACATGGTCGCCACCCAGTTAAATACTTTCACCCCGGTTGGCACCGCAATTAACATGGTGCAGTACATAAAGAAGAGTTCCGCGAATACCGGCATCCCCGTGGTAAACATATGGTGCGCCCACACTAGGAAAGAAAGCAATGCGATACTACAGGTCGCGTAAACCATCGAATGGTAACCGAACAACTTCTTGCCACTAAACGCCGGAATGATTGCTGAGACAATACCAAACGAAGGCAATATCATGATGTACACCTCTGGGTGACCGAAGAACCAGAAAATGTGTTGGAACATCACCGGGTCACCGCCACCAGCGGCATCAAAGAAGCTGGTACCGAAGTATTTGTCGGTCAAAACCATGGTCACCGCACCGGCTAGTACGGGCATCACCGCGATCAACAAGAACGCAGTGATTAACCAAGTCCAAACAAACATTGGCAGCTTGAACCAAGTCATACCCGGTGCTCGCATGTTCACAATGGTCACGATGACATTGATGGCCCCCATGATGGAACTGATACCCATGATATGGACTGAGAAAACAAACAACGCCGTACTGTCAGGGCCGTAGGTTGTAGAAAGTGGAGCGTAGAAAGTCCATCCAAAATCAGGACCACCACCCGGTAAGAACAAAGAGCCGATCAAAATAAGGAAAGCAAAAGGCAAGATCCAAAAACTCAAGTTGTTCATTCGTGGTAACGCCATATCCGGTGCGCCAATCATCATTGGAATCATCCAGTTAGCTAAGCCTGTAAACGCAGGCATGACGGCACCAAATACCATCACCAAACCATGCACGGTCGTCATTTGGTTGAAGAACTGAGGATCAACCAATTGCAAACCCGGTTGGAATAACTCAGCGCGAATGATCATCGCCATCGCGCCGCCCGTGAGGAACATGGCAAAGCTAAACCACAAATACAGCGTACCGATGTCTTTATGACTGGTGGAATAAAGCCAACGTGCTAGCCCTCTCGGTGCATGATGGTCGTGGTCGTCTTCAATCGCAATGGTGGTGTTTGCGGTAGTTTGCGCTTCTGCAGGAGCAGACTTCACCGCTTTTTCAATTGGCTTACTCATATTTCCTCCTTAGCACTTTCTTGTGCCTTAAAGGCGTTAACATCGGATGCTTGAACGGCATCGCCGGTGTCATTTCCCCAAGCATTGCGTTGATAGGTGATAACCGCAGCGATCTCTTGATCGCTAAGTTGGTTAGCAAAAGCTTGCATTGCGGTACCCGCTCGTCCGTTCACTAGTACGTCAATGTGAGCAATGATCGGACCTTTGGCGATCTCGCTGCCTTTAATCGCAGGGAACGCGCCCGGAATGCCTTCACCATTCGCTTGGTGACACACGGCACAGCGCGCGGTGTAAATGGACTCACCTTGTCCCATCAAGTCTTCTATTGAAACGTCTTGCGTCAATGCCTCTTGCGCAGCTGCTTTCTGCAGAGCAATTTCTTGTTTCTTGTCTGTCATCCACTGATCGAAATCATCTTCCGCCATCGCGTGTACGACAACTGGCATAAACCCATGTGCTCGACCACAAAGTTCTGCGCACTGACCACGATAAACACCCGGCTCATCAATCTTGGTCCACGCTTCATTGATAAAGCCGGGTATGGTGTCTTTCTTCACCGCAAAGTCTGGCACCCACCATGAGTGAATGACATCATCAGACGTCATTAAGAAACGAACTTTTCGGTTGATAGGCAGCACAAGCGGGTTATCCACTTCAAGTAAGTAGTGCGCCCCTTTCGCTTCGATGCCATCAATTTCTTTCTGACTGGTGGCAAGAAGGCTGAAGAATTCGACGTCCTCGCCAAAGTAGCTGTAGTGCCACTTCCATTGTGAGCCGGTGATCTTAATAGTGAGGTCAGATTGGCTGGTGTCTTCCATGGCCACCAACGTTTTGGTCGCCGGAATCGCCATAGCAATGAGTATAATGACGGGGATGATGGTCCAGATAATCTCCACTTTGGTGCTTTCATGGAAATTCGCCGCAACTGCCCCTTTTGACTTGCGGTGTCGGAAGATGGAATAGAACATCACACCAAACACCACGAAGGCGATGGCACAACAAATATAGAAGATCAGCATATGTAATTCATACACTTGCTCACTGATCCCTGTAACACCTCTCGTCATGTTGTAATCGTTTTGCTCTGACCAACTGTACGAAGAAAATGTGATAAAAATCACATTCGTTAATAAGGCTAGAGTAGTCGCTAATCTTTTCAAAAGATCTCTCCTCTGCTCAGCCGCTGCGCTTGCGCGAGCTTCCTTGTTTCCCGATGCAAATATCGAACAAATTTACAAAAAATCACAAAAACTACGATTTCAATGCACTTTGTTATATTTATGTTAAAAGGCTAGTTATAGTTCAATAGTTCTTCAAGAAATAAAATGTGAATAAATTCTGTACAGAGAGAAAAATAAATTCGGTTTATCGATTGCTCTCTTTGAAATGTAATTGAGAACCATTTACATTGATAAAAAGAAAACATTGGGACACTTTCCTGATAAAAGTGTCTAAACAAGTAGGCTCCCCCTGCTAAGGAAAGATGAATATGACAACACAAATTACTCAATGGCTAGCACGAGATCCTGATCCAAAAACTCGTAAAGAGCTTCAGCACCTAGTCGATGCGAATAACGAACAAGAATTGACAGATCGATTTAGCTCACGCTTAGCATTTGGTACCGCAGGTCTACGCGGTAAAGTTGGTGCAGGTCCAAATCGCATGAACCGTTTAGTGATTCAAGAAACGGCAACGGGTCTAGGTCACTACCTGATTGAACAGGTTAAAGACGCATCGTCTCGAGGCGTTGTTATTGGCTACGACGGTCGCCCTGATTCTAAACAGTTCGCACACGATACTGCTTCCGTACTTACTGCTTTGGGCATCAAGGTTTACCTGACCTATAAAGTAGCGGCGACACCAATTGTTGCTTTTGGCGTTCGTGAATTAAATGCAGCTGCGGCTGTTGTTGTCACAGCGAGCCACAACCCACCGGAATACAACGGCTTTAAGGTGTACTGGGAAAATGGCGCACAAATCATTCCACCGCACGATTCAGGTATTGCTGCAAAAATCGATGAAGCAACAACAAAACCGCTTCCTCTGATATCTCTGGACGATGCGAAGCAAAAAAGCTTATTGGTTTGGCTCGAAGACGAGTACTACCAAACATACCGCAAAACAATGAACGACAATGCCCTGCTAACACCGGACAGCAACACAGATATCTCGATTGTTTATACAGCAATGCACGGTGTCGGTGCGGACATGGCAGAAACGTTGCTCGCAGACGCTGGCTTTAAAAAAGTGGCAAGCGTTCCAGAGCAGCGCGAACCGGACGGCACGTTCCCTACCGTAAACTTCCCGAACCCTGAAGAAGCAGGCGCAATGGACATGGTGATGGCGCTAGGTAAATCTGTCGATGCTGACATTGCTTGCGCGAACGATCCTGATGCAGACCGTTTTGCGGTGGCTGTAAAACGTCCAGATGGCGAATACCAGATGCTAACGGGTGACCAAGTGGGTTCATTGTTTGGTGATTACTTACTGCAAGCTCAACCAAACGCACTCGTTGGTAATACCATTGTGTCTTCTCGCCTATTGAGCAGCATTGCTAAAGCACACGGCGCAGAATACTACCAAACGTTAACTGGTTTTAAATGGCTAACCAATGTAGCAATGACACAAGAGACGGAAGCGAACCCATTCCTATTCGCTTACGAAGAAGCACTAGGCTACACCGTAGGTAATAAGGTATGGGATAAAGATGGTTTGTCAGCACTGGTCGCTTTCTCTCAATTGACAGGTAAATTGAAAGCGCAAGGCAAAACGCTGTGGGATAAGTTAGAAGAGCTATACCGCCAACACGGTTTCTACTTCAACGCGCAACGCAGTATTGCCCTTGACCCTAAATCACCACCTATCGGTGACAAGCTTCGTGCAAATCCACCGAAAGAGATTGCGGGTAAACGTATCGAAGTGATCGAAGATCTTAAGTCGTCACTTCGCTTTGTGACCGATGGCCCAACAGAAGCGATTAACTTACCAGCAAGTGACGTATTGGTTTACCACCTAGAAGATAAGTCACGTGTGATTGTTCGTCCTTCAGGTACTGAGCCTAAGTTGAAGTGTTACTACGAAGTGATCAGTGACTTCCCTGCAGAGATGAATTACGCGCAAGCTAACCAAGCGGCAGAGGCGAAGATGAATGCCCTGATTGAAGCGCATCAACAAAGCTTGTAATGCAATTTTGAAGCATCGGTTTTGTAAGAACGGCAAATAGCGAAAGAGGCGCATCGAGCGCCTCTTTTTCCGTTCTATTGACTACGTGTCAAACAATCTGTTTTTGCAGGAAGTGCTTATCGATGCCTGCTGCTGGGTAACCTGAATACTGTCCTACTTTTTCAAATCCCAATTTCAAGTAAAAATCGAGCGCTTGGAAGCTATAAGTATCAAGGTACAAATGCGTTACCCCATGTAGCTTTACTTGCTCTTCCAGTAGACCAATAAGCTTGCTTCCTAATCCAGAAGTACGTGCCTCTGCATCAACCCAAAGGTATTCAACAAACACAGTATTGTTGAACATTTCCCCCGTGAGTCCACCGACAACATTGCCTCCATCATCGCGAGCAAAACAGCCAATGGCATTAACCTCGCCTTCTGGTAGATGCATACGGTTATAAGCCTTAATGCCATCACGGATAAAGTCTAAATCGTTTTGCTCTGGGTTTAGTTTAAACTCAAGTTTCATTACTGCCACTCCTTGGAAATCGGCCCATCCTAATGCAAAAAAGCCAGCGAGTGCTGGCTTTTGTTCAAAAATCTGATTGTTCTGGCAAATTACATCGCGAAGCTACTTAGCATCCACACCGCAAGGATAACGAACACCAAGCCCATCAATTTGCCTTGGTACATACGGAATTTATCGTTTTCCAATAGCCCTTTACCCAATGTACCCGCCAGTGCAACCAGCAAGATGTTGAATAGCAAACCTAAAACGTTTAGCAGCAAACCAAGCGCGAGCATTTGCTCACCCGACGATGCGGTAATGTTGCTAGAGACAAACTGAGGCAAAAACATCACGAAGAACACCAAGGCTTTCGGGTTCAGCAGGTTACTCATCAAAGCACGTTGATAGTAAGTCGATGCCATTTTGTTTTTCTGGTCAAGCTCTGGTGCAGCAGAAACATCCGCTCTTAAACAGTCCCAGCCCATTTTTAGCAAGTACGCACCACCGAGTAGATGAAGCACTTTTAACGCGATTGGGCTCATCGCAATCAAGGTTGATACACCCATTGCTGCCAATAGGGTTAAGATCACACCAGATGTCGCGTTACCCAAGCTCGCAAACAAACCAACTTTCTTACCATAGCTCATGCTAGAGCTGGCAATCAGCAACATGTCAGGTCCAGGTAATAGAAGAAGTGCAACAACAGCAGTGAGATAAACAGGGAGTACAGATAAATCGATCATGGTGGAACTGGCTTTCAAAAACAGGCGGCGGATCTTATACCAATGAATAGATAACAACCAGACCAAATGTCTAACCAAGGAGTAAAATTCAGAAAATAGAAAAGGTTTAATGTTCAATTTAAAAACAATTAACCTTTTTGGTGTTTATTTTTAATACCGATAGCAATTTTGTACAAAAATACGCAGGATGGATCCGGTAGACTCCAAATGATGTGGTGCCACTATTTACGCTTGAGCAATTCGGAACGAGATGAAAGAAAAGAATAAGGAAATCGCGACTTTTAAGATTGCTCAAGAGCTGGGTGGCTTGGAGCTGCTCGACGCAAAGTACGAAAAACAGAACTTCTCTCGCCATAGCCATGAAGGCTACACCATTGGCGTGATTGAAAAAGGCGCACAACAATTCTTTCGTACTGGTGGAAATCACATTGCACCGCAAGACAGTATCATTCTTGTAAACGCCGACGAGGTGCATAATGGTCACTCAGCGTCAGAAGGAGGCTGGGAATACAAAGCCATGTATCCCGTCCCTGAGCAGTTTCAAACTCTGGGGGAAGAGCTTGGTGCACCCAATGTAGCTCAGCCCTATTTCCCCCAACCCGTTGTTTACGATCCAGAACTCGCAAACCAACTGCGATTGGTGTTCGATACTCTAGAGAAGTCCGATAACCGCTTACTAAGAGAGGCGCTTGTCTACGGTACGTTGGTAAAACTTGCCAGCAAGCACAGTACACATCGAGCCCCGCTTCAAGACGCGACCAAAGCGCAAAAGCAAGTGTATCTGGTCAAAGAGTTTCTTGAAGACTTTCCTCAAGCCGATGTCTCTTTAGAAGAACTTGCGAAATTAGCGGGATTAAGCCCTTTTCACTTGTTGCGTGAGTTTCAAAAACAGTTTGGCTTCCCACCGCACGCGTTTCAGATTCAACAGAGACTAAGAATGGCGAAAAAGCTGCTCAAGCTGGGGCAAAAGATTTCCGATGTTGCTCAAGAATGTGGCTTTCACGATCAAAGCCATTTGCATCGTCATTTTAAAAAAGCCATGGGCGTAACGCCTGGGCAGTACATCAAGCATTGTTAGCAATTTTGTACAAGGCAGCATGCTGAGGTCAGCCTACCTTAACAGCATGTTTTTCTATTCAAGTTGAAGTTATGGATACTACTTTGCCAACTCATCAAGACTCAAAATCCTCGCTCTTTTTACAAGGCACCATCGCAATGATGCCATTGAGCATCGCCGTATTACCCTGGGGGTTACTTGCGGGCTCATTTGCCGTTGATACTGGCTTACACCCTTTGGAAGGTCAGGCGCTTTCCGCCATTCTGTTTGCAGGCTCCGCACAGCTTGTTGCCATGGGGATGATTAAAGCGGGTGCTGGCTTAACTACTATGTTGCTGACTACCTTTTTCATTACCTCTCGCCATTTTCTCTACAGCGTTTCAATGCGCAGTAAGATTTCGCCTTTACCACTAAAGTGGCGTCTTTCACTTGGCTTCTTACTCACTGACGAGCTGTTTGCCATCGTCGGACACCAATCCGATAAACAATTTGATCGATGGTACGCCCTTGGCGCTGGATTAAGCTTCTACTTATTTTGGAACTTCGCAACACTTGCTGGCATCGTCGCTGGCAGTTTGATACCTGAATTGAATGAGCTCGGATTGGAATTTGCGGTTGCTGCCACCTTTATCGCGATTGTGGTGCCAACGATAAAAAGCGTTCCTGTGTTATGTAGTGTGTTGGTGGCATTAGTTAGCTCAGTGGCGATGAACTATTACCAAGTGGAAGGAAGCTTGATATTCGCGAGTATTCTCGCCATGTTGACGGGCTATTTTGTTGAACAATTTACGACGAAAACACCAAGCCTTGAGAGTACACCGGAGGAGCGACAATGATCTTTTTGTCTATCTTAGCCATGACAGCCTTGGTATTCACTAGCCGTTATCTGTTTCTAGAACCGAAATTGCCGCTTAAATTAGGGGTAAGAACTCAGAAAGTCTTGAGCTACGCAAGCCCAGCAGTGCTCACCGCAATCTGGACTCCAATTGTATTTATACCAGAGGGTGAACTGAGCGTCAGTTGGCAAAACCCATTTCTATTGGCTGCCCTATTAGCCGCTGCAATTGCATACCTCACCAAGAATGTATTGCTCACCACCATTGTGAGTATGGTGGCGTTTTTACTGCTTCGAATTTGGTTGTAAGCTCGTGACTAAGCAGCCAACCATTCAATCTCTAATAAGGTGATGTCTCCACACTTCAAACGCCCAAGGAAGACATCGCCTTGATGCACTTCTCCCACGCCCTTTGGTGTGCCTGTCATCACAATATCGCCATCTTCTAGCGTTGTGTAACTCTTGAGTTCATCAAGAATGGTCATTGGCGGGTAAAGCATCTGATTAACGTGCCCTTTTTGCACATGAACACAGTTAATCAAAAGCTCTAAATGGAGATCGTCTATAACAACGCCTTGAAGAGAACGGAAACGACTGAATACCGCAGAACCATCGAATGCTTTGGCACGTTCCCAAGGTAGCCCTTTTTCTTTGAGGGTAGATTGCAAACCACGTTTGGTCAGATCCAAACCAAGCCCTACCGCAGTGTATTGACCATTTTTGATCAAAAAACAGATTTCTGCTTCGTAATGTAAAGGCTCTTGATGGAATGAGGTGAGTTTGGTTGAGACAGAAGTCGCTGGCTTGTTAAACACGACCATCTGCTCTGGCATCGCGTTATTGAGCTCTTGAATGTGCTCAACGTAGTTGCGCCCAACGCACAGAACTTTGCCAACTTCGACTTTCTTCTCTTCAACCTGAATGACGCTCATTGCTCTTCCCTGCAAAACAAAACACATATCATAATCGAACTGATTGTATTGCTAACACTAGTTCCCAGTCTCAGATGTTAAAAACAAGACATTCAGCCCGTTTTACATAGGCTTTCATCAAGTTGAAACACAAACACTTATCCAACACCAAATACGAAAAAAGCCAGCACGAAGCTGGCTTTTATAGTAACTAGGACAGGTTACTATTATAGGTAGTAACGAGCACCAAGTGCCCATTTGTCGTCTGTATCACGACCGTCTGCATCGTTTAGGTCGAACTGGTAACCAGCGTAACCAACAAACTTAGGAGTGAAGTTGTATTCAGCTTGAACAGCCATCTCTTCACGTGCAGTTTCAGTCTTAGAGTTGTTGAATGCTTTACCTTCAACCATCTCGTAGTTAATGCTTAGGTTCAGGCTGCTTGGAAGAGCGTAAGCTAGTAGCGCTTCGTACGCATCACTTTCAACTAGACGTTGGTTACCGTCAAAGTTCATGTTCTCGTTTGAACCGTAAACTGCCGCTACGTAAAGGCCTTGGCCGTATGAACCGTAAGATGCAGATACTAAGTGAGATTCAGCAGACTCTGTACGAAGACCATCTTTGATGTCACCGCCGTTGTATGTGTAACCGATTTTCGCGCCCATGATTGCGTAAGAAAGTGCAACTTGCATGCGATCATCGTACTCAGAACCGTCAGTTTTAGCACCTTGCCAACCTAGACCGAAGTTGATTGCACCAGCTTCACCTAGCTCGATAGCGTTGCGGTAAGAAAGCATTTTATCTGCACGACCAGTACCTAGGTTACCGTGGTCATCGTAGATAAAGTCGTTCGCAAACGCGATTGGCATATCAGCAACACCAGCAACATCGTAGTAAGGAGCCCATTGAGTACCACCCACTGCACGACCGTATACATCGTGAGTTAGGCCTAGGTAACCAAGACGAGTAGTGAACGTTTCTTCACCGCCGTCTAGGTAGTTAAGAGCCCACTCACCGCGAGCATCAGCTGTAAAGCCGTTGCCTAGGTCTTGAGTTGCAGTGAAGTTGATACGTGGAGAGTTAGTACCTACTTCTGTGTCGCCTTGCTCAGAACCATTTACGTTAACTGAAACGTGACCACCGATAGAGAAAGTAGTGCCATCGTTGTTGTAAAGCTCCACCGCTACTGCTTGTGTACCGAATGTTGCTGCTGCGATCGCTGCTGCTAGGAATTTTTTGTTCATTATAAAATCCATGTATTTATTCATTAGTTTATAAGTCAGTTTTATACAAAAGTGGATTGGGGCATCTCTTCCACCAATGTTGCGTCACTTTTGCTTAACAACTGCTGCACACTGTATTTCAGAAGTTCCCAAGAACAGAGTGAAAAGATGTAATAAAAAAGAAAAATGGCAAACGTTTACCCAAAAGCAGCCTACAAACTAAGAAAACAAAACCTAAAACTTGAAACACTTTGTTACACTTATAACGAGTAACCAATCTAAAGCATTGAAAAACAGCAATTAAAATCATAACCAACAATACGTTTTGTTACATTTCAAAAAGAAAAATATGATTAGGAACTTTTTTAAAAACGCATTGTCAATTTAGTAATACAGAAATATCAAAAAAAATAAAAAGCCTCTTCATCTTACCCTCATGAATAAGAGCGCATTCATTCATTTGAAATAAAAATGCAATAGAATCATAACTTAACAGAAATCTATCTTTCATTTTCGCGGTTTACCTTAAGCGTCATCGACACAAATCGAGCAAGAAAGCTCATTGATTACAACTAGGGTAATAAGAAAATGAAAAAGGCAGCACTAACTACTGCAGTTCTTACAGCATTGGTATCATCACCATCTTTCGCAGCAACAGTTTACAAAGACGACGGCACTGAATTAAAAGTTGGCGGTCGTGTTGAATTTCGTGGTGACTTCATCGGTTCAGACGGCGCTGAAATTGATGGTTCTATGGAAGATGCGTCTCGTGCTCGTCTAAACCTAAAAGGTAAGACCGATATCGGTAACGGTCTTTCAGCTTTTGGTGTTTACGAAGCTGAGCAAAAAACAGGTAAAAGCGAATTCAAAAACCGCTACATGTATGCAGGTGTAAGCGCTGATGCAGGTGACTTCTCTGTTGGTCGTCAAGACATGGCTGCGGTAATCATCTCTGACATGACGGATATCACCGAATTCTCAGGTGTTCAGCAGGTTATTGATTCATCTTCTGACAAGCAAGACAGCGTTTTTGCTTACCGTGGCGAGTTTGACGCTCTACAAGTTCAAGCCACTTACCAAGCTAACTCTGGTGACAGCCAAGATAAATACGGCATCTCTGGTCTTTACTCTCTACCAATGGGTCTAGACCTAGGTCTTGCATACTCAGGTGGTGATGTAGATAAAGATAACTCAGAAGATCAAATTCTTGGTGGTATAGCTTACTCTCTTGAGAACCTTTACCTTGCAGGTACTTACTCTCAAGGCGCAATTGATGACTCTGAAGACTTTACCGCTTACGAAATCGCAGCAAGCTACAAGCTAGCAAGCAAGTTCACTGTCGTTGGTCTTTACACATATCAAGAGAACGATCCAAATGGCGCTGCAAAATACGACGCTGTTGATGGTTTTGAGCTAGTTGGTTACTACAAACTTAACAGCAACTTCCGTACTTATCTTTCTTACTACATGAACCAACTTGATGAGGAGAAGAGTGCGGAAGGTAAAGTGACTGAAGGTGAAGACACACTACGTCTGGGCGTACGTTACGACTTCTAATAAAAACTTGTCCTAATAGCGAGTCTTTTGGCCGGCACTTTTGTGTCGGCCGTTTTTGTTTGAATTAAAGAATACCAAACACCCTGCCCTCTTTTAATGCACCGAATCCCGAAGTTAGTGCATTTTCTCTAGCCTTTCCAAGGCAATTCCCTTTCAGCCCTTTAAAATCAATTAATTAAAAGTTGGCACACTAGCTGCATTAGTTAAAACGAGCAAATGCATGGCAGCGTTTGTGCTTCTCGTTCTTTGTACCTACTTCAGTAGGCACGTCCTTTAAATTGGTAATGTCGCCTCCCTCTGGGAGGCATTTTTTTATTGGCTACCCCAAGATTAGGACGTATGATCCGGACATTATTAAAAATCGGAAATATCCAATTGAACCATCATCCTGTTCAAGGGGCATCTTGGATGCTTACTGCGGGTTTGGCATTCGCTATCGTCAATAGCTTTGCTCAAATCGCAAGTATTCACTTTGGTGTGTCATCCACTACATTCGCACTATTCCAGTATGCTATAGCCTTCTTCGCTATTTTGCCTTACTTACGTACTTTAGGTATTCGCCAATCACTTCGTACTAATCACTTTGGGTGGCATGCGCTGCGTATTTTCCTTGCCGTTATTGGTATCCAACTTTGGTTGTGGGCACTCGCTTACCCTGTACCGATTTGGCAAGGCATTGCACTATTGATGACTTCCCCACTCTTTGCCACCATTGGTTCAGGTCTGATACTAAAAGAAAAAGTTGGTATGGCGCGCTGGGTTGCTACCGTGACAGGGTTTATTGGTGCGATGATCATCTTAGAACCTTGGTCTGACTCCTTTACATGGGCAACACTGTTACCCGTTGGCGCAGCGTTTTTCTGGGCGTCTTACTCATTGATGGTGAAAAAATTGTCAGTCAACGATCCACCGTCAACAATGGTGGTTTATCTATTGCTACTCATTACCCCGTTCAACATCATGCTCGCCGTACCGACATTCGTCATGCCGGAGGGTTGGAGTGTATGGGGTATTCTGATTGCAGCCGGTGCCTTAACCGCTTTAGCACAGTGGGCAGTAGTAAAAGCCTATGCAGTTGCTGACGCGTCTTTTGTTCAACCTTTTGATCACGCGAAGTTGCCACTTAATGTATTTGCCGGTTGGCTGGTATTCAACTGGGTTCCGCCAGGCAGATTATGGCTTGGCGCTGCCATTATTATCGGTTCAATTGCATTCATTACTCACTGGGAAGCAAAAAAAAGAAAGTAAATTGAAAGAATTTCTTTGGTTTTGAGTTCTATATTTTCAGGAAAGGAAATGAGGATAATCGTATGACACAGCCAATCAAAATTACACTTTATCGTTGGGCAGGCAGTTGGGGACCATTCAAAGTCAATATTCCATGCGGGGAATGTACCCTAACTAAAGACATTCTTGCGGATACTTTTGAAAACGAATTAGCTGAAGTTCCTGTTGAGCTGGAAGTAAAAGATTGGTTGTCTCACTGGTGGGAGCCACTAAAACTTGGCGCATGGCACGCCCCTATCCTAGTCGTTGAAGGTAAAGTAGTTAGCCAAGGGGAAGCGTTAAACCGAGGTGTTCTTGTACAGTCTGTTATCGCAGAATGGACCAAGCAAGACCAGCTTAAAGGCAATATCGTTTATGGCAAGGCAACGTGCCCTTACTGTGTTAAAGCCAAGAAGTTACTGGATGAGACTGGTATAGAATACACCTACCACGATGTAGTCAAAGACAGCGCAGCGCTTTACCGAATGATTCCTGAAGTGAAAGCCATCATTGGAGAGAAAACACCTGTAACGGTTCCTCAAATTTGGTTAGATGGTGAGTACATAGGAGGGGCGGACAACTTGGAAAAGTGGTTAGCAGCAAAAGGGTTAGATAAAGTACCTGATAACGTCGTCGAGATCCCTAGTCAAAGCGCATAACATCGCTCATAAGAAAAACGTTACGTACAAGAAAGCAAAAAGCCCTGATATCACATCAGGGCTTTTCGTATTAATTCGCTAGCTTTTTCATCACTCGAGCAAACATTGAAGGTTTCTTCTTCTTTGTTTTGCCGTAAAGCGCTTTGTGCATCGCGTCTTTTGCGATCATCTGGCCAATGTAAACGCCACCAAGTTCGTAACCCATGACCTTCTCCTAAGAAGTAATTGACTGGTTTATGTTGTAATTTTACACCGAAAACCAGCAAAAACAAGACGTAAATCACAAAGTATATGTAATTTACTTACAAGAAGTTTTATCCTAGCGAATTAGAACCGTGATTAACGTTTCGGTTGTTGGTACGTTTTACCTGCCGCTTTGTACGTATCTTTTGGTTTGATTTCAAAGAAGGTCTCAAAGAACCATGCCGCAAACTTGATCAGGTGATCGCCTTCGTTCATAACGTGTTCAACGAATTCTTTCTCTTCACCAGACTCATCCGTTTGAACGGAAATGTGGTAAATACGTTTTTCGCCTTCAACTTCAGCAAGACCAAATTGACCAGTTAATGATTCAGCAGCGAGTGCCACTTCCTCTTCTTCTGACGCTTTCAATAATTCTAGCGCTTGAGGTAGGTTTTCTTTCTGACCGATTTCTTTCAGTAGAGCTTCAAATTCGTTCTGTTGCATGGTTTCACCTAACGATTAGCGGGTGTTTTGCTCGCATGACTCTTTTGAGTCAACATTAAGCGAGCGTAATTTGCTGCGCATTTTAGAAAGGAGCTCGTAAGCTTGCAAGCATATTCAGCGTAAGCTCTCTGGCTGCACTAAATCGTTAGTAGGCGTCCTAATCTGACCCAGTGCTAAAATCACGCAGCTTAGCCCTGCAATCAACACATAGAAGACACCCAATTGATGCTGGCTGGTCACCCAATATTCTACTAAGTACCCACCAAACAAACCTGCAAGACACATTTGTATCGATCCTGACAGCGCAGAAACGGCTCCGGCTTGTTGCTTGTGTGGTGATAGCAACAAACTGATCGAAACTGGGAATGACATCCCTTGCGCGAAACTCAAGCAGGTAAATGCAATGAATAGTGACGTTACCGTAAATGGCAAGACCAACAGCATAGCCCCAGATACCGCAACGACAATAAAACTCATCAACAGAATCTGCTGTTCTTTGTAGCGTGAATTGATGAAGTTAAGCACCAAGCTCCCCATCAATAAACCAGCGGAAGGGACAATCATCAATGTGCCATAATCTGCGGCGGTCAAACCAAGCTCTTGCTGCATCAAGAATGGATATAACGACAAAGTCACCAAAGCAGAAAGGTAACTGAGCCAGTTATAACTCGCACTACCAATCACCTGCTTGTTGGTTAGTAGAGTGAGATAATTTCGCGCGACTCGTTTAGGCTCAAAACGACGTTTCGGATAAGGTAAGGTCTCCGGCAACACAATAAAGCCCAGAGTAAAAATCGCAACAAGATAAAACAGGACAAAAACAAAAACCGCTTGCCAACTTAAGTGATAGGCAATCCAGCCGCCAAATAAAGGGGCGACAATCGGCATCACTGACGCAGTCACCGAAATATAAGAGAGCGCCTTAGTCAATTGCGAACCATCATAACTGTCTCGCAATACAGAGCGACCAAGAACAGAAGCACTGCCCGCGCCTAAGCCTTGTAATAAGCGTCCTGCTTCTAACGCAGCAATATGCTCTGCAAACGCAATACAGATAACCGTACCAACCAGATACACGCTTTGACCGAGAATGAACACTGGTCTGCGCCCTATTGAATCGGATAGCGGCCCATAAAAAAGCTGAGATACGCCAAAGCCCACGAGAAATAACGTGACGAGATTTTGAATCGCGTGTTGCGGTAGATTAAGATCATGACCAATCAGTGGTAAAGATGGAAGATAAATGCTGACGCCCACTTGACCGGTCGCGATGATCATCATCGCCAATAATAATGGTGTTTTACGCAACATATCCTCCTTACATCATGACAGTTTCACGACAGACAGTGTATATTAGTTACTCAAAGGTGATAATAAACCAAAATGGAAAGGCATTATTTCCACCGAGGATAGAATAAAATGGATTGGATTCAGAGTGTAAATAGCTATATTCGTGTGGTGGAAGAAGGAAGCTTCAACGCAGCAGCCAGAAAACTCAACACCACCAGCTCAGCCATCAGCAAACGCATCCAATGGCTAGAAGATAAAATTGGCGTACAATTGCTTAAGCGAACGACGCGTTCCATTAGCCAAACGGAAGCTGGTGCGCTGTTCTACGAGCGAGCCAAAGTACAGCTAGACTCTTGGCAGTCTGTTTTAGACGAAACACGCTCGGTAAATCAATCTCCAGCAGGCTTACTTAAGATCGGTGCAACACTTGCGGTTGGTTCTAAGTTCCTTGTCCATTATCTTGATGATTTTCTAGAAAAATACCCAGACATTAAACTTCAACTCATCACCACATTGCCCGGTCAAATTCCAGAGTTGAGCTTGGACTTGTTCATCAGCAGAGAATTGGAACACCTCAATTCTCTAAGTTTTAAAGCGAGCCCACTGTTCGAGCACAAAGCACAATTCTACGCAGCGCCGAGTTACCTAGAGAAACACGGAACGCCACAAACGATTGAAGAACTGGCGAAACATAACATGTTGATCTGGGGTGAGAAACCAACCAGAGAACTCAAAACAAACCGCGGCAAGCGGATCAGCCTCTCAGGCAACTTCGCCACAACCAATCCTGAAGCGCTTTTCCATGGCGCAAAACGAGGCATGGGGATATTACTGTCCAACAATGTCATGATTAAAGAAGAACTCAAATCAGGTGCATTGGTACCTATTCTTCCAGACGTTACCGCAGATGAAGCAACGGTTTACGCTTATTATCCAAAGTTAGATTACCAGCACACGCGTACTCAACTGTTTTTGGATTACCTAAAAACACGCCTTGCTGAAGAGAAAAGAGACTAGCCTTCTTGTGCTTTAAGTACTAGAGACTCGGGCCTGTTGATCTTTCGTGGTTAAATTTTGTTCGGATGGGGGCGCCTAGCTCGAACCCTTTGGGCAGCGTTTGTTGGTCATTTCTACTGCGTTATCGACTTTTTATGTAGGCTACTACACATCAAAACCTCTGCCTTGTATAAATACCCAACAATTCGCTGCAAAAATCAGCTCGAAAGGTCAACAGGCCCTAACTACTTCCACCCACTGTTACTACCACTTTGATGAGAGCCTATTCATACCTACCTCACCTAATGGTTGAAAAATACCTTCCTGAGCATTCAGAGTTTGAAAAATCGTGGGAAGTAAACAATAGTTAACTTGATGCATATCGATTAAATAAGAGATGGTCGTGTAATAAAACTATCAAAAGCACGATACGTATTAATGACAACGTCGGGTGAAGTGTTCAATGGGTCGTGAACAAATTAGTATCCAAGTGCTTGATGAAATTCTGAAGTTGAATGGCAATGCCTTACTCAACAGAGTAACGCTAGATCTTCATCAGCAATTTCAAAGTCACTGTACATGTGTGGTGGAGATCGCGCACCTCCAACACTGCGCGGTTACTCTCTCTCATTCGAGCAGCGGAACCATTACAGACAACATGAGCTATGGACTCGCCGGGACGCCTTGTGAAAAAGTCGCACAAGACATTGGTGAGGTCATCTTCTATCAAGAAGAGGTCTATCGCCTCTATCCCGAAGATCAGATGTTTCAAGATGCAGGGATCCAAGCCTACATAGGGTTGCCGTTAAAGACGCATGCCGGCGAAGTACTGGGGATTTTGCTTTCGACTTTTCCTCGCGCGGTTGGAGAAAAAGAAGCGAAAGATATCATTGAGAATCACCGTTTTTTTTCCAACGTGATTATTCACAGTCTACGTGAAAAATGGATAAGCGAACGGTCAGACAAGCTACTAAACCAACTGAGTTATGAAGTTTCGCACGATAACCTAACGGGGTTACTTAATCGAAGTTGCCTAGCCGATACCCTTGAAACCTTAACTCAACTCGCTAGCCGCCCTTTTAGCCTTGCCTATTTAGACATTGATAATTTCAAGTCCATCAACGACATTAACGGCAATTACATTGGTGACCAGATCATCAAATTCACGGCCAATGCCATACAACAGAGCCTCACCTCACCAAACAATGCTTTCCGTGTTGCTGGAGATGAGTTTGCTTTCATTACTTACGATGAAGATCCTGTTGCGGTGTGCCAAGAAATTTTGGACAAGATAGAAGCTGGCTATATCGATAAATCAAACCGAATTTCTTTCACTGTCAGCATTGGTATTGCTCGCGCACCCGTTCATATGCTCAATAGCGACGATTTAATTCTGAATGCGAGCCTCGCCCTGAAAGATTGTAAAAAGCACCGAGATACTCGCATACAACACTACGATACTCACTTGAGTGCTTTGTACCACCGCCAAACACAATTAATAGAAGCATTACGAGGCCAATTGCGCTTAAGTATCGATGAAAACGAAGAACTCTATGTCGTCGTTCAGCCTATTGTCGATATCACCAATGACCGTTGGGATTATTTTGAAATATTGGCACGTTGGAACAGCAGCACTTATGGCAGTGTCTCTCCTGTCGAGTTTATCGAAGCTGCTGAACAATCGGGTTTGATCATTGAATTGGGAGAGCGCATTGTTGAATTAGCCTGCCGAGCGAAACAAAATCTGGAAAGAGAATTAGGATACACAGTGAAGCTGTCGGTCAATTGTTCTGCACATGAACTGGTCGATTCCAACCGCTATATAAACTACCTAACAAGAATTTTGGAGAAATATGATCATCAAGCTTCAGACTTTGTTATAGAGCTCACAGAGACAGTGCTGTTATCGCAAAGTGGCAGAGAACAGATGGTATTGAACTCACTCCGCTACCTGGGGTTCAAGGTTGCATTGGATGACTTCGGTACTGGCTATTCGAGTTTGAACTACATCCACAACTACCCGATTGATAGCATCAAGATCGACGCAACATTTGTGCGCAACATGCTAACCAATACGACATCCGAGCAAGTGGTTTTGCTGATTGCCCAGTTAGCGCAATTGCTTGAAGTCGACTTAATTGCAGAGGGAGTGGAAGACGACCGAGCATTGCAAAAACTAATTGAGATGGGGTGTCATCACATTCAAGGGTATTTTTATTCAAGGCCGCATAGTGTCGAAGAACTCGTTTCAATCATCAATGAAAAGCAAGCCAAGAGCGCATAAAAAAGACCAAACAATGTTTGGTCTTTTTTATTCAATTAAAGAACAGCTTTCTCTTTGTCTTTAAGCAGCTTATCCATTTCATTACGGTTTGCTACAAAAGAGGCCATTTCTTTCTTAGGTACTGAACTTGCCATCGGGATCTTCGCGCGCATCGCGTTCACCGGACGACCGTATTCAATCAACTCATAGTGGAGGTGTGGGCCAGTCACACGACCCGTTTTACCGGATAGACCAATACGTTGGCCACGAGAAACTTTCTGACCTTTCTTGACTAAGATCTTACTCAAGTGAAGGTAGCGAGTTTTGTATTTGCTGCCGTGCTCGATCACCACATAATTGCCCGCATATGGGTGTTTACGTGTCATGATCACCGTACCATCACCCGTCGCTTCTACAGGAGTACCAATCGGCACAGCCCAGTCAGTACCATTGTGAGGAGCTACACGCCCCGTTACTGGGTGTAGCCGGTTCGGGTTAAAGCCCGAGCTAATACGCCAATTTCGGCTAACAGGGTAGCGTTGGAAGGCACGCTGTAGGCTTTCACCTTTTGCGTTATAGAATTGACCATCAGTATGAAGGTAAGCCGTCACTTCACGGCCACGATTGTAGATCTTAATCGCTTCAATTTCGTTTTTACCCGTCGATACACCATCAATCGTCTGAGAACGACGCACGACTTCAAAACGATCGCCTGCACGCAAGTCTTTGCCGAAATTCACTTGCTCTTTAAGTAAGTTCACAACTTGGCTAATTTCAGCCGAACTTAAGCCCAAACGATGTGCAGAAGAAGAGAAGCTGCCACGAATCACACCGACGAGAGGCTCTTGGTGCCATACACCTGGGATAGAGATATCTGAGAAATCGTAGCTGCCGTCATCATTACGGTGGTAAACCACTTTGTCTGCGATGGAGAATTGCAGCTCCATCTTATCTAATTCACCTGTCGATTCATCAAGCCAAAAACGCAGCGTATTGCCTGGTTTCAGCGTATCAAGGGCAAGGAAGTTTAAATCCGTTTCCATCACTTTCATCAGCGAACTGTAGCCAAGACCCAATTGGCTGAAAATGGTGCTCAGGTTGTCACCTGCTTGGATTTGATATTCAAAATTGGGTGGCGTGACAACGACGGCTGTCTTCGCATCAAGAATTTTTTCAACAACCTGCGACTCTGGCAGGTTTAAGGCGATGGTTTTGGTAAGGGAAGACTCTTTGAGAGAGTTGGAAACACCAATCGCAACTAATACTGGCAAGGAGTACAACAGTAGCGCTTTACGACTTGTCAGATTCGGCAACCGTCTTGTTGTAATTTCATTTGTAGACACGGGAATTACTATCTCCTTTATAACAAGGCTCATAGCTTATGCATTCCCGCATAAGAAATCACTAGGTAATTACGAGATCTAGCGCAGAAAACACTTATTTTTTACAGAAGACAAAAAAATTCAGTACTGTTGCATATGTAGGTCATTACCTACACGCTTGAGCGTCTTCGATATCAATTGTTCTGGTTGTTCTGCCATCGCTTGATCCTCACCATGTTCTAAGTAAGATAGCGATATCTGTTTGTCATCTATCCATTCAAGCTGCGACATTTGAATTCGATCGCCAACAAACACGCTATTAAGTAACACCACACGACTTGGCACGGGATCAAACTTAAACAAACCAAGGTAGTAAAATGCGCCTGAACCTTGTGTCGTCACTATCACTGGAGCGGCAATCCAAGTGGTATCCTCAATGTCTCGCTTGGCAATAAATTCAGTTGGTACCAGTACAGATCCTTTTGTTCCGCCCGCATCGTACTCCCCTTTTAAGTAGCCATGCTCTTTATCCCACTCTTGTAAGAAAGTCACCGCCCCCTGTTCTGGGACTTGGACGGTCCATGGGTTTCGTGACTGAATGCCCAATACTTCTTCGACAATGGGATTGGATTGGGCCTGCGCTTGAGGAAACTTCGCCATGATTTCGTCATCAGAAAGACTAAAACGATAAATACCAGCGATAATCACTGCTGCAAGCAAAACGATCGGGATAAGTAGAATGAGGGGAATAGGTAGGATTCTTTTACGAGCCATGAAGACTTCCTTGTGTTCTTGTTCTCTAATTATGCACGGAGTATATACCAAATCAGATGTCATCACCGCATCCACCACTGAGGTGTCGAACCTCAAGTGTTTCAAAATTAAACTAAACTGTACTCAAGTGACGTCAAACCAAGATCTTATCATTGAGCCAGTATCGTGAAGTGAGATGGTTGAATGATGAGCAACCGATTGGGAAGAACGATGACAAAAATCACCCACACCTGTGAATGCGCCTGTGGTTTAGTTCAACTGCGCTGCACCGCAGAACCTATTCGCACTTCTGTCTACCATTGCTTCGAGTGCCAAAAACGCACGGGAAGTGTGTTCGGCGTTCAAGCTCGATTCAACAAAGACCAAGTCATCCTTGATGGTAACGTCACCAGTTACATTCGAATTGCTGATTCAGGCAATCAAGTTCAATACGAGTTCTGCCCTGCGTGCGGCACGACCATGCGTTTACAATTGTTGGACGCACCCGATTACGCCGTGATTCCTATGGGATTGTTTAATGACAAAGAATTCCCTGAACCGACCGTTTCTATTTATGAGCAAAGAAAACACGGTTGGGTCAGTTTTGAATGCCCCATGGAACACATAATCTAAGCTGTTATTCTCTACTCGCTCTTTATTTATTTGAATCGGCTCAATAATAGTTGAGACTTTATTGAGAATGATCAACCAAGTAGTAGCGGAAGTACTTTCGTTCCGTGCCATGAGCGCTATAATCTGCTCCTAACATTTGGTGAGGTTTTATTGTGATTTCCAGACTTCCTCGTTGGGTGGAATATGGCGCATTTTTACTTGCTCTTTTAGCAGGTTGTGTCAATGCCGTGGGTCTCCTTGGCTTTCAACATCAAGCGATAACGCATCTTTCCGGAACCGTAACTCAGCTAGGGAACAGCTTATTAACCGATGCAGACAGCACTATCCATCTGCTCTTCATCGTATTCAGCTTTTTGATTGGTTCTGCGTTTAGTGGATTCTTTATCGAAAGCAGCGCACTTAAGCTAGGCCGTCGCTACGGCGTGGCACTCTGTATTGAAGGTAGCTTGTTGCTTCTCAGCTTGGGCTTTCTGGTTCAAGGTAATGTCTATGGCCAGTACCTTGCTTCTGCTGCATGTGGATTGCAGAACGCTATGATCACCACTTTTAGTGGCGCGGTTGTGCGTACCACTCATATGACCGGCATTATTACCGATCTTGGTATCATGATTGGGGAAAGCTTACGTGGTCGCCAATTTGACCGTCGTAAAGCCAAGCTGTTTATCTTTATATTCTTTGGCTTTTTATTGGGTGGTACTGCCGGAGCCACGTTGTTTAATGCGTTTGAACTCTATGCATTAGCATTCCCTGCGATTTTGGCCTTCATCATCGCATTTGCATATTGGGGTTATCTTTTCCTCATTAGTCGCAATCAAACCACCTAACGCAATTATGACGGTTTAAGCATTTGTCTTGAACCGTCCTCTTTATACACCCTCTTCATCTTTGCTTTATCTAAAGAACTTCACTTTCAAGTAGCACTCAGAGTTTTATCCTATAAACCCCTACATAAAGTAATACTACTAACAGAAAACGTTGCATATGCCTTGAGATCCGAATCACATTTACTACGCTTTTTATTGTTCTAGTCACACTGTACCACTTAACAGTCTGCGCCGAGCAGCTCACGTGCTACAATTTTCCAACATGATCAACAAATTCATATACAAGATTCTATGTTTGGCACTTTTAACCGAAAAAACGGCTGAATAACTAGATGTATTTAATGAATAGTATTGCAATGGATGCAGTTTGCGGGTAACCTCCGCACACTGTGATTAAATACGGATGTTTAGTGAATATTTATGTCATGGGATATGGCAAGTATTGACTAGTAGTAACACGAGACAAATATGCATAACAACACCAATGCTGCTGAAGCGCCTAAGGGCAATTTCTGGATGTTCTTCATCCCATCCCTGATTGGTCTTCTACTCTTCATGGCACCTATCTCTTACGATGGTGGTCTAACAATTCCTGTTGCGGTAATGGCAAAAGTCATTCCTGCTGTTCTTGGCGATACATTAATCGCTATCGTTACCGCTATTATTGCTTTCATGGCTGTCGCTTCTGTCCTTTGCAAAATTTTCAAGCCAGCGGCAGTTTTGCGTAACGGTTTCTTAAATGGTTTGTTCAACCCATCACCTCTATGGTTGCTTGTTCGCCTAATTGGTGGTGCTGCGGTTTTGATGACATTCTTCCAAGTAGGTCCTAAAGCGATCTGGGAAGAAAACACCGGTGGTCTTGTTCTGACTGGTCTATTGCCGACGCTATTTGCTGTATTCATTTTTGCAGGTCTACTATTGCCGCTACTTTTGAACTTCGGTCTGCTTGAACTATTCGGTGCACTACTGAGTAAAGTAATGCGTCCTGTGTTTAACCTTCCAGGTCGTAGCGCAATTGACTGTATGGCGTCTTGGTTAGGTGACGGCAGTGTTGGTATCCTTTTAACCAGCAAGCAATACGAAAATAACTTCTACACCCAACGTGAAGCGGCGGTAGTCGGTACCACCTTCTCTGCGGTATCCATCACGTTCAGTTTGGTTGTACTTGCTCAAGTTCAACTAGAGCATCTATTCCTTCCTTTCTACGGTGCAATCTGTTTGGCCGGTGTTATCGCAGCGATCATTATTCCTCGCTTACCACCACTAAGCCTCAAGAAAGACCGTTACATGGATGGCAGTAAGCCCAAGAAAGACGCGGATGCAGTACCTGCCGGTCACACAACGTTCTCTTGGGGTATGGACTTAGCACTGAAACGTGCAGGCCAAGTGAAATCAGTACAGTCAGTGTTTAAAGAAGGCGTACACAACGCGATCGACATGGTATTTGGCGTACTACCTGTTGTAATGGGCCTTGGTACCGTGGCGTTGGTGATTGCAGAGTACACATCAGTATTCGAAATCCTAGGTCAGCCATTTATCCCTTACCTAGAGCTACTACAAGTTCCAGAAGCCGCTGCAGCCTCTCAAACTATCGTAGTTGGTTTTGCTGACATGTTTATACCAGCAATCCTTGCGGCTTCTATCGACAACGAAATGACGCGCTTTGTGATTGCGGCAATGTCGGTAACTCAGCTTATCTACATGTCAGAAGTCGGTGCACTACTACTAGGCAGTAAGATCCCAGTAAACATTGTAGAGCTGTTTATCATCTTCATTCTACGTACTCTGATTACACTCCCAGTCATTGCTGGTGTTGCTCATTTGATTTTCTAAAATCGCAATTTTTAATAAAGGCTCCGCATCGTCGGAGCCTTTTTTGTATTAGTAACTTCATTTTGTTATTTCCGTTCCAATTTATTACCACCTTTCTGATAACCGCCTCTTTAGAAACATCTCATTTTCAATAAAAAACTTATAAATATTACTTTAAATTCATCGATTTAAATTAGCTAAATACGTCTAGTCAGACTTGTTTCTGCAAGGCTCAATGATACTATTTGTATGTTTTTAACAGTTTGATGACGAAGTCTTGCAAAGAAGATCAATCTCACAACTTTTGAACACAATCAGGTAATTGTTAAGAAATTAAACAAATCACCTTTAGGTTTTTGACATATCAGTCGATAAGGAAAATAACAAACACAATTGTGTGTTCACATCTGCGTAATTCATCCAAGTAAAAGAGGTGAAAGCAGAGTAAACCAGCCGGGAGACTCGAGAGGGAAAACTATGAAGTTCAGACATAAGGTTGTTACCGCCTCTTCAATTTTATTGCTTGTTACAGTGGCATTGCTGTCGACACAGCAAGTTATTACTATCCGTTCACATATTCAGGATCACATTGATACCAGTGTTAATGAGATCTTATCTGGTGTGGGGAACACCGTAGAATCAGAAATGAACGCCAAGAAAGAACTCGCTCAATCCATAACCGAGATTCTAGAAATAAATCCTACCATCCATAACTACGTGCAAGAAGTGCTTGAAAAGCCAATGCCAAAGTCCAGTTTCCTGGCGATTGGTTACGCGTACGATAACAACGGCTTCTTGATCGAAAATGATGATGGTTGGGAAGCTAGCGCCGATTACGACCCTCGTGTCCGTCCTTGGTTTGTATCGGCAAAAGCACAAGGTAAATTGATCGTCACTGATCCATATGTTGACGTATCCTCGAAGAAAGTGATCATTTCTATCGGTACGCCAGTTCATGAAGCTGGCCAATTCCTTGCGGCCATGTTCTACGACATGGAGTTAACAACTCTTTCCGACTTAGTGAACCAAGTTAATCTGTTTGACGCTGGTTACTTGTTCTTAGTCACCGCTGATGGCACAACCATCGCTCACCCAGAAGCGAAATACAATGGTGAGAAGCTATCAAGCTATCTGCCTCAAGTTGACATCACATCTGGAGCTCAACACATTGAGATGGACGGCGACAAGTACATGGTCAGCCTGACTCATATCCCTAGTGAGAACTGGTATGTGGGTGCCGTAGTCGATGAGAGCATTGCTTATGCTGCGGTTGCTACATTACGTAATAGTGCCATCATCTATTCTCTGATTGCTGTGATTGCTTCTATTATTGCGCTAACCATTCTTATACGTACATTGATGCGCCCACTTGATGAGCTAAACAGCGCAATCCAAGCTGTCGCTTCAGGCAAAGGTGATTTGACTCAGCGTCTGGATACCAACACAGACCAAGAGTTCTCTGAGTTAGCGAAGGGCTTCAATACCTTTATGGAGAACTTGCAGCATCAAATCGTTGAGTCGAAGAGTATTTCTGATCAGATCCTAAGTGGTACGCAAATTACCGCAGAAGGCGCTCGTGACTCTGCTTCTGCGATTCAGACTCAGCTTCAAGAACTTGAACAATTAGCAACAGCGATGCACGAGATGTCTGTGACGGCAACAGAAGTGGCGAACAACGCGCAAGGCGCAGCAAGTGCGGCGAAAGAAGCAGACGACGCAACCGTACAAGGTTCTTCTGTCGTGAACGAATCAACCGAAACGATCAACCTGCTTTCAGACAGCATCGATCAAGCGGTTGAAGAAGTACAAGGACTTGAATCAGCAACAGCAAATATTGAAACCATCTTGAAGGTGATCAACGATATTGCTGACCAAACTAACCTACTTGCACTTAACGCTGCAATAGAAGCCGCACGTGCCGGCGAATCTGGCCGAGGCTTCGCCGTAGTAGCAGATGAAGTCCGCACATTGGCGCAGCGAACTCAAGAATCAACCACAGAAATCCGCAGCATGATTGAACAACTTCAATCTGGTGCATCATCAGTGGCAAGTGCTATGCAACAAAGCAAGAGCAGCGCAGTAGAAGCGGTGGAGAAAGCCGAATTCGCCAATGGTGCACTGCAACGTATTCGTGATGCAATTCAACGTATCTCTGATATGAACCTGCAAATTGCGTCAGCGGCAGAAGAACAGAGCCTAGTTGCAGAAGAGATCAACAACAACACAGTCAACATTAAAGATCTTTCGACCCAAGTTGCTGACTCCGCAAATCGCACCAACGATGCGATGCAAGCACAGCATGAAGATGTTCGTAAACAAGACGAGATCCTTAACCGCTTTACGGTATAACCTCTCTTTATACTCACTTAAAACAAAACAGCGAGCCTATGTGCTCGCTGTTTTTTATCGGTTACAAAACCACATGAACATAACGATCTTTAGAACGCTTGTAATAATGATCATCCACTTTCAGGTAAGTAAAATTGCCAATCTGAATATAAGTACTACGTGGCGGGATATGTCTGTAATGGTAATAGTGATGCTTTGGTCGCTTGTGCTTTACCACTATCACTTTTTTATGTTTATGTTTATGTTTATGTTTATGTTTATGTTTGTGATCATGGTGATGGCCATGCTGACCATGCTTATGTTTTGGATGCGCAACGGCTTCAGCACTGAACACGCCTAAAGAAAGTACCATTCCAGCAATCGTGAGAGAAAGTCGCTTAGACACTCTGTTCCCCTTTACTTTATAACCTAACGGTCATCATAAGGAGAGTCGACGCCATAGTTGTCAGTCTTAAGCGAGACTATTTCACCTTTTGGTCAAATATCAGCGTGATTTATCAAGCAATCGTCAGAGCCATAAGCAATGCTGATATTGCACTTACAAACACGCACAAAAAAGCCGCTTGCTCAATCAGACAAACGGCTTTAACAATTACTTTCGTTCAGCTAAATGCTCAACGTAAAACGAGCAAGGTTACACGGCCTGAGCGAACAGCAAGAAACAACCGAATAGGAAGATTACGCTCATGCCCATCGTGCCACCACCAGCTTCGTACACGTTGTTGTCTTCTACTGGTACACGACGCACTTTCATTGTCATCGACAGAGGAACAAACACCGCTAGGAACACAAGGATAATACCTGCGTAACTTAGGATCGCTAGGAAGTGTTCTGGAGCAAATACTGCGCCAAGCAGTGGCAAAATGAACGTCGTCACGAATACCACTGGCTTACTTGCTTTGAGTAGGTCAGCGTTTTGGTCGTAAAGCGCCATTGCCACACCTAAGAAAGACGTCAGTAGTGCCAAACCCGTGAACATAGAAAGAATGAACTCAAGGCCTTTGTACTGTTGGCCAAGTACAGAGATCAACTCAGATACGTTAGAGAATTGAACCAGCTCATGCGGAGGCAAGTTACCCACTACCGCGAACAACCATAATAGGTAACACACGAGAGGGATAGTTGAGCCGACAATGATCATATTGCGAAGTTGTGTCTTACTCGCCTCTTTGTTGTATGTCACCAAAGAAGGGATAACCACCATAAAGCCGAAACTGGTAAACAGAACAGAGCTTTGTTTGATAAGTGCCATCTTATCAGCGTTTACAACTTCACTTAGCCCTTCAAACGACACGTTTGGCGCAAGAGAGAATAGCGTTAGAACGAGTGCGATGATCATACCGATGAACAAACCACGGTTAAGCTTATCAACAACGCCAGTACCAGCAGACACAATCAGACCAACAAGAACAGTAAAGCCAACTTGGCTAGAAATAGTTGAAACTGGAATGCCCATTGACGCTGTGACTTTCTGTACAAGGTCACCAGCGCCAATGATATAAGCCATTAACAAGCAAACAAGTAAGGCGTAAAGAAGACCATTCGTGACAAACTGACCGCCTTTACCTAGTGTTTCACGAGCGATAGCGTTCATGCTCACGCCACCACCGACTTTACAGCTTGCTTCCAATAGAAGAAGCGCCGCATAGGTGGTACCCGCCCAGATGAACAGCATAAGAAGCGTACCCCAAAGGAGGCCGAATTGAGCAAGCACCATTGGTATAGCAAGCATACCTGCGCCAAGAGCAGTACCTGCAACGATCAGGGAGCTGCCAACAAGTTTTAAGTTCACGGTTAATACCTCTAAATTTAATCCGTTTTATTCATGACTTATCGCGAGTTTGGTTAGAAACGCGATCTACGAAAATGCCCGGCTCTTACGCAACTGAAATTCAGAGCGCAAAAAACCACGACTCAAGCAGGTTCGACTCTGCAAAAGCGTTTATGTCTAAGGAGAAGCATTTCCGGGCAGAGTTTTGATTCACGGAACGTCTCATTTTGGGTTCGAAGCAAAATCAGCACATCCTTTTCGTCAATCCCATTCTCTACTGAATGGATTTGGTTCGGGAGGATTGTAAGGCATAAATAGGACAATTGAAAAGCAAAAGCGCCATCTTATAGCCGTATATTTTAACGACTCTGATGACTTGCAAAATATATGTTGCATTTTTAACCGATGGTTAGACTTTTATCGCTATAAAGAATAAAAAGCGAGTTGAGGCTCACAATTTTGAGGGTGTACATAAAAGTGTACATTATGTGGAAGGGCATTAGAAACCCAGAACATAGCCTAGATCCGCCAATGTCGTTATTATTCGCTTCATACCGACACATTTCGGTTCACATACCTCTAAACACTGATTTACGGTTCGAAGATTTTGGTAAATGAGTGTTCTAAATGCTGGGAGTGGTTCCCCAGCATTTACATCCTCTCTAAAAATAATCCCTGTTACTCTTAACTCATGCTGTTATTTCGTTTACCTGTCGCTTAGCGAAAAAAATCAAAGTTCTTTGTCCAACGCATCAATAATATACGTCATCGCAGCTAAACCCATATCCGCAATTAGACGCTCCATAAGACTCATTTTTTCATAAGACTTATTCAGTTCAGCTTCATCAATGTCGCTACGATGTAGATACAACTCTTTGTACATCATCAAACGTTTCTGTGCCTCTCTTGTCAGCCAACCTAAATCCAATCTAGTCTCTCGACATCGAGCACGAATCTCATCAAGTAGTTGCCCTAAAATGCGTTGCATTTTGCGAATGCTAATTTCGCCATCGACCGATTTATAAAACTGATATTTTTCCATTTTATGAAACTAACTGATATCCCGGCATTTTTTGTGGAATGCCATTCTTATCCCAATCAAAGCTTGGGTAAATAAGGGCTGGTTAAACTGGTCCGTTTATTGCGTGCTTAAGGACAAAACTGTCCTATAAGGAGAGAACATGCAAGTTGACCCGCTGATAGAAGTTCTGATCAGGCGACGTAAAATGAAAGGCGTATCGCGTGAACAAATGGCAAAAGTCGCAGGGATGAGTGCGAAAACTTACCAAAGGATTGAGCGAGGAGAATCGGATCTTAAACTTTCTCAATATCGATCCATTTTACGTGCACTGAATTTGACCGATCTTGATATCGCCTTAGATGAGCGAGGAATAGATAACATTGCAGCAGAAGATGTGTTGTCTGCGGCAAGATTGTTATCTCCAGAAGCACAATCGATGCTAACCAAACTGATTTTCTTGGTGCTAGAGCAAAAAGCCAACGAGAACAAAAAGTAGATCCCTAGACTCCTAACTCAAACAAAGTTATGGTGAGCTAAACTTAAAAAATTAGCGCTTCGATACTCCTAACCTATGGAGGGCGTCTTATGAGAAGCACCTGGGTCATTACAGTAACCACTATTTGTCTGCTTGGGACAGCAAGCTTGTCTGCACAACCGCAAGTGAAACCCGCAGTAAAGCCGATCACGCAGCCAGGAAACAAACATGATTTACGCCCAGTAAATCGCCCTCATAGGCCAAGTAAACCACCTCATTATCATCGGCCGCCCTACTACCGGCCACCTTATTATCATCGGCCACCGTATGTTGCGAGACCACCACATAATCATTCGTCGTTTATCTTTGTAAGACCCGGATATTGGTATCCACCGTATCGTGGGCGTTACTACTACTATCACAGCGATTTGGTGGGCATTGCGACCTTCGCGATTTTTTCCGGCATTACCTACGCCATTGTTCAAGACTCTTACTATCGTAGAAATGGGGACAGATATGACTATGTCCGTTATCCGCCAAGTGGTAACTACACCATAGTGAATGGCAATAGCGTAACCACGTCGTCCTCGACCGCTTCAAACTACGCACCACCTTCAGGTCAGATTGTGTCCTCTTCGCCAAGTTCGAGTTCTGCACATGTAGCCCAAGTAGCTCCAGCTCCAGAACCAAGCCCATACAAACTCGGTGAGATCGTGAATTCGCTGCCACACACAAAAGAAACGGTTGTCGTTGATGGGCAAAGCTACTTTAAGTACAACAACACTTGGTTTGCACCACTCAGAGAAGAACGTAAGTTTGTCGTGGTGGAGTCGCCTTTATAGCACTGTGCACTGCCTATAAAACAAGCAAACCCGCGTATGGCGAGTTTTGTTGCAGAGATGAGTGCAAATAACCTATCAAAGAATTGAATCGGCTCTTAAGCTTTCTCAATATCGCTCCATTGACGTGCACTGAATTTGACCGCTCTTGATACCGCCTTAGATGTACGAGGAGTAGATAGCATTGGAACCGAAGGTGTGCTGTCTGCGGTCAGATTGCAGTCCCCAGAAACGCATCGTTCCTAACCAAACTGATCTTCTTGGTGTTAAATAAACAAGCGAGTAAGGGGTAAGTCAAAGCGGAGTCGCTTTCCATTGAAAATCAAAGGCTAGGCATAATAAAACATTGTAAATAGGAAGTCTTATGTAATTAAAATGAGACGACTAACTCAATAAGTACCTTCAACTGCTAATTACATTAGCATCATCTAGACAATTAGATCAAAGATGCTAACTTTTGTTATAGAGTGCTTTAGCCAACATAGCTTCCAGCCCAAAAAATAACGATAAGGAGCAAGCAACAATGCAAGACTTTATGAGTTTTCTAAACGAAAAAATTTTAAAACAGATGCCTCGTTCAGAATTGATGATAAAGCTACAGCTAAAGTACGATGAGTTTGCGGGGCTCGATGCCATCACCTTAAGTCGTTGGAGTAATGGGGTAACAAAGCCCTCTTTGTATCGACAGCTTCTAATTGCTCACTGTGTAGGTTGTTTAGATGAGTACTTCGAGCGGTGTGATGTACCCAAAGTTCCAAAGATCAACGAGGTTCAATTTAGACAGTATACGTCACAGTTTGATTCCTCCTACCACCAAATCAAGACACAATCGATTGATTCAAAAGTCAAATACCTCAAAAGTACAAACAAAACGACAAGACATCTTTATGAATACACATTTAACATTCCGTCTATAACAGAGGTCGTTGAACATTTAGACAAACAAAACATTACATTCGACGTAGAGACCTTCTATATCGAGAGCTCTGAAGATATTGAATCTTGCGTATACTTTCATGAGTACTGTGAGGGAATAATCGAGAAGTTTGGTGTAGAAGAAAAAATTAATGAATTAAATATCGATATAGATAATCTGCTCTTCTTTGGTTTAACGTATTTTAGATCCTCTGTTCATTGCGAAGTCCTGCTAGGATTAGCGTTGAATCGTTTGATTCACTCTTATTTTAATATTCCAGATACTCTGCTTGTTGCCAGAGGGGCTACCAGCATGCGCTTTTTAGAAGAGCTCGGCGCCAACTTGGTTCATTCCCGTCAACAAGTTAAAGGTCTGGGCAACATGTACATTTATCATATCAATACCCAAAAGCTTTGTAGCAACCCAAAACTTCTAAGCTTAGCGGTACAATATCATCCAGTATATGCCCATTACTTCCAAGAAGATAAGCCGCGAGAATTAAATCTTGACGAACGACTCTATGAACAACTCAAGCAACCAATAACAAAGTAAACTTTTAGAACGACTTAATTACAGGTCTATTACAGAACACAGCTAAGCTTAGTATAAAGTCACGAACTCAAGTATTCTTGGTTTGCCTCTTAGCAACATATCAATAGGCACAATTTGAACTTCCGCATCTATTCATACATTTTCATAAATACGTAATGATCTAACTTGATCACATTACGACTATTGACTCGTTATTTATCGTAATTAAATTCAAACTTCATTTTCCGTAAATTTGTCATCAGTGAGTTTCAAATATGGATAGTCATCACACTTGTTTGCTAAAAGAAATCGAAACGTTGCTTACTTTCACCTAATAGCAGATACAAACAACTCGCCAAACGACGGGTATTGATTAACCTGAACTCAGGTTGATTAATCTGCCGACCACACTGACCGAATATCTGGCCACCCCCAGTTGGTGAGCGCCACGTCTTCTAGAACGCCTTGAAAGCGCAACGTTTGCGTGTGGTGGAACATTGGGGCAATCCAGTATTCACTAACGAGTGTTGAGGCAATAGGCTCCAACGCTTTAAGATAGCCTTCTAATTCAGTGTAGCCCCGTACTTTCTCTAATTGGTCGTCCAACCAAGTCGAGTTCTCTTCGCCCAAGGTGTGATGCAATACGGTATTAGTGAAAAAATTGCTAAAAGCAGACGCATGACGGTTGTCATCCAAGTTGATGTTAGTGACCACCAACGTCTCATCCAAAATGCCATTTTTTGCCTTTTCACTCAGCTCTCGGTAGGAGTACATAACAATACAAACTTTGCTTCCTGTTCCTTCTAAACGGTTGGCAATCGCACGAGCACATCGACGCAGCGCCGTGTAGTTGTAACCTGCGATGGTGATATTTTTTGGCAGCTTACTCTCATAACCAAACGGTCTTAGCACAGGCTTCCACGTTGGCAACATGTTGTAAGCCGGCACACTTCCAAACACAATTTTTTCTTTGCGCATGACATCAGCAAGTTGCTCTGGTTGAATCAGCTCAGCAATGTAGCGACGCTGCGCTTGAGACAAGGGATGCTTGGCATGCTGGTTAAAAAGCGTAAACAAACAGCCGTCCTCTGTGCGACTGTGTTGACTCGCCGGAGCGACCTCTGCATCTTGGGTCGACATATAGTGCCCGCACATGCTGTCGGCAAGCTCATCGTCCGCTTTCTCCACCTGCTTTGGCGGTGTGTTCGCGGCTAGGGATGGGTTCTCCATTTTCTCATCATTGACAATCCAGATCGTCACCACATCGGTCAGTACTCGACAGGTGTAATAGCTGTCAAACGCTTGTAGCTTCAATCGATGAGCACTGTGTTCAATCACAGAGAATGGCCCACTACCAACAACCAAATTGTTGTTCGCGACATTAACTTGGCTAACGGGTTGAATGCCGTATTTTACGCCGGAAATAAGCCCTGCAAAGCCTAGATCCGGCTTGCTCAAAGTAAACACGACTTTGAGAGGATTTGGCGCAGTAATGTTAGCGACGTGCGCAAGTTCTTTCTGGTAATACTCCAGCGAGCTAAGTTTAGCAAAAAGGGATACGACCGTATCGGCATCAATTGGCGTACCATTATGGAATGTCAGCCCCGGGCGAAGGTAAAACGTCCATTCATAACTTTTCTCGTCGTAGCGCCAATGGTGGGCAAGCTCTGGTTTCACCACACCGTTGTAATCACTCGACACTAAACAACAATAGATTTGACGCAGGAAGAAACGCTCACTGCTACGATGAAGTTGATGAGGAACAATACGCTCAAACATACGCTTATAGGTAAGCTGGATATTGAGCCGCCCTTCTTGAACAGACGCGCCAGAGGTGGTTTTCAGCAAACGTCCAAATGCCGCTTCATCTTCATCGAGGATCGCCAGCGCTTTCTCGTATTTACCTAGTTTGATACGTTCCAGAGCAAGACTCTCTTTCAATGCACTCAACTCGATGTTCAACAACAGAGTAGAACGTTGGTTTCGGCCCGCTTTTGGAAGCCAGCTTAACCACGCTTGATCCTGCATTTGCGATAATAAGCTGCGAGCATGACGAGGAGAAGTGAACAGCAAGTCAGAGACTTCCTGTAATGTGGTTTTGACTTCACCACCAATCCCAAAGGGAGTAAGTCGTTGGTAGTAACGAAACAAGTTGAGATCAGACACCGAGCGCCCTCAATAAGTGGGTATAGCTTTATTTTACTCAACTTCAGTAATAGAAAATAAGAAAACTTCCAATCACTTTGTTCCCCTTTTATTCCCCCCAAGAGTAAAAATCGGTGAGTTAGCGCACCTTCTGGGTCTTATTAGGAATAAACCCCAGAAATTCACTCTCTTTTTCAGCTCCCCTTTTCTTTGCATACTGCCCCTGTCAGCAACAAGGAGGAAACACTATGCGATTCCAAATTCGATCAGCAAAAGACATGCCTACGATGGCAACCTATTTTCGAGAACGCGTCGCTTATTCAGACAACAAGCTTGAAGTTATGGCTCTGGTAACAATGAACGACTTCTTCAACTGGTAAACGAACCTTAAGCAGAACTTAGCTCCTGATACTACACCCCCACTTCGTTGTATCTTTAAGTTCTGCTTTTCTTTTTCATCAAGCCAATGACCTAACTTTGCAATTAAACCCCGCAATTTATTCATACTTGCCTTTCGTTTTTTACTTAGTTTCGATTCTATAGTTGCATCCTGAGCTCTGCAGGCGTAAACTTTATCGCAATTCGACGATTAACTATTAAGGCCAGCGAATGAGTGATAAATGCAACGACACTTGCGAAGTTGCTTTTCAGACAACGCAACAACAACTCGAGAAAGAACAAACTCTGGCAGCGCAAGCGAAAGCTCTGTCACACCCAGCACGTTTGCGCATTCTGCATATCCTGCACACTCTCGATACCATGGGCGGTTGTTTGAACAGTGATTTGGTTTCTGAGCTAGGTCTTGCACAATCGACGGTTTCTGAACATTTGCGTATCTTAAAGCAAGCTGGTTTTATCAGCGCAGAGCCTAACCCGCCTAAGGTGTGTTACCGCATTCAACGCGACGCATTTGATAAGTTCAATCTGGGATTTTCTAACCTTTTTAATTAATTATCCTTGCGCACTTGTAAGGTGCGCCGGGGTAAACTATACCTTTAAGTATCGCCTTTCGACGATAAACGAATAAGAGAACACTATGACAACTCAAGTTTTAGATAGTGCCGGCAACAAAATGAGCTTCCTCGACCGTTACCTTACGGTTTGGATCTTTGTCGCTATGGCTATTGGTGTGGGTATTGGCGCTGCTTTCCCACAAGTTGCAGAATGGAACGAATCTATGTCTGTAGGCAGTACTAACGTGCCGCTAGCGATCGGTTTGATTTTGATGATGTACCCACCGCTAGCAAAAGTGAACTACAACTTATTAGGCACCGTCACTAAAGACAAAAAAGCAATTACGCTGTCATTGGTGATGAACTGGATTGTCGGCCCTATTTTGATGTTCATCCTTGCATTGACTTTCCTAGGTGATCATCCGGGTTACATGGTCGGTATCATTCTGATCGGTCTTGCTCGTTGTATTGCGATGGTGCTTGTATGGAACGATATCGGTGGCGGTAACAAAGAATACGGCGCAGCCCTAGTTGCACTAAACAGTGCTTTCCAAATCGTGACTTACAGTGTAATGGCATGGTTGTTCATCACTGTGTTGCCACCAGTCTTTGGTTACGAAGGTTTCGTGGTAGATATCTCGATGATGGACATCGCGGAAAGTGTACTGATTTACCTTGGTATCCCATTCCTAGCGGGCTTCCTAAGCCGTAAATGGCTGGTCGCTGCGAAAGGTGAACAATGGTACAACGAAGTGTTCATCCCACGCATTTCACCAATTACGCTTATCGCCCTGCTTGCGACCATCGTACTGATGTTCAGCTTAAAAGGTGAAATGATTCTTGAACTGCCAATGGATGTATTCCGTGTAGCAATTCCGCTGGCAATTTACTTCGTATTGATGTTCTTTGTAAGCTTCTTCGTTGGTAAGAAAATGGGCATCGACTACGACAAAAATGCGTCGATTGCTTTCACTGCAACAGGCAACAACTTTGAATTGGCAATTGCGGTTTCTATCGCGGTGTTTGGCCTAAACTCAGACCAAGCTTTTGCTGGTGTGATTGGTCCTCTAATCGAGGTTCCTGTCTTGATTGCTCTGGTTAATGTCGCTCTGAAAATGAAACAGAAATACTACAAATAATATATTATTTTAGTCACTTATAAGCGCCTCTCGTCATCACGAAAGGCGCTTTTTTATTGTTCTAGGCATCACTGAATCAACAAAATCCGATTTGCTAACACAAAGTTTTGAACAATGTTTTAAATTGATTGTTCATAGAGGAGCGTGAGTAATGAATATAGAGTACAAAAAACTGAAGTGGCATGCTGTTCTCAAGCTTTCACAACAGACGATTAAATACCTAGAAGAAGAGAACAATACTAATTTCAGCGATATAGATAAGGTCCGAGCGAACGTTCATGCAGCAGAACTCTTGCAACAACTGCTGTCTGATCTAGCTATTGTGGATTCCAAGTCTGGGACAACGATAAACTCAGTGAAGCGTGCATAGTTTCCACAGCATCAATTAACTAACGACGACCGTTTTAATGTAATCACTCGGAGTTAGTCCGAACTTGCCTTTAAAGCGTTGGCTAAAACGCCCTTCTGATTGATACCCGCACAGTTGTGCCAACATCGCAACGTTATAATGTCCGTTTTGCATCAAATACAGAGCATGATTTAGACGTACTTCCGCCAACACTTCTCGATACTGAGTGCCTTCTTGCTTGAGCTTACGAATCATAGTCGCACGGCTCATAGCAAAACGCCCTGCTACAACCTCCAAGGTGTGTTCTTCTCCCGGAGAATGAGCTAGATAACGACTTAGCTTTTGGCTGAATGTGGTGTTCGCATTGACAAATAGGTGATGCAATACACCGCGCTCAGCAAGCTGTTGATACAGGCCCATCACCCAAAACGTTTGGGTCTCCTTACTCATGCTTTGTTGGTCAAACGAAAACAAAGCATTCAAGGTGTCTTGCAATGCTTTATCCGCCGCTAACGTAGGCACCTCTTCGCTTTCTCCAATACTAATGCTTAGGTCAAGCATCGCTTCTGTCGGTAAGCAATGAAAGCTGAACATTCTGGAGAGAAACTTACCTTTTTGCGGTAAGTTCTCAAAACTCAGAGATGCAGAAGCCTCACAAAGTAGCAGCTCAGAATGCGACAGATCCAACGCCGATTCCTTCCAGAAAAGACGCTTACTACCAGTGATGATTTGAATGATGCTTGGGGAATGAATCCTCACATTACGCAACTTCTGCAACTGCTCTGCACGAAATATCGTGACTTGGTATTGGTGACTCATCAACTCCCCTCGCTCTTTATTCTAAGACGTCTTAACGTGTGTATGTCGCCGTAAGTTTCGCTTTGTCTAATGCCATACTGTTGAGTGTAAAGCCCACCACAGCAGCTGGCGTGTTTTCATCAAGGTTCAATTTATCCGTTGGCAATGCCCAAACCGTAAATTGGTAGCGGTGCATGCCGTCTGCTTCCGGTGGGCAAACGCCACCAAAACCAACCGTTCCGTAGTCAATACGCGACTCTTTACCGCCCAATTTTTCAATGTTCACTGCGCGTGGTAGTTCGCTTACTGAAGCTGGAATGTTGAACGCAACCCAGTGCCAGAAACCACTACCTGTTGGCGCGTCCGGATCGTACGCAGTAATTGCAAAGCTCTTTGTACCTGCGGGCGCATCCTTCCACATCAACTGTGGTGACTGGTTGCCACCATTACAACCCCAGCTGTTGTATTCGAAAGTCTTCGCCATAGGATGACCTTCTTGGATGTCTTTACTGGTTAACTCAAATGCTTGCACTGAACCAACCGCCAATAAGCTCATTGCTAATACTGATGTCGTGATTACTTTCATGATGATGCTCCTATTTCTTAAGTTCGGCATAAGTGTATGCCTCAAAAGAAACAACAACCTTTCATTAAGTATCAATTGGACTCATTTTAAGCCAAGAAGTGACACTTTGCGTAACATTTCCAAATTCGTGCTTATCTACGTCTTATTTGGTGTATACCCAAGTGACTTCAAGATGCAGGATTCAGAGCGTTGTCATTGACTCGAGTTCAAGGAAAACAACGCAGCGTAATAGCCAGCTCTTTCCAAGTTGTTTGACGCAGCAATCGGGGCAATGACACGCTCCCAAAGGGCGAGTTGATTTGGCTTGTATACTTTGTTGTCGATTCTTGATTTAGATCCACTAGACCTTTAAATCGCCGCCGCGTCTACAAACCAATTCATTCTCGCTGAACCTAGCATCTCGAGGTTACTTGGGTATATGCTCATTAGCCCAAAAGCAAACAAGGAAGCGTAAATGGAACTGGATATCTACGTGGTGGACGCCTTCACCGATACGCAATTCAAAGGCAACTCTGCAGCGGTCGTACCGCTAGAGGAATGGCTTGCTCCAGAGTTGATGCAAAATATCGCGGCAGAAAACAACTTGTCGGAAACGGCTTTTCTAAAATCCATTGGCGCAAACCGATATGAGATTCGTTGGTTATCTCCGATTACCGAAATCGATTTCTGTGGACACGCAACGCTAGCCTCGTCGTTAGTGCTGTTTGATGAGCTTGGCATTAGTGGCACCATTGAATTTCATACTCTGGAAGTAGGAACACTCACCGTAGAGAAGAATGCGCAAGGCAAGATTGAAATGACGTTCCCTGCTCGTCCTCCAAAAGCCGTTTCTGATATTCCCTCGGCGTTGATTGAAGGCTTAAGCTGCCATGTGGAACGCGTACTGCTTAGCCCTCAAGCTTATTTCGTGGTGGTCGACAGCCAACAGGAGGTACTTGAGGTTCAGTACCGTTCCGAGCACCTCAAAACACTTGCTCCTTACGATGTGGTCGTTACTGCGAAAGGCGATCAACAAGACTTTGTATCGCGTTACTTTTGGCCTGCAAATGGTGGCGACGAAGACCCCGTAACCGGCTCGATTCACGCTGGATTAGCACCATTCTGGGCAGAAGAATTAGGCAAAACATCCCTGGTTGCTTATCAAGCTTCTCTGCGCGGAGGCATTTTGCACTGTGAGGTAAACGGCGAACAAGTAAAAGTATCTGGTGACGGCGTGCTTTACATGAAAGGTAAGATTTTTGTGTAGACCTTTAGCTTGTCTTTAGCATTAGCCCAATAGAACAAAGCCCAGCGTGATTGAATAATATAGCGCTGGGCTTGAGGATAACACTGGGCTTGATGGTTTGAGTAGAGTGATGTCGAACTACTGGAACTTCTCACCCGCAGCAGCAACAAAAGCCATTTCTACCAACAGTTCAGGATTTGCCAATTCAACTTTGACGCAAGCACGGCTTGGTGCACAGCCCTCAGGGAACCACGCATCCCATACTTCGTTGAGGGCATCGAAGTTAGCAAAATCTGTCACGTAAATCGTCACAGATAGAATGCGCGATTTATCGCTATCAACACTGGCTAGCATTTGCTCGGCTTGGTCGAAGATCTGCTGTACTTGCCCTTTCATATCCGCAGTAGTGTCAGCTTCTGCCACCTCAACAAAGTTGGCGATGCCATTAAATACCGTTACATCTGACCAACGTTTGCATGGATTAATACGATGAATTGTCATGTTATTTCTCTTAATTACGGCTTCTCAACCAAACACACAGGCGCACCGATGTCGCACGAATATCCGGTTGGAGTGATAGCGCCAGTTTCCGGATTCCTATGGAAGCTAGCGACATTATGTGAATGTTGATTGGCAACGAGCATCCACTGCCCGTCACGGGATAAAACAAAATCTCTTGGAAACGCGCCACCACAATCGGACGCGGCAATTTGAACCGGAATATCACTCGTTACATCAAATGTACTGATCAGATTGTGCGCACGGCATGAGACATAGACAAAGCGCTCATCCACGGAGAGACGAATAGCAGACGCCGCTTCTTTGTTCTCTTCATCGGCTAGCAGCTTCACTTGCTGAGTCAGATTCCATTGCCCGCTTTGCTTGTGAAGTACCGCTAGCGTTTCGGACAGTTCGCAAACAACGTAGGCGACAGACTCATCACGATTGAAGACCAAATGACGAGGCCCAGAACCAGCAGGCATAGCGATGCTTTGAGAAAGTGAAAACTTAACTGTCTCACCATCATTGTCGTAGTCATAGAAATGAACACTGTCTGTGCCTAAATCGACCACAGCCAATTGCGCGGAATGTTTTAGAAAAGTGACTTGATGCGCATGAGGTGAAGTTTGACGGTCAATATTCGGTCCATTGCCTTCCACATACAATTCTGCAATGGATTTCAAAGGCTTACCTTGCTCATCAAGTTGGTAAACACTCACATTGCCGGAACCGTAGTTTGCAACAGCGAGTAAAGGTTCTTTAATGTCGATATGGCAAGGGTAGTCACCTTCTATTGGCAGTGCATAGCTGCCTGTTTTTTCAGCAAATATCAGCTCTGCACCTTCCAAGCGATCGACTTCATTAAAGGTATATAAACCCTCTCCTTTGAGCGCAAGGTAAGAAGGGTTACGAACCGTTTTTACCGCTTCTGGAACATGTTCATTGGTGAGCGTTAATGCGCCAGTAGCAGTATCGAGAGAAACACACGCAATGCCCTGACTTTGGCTTGGTGAATCGGTATAGGTGCCTACATAAAAATGTAAGTGACCATTTACTATCATGGGAAACCTTTAGGAGATAAAAGAGTGCTTAACCGATAAGATGCCGCCTGCGTTACCAGACGGCAATCCCTTTTAGTTATCAATCGGTTAAAGTGTGAAGCAACTGCTCGGTTGGTACTACGATGGCGACAATCGTTTCATCAAAAATAATCGCATTTTCATTGATGATGCGTTGATACGCTTTAGCGTCAGATTGACCAATACCACTGCCCTGCTTGGCGAGCTCAATCAGGGTTAAACCTAAATCGGCAACTTTGATTGCTGCTTCTGCAACTCGCACCGTTTCTACTGACGCAACGTTGGCCGCGAAAATAGGTTTGGCTTGCTGCGCCGCCAACTTAACTCTTTGATAATGCATCGCTAACGCATCCAACGCTGCTGTATCACCTTGAGCATAAGCCGCGACTAAATCTTTCATCTCATACACTGCTAGGCTTTCTACTGGCAGTGCATCCGCAAAGCGGTTTAATCGCTCATACTGATTGTATAAATCACCTTCGTTTGGCGTAGAGATCCATTTCTCCCAATGACGGGCGTAGTATTGAGCTGGTTCGATGTACTTCGCTAATGTTTGTAGCGGTGTTTCGTCCGCACCATTAGCAAGACGTTTTAGCATCATATTGGCATCGGCATGATGACGCAGGCCAAGCGAAATCTCAGACCATGTATCCATCACCTTCATGCGCTTGTACATGCTGCGCTCATCGGTCAGTTCTTGACTCGACCATAGACGCTCAGCAATCGCGTAGCTTCTCGGCCATAAACGTTGCTCAATGGTCGTTGAATCGAGGTTTTCGCCCCAGATGGTGATTTCTCCACCTAAGATTAACTGCTGTTCTTTCTCGGTCAGCTCAGCCGGATAGCCACCATTCGGCTCAGGAATGACACTCCCTGCCATGTCACTGCTCGCGACCAATTCTCCAGTCGCAGGCCAACGCACATTGCCTATCAATTGGTAACTGGTGCCTTTCAGCTTGCCGTCTGCAAAGTCATAGTTGAATTCGGTGTAAGACATAAAGTTATCGAAGTGACCTCTAAATTTCACACCCGGCACGTACTCGATGATGAACACCTCTTCGCGGGACTTACCGTTGTAATCGGTAAGCGCACGATAGCTGCCATCTTTCGCTTCAATAATGGTTAGATTACCTGTACGTGGACCACCCTTATTGCGTGGTTTCACCCAGTCATAAGTCGCGAATTTCTCACCTTGATGAAGTTGGTCATCAACCGTGATTCCTTTCGGCATTGGGTCATTGCGATAGTGGTAACTGGTTGGTTGGGGCTGGTCTAAGTAATAGCCCGTAGAAAGAATGCCTTGGTAGCCCTCTTTTGCTGCTCGACCGATACTGTCGTGCCCTTGCCAGCTTTGAATCACAATCGAGGTTGGAAGGTCTTTGTGCCAGATTTCATCCCAGCCAGTCATCTTCTTGCCACGTGCTTCCAGCATCTGTTCAACCTTGGTGTTCAGATACGATTGCAGACCACGCTCTCCATCCAGATTGTTGTCTTTGATGAATTGCTGAATCTTCGGGTTATCTTTCCACTGTTGGTAATTTGGTTCATCGCCGCCGATATGAAAGTATTCATCTGGGAAGAGCTCAACCACTTCGTCAAACACGCTCGCCAGCATCTTGTAGAGTTCAGGGTTGGTAGGGTCCATTAACGGCTCAAACACACCCCAGCCACGTTGATGCGGATAAGATTGCTCACCCATGCCAGACATTAATTCAGGGTATGCGTGCGCCACTGCCGAAGCATGTCCAGGCAGAGAGATTTCAGGGATAACTCGAATGCCAAGGTTGCGCGCATAATTCACCACATGGCGGATTTCATCTTTGGTGTAGTAATCACCATCTGCTGTGTCTTGCCACAGCTTTTGGTAATTATCGAGCTGGATACGGATCGCTTGGTCATCCCAAATATGCCAATGGAAGACGTTCATTTTTGCTGATGCCATCGCATCGAGTTGACGAAGAATCACGTCGAGCTCAATGAAGTGACGAGAAGTATCATAAGAAACACCACGCCAAGGAAAACGCGGCTCATCTTGAATCGATACCGCAGGCACAAAGTATCCACTAGCGTCCGTAGTCACTAACTGCAAGAAGGTTTCTAAACCATGGAAAGCACCGTAAGGGCGTTCGGAGCGAATGATGATCTGACCATTACGCGATTCAAGTTGATACGATTCATCACTGTTGATGTCTTGCACCTCTGACTTAGGCGCATTACGAATATCAATCACCAAGGTCGCGTCTTTTTCCGACTCAGCATGCCAGTTCAACATTGGTAAGCCAGTTTGACGATATAGACGGTCCATGGTGCGCTTTGCGTTGAACTGCACGCGCGGTGAATCGTAGCCTTTGATGTAAATGCTGAAGGATTTATCCAGTGTGATTTTACCCTGCCCCAACTCTACATTTTGTGGGTAAGGCATTAGGTTAAGATCGGTGTTGGGAGTCATCGCCATCGCTACCGTTGGAATTGTGATTAAGCCTGAAATGAGTAGTGCTAATGTACCTTTGTTCATCCGCGCCATCCTGTCGTTACTAGGGTCTGTTGATCTTTCGCGGTTAAATTTTGTTCGGATGGGGACGCCTAGTCAAAATCGTTTTAGGCGAGGCAAGGAGTGTGTCGCCTAGTCATTCTAAGCAAATACTCCTTAACAAAGCATAAAACGATTTTAGTCGGGGGCGCCTAGCCGAACCCTCCGGGCAGCGTTTGTTGGTCATTTCTACTGCGTTATCGACTTCTCATGTAGGCTAGCTACACAGCAAAGTCTCTGCCTTGTATAAATATCCAACAATTCGCTGCAAAAATCAGCTCGAAAGGTCAACAGACCCTATAATTGTTCAACCCAAGTCACGCTATTTCATGGGGTCTCGCGACTTGGGTAAAAGAGCTCTGTTTGATTTACGCAACCAGCTCTACTGCTTCACGAACCAGCTTGCCAATTTCATCCCACTGCTCGTTTTCAATTAAGCTCGGTGCCACCATCCAAGTGCCACCGCAACAAACCACACGGTCGATGGCTAGGTAATCATTGACGTTGCTCTTACCGATACCGCCTGTCGGCATCAGACTCACATCAACGTATGGAGCCAGTAGCGACTTCACCATCGCGATACCACCGCTCGCTTCTGCCGGGAAGAATTTGAGGAAGTTCAAACCCAGCTCAAGTGCTTGTTCAACCTGACTTGGGTTGTTCACACCCGGTACGATTGGCATGTTGATTTCTTGGCAGCGACGCACGGTGTTTGGGTTCAAACCCGGCGCGACAATAAACTCTGCACCCGCGTCTTTCGCTTGGGTAATCTGCTCTGGCGTCAGTACGGTGCCAGCACCGATGCACATTTGCGGATAAGCATCGCGCATGGCTTTAATCGCCTCGGCAGCGGCTTCTGTTCGAAACGTCACTTCTGCGACTGGCAGACCGTTTTCTACTAACACTTTCGCCAATGGAATCGCGTGCTCAACCTTGTTGATTTGAATAACAGGAATAACTTTGAATTGCTGAAGTTGCTTAATCATTGCTTGGGACATAATACGTTCTCGGAAATTATCGAATTAGATGAGTCATGACGTCGTTTGGAATGATCGCGCCAGGATATTGAATAACGGTTACCGCTAGTGCGTGACCGAGTTGGGCAGATTGCTCGCAACTTTGTCCGGTCAATCGTCCTGCAAGGTAACCAGCAGCAAACGAATCGCCGGCGGCACAGGTGTCGACCACTTTGGCAACCTTCTCGGCAGCTACGTAAGCACTTTGCTTGTCGTCACCTTGCGACCAAACCAGTTTGCAAGGCTCGCAGCCATGTTTAATCACGATTTCTTGGCAACCAAAGCGAAGGCAACGCTGCTCGGCACTTTCCTCTTCACCCCACACCAAGACATCATCGTCTTCTGTGATAAGCGCAATGTCGACTAAAGGCAAAATTTGGCTGTACCAATGTTTCGCCTCTTGTGCAGACCAAAGTTGAGGACGGAAGTTATTATCGAAGATAACCTTGCCTCCATCTTGTGAGAACTGACTTAACGCCTTTTTAAGCCTTACTTTGCTATCGTCATTTAGAATCGCAATGCTGATGCCACTTAGGTAGAGATAATCCAGCTCTCGGTTTGCAATCGCGGCTTCTAATTTGTTGAGCGAAGAGGTAGAGAAGTAACTTTTAGCGGCTGCGCTGTCACGCCAGTATAGAAAGCTGCGTTCACCTTCTTGGTCGGTCTGCACCATGTACAAACCCGGTAGTTGAGCTGGGAAGATCTCGACAAGATCAGTAGCAATGCCTTCTTGTTGCCAGTTTTCCAGAAGTTCTTGAGAAAGTACGTCCTCCCCTAGACCGGTCGCGTAGGACACTTGGACAGGCTGCTGAGCAGTGAGCCGAGAAAGGTAAAGTGCGGTATTGAGCGTGTCGCCACCAAAGCCTTTGCGAATTGGGTCTCCGCTCAGTTCAATCATGCATTCGCCAAAGAAAGCAATTTTAGTCTGGGATGAATCGGTCATCGTTCACCTACTTTGGATAAATTTAGAATGGTGGCTCGGGGGAACCACCAGTTTGTTAGGAGCTTATGAGCGAGTTTCTGTTCGAGCCGGAAACTCTATGCTGTTAAGCGTTTTGATTTGCCGCCGTTGCGCGGTTTTGCAGAGAAGCGTCTTCTTCCAGAACGCCTTTGTCAGACAGTTCCATTTCCATCAGAGCACGCTCATCATCTAGGATTGCTCGCGCCATTTCTGGTGAAACTTGGTTAGCTGGAGTCACTAGGCTCACTGCCACACCAGCAGTTAGGGCAAACAAGCAAGACGGAATCACTGGGTTGCCCCAGAAAGCGGTTAGGTCTGGGCTCATCATTACTGCAAATGAAGCGATAGACGCACCTGCCAATGTTGCCAATGCACCTTGCCAGTTGTAACGCTTCCAGAAGCGACCCAACATACCGCACACGAACATGCCAGACATAACCGTCGAGATCATCTTAGTGATGTAGCCGATGATGTCGTTAGAAGTTAGAGCGAACAGCAATGCACAACCGATCACTACAACCAAAGCCAAGCGAGAGTAATTCAACATGGATTCTTTGTTTGGCACGCGACCTGTGAACATGACATAAACGTCACGCAGTAAGATAGACACGCCCGCAATCGCATCGGAACTCGCACTCGACATGGTTGCCGATAGACCTGCAATCAGAACGATAAGACCAACGCCTACTGGCAATACTGTTGCCGCGATGTATGGGAAAGCAAAGTTCGCGTTGTTCAGTTCAGGGTCAATCGCATGCGCCGCCATACCAATGACTGCAGGGATGATGGAGAAGAACAAGTACAGCACACCAGAAGCCACAAACGAACGGCGGATGGTTGACACATCTTTGCCTGAATAGATACGTTGGCGAAATGAAGGCGTTGCAAGTACACCCACACCAATCACGACGGCAAGAGAAACCGCTGGAATTAGACCAAGCTTATCAATCGCAAGGAAGCTCACCGCTTCTGGGTCCATGGCTGAGTACAGGTTATCCAAGCCGCCAATGTGTTGCACAGACAGTACCGCCATTAGGATGAAACCAACGAATAAGATGATAGCTTGAATGGTATCCGTCCAAACCACCGCGGTGTAGCCGCCAATAACCACGTAAATGGTAAACGCTGCTGCGATGATCATCTTCGCAGTGCTCAGCTCAATATCAGCAATCCACGCTAGGTACATACCACCACCAAGGATGTGTGCGCCCAACCAGCCGATAGAAGCGATAAAGATAAGCAGACCAACCACGTTCTTTACGATGCGGTTTGCACCTACGTAGTATGCGAGTTCTTCACTCATGGTCATAAAGTTGAGTTTACGAACAGGCGCAAACCACAGTGCCAATAGCAAGATACCAATTGCGCCGCCAATGCCATAAAGCGCGCCAGCCCAACCGTTTGAGTAACCAAAGCCAACCGCGCCCATACTAGAGCCCGTGCCAACCATAGTTGCTACCGTGGTACCTAATACGAGGAACAGAGGTAAGCCTCGACCACCGAGTAGAAAGTCTTCACCTGATTTTTGATTGCGAGAGACAAACCATCCCAACCAAATTAAAAATAAGACATACGCACCGAAGCCGGTAAGAAAAAGTGTACTGTTCATTGAACACCTCTCATATCAAAATCCATCTTTCAGATTGATATAATTCCAGCAGCAAGTATTAGATTTTATTCCAGAAATTATCTAATTTTATTTTTATAGCTTTTGCTAAATATATTAGGCACTACTGCTTTATGAAATTATATTTATGTAGGGAGTGAGAGTGCCAAAACGATAATAACAGGAAAGTAATTGTTTCCGGCACTCTATTTTATTTAATTAGGTAAAGTGTGATTTCTATCGGCGATCTTCGCGGTAGCAAGTCACATCGACTTCGACTTTCACGTCCACCACCAGATCACACACCATGCAAATACGTGCAGGTGGGTGATCGCCAAAGAACTCTCTGAACACTTTATTGAACGATTGGAAGTAACGAGAATCCGTTAGTACCACTTTTACGTGTACCACGTCAGCTAACGTGTAACCTGCTTCTCCCATGATATCGACACAGTTTTGAATCGCTAGGCGAGACTGGTCAACGATACCGCCTTCTACCACTTCGCCGTCAGTCATTGGTGTTTGACCCGATACGTATAAGAAGCCGCCCGCTTCTGTTGCACGTGCAAATGGTAAATGTTGACCGCCAGTACCTACGCCGCCTTCTACACCATAACGTTTAATTGACATAATATTCTCCAGTGATAATGATTAATCTATAAAATTAATTTATTTAATAAGTTATTGATGGGTATTATTTCTATAAATAAATACACCATTTCTATTTTTGGTGACTTTATCTTTTAAATAAGATAGTTCGCCATTTACAAATACAGATTCAATACCTTGCGCAACAGAAATTGGATTTTCGAACGTTGCAGTATCTTTAATTGTATTTGGGTTAAATAAAACCAAGTCTGCGTAAGCGCCTGTTTTTATTTCCCCACGATCTTTCAATTGGTAGCGTGTTGCTGACATCCCCGTCATCTTGTGAATCGCTTCTGCCAATGGGAAAAGCTGTTCTTCACGGCAGTAATGCCCCAAGACTTTCGGGAATGTGCCCCACAAACGTGGATGTGGATGCGGGTCATTTGGTAATCCATCCGAGCCCACCATGGTCAACTTATACTTAAGGACACGTTTGACGTCGTTTTCATCCATGCAGTGATAAACCGCACCCGCAGGTTGCAACGCTTTTGCTGCTTCCATAAGAGGCAGTTGCATCTCGTCAGCAATGTCTTTCAGCATCTTGCCAGCGTGTTCAGGTTTACTTTCAGACCAAGTGATGAAGATGTCGATTTCATCCGTCACCTGTTTTAAATCCAGCGTTGAAGAACTGGCAGAATATGGATAGCAATCGCAAGACACGTCTTGATGCTCAGAAACCTTATCCATCAAATCCAGCACTTCTACCGTGCGTCCCCAGTTGCCTGCACCTGCACATTTCAGATGAGAAATCACCACTGGCACTTTGGCATACTGCCCAGTTTCAAAGGCTTCTTCCATTGCGCTGATGATTTCTTCAAACTCGGTGCGCATGTGTGTGGTGTAGATACCACCGTGATGACCGAGAATTTCCGCTAGGCGCATCACTTCATCCGCGTTGGCTTGCTTGGCACTCGCATAAGCAAGACCCGAGCTCAAACCCAATGCGCCCTCTTCCATCGCTTGTGCCAGTGTTTGGCGCATTTGCTCGATTTCTTCATCGGTTGCCGTGCGCAGTAAGTCGTCCATCACGTTGTTACGTAAAGTGGTGTGACCGACTAACGCTGCAACGTTGACCGCAGGGTTCGCCGCTTGTACCGCCTTCGCATACTCCGCAAAAGTTGGGTATTTGAAATCTTCCTGCTTGCCCAATAGATTCATTGGGTCTGGCGGAGTATCACTGAGTACCGCAGGGCTCGCGCTAATTCCGCAATTGCCTACGATTACCGTCGTCACGCCTTGGCTGATCTTTGGCAAGCAGTCAGGGTAACGAATCACATTGGTGTCATCGTGCGTGTGCACATCAATAAATCCCGGAGCCAACGCAAGACCCTGACCGTTGATAACCTTCTTTGCAGAAAGCTCGTCTAGCTGCCCTACTTGCTCAATACGATCTTGACGAATCGCAACATCAGCAATGAATGGTGCTGCACCCGTACCGTCAAATACCTCTACGCTTTTGATAATGGTATCGAACAACATACTTCACTCTCTTCGTCCGTCGTTAACATGATTCCATCTTAATAATTCTTGAAATTTAAACAGTGAAGAAACACACAAAAAACTCAAGTTTGTTTGATACTTTCTAACATATTATTTATAGTAGTTAGCAACAAACACTTAATATCAATCACTTAGACCATGTTAGAAGTAGGTACGCCATGAAAGACAATCGCCAAAAGTGTGATAAAAACTATCATAATGAGTGTGTTACCACGCCAGGTTACGGAGAAAAGGCTCAACCTGTTGCGTGCAATTCGGATGGGTTACACAGTTTGATCCATGAAGAGATCACCTTGCCCGCTGCGGTAATCAAATCTTCTTCATTGAAGAACAACCTCGATTGGATGCAGCGTTTTGCCAATCAGCACAAAGTGAAGCTGTCGCCGCACGGTAAAACCACCATGACTCCCGCTTTCTTTCAGCAGCAATTAGAAAACGGCGCTTGGGGTATTACCGTCGCAACGCCAGCCCAAGCAGAAATTGCGGCACTCGGCGGAGCGAAAAACATCATCATGGCGAACCAACTAGTGGGGCGCGCGAACATGACTATCATTGCCAACTTGATTGAAACACACGGGATCAACTTCTACTGCTGTGTGGACTCGAGCCGAAACGTCAAAGCGCTCGAACGTGCGTTCGCTGAACATCAATTGCCGCTTAATGTATTGATTGAGTTTGGTGTCGAAGGCGGTCGCTGTGGATGCCGAAATCAACAAGATGTGGTTGAGCTCGCCACACTCATCCACCAGCAACCTCACCTCACGCTAAAAGGTATCGAGGTTTACGAAGGTGTCATTCATGGTGACAATGCTGAGCAGGACATCCGTGACTTCCTCAACACCACATTAGAAATCGCGGCTCAACTACAAAACGACAACTTGATTGAGTCTAAACCTCTTGTTACTGGCGCAGGCTCTGCTTGGTATGACGTGGTTTCTGAATGCTTCGCCAACCTAGAAGATTTTGATGCCGTCATTCGCCCAGGTTGCTACGCGATTCATGACACAGGCATTTACCTAGACGCACAAAACAAAGTCATGCAGCGCGCTGAAAATAACCAAGGTGCAGCGTGTGATTTAGGTGGTGACTTGGAATCGGCACTAGAGCTTTGGGCTTATGTCATTTCTCGCCCCGAGCCAACCAAGCTAGTTGCCGGCTTTGGCAAACGTGACGTGGCGTTTGATGCCGGGTTACCAATCCCCGAGCGCGCTTACCGCGATGGTGAGTCAATCTCTATTGAAAGTGCGGTAACGACCGCGGTGATGGATCAGCATGCGTTCATCGAAGTAGACGCAAACAGCGACCTTCAAGTGGGTGATATGATTGCCTTCTCAACCTCTCATCCATGTTTAACGTTTGATAAGTGGCGTGCCGTGGCGGTTTGTGATGATGAGTATCAAGTCACTCATTGGGTGAAAACCCGTTTCTGATGATGAGCTTAGTGAGGCTTTTCGTTATACTGCATGCCAAACCAGTGGAGGCGGCACAATCGTCTCCATGCAAAAGATAGGAACACAGCTTGAGTTTAGAAGTCGATATTATCTCTCAAATCACTGAACGTTTCAGTGCGCTGCGCGATGCCGAAAAGAAGGTCGCGAAGTTGATCATGGACGACATTCAAACTGCCGCTAACGCCAGCATTACTGAACTGGCAGAAAGCGCAGAAGTGAGTGAAGCCACCATCACCCGTTTTGCTAAAGCTGTTGGCTGCAAAAACGTGCGTGATATGAAGATCAAACTGGCACAAACCTTAACGGTTGGACAACGATTCATCCTTGAACCACCTGATCAAAGTGGCTACCAAGGCATCTATGAGTCGATCAAGCAATCCCTTGATGTAAACCGTAGTTTGATTGTTGAAGAAGATATCGACACTGCCGTGAACTGGCTGCACAACGCAAGACAAGTGATCTGTATTGGCATGGGTGGCGGCTCGACCATTGCAGCACAGGAGATGCAGCACCGTTTGTTCCGTCTGGGCTACCCTGTTGTGGCGTACAACGATGGCTTGTTATCGCGCATGATTGCGGCGACTGCAGACGCGAACGATGTGCTAGTGATGATCTCAGCCACTGGCTATACCCCTGCCATCATAGAAACCGCACAATTAGCTAAGCAATACGGCGTAAAAGTCATTGTGATTACTCCGAAAGACACGCCTTTGACTGAGCAAGCCGATTTGGTTCTGCCTATTGAGCACCAAGAGACGGACTTCATCTATAAACCATCGGCTTCTCGTTACGCGATGTTGGCTTTGGTTGATGTACTTTCGATGGCATTAGCCGTTAATCATAAGCGACGCTCGCGCGATAAACTTCGCCGACTCAAAGTTGCCCTCGATTCTTATCGCGGCGGTTTGGAAAGACAGCCTCTCGGTGATTAAACCGACGTGGTCTAGGTACCTAAAATCTCGCTCATAAAACTCAAACAATTAAGCCCGATGTTCAGCATCGGGCTTTTATTTTACCGAAATAATACTTCAATTCGGTACGATGTCTTGTTTTAATATTTAGGAAAACTTGCTAACACATAAATAACGAAATTCATCAATAAGAAAATTCTGATTGAATGTAAGGTTATCAAGATTAATACCAATTCGTACTCGAAATAATTTATAAGTTAATTAATTATTTTCCTCATCAATATTGATTAACTATTAACTTATTTTCAAACGAAATATGAACATTAAGTTTCCATTTTATTTTCGTTTCCGATAAAACTATTTGAGACTTTCATCACACTAAATTTCAAATCTCAGGAATAGACTCCGATCCTTTCAAGCCCCCCAATTTGCAGTGAATCTATGAAACTTTCTAACCTAAGTATTAAAAGTAAAATCAGTGCGTTGATACTTGTTATCTCCGCTGCCGTCATTGCGTTATCTTTCTTCTTTACCTCTCAAATAAAACTTATTGATGGCAAGATGACTGAATTTTCTGACACCACAGTGCCAAGTATTTTATTGGTAAAAAATATTGAAATCGAAATTGGCACCTTAAGAAAAGACGAATTCTCTTTGCTGACTAATGTAAACCATGCTGAATTTAACACTTGGCTTAAAGGTTTGGATGAATCAGAAAATAAAATCGACAACTATATTGAGCAATACGGTAAATCACTTTGGGATCAGCGCGACCGTGATGCTTATAATGAAGTATCGAGTGCGTGGTCAAAATACCGTAACTTCAACGACAAATATTCAGAGTTATTAACCACGAAACGCATTGATGAAGCCAACGCCATGCTGCTGGATGGTTTTTCAACGTTCCAAACACTTTCTAGCTCGATTAAAGATCTGGTTGAGTTAAACCAAACCTTCATTAAAGAAGACATAAACAGCACTCACGATGTAGTTGCAGACGCCATCACTTATAGCATTATCGCGATTGTTGCTTTATTGGCATTGAGCTTCGTGCTCGGCTTATTCCTTACAAAACAAATCTGTTCCCCACTACAATACGTGGTTGAAATGGCCTCTAAGATTGCTTCCGGCGACCTTACCTACAAACTTCCGCGCAATAAAATTGGTAACGACGAGCTCGGTTTATTGGCAGACGCATGTGAAGATATGCAAGCCAAGCTATTGAGTCTGGTCGACAGCATCTCTTCCACTACCGCTCAGGTGAGCACCGCTACCGAGGAAGTGAGCGCAATTTCAGAACAAACCTCTTCAGGTATGGATGAGCAGCAGCAACAACTTAACCTGATTGCGACTGCCATGAACGAAATGCAAGCAACGGTGCATGATGTTGCAAGCAACACAGAAGCCGCTTCAGAAACTGCAAACAGTGCCTCTCAAGAAGCCAAAGAAGGCTTAGAAGTGGTTCAAGAGTGTATTGAGCAGATCAACGAAGCCTCGGTCGCGATTCAATCGGTTGGCACCATGGTAAGCGAGCTAGAGCAAGACGCATCGAACATCAGCGTGGTGGTTGACGTAATTCAAGACATCGCAGAGCAAACTAACCTGCTTGCTCTCAATGCCGCAATCGAAGCTGCCCGAGCGGGTGAACAAGGCCGTGGATTTGCGGTTGTGGCTGATGAAGTTCGTACGCTAGCGAGTCGCACACAAGCATCGACAGAAGAGATCATTGCCATCATCAGTAAGCTTCAGAACTGCTCGAAAACCGCGGTATCGGCTACAAACAACAGCAGCGATTTGATTCAAGTGTGTGTTGAGCAAGCTCAGCGAGCGGGCACGACGATTGGTCACATCGAACAAAGCGCTGACAACATTGCTGAGAAGAGCATCCAAATCGCGAGTGCGTGCAGTGAGCAAAGCTCTGTGACTGAAGAGCTCCACCGCAATGTTGAGCACATCAACCAGTTCTCTAGCGAAGTCGCAACAGGCTCTCGTCAAACCGCGATTGCGTGCCGAGACTTAAGTGAACTGGCGGTTGGTCTACAAGAAATCGTCAGTCAGTTTAAAACGGCTTAAACAGCCATTAAAGGTTGCGTTAACTTTGTCCTAGCGCGCTCTGTAAAGCCCGATGCTCAACCATCGGGCTTTGCTTTATCTCGCCGTTTCTTTACGCGTGCACAGTAAACCTGATCCTTGTCTCGATTCTTTAATTTATCTTTCCTAATCCCACCATCATCACGGTAACCCACTATATTTGAATGAGAATATTCTTAGAGACGCATTCAAAGGTGAGGCTAGTTTCAATAATTAATCAATTGATGAATATTGAAGGAATTTACTTCCTAGCCGGACAAAACTGACTCACGTTACACTGAATGCAGTCCCACACTCTTCTATAGCTTGATACGAATTCGAGCTCACCTTCTTAGAGGAAGCGTCGCATGATGAAGCGAATCATTCTTGGCACCCTAGCCCTGACTCTTTTAACTGCCTGTTCCAAAGATGACGGACAGCAAGCCCTTGGTACATTAGAACGTGACCGCGTAACCTTTACTGCTACCTCTAGCGAGATAATTCGTGCCCTACCCATCAAGGAAGGCAGCCAAGTCACCGAAGGAGAAGTGCTGGTTCAGCTCGATACAAAGAACCAAGAAGCCGTTTTAGCTCACGCCGTAGCCGAACAAGCCAAGGCTGACGCCTATCTTTTGAAATTGACCAATGGTGAGCGACCGGAAGACATTGCCGCAGCGCAAGCTCGCGTTGCCAGAGCGGAGGCTCAATTGGTTGAAGCGCAAAAGAACTATCAACGTAAAGCAGAGTTAGTTCGCAAAAAAACTCATCAGCCAATCAGAAAAAGATACTGCTTTAGCAGCCAGAGATTCTGCCCGTGCAGAGCTAGACTCCTCACAAGAAGAGTTCAGCAAACTGACTGCTGGCTCTCGCCCTGAAGATATTGAACAAGCGAAAGCCGCACTCATGGCAGCAAAAGCTGATGTGGCACTGCAAGAACAAAAACTGGCAGAACTCACCATCACTGCCACGCGTGACGGCTTACTCGACAACCTACCGTTTAACCTTGGCGAGCGCGTTCCTGTGAATGGCGTGGTTGCTGTGATTCAAGCCAGTCGCGTCCCATACGCTCGCGTTTATGTTCCTGCCAACTACCGAGTCGACTTTGTGCCGGGTAAAACGGTTAACGTGCATGTAGATGGCGTTGAGCAACCTTATAGTGGCACGGTTCGTTGGGTTGCTACTGAGCCTTCATTCACACCTTATTTCGCGCTTACCGAGGAAGAACGCTCGCGTTTGATGTACCTAGCAGAAGTCGACCTTCAAGACTCAGCACAATCCTTGCCTTCAGGTATTCCAGCGCAAGTGGATTTGGTGGAGTAAGCCAATGACCGAATACGCGATTCAAGCTGAAAATGTAGTGAAGAAGTTTGGTGACTTCACCGCCATCAACAACATCACGCTCAATGTGCCCAAAGGCAGTATTTATGGTTTTCTTGGCCCTAACGGCTGCGGTAAATCGACAACCATTCGAGTGTTGACTGGCTTGCTTAGTCCAAGCGAGGGCAATGTAGATGTGCTCGGGTTAGAGATCCCAAAACAATCTGAGCTTCTGCGTCTCAAGATAGGCTACATGACGCAAAAGTTCTCCCTCTATGATGACCTGACGGTTCAAGAGAATCTTGAGTTTATTGGACAAATCTTTGGAATGGAAACCAAGGCCCTAAAAGCTCGCATCGAAGAACAACTATCAACCTACGGTCTCGACCAACTGCGTAAACAGCGCGTCGGCGGAATGAGTGGTGGCCAGAAACAACGCTTGTCTCTCGCCGCAGCCACCATGCACAAACCAGAACTGTTGTTTCTTGATGAACCAACATCTGCGGTTGACCCAGAGAACCGACGCGATTTCTGGGAGCAATTGTTTGATCTCTCTGACCAAGGCACCACGATTTTGGTCACTACGCACTACATGGACGAAGCGGAACGTTGCCATCGTCTGGCGATTATGGAAGCGGGGGAAATCCGCGCCGATGGTGAGCCAGAAGAGCTCATGGCGCAATTGGGCGTTAACATCGTCGAAGTCAAAGCGGATAACTTACGAGAGCTCAAAGAGAAAGTCATTCAGCGTGAAGAAGTCCGTTCTGCCGCACAACTAGGCATTCGCTTGCGCATTTTGATCCACCAGCACATCGAACAACCGATCGAATGGTTAACCCAAACCTTTCCTGAGCTTAAGGGCTGCGAGATGAACATTGCTCGTCCTAGCTTGGAAGATGTTTTTGTCAGCGTGACGGGAGAAGGTCGCCAATGATGAAATCTATCGCCCGTATGAAAGCGGTAGTGATCAAAGAGATCCGTCAGCTCTCGCGTGACCGCATTACCTTTGGCATGGTCGTGATGATCCCGCTGATTCAGCTTTTACTGTTCGGCTTTGCCATTAATACCGATATTCGCAATATTCCCGTTGGCGTCGTCGATCAAAGTGGCAGTACCGCCGGGCGTGTGATCACCGAGTCCGTCAAAGTCACGCAAGTGGTCGATGTGGTTGAAACTTTCGCTACCGCTTCAGAAGCCGAGCAAGCCATTCAAGACGGTTTGGTGCGTGCGGCTTTGATTCTGCCTAGCGACTTAACCCAACGTATGGTGCAAGGCCGAGAACTTGGGCAGTGGATTGTGGATGGTTCAGACACCATGATCAGCTCTGCGATTTTGTCACTGCAAACCATGCCGTTAACGGATTTTGATTTTAAGATACGACCAGCCCCAACCAAGACCTTTGAAGTCGCCCTGTATTACAACCCCAGTCGGCGCTCGGCGGTGAACATTGTCCCCGGTTTATTGGGCGTAATTCTGACCATGACGATGATCTTGTTCACCAGTGCAGCCATTGTTCGAGAACGGGAACGTGGCAATTTAGAGTTACTGATTACCACACCAATTCACTCCATCGAACTCATGGTGGCAAAGATCATTCCATATATCTTTGTTGGTTTGATTCAAGTCTTCATCATTCTAGGCTTAGGACATTGGATATTTGGTGTGCCGATAAACGGTGCCATCAGTCAGATATTGTTTGGCACGCTGTTATTTATCGCCGCGAGTTTAACCTTAGGTTTGGTGATATCCACCATCGCTACAACCCAGCTTCAAGCGATGCAGATGACGGTATTTATTCTTTTGCCGTCGATTCTTCTGTCCGGATTTATGTTCCCTTATGAAGGAATGCCCGTCGCCGCACAATGGATATCCGAAGCCCTACCAGCCACTCACTTTATGCGCATTATTCGTGGTGTGGTGTTGCGTGGTGCAGATTTGATGGAACTATGGCGAGATACGACTTGGTTGCTTGGCTTCACGGTCGTCGGATTGGTCATCGCCTCATTGCGCTTTAAGAAATCTCTCGATTAACACTTGTAATACAAGAAACAATAACGCCTCCACATTCGGAGGCGTTATTGATCAAAGCTAGTAGAACGTCAGTAGTACTCACCGAGTGAACAATCGTGCAAATCGGAGATAATGTAGTTTCTCAACGAGTTGATTTTAAAATTAAAAACCACTTGTTTGCATACGTTCCTACTACGGTCACTGTAAGTAATATAGCCTTCACCATAAGCACGTTTGCCACTGGTTGAAGTGATGTCGGCATCCAGCTCTAAATGTGCTTTATGTGCTTCGACACGTTCCATCATTTGTGGAACATCAAGCCATTCTTCACGATTGGCCATTTGGATCAGCATCGATTCCGCCTGTGTTTCTAGCTTTTGCGGATAAACGTAGAGACGGTTATAGGCAAAGTAGACGGTCATCAAAAGAATAATTAACACTGCTGAGGTAGTTCTTGTCATGCAAGTTGCCTCTTATCGTTATGAATTTCTGCTTTTCTCTATTACTTCAGTATAGAAAGCGGATGAAGTTTAGGTTAAAAATTCACACAAATAACAAGCGACGGTCAGAGTCAGTCAATTCCATGACAAGCCGCCGCTTGATTTAACCTAATTCTAAATAACTAGACACTTTGCAGTTCTTAAGTACTGGAAATTACTTTTACTTATCGATAGGAAACAATTTGCTTTCAAATACGGTGGCATAGATTGGTATATCTTTAAGCTTGTTGATATCGATTTTGTATGGGTCTTCTTCAAGTACGGTAAAGTTGGCAACTTTACCCACCTCAATACTGCCAAGGGTGTCTTCCATTCCCCAAGAGTACGCGGCTTCTATAGTGATGCCTTTTAATGCTGCTTCACGAGATAACGCCAAGTCTTTACGTAGTACATTGCCATTATTGGTTTGACGTGTTGCGGCACTCCAAGCTAGTAACAATGGGTCAGCTGGAGCCATTGGCATATCTGAGTGCAGAGACACCGGTATTTGCTCTTTCTCGATGGTCGCCAGACGCACCATGGCATGAGCACGCTCTTCACCTAAGCCGACTTCACCAAAACGGTCACCAAAGCCAGTGACGTAATATGGATTCACACTGATGATGGCTCCGAGTTCTTTTAACTCTTTCACTTGCTCATCCGTAGAATTAGCAAAATGCACGATAGTGAAACGATGGTCTTCACGAGGATATTCCGCCTGACGACGTTTTAAAATCTCAATCAGCTTCTCGACCCCTTCATCACCATTCACATGCACAAGAATCTGATAGTCCTTCTCCCAAAACAGTTTGGTGATGTCTTCTACTTCTTGGGGTGTTTGAATCCACTCGCCGTGGTGACCATCAAGATAACCGTCTTTCATCATCATCAACTGAGAGATGATCGCGCCATCGAACAATAGCTTAACTTGGTTTTTAAAGAAGCGAACTTTGCCTTCATCAGGGAACGTCTTAGTGATCTCTTCCACCGCCTGAACCACACCTTCTTTGCCTTTCATAAAGTAAGGCGTCTTACTTTCTGGTGTGAAGAAGGAGTACATTGGCGTCTCATCTGCACCGAGAATTTCTTTGTAAAGGCCAACCATATCCTCTGGTATAAACGCGCCTGGTTCGTTGTAGGCTGTTACCCCTTTCTCATGCAACAATTCCACCATTTGTTCGAGACCAAAACGGAATCTCGCTTCACTGCCTAGATCTTTGTAGATCCGCGGCAATAGGTAAATCAGCGCACCACCTTCCCAAAAGTGGCCGCTTTCTAAGTCTGACTGTGCAACGACGTCTTTACCTTGCTTATCAATGTCACCTTGGTTTAAGCCAAACTTCTCGACGAAGGCAGAATTGACGTAAAACTCATGCGCAGAACGATGCCAAACACCGATTGGACGTGTCTTAGAGATCTTATCAAGATCGGCACGAGTCAGTTCTCCATGAAAGAAATTGTTGTATCCCCACGTCCACAGAACTTCATTCGGATCTTTCATTTCTTTTTCCACTGCGCTAAGTGCAGCAAGATATTCTTCATGCCCATTGACTGCTGGCCATGTACGGCTTGGCAACTGCCATTCTTCTGGCGCAATTACAGGCATACTCAGCGTTAGAGCACCCAGGAACGGATGCAAATGCTGCTCGATAAAGCCTGGCATGATTACTTTGTCTTCCAAGTCGACTTTGTCGGCATTTGGGAACTGCTTGAGTGCTTGTGCCTCTTGCCCAACAAACACGATAGTACCGTCATCATCAGCAACGACCGCTTCGACGCGAGGCTGGCCTTCATCCATGGTGATGATGGTATCTGCGAGGTAAATTGTCTCACCACTATCAGCCGGAACACTCGCTTGATTTTCGGCCTGTACCTCTGGTTTTGGTTCTTGCGGAGTTTGCTTTGCTTCTTCTGCTGGGCTGCACGCCGTGAGTGTTCCCATCAAGCCGAGAATAGCCCCAGCTAGTAACGTTCGTTCGAGTGATTTCATTTCTATCCCTTATATCGCTAGTTTATTGACTACTGTTGTTATGGAATCCCGTTCCCAAAAAAAGGGGCGATGGTGTATAAAGTAAAGACGGCTTTTGTCAGTGTTGAACCGATTTAGCTCACAATCTTGAGAATGAAACATAAAATGGTTTCCTTCAGTTCATAGGATTACCAATGACAGTTTTCACCAACCGATGATCCGAACCAACTGGCTGATTTGTCGATAAGCGGGAACAGATTTTCTTGTGGGCTTTTTCTGATTTAAGCCAAAGGTGATCAATCCCTATCATCGCGAAGGCAGGAACAGGCAAGCCTTTTACTGATGTTGGCCAACTGGCAACAGGTTGAGTTTGGAAACGAGAAAACTGCCCATTAAACCTCGGGCTTGCAGCAGAGAGATTGAAATCCCCTATCACGATCATATCCGGTGTTGGATACAAATCAGTAAGGGTTTCTATGGTTCGAATCAGTGCATTGCGGCGTTGCCATAACGGCTCAGTTCTTGGCGAGGGAGGATGCGCCGTCATCAAGGTAATCGGGTTGTCCACTTGCCATGTTGCTCGAATCACCTCTTGACCATCTGGAGTGTGATAAATCGAAACAGGCTCCAAAGGATAACGGCTCAAAATCATCTGATTTGACGGGTAACCAACGCCGCGCTGGCCGCCATAATAGAAAGGATAAATATCGTCGAGAAGATGAAGCTTCTCCCCCACTTGAGGCGAGAGCTCTTGCATCACCACCAAATCCGCAGGGTGTTTAAGCAAGTAATTAATGAACTGATTGATGTCCCGATTTTCGTAGAACAGGTTGAATTGGACTATCGTCAGCGGATTTTCGCAGGTTTGGTTGTTTGTGATTTGAGTGGGTAAGAGAAACGGAATAGAAGCGAAGCCGATTAAAGCAGAGAAAATGGCTTTCGCCCAGTGACGACAAACCAAAAGTACCAGAGCAAAACCTAGGTAGACGAATAAAAGGAGAGCGGGAATCGAGGTTAGATTCTCCGCCCACCAAATATCATTATATTGCCTTGTCACCAGCCAAATTGAAGCGGGTAAAAACAACACAATCCATTGAATGACTCTCAGCACACGCACGGCTCATTTAGCGATTACATATCATAAGCTTATATGTAATCGACCAACTCGCCAGTGCGCAGCTGAACTGTATCTAAACAGATTGGCTTAAATGGAATGAACCGCTTCCGTTGCAGGCTCTGTGAGCAGCGCTTTTTCGCTCACTTCCACTTTAACCGCAGCGACCTTGAACTCAGGGATCTTCGCATGCGGATCAGTCGCCGTTGTCGTTAGACGGTTGACTGGCGATTCAACAAAGTGGAAAGGAATGAACACCACACCTTTTTGAATCCGCTTAGTCACAAAGGCATCAATCTCAATGCTGCCGCGACGTGTAGACACCGTCAGACGCTGACCATTACTGATGCCTAGCGCTTCTGCGTCTTCCACACTCACCATTGCGCGAGGGCCAGCAAGGTTATCCAACCCTTTGGTTTTGCGCGTCATAGTACCGGTATGGAACTGCTCAAGTACACGACCTGTTGTTAACACTAGTGGGTACTCTTCATCTGGCAGCTCAGCCGCATAACGGAACGGTACGCCCACCATTTGCCCTTTACCACGAGTAAACTGGGTTTGGTGCATGATGCGAGTACCCGCAGGGTTGTTCTTGTTGCTCGGCCATTGCACACCGTTTGGCGTAATGGCATCCCAACGAAGACCCGCGTATTGAGGTGTCACACGTGCGATTTCATTGGTGATATCAGACACGCAGTGGTAATCCCAATCACTGCCCATGGCATTGGCGATTTCTTGAATAATCCACCAATCTTCTTTCGCTTCACCCGGCGCCGTGACAACCGGATTCACGCGCTGAACACGACGCTCCGTATTGGTGAAGTGACCCGCTTTCTCTGCAAACGAGCAAGAAGGCAGAACCACATCCGCGTATTGCGCGGTTTCCGTTAGGAAAATGTCTTGAACCACCAAGAAGTCGAGTGCTTCTAAACCTTCAATCACATGCGCTTGGTTCGGGTCACTCAACACTGGGTTCTCACCCATGATGTACATACCACGAACGTCACGATGGCAAGCCGCATCAATGATTTCTGTCAGGGTTAGACCTTGCTCAGAAGGCAGATTTGGTGCGTTCCATTCAATCGCAAACTTCTGACGCACAATTGGGTTATATACCTTTTGGTAGCCCGGGAAGCTGTTTGGCAAAGCGCCCATATCACACGCGCCTTGCACGTTTGATTGACCACGCAGCGGGTTAATACCACCACCTTCAATACCGATGTTGCCACACAGCAATTGCAGGTTAGCGATAGAACGCACGTTGTCATGACCTGTCGTGTGCTGAGTGATACCCATCGAGTAGTACACAGCCGTACGATCTGCCGTACCGATCATGCGCGCCATTGCTTGAATGTCTTCGGCTTTAACTCCCGTAACCAACTCCACTTTATCGAGATTGTAAGCTGGCGACATTACTTCTTGCAGTAAGGTATCAAAACCGTCGACACGTTCTTCGATGTATTCTTGATCATACCAACCGTTCTTGATGATCTGCTGCATGACACCGTTTAGGAGCATCACATCCGTACCCGGACGGTGCGCCATGTACAACTCAGCATGCTCTGCCATATCGACACGTTTCGGGTCAGACACAATCAAACGAGCGCCGTGGTGGCGAATTGCTTGTTTGATGTGTGAAGCGATGATCGGGTGCGCCGATGTGGTATCCGAACCGATAATAAAGATCACATCCGAGTGCTTAATGCTTGGAATGTCGTTGGTCATTGCACCACTGCCCAGTGACGCCTCAAGACCCGTTACACTCGATGCGTGACACAAGCGCGCACAGTGATCGACGTTATTGGTGCCCAGTTCACGACGGACAAATTTTTGGAACGCGTAGTTGTCTTCATTGGTGGTTTTTGCTGAAGAGAAACCTGCCAATGCGTTGCTGCCAAAATCTTGCTTGATGCCAGAGAACTTGCTCGCAATCAGTTGAATCGCCTCTTCCCAGCTTGCAGGTTGCAGCCAACCGTCTTTACGGATCAATGGCGTGGTAAGACGCTCTTCACTGCCGATGAAATCAAAACCAAAGCGCCCTTTCACACACAGCATGCCTTGGTTAACCGGTGAGTCACCGCCCTTCACGTAACGAATCGTATTGGTTGCTTCGTCCACGTACATGGTCAACTTACAGCCCACACCACAGTATGTACAAATGGTGTCGACCGCTTTCAGATCTTCAGTACGGCCTTGCGAACGGTCACGACTATCGACCATTGCGCCCGTTGGACACACTTGAACGCACGCGCCACATTGCACGCAGTTCGAATCACCCATTAGGGTTAAGCCATTCTTGTTACTTCCAAAGTGTGGACGATCATCAGGACGTAATGCCGGACGACCTTGTTTATCGCACACGAAGTTCAGTACACCGTGTACGGCTTTGTCGCGGCACGCTTGGATGCACTGACCACAGCTAATACAGCGGTTAGCATCAAACTCAATAAACTCAGAGCTGCGGTCAACTTCGTACTTATGACGCAAGTCTTTCGCACGAAGATCTAACCAATCTTGATGTGATTTAATCTGCAAGGAGAAGTCAAAGCTCTGCTCGGCTTCATATTCGGTGGAGTAGTCACGTAGCGCACAATCGGTATTGGCCTGACAGCCACATTCTAGACAGCGCGCGGCTTCCTTCATTGCTTCTTCGTTATCAAAGCCCAACTCCACTTCAGCGAAGCTTTGCTCGCGTTGTGTTGGAGTCAGCTCTGGCATGATAGAGCGAGCGACTTTTTGGATGTTCTCGAAGTGAAGCGGATCGACTTGAGAGAGTTTCTTCTCTTTGCGCGAGTTGAACGCCGCCTTTGGCATATCCGCCATATCGCCATTCAAAAACAGGTCAATGGCTTTTGCCGCAACGCGACCATCACCCACCGCTTCAACTGCCGTTGCAGGACCACGGCGGAAATCACCAATACTGAAGATGTTGCCCGTGCCGGTGTGCATGGTCTTTTCATCTGCATCAGAGGTGTTCCAACGCGTAAGCGGAATCGACAAATCTTCGCCTTCGAGGAAGCTCAGATCTGGCTTTTGCGATACTGCCGCAATCACGGTGTCGAACTCTTCGGTAAAGAACTCGCCAGTTGGTTTAGGGCTTCGACGACCAGATGCATCCGGCTCACCCAACGCCATGCGCTCTAGACGAATCGCACTCACGCGTCCGGTTTCATCGGCAAGGTTTTCTGCAGGGTTGGTCAAGAAGTGGAATTTCACCCCTTCGTGTTCCGCTTCGACAATCTCGTAGTCTTCTGCTGGCATTTCGTCACGGGTACGACGGTAAATCAACGTGGTGTCTGCACCAGCACGACGCGCAGTACGAGCACAGTCAATTGCCGTGTTACCACCACCGATCACCGCGACTTTCTGACCCGTTACATAGTTTTGCTCGGTAACGTAATCTTTAAGGTAATCAACGCCTAAGTAGCAACCTTCAAGGTCACTGCCTGTGTAATGCATTTCAACTGCTTGAGACGCACCGACAGCTAAACACACCGCATCGTATTCTTCGCTCAATTGAGAAAGCGTGAAATCCACACCCAGCTTTTGATTAGTGTGAACTTGCATGCCATTACGGCACATCAGTTCGATTTCTTTATCGAGAATGTCTTTTGGCAAACGGTATTCAGGAATACCGTAACGCAACCAACCGCCCGCTTTTGGCATGGATTCAAAGACCGTAACGTCATAGCCTTCGTTCGATAGGTAGTAGCCAGCCGTTAGACCACCAGGACCACTGCCGACGACGGCAATGTTCAAACCTTTGCTTGGTTTCTTTTCTGGTACGTAGGCTTCATGCGCAGACAAATCCGCATCCGCGGCATGACGTTTTAGCTGACGAATTGCAATAGGCTCATCGACTAACGAGCGGCGACATTCGCTCTCACAAAATGCTGGGCATACACGGCCAATCGATAGTGGCATAGGAAGCGTACGCTTAATCACTTCAATCGCTTTTTGATGATCGTTCTGTGCGATGTGATAAAGGTACGATTGGATATCCACGCCCGCAGGACACGCGGTTTTACATGGCGCTTCACAATCGGCGTAATGGTCCGTCATGATGCGGTTGAGTGCTTTTCTGCGGTGCTCGCTTAATTGTTCTGATTGCGTGACCACATTAAGGCCGCGGTAAACTTCGAGTTCACACGCACGCTTAGTACCGCCACTTTCGACTTCAACTACACACAAGTCACACGGTACTTTTTCATTACTTTTGTTCATTCCGCACAGCGATGGGATCTCGACCCCACACACTTTTGCTGCTTCTAAAAGGGTTAGACCCTCTTCTACAATTCTATATTTTCCATCGATGACAATTTCTATCATGCAACCCCCGCAGCAAAGCAAATCCAAATCTGCACAAGTAAAACCATGCATTCTATAAGGATAATCATTTGTAAGACAAGTTAGTGTGATGTAAAACTTATAAACCACATTTTTCACGTGTCATAAAAAGCGAGGGCTTCTTTCGCTAACTTTCAACACTCGGTGTTTAACAAACGTTTTACTCCCTCGAAAGTGCGAAAACTGAAGGGGTGGACTATTTTGATAATAAGAGTAATAAATGATTGACCTTACCCTTAGGTTAACCTTTAGAATCGAAGGGTTTTCATCATTTTCATCAAACACATGGGAAAGGGTATGCACTTAAAATCGCTGCATACAATCTGGTTAACTCTCTTCACGACACTAGTGCTATTGGTATCTAGTGTGGCGAACAGTGAGCCGTTGATGAATATTCAAATGATGTCTACTGGCATGGCTCACCACCCTTCAATGATGAGTGACAGCGAACACTGCGGTATGCCTGGCATGATGGACGTCTCCATGACAGACGTTTCTATGTCCGAAGATGGCGATGCAAGAGAAACCAGCATGAACTGTGGTGGAGGCTCCGGCATGGTTCACACCTGCTGTACTGCCGCGTGTACGATAGTTTTCGTCCCCCTACCGAATCCTGTCAATAGCCCAATGCCCGTCGTCTATCGCACAACCATTACTCCTGAAGTTGCTTCCCCAGTCGTACACGTCAACCGCGACCTGTACCGACCTCCTATAGCCTAAATCCGTCCTAGCATTCGACCCTGCGCGTATATCGCAGGTTGTTTTAATGCGCCAGAACGATGAGGTAACAAGGCTTTACTGTTCCCGCAATAAAATCCGCACCTCCATCGATCCGGCGAACACTGGATTTAGATTATGGATATCAAACCATACCGCTTAGCTGCACCTATTTTTATGGTAGCTCTGGTCGCTGCGCCAACCTTGGTTAACGCCGCTGGTAAAGAGACACATGCAGCGAAAAATTCCGCATCAAGTGAGCGAGCTTCAACGACCAAGCTTGCCAAACTGATCAACGTCGCTTTGAGTAATGATGGCAATCGTAAGCAATACTCAGCGCAATCTGCTGCCATGCGTGAAACGGGCGTCGCGAGCGCGACCTTGATGGACCCAAAACTGAAAGTGGGTTTTGGTGGCTTGCCTGTCGACAGCTTCAAATTCGATGAAGACCCAATGACCAACATCTCCGTTGGTTTAATGCAACAGTTTGAGCGTGGCTCTACGCTTGATTTACAGCAGAAGAAAGCCAATCAACAAGCCGACGGCCTTGGGCTTCAAGTTCATGCTCGTGAGCTTGAGGTAGCCAACAGCATGACTCAACTTTGGTTAGAGCTTGGTTACCAACAAAAAGCTAAACAAATCATGCTTGAGAATCGCAAGTTGATGAAGGAGATGGAAAGCTTTATTCAAACCAACTATTCGATTGGTAAGAGTGAAGCGCAAGATCTGCTCAACGCCCAACTTCAAGTCAGCAAGTTGGATGAGAAACTGCAAGCCAATGCACAGATGCAACGTCGTCTTATCTCTCAACTTTCCGAATGGTTGGGATCAGACTGGTTGGCGAACGAACAGGCTCTGCACGCGAGCAATCAATTGAACTGGGACACACTGAACAGCAAACTCTCTGCCAGTCAGAATTCGACCAAGCATTATCAGCAACTCAGCCAACACCCGATGGTTAAGATGGCCGACGTCAGCATTTCTGCCAATAAAACTCAGGTAGAAATTGCTGAGCAAGCCTACAACCCGCAGTTTGGCGTCGAAGTAATGTATGCCTACCGCCAAGCCGACAACATGATGGGTGAACCCGCCTCTGATTTGGTCAGCGCTTACCTCACCATGGACATTCCCCTATTCACGGGTGACCGCCAAGATCGCAATCTTGCTGCCGCTCAATACCAAGTTGGCGCGGCACAATCGCAAAAAGACACCTTACTAACGCAGATGAATGCCAAGGTAAACACTTTGCTGGTTGATCGCGGCAACTTAACCCAGCGTTTAGAACGTTATCAATCCACCTTATTGCCTCAAGCGAAAGCGCGCATTCAAGCCGTTGAGCGGGGTTATCAAAACAACACAGCGCAATTTAACGATGTGATTTCTGCCACGACTGATGAGTTGGCTCTGCAATTAGAGCAACAACGTCTGATGACCGACCTCAACATCGCAAACAGCAATTTAGCCACCCTACTCGGTGGTTTCGACTATCAAGTGACTTCACCGGAAGCTCGCTCTATTTCGACATATTAATTTGTGATTCCCCAAGACAGTTGGGGCTACAGCTAGGCGGCAAACGAGAGAATCCCATGAGCACTTTCCCTAACAAACTAAGGGATCTTCTATGTGATTTGGGTGAACGAGAGCAGGCAACAACGCTGTAGCGTCAAATGTGAAGGGAAAAATAAGGTAAAACAATGAAAACATTAAAGATTGCAACCATCGCGCTGATTGTTGGTGGTGCTTTAGGGTTTGGTGCTAATCATTTTCTTGCGGGCTCGGCTCACGACATGAGTGCAATGAGTGGCGAATCTGCTGCAAGCTCTAATGATCCACTTTACTGGGTTGCCCCAATGGATCCGAACTACAAACGCGACAAGCCGGGTAAATCCCCAATGGGCATGGATTTGATCCCGGTTTACGCAGAAGATCTATCCGGTGAACAAGACGCACCAGGTACAGTGACTATTGACCCTTCAGTAGAAAATAACCTCGGGGTTAAAACCGCAAACGCGACACTACAACAGCTATCACCACGCATCGAAACCGTTGGTTATATTGCCTTTGATGAAAGTCTGTTATGGCAAACCAACGTTCGTGTGGCGGGTTGGGTAGAAAAACTCTACATCAATGCTGTGGGTGAGAAAGTGAAGAAAGGCGATGTGCTTTTCACGCTCTACTCTCCAGAACTGGTTAAAGCACAAGAAGAATTACTGAATGCTTACCGCACTGGCCGCAAAGGTCTTGTAAAAGGGGCGACCGAACGCTTGGTAACACTTGGTGTTGACCGTGCTCAAATCAAATCCATTACTCGTAGTGGTAAAGCATCACAAACCATTGAAATCAAAGCACCTGCTGATGGTGTTATCGCAAGCTTAAACGTGCGTGAAGGTGGCTATTTGTCCCCTGCTCAAGCGGTGATCAGTGCAGGTCCTTTGGACAATGTTTGGGTTGATGCGGAAGTCTTTGAGCGTCAAGCACACTGGATGAAAGCGGGTTCTCAAGCCACGATGACCCTTGATGCGATCCCGGGCAATGAGTGGCAAGGTGTCGTGGATTACGTGTACCCAATCCTCGATCCGAAAACACGTACGTTGCGTGTGCGTCTTAAATTCCCTAACCCAGATGGCGCATTGAAGCCAAACATGTTCGCCAATATTGCCTTGCAGCCTGTCACTGACGACGCAGTGTTAACGATTCCTAAATCATCTGTTATCCGCTCTGGGGGTATGACTCGCGTTGTTCTGGCTGAGGGCGAAGGCAAATACCGCTCAGCTCGAATTGAAGTTGGCCGTGAAGCTGGCGAACAAATCGAAGTATTACAAGGGCTTAAACAAGACGATAAGATCGTTACTTCATCTCACTTTATGCTCGACTCTGAATCAAGCCAGTCGGCAGATCTGTCTCGCATCAATGGTGTAGAAGCAGCGGCAGAAACAGCATGGGCTAAAGGTGAGATCACAGACGTAATGAAAGATCACCGCATGCTGACCATCAACCACCAACCTGTACCAGAATGGGATTGGCCGGGCATGGTAATGAACTTCACTTTCGCAGATGGCGTTGAGATGGGTGACTTGAAAAAAGGTCAGGCTATCGAATTTGAAATGCAAAAGACGGAGTCCGGTCAGTACCAAATCATCGACTTCCATTCATCAAAAAGCACTGCTGATAAAAGCGTCATTGCTGCAGAAGTTTGGCTAACTGGTGACATCACCATGCTAATGGCCGACTTTGGCATGATCACCTTAAACCACCTACCGGTTGCAGAATGGAACTGGGATGCGGGCGATATGAACTTCTCAGTAGGTGAAGACGTTGATTTATCGAGTTTTGAAGAAGGACAGAAAGTTCGGTTTCTAGTTGAAAAACAAGGAACTGACTACGTACTTAAACAGCTAGTTCCTGCAACAACAGCCGTCGAGGGTTAATTATGATCAATGCTATTATTCGTTGGTCACTGAGCAACCGATTCCTAGTGTTGGTCGCGACCTTAGCCCTTGTATTAGGCGGACTTTACAGTGTAAAGAATACGCCTGTAGATGCGATTCCGGATCTTTCTGATGTGCAAGTGATCATCAAGACAAGCTATCCGGGTCAAGCTCCTCAAGTCGTCGAGGATCAAGTCACTTACCCACTCACCACCGCCATGCTTGCCGTGCCGGGTGCTGAGACAGTTCGTGGTTATTCCTTCTTTGGTGACTCTTACGTTTATATCATTTTCAACGATGATACCGACATGTACTGGGCACGTTCACGCGTGTTGGAGTACTTAAGCCAAGTAGCGCCAAAGTTGCCACCGAACGCAAAACCAACCCTAGGTCCTGATGCGACGGGCGTGGGCTGGGTTTACAGTTACGTATTACAAGACAAAACTGGCAAACACGATTTGGCAGATCTTCGCAGCCTGCAAGACTGGTTTTTGAAGTACGAATTGCAAACCGTTGATGGTGTCTCTGAAGTCGCGACCGTTGGCGGTATGGTGAAGCAGTATCAAGTGCAGATTGATCCTGCCAAGCTGCGTGCGTACAACCTCACTTTGCAACAAGTGAACATGGCAATCCAAAACGGCAACCAAGAAACTGGAGCGTCCGTTATCGAAGTTGCGGAAGCCGAACACATGGTTCGTACCACGGGTTACCTAACCAGCATTGAAGACATCAAATCACTGCCTCTAAAAGTCACCGAGAAAGGCACACCGTTGCTATTAGGAGACATCGCAGACATTAACCTTGGTCCACAAATGCGACGAGGTATCTCAGAGCTGAATGGCGAAGGTGAAGCGGTCGGTGGCGTAATCGTGATGCGCTTCGGTGAGAACGCCAGTGAAGTGATTGCGAAAGTCAAAGACAAACTTGCAGACCTACAACGCAGCCTGCCAGAAGGCGTGGAAATTGTTGCAACTTACGATCGCTCTACCCTTATCGATTCAGCGGTAGAAAACCTATGGAAAAAGCTTGCAGAAGAGTTCATCGTCGTCGCGATTGTGTGTGCGTTGTTCCTGTTCCACATTCGTTCTTCATTGGTTATCGCTCTGAGCCTACCGGTCGGTATTCTTAGTGCGTTTATCGTAATGCATTGGCAAGGCATCAACGCCAACATCATGTCTTTGGGTGGTATTGCGATTGCCATCGGTGCCATGGTGGATGGTGCAATCGTGATGATTGAAAACGTTCACAAGCACATTGAACGAACGCCACTGACCGACAAGAACCGCTGGCAAGTAATTGGCAAAGCCGCAGAAGAGGTCGGCGCACCGCTGTTCTTCTCGTTGCTGATCATTACTCTTAGCTTCGTACCAGTGTTCGCCTTAGAAGGTCAGGAAGGCAAGATGTTCTCACCACTTGCGTTCACTAAGACTTACGCCATGGCAGCGGCCGCAGGTTTGGCAATCACACTCGTCCCTGTTCTTATGGGCTACTTCATTCGCGGTAAGGTGTTACCGGAACACAAAAACCCGGTTAACCGTGGCTTGGTCGCGTTGTACCGCCCGCTGTTGAACACCAGCTTAAAATACCCTAAGACCATGATTGTTATTGCATTAGGTCTAATGGCGTCGGCTTACTACCCAACCAGTAAACTGGGTAGTGAGTTCATCCCGCCGCTGGATGAAGGCGACTTGATGTACATGCCAACGACCTATCCGGGTATCTCGATTGGTAAAGCACGCGAGCTTCTACAACAAACCAATAAGCTGATCAAAACCGTTCCAGAAGTGAAAACCGTATGGGGCAAGATTGGCCGAGCTGAGACCGCAACCGATCCAGCGCCACTCACCATGATTGAAACCGTGATTCAGTTGAAGCCACGCGATCAATGGCGTGAAGGGGTAACAACCGAGTCACTGCGCAAAGAGTTCGACAAGCTGGTTCAATTCCCTGGTCTTACTAACGCTTGGGTAATGCCTATCAAAACACGTATCGACATGCTGGCAACGGGCATCAAAACCCCTATCGGCATTAAGATCGCGGGCCCTGATCTGAAAGTGATTGAGAAGATCGGCTCTCAGTTGGAGCCAATTCTTAACGGCGTACAAGGCACCGCATCGGTTTACGCAGAACGTGTAGCAGGTGGTCGTTATGTCACGATCGACATTAAACGTCGTGCCGCAGCGCGTTATGGCTTGAGCATCAAAGACGTTCAGCAGGTGATCTCCACTGCGGTGGGTGGTATGAATGTGGGTGAAACCATCGAAGGCTTGGAGCGTTACCCAATCAACGTTCGTTACCCACAAGACTACCGCGACTCAGTGGTTAAACTGCAAAACCTACCATTGGTGACACCAAATGGCGCTCGTATTGCGCTGGCTGATGTAGCGGACATTCGTTACGAAGACGGCCCTCCGATGATCAAGACAGAAAACGCGCGTCCAAACGGCTGGGTGTTTGTCGATATCGATGGTCGTGACCTTGGCTCTTACGTCGTAGAAGCACAGCAAGTCGTGGCCGATCAGCTGGAGCTTCCTGCAGGTTACTCACTGGCTTGGTCTGGTCAATACGAATACATGGAGCGTGCGAAAGACCGCTTGAGCGTTGTGGTTCCAATCACCATCGCCATCATTATGCTGTTGCTTTACTTCAGCTTCCGTCGCGTTGGCGAAGTGATGATCATCATGCTTACCCTACCACTCGCTATGGTTGGTGGTTTGTGGCTCATGCATATCCTCAACTACAACTTCTCGATTGCCGTTGGGGTCGGCTTTATTGCCCTAGCAGGCGTCGCGGTTGAAATTGGGGTCATCATGCTCGTCTACCTTAACCAAGCGTGGCACTACAAAAAGCTGGATGCGGAAGAGGGTAAACAAAAGCTTGAGGCGAAAGACCTAACCGATGCCATTCGTGAAGGTGCAGGCCTGCGTGTTCGCCCAGTAATGATGACGGTATTGACGGTCATTATTGGTCTGATTCCGATCATGTACGGCGAAGGTACAGGATCAGAAGTAATGCAACGTATCGCCGCGCCAATGATTGGCGGTATGGCATCAGCACTGCTGCTGACGCTGTTAGTGCTTCCTGCCATCTTCAAGCTTTGGAAACAACGCGAGTTGCGCCCAAGTAACTCAACTCCGAGTCAAGCAAGCACGCAAACTGGCCACCAAATCGAAAACGCCGACAGCACAGATCGCACTGGCAACAAGGCTTAATCCCTACCTTCCCCTTAAACATGCCGTTTTGAGGGGAAGCAACCAAGTTATTAATGAATTAAAACAAGGATATAAAAATGAAAAAGACACTAATCACTCTTGCTCTAGCCCTAACAACAACGACTGCGTTTGCCCAAATGGATCATTCAAACATGGACCACGCGAACATGGATCATAGCAACATGAAGCATGAAAATATGGACCACGGCAGCATGAAGATGGACCATTCAAACATGATGGATATGCCGGGCATGTCGGCAGTTGGTATGCCAGCGAAAGGCGCAAAGCCAGACAAGGTGGTACACGTTGTCTTGGGTGATGACATGACCATCAAGTTCAAAAAAGACGTTAAAATTGAGCCAAACGATGTTGTGCAGTTCGTAGTCATGAACACAGGTAAGATCAACCACGAGTTCACAATCGGCTCTGCTAAAGAGCAGCTAGAACATCGCGAAATGATGAAGACAATGAGCGGCGATCACATACACGACTCTGGTAACTCTGTGACAGTAGAGCCGGGCAAAGCGAAGCAGTTGTTGTGGCATTTCCACGGTGACAACAACGTTGAGTTCGCGTGCAACATTCCGGGCCATGCAGAAGCGGGCATGACGAAGAGCATTACGCTGTAAATCGTACTTGCACACCACAAAAGGAGCTGACATTTCAGCTCCTTTCTTTCCAGTTCAATTATGATTTTTATCTCATCACAAACAGCTCTTCATGATAGTTTTTATCGATATTAAATTGGCACACACCCAACTCTTTTTTCAGTGTTTTTGAGAAAGCTTCTGGTCCACAGAAATACATTTCATACTGGTTCAAATCACCACACTGAGCCGCAATTCGTTCAGCATTCAAACGTGGCGATTTTATGGTATCTATCACATGCAGTTTGACGCTTGCTTGGTGCGCTAAGTGCCAAAGTTCATCGACCAACTGACCGTCGATACCACGACTGCAGTAAAACAGATGAACGTCGCTAGCTTGCGATTGCACTTTCAATGCTTCCAAAGCGGCAAAGAAAGAAGCAATCCCTACCCCACCAGCGATCCAGATTTGAGGTTTCTCTAAATCAAACTCCAAACGTCCGTAAGGCCCTTCTACCATCACAGCATCGCCCGCTTTTACGCGTTCATACAGTCCAGTGGTAAAGTCACCTAGCTCCTTGATTAAGAAACGTAATTCGTTGCTTTCACTGCCTGATACGATAGTAAACGGATGGGCATCTTCATCACCAAAACACAAGTAAGCAAATTGCCCCGCTTTATGACCTTGCCAAGACGCATTTGGTTTGACGACCAATTCCATCACTTCAGCTTGAGGGAAGTAACGTGTCGACGCCAAAACCGCAGAATGTTTATTGCGACGACCAACGAAGCCAAACAAACTGTAAAGTGCGGCAATCGAACCCACGACTGCAAACCCAACAGTAAGATAGTAAACAGGCTCGCCCCAATACGCGCGTTTGAGCAGCAGTACAGAGTGAATCGCGATCAGCAAGTACGCCACAGACATAAAGCGGTGCGATAGTTTAAAGGGTTTGTATTTCACAGCGCCCCATAGAGAAACCACCAGCAAAACCAACAGCATGTAGAAGCCCCACTCACCTATGCCTTGAGCAAGGTCGCGCAAACCATGAATCCAAGCCTCGATTCCAGAGACATTCCCCTCCCGTCCTGCACCTGAGTGTTTCACCGGTCTTGCTAATACACCAGACATGACTAGCCATTTCGGTACCTGATACCAAAGCCAATGCGCCAAACCTAATGCAACGCCACCGATACCGAGCCATTTGTGAACTCGATACGCTTTGTCCATGCCATGTAGCCAGTTTTCAACCACAGGCAGACGCATCGCCAACACCATGGTGATCGACATCAGCATCAACGACAGAATGCCTGAATATTGGATCATGGCAGAACGCCATTCAAAGACATTTGTTGAAGAGAAAAGCTGAGGCTCCATCGCAAACCATAATACGGACATCACGGCGATCATTGCCCAGATGATATTGCGGACTGTTTTCATGATTGGTTACTCGGTTAATCGACAACTTTACTTTAGCTGTCCATATGTAAAGCAACGTCAATAAGCGTAAAAGCACGTAAAGCTTGGCATATGCAAGGATTCCTACAGAAAAAAGACAAGAATCTAACAGTGATTAGAGTATTCACTCGCTATAGTTCCGTCTCACTTCGCAAACCAGCGAACTGGGATAAATAACACTAAGAAAATCAAGAATGAAAAAGCTATTTCTGCTACTCGGATTGTTAGCCTGTTCGAGCGCAACGTACGCCGCCAAACTCAATGAAGACCTCACTGCGATTGAAGAGCATATTTCGGGTCGAATCGGTGTATCCGTTTGGGATACACAAACCGAAGAGCATTGGGACTATCGCGGTGATGAACGCTTTCCCATGATGAGCACCTTCAAAACCCTTGCGTGTGCGACCATGCTAAAAGACATGGACAATGAAAAGCTTGATAAGAACGCGACCGCTAAAGTAGAAGAGCGTAACATGGTGGTGTGGTCACCAGTCATGGATCGCATGGTCGGCCAATCCACTCGTATTGAGCATGCATGTGAAGCTGCGATGTTAATGAGCGACAACACAGCTGCGAACATTGTTTTACGCAGCATTGGTGGGCCACGTGGCGTAACCATGTTCTTACGCAACATTGGTGACAAAGCAACACGTCTAGATCGCTTTGAACCAAGATTGAATGAAGCCAAACCAGGTGATAAACAAGACACCACAACGCCTAACGCCATGGTAAACACCCTACAGACATTGTTAGAAGGGGATGCGTTGTCGTACGAATCTCGAATTCAATTAAAGATCTGGATGCAAGACAACAAAGTCTCTGATTCCTTGATGCGTTCCGTATTACCTAAGGGCTGGTCTATCGCAGATCGCGCCGGTACAGGTGGTTTTGGCTCACGCGGCATTACTGCAATGATCTGGAAGGAAAACCACAAACCGGTTTACATCAGTATTTACATCACTGAAACCGACTTATCGTTGCAGGCACGCGACCAAGTCATCGCTCAAATTAGCCAATTGGTGTTGGACGAATACAATAATATATAACGCTAAATTAATGATTTTAAACGGAGCTTTCGAGCTCCGTTTTTTATGCGATCAATTCTGATTGACACCGGTAGAACGATCGCTCTACTCTAAAGGTAGAACATTCACTCTACCCATAAGAAGACGCTATGTTGAAAGAACAGATCGCCGCCAGTCTAGAACAAGCTTTTAGCGAGCTTGGGTTTGCAGAGCCGAGTGTTGCACAGCTCAAGGCTGCCTGTGGCGTTAGCCTGCGCACCTTGTACAAACATTACCCATCCAAGGAAGACATGATCGTGGCCGCTCTGGAGCACCGCCATCAACGCTATCTAAACTTCCTTCTGGATAATTCACCACAAGCCGGGCTAGAGGCCACTCAACACGTATTCAACAAGCTCAAACAATGGATGGAAGACTACGCACCACATGGCTGTATGTCGATGAACGCCATTGCCGCTTTTCCAGAACACAACATCATCAACCAAACCGTCAAAGCACACAAAGAAGACGTTCGACAATTTTTGGGTAAACAGAGCCTTCGCGAAGATCTTGCTACGCAACTGTTTTTAGTTCATGAAGGCGTCTCTAGTGCTTGGCCTGTGTTAGGAGAAGAGGCTCTAAACTCGGCACAACAAACTGTTTTAAGATTGCTAAAGGAAGACTGATCATGACGACTCTACCAACCACAATGAAAGGCGTACTGTTGATTGGCCATGGCGGCCCAGAAATGTTGGAGTATCGCCAGGATATTCCTGTCCCGAAACCAAAGGAGAACGAAGTGCTGATTCGTGTATCCGCTGCAGGCGTGAACAATACCGATATCAATACGCGTATCGGCTGGTATTCAAAAGGTGACAACGACAGCGAGGATGCAAGTTGGAGCGGCAATGCACTGGTTCTCCCACGTATTCAAGGCGCTGACGTCTGTGGCGAGATCGTTGCCGTTGGCAGTATGGTAGATGAACGCCGTATAGGTGAACGCGTGTTGATTGAACCTTGCTTGAGCGATGTGAACGGTGAAACCATTAATCCACCTTGGTACTATGGCTCAGAATGCGATGGTGGTTTCGCCGAGTACACCGTTGTTTCTGCAAAGCATGCGTACAAAATGAATACTGCCCTGACTGATGTTGAATTGGCTTCTTTCCCATGTTCGTACTCAACGGCAGAAAACATGCTGACTCGATCTCGTGTAGCCAAAGGGGATCGTGTCCTGATTTCTGGTGCATCTGGCGGGGTCGGCTCTGCGGCGATTCAACTTGCCAAAGCGCGCGGTGCCACCGTTATTGCCATTACAAGTCCAAGCAAAAATGAACAAGTGTTGGAACTGGGCGCAGATGAAGTAGTGCCACGCAACGCAAATCTTGTTGAAGCACTTGGCAATAACAGCATCGATGTGGTGATTGATTTGGTTGCTGGCGACCAATGGTCACAGTTCCTTGAAGTCTTGCGCCCGAAAGGTCGTTACGCGGTATCAGGTGCCATTGGCGGTGCGATGGTTGAGTTAGACGTGCGCACTCTGTATCTCAAAGATCTCAGCTTCTTTGGTTGTACCGTCCTTGAGCCTGAAGTGTTTGGAAACTTGGTTCATCATATTGAACAAGGCAACATCAAACCATTGGTCGCACAGACGTTCCCACTTGAAGGCATCAACCAAGCGCAAGCGGCATTCCAAGAGAAAGGACATGTAGGCAAGATGGTTCTTACCGTGAAGTAATACCTATCTCTACATTAGGGTCTGTTGACCTTTCGAGCTGATTTTTGCAGCGAATTGTTGGGTATTTATACAAGGCAGAGACTTTGCTATGTAGCTAGCCTACATGAGAAGTCGATAACGCAGTAGAAATGACCAACAAACGCTGCCCAAAGGGTTCGGCTAGGCGCCCCCGACTAAAATCGTTTTATGCTTTGTTAAGGCGCATTTGCTTAGAGTGACTAGGCGACACACTCCTTGCCTCGCCTAAAACGATTTTGACTAGGCGTCCCCATCCGAACAAAATTTAACCGCGAAAGGTCAACAGACCCTTATAGAACGCATTAAAAAGCCCCTCTGCAAGTTCCTCGCAGAGGGGCTTCTTCGTTCAGATTAGGCCAACCAATGACCGGAGCTTCATGGGTTACCAGTAAGCAGGGCTATCCAAACCTTGCACGCAAGAGGACGTGCCTTGGATTGGCGTCAATTCACCTACAAGTGATTGTGCCAACCAACCATGTGGAAAGCTCAAAGTATGAGGCGCTTTGAACTGCGCTTCCGTCACTTGTTGGAAACCAACGCGTGAGTAGAAGTTAGGATCGCCGTAGGTAAACACCAACTCGATACCTTGTTGTTTCAAGCGTTCAAGGCCAAAGTTGATCAGGGCTTGTCCTACGCCTTTACCTTGGCACTCTGTTAGTGTTGCCATTGGGGACAACAGGTAGCCCACTTCACCATTCTCAAAGCGTAACGGCGTAAACAACACGCCTGCAATCAAGCTTTCATCTTGTTTCGCTACAAAACCTTTCAGTTCTTGCTCGGGTGTCGCGCTCAACAAATCGCTGACTAATGCGCCAATGGTTTTGCCTTCTGCTTCGCCTTCAGAATCAGAAAAGGTTTGAGTAAACAAAGCGATCATCTCGCTGCTCATGCATCTCTCATATTGAGAAAGTGTGTAGTTAGATTTTTGAGTATTTTGATTTGTTGTTTCGTTCATTTTTCTATCAATATTTTTGTAAGATATACATCTGATACGCCACTTCATTGCCACGGCGTTTAACGATATCTAATTCAACTTGTATGTCTTTTAATGCTTGTGATGCTGGCATCTCAGCTTTCAAACTTTGCACACGCTCATCTAAAGGAACGTAGTAGTTATCCCATGCCTGCTGGCGAATTGGGAACGTCTCTAGCACTCGATAACCTGCCGATTTCGCCTGCGCAATACGTCTCTCAACACTGCCCATATCTGGGTATTCTTTTTGCCAAAATACCACCGTATCTTCGCTTGGCGTATCCGTGTTCCAAACCAGATCACTCACCACTAAAATGCCGCCGTCTTTCAGCAAAGGTCGCCACGCTTTAAATGCGCTCTCTACCCCCATGATATACGCGCTGCCTTCTGCCCAAATCAGACCGTTTGAACCTTCTGTAAATGGCAGCTCTGTCATGCTTGCGCACACCGTGGTGATATTGTCACTTAAGCCAAGAGCTTGAGCTTTGCTTTGCAAACGCTGCAAAGACGGCTCGTCGTTATCGACCGCAGTGACGTGTGCATGTTTTGCCAAAGTACGAGTCGCAATGCCCTGCCCGCAGCCGATCTCCAATATTTCATCAGGTTGAGTTGGTAATAGGTTCAACGCTTTCAACGTATCTTGCTCTGAACCAGGCCCCCAAAACTCCAAGGCTTCAAATACGCGGAAGAAGTCCGCCATGTAGTCGTCGTGAGTATTCATGTCTTTTGATAACCAACGTAAGTGAAGGGCTTCTTTCTCGCTAAAACCTTGCGTCATCAGCCAATTCAAGTGCGCATCCGGCGCGACTTCATCCAATGATTCATGCCAATCGGTTAACGGTTTTTCACCAAGCAATGCTGCCAGTAACTGACGAGATTTCTGCTTTTGTTCAATCTCTTCATCGAGCTGCTTGAGCCTTTCTAGCATCAACTGGCGATCCACTTTGGCTTCTAGGCAAGCTTTACATTCCTTGAGCGTCAGTCCGCCGCTCTGCAATTGCTGGATCAAACGCAAGCGTTGTAGATCTGCATCGCTATAAGCGCGGTAGCCGTTGCTTAACCGTTGCCCTTTGATGAGCTCAATCTTCTCGTAATAGAGCAATGTGGTGCGAGACAAACCCAGCATCTCTGCCAGTTCCGTTATCCGATACATGTAATTTTCCTCAGCACTGATGAAAGCATCTTAAACTGTAGAGTTATAGACAGGTCAACATGAATTGTAGAAAAAGATTCAAAAAAACGCCCACAATGCATTTACATTGTGGGCGTTTTTATTCTGGCCGAGATTTAGCGTTATTTCACTAGTCCTTGTTCAACCAAGCTCGGGAAAACCTCATTGCGGAAAATCGTGCTTATCGCGATGTCATCCACGTTTGAAGAATCTACCCATTGGCACTCTTCGATTTCGTTACTGGCAACCACCTCGCCCGAATAATCATTAACGAAGAACACGTCCATGACTAAAGTAATGCCGTCTTTATCGTGTGCAGGCGCCTCAAAGCGACCAAACAGCGTTAAGGCATCTTCCGCCACGACAATGCTTACTTCTTCTTGCAGTTCACGACACAACGCTTGCTCTGACGTTTCGCCACTATCCAGTTTTCCACCCGGCGCATAGAAGGTGTCTTTGCCTTTTGAGCGCAGCACTAGCAACGCGCCGTCTTTAATGATGATACCTGCAGACTTGTGCATCTTGTTTTCCTTCTAAGCGTTAGAGAAACTTCTCGATCATGACTTCATTGATGTACTGGCCGTTAACTTTGGCATGCTTCTTTGCGGTACCGACCACTTCAAAGCCATGTTTTAGATACGTTGCGAGCGCGTTGGGGTTGTCTTCTCGTACATAGGCAAACAGCTTTTCATAGCCTTTGGATTTAGCATCAGCAAAGGTGGCGGTAAACAGCGCTGAAGCGACACCTTGTCGGCGGCATTTGGCATCGACGAACGTACCAATAATACCAACGTGAGCAAACGCCTTGGTATAACTGGCGAAAGGCTCTACGTTTTGGAAACCCAGCACGGCGCTGTCTTCCTCGTTCCCTTCTTTTACATTCAATGCCACATTGAACACACCCGATTCAGGAAAGCTTTCAATGAAGCCTTCTTCCTCTTCTGGGGTGAAGGTGGTATCAAGGATTGTATATAAGCCCTCTTCTATGATGGGATTGAGAACTTCGGTAATGCCTTGAGCGTGCTGTTTTTGTGCCTTTGTGACGACAACTTTCATAGTATTTTTCGTTCTTTTTATAGGGATGAAATAGGAGCTCGATTATCTTCTATCTTGATCGTAAAACCAATGACCTAACGATCGTTCGATCAGTAAATACCCTCTGGATCATCCCATAGCTAACGCCCTATAAAAAAACCACCGCTTCGATGTTGTTACCATCGGGATCATAAAAGAACGCTGCGTAGTAATTTGGCGCATAGTGTTCACGTAAACCTAGCTCTCCATGACAAGTAAACCCAGCTTCGATACCTGTTCTATGAAAAGCCTCGACGGACGCTTTGTCATTCGCTTTAAACGCAATGTGGCAAGGGGCACTTTGGTCACTCTTTTCTATCAGAAAACGCGTATTGGGTTCACCAACTAATCCAAAGCCTGCCGCTGCTTCGTCCAACCATTTTAGTTCGATGCCCAGAGGGGTAAGCACCTTGGAGTAAAAAGCGACACAAGCATCAAAATCCACAACTTTGATTTCAAAATGATCAATCATATCTATCCCTACTTGATTGAATTTGTTCCATAAAAAAGACCACCTTAATCAAAGGTGGTCTCGATTGCGAAGTCTATCGTTTTATCGGTGACAAACTTGTTGGTTATGCCCTAGCTTAACTTAAAGGACGGCCTTCATAATCACCCGTCAGTGTTTTCAAGAACGCTTTGATGGCATCCACTTCTTCATCCGACATTTCCACTCCGACTTGGTACTTACCCATGTCGTAGATGGCTTTTTCTAGCGTATCAGCATGACCATCGTGGAAGTATGGTGGTGTCAGTTCAATGTTGCGCAAGGTTGGCACTTTAAACTTGTGTTTGTCTTCTTTGTTACCAGTGAAGTTGTAACGACCAAGGTCTGCGTCCGTCATATCAGTACCACGCTCAGCAAAGTAGTCCGCTTTCATGCCCATGGTTTCAAACGTTTCACCACCCATCGCTTCACCTGCGTGACAGGTTTGACAATCGTACTTCTTGAACAACATTAAACCGTATTTCTCGTGCGAGTCCAGCGCTTGAGTATCACCCATCATGTATTGGTCGAAGCGGCTATTTGGTGTGGTTAGGGTTTTCTCAAATTCGGCAATCGCATCCGTAATGTTGTTGCCATTAATCTCACCTGAGTAAACCTTTTTGAACATCGCAACCATTTCTGGGTCTTGGCTTAACTTGTCGACGATTTCATCCCAATCCACAGAACCCATTTCAATAGGGTTAAACGGAGGACCACCCGCTTGGTCTTGCAGATCCGCAGCACGGCCATCCCAGAATTGCAGTTTGTTGTACACAGCGTTAAATACGGTTGGCGCGTTAATGCCACCAACTTGGCCGTGAATACCAACAGACGTTACGAGTCGGTCCACGCCGCCTGTATCAAGGCCATGGCATGACGCACATGAGACACTATTGTCTCCTGATAGTCGCGTGTCGTGATAAAGCACCTTACCCAGCTCAGCCTTGTCTGAATCGGTGTCGAACGTGGTGTAAATTGGTTGTAGAACTTTGGTTTTACGTTCTTCAGATACCGGAGACTGGGCATGACGCTCTGCACGCTTCTCACGAATCCATTTCAACAATGTATGCTTCTCTTCTTTCGACATGCTTGCTGACCAGTGCATCGTGAGGTAAATCGCTGGCGGCATTGAGTCGTCGTAAAGCACCTTCTCAAGACGAGCAAGTGCGACTTCAGAGACCAAATCATCTTGTTTGACATCATCAAACAGGTTGGTCATATCGAAATGACGCATCGCAACACGAACATCCGCTTCCATGATTTGTTTTGCTACTGGCATTTCTGAGTAGAACGGCATTTCGCTGTTTGGCGTATGACAATAACCACAGCCTTTGTCTGAGAGCACCTTCATTGCTTGATAGTCTAGCGTCGATTTATCCAGAGAACTGAACTGCGCTAACTGTTGTTGAGCCACTTTTTGATCGTCTTGCTTCACCATGTAGACAGTACCTAAGTAAGCCACTAAGCCTGCTCCAACGATCCCTAGCGTAATTTTCTTTTTATTCATCACTTTCCCCTAATCCGTTGCGGCAAAAGTTATTGAAATACCGATATTTTTAAAAATGGGAAAAAGGAATAGATATTAATCGAATATTTAGATGAGAAGCGGATTTAACATCTAATAGTTTTTTAAAACAGACACTTGCCGACGAACGTAAAAAATACAACATAAAAACAACAACTTAAAACTAGAACTTTTATTGATATGAGTCAAAAATGACGGGAGCTCCAATATATTAACCAAACATATTAAATTCGATTGAAAATAATTCAGAACGAAATAAAGTAAGAATGGTGGAAGGGGTAAAGGAAAATAATATGGGCACAAAAAAAGGCAGCTCGTAAGCTACCTTTTTTGCAAGTCAGCAAATTAAATTATGCTTTCTTAACGTCTTTAGCTGGGTAAGTTAGCGTTGCTTCGCCAGCTTTAACGCGTACGTAAAAACCGCCGCTGCTTAGACCTGTAACAACCATTTCACCAAGATCGATACCTTTAGTAGCTACTACTACGTCACCGATTGAAAACATATTTAATACCCTGTTTATGTAGATTATGACCTTAAGTCGTTGGCGGTATTTAAGCTGAAATCGCCCCCTTAGCCTAATCAGATTTTTTGTCGTTATGATTAACATTTATTATTGTTATAAGCCTTGTTTTTCAAGGCTTTGTTAAGGTTTGATAGAGTTCGCTTTTACGCATTCAGCTTCGCATAAGTAAAGGGGAGATTTCCCCCTATTACGCTATGATGAGGTTAACCAAACCAAGTCATTCTCGCTAAAACTTAGTTTCTTGAGGCAACTTGGATATCGAATCCTATTGGGAGAAAGACAATGAAAAATGGACTCACAATTCGCGCTTTAGAACGTTCTGATTTGCGTTTTATTCACGATCTCAACAATAACCGTAATATCATGACGTATTGGTTTGAGGAACCGTATGAGTCGCATGATGAATTAGAAGAATTGTACAGAAAGCACATTCATGATGATGCAGAACGTCGCTTTGTAGTAGAGGATGAGCAAGGCGTACTTATTGGCCTCGTAGAGCTTATTGAAATTAACTATATTCACCGTAGCGCCGAGTTCCAAATTATTATCGCCCCTGATCATCAAGGTAGAGGTTACGCGGAAGAAGTCATTAATCGTGCACTTGATTATTCGTTTTCAATCTTAAACTTGCACAAAATTTATCTATTGGTGGCGCTCGACAACGAAAAGGCCATTCATCTCTATGAGAAATGTGGCTTTATTGAGGAAGGTCATTTAGTGCAAGAGTTCTTCATTAATGGCAGCTATAGAGATGTGAAACGTATGTACATTTTGCAAAATCAATTTCGTACAAAATTTGAAATTGACCAATAAGCGCAAATCCCTTTCACACGGTTGGGTGAACGAGATTGGACATACCACTCGTGAAGTAGCGAGTGGTATGACACATGCTCGATTATTCAAACTGATATTGGTATGAGAAGATGACACGCTTGTCAGGGTCATCGAGATAAGTGTTGTTGTCCATGGCAAACGTCATCACATTAAAGGAGTGACGTTTCTGCACCAGATAACTCATGCCTACTCCACCAAAAACGCCTTGGTAATTATCCCCTTCACTGTTTTCCGAACCGTAAGATCCACCAGCAAACCCCATCAACGTTAGTTGCTCTGTCAAAGGTTTTAACGTAAATGCGCCTAAATAGCCGCTACTACCAGAAGAATTCATCATGTTGAACCCATTCTCGGGGCTAGGTGTACCACTGAAACCAGGATCCGAACATGCACTTTCCCCTGCACCGTCACAAACAGGCACATCGCCATCGTTATAGGTGTAGCCTGCCATTGGGAAGATCTGGAAGCCCGCAGGCTCGATACCGAAGTAACTCAGAGGTACAAACGTTCCAACACTATAATTGGTTTGGTCTGCGCCATTGGTGTACTCATTCTTACCAAAGTTGAAGTTCACGATACCAACGGGAAACAACCAAGAGCCGCCCACACGCCACTCACTTGCATCATCATTGATACGGACATTAATCTTGCGTGCTTCATCCAATGCTAAGGAACCAGAGAATGAGATGTTCTGGTCATCAAAATCATAGTTGTTGGAATAAGCCGCACCGAACTTGGTGATCACCTTTGTTGGATCATCGGCTAATTTGTTTTTGTTCTCTTTGGGAACGCGTTCGCTAGCCAGAGCCGACGAGCTTAAAACTAACGCTGCACATGCCAGCCAAAACGTGTTGTTCATTTCAAATTTCCTCGACGAGTTCGCTATCGTCTTTTTACTTTGTGCTTTTTGTTCAGTTGAATTGATACCGTCCCGCTACAAACAAAAACGGCGGTAAGCCTAGGACGTGCTTACCGCTGCTTTTCGTCGTATCGCTAATCTAGTGATTGCGTTAACGCCGGATTATTGGTTTTTCCAGCTGTAGCCAATGCTCAAGAAGTACAACGCTGGATCATCAAAGCTTGCAATCGTGTTACCCGCTCGACCTTTCACTTCAGACGATTCAATCAAGGTCGCTTCAAAGGCAACTGAAACCGTGCTTGCTTCATCAATCTTGTAATCAATGCCCGTACCTAGACGGTAAGCGTTGCCAGTTGGGATAGTCAGATCACCGTTGGATTGGTCTGTGTACATGCTTGAGTCAAATGCGAAACCTGCATTCCACATCACTTTGCTATTAACCTTGTACTGTGTACCAAAAGCAATCTGGTAGGTGTCTTGTGTTTCTACATCCATCAGCGTTTGGTAAGCACTCCAATCTTGCCAGTTCAGGTTACCCATCACCGCCAGTTTGTCGTTGAGCTCATGGTAAGCACTGAATACAAACTGCTGAGGCGCAACGGCACTGGTCGAGAAGTCCTTATCATCGAATTCGAACTCAGTTTCATTCGAGTAAGACAGACCTAAGCGAGTACCTGAAGTCAATTCATACAGCACACCAACGCGGCCATTCACTTGAGTGTCTGTATCTTCAATGCCACCAGCGAGTGTCGTACCATCAACTTTGACATCCATATCTAAAATGCCGTAATGGATGCCTAATGCAGCACCTACAGACCATTGATCGTTAATACGGTATGAAGCAGAGGGTTGAACCGTCACGGCCTGAGTAATTGCATTAGGAATATCAATACGGCTGAACAGCTTGTCGTATTCCAGACCCAAGCCGTAGTTGCCGTACATACCAATACCAAGCGTCCACTTGTCGTTCACTTGTTGGCTGTAAAACGCAGAACCAAGCGGCACGTAGCCAATGATGTTTCCTGCGTCACCACCACCAAATGTGTCCAGTGTTGTGTCGCCATATAAGCTGATCAAATGACCTGAGAATGACTGACCCGCCACGTTTGACAGACCTGCTGGGTTCGCCGCCATGACCGAGGCATCCTGCGCTCTTGCCGCCATACCCGCAGACGCTAAACCAATGTCTGTGGTGGAAGTCTCGTACAAGTACAGACCTCCTGCTTGCGCTGCTGCACACGAGATGAGGGACCCCACAGCAACGATTTTGGTAAGATTTTTCATACTAAAACCTATAAGTATGTTAAGAGAAAACCCGTACTGCGGCGTTGGTTGTATATCAGTGAAAGGACTGACCATCACACACAGCACAGGCAATTTGTGGATTGAATGAGAAATAAAACCGACTAAGCGGTTGGTCTTTCTTCTATTTTTGTTTTCATCTTGTCGTCTGAAATAAAACCAACGACGAACGCGCTTAAAATTTGATGCGCCTTGTTATTTCCACTTAATGTGTGACCAAACATCACACAGCAAAAATACGTAAATTATTTTTATCTTATGAGTCGTATTAGAATTGGTAGTTGTATTCGATGCGGTGGTCACCATCTCCAAAGTCGACTTGCTCATTCCAGTTAGCGAAGTAACGAATATTTGAACGCGGTGTTATTTGGTAAGAAATCGCAAATTCATGCGTTAAGATATTATCCTCACCCGCATAATACGTGTCTTTATAAACACTTGAGCCCGACAAGGTGTGCATATACATCGGGTTGTAGTTGATCCAAATTTTGTCGGTAATATCGATTTTCGAGTACATACCGACCACAGTAAACGTGCCCGGAATCTCATAGCCGTTGTCTTCACCACTGAAGTCATTGGCGATCGTCACACCTGCACCAGCTAATGGGTAAAGCTGGACAACACCGAGCTTCGGCAAGGCCTTGATGAAGCTATACGATGCATCCAACTTGTCAGCATCCACGTCGTAGTTCACATCAAGCTGACGTCCCAATCCTTTCGCAACTTCAACTTGGAAATTACGCAGGCGGAAGGAATCAATACTGTCATCCACTTTGCTGTACAACGGGTCATCTTCATCTCGAATGCCAAACAGTTCGCCACCAATACCTTTGACTTCGATAACGTTCATTGCCATCGTGCCCGGTTGAGACGCTTTATAGGTTTGGCCTATCTTAATGTTTGCCCCTTTGTCCGTAATGCCAAAGCCAGCTTGGGTATAAACCGCAAGAGGATCGGACATATCTTGTAGTTCTTTATCTGTATCTGTCTCAGCAAAAACGGGGGACGCAAACTGGATTGCTGCTGCCATCACGACAACAGACGGTTTCACCATATTCATAGGATTTTATCCATCTTTTATTCAATTAAACGCACGCGTCATCAAACCTGCATAAATCGCGGACGAGCTGAATCGAGCCTCGGAAAGTTCAATTTCCAACGCGAATTTACGAATAACAGGTTGTTTAACGCTGCATTTAAATTAAATAGAGGATAACGGTAAGTTCAATCACCTATAGTTATATGAGTTATAACCTAAATTTTGGTTTAGATTTGAAATGAAATTTAGATTAACAATTATCTAAATAGTAGATATCACAACAAACAATGAATGCTCAGTTAATATAGATTGAACATGTGAAATCAAACCAAAGAGAAAATAAACGGTCAATTGAAAGATGAAACCACCTAGACGTTTAGCTATATACTTTTTCAGCGATTTCACCAATAAATAAGTCATGTTGGCTTAAACATATATTCTACAACTGTAGAGTATTTTCATTAATAAAATGTTATTTCATCTTGGAGTTCGATACTTCCACTTCTTGGAAATTCTTCAATATCATTTATGTGAACTACGTTGGCATCGCACATTTTTCTGTTCTACCTAAAACAAAAAACGCAGCCCGAAGACTGCGTTTTAATTCCAATGTGAATGAGCTTAAGCTCTTCGGTGAATCCGCCCTCTCGCTTACAGCTTTTCAACGCCCATATTGAACAAGGTAAAGCTGTAAACATCGGCGGTTTTCTCAATAACCTTGCTGGTCGGTGTGCCTGCACCGTGACCTGCGTTGGTTTCTATTCGAATCAAAGTTGGGTTTGTACCCGCTTGCTTCGACTGTAGCTCAGCAGCAAATTTGTACGAGTGCGCTGGCACCACACGGTCATCGTGGTCACCCGTTGTTACCATAGTTGCTGGGTATTTAACGCCGGCTTTTACGTTGTGTACTGGCGAGTATCCTTTGAGGTAATCGAACATCTCTTTACTTTGTTCTGCCGTACCGTAGTCATAAGCCCAGCCCGCCCCTGCCGTAAAGGTGTGGTAACGAAGCATGTCTAATACACCCACCGCCGGCAGTGCCACTTTGAACAGTTCTGGACGCTGAGTCATCACTGTACCAACAAGCAAGCCGCCATTAGACCCACCGTTAATCGCGAGCTTGTCTGACGAGGTGTAGTCTTGATCGATAAGGAACTCAGCTCCGGCAATAAAGTCATCAAACGAGTTTTGCTTCTCTAACTTGGTGCCGGCATTGTGCCACTCTTTGCCGTACTCACCACCACCACGGATGTTAGCAACAGCGTAGATACCACCCATTTCCAACCATGCCGCTCGACTTGGACTGAAGTAAGGCGTCAGGCTGATATTGAAACCACCATAACCATACAAAATCGTTGGTGCGGTGCCGTCCATCGGCGTGCCTTTTTTGTAAGTGATGATCATTGGAATCTTGGTCCCGTCTTTCGATTTGTAGAACACCTGACGAGATTCAAATTGTGCCGGATCGAATGGTGCGTTCGATTTGTGGTAAACCTCGCTGTCACCATCTTTGATGTCTAGGCGATAGGTCGTGCTTGGCGTCTTGTAGTTGGTGAAAGAGTAGTAGACTTCAGCGTCTTCTTTCTTACCCCAAAAGCCGTAAGCACTGCCGATGTCTGGTAGCTTGATTTCACGAATGAACTTACCGTCCATATCGTATTGTTTGACCATAGAAAGCGCATCAACAATGTAGCTTGCGAACAGGTAACCGCCCGCAGTTGATGGACTAAGCACATTGTCAGTTTCAGGAATTAAATCTTTCCAATTCTTTGGCTCAGGATTGCTTGCATCCACCGTCACCACTCGTTTGTTTGGTGCATCTAAGTTGGTGACCAAATACAGCTTGGTGCCTTTGCTATCAATCACCCAAGTATCAGAATTGGTGTCATCCAAAATGGTTTTCAGCGGACTGTCTGGCTTGGTCAAATCTTTGAAGAAAAGCTTATTGCCAGACGTTGAAGTGCTTGCCGAAATAAATAGGTAACGTTGGTCGTCCGAAGTGTAACCACGAACGTATCGGTGCTTCTCTGCCTCTGTGCCACCGAAGATAAGCTTGTCTTCACTCTGCTTAGTGCCTAGCTCGTGGTAATAAAGCTTGTGTTGGTCGGTTTTTGCCGAAAGCTCGCTGCCTTCTGGCTTATCGTAACTTGAGTAGTAGAAACCTTTGTTGCCTAACCAGTTTACGCCACTGAACTTAATATCCACTAGCGTCTCACCGACAGGCTTTTTGGTTTCGGCATCAAGCACAATCACTTTGCGCCAGTCGCTACCGCCCTCTGAAATGCTGTAAGCGACTAAAGAACCATCTTTGGTGAAGCTCACATTCGCCATCGAAGTCGTGCCATCTTCGCTAAAGGTATTTGGGTCGAGGAAAACTTCTGCCTTGCCATCATCGAGTTGGCGGTAAAGCACATCTTGGTTTTGCAAACCGTCGTTCCTGTAGAAATAGGTATATTTGCCTTCTTTGAATGGACGCCCTAACTTCTCGTAATCCATCAACTGAGTTAAGCGTTCTTCAATCTGGTGACGATAAGGAATTTGCGCCAAGTAATCGAACGTGACTTGGTTCTGCGCTTTCACCCAATCAGCCGTTTCTTTACTGCGGTCATCTTCTAACCAGCGATATGGGTCACTGACTTTGGTGCCAAAATACTCATCTACCACATCGACTTTCTTTGTCGTTGGGTACTTCACAGCCATTTTTTGTACGTGTTCAACCAACTCCTGTGTTGAGTCTTCAGCGTAAGCACCCGGTAATACGCCCGACATCGCAAACGCGGTCACCAGTGCTAAGGTTTTCTTTTTCATAGACTTCCTTTTCTGTTTTTGTTTAATACTCAAGTAACCTCAAGATGCTTGGTTCAGCGAGAATGACTTGGTTTGAAGGCGAGGCAACAATTTAAAGATCTAGTGGTTCTAAATCGAAAATTGTTAACGAAGCATGCGAAGCAAGGCAACTCGCCCTTTGGGAGCGTGTCACTGAAACAATTTCTTCGCCAAACAACTTGGAAAGAGCTAGCTATTCCGCTTCGTCGTTTTCCTTGAACTTGAATCAGTGACAACGCTCTGGACCCAGCATGATGAAGTCACTTGAGTATATGCAATGCATCAAGCATCTTACCCATATCGAAGTAAGGATTCTAATGGCTTTGAGAAAATTACTTGGTAAAGGTTTTAAAGTCACCAAAGCCAAACTAACCGCTTAGCTTCGGTGATCCCCCCTCAATGTGGAGTTATAGACAAGAGCTTGTTAGCTCAGTTCAATGCTTCGGGACACACCCGACTCCGCAGCGAAATCTTGGTCATGACTGATAAGAATAAAGCCGCCTCGATACGCACTCAATGCCTGAGCAAGCATGATTTTCGAATCCAAATCGAGGTGATTATCCGGCTCATCCAAGAGCAACAAAGGCTGTGTTGGTTGATGACTGACAATCAACATAGCAAGCTTCATTTTTTCGCCGCCACTCAATACGCAGCCCAAACGAAACACACTGTCTCGGCGAAAGCCAATGCCTGCTAGTAATGTTCTGGCATCGCTTTCTTTCATCCTCTCACAATGTTGCATTAGGTTTTCCAACATGGAGATTTCAGGCTGTATCGCACCAAAGTGCTGGTCGAGATAATAAAGCGGCGTATTGATTTGTAGCTCACCACTTTGCAATAAGAACTCGCCCAAGAGGGTTTTCAGTAAGGTCGATTTACCGCACCCGTTTTTGCCCAACAAATGCAATTTATCATCCGCATGAACTTGCGCAGTGATGGGCTGAGCCGACCCAAATGGCAATACGCCTTCTAAAAGCGATATGACTTTTCGTGAGCGACTTTGACTTTCTGCCAAATACAGTTTTTGCCCTTTGATTTGCTCTTTACGCACTCGCAAACTTTGCTCTTTCTCTTGCAGATGCGCTTGGCGAAGTTGCTCGTTTTTATTACGACTGGCTGCTCGGGCTGTGGCTTTGTCTTTCATACCATCCAGTAAGATTTTCGGCTGGCTGCCATCCTTTCTCAATTTGTTCCCTTGAGCCGCTCTTTGTTCTGCTTTCTCCCGATTGCGCTGAGCTTGTTCTTCTAATTGCTTTTTTTGTTTATCGACAGCAGCTAATTGGCGTTCCACCGCTTGTAATTCGGTTCGCTTTTGCTCGGCATACACGTCGAAATTGCCGCCAAACACTTGCAAGCCTAAACCGGATAGTTCCCAGATTTCCTCCATCTCGCGTAGTAATTCTCGGTCGTGACTGATGAGCAAAATCGCTCCTGAAAAATTGCGCATCGAATGAATCAACCATAGCTTGGCGTGTTTATCGAGGTGGTTCGACGGTTCATCAAGGATCAGCAATTCCACTTCGCTTTCGAACAATTGCCACAGTTGCAAACGCGCTAACTGTCCGCCACTCAATTGTGAGCAAGGAAAGTCTGGCTGTGGTGGCAAACCCATGGTTTCTAACTGCTTAGCAAGTTGGATGGGCAAATCCCATTGTTCGCCCACCACCTCAAACAGATGCTCAGAGCAATCGCCCATTTCGATCTGCTTGAGTGCGCTTAGCACTTTGTCCTTTGCTAAAAACTGGGCAATCGAAAGCTCTCCCGCCAACAAGTGAGATGGTTGCTGGCGATACACCGCAAAGGACCTTGGTAAGGTTACTGTACCGCTGGTTGAGGTTTGCTCACCGCTGAGTATCGATGCAAACACCGATTTTCCGACACCGTTGCGTCCGACTAACCCAACACGACGTTTGGTTATAGAACATGAGATTTGCTGAAACAGTGTTTCGCCATTACCAAATTGATGACTGATATTATAAGCCTGTAAGACTGGCATAATTTGCCTCCTGTATGACAGGGACAACAGCCGTAGCTTGAGATAAATCTAGAGATGAGATCGATGCAAACACACGCGCCCATAGAAGCGCTTCAAACAAAAAATGGTAATTGCAAAGAAATATCGGAAAGTGAGCTACGCCTACTAACCCTGTAAATCCAAAAAATAAAATGAGAGTTGGATGACAGGTTTAGTTGTTCATGTTGGCGTAATCTCCTAAAGAAGTGATGGGCAAAGTCTAAAGGTTTTCTTGTATAAAAAGCAAGCAACTTCTGTCATCACATGAATCGGTTCGATCCAGAAGTGAACTAAAATCCATCGCTCGCCGTAATAGCCAAGGAGTGAAAACACCAATGGGAAACGGCTATGAATCTTTTGATTGAATCGGTCGAGGGTGGTATCTACCTCGCTTACAACGTACAAAACCAAACTAGATCATTGATCTTGAACGAGCACAAAAGCCCACTCAAGTTTGCCAGCCTCTGCGAGGCAAGAGACCACTTTCGAGGAGAAGGATACTCCTCAGCAAAACTGGTTCACCTCAACGCATCCGATGAGATGTGTGGAGAATGAATACGTTGTGACATGCCACTAGAGATTGAATTGAGCTGGTATTAGTACTGGCTCTTTTTTCGCCCTCCCCTCTGTCTCCTCTCGCTCTTAGGCTGGTGATAATTTGCCAAAACTTTGAGCGATTTCGGGATCTTATCAACACATTTTTTGTTAAAGGCGTACTATGCTATTGGTAGTGTATTCCACAAGAGGGCGTGGTTATGAAATACAAACATATCCTAGTCGCACTGGAACTGTCTGATGAGAGTACTGTGTTGATTGACCGAGCGGTATCTATGGCGAGTTATCTCGGTGCCGAGATTTCATTTATTCATATCGATGGTACTCATGGCGAAATTTATCGTGAGCTTGTCGATATTAAAGCAAACCCAGACCAAAGACCGTTGAATGAACATTCGATGGAGTGCTTGAAGTCCTTTAGCGATTACATGGAGCAGCCATTGAAGCACTTCTTCGTAGGCACTGGTGACTTGGCGGACAAACTGGAAGTGACCATCAAAGAGCAAGAAGTTGATCTACTGATTTGTGGTCACCACCAAGATTTCTGGAGCAAGATCATTTCTTACTCAAGACATCTAATCAACAAGTCTCCGGTAGATATTCTGGTTGTGCCGATTCACGAGTAGTTTGAATGAACGATCCAAAAAGCCGCCAACGATAGGCGGCTTTTTTTGTGTTTCTTATTGGTTCAATTAGGGCTCTATTTCACCAATCGAATACAGCACCAACTCATCTGGGTTATTCCCTTCCCCTAACGAGTGAATATCTTCGCCTTCTTGTTTGAGCTCGTTAATTAGCTTGAGCGCTTTATCTTGCTTCACCCCAATAATGGTCGGCATTTCAGAGGCAGAGACGCCAAAACGTGTTGCAATAAGTAAGTTTTTTACTTTGGTTTTATCCGATTCAAACATGGCACGACCTCTTTATTTTCAATCATCTAAGCATAACGAATCGCGATGAAAAAGCATCACACAATGCAGATAGAGAACGGATTTTCCAAGGGCTAGACAAGCAAGGAGAATAAAAGCTTAGTTACTGAAAACGCGATCGAAATAATTAAGTGGCGCCACCTTAGTGTTGGCTCTTCGCTGCCATTTACTCTTGTTTGCCACCAGCCACTTTTGTTTGGAGTTGGCTAAAATAGCCTTGCTCACTTTGGCTTCTCGCAACTCATGTTCCATCGCGAACGGCTGAGTATCAATCGTTGTGCTGCCGAGGTTGATCATGTCGGAATGAGACTGCGCGATTTCGGTTACGCCCGCGCAACCAATAATGCCAATATCTGCTGAAAACTGACCGAAGAAGTGCTCCGCCGAGCCATCCACCACGTCGCGATCGTTGGTACGAATACGCCCACCCGGAATCCAAGTTTCGATGTTCTCAAAGTGAGAAAGAACATGCGCCGCTTCGAAGTTATTGGTCACCACGCGTAACTCACTGTGATTGGCTAGACGCTCAGCAATCGAAGCGATGGTTGTTCCAATGCCTAGAAACAGAGTCGCACCGTTCGGGATAGCTGTGACCACCTCATCGGAAATGATCTGCTTTTCTTGTTGATTGGTGATTTGACGAGAGGCGTAGCTGCGGTTGCTGAGTGTTGCAGGAAGCCCTACTCCACCATGATGGCGCAGGGTGAGTCCTAACTGACAGAGCTCATTAATGTCACGTCGAATGGTTTGTGTTGTGACCTCAAACTGCTGAGCAAGATCCTCTATCGAACAATATTCTTGCTGATGAACCAGTTCAATAATGCTTTGTTGGCGAATAGTAAGGTTATTCATTCAAGGCGAGTTCTCGAATTGCTTTCAACTCTTCGACTTTATAACGCTGTGGTGTATCGGTAATCATCATATCCACGCCCCACTGCCAATGCGACGCTACTAATTGGGGAAAATTGGGCGTATAGCAAAACAATCGATAGCCAAACTGTTTGATACGCTTCGCCTGCTCTTCATTTAAAAAACGGTAATCGCAATGCACGCTGTAAGCATCAACTTGTTGTAACACAATGGCAAAGTCGTCAGGGATCTCTTGCCAAAGCTGACCTCTTCTGACTTCTGGCAAATAATTTTTCATCGTCATCAGTGCTTCGATGTTAAAACTAGAGAACAAAATTGCGTCCGCTTTTATCGCTAAACGTTCAATGACTTCGGCGACTTTCTCGCACAGAAGATCAACCTCATCACCAGAGTAGATCTTCAATTCAATATTCAGCTTTACCCCGGCATTTACCGTTAGCTCAAGCGTTTCTTCCAAAGTGGGAATGTACTCGCCAGCAAAATCATCACCAAACCACAAGCCAGCATCAAGAAGCCTAAGTTCATACCATGTGAGGTCCTTCACTTTGCCCTGACCATTGGTGCAACGATTGACTGTCTTGTCGTGGATGATCATTGGGATATTGTCCGCACTGAGTTGAACGTCAATTTCAATCCATTCACAGCCGAACTCGATTGCACGTTGCATCGCCGATAAAGTGTTTTCAGGAGCCAAACTGGATAAGCCGCGGTGCGCTGTTATTTTCATTTTTTATTCCGTCTTTTTCATTTGTTTTCAAATGAACTATCTCAGCCCCGAATGACGATTTGATTACAAAAAAATGACCGCAATAATGTTCAAATAAGTTCACTTTTCTGTAACTAGAACGTCATTTGGCTCATTTAGTGTTCATTTGAATTTTTTGAAGTGGATTCATTATCAAAATGAAAAACCGCAAGGGATCAACCTGTTCAAATCATCAAATGAAAAGGAATCATTATGGCTATTAAACACCTCACAGGACTTGCCGTTGCCGCGGCATTAATCAGCACGCAAGCACAAGCAAAAACAGAGGTCGAATGGTGGCACGCTATGGGTGGCGCGTTGGGTCAAAAGGTCAACGAGATTGCCGCTGACTTTAATGCAAGCCAATCGGAATACGAAATCAAACCTGTTTACAAAGGCAGTTACGCAGAAACCATGACCAGTGCGATTGCTGCCTTCCGCGCAAAAGAACAACCAGCCATCGTACAAGTATTTGAAGTGGGCACAGCGACCATGATGGGCGCTGAAAAAGCCACTTACCCAGTTTATCAATTGATGGAAGACACCAAAGAGTCGTTCAATCCAGATGATTATCTTGCAGCCGTAACGGGTTACTACACCACTAACGAAGGCAACATGCTTTCGCTGCCATTTAACAGCTCAACGCCAGTGCTTTACTACAACAAAGACATGTTCGCAAAAGCTGGCGTAGCAAACCCACCAAAGACTTGGAAAGAGATGGAAGAGATTTCTCGTAAGTTGCTGGCATCTGGCGCGAAGTGTGGTTTCAGCACCACATGGCAATCATGGACTCAAATCGAAAACTTTGGTGCGCGTAATAACGTCCCTGTCGCCAACAACAATAATGGTTTTGCTGGCTTAGACACGAAATTCAAGTTCAATGACTCTGCTTTTGTTCGCCATATTGACCAAATGGGCAAATGGTCGAAAGAAGGTATCTTCAAGTACGGTGGTCGCCAATCAGATGGCATGCCGCTGTTCTATACCCAAGAGTGTGCGATGACCATGGGCTCTTCTGCTGGACTGGCTGGCATTCAAGAGAACATGAAAGACGTAGACATCGGCGTAGCCCAATTGCCTTACGACTCTGAGCTGGTTGCTAAACCTCAAAACACTATCATCGGCGGTGCATCACTTTGGGTGCTTCGTGGGCATTCGAATGAAGAATACAAAGGCGTAGCGAAGTTCTTTACTTACTTATCAAGCGCAGAGGTTCAAGCTGATTGGCACCAGTTTACTGGCTACCTTCCAATCACCAAAGCGGCTTATGAGCTAACAAAAGAGCAAGGCTTCTACGCTAAAAACCCTGGCACAGACACCGCGGTTCTACAAATGACGTCGACAGAGCCAACGGAAAACTCGAAAGGCATTCGCTTCGGTAACTTCCTACAAACGCGTGACATCATCAACGAAGAACTGGAAGCAGTGTGGGCAGGCAAAGTAACGGCACAAGCTGCGCTAAACAATGCGGTTCGTCGTGGTGACGAGCAGCTACGTCGCTTTGAGCGTACACAGAAATAACGAATATTAATAACGAACAATGATGCGCTGAGTTTTATTCAAATAGGTACTCAGAAACGCACTTTCCCCACCTAAAATGGGTGGGGAACACGTTCACACACCTTTGCCTGCTTTACTTTGGTATTTGTATGTCCTCACCCGTTGTTTTTAAACATAAATGGCTGCCCGTTGCTTTAATTGCGCCTCAGTTGGTGATCACCTTAGTGTTCTTCATCTGGCCTGCTGGGCAAGCTGTTTTTCAATCTTCACAACTTGAAGATGCTTTCGGTATTAGCCGCGAATTTGTGGGCTTGGAGAACTTCGAGAAGCTCCTTCATGATCCACTTTACTTAGATTCATTAATGACCACGCTGCAATTTAGCATCAGTGTTGCGGTACTCGCGTTGGTCAGCGCACTTGTTCTTTCCGCTTTCGCCGAACAAATCATCCGTGGTGCGACCATGTATCGCACCTTCTTGATTTGGCCTTATGCGGTCGCTCCGGTTGTCGCAGGTTCGTTATGGCTATTTTTATTCGATCCAACCATCGGTGTGATGACCGAACTATTGAACCTGTTTGGCGTAGACTGGAATCCAACGCTCAATGGGACCCATGCGATGTGGATGGTGATCATCACCTCGACGTGGAAGCAAATCAGTTACAACTTCCTGTTCTTCTTAGCTGCGCTGCAGTCCGTGCCGAAGTCTTTGCACGAAGCCGCAGCAATTGATGGTAGCGGCCCGATCAAACGTTTTATCACCATTAGCTTCCCGCTGATTTCACCAACCAGCTTTTTCTTGTTGGTCGTGAACTTTGTTTATGCGTTCTTTGATACGTTCGCCATCATCCACGCGATGACACAAGGCGGTCCGAGTAACAGCACCTCTACCTTGGTTTACAAAGTCTACAACGATGGCTTTATCGGGCTGGATTTAGGCTCATCAGCAGCGCAGTCGGTGATCCTGATGATCTTGGTCGCCTCCCTGACTGTGATTCAATTTAAGTATGTTGAGAAGAAGGTGGCGTACTGATGGTAGAAAGAAGACCGTTTTTTAATCTGTTTTGCCATGTCATTTTGATTCTTGGCATCATTTCGATTGCGCTTCCGGTTTGGATTGCGATCGTCGCAACCACGCACGAGAACAGCGCGTTCGCCACTGGCACTCCACTTTGGTTTGGGGACTTGGGCTTTAGTGTGTTCACTGACTTATTGAGCAACGATACCCAATACAACAACAATACCTTGCCCATTGGTAGCATGCTACTGAACTCCTTCATCATGGCGATGTGCATTACTATCGGTAAGTTGAGCATTTCCATCATGTCAGCGTATGCAGTCGTGTTCTTCCGTTTTCCGGGACGAATGCTGGCGTTCTGGATGATCTTCTTCACGCTGATGTTACCCGTTGAAGTGCGCATCATGCCGACGTTTGAGGTGATTACGAACCTCAACATGCTCAACTCATTTTACGGCTTAACCATTCCGCTGATTGCCAGTGCAACCGCCACTTTCTTGTTCCGTCAGTTCTTCTTAACTGTGCCGAATGAGTTGGTGGAAGCAGCGCGAATTGATGGCGCAGGACCAATCAAGTTCTTCTTCGATATCTTGTTGCCTCTGTCGCGTACCAACATCGCTGCACTGTTCGTCATCACTTTCATTTACGGCTGGAACCAATATCTATGGCCACTGCTGATCACCACTGATGTGCAGTACTACACCATCGTGATGGGCATTAAACAGATGCTTGGAGTGGTTGATGGTGTTGTGGAATGGAACAAGATTATGGCCACCACCATTATCGCCATGTTGCCACCAGTGATTGTGGTAATTGCAATGCAAAAAGCCTTTGTTAAAGGTCTGGTAGATTCGGAGAAATAAATGTCCACGTTAACTCTTTCTAATATCGCTAAATGTTATCCGAACGGTTATCAGGCGATCCAAAAACTCAATCTTGATATCTGCGATGGTGAAATGGTCGTGTTGGTTGGTCCGAGTGGTTGTGGTAAATCCACCCTACTTCGCATGATTGCCGGATTAGAAGAAATCAGCTCAGGCGAGTTGAATATTGATGACACCACCGTGAACAACCTAGAACCTGGTGAACGTGATATTGCCATGGTGTTCCAAAACTACGCCTTGTACCCGCACATGACGGTATACAACAACATGGCTTATGGTCTGCGCAACCGCAAAACACCGAAAGCGGAAATTGAGCGACTGGTGCATGAAGCAGCAAAGATGCTGGAGTTGGATCACCTACTCGACCGAAAACCGGGACAACTGTCTGGCGGACAACGTCAACGTGTCGCGATGGGTAGAGCGATTGTACGCGAACCAAAAGTGTTTCTGTTCGACGAGCCTCTGTCTAACTTAGATGCCAAACTGCGTGTACAAATGCGCTTAGAGATCAAAAAGCTTCAGCGTCGCCTTGGTACAACCTCGGTTTACGTGACCCACGACCAAGTGGAAGCCATGACGCTGGCGGACAAACTAGTGGTGCTCAACAAAGGCAATGTAGAACAAGTGGGTACACCACTCGACATTTACGACGCACCTGCCTCTCTATTTGTTGCGACCTTTATCGGCTCTCCATCGATGAACACCTTAGACGCAAACATCACCAAGGACGGGATAACGATTGGTGATGCCCAACTGCCAGTATCGACGAATGACCTAGATTTAGGTAAGGTCAAACTTGGGCTGAGACCTGAGCATTTACAACTCAGTGAAGATAAGCCTTGGCTGCACGTCGAAGTGGAATTGATTGAATCCTTGGGCGCAGACTTATTACTGTATTGCTGCACAGAAGGTACTGATTCACAAAAGCTCGTGGTTCGAGTGGAAGGTCATACTCCGATTCAAATCGGGGACAAACTTGGCTTAGATATCAAGCCCAAGCACCTTCACTTATTTAATGCCAATACCGAAAAGCGCATTGATTGCTCACTCAAAGCCGCGTTATCAACGCCAGTTAAAAGTACGATAAATAACAAGCAGACACAGCAAGGAGTGGTGAATGCCTAACCCACTATCAGAGCTCAATACAGAGTATCTGAGAAACATTGAATGGTTGTTAACCGACGTAGACGACACATTAACTTGGCAAGGGAAGCTGCCGCCAGACACTTTAATTGCGCTCGCCGAGCTAGAGCAAGTTGGCGTGAAAGTCGTAGCGGTCACTGGCGCTTGTGCTGGTTGGTGTGACCAAATGGCAAAAATGTGGCCGCTGCATGGGATCATAGGTGAAAACGGCGCGTTTTGGATGCGGAAAGACCAACATGGTTTCAGCTCCACTTTTGCCCGCCCAGCACAGCAAATGCGAAAAGAACAGCAAGCACTATGTGAAAGTATCTCTGGCATTTTAGCGGAGTATTCTGACGTAGAGTTAAGCCAAGATCAGAGCTTTCGGTTCTGCGATGTGGCGGTCAACATTGCCCAAGATCGCCCCCCTGTAGCGACTTCAACTACGATGGAGATCCTCAACCGTATTTTAAGTCTTAACGTAGAATCAAACCCAGTCAACGCTACCCTAAGCTCCATTCATATCAATGCATGGATTGGAAATCACAGCAAACGAAGCAGCGGCGAAACCTACATTAAGCAGTTTAATCATGGTGACTTACCAAATTTGGATCACGTGACTTACGTTGGAGATTCATTAAACGATGAGGGGATGTTTGAGTGGTTACCCATGACTTTTGGTGTGAAGAACATTCGCCCATTGTTAGATAGCTTAAAACATCAACCGAGTTATCTGACTTCTGAATATGGCGGGTTTGGCTTCGCACAGTTAGCAAGCCTGATTGTACAGGCTAAAAAATACAACAACGCTAGCGCATAAATCACTCGCGGTTACACACTATAAATAGGAAGGCGTCGATGACTCTTTGGTAAACAAACCATGTATAAATCGGCGTTCATCTTGTCTTAAAAGCACGATGCAAAAAAACACTCAATCCGGGTATCCATAGAGAGGGGGGGAAATACCACGGATTGAGCGAGAGAAGGAGTAAAGACTGCGGCGGATTGCATGAGAAAAATCAAAATTCCCAATCTTTATAAACACTCCAACGAGAAAAAGAATAGCGTTTACCCTACTTTTGGAGTTAGCAGGCACGAATTTTCTTTGCCTCAAGTGCTTAAACTATCAAAGTCGTAAAATGGCATGTAAAGCGAGGTAAGCTCTACGATCTTTCCTTTTTGTTTCGCTCTCAATGCCCACTTCCATATATCTCGCAACAAAGATTGCTTGTTATTTTGACTAATTATTTTTGTTTGTCGCATCCAAGAGCAGCCCATATTATCCGCAACACAGGGGATGATATTCCTTTTCGCTCTTTAACAATCAAATGCTGTATACCGATTAGTCCCCATTCTTTCTCGTAAAAGTACACCTTTAACTTCCCATTTTTTGCTTTTACAACCACTGAGCAGAACATCTCAAGCGGTGTTCTGTATAACAGTCTATTCATGTAGGAATTCATCGTGGATAAATATCAAGCTGCATACGCAAAACGTCTAGAAAAGCTAAAGAGCAATCACTCACCAAAAGCTATTGCTCGTATTTCGGCGTGGGATGCATTTTTTAACAAAGAATATGAGATGCAAGATCTTGAGTCTCAAATGACAGAATCTGCACGTCAACGGTACGAGCAATCTGATGTGAAAAATGAAATCAGCTTTGGTTCATTCAAACGCGCATTCTATAAAGAATCGATCGTAATTTACGATTTGACCGATGGTGCATCAATTCAAAAAGTATTCACTCCGCTACTTGTGCTGATGACAGCGTGGGTCGTATTTGTGTGCTTTAACCAGTAATTGGCCATCCAAGATCAATAAGCGATAGAAACGCAATTGGCAGAGTGGTTGTCACTTTGCCTACAACAGTTGAGAGTTTAGGGATGAAAGGAAGAAATATTGCAGCATTTGCCATTGTGATGGCAGCGCTGGCATTCGGTTATGGTTTTAAAACTTATCAAGAAGCAAACGGGATTATGTACCCAACCTTCAAAAAGGAGTTTAGCCTCTAATGCCTAAAATTACGCTTCTCTTACTCGCAACGACAGTTGGGATAGGTATCACTGGTTCCGCCTTTTGTGTTGGCGTTACTTATGCGTTCACACAACTGCCAATAGAACAAATTTTATCAAGCTTATAATAATACCAGTCGTAGTAAATAACGGTTCACTCTAGCTTACTATAACGCTGTATCTGAACATTGATTTACTGTGATTGGTATAAAAAGTAGAGCACTTCGGCGCTCTACTTTTTTGCTATTTGGGTCTTAACGTTAGCGAACTCAGAATTCTTGGTTCATTTTTTTAAGGCAGGCAAACAGTATATCTTGGTGTTCAGCGTCGATATTACGCGTCAAATCTTGCACTAAGTCTAAATGCAGTTGGTTGTGATGACGATGAATCTCTTCACCAGCCGATGTTAACTTCACAACAATAGCACGGCGGTCTTCTGGATGAGGACAGCGCTCTATCAGTTCAGCATTCACCAGTTTTTCAATTTGAACCGTCAATGTGCCTGTGGTAACCCCTAGCTTTTCCGCCAGTTCTTTCATACGTAGCGCACCATGCCCACCTAGCACTTCAATGGTGTGGATTTGAGCCAGTGAATAACCGGTTCCTTTCACTACAGATTGCTCCCAAGAAGACATTTTGTCATAGAACTCGGTAAGCATTTGATTCAGCTTTTCTAATTCGCGCATCACTCAGTCGTTTGAACTTCCAAAGTAAGATGATGAATCTTATCAAACTTACTCAATAATTGCTTAAATTCATCCAGTGTTTTATCGCTCTGATTCTTCAACGCTATCGCCGCTGAATAGTGATGACCACTGACTTTCCAAATGTGTAGGTCGACAACCTCAGCATAAGGCGAAAGGGTCTCTACAATTTCGTTTCGGTAAGATTGATCAATACTCTCATCTAATAGCACAGGGGCGGTTTGCTTCATCAAACCCAGTGTCCACTTACCTATCACGATGGCACCGACAATACCCATCAGCGCATCTAACGACACCCAACCGTAAAATTTACCAACAATAAGAGCCACAATAGCCAGTAACGAAGTCAGCGTATCCGCTAACACATGAAAATACGCCGCCGTTAAGTTGTGGTCATGATGATGCTCGTGTTTGTGACCATGATGATCATGGCCATGGGTGTGGTGATGATCTTGCAAAAGCAGCATACTGGCTAAGTTCACTACAAGACCGATCACCGCCACCATAATCGCCTCATTGAATTGAATACTCTCTGGGTTGAACAGACGATGGACCGATTCCACCATCATCATCAGAGCGACAATCCCAAGCGCAATCGCACTGGTAAAACCACCTAATACGCTGACCTTACCAGTACCAAATGAAAAACGATCATTATCCGCGTTTTGTTTCGCGTAACGATAAGCAAACAGGGTAATACAAAATGCGGCTGCGTGAGTACCCATGTGCCAACCATCGGCTAGCAAGGCCATCGAGCCAAACATAGTGCCTGCGGTAATTTCTACCACCATGGTGACTACCGTCAAAATAAGTACGTAAAGCGTTCGTTTCTCACCCTTTTGATTGTGAGACACGAAGTCATGGGAATGTTGAATTGCTGCCATTGCGATACCTAATCTCTAAATTTAGTTTGATTATCAAATTATTTGAATTCAATTTAGTTTGACAATCAAACAATGTCAACTTAGTTAGATAGAAAGACAACATGGTTTTGAAAGGTTTGTGATGGTGAGGCTTTAGATTATGTTTGGCAGGAGCAACTTGAAGATTAAGGGCTAACGGTGGAGAACAAAGAGCATCGAATCTTATCGGACACAACGCCCCACTAAGTCGATTCTATGACATTTTTCAGACGAGAAGTTTATCTTCGAACTGATGCTCAGCAATCAATTCAATTCGGCTTTCTGTACGAACTTCCGGCTAGATGTCAGTTGCCTACCTCAAGCTTTGCCGATTTTCTCTACATGCTTAATCACCGTGTCGATATCGCTCATTACCCACCTCACAAAAGATTTGTGCCACCCAATTCACTTCATGATAATTGTTATTTTATAACGCATTTAAAGCTTCATTAAGGTAGCTCAGAGAAAACCCAAGATAAGACAGTGAATCACAAGACAAGCGTGCTTAGTCTTACACAAACTTGGGTATATGAATTAGATCCGTTACTCTAGAACCCCGATATCCCAAATCAGAAAAATCAAAACGGATGGCAAGGATGGAACAAGTTGGCTCTCGTGCCCTCATCGTGGAAGGCGGCGCAATGCGTGGCGTTTTTTCCTGCGGCATACTCGATCACTTCATGGCAGAAAGCTTCTCACCTTTTGACAGCTTTTGGGGTGTTTCTGCTGGAGCAAGCAACCTAGCGGCTTACCTTGCGAACATGCCAGGTCGAAACCTCAAAATTTATCTTGATTACAGCTTGCGCAATGAATTCATCTCTCCAACTCAGCTTTTGCGTGGCGGAGACATGATGGATTTAGATTGGATGTGGAAGATTACTTTAGAAGAACTGGGGATCGACCGAGACGTTTTAAGTGCAGATTCTCGTCCTTTCTTTCTTGGTGTCACCCGCCAAGACAATGGGCAAGCAGAATACCTAACCCCAACAATTGATATGCTCGCCGAAACCATGAAAGCCAGTAGTGCATTACCCATTATGTATCGCAATGGCGTCATCTTAGACGGCACGAAATATGTCGATGGGGGTGTCGCGGACGCTATTCCAGTAGCGGAAGCAATCAAACGAGGGGCAACAAAGATTATGGTCCTGCGTAGCCGGCCAGCAAGTTATCGAAAATCCAAGCCAAAATTTGAAAAGCTCACTACGCGTTTACTGAAAGATCACCCTGCTTTGGTGGAGCCGATGCTCACTCGCCATGTTCGCTATAACCAATCTTTGGAACTGATAGACAACCCACCAACAGGCGTTGAGATCATCCAAGTCTGTCCACCGGAAGGGTTCAAACTTAAACGCCTAAGCCGTTCGCCAGAGCCATTGCGTAAAGCGTATGAACTTGGGGTTGAGTTTGGTAAACACGCCATTGAACGCTGGAAGCAAAGCTAGGTACCCAAACTCAACAAAAAAAGCCACACCGAGTTGGTGTAGCCAATGCAAATTCGATGGCAGTGGATATCGTCTTTGCTAGCAGGAGAACTCAATAAAGGAGTTCTAAATCACTTTGCGCTATTTCTGGGACGCTGCTCGGTCATACAGCGCCATATCCAAACGTATTCGTATTTAACCGCCTTGGCTTAGTAGGTCTCAAACAAACCTGCGTTGTAATCTTGAATCGCTTGTTCAATTTCTTCGATGCTGTTCATGACAAATGGACCATAGTGCACCACCGGCTCGTCAATCGGTTCACCAATAAAGACAAGCACGCCGCTGTGTCCATTGGCTTTCAACTCAATCCCTTCACCTTGAAACAACAACGCCATTTCATCCTGTTTAACAGAACGATCGCCAAGGTTTATATCGCCTTTGTAGACATAAACCATCATGTTGTGATGCGAAGGCGTGACAAGGTTTAGGTAATCTCCAGAAGTAGCGCGCCAATCAGCAACCGTAACGGGTACACCCGTTTTGTCTAACGGGCCTCGGATCACTTCACCATTTACATTCAAGTCACCAGAGAGTACTCGCACCAGACCTTGCGTTTCTTGGTAGTATTCCGTGATCGTTTCAGGTTGAAAATCGTGGTATTGCGCTGGCGTCATTTTGTCGTGAGCAGGCTGGTTAATCCAAATCTGGAAACCATGCAGCTCGCCGTCTTGCATGATTGGCATTTCACTATGAACAACACCACGCCCTGCCGCCATCCATTGAGCGCCACCGGAACGAAGTTCGCCGACATTGTTCATGTGGTCACGATGCTGGAAATGCCCTCTCATCATGTAAGTTAGAGTCTCGATACCACGATGAGGATGCGGAGGAAAACCACCGACATAATCGGCACGCTGATCTGATTTCAATTCATCCACCATCAAGAACGGGGAAAAGCTGGCGTTATTAAAACCGGCTACTCGACGAATCTTTACGCCATCTCCATCAGCGGTTGCGTGCGAACGGATAACCTGACAAACCTCTCTCACAGAACTCATAATCTTGTCTCCCTTATTGATATGGATTTATTGTAGAAAGGACGAGAGAAAATCATGAGTAAGTGGATTTGTTCTACTCCATCGATTTTTTCGAACAAAAATAATTGAAAAATAAAGGTAGCTATTTTTCAAACAAGCTGTATAGTGATGGCTGGCTCTTAGAAGAGAGCTGTTAATGCTACATTTAGTTTAAGTTCCCTCTCAGTAAATTCTTGAATCCCTCAATTCAGACACCTGCGTAAAACTTCCTCTTGATTGCACATTCAATAGCTTAAAAAAGATCCACTACAACTCGTATATTATTGTTTAAATTCAGAGGTTTTTATGTCTAAAGTAACTGGTTCAGTAAAATGGTTTAACGAAACTAAAGGTTTTGGTTTCCTATCTCAAGACAACGGCGGCCAAGATGTATTCGTACACTTCAACGCTATCGTTTCTGACGGTTTCAAAACTTTGACTGAAGGTCAGAAAGTAAGCTTCAATGTAGAAGACGGTAAAAAAGGTCCTCAAGCGACTGAAGTTACTCCTCTATAAGATAGCTTTTCTTGGTGCAGCATCTCCTTGCTGCACCAAACTCTCCCCCCTTCAAAAAATTCCTCAGACTTAACACTAAGCAATAATCAATAATCAATAATCAATAAAATTTTGCTCGGTTTTCTGCTGCCTAAAATTAATCCGCAGCACATATTAAAATTAGGAAAAATTATGTCTAAAAGAACAGGTCGTCAAAGACACTGGTATCAATTATCAAATAAAGAAAAAGTCACAAAGAAACAGGAGAATAGATGTTAGAAATTGAATTCCGTTTAAAACAACCCGACATTTCTTGGAACGCCAAAATACATCAACTCAACGGTGACATTTTAAGGCGCCATATACTCCCAAAGCTTCAATCAACTTGTTATCTCATTGATTTTAAATACTGTGAGAAGAGCTACTCAGGTGAAATACTGTGTGACTCAGGTTCAAAGTTAGGAAGTTTTAGTATCAAATAAATCTATTTTGATGCATTAATTAGTAGTGCGAATAACTAGGAAGGTATTCAAATGGCCAGAAAAAGTAAAAAACAAATAGAGCAAGAAAAGAAAGAGTCTGAACAAAACGCCGCTGCGGTAAAACAACAAACGCGCCGTCGTATTGAAGACATTATGGAACAAAGAGAGTTTGATAAATTGTTTGAGCTTTAATGTTTAAACCAATGAATGAAGTCCCTCCATACTCTTCTCATCATTCTTATCTATTTACTATATCGATGTGCAAGGTATCGCCACCCCTTCTCAGTTCACAATGAGCAACGCACAGTAAACTTGATATTAAACGCCAAAATTCTCGCAAGGTGTCATTCAGTATTAGCCACTGAATGCTCGATTCTCAGCTAGGTGTGTGCTGGAACCGAAACACCCCGCGACGAAATGGCTTCAATAAAGTTTATAAAACCCACCTTCTTCTTCATTTCACAACCACAAATCCTTTTCTAGCAGCGCTAGCCAACCCCAATTTTTTGCGTATAATCGCAACCGTTTGCTTCGTATAACCCCAATGATATGGTTTGGGGGTCTCTACCAGCACCCTTAAAGTGTTGATTACGAAGAGTTGAGATCACTGTGGATCTTACTCTTTGTAATGGCGTTCGATTTTTTCCAATCTATACCTATTCTTAGAGTAACTGCATCCACAACAACCATAAGAAAAAGTGGGAGTTTATTATGAATGCATTTATTCAAGGTCTTCCAAAAGTAGAGCTACATTTACATATCGAAGGTTCGTTAGAACCAGAATTGTTGTTTGAGCTAGCACAACGCAACAACATCGACATTCCTTATGAATCTCCGCAAGCACTGCGCAAGGCTTACGAGTTCGAAGATTTACAATCTTTCCTAGATATTTACTACCAAGGTGCAAACGCGCTGCGTACCGAGCAAGACTTCTACGATTTGACTTGGGCATATCTAGAACGCTGTAAAGCCGACAACGTCATTCATACTGAAATCTTTTTCGACCCACAAACGCACACCGACCGCGGTATCGAATTCGATATCGTCATCCGCGGCATTCATCGCGCCATGCAAGACGGGCAAGAGAAGCTCGGTATCACCTCACAAATCATTGCTTGTTTCTTACGCCACTTATCTGAAGAAAGCGCGATTGAAACGCTGCAATCTATCTTGAAACATCAAGACAAAATCATTGGCGTTGGTTTAGATTCTTCAGAACTTGGTCATCCACCAGAGAAATTCAAACGCGCTTTTCAACAAGCGAAAGAGGCGGGCTTACTGACGGTTGCTCATGCCGGAGAGGAAGGCCCAGCTCAAAACATTGTTGATGCGCTAGAGATGCTTGGTGTAAGCCGCGTCGACCATGGCGTACGCTGTGTGGAAGATGCTTCTTTGGTGGAAGCATTAATTGAGACCCAAATGCCACTAACGGTCTGTCCGCTGTCGAACATCAAACTGTGTGTATTTGATCAAATGGAACAACACAACATTGTTGAATTACTGCGTAAAGGCGTTGCGGTCACCATAAACTCCGATGACCCAGCATATTTTGGCGGCTATATGACGGATAACTTTATGGCGGTAAGTGATGCTCATGCCATGACGAAACAAGAAATTGCTCAGTTCACGATCAATGCCATTAACGCTAGTTTCATCAGTGAAGAAATGAAAGCGAAGTACTGCACGCAAGTCGTGCACTACCTAGAAAATCACTAAACCAAATAGGGCTAGACCTCTAGCCCTATCTCTTCCGCGATTAGCACGCATTGCCGACCTTGTTGCTTCGCGGCATAGAGTGCTTTATCTGCCCTAGCGACTAGTTCATCAAAGCTCTCATCGGACACTAAACTTGCCACACCTGCGCTAAAGGTAATGTTCGGCACAGGATAAAAGTCTTCGCGCTTGAGATCCTCCATTAATCGTTCAGCGAATCGCTTTGCTTGCGCAAGGGTCGATTCAGCAACAACCAAGACAAACTCTTCCCCACCCCATCTTGCTAGTAGGGTATCTTGCCCTGAGGCTTGTGCAAAAAACTCTGCTACGTGTTTTAGCACTTGGTCGCCAGCATCGTGACCAAAGGTATCATTCACCTCTTTAAAATGGTCGAGATCGAGCAAGATTAATGACAAAGGCAGGCTATGCGCTCGTGCTTTCTGTATTTGATCATGTACTTTAGTGATGAGCGCACGTCGGTTGAACAAGTTAGTCAACGGATCATGCATCGCTAACCACGTCAGTTTATGGTTGTTTTTGTTGAGTAGATTGACGGAATAAGCCAGTTCTTGGTTCGCCGTATTAAGCTCTTGTGTACGAAGTGCAACCACATCTTCCAACTTTCTATTGTTTTGATGGATCTCATCGAAGGTGTTCTTAAATGCGTTGGAAAGCTGCCCGATTTCATCTTTAGAGTCGTATCCGGAAAACATGCTGTATTGATTGTTCACCGCATTTTCCACATCGTAGGTCAGATCCAAGATAGGTCGAGTGATGGAATTGGTGAGATAAAACACGATCGGCATAAAGACTACAATCACCACCGATGACGTGATGGCAACGTCTTCAAGTAACTCATTAATATCAAGGAAAATATCGGATTCTTCCGTGGTCACGAAGAGTGTCCAGTTAGGCAATGTATCTATTTTGGCAAACGTGACAATCTTGGCTTCACCAACCCTTCTGTCGTAGTAATGACCGTGCCCAACACTGTCCCAATTGGTTTGTACCGCAATATCCGCAAAGCCATCAAAGCCAACTCGCTCCCCTTCAAAAATGTTAGCATGAAGAATTAACGAGGTATCGGGATGCGAAACGACAGTACCACTGCTGTCCGATATCCAAGCATAGCTGCTATTACCAAGCTTCACTTTGGACAAACGCTGCGCTAAATATTCCACAGAGATCGAAACGCCAACAATGCCAGTCCAATTATTGTATTCGTCGTAAACAGGCACACCAAGCGCCACGATAGGCGTTTTGACAATCAAACCAACGTGAGGGGCTGAGATGTGATAACCCTCTTTCTGCCATCTGACATCATCAATAAACTCCGTTCGTTCAACTTTTATCGTTCTGCTTTTGTGATCAATTAAATTCCAATCCTTATCCACAAACAAAGTATTGATCACTGATTGTTTGGACATACTTTTTAACCACTTTAACTCTTCGACGATAAAGTCGATGTCCCCTTCCTGAACGCGTTGATGACCACTAATGGTTTGCAGTGAAGCAATATGTCTTTGTAGCTCTTGGCTAATCACGTCAGAATGCAGGTTAGAGACTTGAATAGAGTTTTCGAGGGCAACATTAAAGATCCGTTGCCGCTCTTTAAAGTACAGCACCGCGAAGAGAATCAAGACGAAGCAAATAGTCATTAATGAATACGTAACGACAAATTTAGTTCGAACGCTTTTAAATGAAAAATTGACGATACGCACAAAAGACCTTATCAAAGGTATGGTTATACATATAGTTTAGTTTGTTAATAACGAATCGGCTATTTAGTTTGACCGATATATCAACCTACATTTAATAGTTTATCGAGAACTTCCGCTGCAAGTGCACATCGCCCTCTCAACCATTAATGGTTTGGATCGTTGATACGGAAAGAATGCCATTACATTGCAATATCAATAAGCTCTTTCAAAGCGTCTGCTGCGAATGCTTTCAATTGGTACATATCTTTGTTCTGTTCTCACAAGCTCTCGGGGATAAGTGCGATGTAAGCATTATCAGACCGCCACTCAGGCGGTTTGTTTTTATGAAGCCAATGATGTCCTTACAATTCGTCTGTGGTTAGGGAACACTTTTGGCGCTAGACTGAGTGAGCTTTATAAAGCTACCCAAAAAAGGAAGAAAATCATGATTCAACAAGGCCAAGCACTACCTGCCGCAACGCTTAGCGAACTTACTGCGGATGGTATGGTAAATCACGAAGTAACCGAACTGTTTGCCGACAAGAAAGTCGTGTTGTTTGCGGTACCAGGTGCATTTACGCCAACATGTTCTGAAGCTCACTTACCTGGTTACGTTGTATTAGCAGACCAATTGAAAACGAAAGGTGTTGACCTGATTGCTTGTGTATCGGTCAACGATGCCTTTGTCATGAAAGCTTGGGGCGAAACACAAAATGCTTCTGAGCTACTCATGTTAGGTGACGGTGATGCAAGCTTCACTAAAGCACTTGGTCTGGAAATGGACACGGGCGGTTTTGGCGGTGTTCGTTCACAGCGTTACGCAATGATCATCGAAAATGGCGTAGTGACCACGCTGAATGTTGAAGAGCCAAAAACATTCGAAGCGAGCAAAGCAGAAACCATTCTAGCAGCGCTATAAATCAAGCAAGAACAACGTAAACGGAAGCCATTTGGTTTCCGTTTTTTATTGCGTTCAAACTTATTTTGAAGGGCTTACTTCATCGAAAAGCACTTGATGAATATGAAATTGGGAAAGGTTGAAAGTCGTTGGTAATCCTCTTCTGAGATCTCACGAATCTTGTCATTAACCTTACCTTCTGAGAGCGCCAACATTGCCATTCCACTCTCTGTCATTGCGTCTGTAATGTCCTGTAATGAACGACGGTAAAAGGCAACGGGTACTGGGTCACCAATGGTATTCCACATATCTTTAACCAACTCTTTTTCGTAATAGTTGCCAGACGAAGAACACTCATAATCCGCAAAAGGATGATGGGTTGAAAACACAAACTCACCACCTGCTTTAAGCACCCGCTTGACGTCATTAAACAGTGGGCGTAAATCTTGGATGTAATGAATCATCAAAGGGCAAATCACCAAATCGTATTGCGCATCGTCTTCTTCTGGTAGCCCTTTTGATAGGTCTTGTGCGTAAGCGGAAACCGTCTCTCCCAACTTATCTTTTACTATTTCAATCATTTCTTGAGAAGCATCGATACAAGTGACCGCGCTTGCTCCTCGCGCTAAAAGAATCTGAGCATAAAGTCCTGAACCACAACCTAGATCCAGTACCTTTTTCCCTGAGACATCACCGATAAGTTCAAGCGTATTTGGGCGCTCAAAATGCGCGTTGTACAAATTATCTTGCGCGACCAAATCGTATTGTTGCACATGGGTGGTGTACATTTCTTGCTTCATGGTGACTCCAACGAAAAAGTGGGATGCGAAGACTAGAAAATACCCGATATGAAGTAAAGTCAAAAGCACGTTAGATCAGTGATCTTTCGCGTAGACTGAAGATTTAGATTTCTAGAAAGGCAGAATAAGCCCTCTTGAAGTCACAAGAAGGCTCCAGCTAAGTTAGCGCATTCGCACCACACTGGTCTCTTGCTTGCGTTGCATTTCACCAAATGTCAGTACAAACGGGGAAGATTGCTTAACGCGACTTGGCAACGAAGACAGTGCGTTATAGGCGTCTTGCTTGGTTTTGAAATCCCCAACCGTCACGGTATACCATCGCGTACCACGGCTGTTTTTCCAGTTCACCCAAACCGGATGTTTCGGATCGATATAGCGAATGTACTCTTTGACATCCTTTTCTTTTTTGAGTGCCAGTACCTGCATCGTGTAGTGATTTGGGTTGAGATATCCATAAGCATCTTGCGATGACATCACGCCGACACATTGCCCAGAATCGACAGGTTGATGCTGCGGCAGCACACAGCCAGTAAGGGAAAAAGCCAAGGCCAAAGATAGAATCTTGCGCACACGTAACTCCGTTTTTTGTTCTGAATGGTTCTCTTAATGAGTGCTCAAAACAAAAAGGCGACCATTTCGGCCGCCTTAGTAAATCAATTTGTGTGTAATCGAGATTTAGAACCAGCTCGCGACCAAGCGCTTAAACCAATCCATTAGACGTTTGAAGATGCTGCCTTCATCAACTGGCTCTAACGCCACTAGCTCAGCTTCTTTCACGACGTCACCGTCGACCTTATACAAAACCTTGCCAACCACTTGGCCTTTTTGAATCGGGGCCATTAAATCGCCGTTGTATTCAACTTCCGCTTGCAGCTTGTTTACATCGCCTTTTGGTAGCGTTAGGTAGATATCGCGGTCAACACCGACTTTCATTTCATCCTGATTACCCATCCAAACGCGCGCTGTCGCGGCTTCTTTGCCGGCTTCAGTTGGTACAACCGTATCAAAGAATCGAAAACCGTAACTCAGCAGTTGTTTGCTTTCTGACTCACGCACACTTGGGCTTTTTGCGCCCATTACAACCGCGACCAAACGCATGTCACCATTAGTTGCCGATGTCGCAAGACTGTAACCTGCGCCACTGGTGTAGCCGGTTTTCATGCCATCCACACTCATGCTGCGATCGCGTAGCAAACCGTTACGGTTGTATTGGGTAATGCCGTTGTAAGTAAACGAAGTCTCGCTGTACAACGGGTAGATGTCTGGTAAGTCACGAATGATGGCACGGCCGAGAGTCGCAATATCACGAGGAGTCGAGTACAAACCATCGCTGTCCAATCCGTGTGGATTGGTAAATGCAGAATTTGACAAACCAAGCTGATTCGCCCAACTGTTCATCAATCCGACAAACCCGGCTTCACTGCCTGCGACGTGTTCAGCAATCGCCACACTTGCATCGTTACCCGATTGAACAATCAAACCACGGTATAGATCAGACAAAGAAACGGAGGTGCCCACCTCAATGAACATTTTTGAAGAATCTGGGAAGTTCTTTGCCCATGCGTTACGGCTGATCACCACGTCGTCATCCAGACTGATGTTCCCGGATTTGACTTCTTGACCCGCGACATAGGCGGTCATCAGCTTGGTCAAACTTGCTGGGTTCAGACGCTTATCAGCATCTCTTTCCACCAACACTGTACCAGTGTGGTAATCCATTAAAACGTAACCGCGTGAGCTAAGCTCCGGTGCATTAGGAACAACGGTAGGTGCAGCAAAACTAAAAGTAGATACAGCAGTCAGGGCAGTCGCTAACGTAGCATTGAATAAAGTGTTTTTTCTCATAGCAGCATTCTGTGGCTTACAAACTAAGTGGAGTATATTGAAACGCTGTTCAGTTACAGCAGCTCTGTTACGATTCGTTACGTTTACTCGATATTTGTCGAAAAGAATGCGATGTCGGTAGAATATTGCGCACAAAACCAGCATATAAATACGCCAGCTAAGCGTATATCCCCTCACTGATTCATCACCATTCAAAATACCAAAGCGCTGCTCGCAAAGATCCGGATTTTCCCTCTTAGCGCCCGACCCTCCAACCCTTATTCTCTGTGTTCAGCCCAAAAAGATTACACATCAAAACATTACACCTCATAACTTTTTTACTCTAAGAGCACGGTCAAACCTCTCACAAAAGCGCAAACTAGCCTCAAATTTGCATATTTTTACATAAAACATTATCATCTCGTCGCATTTTTTAATTTGAACTCAAAATAAATGGAGGGCGGTTTTTGTGTTTTTCTTGAAAAAGGACAGCACTTTTAAAAAGCGTACATGTTGTATTTATGGATAATGCACTAAAAAAATATAGTATCGACACCACCGACTATCAGGTTGGCCAAGACAACGTTCAAAAGTGGGGATTCGATATCCACAATCCAGTATTCGGAATTAGTGCTGGTCTTGTTCTTCTTTGTCTTGCTTCTCTTCTTATTGTTGACCCTGCGACTGCTCGTGATGCCCTAAACGGCCTAAAGAACGGCATCATTTCAGATTTCGACTCGTTCTTTATGTGGTCAGCAAACTTCTTCATCTTATTCGCCATCGCGATTCTTTTTTCTCCTCTCGGAAAAATCAGAATCGGCGGTAAAGACGCCATTGCAGAACACTCAACCATTTCTTGGTTATCTATGCTTTTTGCTGCCGGTATGGGTATTGGACTGTTGTTCTGGAGTGTTTCAGAACCGACCGCTTACTTTACCAATTGGTTCGGCACACCTCTCAAGGTAGAGCCTTATACCGAAGAAGCAAAATCACTCGCGATGGCCGCAACCATGTTCCACTGGGGCATCCACGGCTGGGCGATCTACGCCATTGTTGCACTATCATTGGCCTTCTTCGCCTTTAATAAAGGCTTACCACTTTCTTTACGCTCAGCGTTTTATCCAATCTTTGGGGACCGCGCTTGGGGCTGGTTGGGTCACGTTATCGATATTCTAGCGGTACTCTCCACTCTATTTGGTCTAGCGACGTCTCTCGGTTTAGGCGCACAGCAAGCAACCAGCGGCATTAACCATGTATTTGGTTTAGAAGGTGGCATTGGTACGCAAATGATTGTTATCGCATTCGTTACTTTTATCGCAGTACTTTCTGTGATCCGAGGTATCGATGGAGGTGTCAAACTACTGAGTAACATCAACATGGCGGTGGCTTTTGCACTGCTGGCGTTCGTGATGTTCATTAGCTTCGATATCGCGACAACATCCATTTGGGATACCACCGTCGCTTACGCACAGAACATCTTTGCACTCAGCAACCCTGTTGGTCGTGAAGACACTGAATGGATGCACGGTTGGACTGTTTTCTATTGGGCGTGGTGGGTATCTTGGTCACCATTCGTGGGTATGTTTATCGCACGTGTATCGAAAGGGCGTACCGTTCGAGAGTTTATCTTCGCGGTTATCGTGATTCCAACCACAGTAACCTTAATTTGGATGGCCGTATTCGGTGGTATCGCACTTGATCAGGTCGTCAATAAAGTCGGTGAATTAGGCGCGAATGGCTTAACAGACATCTCACTGACGCTGTTCCATGTGTACGACGCAATGCCATTTAGCTCAGTCATTTCAATCCTGTCTATCGTTCTAATTTTGGTGTTCTTTATTACCTCATCAGACTCTGGCTCGCTGGTTATCGATAGCATCACCGCTGGCGGTAAAATTGATGCACCAGTACCGCAACGTATTTTCTGGGCATGTATTGAAGGCTCTATCGCTGCCGTCATGCTTTGGATTGGTGGTAAAGAGGCACTGCAAGCGCTGCAGTCTGGCGTTGTCGCAACGGGTTTACCGTTCACCTTAGTGCTATTGGTCATGTGTGTGAGCTTGATTAAAGGCCTAAGGTCAGAATTACCGGCGTATCAAAACGCAGCGCAGAAACCTTCTGTTGCTTAATTCACTCTTGAGAATGCGCATATAAATTGCGCCTCAAGCCGAAAACAAGAGACGAGCGTCACTACGGCGCTCGTTTTTTATGCGGATTTTTAGTTTATTGATGATGAGCATTGAACTCTAGAGACAGAAAAAAGCCCCAAACGCAAAGGTGTTGGGGCAAATAACGCAATGAGTTATTGGTCAAGGGATACTAACTCACCACTGGAACGGGCTTAGCCCTATGACATCCTTTGCTACGCAGCTTTGCTTCAAGGCGATCACTTATTACTTTGCGTACGCCTCTCGACGAAACAAAAAAAGGAATACCGAAGCATTCCTTTTTTACTTATTTAGAAGGGTCGATTATTCAGGCTTTTTCGCCAACGCCACATCAATGTCTGCTGCGCTGTGACGCTCTGCCACTTGCTCCCACTCTTCACCCCATGCGCGGTTAACAATGCGACCACGTTTAACACCTTCACGCTCATCAATCGCTTTTGCCCAACGCACGACGTTTTTGTAGCTTGCTACATCTAGGAATTCAGCCGCATCGTAAGCACGACCCAATACTAGGTTGCCGTACCAAGGCCAGGTTGCGATATCTGCGATGCTGTACTCATCGCCACCAAGGAATTCATTGTTCGCAAGACGCTTATCCAGTACATCTAGCTGACGTTTTGTTTCCATCGTGAAACGGTTAATTGGGTACTCGAACTTCTCTGGTGCGTACGCGTAAAAGTGACCAAAACCACCGCCTAGGTATGGCGCAGAACCTTGCAGCCAGAACAACCAGTTCATTACCTCAGCGCGCTTTGCACTTTCTTGTGGTAGGAAGTGACCAAACTTCTCCGCGAGGTAGAACAAGATGTTACCAGATTCGAATACGTTCACTGGCTCATCACCGGAATGATCCGCTAGTGCAGGGATCTTCGAGTTTGGGTTCACCGACACAAAGCCAGAGCCAAACTGATCACCATCACCAATCTTGATCAAATACGCGTCGTATTCTGCTTCCGTTACACCTGCTGCTAACAGTTCTTCAAACATGATCGTGACTTTCTGACCATTTGGCGTACCCATTGAGTAAAGCTGGAATGGGTGCTCGCCAACTGGAAGCGCTTGCTCATGTCGTGCACCAGAATCTGGACGGTTGATACTTGCCCATTGGCCGCCGTTTTCGTTGTCGTTTGTCCAAACTTTTGGTGGAGTATATTCGTTAGTCATTGTTATCCCTTATTGTGTTTGAATGCATCTTCAAACTGACGTCCTAATCGCGCCAGCAAGCATAATCAAATGTCCCCATCGCCAAATGCGATAAAGCCTACTCAAGATATTAGGTCGAATTCGCCAAATAAAAGTCCTTCAATCTCTTTTAGTTAGAACCTTTGGTTATGGGAATTTCTTTCAGGGTATATACCCAAGTGACCCCAAGAAGCTGGATTCAGAGCGTTGTCATTGTTCCGAGAGCAAGGAAAACAATGCAGCGTAATAGCTAGCTCTTTCCAAATTGTTTGACACAGCAATCGGCTCAATGACACGCTCCCGAAGGGCACTCTTTGCAAATAGTAAGGGCCTTGGCTTGTATACTTTGTTGCCGATTCTTGATTTAGACCCACTAGACCTTTAAATCGCCGCCTCGTCTACAAACCAAGTCATTCTCGCTGAACCAAGCATCTCGGGGTTACTTGGGTATAAGTAAAAACAACGCGTTAATGTGAGCTAGGTTCGAGATACCAACAACGAGGAACAGATCAGCTTCAGCGGTCCATCCATCATCTCATTCTTAATCAAGCTTGCATCGTGACAACAACTGATCGAGAACGCGAACCCATGTAGGTAATCCGCCAGCAAGTCCAAACTGTCTTTCTCCACTTGCGAGGATAACCCCAAAGGCTGAACAATGATTCGATAACGCTCGGAAAACACTTGAGCTGGGCCATGGGATGTCATGCTCAACATGGTTTGCAACAACCCGTTGTACTCACGTAGCAGTGCAATGTAGCTAACAGACAGGCTTTTGAGTTCACCTTGCCAATCTTCATTCATTTGAGGTTGATAAATTTCCTCCACCAGCGATGTGGTTAAGGCTTCAAGCAACGCATTCTTGTTTTTGAAGTAGTGATAGATCGCCATAGGATCTACATTTAATTGCGTCGCTAACGAGCGAATACTTGGTACCTTTCCATCCTTTTTCATCAATAGCTTGGCCGATTCTAAGATGCCTTCTGCGCTTAGCTGTGACTGCTTGGCGGCCGGTCTTCCGCGTTTCTTTTCGTTGACAGACATTTGATCTTCCCGATAAACTCAGCATTATTCTACATTGTAGAATTAATTTTAACCTAATCTTTAGCTTGGCTCAAGCACCACCATTTTAATGAGGTACTCATGGCAAATATCGTATTTATTGCAACCAGTCTGGACGGTTACATCGCAGATAAACAGGGCAAACTCGACTGGCTACATTCAGTACCAAACCCAGACAACATTGATACTGGCTTCTTCTCACTGATGGAACGCATTGATGGCTTGGTGATGGGACGCAATACCTTAGATGTCGTGCTGAGCTTTGATTGCGATTGGCCATACAGCAAACCAGTGTTCGTACTCAGTAACACCATGACGAAAGTACCACAAGGCTACGAAGACAAAGTCTTTTTAGTAAAAGGTGAGCTAAAAGATGTGCTTGCTGACTTAAATGCAAAAGGCTTTAACGAGCTTTACATCGACGGCGGTGTGACGGTTCAGAACTTCCTAAAAGAAGATCTTATTGATGAAATGGTGATCACGCGCTTCCCTATCCTACTTGGCGGCGGCGCACCTTTGTTTGGTGATTTGGAACAACCACTCAACTTCAAAGTGACTAAAAGCGAGGTTATTTTGGATACGTTAGTGAAAACGACTTACGTGCGCCAAAAGTAGTTCGGGATTGAGGGGATTATGCTCTTGTCGATAACGTTAAGGGCATTTTTTGTCTTCAAGATCTATGTTCGATAGAACTCATTTTTGGACAACTCTGAGTTACGACGTGCTAATTGTGAACATAATTGAATCCCCTTAAACATTGCGATTAAAATGCCGAAAATGCAGCTTGTGATAAGTAAATATTATTAAAAATATAATTTTTGATAATTTCAAGAAATGTTAAATCCCTCCTATACTTCTCCACATCGAAACGAAATACGAATAAATTAATCAACACAGTTTTTGGAGATAATTATGAAAATGAATCACGTTGGTATCATGGTTGGCGATATGGACAAAGCGGTAGAGTTCTACACTAATGCGCTTGGCCTTCGCGTTGTAATGAACAACACTAAAGTAATCGAAGAACGTGAATCAGCAATCGGTCGTATGTGTATTGCAGTATTTGGTGAGGGCTTCAAAGGCTTCAACATTGCTCACCTAGTAACCACTGACGGTATCGGTGTAGAGCTGTTCGAAATGGTTGAGCGTGAAGAACGTCATAACGTTGACTTTTCCCGCCTTGGAATCTTCCACTTCTGTCTGCAACTACCAAAAGAGCAGTTTGAATCAGCAATAAAACGTGTAGAAGAGTTCGGCGGCAAAGTGCGCATGGATATTCATCGTTACCACCCAGAAGATGAGTTAAAGCAAGCACAAATGGTTTATCTAGAAGACCCGTTTGGTAACTTATTTGAGTTCTACTCTCACTCTTACGAAGATACTTACGCTACTGATTACGAGTAATACTTTCACTCTTTAAGTTGAAAGTTCTATACCCACTAGATCTTTGGTCTCGTGGGTATTTTTATTGCCTAAATTATTTTGGGACACCTCTGGGCTGAAAACGCCACAAACTTAAAACCACACAAGGTTGCCCATAGAAAGACGATGCTCTTCAAACAGACGAGCTTTGGGGGTAGCAACCATGACATGTATGGGGTACACATCAAATAATGTAAGTGGGCGTCAAGTTGCTTAAACAGTGGGGAGCGATGAAACATACTCGTAGTGCGCAGGCTTGTGGGGTGAGGTAATAACCATTGTGTGATGGGTCTTTTCCGTCCATACTCCTTGATAATCAGTTGCTTGCCTAGTCAGCTTTTGGCGAGAAACCAAGTCAGTTCGAACGTTTAAGCGTGAAACAATGCTATATTGAAAGCGTCACATCACCACTTCTCCACAAAAGGAATAGTACCATGCCGACCTATCAGGTCACTTACTTCAACGCGAAACACGCCGTGATGGATAGCGAAGCTATCTTCATGAAAAGTCTAACGAACGCTAAGCGCTCAGCAGAGCATCATGCGCCAGAAGGCGCAATGCGAATTGAGATCAAAGATTTAATGGATCAGATGCTAAGTCGAATGACACTTGATGACGGCTGGGTAGATAGCAGTGAAGACTGACGTTGGCTAGCAATCAAGGTTCGTTTGGAACGTCGTGAATAAATACACAGGTTTGATTCGTTTTTCGTATTAGCCTTTGACACAGTTTAACTTGTTTGTCTGACAAGGCTTGCTCACGATTAAGTTGATCTCGTAAACCTGTAAGCATGTCTCGGTCCAAGTTGCTCAGCTTTTCGGAATGTAAGAGGAGTGTCGTATTGATAAGCTCAGAGAGGTTTCTTGAGCTCATAGTCCCCACTCCTTATCCCATTCTTTTTGTTCTTCAATCTCTTCTATGCGTTTGCGAACACCCATTGTTTTCAACTCTTCTGGTATCCGTTTAATCCCTTTCCCTTTCGGATTAATACTAAATTGCTTCTGCTTTTGTGTCGGTTTAGGTAACTTGCTCATATATCATCCTATTTTTGGTGGTTTACTGAATTTCGCACCGCGTTCATATTGGCTATGAAAACAACAATGATACTACACAAGTCAGAACATAAATGGGCAACAGTAATTCAATGACTTTTCTAAATGAGATCAACACGGATTGAACCAACGATTGCAGAAAACTAAAACTCAGGCTTTTAAAAATGTAGCGATTCTAAGAAAAATAATTTTAGGTAATTTTATTCAGGTTAGAATAAAGCCATTTCAATTCATTATTTTTTATTGATGTATCGTTCAGCGTTTGCAAAAAGTTTATCGCATGCTTTTTTCTGTGCTAAATATTCTGATGAACCTTCAGTCATAGACTCTAGAATTTCTTTCGCTTCTTGATATTCTTTTACCATCGCAGCGAATCTTTCTTCGAAGTTGTGTTTCTGTGTTTTCTTGCTTGATTTTCTTACTGGTTTTCTCATATTACTTCTTACCTTATCGATCCCAACGTTTATTTTTATTCGTATTTCGAATCTTTGGAATCTTTGGAATCTTTGGAATCTTTATTAAACGTAAAGTAAAAAAGTCTCCTCTACAGAAGAGACCTTTTTAAAATATCTTACACTAACGTAACGTTACCCGCTTGAGGACCTTTGTTACCTTGCTCAACAATAAAAGAAACCTTTTGGCCTTCAGATAATGTTTTGAAGCCTTCACTAACAATTGATTTGAAGTGAACAAATAGGTCAGAACCGCCGTTATCAGGAGTGATAAATCCAAAACCTTTAGATTCGTTAAACCATTTTACTGAGCCAGTTGTTTTATTTGACATAATATATCTCGATACATTGATTGAGTTAAAAAGAAAGCTACTAAATAAGGAATAAAGAATAAGGTATCGCAGGATAAATATGACGAATTTAATCGAAAAAACTGAGAAGATCTTGAACTAAATATATTATCAATAACTCACCGTTTGAGATGGCGACACTATACACCATGTAAAAATAATAGATATGCATTTCTTCATTAAATTTTATTTACCTTAAAATCAATCACTTAATAAAATAAAATTTAATCTCTTAATCTAAAATTGGGAGTATCATTCGCATAGTTGTTACAAAACTAATGCTCGATATCAGGACATTGCTTGTTTCTCACTCTTGATGGAGAAACATTATACCCGCTACCCAATAATGTCGCTTCACAAAAAACGCCCTTCACACAGGAAAGGGCGTTTGTTATTTGAGGTATTAATTCATCGGCTAAAGCACTAAACCACCGTCAATCTTGAGCACTTGGCCAGTGATGTAAGCGCTCTTATCGGAGGTTAAGAAGGCAACACCATTGGCGATGTCTTGCACTGAGCCCATTCGTCCTAATGGGGTTTTACCCTCCATCATTTGAATGACTTTTTCTGGTAGGTTCTTGGTCATGTCGGTGGCGATAAAGCCTGGCGCGACACAATTGACGCGTATTTGCGCGCCCTTTCTCGATAGCTCTTTCGCCCAGCCTTTGCTCATCGAGATCACGCCGCCTTTACTTGCGCCATAGTTACTCTGACCTATATTGCCATCCGTCCCTACGATAGAAGAAATGCTGACAATACTACCTGCGCCTTGCTCTAGCATCACAGGAGCAACACGCTGGGTGAGTAAGAACACCGCTTTTAGGTTCACGTCGATAACGCTGTCCCAATCTTGCTCTAACATGTCTGGCAACAGTGCATCGCGAGTGATGCCCGCATTGTTAACTAGGGCATCGATTCTTCCGTATTGCTCTACAATACTTCCTACCACTTCGCTGACGGCTGCGGCATCACACAAGTTGACTTGATAACTGCTTAGCTGTGCCGACTGGCTCCAATCTACAGGCGATATGTCCAGCCCGACGACGTGGAACCCATCTTCCAGTAATTGCTCACAAATGGCCTGCCCAATACCACGAGCCGCACCAGTGACTACTGCTACTTTTTCCGGTTTCATCTTGGTCTTCCTTAAATGTTGAGATTACAAATTCGCTTTCTTCCCTAGCGTTTTTTGTTTTTATGCCTAGCCGCGTTACAGCTGCGCTTCTCATACGCAGGGTCTTTTATATTTACTTCAAACTATAGGAACAGTCTGGAAGGGGTATGTGAACTAATCAAGACAACTTGATGATGGTTTGCCAAATAACACGTTTCCGTCACCGTTCTACCCATCAAGCATGCTCAACAAATGCGCCTTCTGTTTAATAAGCACTCTTTCATTTAAAGCTCACCCATTTAATTCTCAGATTATGCAGCAAAGTCACAGTAAAGCTGTGGTTATTACATTCTTGATATCAAAAATCTCGATTACGATTTAAAGATACAGCGTGCTTTTAAATATGGACGTAACAAAGGACGCCTTACCTGACAAAGATAAAAAACCTGCGGGAGATAAAATGAATCAGGCTTATATAGATGCAGCAAGAACGCTGCAACAGTGCACTTTTGGGCCATCCCAAAGTGACATCAATCACCTAGTTCAATCAGGAAGTATTGAAAACTGGGTCGCTCAGCAAACCCTAATTACACCGTCTTCTTGGCTAACCCATTTTGAACAAGATGAAACCAATGTCCCCGATTTAGGTCAAGGGCTGTACTACGCGAGCAGTTGGACAAGAATGACGCTAGATGGGCAAGACATTTTGCGTCAGCGCATTGCTTATACTCTATCGCAACTGTTTGTGGTGAGCGTAAAAGATCCGGCTTTTAGCGCAGCTTCTAAACGTCGCTACATGTGCCAATACTTTGATGGGTTGCTCGACAACGCTTTTGCTAACTTCCGAGATGTGATTCGTTTTGTGTCGACATCGCCAATCATGGGTGAATATCTGACCTTCGTAAACAACGTTTCTAATGAGCTCACTGCCCCAGATGAAAACTACGCACGCGAGCTGTTGCAGTTGTTCACGCTTGGCCCTGTTAAGCTGCGCAACAACGGTGAAGTACGTTTGGATGCCGAAGGTAACGAAGTGCCATCTTATACGCAAGAGGACATCGAAGAACTGGCACGTGTCTTTACCGGTTGGAAGTTCATCGACATTCGTGGCAACGAAAAATACAGCCAACCAATGTTGCCGCGCGGCGAGCATGATATGGGAGAAAAACGCATATTAGGCAAGAAGTTTGCCGCAGGCCTGTCCGCAGAAGAAGAACTAGAAGCGGTGATTGAGCTCTTGATGAACCAAAACACGCTCTATACATTTGTCACGAAATTCTTCATCAATAAGCTTGTGACCAGTAATCCAAGATCCGGTTATATTCGCCGTGCGCGCCGTGCATTCAAGCGCTCTGACGGTGATCTGAAAACGCTCATCATTGCGATTTTGACCGACAAAGACGCGCTTCGCTCTGGTAGCTCAGTGGGTAAATTACGCGACCCACTTTCCGTGTTTACGCATGCAATGCGTGCGCTGAAAGTCAAACGACGTGACGGCGTCCTGATGTGGCCAAAACAATTCAACTGGTACGAGCGACTACTGCCTCTGTCTGCCCCTTCGGTCTTCTATTACTACCAACCGGACGATGCCCCTAACCACCCGAGTTTCACTGGTTTAGTGGCGCCAGAGTTCAATGTGTATCAATGGCACGACATCTACCAATACGGGATTCAATTCCGAGAGTTGGTTGCACGTTTTGAAGAAGAGGCCAAAGATTGGTACATGGATGAAGAATTGTTCACCCGTTACCTCGCGTTCGATGATGAGGGCGTAGTGGATTACCTCAACGAACATTTGTTTGCTTTCCAAATGAGTGAGCAAGCGCGCTTATGTTATCTCGATTACCTCGCTCAGTGCCCAAGCCGCCAATCTAAGTGGCGCAAAGAGATTAAGAATCTCGTTATGAACGCACTGCTATCACCAGAATTCATCACACAGGGGTAATGATTATGAACTTAACTCGTCGTCGTTTTTTACAAGCGGGTACCGCTGGAGTGGGTATTTCTGCGCTTAACTTAGCGGCTTTTCCGGCCTTCGCGAATTCTTTCAATCAATGCCAAAATGGCTACCGTGCTATCGTGGGTATCGACTTAGCAGGGGGGAATGATGGCTACAACATGTTGATCCCAACGGCGGCTACTGCCAATGCTCAATATCGAGCTTTGCGTGGCAACTTGGCATTGGATGACTCTGCTTGTATCCACTTAGATGCCGTCAATGATGCCGCGAAATTGGCGCTCAACCCTGCGATGGTGGCACTAAAACCTTACTGGGACAACGCAAATCTAGTGCCAGTGGTCAATCTTGGTCCATTAACACAACGTGTGAACAACATCATTTATGATGAAACCACACGCCCTGCGCATCTGTTTAGCCATTCACATCAATCAACGATGGTTCAATCGCATGCGACACAATCGTTGTCCAAAGAGGGCTTTGGTGCTAAGACCTCGACCGAGCTAGGCTCAATGCTGCGAAACTTGAACGAACTGTCGCCGATGTTTGATATTGGTGGCACACAAGTGTGGACGAACTGCATTGAAGCACAATCCAACTCGGTGGGCTCTCAACCGCCAAGCGACATTTTTAATGATGACCGCTCACGCACTCTGTTCGATCGACTACAAAGCACGGGCAGTTACAACAACGTCTTTCAATCTCACTATGCCAGTGTCGCGGTGGATTCCACCAACATGTACGAGCAATTTAGCGCAATTTTGAATGCAGAGATTACCGACGTGTTCCCAGATACCCGAATTGGCAAACAGCTGAAAGCGGTGTTCAAACTGATTCTGCATAAAGACCAATTCCAACACCCTGCGCAATACTTTAGTTGCAAGTTAGGCGGATTTGACACGCACTCGGCACAGCTCAATCGCCAAACGGGGTTATTGCAAGATCTGGCAGAAGCCATGGCTGCGTTCCAACTCGCCCTACAAAACCACGGACTCTTTGACCAAGTGACCACGTTTACCCACTCAGAATTTGGTCGAACTTTGATTCCAAATGGCACTGATGGTACTGATCATGGCTGGGCTAGCCACGCATTGGTGATGGGTGGTGGTGTCGCAGGGCAAACAGTTGTGGGTGAATACCCAGACTTATCTGAGCAAAGCCCTTACTTGTTATCACGCGGTCGTGTAATTCCGACCATCTCGAGTGATCAGTTACATGCGAGCTTAATGGCTTGGTTGGGGCTTACAGAAGAGGGAATTAATCGACTTTTCCCTGCGCTAGATAACACTTTGACAGATTCAATCCAACCTCAGACTCTCCCTCTGTTCAAATCTTGCTAATATAGAAAGAGATAAGTAACTAAGTAATCAGTTAATAACTAGCAAGGTTACTAATAAGAAAAAGCAGTGCTAAACAAAAGGCTCCGTTCACGCGGAGCCTTTTTATCATTAAGCCAAAGTACTAGGTCAACGTTCGAGCAGGTTCCTCAGCCTGTTTTCATGCTGTTTCTTCATGAACGGATTGCGCTTTTTGCAGCCAAGGCTGAAGCAAAAGATTGAACAACATGCCTGCAATGAACAAGGTGATCACGATACTCGCCCCACTTGGTAAGTCATAATACGCTGACGCCGCGACGCCCGACAATATCCCCACGATGCCAATGCTGATGCTCGCAACGAAGAATCTTGTACCTTTCAGTGCTGCCGCACACAAGGCAGGAATCACCAACAAGGCAAATTCTAAATAGATGCCCGTTAACTTGACCGTAATCGGCATTAATATCGCGAAGATGAGATAGAAGCCACTGCCCTGCATGAATTCTGGCTTGAGCCACACCAATAACAACATCGCTGCGGTGATTAATGCCAAAGGCCAAACATCATCCCATGTTGACCACAACAACTGCCCGTTGAGAATCCCTTGGATAAAATCGGCACCGTGCGGGTCTTTGCTCACCAGTAATATCGCTAGAGAGGCGGATACCACAAACAAGCTGCCAATCATCGGTTCTAGATGTTGCTGATATCGTTTTTCCATTAAGGCGATCAGACCGCAAAGTAATAATGACATCACCCAAGGGCCAACCATCTCACCAAAGAAAGAACCAGAGAAGAGATCGTATTGGTTCAACCAATAGTGACTCAGTGCAGCCCCCAAGGCAGCAACTTGTGCCACCGCCAAATCAATGAAGATAATCTGACGCTTTAGCACTTGCTGTCCGAGTACCACGTTACCTATCAGAGCGATCAAGCCACACAGCACCGCGGGTAATAGCCATGCATAATCTGCCATGGCTTAGATCTTCACCGGAACAGGTTGCACTAACACATCCAACAAATCATCGATAACTTGGTCGTACATTTCATCTAAGCTTTCGCCATCAGAAACCGTTAAAGGCAGCTGAATCAGCGGCTTATTGGTTTGTTTCTGTAGCCAGTTTGCTGGACGCTGGTCTTGATGCGACGAGTAAACGATCGCATCAAAAGAGTTCGTGTCCAGTTTAGTCAAAGACTGCAGATGTGATGTGGTTGGTGAGATGCCCGGTTTAGGCTCTAAGTCAGCAATTTGCTCCATGCCAAGCCAATCGTACAAGTAGCGATAGGTTGCGTGATACCCCACAACTTGCTTGCCTTTCAATGGTGCAGCTTTCTCATTCCACTCATTGAGCTTTTTACGCCAATGGGCACGGAACTTCATGCCGTTAAATTGATAGGTTTGCGCGTTGTCTGGGTCAAGCACTTGTAACCGTTTCGTCACCGCATGTGACAAGGGAATAATGTCATTAGCCGCAAACTGCACATGTGGGTTTCCGTGCGCATGAATGTCCCCCATGCTGCGGTCGACATGATCATGAGTGTCTAACATACGCACGAAATCGGTCGCGTAGATCATACTTTGTGAACCGTTTTGTACCGCACCATTGCTACTGCGAACTTGCAGCATAGGTAACCACCCTACTTCTAACTCCGCGCCAGAACACATGGCCATGTCGGCTTGGCGCATCTTTGCAATCAAAGAAGGGCGAGCTTGTACGTAATGAGGATCTTGCTTGGCGGTGGTCGCAGAATAGATGGTCGCGTCTGGGGCGTGACTTTCGAGAAGAGCTTTCCATTCTGGCTCACAAACAAAGATGTTAAGAGCCAAAGCAGGTGAAGAGATGATGGCAGCCCCCGCCGCCATTATCGCTAAACTGCATTTATTTAATGTCAGCTTAGAACGCATGTGCACCGTGCGCTCCAAATGTCATCACGTATTGCAGAGTGAATACGTTGTCTGTCTCGCTGTCTTGGTTATCAATGCGAGTGTATTGCGCACGGATAGTTCCGAAGTGAGAAGAATCCCATGCGATCATCGCATCCATTTCTTTATCGTTCAGTGCTGTGAAGTGCATGTGGTCGCCGTGCGCATGGCCATCGTAGCTTTCTGCTTCACCGTAACGAAGTCCCGCTGACCAGCTTGGGTTAAAGCGGTAAACACCCGATACGTAGTATGCGCTTAGGTTGTCTGGTGATTCAGCATCGTTCTTGTATTTGCTGTCTACCACTCCGTCTAGCAACATGTATTCCGCAGATAGCGTGAAGTTGCTGTACTTGTAGTTACCATCTGGCGCCCACTTCCATACAAAGTCTGCACCGTATAAGTTTTCACCCGTTACCGCAGCTGCGTGGTTGTGGTCATGATCGTGCTTGTCTGCATGGCCGTGATCATGATCTTCGAACTCTGTTACCTTACCGTTTTCGTTACGTAGGTAGCTCAGGCCAAACTGCCAGCTTGAAGACTCTGAGAAATCGCTGCCAAGCTTAAGTGTTGTGGTGTAAACGCCAACTTCAGAACCATCTTCAACAGAAGACATCTTGCTGCCGCTTAATGCTTCTACACCTAACTTCACATATAGGTCAGTTGGAAGAACGATGTTTGCACGCACACCGTCATCGTAGTAATGCGAGCCAAGGAAAGTACGGTAAGCAATTGGACGCTCAACAAAGCTGTCTGTGTGCATGTGTTGGTTGTTCAGGTAACCAAAGTCAGATAGGAAGCGACCTGCACGTACATTTAAGCCGTATGGTAGTGCTAGTGTCTCAATAAACGCCTCTTCAAGCATCAGCTCGGTTTCATCACCGTGGCTTTCTAGAACCGCCGTTAGTGCACCGTGGAATTTATCATCAATGTTTGCAGACATGTTCAGCTCAGTATGACCCAGGCCAAAACCTTCTTCACGCTCTGAGTTATGACGCTGGCCATCTTGATAGTAACCGTCTAGTACCACGCCAATCTGAGGGTTCGAAAGCGTATCGGCGAAAACTGGGGAAACAAACAAACTACCAACCGCTAAAGAGACCAATTTTTTATTCACAACGTTTTTCCTTATTTTGTTATGTTATAACACCATCAAATATTTCGCGGATGTTATAACATAACAAAAATTAAAAAAAGCGAAGCATGTAACAATTTGTAAAATCATTTTGTGTGAACATTATCAATAATAATCATAAGGTTAATGATTATTGACCATCACACGTCCAGTTTGCTCATCGCATCTCCCCGCCTTACCTCATGTTTGTTCAGCGAGCTAAAACGATAAAAATCAGAGCCGCCAAACAGACAAGACACGCGTAGTTTGAAACTGTGTATACCCAAGTAACCTCAAAGTGCTAGGTTCAGCGAGAATGACTTGGTTTGAAGGCGAGGCAACAATTTGAAGATCTAGTGGCTCTAAATAAAAAATTGTTAACGAAGCATACAAGCCAAGGCAACTCGCCCTTTGGGAGCGTGTCACTGACGCAATTTCATCGTCAAACAACTTGGAAAGAGCTTGCTATTACGCTGCGTTGTTTTCCTTGAACTTAAATCAGTGACAACGCTCTGAATCCTGCATCTTGAAGTCACTTGGGTATATACTTATTCCAAACATGACTGACACCGGTAACAAGCAATGTTAAACATGGATTTTTCACAACGGTTGGTGATTAACACCGCACAACAAGATTGGATTGCCAGCCCAGCATTAGGCGTTTGGCGAAAGCCACTAGAACGAGAAGCCAAAGAATCTGGGCACACCACTAGCGTGGTACGTTATGAGCCAAATTCACAGTTTTCGACCCACCCTCACCCATATGGAGAAGAGATACTGGTGCTCGAAGGGGTGTTTTCTGACGAGCATGGTGATTACCCCACCGGGACTTACTTACGCAATCCGCCAGGAAGCCAACACGCGCCCTTTAGCAAAGAAGGCTGCATAATTTTGGTTAAGCTCAACCAGTTCGCTCCCGATGATCTGAAAACGGTGCGCATCGACACCAACGAAGCCCCGTGGTTGCAAGGCATCGGTGGACTGCAGGTGATGCCCTTGCACGATTTCGAACACGAGCATGTGGCGTTAGTGAAATGGCCCAAAAATGAGAAGTTTCAACCTCATCGCCATTTTGGAGGGGAAGAGATCTTTGTTCTGTCTGGTGAGTTTAATGATGAATTAGGTCACTACCCCCAGCATACGTGGTTACGCAACCCACACATGAGCGAGCATTTTCCTTTTGTTGATCAAGAGACGATCATCTGGGTAAAGACAGGGCACTTACCTGTCGAGTAGCGTGTAGAACCAGTATAAAAACGGCATAAAAAACGGCTCGAAATTCGAGCCGCCATCCATGGAGTCACAGTCTTAATTATGCGCTCATAATTTTTGTGTAAAGCCAGTCTTTTAGCTCCGCACGATTATGTTTAAGTGTGTTCATTTCATGGTCGTCGAGTGGGTTTCCTCGCAATTCTAGTTCGCGGATTTCTTTATCGAGAGAGTTGTAGCTTTTAGCGTTTTCAGCAAACGAGGCGTCACTTGCTGTCAGCTGATTGATGGTATCCAAATGTTCTGGGAATTCATGAGTTAATGAGTGATTTTCGCCTAACATAAAGACCTCTTGGGCTGAGTGTATTTTAGTTAATCAAGCTGCTCAAATCTTGAGCAATGCTTAAAATAACCATAGCATTTCGTGGGCGGTTAATTCGTCGTATCGCCCACAAAAAGATAACAAATTGATTTTCAATTTTGCGTATAAAGTGTTTCCCTCTTTACCTCGATAGTTTAATCACTCTGTTCACTCTATGATTGTTGCATAACGACTTCATGAGGAATCTCAATTATGCAAAAAATCATCCTGATTACTGGCGCTACAGACGGCATTGGTTTAGAAACAGCAAAGATGTTAGTGGCAGATGGTCACCACGTGATTGTTCATGGCCGCAACGAGGCTAAACTACAAAACGTAGAGCAAAGCTTGATTGAGATGAACGCTGGCAAAGTGGAAAGCATCGTTGCTGATCTGTCTTCAGTCAAAGCCGTTAAACAGATGGTTGCAGAAGTGGCAGAGCGCTTTGGCAAACTGGATGTGATCATCAATAACGCAGGCGTATTCGCGACACCTAACTCAAGAACTCAAGAAGGTCTTGATGTGCGCTTTGCCGTTAACACCATTGCGCCATACATGCTGACAAAAGAGTTGCTCCCACTACTTGGTAACACAGGTCGTATCGTAAACCTATCTTCTGCGGCACAAGCACCAGTGAGCATCGAAGCCTTGATGGGCAAAAAACCACTGTCAGACGGTGAAGCTTACGCTCAAAGCAAACTGGCACTGACCATGTGGTCACGCGTTATGGGATTGCAGTTGAAAAATGTCGGCCCGATGGTGGTTTCCGTCAATCCAAAATCATTCCTTGGCAGCAAAATGGTGAAAGACGCTTACGGTATCGCGGGTAATGACATTAGTTTGGGCGCAGACATTCTAATTCGTGCTGCACTATCGGATGAATTTGCTCAAGCGCATGGTTCGTACTTCGACAACGACATTGAAGCTTTTGCCGCTCCTCATCGTGATGCGTTGAATGACTCCAAATCACAACAAGTGGTAGACGCGATTGAAGCAGTGATTGCCAAACTCGCTTAATTCAACACGGTTGATTCCTATTAAACACCTAGCTTCGGCTGGGTGTTCTTATTTTTACGTACTGATTTCTGTGTACTGGTCTCTATGTTTCTGTTTCTCACGTTTCCGCCTCGTGCTTCTAAAACTGCCATCATTGTTCATTTTCAATAAAATCTAAAAACTCATTTGATATAAAGGCCAATTATCAACAAAGCCTTCTCTTGTTAACCTTCAGCCATCGGGACAAACGCCAGACTCAAACGCGTTCGTTCCCATTATCTTTCGCGAGTGATGACATCGAATCATCCCGCTTTTAACTGGAGATCCAACTATGAACTATGAGGGCAAAGTTTACCGACCATGGCCGGAATACCGCAGCATCTTAATCCAAACCACATTGGGTTGTAGCATAAACACCTGCACGTTTTGCAGCATGTTTGATGACAAACGCTTTAAGATACGCCCTGTTGAAGACGTGTTTAAAGACATTGAAGAAGCACGTCTTATCTACCCGCATGTAGAATCGATCTTTTTGATTGATGGTAACGTTATGGCGGCACGTACGGATTACTTGCTTAAGATCTTCGACAAACTGCGTTCAACGTTTCCTGAGTGCAAAAAGATTTCTCTTTACAGTGGATTGAACGATTTCCGCCGTAAAACCATTGCTGAATTGAAAGAGCTAAAAGATGCGGGGTTAGATATGGCCTATTCTGGCCTTGAATCTGGCGACCGCGTTGTTCTAGAACGCATTAAAAAACGTATGTCACCAGAGCAAGCGATCGAAGGCATGGCAATGGCAAAAGAAGCAGGCATTCAAGTTCTGCTGTCTTTCATCTTTGGCCTTGGTGGTCGTGAACGTTCAAAAGAACACATTATTGCGACAACAGACATCTTGAACCAAATTAATCCTGAGCAAATTGCTCCGATGGCACTTGCGATTCAACCGGGTACGGTAATGGAACAAGAAGTGAAGAATGGTGAGTTCATTATGCCAACGCAACTTCAAGTGCTTGAGGAAGAGAAATACCTACTCGAGAACTTGAACATTGATACCTTCTACTGGGGCGACCATGGTAACAACATCGTTCCACAGAAAGGTTGGTTGTTGGATTCACGCGAGGATTTTCTGAGAAACATCAATCACGCGATTGCATCTAACCCAATGGCAAAAGACAACGTCATCCAGACCTTCTCTTGGTAGTCATTCTCTTTCTCGCTAGGTAAATACAATAAAAAACGCTTTCCGATTGGAAAGCGTTTTTGTTTATTTCTGATGGGTAGCCAGTTCGGTTTCCCAGTAAGGTGGCTGCCCGTAATGCTCGGCAAAGTAATCAATAAAGGCACGAACCTTAGGTGCGATCAAACGTGAGCTAGGGTAAACAGCCCAAATGCTGGCGTTCATCACCAATGGGTAGTCTTCCAAGATTTCAACCAACTCACCGGCTTGAAGCTGTTTGTAGACACTCCAAATCGAGTTGATCGACACACCAAGTCCATCGATACAAGCATCACGCATCGCATCGCCGTTATCGGTTCTAAAGCTGCCCGAAGCGCGCATCGCATAATGACCATCTGGGGTTTCAAACACCCAATTGTCTAGCCCCATTAGCGTCACGCATTCGTGCTCAGCAAGTTCTTGTGGTGTTTTCGGCGTACCGTGCTTTTCTAAATACTCTGGTGAAGCAACAATGATACGGCGATCCGGTGCTAGTTTACGTGCCACCAGCGTTGAGTCTTTCAACTCTGCAAGACGAATCGCGACATCGAACCCGCCTTCAACCATATCAATGATGGAATCGGAGAAACGAAAATCCACCGTAAGCTCGGGGTAAGTCGCCATAAAGCCTTTGAGTGCAGGCACAAGATGCAAACGCCCAAACGACGCTGGCGCTGTAACTCTAAGCGTGCCGGTTGGTGCGCTATGACCTACTCCGACCGCACCTCGTGCCGCTTCTACCGTTGCAAGCACTTCTTCTGCGTGTGGCAAAAATGCCTGACCTTCTTCCGTTAATGAGACCTTACGTGTGGTTCGGTGCACAAGGCGAACGCCTAGCCCTTCTTCCAACTTATTGATGTGGGCGCTGGCAACGGCTGGCGATAATCCAAGCTCTTGCCCTGCCATGCTGATGTTGTGCGTTGATGCCAAACGAACGAAAAGCTTGAGATGTTCTATATTCATTTCATTTTCAACTTATTCTATAAAGTCCGACGTCAATGCCGGGCATTTTCATCTGACACAATAGTAAAGCATTGAACGTGAAGCAAAGCTTTTTAAAAGAAATTGTTAGAAGAAACTGATAGGCAAGTAGAAATCTAATTCAAACGCTTCTTCATGATTTAAAAAGTGGTTTTGATGATAATGCACATACGCAGGAGTCGAGCGTTGCTTAAAGCCCGAGTTTGGCAACCATTTCTCTAACACCATGCTGATTTGAGGCAGCAACTCACCATACACACCAGTCAACCTGAACACCGCATGTAAGCCCCCCGGAATCGTCATCTGGTTCACCACTCCGCGATACTTAAGCGGTTTATCAATGGCCATGCACGCCACATAGCGACATTTGTCCAACTCAACCCAAGCCGGGTTGGAATGATGCAAACCATATTGCGTAGAGAAGTCTCGGTTCTCTGAGTTGGCCCACGCTTTTAACACCAGCCAAGCATTGCGAATCGAACGGTTATAACCCTCGTGACGAACATAAGCCGCAAACCGCTGTGGCACTTCGACAACTTTAGGATCTGGTAAAGCACGCTTGGCGACGCGATGATAACCCGCAGCGACTTCGGGATCTTTTAAATAAGGCTTCTCTGCGATCTGTAAATCGTGTTTTCGCCATACTCCTGGCGACAAGGCAAACGTAGCTTTAAAGGCCCGACTAAACGAAGACACGGAACTGAATCCGCACTTATTGGCAATCTCTAACACGGAGGATTTGGTATCAAACATCAGTTGATTGGCTGCGTATTCCATTCGTGTTCGTCGAATGTATTGATGAATCGATTCGCCAACCACCTCTTTAAAAATTCGATGGAAGTGCTGCTCAGAATACGCCGCTACGTCAGCCAGCTCTTTAGCGGATAATTCTCTGCTAATGTCTTGGTGAATGTAGAACAGTACGTCATTGATTCTGGAAACCTGTTGCTGACTCATAATTTAGCGTTTGATTGAAATAGCATAAATGGACATGTTTAACAGCATAAATGGACACACTTAAGTTAGCAAATCCCATGTACTATCTTCTGAATAAAACCAAAATTAAAAAATACGAGAAACACAACACATGGAAATCGCACAGTCACTACAACAAGTAAAGTCATCGTACATTCGAGAGATCCTCGCTGCCGCTAGCGATAAAAACGTCATCTCGCTTGCTGGCGGTTTGCCAGACGAGAAGACCTTTCCAATCGACTTAATGAAGCCGACTCTTGAAAACTTGGCCAACATGCCAGAGGTGTTCCAATACGGCTCAACCGCAGGTTATGGACCGCTACTTAGCTTCCTAAACGGTTACTTCCAGCTTCCTGAAACACACACAGCGATGATCACCACTGGCTCTCAGCAAGGTTTGGATTTGATTGCACGCGCTTATGTGAACCCGGGTGACAAAGTCGTAATGGAAGCCCCAAGCTACCTTGGTGCGATGCAGGTGTTTGGCTTGGTTCAAGCAAACATCGTGACTGTTTCTCAAACAGAGTTCGGTCCAAACCTTGAAGAGCTAGAACAGTGCTTCGCTGAGCAAAAGCCTAAGATGTTCTATGCGGTGCCAGATTTCCATAACCCAACGGGCGTATGCTGGGCACTAGAAACGCGTCAAAAGGTTGCAGAGCTTTGTATTCAATACAACGTGGCTTTCATCGAAGATGCACCGTACCGCGAGCTGCGTTTCTCTGGTGAAGCTTTGCCTTTGGTTTCTGATTTCTGTCCACAGAACTCTATCGTACTGCGTTCATTCTCTAAGATTGCATCGCCAGGCCTTCGTATTGGTGTGGTTACGGGTAAAACTAGCTACCTAGAACCGCTGATTAAAATCAAACAAGGTGCCGATCTGCACTCAAGCGTACCGATGCAAGCCCTACTGCACGGCTTGCTTCAACATAACAACTTTGCCACCCACATCACCACCATCTGTGAATTGTACAAGTCTCGCTACGATGTGATGTATGCAGAGCTAGAAAAACAGCTTCCAGCAAGCTGCGTCCTTAAGCCTGTTGATGGTGGTATGTTCGTATGGGTAGAGATCCCAGAATGCGATACGTTTGAACTGGCCAAATCATTGTTGGCTAACGGCGTTGCCGTTGTACCAAGTCCTGTATTCTACCCAGAGGGCTCAGCAGTAAAAGCAGCGCTGCGCTTAAACTTTACAAACGCTACACCAGAAGAATTGACAGTTGCCGTGACCCGTTTGGCGGACGTATTAAACGCACTGTAGTCAAAATTACGCCTTGATTTCCAAACACCTGCCTTTGAGATGCGAATTAAGTCTCAAAGGCAGCGTTTCAAAAAGTTCCAAAAAAAATTTATTTTTTTCTCTCAAAATCAACTCTCTACGTTAAGTGTCTGTTTTCTCTTGATCCTCGCAACATCGCAAAAAATAGATCTCGATCACGGATTTGAAGCTTGGAAAAGTTACGTCTATCTTTCAGAAAAAAGACATCGACCTTGTAGCATCATCGACGAATTCAAACACTTTTGATCGTGACGGCTTATCGCGATTTAGAGTTGGGCAGAAAAAGCCAACTAAACAGTCTTGTGAAGATGAACGTGGCGAGGACGCAACTACAACCATTCTGAATGTCGCTATCCCAACTAAGTTGGGCAACAAACGTTAGCTGAGCGCATCATATTCCAGAGGGGTTATCAGGATGAACAATCGACCATCGAAAGGACTCGTCATCACTGGCTTGTCCGCCATGCTATCACTCGTTGCTGCAACATCTGCAAATGCAAGCAACTCACCGAACTGTAGCGACGTTCTCGCCGGTAATAAGACCGCTGCATCGCAAAAAATGACGGTGTTGCTTGGGGAAGATATTACTCAAGCTAACCTTGTAACTACCGTCGTTCCAGAGAAAAACAATCCATTCGTGACCGAAGCATTAGTCTCTGTGGCTAACGACGTATCACCAAACGGCCCATTACCAAAGCAGTCGCTGGCAGAAATCAAACAAGTGCGTGCCAACATAGAGAAGGCCGGCGTTGAAGTAAGCAAGTTACAAGGTACATATGAAGTCGCATTCGTGAGCTTAATTGATGGTCACTGTCAGTTCTCGACCAATAACATGACCACTCACGCGAAGATCGACTTCGATCACTTAGAGGGCTTGTCTACTTACTCTATCCCTGCCCTACTGGCGATGGTAGATAAGTCTTACGCGTTGGCAGAAACACGTATTGCAGAGGAAGAAGCGCGTATCGCTGAAGTTGAACGAGAGAAACAAAGACAGAAAGAGCTGGCAACCGCTGCGGCAGCCGCTCGTTACCAAGACGCGAATGTCTTAGTCAAAGTCGAAAAATTTGACGGCTCGAATGTCACTTTCTCTGTGACAAACTTAGCAACAGAAGGCGATTTACAGCCAAGCTTTAACACCTTCAGAGCGTACCAAACCGATAAAGGCGAGTTGATTTACAAATCCGAATCACTGTTGAGTTTGGTGGATGGTGAAGGTAATGGCCTAGCAACCATTGGTATTGCTGAACTTGGTCCAGAGGGAAACAGCGACCTGAAGATTTCTCCTGGAGAAACTCGGAAGTTCATTACCAGTGTGGAATCTGAAGTGGCGCCTCAAACTCAGCTAAGCTTGGAATTTCCTGCCAAAGTGCTCAATACCGATGACGCATTCAGTGTATCGTTTACCGACTCCGTTGCTATGGCGACCGCAAGCTTGAACTAAAATTCAAGAACGGCCTGTCCTGTCGTTCCTTACAGCCCCTTTAAAATTGGGGGGGCATAAAGCAAAAAAGCAGACTGTCGACAGTCTGCTTTTTATTCGTTTGTTCCAAGCTTAGTTTTGGCATTGATACGCGTTAGCGAACATAGTGACCGAGCTTGAGAAACCCAGTGGTTGATACAAGTAAAGCGTGTCTGCACCCAATTCCACTGCTTTTATGCGCATTTGGTTTAATGTGCCCCAAACCATGTCTTTGTCTGCATGGAGCCAGTAATCGTAGAAGTGACCTTCTGAGCCCATTACTGTACCAAGGTGTTGGCAGTTTTCGATTGCATTTACATCATCCCAAATCACTTTTACTTGCTCTGATTCTTGTGTTGGGAACGTCACACAACCAGTTAATAACGTTGCTAATGCTGCACCAGTCATTAACTTTTTCATAATTTCATCGCCTTAGAATTAAATAGACTGCGGATTCTATTTATCGTTTAAGCAATGAACAACAAAAATTTTTTATGCTTTACACAAGCATTGATTTTCTTGATGCCTTTAATGCGCGAGCATCACGAATATTCAGCGTCATCAAGGTAAGATTGATGAAGCCAGCAAGCAACTCAATCCCCTGAATAATGTAGAACATGGTATCAAACTGACCCATTCCCGCTAAGTACTTTAAGTAAATTGCAGCAGGAACCAAAATCAGCAGCCCATTCAAGGCAACAAAAGGCATGCGTTTTTTCTTCGCAGCTAAAGGCCCTTTTTTCACATTCGGTGCCATCTTCGCACCAGTAATTCCAGTGATGGCCATTAATGGTACGACTGCCCAAATCGCATAAGAAATATAGGTTTTTACTGCCAAAATGGCTTGGTGGTTACCAAACAACTCCACCAGTACGGTGCTAGTGAAAAAGCTCATGATCAATAGATAGGCACTGATAGAAGCAAGTCGATGAACTAAAGCGAGTTTCTTTTTCATAGCAGTATTCTCTTTTCAAAATGATTCGTTATTGGGTATGATTTAAAGATTACACAACAACCATTGCAATCACAACAGTTGCATTTGTAAAATAAATTTTTATCCTAAAAGTAAACCCATGATTATGATTTAACCTCATGTTTTAAATGGTAAATAAATTATAAACAAGATTTACTTATCGATTGGCTTTTGTTCCTAAATTGGAGTAAAACTGAAGAGTCACTGAAATGAGGAACTGAATTTGGCTTCCAAAAACAAACTGATCCGCTACCAAGCAGCGGAAGTTACAAATGTCTTTAGTAAAGAAGATGAATTGATCAAGCAAGTCCAAGCGGATCAACTTTCTCAGGTTTTGCTACTGTGGCAAGTCAAAAGTCCGACTTTGGTTCTACCCGCTGGAAAAAAGTGGCCGACTTCAGGACCGCTCGAACAAGCTCTCAATGATTCAGGTTGGAAGTTATTTTCTCGTAAAACAGGCGGTGCTCCAGTACCACAAGTACCAGGCATCGTTAACCTTTCTCATATCTATCATTGGCCCGACGGACAACCTTACGACATCAAAAAAGCCTATCTCGACTTATGTTCTGTCCTAACGGTTTTCTTTGAACAACTCGGTGTTAAGGTCGATGTACATGCCACACCAAACTCCTATTGTGACGGGGACTACAACCTAAACATCAATGGACAAAAAGTGGTGGGAACCGCGCAACGTGTGTTGTTGAAGAAAGGCGGTGGGCAAATGGTGCTCTCTCAGGCCTGCATTCTTATTGATACGGACGTAGAAAAAATCGTTGAACCCGTAAAACTGTGCAATCAAATATGCGGTCACGACGACCATATTCGCGGTGACGTTCATACTCCCTTATTCACTCATATTAAAGAAAGACCGAGCGTGGATGCCTTGTTCCAAAAACTTACTCAGGCTTTCTTAGACCACGCATAAAGATAAACCAAGAACATAAAAAAGTGCAAAGCTACCACGTACCGATAGCTTTGCACTTGTTCTTCGATTTGATTGCTATTGAGTGTAATCGTTACGCTCGCTGTTTTTGTCTGAGAAGTACTCAATAAACTCAAACTGCATTCCATGATCTTCTAAGTAATAGACATTTTTACGAAATGGATGATCTGCCCCTCTGTGGTCAAGTTCATAGCCCACTTCTTTTAATCGGGTAATTAGCGCCTCTACATCGGGTACTGCGATACCAAGATGTTTCATGCCAGTAAAGTGTGTTGTCCAGTGACTAGCATCCCCATTACCACCATCGGAAATGGCAATATAAGAGTGCTCATCTCCAACATGGAACCACTCGATTGGACGACCAAACCAATCATCAATTTTTCCACTCCCACGAATCGTCCACTCAGGGATAGCGGTTGTTAAGAACTCGATGGTTTTACGTGCATCAACCACGGAGATATTGGCGTGTTCTACATAGCTTTTCATAACGTTGTTCCTTATTTCTTGTGTTTGTCGTTGTGATTTTCCTTTTGCTTGTAAAACACTTTAAAACCTCAAGCTAACTTTAGGTAAAGCAGTGATTTTAACGATACCGCGAGAAGTGAGATCTACTTCAAATATTTATCTGTGACAGAAATAGTTGAAGCCGACGCCTAAAAGCCTCAGAATGGCGCACTTTTCGCGTCGCACATAAATTCGACGCCTTGTTATCTAACTCAACAATTGAGAATCATACATATGGGTTTTACCTCGTTAGGTCTATCTGCTCCAATCCTTAAAGCTATTCAGGAAAAAGGCTACGACACCCCTTCGCCAATTCAGGCTCAAGCAATTCCTGCAATTCTGGAAGGGAAAGACGTCATGGCAGCAGCGCAGACTGGTACGGGTAAAACAGCGGGCTTTACGCTGCCAATCCTAGAACGTTTGTCAAACGGTCCTCGCGTTCGTAGTAACCACGTTCGTGCACTTATTCTTACCCCCACGCGTGAACTTGCTGCTCAGGTACAAGAAAACGTGTTCATGTACAGCCGTCACCTATCGCTAAACAGCGCTGTTGTGTTCGGCGGTGTTAAGATCAACCCACAAATGCAGCGTCTACGTAAAGGTGCTGACGTATTGGTTGCAACCCCAGGCCGCTTGATGGATCTTTACAGCCAAAACGCGGTGAAGTTCGACCAACTAGAAGTACTCGTATTGGACGAAGCGGACCGCATGCTGGATATGGGCTTTATCCGCGACATTCGTAAGATTCTTGATTTGCTGCCTAAGCAACGTCAAAACCTACTTTTCTCTGCGACATTCTCAAATGAGATTCGTGACCTAGCGAAAGGCCTTGTGAACAACCCTGTTGAGATTTCAGTGAACCCTGCAAACTCGACAGCACGCACTGTAGAGCAAAGCATTTACCCATCAGACGTGAAGAAGAAAGCGCCGATGCTGGTAAAACTGATCAAAGATGGTGATTGGAAGCAAGTACTGGTCTTCACTCGCACTAAACACGGTGCAAACCGCCTGGCGAAATTCTTAGTGGACGAAAAGCTACCAGCGGCAGCGATTCACGGTAACAAGAGCCAAGGTGCTCGTACTAAAGCGTTGGCTGATTTTAAATCTGGCGAGATTCGTGTACTGGTAGCAACAGACATCGCTGCACGCGGTATCGATATTCCTCAGCTTCCTCAAGTGGTTAACTTCGAGCTACCAAAAGTGGCAGAAGATTACGTTCACCGTATAGGTCGTACAGGCCGTGCTGGTGAAGTTGGTAAAGCTATCTCGTTGGTATGCGCACTAGAGGCACCAGAGCTTTTTGCTATTGAACGTTTGATTCAACAACTGCTTCCACGTAAAGAGCTGCTGGGCTTTGCACCAACCAATGTGGTTCCAGAATCTAAATTGGATACTCGCCCAATCAAGCCTAAGAAACCGAAAAAGCCTAAGAAGCCAAAAGCAGAAGGTGAAAACGGTCAAACCGCTGAGAAGAAAAACAGCGGCAGTAACTACAAACCAAAGCGTCGTTTCAACAGTGACAACAAAAATGGCAAGGGTGAAGCAGGTAAAGGCGGCGCTGGTAAACCAAAAGGCAATCGTGACGGTCAAGCTCGTTCAAACGGCAAGCCAAGCGGTAACAAGCCGAATAGCAACCAGTCTGGAGCGAACAAACCGGGCGCAAATAAAAACGGTAACGGTGGCAAACCATCAGGTAACCGCAAGCCTAACAGCGGCAAACCTGCAGACGCGAAGCCTTCAAACGGTAAACCGTCAGGACAACGTCGTAAGCCACGTCCGCAAGCTGCTAAATAATTGGATATCGAGTAAAACGACAAAGCCGCTGATAATCTCAGCGGCTTTGTTTTATACAGCAGTGAAAACAATTCTCTACCTGGTTTCTTAATATACGTTTTTTGAATTATTCTTTGGAATCTAGTATCTCTTTAATCTTCTTATAAGACTTTTTTTGAGAGTTGAAGATGATTTTATGCCCACCAAACTCTTTCTCTATGCCAGCAATCAGTTTCCGCCACTCAAGCAGATAAGCTACCATCGAGTAAATCAACACTCCAAATGTGAATAGTACAGGCATACCAAGGCTGAAAAATAGAACGGAATGAACTCCTACTTCAGGACTTATAACATCAGAACGTTTGAGCAGTTCTGCTATCCCAATACCAATACCAGCACCACCTGTCCCGATAAAAAAGGCAACAACATACAACGCATTTCGCATCTTTTTTAATGGAGCTCTTAGAAAAGGCATTCTTTGAAGGCTTAGAGCACCAAATACATCTACTTTTCTAAGTTCAATTTCATTACTTCTAACTACAATATAATTTTTATTATGGAATTTATTTTCATTACTAAAAAAAGCGCCAAAAAAAATACCCAAAAAATATGTTAAAATCAGAATAATGAACATATAAAAGTTAATATCAAAGATTTCCTTAGAACTTGTAATTACAGGCTCCATGATTAACATTGAAATATTAAATAACAAGTAGAATAGTCCCAACAAACCAAATTCAACTCTTTTTTTAATCAAACTCATCCCAAAACTAGAAAATGTATACAACGGTACAATACACGTTATTAAAAACATAGACCAACAAAAAATCTGAGGAATATAGTATTCAGAAGAAAAAGCATTACCTATTTGGAACGGCGCAAAGCAAAAAAAAGCTATTAATATAGAAAACCTTTTAGCCCCTTCATTTATTTTATTATCTGAGTAAACTTCCATAGTACCCCTTAAAACCCAAAAAATCCTGAACCATGCATTGCTGATGAGCCAATGTAATTATCAATATCACGCTTGTTTTTATCAATATCTTTATTGATCATATTTTCTATTGTCAATCCAGGAAAAGCGTCTTTTAAAAATAGTTTTACTTTATCTTTAACCTCATACTTTGTATCAAGAGCGTCAATCCCCCAACCGACTAAAAAAGACACTCCGGCAATACTTAAAAAAAGAATGCCTGCACTTAAAACTACCCCAAAACTACCTAAATACATAACAGCAAAAGCTAAGACAAGCATAGAAATTACTCCGGAGATAAAAAGCTTTGCTGTAGTTATGCCTAAAGCACCTAAAAACTCAGCAATATTTTGCTCTCCAATATCTTTTGTAAAAAACTCATATACATCAAAAGATGCAACAAAAACAAAAGATATAATATTTGTTCCCTTAAACGGATTTGCATTACTTGAAACGTTGTTTCTAAGATTTCTCCAGCTTCCTGATGCCATATCTTCTGAAGCTTGAATGATGGAGCTAAACATTTGAACTTTGTCAGCATCAATTCCGTAGTTTATACCCGTAAGAAATGCACGATTTCTGCGGTCTCCCTTAAACACAATACCAAGTTTCCCGCCCCATTGTGGCATGCTTTTAACAGTAAACCTCCCTTCAAATATAAACTCTTTTAGATACGCCAATGCAGCATCAGCCCCATATTTATTCTTGAAGTGTAAATAAACCCTGCCGTGCTCAACTGATTGGACCAGCATGGTGGCAACCATGTTTTGATCCCTATTGTCATTCGATAAGTGCTCGTACTGTTCCAGAGCCAGCAAACCATTTTCTGCTAAAGTGTCATAAAGTGCAGAAACTACCTCCTCTGATAGTTGGTCGATATCAAAGACTTCGCCGAGAAGGTTTTCTGGAAGAACTAAAGTAGAACTTGCTTTAAGGATAGTGATTACTTCATTATCACCATTATTATTAGGTTTAATAATTGTTTTTTGATTCTGGGGCTGAGCAGGACAAGTCAGTATCGCTGCTCTTAGATCCCCTGGTGATTTAATGCCATCTGTTGGAATTTTTTCTAGTATTTTGTAGCCTTGCCCATTCAAATACACTTCAAGAGAGTTACACGTACCCTCAATGGTATTTGGAATCAGCGTCGCCTTAGGCGTGAACTCTTTAGGTAGGGAGGGAGTACGTTTACCATTTACAGCAAATTGTATATCTAAATCCTGGCCACTTTGGTCATCGGCCCAAAACATATTTCCTGCAGAAACATTCAGTTCTACTGGCTCTTTATCATTTGCATCTGTTGTTTTTGAGCTGCCAGCATGAATCCATAGGTCATCTTTCATTAAATCTCTCTCCAGTAAACATCAAACGAAGCCTCTAAATCTTTGGTATTTATTAACGATGTTTGACCTTTGTCGTTAGTTTTACCAAAAATTTCCTTTCCATCCTCAAACACTATCTTGTATTGCTTGTTTGCATGTACAACACCTGTGGACTGGTCTTTCAATACAATGCGTTGGTTATAACGCATAAAAGACTCATATGGCGGAGCTTCTACAAAGCGAGATTTACCTTTACCCGGATTAATAGCGACTTTACCACCTTTGATGATACTCTCAGATCCACCATCTATCGTAATCGAAGAGCCATAGAGCTGAATCTTACCACTGCTTTTTAGTATTAATCCCGCATAGCCAACCTGAACTTTGATTTCCTCTCCAGAAATATAGGTCGTGTCTCCATCTGAGCGTATAGACGTATTACCTTGAACATCCACCGTGAGGTTTGCACCAATCCGTTGTAAATCATCACTTCCGACATCTACAGAACGACTATCTAGAATAGCGAGCGTCGCATTTCCTTCAACGTCTAGAGACGTGCTTTTGCCAATCATTGTTTGGCGGTTTTCATCAATGGATAGTGTTTGATTATTCGCGATTTGCTTTTTCTCATTAGCGTTGTAAGTAACGTGAACATCTTCCTCAACTTGCTCCATAAAGGTTTGCTTAGTGATGGAGGTTTTATGCCCGTCAATGACTTCTTTACGGTCGCCTAAGATGTTGTTTTCTTGGTTGTTGCCGACTTTTAACTCTTCATCATTACCGATATCTCGGTAACGGTTATTGAGCACTTTGGTCTTCATGTCTTTTTGAGCGCGGAAATGAACTTCTTCTTGGTCATTCTCATCCTCAAAGTACATTTCGTTGTAACCTTCGGCCTTGTGGCTTTGGGTTCTAAACACAGTGCGCGTTTTATTCTCTGGTAGCGGGTATGGTGGCGTGTGTAAACCGTTGTACACCGCACCCGTCACTAATGGCCGGTCTGGGTCACCTTCGAGGAAGGTCACAATTACTTCATGTCCAATGCGAGGTAGATAGACTGCTCCCCAGTTCGGGGCTGCCATTGATTGACTAACACGTAACCAACATGAACTATGTTCATCACTTTGTGTGTAGCGGTCCCAATGGAACTGAACTTTAATGCGACCATATTCATCGGTGTAGATTTCTTCACCCGCAGGACCAACCACAACGGCAGTTTGAGGACCATCAACGACAGGTGACGCCATTTTAGGTGCACGGAATGTCACATCTCGTGGTAGGCAGATAAACTGATTGTGATAAGTTGTAGGCTCATCACTCGACTCTTCCTCATGTACACGAGGGTTAAAGCCCGTGTGCATCACCGTCAACATGAGGTAATCACGATTGATGCCTGCGCGAGGATGCTGGCTGATATCGAAGCTGTAGCCTGAGGTAAGACGCATGATATCGCTCGCAGCTTCAATCTGATGGCTGTCCACCGTGTATTCGGACATCCACTCCGTTACACGTTGCTGCCCTGTGTCTGGTGAAGTATAACGGCCAAGATAGTCGTAACGCTGCAAATCAAAGTTTGGGCCTTCATCCGCACTTTTGCCTTGTGGGATTTTCGGCGTGAGATAGTTGTAATCGCCATAGCTGACGATGCCAGTGCGAGTACGATGCGTTTGTTCGAGGTCGAAGATGTGTTCTCGATCTGGCGTGCCACCACCTTGGGCATGATAAATCACAGGTCCTAGGTAAGAAGCATTAGTAGGTGAACTGATGAGCTCAGGTATCGCATCGTTGCTATCGACAATGACCATGGTATGCCCAGTAGTGCCGTGCTCAAAGTAATACCAAAGGCCATGCTCTGCCATTAATCGCTGCACAAAATGCTGGTCGTTTTCACGGTATTGGAGAACGTACTCTTTCGCTTCGTATTGCGCTGACAACTCAAAGCGGTAATCGCTCATTCCTGCATCATCAAAGACCTGACGAATGATGTCGGGAACCGCCTGCATCTGGAAGATGCGACAGTCTTGGCGTTGAGTGAGAAACCAAAGGTGTGGAGCCAAGGTAATATGATAGCGCGAGAAGCGGCGACCAGAGCCTAAGTAACGAAGCTCAGAGATACTGCCGTTAAACTGGCGAGCCGTTCCCACACCTTGACCAAACAGGCTCAGGACACCCATTTTTCGGCTTAAGGCTCCAAACGTGATGGCATCGTCATCGGACAGCACCGTCAGGTTCATTTCAAAGGGGGAAGAGACTGTTTCCGTAATCCGAAAGCTTTCGACTTTAAATGCACCGGAGAACCCAGCCACATCAAAGGTGAAATCTACATCATTAACCATACCGTTCGACTCTTATGACAATGAAGAAGTGTGTAAACACCCCTACAGACGCTAAATTGGCCAAACTGTATCAAGTTATATGACGTCCATCACCGTGATGAATTAACAGATAATTTGCACGTTAGACTAGGTATTTATTGGGGAAAAATACGCCGATCATCTGTGACACCAAAAATATGACTTTTTGTATGGTTATTTAATCGGTCATGTACCGATTTTGAATGTGTCAGTATGTGACGTAACTCGGCAAGAATTGTTCTGAAGCTTTGAACACGCCTTTAATTACTTACTACTCATCAGCAATCACATCGTAAACCACGTCGACAAGTGGCAAAGCCATTACGACAACAGCCCCTCACAATGAGGGGCTGTTTTTGGGTAGTATGGCGAATAACAGGCTTAGATTAATGCCACTCCATTTCACCACTCAGCACTTTCGCGCCCAGTTCAAGATCGCCTTCTGTGGCAGCAAACTGCGGGTACTTAGCCTTCATCGCTGCCGAAATCTCGCTTGATGATGGCTTGCTTGATTTTTCTAACGTTTGTTCGATGTCTGCGATGTAGTTCATAGTGAATTGAACACCTTCCACACCTTTCGGCATGTCACCAAGGTAGTGTCCCGGAATCACGGTTTTTGGTTTCAGTGCTTTCATGCGCTCCAGCGATTGAGACCATTGGGTACGCTCTTGTTTCGACTGAGTGTCCGCCATCCAAACATGAACGCCACTGTAAACCGATACACCACCAAATACCGTCTTCTCCGAAGGCACCCAAAGGTAAGCGTCATGAGTATTGATTTCTTTTACTTCAATGCGCTTGCCTTCAAGCATCAGAGTGGTGTCATTGAGTACAGTAGGCACAACAATTTTTGATGGTGCGCCCTCTTCTAAAATCGGTCCCCAATACGCCAGTTTCGCGTCTTTTGTTCGCTCGATATGTTTAACAACCGCTTCACTCGCAACCACTTTGACATCTGGGAATGCCGCAACAATAGGCTCTAAGCCAAAATAATAGTCTGGGTCACCGCTGCTGATGTAAATCATCGACAGTTCTTTGCCACTCTCTTTAATCTGTTCCACCAGTTTTTTTCCGTCTTTGACGCTAAATTGTGCGTCAAACAACATCAGCTCTTTTTCACCAGAAACAAGCACAGAGCTTGCAGGGAAGATCGCATTTTCACCGAGGTTGTAGTGGGTAATCGCTAAGTCCGCAGCCGACACATAGTTCGATGCCGCTAGTGCGGTGACCAGTAGAGTAATTGAACGCTTATTCATCATCTTATTCCGTGTTAGAGAACCAACTCATGCGGCTCGTTTCATGTTGAGGCCATCTTATTTGATTGGTTTTAGATGAAATAGACAGCAAATTAACTTTCACTATTGCGAAATTCGGTCATATACTGTGACAGTGATTTTCCTACGGTGAAGCAACAGAATGGATAGACTTGAGGCAATGAACGTCTTTGTCACAATTGTAGAGCGTGGCAGTTTAAGTGCAGCAGCAGAGCATCTCGACATGTCCCGGACCAAAGTGACACGTTATTTAGGTGAGCTCGAAAAGTGGATGGAGACTCGTTTACTCCACCGCACAACTCGAAGCCTTAGTTTGACCAGTTCAGGGAAAGAAACACTGCAAATAGCACGCGAATTGCTTGCACTTGAAGACTCGTTGAGTGGTATCAGAAATAAGGATAGAGCAAGCCTAAAAGGGCAATTGCGCATTACTGCAAGCTACTCTATTGTCAGCAGTTTTTTAATTGATGCAATCACAAGTTTTGTCGCTCAATGGCCTGAAGTATCGATTGATATTTTATCAACGGATGAAACAGTAAACCTTGTGGATTCTCGTATCGACCTTGCTATACGCATCACCAATGAGTTGCCTTCTAATGTCGTCGCGAAACAATTAGGCGAATGCCGCTCGGTGATTTGCGCGTCACCTCAATACATTGAAGAAAATGGCGCGCCTTTAAACGTCCAAGATCTTGGTCATCACAATTGTTTATCCTTTAGCTATTTCGGTCGTTCTGAATGGCGATTTGAAGGGGCAAATGGAACAGAGTCTGTATCGATTAACGGGAACATCAGCGCCAACACACCAGAAGTACTTTTAGCGGCGGCATTGAATGGGAATGGAGTGAGCTTACAGCCTTTTCCCGCGGTCAAACATTTACTCGATGACGGGAAATTAATTCATTTGCTCCCAGAGTGGCAGCCCAAAACACTCGGCGTACATGCCATTTATGCCACTCGCAAGCAAATGACGCCCGTACTAAGAGCATTCATCGATCACTTATCAGACAGCATAGAGAGCTCACCAATTTGGTAGATTAGCTTTCCAAATTATTCACGTCACAACAAACATCTAATGATTACTTAAATTGAAAGCCGCTGAAATTTTCGGCGGCTTTGTTGAAGTAATTATCGAATGTTACTGGAGCGGCGTGATACGTATATCCGCTATTTGCGCTTCATTCTTTTCGCCATCCACGCCACCTGAATAAATGTAGGTTTCATTGGATTTCAAATAACTCATATTGAAATGATCTTTGAGAACCAATCGGTATGATTTGCCTTGCTCCAAGGGAACTTCAATCGGTGTTGAGTAACGCATTCCCTTGTTCTCACCAATATGGCCCATTTGAATGTAACCTTTCCCAACTGACTGACCTGACTCATCAAGAACTTGGAGCTCTTTAACTGCGTTAGTAATACCGGTATTTAGTTGGCCTAGGTTATTGTTATACCACGCTGCCAACTGGTATCGTCCGTTGGTAGGAACGGTGAAAGCACTCAGACCATTTACATCACCACTGTCTTTGCTCACCGTAACCACATCAACATCGTCTGTTAAAGGTTGATACTCCCCCTCTAATTTCACGCGAATTTCTTGGCCGATACACATTGGCTCACTTGGGTTGGAGCGGAAACCTTGCTCGTTAATGCTTTCAGCTAAGTAACATGAAAAACCATTGAGCGTATCGCTGAACTGCTTACCGTTTACATTATTTTGGATAAGCTGACCATTTCGGTAGAGGTTGATGTTGTAATCACTGGTGACATCAATCGTGACGTTATCTCCCGTGCGAGAAAGTTCCAAGTTAGGCTCTTGCGGAGAGTAAACTTGCGCACTTTCTGTTGCGTATGGCTTTACACCTTCAATAACGTTGACGCTGCTCTCATCATTAACAACATTGCCGAGTGTGACAGAATAATTACCGTTAGCATCAACACTCACCTCGTTAACGGGGTAATAACCTTTTAGTTCTCCATCCGCCTCAGGAAGATTAACCGTAACGGAGTACGTTTTTCCTTTGAAGCTAAAGTTTTCCAACGTGATTTGGTCAGACTGAGCAAAAATCTGGTTTCTTACCAAAGCGGTAATAAACGGTTTCACTTCCAATTGGCCTGTTTCAGTGTGAATACCAAAGATAGTTTCGACCACCATATTGAGGTAACCACCTACCGACCATAACTGGCGCTGGGAGTTAATTACAGGGCCATCAAGAGAAGCATCTGCACCATGATCACTGTGAATAATGAACGATTTGCCAGACAACCACTCCAAGTTTTCCATATTTGATAGGTTCGTTGCGGTGCCGCGAACTAGGGATTGAATCGCATTGTTAGCCGCTGCCACGTTTTGAGTTTGATGTGCAGCGCGCAAGCTATATGCGGTGACAAATGGCCAAATAGCACGGTTATGATACACAGGAACATCAGGTTGTTGAGGGAAATAAACTGGCACACCAAACTCACTGTGAGGATAGTTTTCCATGATTTGCTTCGCTTGTTCATTGCTTGCAATACCGCTTATGATCGCCAGCGCTTCACCAAGCATGTCATATTTGTCGACCGCAATATCTTGCCCGTTATCGAACAAGTAACTCACGTACATACCACGCTGTTCATTCCAAAACTCGGTATTGATTGCCGTTTTTAATTGCTCAGCCCAATCTGCGTATTTCACTGCGTTTTTTGAGTCAAATTGTTCTGCCAACTTCGCCGCTAAGCGCATTGCTCGATAGTGAACCACGTTAGTAGACAACGCTTTGCTACTACCAATCTCATTAACATCATTAAGCGTCCACGTAGAGTATGTCTGCTCGCGCCAGTCCAAGAACGACTGTTCTCCCGTGTAGAGACCTGAATCTTGATCAAACGCCGCTAAACGGTCGGCTTCTAGCGTGTTGCTAACTGCGTTGTAAGCGCGCTCTGCGAATTGGTTGTAAGCTTCGCCATCCAGTGCCGACAGTAAACGTTCTGCCCCTAGCGCCCAAGTTGTTCGGTCGGTACTGATCGGCCAACTGCCACCAGTGCCTGTATCTTGGACGATTTGCTCACCATCGTATTGTTGATCAGTTGATTCTCGGAAGGCTGATAACTTGAATTCCAAACCGTTTTCAACACGCGTAGGATTCATCAACGCAAGGGAAAGGTCGGCCGCATATGCCAAATCACGAGTCCAAACGTAATGCCACTTGGCACCTGTCTCAAACACTTCTGCCTTTATTGGTTTGTTGTAATTGTAATTACCGTCTTTGATCTCAGACACCGCAAGTTGATCGAGCTCTTTCATCGTCAAAGCGAACAGTGCATCAAACGCGAGATCGCCAGAAACAACACGAGGCCCTTCTTTCTCCGTAATCACCATGCCTTGATCCAGAGCGTCTCGCAGTTCCGTCGTGGTTGAGATGCCAAACTCGCGCAGATCTGCTTTAGGATCTTTGACAGAAAAAGTCACCGTTTCATTACTGTCATCGTAGTTTCGGAACAGTTTTAGCTCTTTATTTTGATGCCCCTCATGCACCATTTCAGGGTCCAAAATAGCATCTGAGTAGTACTTCTCCGCCTCTTCTTGCGTGGCTTTTGTTACGGTCATCGTCGCGCTGCTTTCATCCGCAAAACTCACAGAGAACTTATAGTAACCTTTATCTTCAAACGTGATTTCCGAATTGCAGTCATCATTCATACATGCTTCATTCGTCTCTGGTTTTGGTAAGTAATCCTGAGCTTCATCAAACATCGCAGGCTGTTCAAAATGGGTGTATTGAATTTGCCAGCCAGGATCGGCAATCTTGAATTGATTACTACCTCGCGCTACACGCAGAGCCGTCTCATATTCGTTGTTCCCTAAATAGTTCAGCTTCGCGTGTTCCGCAGTCCCCCAATCGCCATTCAATCCGCGCAAGTAAAGATCTTCCGAAATAATGGGTTTATCGACGATCTCCGTGGTATCAGAATCTGAACCACATCCAACTAATCCCATCGTTGCAGCAACAGCAAGCGCAATAAAACTTGGTTTCATGTTCATCCCTTAGATTGTTATTTTGGCGACAGTCTAAGGAACACGCTCTTCAGAGAAAAATAGGTAACAGCGCCAGCTTTATAGACAATATCTATATGTTGCTCACCAATAGTGATTTAGATCTATGAAACACTAATAAATTCAATTATGTCAGATAGCAGATTTGTGATTTATAAAAGAAATTGTGCACAATACCTTCAAGAAACCTTGTTTAAAAAATGGAATAACAATGGACAAATCTCTACAGCAATTTTTACTGATTGCTCGCTGTCAAAGCATAAGTGCCGCCGCAAGGATGGCCGGACTAAGCCAACCGACAATGACGAGTAATTTAAAAAAGCTGGAAGAGTCTCTTGGCGTCACACTCTTTGAACGCCACCAAAGCGGCATGGTTCTGACCGAGTTTGGTCGTATTCTCTATCGTCATAGCGATGCGATGCAGCACGAATACAATCAAATGATGCAGGGCATTGAAGAAAGGAAGCAGTATCAAGTCGGCAAAATAAAAATAGGAGCCGGGGACGCTTGGTGGCCTTTGTTCGTAAAGCAAGCCTTAGATGAACATTTGTCTCATCAACCATCCGCATCTACGCACGTCGAATTTGGCAATCATTTAGGCTTAATGGATTCTTTGATTAATGAGCAAATTGAATTCTTCATTGGTCATGAAATTGTAGGGTTGTCGTCAAAGTGTGATGTTACTTTTATTCCTTTATTTCAAACTGTTGACGCTTACTTTGTCTCTCCCAATCATCCACTTTTGGGTAAAGTGGTGACGAAACAAATGCTCCATGAATACCCCGCCCTATCCGTCACTTATGATGCAAAAAAGTTTAACCATGTTTTAGACAACCCAATTCCCAAGCAAAACGAAAGGGAACGTCAGCAACTTGATAACCGCCCAACTTACGAAGTCGATTCGTTACTCGCGAGTATTGATGTACTAAAAAGTGGCATAGCCGTAATGTCTTATACCAGCCACCTGAGCGACTACTTACAATCGTTAGGGTTGAAAATCTTAACCGTAGACTCACAGCCCAAGCCGGGTACTGTCGGCATCTATCGCCATAGAAGGGAAACCTCGGAATCTCACTTGGCTTTGATTGCACACATTACTAAGTTAGCCCAAAATTTAAGCTAATCACTATTGAGGTAACCCAATGACATACGATGAATTTAATCAATTCTGTGGCTCATTCACTGCCACTTCTCATGTGGTTCAATGGGGTGATGCACACGTTTGGAAAGTCGGTGGAAAGGTATTTGCTATCGGAGGCTGGAGTAAAGACAAGCAGCCTGCATTTACGTTTAAGACTTCTCCTTTAAACTTCGATTTTTTAAGTGATTATGAGGGCTATATTCCTGCCCCTTATTTCGCAAACCGTGGTATGAAGTGGATTCAACAAACGGAAACCTCCGGACGCCTAGACGAAGAGCTAAAGTACTATTTATCAGAATCTTATCGATTAGTTGCACTTGGCTTGAGTAAACGAAAACGCGAAGAATTGGGCATTAATGCCAGAGCTAAATTGGCAAGTTCGCAATCAAGCAAACATGCACCTAAGGAATGGTGATAAGCCATACCAAAGTACCTTGGATGCGATGAGTTACTGGCCAGAAAAAGAGACGGCGGTTGCTGCCAGATTGAACGAGAATAGCCAGATAGAATGCATTTCAGCGTTCGGGTTTGAATCTTTGCTTGAAGGCCAGATTACTTACAATCCCAAGCGAACATTAATGCTGTTTCAATCTCGGGTAGAATCCAAAAACTGGCTAATCACATGGCCTCAATTGCAGGTTGCCGTCTAAACCTTGTTTATTCCGGAAACTGGCTATGAAAACGCTCAATCAAGAAGTCCAAAAACAAACGAAGTCGCTTGGGTTGATACTGGCGGCTCAAGTAAATCACGTTCAAATCTGCACCTGCAGAAGAGGTCGATGCGTTGAAGTTCTTCATATAGCCATTTAACACCGTCACTAAACGCTGCTGTTTGATGTCTTCTTGCACATCGAGAATCGATTTCAACGCAATACCGGCCCCATCTAACGCCCATTGACGAATCACTTCGCCATCATCAGAAAACCGCTTCGGTACGACAGTAACTACATTGTGCTGCCCTTCATCTTGAAAGTGCCATGTTTTCAACTCTTCATTGCTGCGAACCATGGCTAAACAATCGTGCTGTGCTAAATCTTGTGGCGTGATCGGCGTGCCTTTCTTTGCCAAATACTGAGGAGAAGCGCAAAGCACTCGGCGACTGGACGCCAGTTTGCGAGAGATAAGGTTGCTGTCGGCTAGCTCCCCATATCGGATAACAATATCCAAACCGGACTCCGCCAAGTTGGATAAGTTATCGTTCAAATACAGATAAGGGATCACATCGGGATAGAGCTGACTAAATTCCGACAGTATTGGCGAAATATATTGCTTACCAATATCACGAGGAGCCGAGATCTTAAGTGTGCCGCGCACTTCTTTGGTGCCAGTTTGGAGTAAGTTTTCCGTCTCTTTAACGCTGTCGATGATTTCCAAACATGCCTGATGGTACATAGCGCCAGAGTCCGTCAGTGAAATATGCCTTGTACTGCGATTAAGTAATTTCACCCCATAACGGTCTTCCAGCGACTGCAATCTTGCCGTTACTGTTGCTGGCGATAAGCCAAGCTCTCTACCAGCCGCTGCCAGCCCTTGGTTCTTCACTATGCTGACAAACAACGTCATATCCGAAAACTTGTCCACATTACCTCCGAAATTTCATTGTTCGACTGAGCTGAATAATCAATTCAAATATTACCCAATTATCAAATTTCTTCCAATCAATATACTGGCTCCAACAAAACGAGATTGGAGAAACAAATCATGAAAACAGAAAAAACTGTCTACGTCGTACTAGGTGGCACATCAGGTATTGGTGCTGAACTTAGCCAACAACTTGCAAGCGACAATGCGGTTGTCCACGTAGCAAGCCGCAAAACAGGGTTAGACATCAGTGATGAACAGTCGGTTTACCACTACTTCGAAACCATTGGTGCTTTTGACCACCTGATCGTCACAGCAGGTTCTTATGCTCCGGCAGGCAAAGTGGTGGATGTAGAAGTTTCCCAAGCAAAATACGCGTTCGATACCAAGTTTTGGGGCGCCATCAACGCGGCAAAACATGGCGCACGCTACATCAAGAAAGGCGGCTCAATCACGCTAACTTCCGGCATGTTATCGCGCAAAGTTGTTGCTAACACCTACGTCAAAACTGCCATCAACGCGGCTATTGAAGCGACCACGAAAGTACTGGCGAAAGAATTGGCTCCTATCCGAGTGAATGCGGTCAGCCCAGGTTTGGCTAGAACTGAGGCGTATCAAGGCATGAATGAAGACGATAGAAATGCCATGTTCAAACGCACACAAAATAGCTTGCCCGTAGGCAAAGTTGGTGAAGCCAGTGACGTTGCAAAAGCTTACCGACTTCTGATTGAAAACAGCTACATGACTGGCGCCGTGATTGATGTTGATGGTGGCGCACTGCTTGGCTAACAACACACGCTTAGCTAACCGCAAATAAAAACAAGGTGTCAGAGCAATACAAAAACATGGCACCAATGGGTTCAAACGAAATAAAAAAAGAGACTCCCCCATGAATAAAGAAAAAATGCCGCTGCAGGTATGGATCCTAACGCTTGCAGCTTTTGCTATCGGTACCGCGGAATTTGTTATTGCAGGAATCCTTCCTCAAGTTGCCAACTCTTTGTCCATCACGGAAGGGCAAGCGGGTTATCTAATCAGTGCCTACGCGCTTGCCATTGTGTTTGGCGGCCCGCTACTTACGATTTACTTAGCGCGCTTTAACAAGAAAGCCGTACTAGCTGGGCTAATGGTGCTGTTTATTCTCGGCAACGTATTGTCCGCTTTCGCACCGAACTACTTTGTGTTGATGGTCAGCCGAGTGATCACGGGCTTGGTTCAAGGTCCTTTCTACGGTATCGGAGCCGTGGTCGCGACTAATTTGGTTTCAGAAAAAATGGCAGGCCGTGCAGTCGGACAGATGTTCGCAGGCCTAACACTGGCTAACGTTTTAGGTGTGCCTGGCGGTACTTGGATTGGCTTGCAATTCGGCTGGCACACCACTTTCTTAACCGTTGCCGCTTTTGGTTTAGTGGCTCTGTTCTTCATCACTTCAGTGATCAAATCGACTGGTCATGGCGAAGCAAAAGATGTCAAAGCGCAATTGGCTGCGTTCAAAAACCCAATGCTACTTATCAGCCTTGCGATCACCGTATTTGCTTGGTCGGGGTTTATGACTTTGTATGGTTACATCGCCCCTATCGCCATGCACATCACTGGCTTTGGTGAAAGTGCCGTGACTTGGATTTTGGTTATCGTCGGCGTAGGTCTGATTGTTGGCAACACCATGGGTGGTCGTTCATCGGATAAAAGCCTACAAAAAGCGTCCATGTTCTGGGCTATCGCGATGATTGTGTCACTCGTACTGGTCGGCCTAACTGTCGACAGCAAAGTTCTGTTTATTGCCACCGCCTTTGTATTTGGTATTGCGTCATTCGCTAACGTGCCAGCAATGCAGCTTCGAGTAATGAACCACGGTGGTGAAGGTCAAGAATTAGCGGCGACGGCAAACATCTCAGCGTTCAACTTAGCCAATGCCTTTGGCGGTTTCTTAGGCGGCATGGTGCTCGATAGCCAAATGGGCGCAGGCATGATCCCTTACGCAGCCATCATTGTTCCACTGATTGGTTTGCTATTTATCGCCAAGGCGAACCGCAAAGAAAGCAAACAAACCGAACTAGCACCAAGCTTCAACAACTAATTTCATCCCTACTGGTAGCCCTGACTTAACGCCTCCCGAAAAGGCGGGGCTACCCAATTAAATCACTAGGAAAACACTATGAAACTCTACATTTACGAACATTGCCCATTCAGTGCTCGCGTCCGCTACATTGCTGGCATGCTGAATATCCAACTCGACGTCATCAATATTGCTTATGACGATGACAAAACCACAACAGACCTGATTGGAACCAAACAAGTACCACTTCTTATCAAAGACAACAGTGAAGCGATGGCAGAAAGCCTAGATATCATCGCTTACTTCCTTGAGCTGGCAACATCAAGTGAAACAAGCCAGCCATCTCAACAAGCGCTGGATTGGCAAAAAATCGCGTTCCTTCCACTACAAAAAGTGGGTTACCCGCGTTGGTCAAACATGGATTTGCCAGAGTTTGCCACTCAGTCTGCACAGCTCGCTTGGCGCGCGAAAAAGGAAACTGACGCACTCAATTTTGACGCACTTTTGCAAGACACACCAAACATTGCCAAAGAGGTAGAAGCGCTCATCGAACGTGCGAAAAGTGTGTTGAATCTCGATTCCTACCAGCATGTGACTTTGATAGACGAAGCGATCTTATTTTCTATTTTGCGCGGGTTCTTCAGTGCCGCAGAAATCCAATGGGACAACGCCGTGAAAGATTGGATGGAATCTGTAAGCAACAAAACCCAAGTACCACTACTTAAGTAAGGAACCAATCATGAGCAAACTATTTGAACCAACACAGTTGAAACAACTGAATCTACAAAACCGCGTAGTCATGGCTCCAATGACCCGAGCGCGCACCAGCCAACCGGGCAACATTCCAAACCAAATAATGGCGACTTACTACAAGCAGCGCGCAACCGCGGGCTTAATTATCTCTGAAGCCACCCAGATTTCAGACGATTCGCAGGGTTACTCATTCACACCAGGCGTCTACACTGATGAGCAAGTGGCAGGCTGGAAAACCGTCACTCAAGCAGCAAAAGAGCAAGGCGCAGCTATGTTTTGTCAGTTATGGCATGTTGGCCGTGTATCACACCCGACATTCCAAAAAGGCGAACAGCCTATTGCCCCATCAGCACTAAAACCTGTAGAAACCCAAGTGTGGATTGCCGACGAACAAGGCAATGGCAACATGGTCGATTGTGTAAAGCCTCGAGCCATGACTCAATCGGATATTGACCGTGTAGTGAGTGATTTCGCCCATGCAGCAAAACGTGCGATTGAAGCAGGCTTCGATGGCGTTGAAATCCACGGCGGTAATGGTTACCTGATTGACCAGTTCCTACGTACCAATTCAAATCACAGAACCGACAACTACGGCGGTACTCGCGAAAACCGACTTCGCTTTTTATTAGAAGTGGTCGATGCGGTGAGCGAAGCCATTGGTGCCAACAAAGTGGGAGTACGACTCGCACCTTTCATCACTTTCAAGGACATGAACTGCCCAGACATTGTGCCAACCATCCTCGATGCATCGAAACAACTTCAAGCTCGTGATATTGCGTACTTGCACCTGTCTGAAGCCGATTGGGACGACGCACCAGTGATTCCAGAAAGTTTCCGCATCGAACTGCGCGAATACTTCACTAACACGATTATCGTCGCTGGCAGTTATACCCAAGATCGTGCTGACGAGGTACTTGAGAAGGGTTATGCGGATTTAGTGGCGTTTGGACGCCCGTTTGTTTCTAACCCAGATTTGGTGGCGCGCTTAAAGCACCACCAACCTCTGGCTGAACTGGACGGCTCTACATTATTTGGTGGCAATGAACACGGCTATACGGATTATCCGGCGCTTGGTTGAAAGGCTTTACCCGCTTCCGATAGCGATTCATAGCGTGCCGTATTTCTCAGATTAATCAGTTGCTATCCCATAAAGGGAAAAGCGCAACGCAGCTCAACGTTTTCTTAAGTTGGAGTGTAATAAACTGGCTGCATATTCAGAATGCAAATTTAGGAGAACGCTCGTGTCTGATGAAACTACAAAACAAGAAGTGACTGTTGTTGATATTAAGATGCCATTTATGTCGATGGTGATCTTTATGGTCAAGTTCGCTATCGCTTCAATCCCTGCAATGATCATTCTAGGGATCATCTTCAGCATTTTAGGGATGATATTTGGCGGAATGTTCGGTGGCATGTTCCATGGTTCTGGTCACATGTAAGCGCATCACCGCTGATGTGGTTCTGTAAACTCGGCATAAAACCACGCTGTCTCTTTTACCAAAAAAATCACTCCCTATTTTCTATTACTAGTTAAAAGTATATAAAAAACGAGTAAGGGAGTGATTTCTTGATGATTCACCTTACAAGGTTTGCTGAAGCGCTTGTTTAAGTTCCGCCTCTGCTCGCTCAATCACTTGCTGAGCCTGCTCACGTTGCGCTCTGCCTTCCTTCACTCGCGATAGCGTATTGTTCAGCGTTTCTATCGTCAGTTGATTCACGGTCTCTAGAGAATCGAGGTCGAGAATGCCACGCTGGTAGTTTTCTGCAATTTGTTCTTCTAACGCCTTCAGTTTCTCCGCGTTTTGTACATATTGCTTATTGGTGTAATCCTTCACCGCGCGCGTTACCTTCAACGCTTTCTCTTTTTCGTAATTGGAAATCGCAATCAAGAATTGGCGCTTCCACAACGGGAAGGTGTTGTGAACGATATCTTGAATGTCTTCCATCAGCATTTTATTGCCTTCTTGAGACAATCGAATCTGGGGCGCGGTTTGGATGGCAGCAAGGCGAGTAAGCTCAAGGTTATGCACGCGCTTCTCTAAACGCGCAACGGCTTGGGTCGCATCACGATATTTCTGGGCATCCAACGCGTCACCACTTTGCTCAGATTGTGCCAGTAAGCTTGGTAACACATTCTGAGTAAGCTGATTTAACTTATACTTACCAGCGGCAATGTACTGTTCTAATCCGCCAAGTAGATCTAAGTTGTGGTCATAGAGCGTATCGAGTTGGGTAATATCATGAGCCAACTTCATTTCTTGCGCTTCTAAACGCCCTGAAAGCTGTTCCAGTTGGCTCTTCACTGAATCAAAACTAGCCGAGAATTTTTTGAATGAATCAAAAAGCTCACCGACTAGAGGAAGTCTCGATAACAAGCTGGTTTTGCCTAAATTAGAGAATTCAGCGCTGTCCATGGACGACACCATGGCATGCAGGATATCGCCAGCTTCACCACTATCTCGAACACGAACTTGCTCTAATACTTCGTCAGAGAAAGCGGTGATTTTTTCTAGTGCTTCTTTACCAAAAGTGATCGTCGCCACACTGTCAAACGCATCAAATTGCTCTGCTAGCGCGACGATTTGAGGAGTAGCGTCCACCTCAAGTACCTGATGTTCAGAATTCATCAATTCGGTCATGGGATCTCCCTATATTTATGACGGCTTATGGCAAGGGAACTTTTGCCATAACGTTTCAAATTGTCTTGAGAACGCAGAAACAAACCTGCGATCGTCGGTAAGCGTGATATCTTCCTGATTGTATTTAGAAGCACTGCGCGTCCAGTTAAAGCTGCCATTGATCAACCGTTGTTGATCGAATATCGCGAACTTATGGTGCATATGGTATCGAGTGGTATCAATTTTAACCGCGACACCTTGTGCTGCAAGATATTCAACATCACTACCTTTATCGTACATTTTGTCGTTGTCGGTCACGATTCGGACCGCCACACCTCTTTTATGCGCCGAAAGGATCTGATCGGTTAGGTCATTATCTGCAATAGTGAAAACGCAGATATCCACTGAATGACGAGCCAGTTTCAGCTGTTCAATGATGCCGGACGCGCACGCTCTACCCGGTGAAAACCAACTTGACGCGGTATCTGCTAAGTTCGCACTCATTACATTATCTAAGACTTTGACCACTCGCTCTAACCAGCGAACCAGAGCAGCAGCATCGCCCTGGTTTTGTATTTCTTGTTGTACAAGCTTAAAGCTCAAATTCCGCAGGTATGAGCGGTCTTCATGACTTAATACCGAATCCTGCAGCTCCGATTGAAGTTCTCTTCGCTCACTATCATCTAGGCGGTAATCTTGTATCGAGGCCTCTAACCACGCTGACCATTTCTGTCGATTCATTTAGCTTCCCTCCTGATCATGACGACCAAATCGAGCAACATGTTGATTCAGCATCGCAAGTTGCTGCACCACCTGTCCTGCTCGGTCTTCGGAATCACCCATCATTTGCTGACGCTGATACCCTTCTTTGATTTCAGACCAACGAGCTTGCTGTTCATCCGTCATGTCACCGCGTAACTCTGCAAGTTTGAGTAGGTTCTCTTCAGTGCCCGCAGCCAGCGTTTGCGCTTCACCCTGATAGTGATCTTGAAGCAGCGTGTTCATCTCTTGGTCGGTCATCACTGACGATATTTTCTCCGCCAGTTTATTCATGTTTCGATACGAGCCTTGCAGCTTAAACGGCGGTTCAACGCGATACTGGTCCGCTGTTGCGGCTGACTTGATGTACTGCTGGTTCACCTTCAAGACAATTTGCTGCGCCATGATCAGTTTTTGTAGGGTCGTCACGATCTCGCCAGATTCAATAGCAGAGTAAGAATGGCTCATCTCACTCAGCGCGATGTTTTCCCCCTCAGCCATTCTGACAAAGCGGTACAAATCATTCAGATCTCGTGTCGCTAAAGGCGCAAGAACATTGTTGGATGTGAGCGAGTTTTCGATGAAGCTTAAATCGAAGATCGCTTTTTGGTCAGACAGCATATCACCGAGGTTGTAGATGTCCGCACGGTTAGCCAACATATCCGGGATTCGGAACGCTTCACCACTCTCGGTGTACGGGTTACCCGCCATCACGACGGCAAACTTTTTGCCACGCATGTCGTAGGTTTTCGTTTTCCCTTTCCATGTTCCCTCTATTCGACGCGTGCCATCACAGAGTGAGATGAATTTCTGTAAAAACTCAGGATGGGTATGTTGAATATCATCCAAGTACAGCAACACGTTGTTGCCCATCTCGAACGCGAGGTTAATTTTTTCAATTTCACGCGCCGCATTTTGATCGGGAGCATCGGCTGGATCGAGGGATGTCGCTTGATGACCGATGGAAGGGCCATTGATCTTCATGAACACCAAGCCTAATTTGTGCGCAACATACTCAATTAACGTCGTTTTACCGTAACCAGGCGGAGAGATAAGAAGTAGCATACCCATCAAATCAGTACGCTTTTTGTCGCCTAACGTGCCCATTTGCTTAGCAAAGTTGTCACCAATAAGAGGTAAGTAACTCTCACTGATCAACTTGTTGCGAACAAATGACGTCAATGGGCGAGGTTTGAATTCACCAAGACGAAAGTCTTCTTTGGCAGAGCTCAGCAACTGGGTACGCTGCGATAGATAGGCTTCGAAGTTCGGAACCACCGAGCTTCGATGATGCTCGTTTCTTTGAATAAAGTCATCCAACACGAGCTCTACACTGCCCTTATTTATTCGAGCGTGTTCTCCCAATAACCCCTCGACATGACACACCAATGAAAAGTCGACACTACCTAACCTTTGCTCAGACATGGTATTCACGACAGCAACCGTTGCAGCCTCACACGCGAATGCCTGACCGTATTGCTTTTTAGTAGTGTACGCACTGAGCCACTGGTGGTGATCGTTAAATGATTCAGTAAAGCTGAGCGGTTGAGGTTGCCAGCCCAAACTGCGTCTGAATTGCAAATAATCTTCACAGAGAGAAAGAGAATCCTGACTCACTTCGATTTGCCAATCTTGCTCACTCAATAGCTGCGCAAGGTAGTCAGCGGCTTCATGTTGATCATCATTTAGGGAATCAACCAGTTGTTTTTGCAGCTCTTGATACGCTTGCGATGCATTTAAATGCTCTCGTAATAACTTAGCGTTTTGTGCCTGTTGTTGATAATGCTCTATTCGTTCAGCATCTTGCTCCAATAACCACAAGATGGCTTTTGAGCGAGCAGTTTGGCTGTAACGTAGTAAACCCGCTTGCTGATAAACAGGCAGCACTTTAAGTAAAATGTTGACTGCATCGTGGTCGTGGATACCTTTGACGTACCCTTCTCGATAACGTGGTGCCGCAAAGCGTTGGACGAGTTCATTCAACTTATCTTCTTTCAAAGCTTCATAAAGCGTTTCTAGGCTCTGCCCATCTTGATTGATAGAAGCTTGATGCAATATCAAATACGCCAGATATTCCGCTCGATAGACATCTTCACTTTCTGAGGCTACGTCTAAACGAGAAACGGTTTGCAAGTCGAGGAATGCTTGGTCTTCTACCGCTTGGTAAAAATCCGTTCCGGAAATGTGTAACGCCAATTCACCACTTTGATCGACCAAACTAAGGTCAAGTGGTTGCTGGTTCACACTGAACCGATGCTTGCCCAAACGCAGAACGGTTCCACCTTTCTCGAAGATGTCTTGGTTATCTCGTAACGCTCGCAAAGATTGGTCTTGAAGCGATTTCAATTTTGCGTCAACACTATCAGCTTTCACACTATCGCCAAGGTCACGAATAGTCTGAGACAACTGTTGTAGCTTAAGTACCATTGCATCAGTAGCAAAGTAACTATTTAGCCCTGCGACATCATCAAATCGTTCAACGCGCTTTTCTACACTGCTCATAGTGACATTCGCCGCTTGGAGCAAGTTTTGAACTCGACGTTGTTGACCCGCTATGAGCTGTTGCTTGTGGTTATCCAGTGTCGATTGGATCTCATCACGCTTTGAATATATTTCGGTCAAAAACTGGTCGAAATCTGCAAAACGCGACTCTAACTTATCAAGTTGCCCAACAAGCTTAGCAAGTTGAGTATCACAATCATCTGGCGTTAATGCTTGCTCCATTGCACTGCTCACCGATTGGCTGAGCAGCTTAAATTGAGCACTAAATTCCGCTTGAGCTTCTTCACTTTGTAAGCCTTGAGATTTTGCTCTTAGCTTCGCTGAAACAGTATTAAGTAAAGACGTTACTTCTGTCGTAAGGTCTAAAATTCGAGTCGCTTGTGTCGGGTCTTCGGTTTCGATGTCTGTAACTTCTTCCGTCACTATTTGAAGCTCATGACGAAGTGTTTCCACTTCTTCGCTGAGTTTCTGAATCTCCGCCGTTTTGCTCACTTCTTCGAGTTGTAACTCGATTTTCTGAATTTGCTTCTTGAACGGGACGTACGCTTTTTCGTCCTGAAGAAGAGTGAGCAAGTGTAGGTTAAGTGACTCACGCTGTGCCTGTAATTCTTCAAGCAAACGGTCGACTTGAACCTCATCAATATAATGCTGCTGACGGAGCGACATAGTCACGCCAACTTGCCCTTTTACCTCACTAAGTAAACTCAGTAGCGTGTTCGCTTGCTCTTTGGGTGCCAGTTTGATTTTCCCGATAAGCTCGGAAACCGCAGATTTTTGCTCATCAAGACTGCTTGCTGCATGTTTTTGTAGCTGTTGAACTTTGGCAAACTCATCGATGATCTTATCGGTAGTCCCCATGAGTTCATTGATCGCACTGCCTATTCCACAAGCGTAATCATGATTGAGCCAGGTGTAGTGATCGAGCGTTGAACGACACTGCTTTATCAGTACCTCATAGGCCGCTTGAGTCACCTCTTCACTCTGTGCTAATTGGCAAATCGAGAGTACAGAAGACAGTGCTCGCACTAGCTCAGTATTACCAAGATTGAAAAGCGGACTACTGCCTTGAGTTTGCGCATTGACCTTCGCATAGTGCTCTGGTGTAGAAAATGGCGTATCCCAAATTCTCATTGGGTGGATGGTAGACGCTTCTTCATTTTCTGACAGTTGAAACACTAACCAGCGGCCATCTGGGTATAAGCTGTAACCGTGGCTTTCCATTGGCGCTTCAAATTTCTTTTCAATCAAGTTGTAGGTGTAGGCGATGTAATAACCTTCAACGGCGTTGAAAAAGATATAAAGAATGTCTTCACCATTCGGTGACGTGATCTGTTGGAAAAACTTGAGCTGGTCAGCTTCAAAGGCGAACTGTTTGTCTTCGCCATTTGATAAAACATAACCATTAGCGTAAAGCACACCATGATCTTCAGGTAACGTTTTTGCACTTGCCCTTAATGCATCAGCCCTTACGACGGACTGATTCACTGAATTGTAGAGGAAGTATCGAGCGTGTTTTTCTCGGTTTGGCTTTACTCGTAGCGCGATTAAGTCTCCGACAAACGCGTAGTCGATCTGTGCATCAGCAACGCTTTGATGAGGATCTTCAACTTCCTCTCTGTAGATACCTTTGCCATCTTTGGTGTTGTCTTCCACCTTGATGGTTAAGTCCCCACCCACACATTCAACAAACAGCTTATCTTGAAGAGATACATGCGGGTGATCGCCAAGCACATGATCATCTCGCGTTGTTGGGATCCAATCAAAATCATGTTGAGGAACACTGGTTAGCGCATTTTGCCCCAAAGAATCAATGTACTCGATAGAGTGGGCGTTGATCTGAAAACGAAATACTTTCCTGTCTTCCGGGCGCATTCCGATTTGGAAGGCGAGGTAAAGCGTGCTTTCTTGACGAGAGATTTGAGAAAGCCTCGCGTCTCGGTAGTAAGTAAACAGTTCCGACAATTCATGGGTAAAACGAGAATCCGATAAAAAACTGGATTCAAGTGGGAGACGTTCTACACGAAATGTACCTTCATTTTCATGGAGGAGATAAAGCCCGAAGACATCATCCAATGAAGGCGTCGCTTTCATCCCGACTTGGACATGATAACCGAACAGTAAATGCTGGTTTACCTGAGCCATGTCGATCGGAATACACTTGGCATCGGTTTGAACATTGACCTTGCCGATCAAGTTAAAATCTTGACCGCCAAACGTTTCTTGACGTTGCTGATTGAAGGATTGGGAGAGAGACTTTAGCTGGCTGCCTTGCTGCAACAAACGCGTCTTTAAAACATCGTATGCACCAGCATCACTCACCGCTTTTTGAGTCATATCTGACATGCTAATACCTATAAATCCCGCTTGCGAGGAAGCGGGATTTCTTAGAGAGAATGAAGGGTTAAGATTTATCGCTGGTTGTTGTGTCTAATGAGCTTTGAATTTTCTTCATCAGCTCCGCGGCGCCACCTTGTGAATTCAGCAACCCCGCTAAAGCAACGTTGCTCAAATCACTGCTTTTCAGTTCTGTACTCTCTAACACGTCTTTGATGTCTTGTGGCAGACTACGGTTTCCATTCACATAGTCTGAAACCAATGGGTTAAGGACTTCTGACTCATTAAACTTCGCATCAACGACAGCGGCATCCATGATAGTGCGACGGATTTGCTCCATCCCTTCACCACCAAACAAACGGATATCAGCTTTAGACAAGGCTTCACCCAAGGCTTGAGCGTTCGCCCCAACCACGGTTTTCTGAGCGTCAATACGCGCCATTTCAAGGTCTTTCTCTTGCTGTAGCTGCATAACCCACTTGTCGTGCTCACGAGTGTGATCATCGTATTGTTGAGCAGCCTCAAAGCGAGCAGTTTGCGCTTCTGCTTCTGCCAAACCTTTCGCACGCAGTGCTTGCGCTTCCGCTTCACCCGCACTTTGCAAGGTGTAAGCTTCTGCTTCCCCTGTCTCTTTAATCGCAAGGGCACGCTCACGTTCCACTTCCACTTCAGCTAGGCCTGTTGCACTGATCATTTCTTTCTCAGCTTGTGCCATTCGCTCTTTCGCTGCCGCTTCGCGATCTTTTGATACGAACTCAGCTTCTGCACGCTTGGTCGTCACAACCTGTTCCGCTTCCGCTTGGCGAGTCTTCACCGCAAGCTCATTTTCCGCATCGCGTGTTTTCACTTTCAGCTCAGCTTCGTTTTCAATCAAGATACGTTCAGAACGCTCGCGAGCTGCATCTTTTTCAGCTCGTGCCGCAACAAGCAGTTCAATTTGAGCGGCTTCAGCGACGGCTTCAGCCTCCGTCAGTTTGATGCGTTTTTCACGGTTTACACGTTCATTAACACGTAAATTCTCTGTTTCTTCCTCTTCACGTGCAATCTTACGCTCGATTTCAACACGTTGAGAACGCGTCTCTGCAACAGACTTCATCGCTTCTTCGACCGTCGTCTCTTTCTGCATTTCTTTTTCGGCGACTTCCGACGAAGTGCGAACTCGCTCAGTCTCTACAGAACGATTTAGCTCTTCTTGTTGAATCGCGACTTGACGCTGGTTTGCAATGCGTGTCATCTCGACTTCCATCTCGACACTCTCGCGTTTCTTAGCGACTTCTTCCTCGGTTTCAAGTTCCGCTAGCTTAGTAATTCGCTCATATTCTTCACGCTTTTCAGCGGCCAACGCTTCTTCTTGCGCTTTGATAATATCGATTTCACGCTGAGTGCGAGCAATGCTCTCTTTCTCTTGTTTATCAAGCTGGAGACGGTTCGCTTCAGCCTCAACGTTTTTCTTCTTAATTGTCGTTTGCTCATCCTGACGAATCGCATTCGTTTCCGTGTTCTTTTGCGCGGTAATAGCAGAGATTTTACGAATGCCTTCGACATCGAGAATGTTGCCTGGACTGTGCGCATCTAGAGCCGTTTGGTCGACTTTATCGATCACAACGTCATAGATTTTGAAGCCGTCCATTTCACTACCGATTACTTCAACAACGGCATCACGGAACGCTCGACGATTGGTTAACAGTTCTTCGAATTCAAACTGTTTTACCGCCGTTTTAAGTGCTTCAGAAAACTTAGGTTGGAAATGCTCTTTCAGGCGATCTAGGTTAGAAGCATCATGGGCAGTAAAGAGCTTGGCAACACGGACAATGTCTTCTTCTTCATGATTCACACCGATATAGAAATCGACTTTAAGGTCCGCACGAATATTATCTCGGCAGTGCAGGCCCTCATATTCTTCGCCTTCTTGATCTTTGCGACCGCTTCGAACAACCGAGATTTTTTTACGAGTAATATCCATGAACTCAAATTTGTTGATAACCGGCCATACAAAAGTACCCGTTAAAGAAGCGCGTGTGGCATGCAGTCCGTTTACAATGAGTGCATCGCCCTCGCCTCGAACTTTTTTATATCGGGTGGTAAGAAACACAAGAATAATCAAAAAAATCCCGATACCAATTCCAAGGAATATCAGACTTGGAGAAATCTGCATAGCTGCTCCTTAATTTTCTAGCTACTGATTAATAATGTAATATTTTTTTTGTTTATTTAGAGAAACGATCACGACGTCGTTTCCATATTCAATGGGTGCATCCGACTCTAATATTCGTGCATCCAGTAAGAATTCACTGCCATTATGATGGACAATAATTTCACCGCGTTTAGCATTCACTTCACCACTGTGCACTTTTGCTTTCATCCCTACAAAATCGACCTTTGCAAACGCCTTGCTCTTATCGAAGAGTGGCGCTAATGGGCTTAATAGCTTGGCACTAATATACAAAGACAAATAGAAGTTAACTGGGATAGAAACGACTTTCACAATCATCGCTGCAGTAGAACTAATGTATTGATCTATAGAAGAAGACAAATAGAAAGACAGAATAGTGGCGAAGAAGAAGCTCACGCACAGGCCCACCGCTAGTGGGACTTTAGATAATATAGGAGGTAACAATAACCCTCCACTAAATAGATTGCCAGATTCGAATAAGTCTATATCAGCGACGGCGACATCCACGACATTGAATATGAAGTCTATGCACATTATCAAGATAAGAAAAACAAAAGGTACAAAGAACACATTGGTCGGAAAAGACAACAATATATCGGTCATTACTAGCAACAACATTCACTTACGAGGATTATCGCGCTATGTTAAAGGATCATTAATTGAGTTTATTTCCTTACCTTTTCTTTTGTGACTGACGTCGACAAATTTAAACCAAATTAAATAAAATATAATTGCATCAATAAAATAAAGTATTGATAAGATCACAATATGCACGGATAAAACTGACAAAAAACACATTAAAAATGGCTAATCAATATAAAAATACAACATAACGTTTTATTTAATTAGTATCCTATTTTCATCAAAGATGTCAGATCAAAGCAATTCATCACCCCAAATTATTGTCTAAGAGTATATTTAAGCGCGAAATTTAACTGTTTAAAAACGACATAATTGTTCACATCAGCTTTGCTATGTAGCGACGTTATAGGCAGGAATATTTGGTGATATGTTTCTTTGGACGAGCATACGTTGCGTTGTACCCATCAAAGAAAAAACACTCTCCGCGCACCACTCACGGAGAGTCTTATCTTTTTCAATCCACCAGCACTAGGGAATCCAAGATACCTTTGCCACTGTGGATGCCGCCTTCGTTTTCACTGGCGGGCTTGCTGCGAATCAAATACCCTGCATAACCATCCAGTTCAGTGACAGGCTCACCTTTGTAGTGGACGGTGAACAATCCGATTTCACTCACCAAATCATTCACAAGTGTTTGCTGACCATCGCGCACCGCAATAGTCGGCTTATCTCTTTCATGCGGATGCAAACGTTGCATCAAAGCCCAAGCGTTATATTGCTCTTTCGGTAATCGGCTCAATTGTTTTGATATGTCTTCACCAAAGATACAGTGGCCGCCACCCTCACCTTGGTTTTTTAGAACCCATTCGTCTTTGTTGCCAGAAGCGGCAAACCATTTAATGGAATCCGTGTTGATTGGCTTCATATCCGCCAATACACTTTTTACTAACTCAGCTTCTTTAGGGTTGAGCCCCCAACGCAGATACTCGCTCGCTGGCATCATGGTTAACAGCATCTGCATTGACTTACTGGTCGCGAGCTGTTGGCTGATGGTCGCATTCATCGCTACGTGATGCTTTTCCATAAACAAACGTGTTTGACTTAATGCCTGGCAGCAAATTGGCTCGTTCAGCTCTGGTGAAAAGTAATCCATGTACTGGTAACCTGCACGCAAATACACCACATCTACGCCACCGATATCTTCCAATACAAGGCGCTGACGCTCTCCCGAAGACAATTTAGAGCTTAGCTGTTCAAAAGTACGCCTTACCGTCCTAACGTCCAACTTTTGCAGTTCAATTTCTAGCAAGTGTTGGTCGTAAACATTGCCTTCGTTTTTTTGCACCACCATAAGGAAAGTCGGTGTTCCCTCTTCGTTGAAGTGAGCTTTTACTTTTTTCGCCGCAGTCGCTATTCCTAGTGCAAGTTGCTCCATACCTACATTGTCTGCTGGTATCGCATGTTCATCTTCTAACCAATCTTGGTATACGCTGCCCCATTGTGTTTTTATGAATTGATGCAGTTCCGTCGCACGTTGACCAAAAGGCGCCATCCCTGCCGCAATGCCATTAAACTCAATCACTCTTGCGCCGTGTTTACGATCATCCATAAAATCTGTTCGCATTAGCAGCAATGGCTGACGCGCAGGGGGGATACGATTGATAATGTCACCATGAACTTCACGATGTAATTCCATCAAACGGCCAAAAAATGCATCTGCTTCCGCAAGTTCAGAAAGCGAAGTCTGTAGGAAGTCATGATCTTCCGAAACATGGCTAATCAATTTGGCAATCAACGGAGTAACCGTTTTAAGGTGCTCATAAACATCACGCTCAATCGTCATGGGCACAATACTAAATGGACAATGCCTAGCCGTGTTATCGGCTTGACGAAAAGCCACTCCATGCATGATTGCCCATTCGCAGGCATCTTCAATCACTTGTTGGGAAACGTATCGGGTTTCAGAGGTGTTCATAGTTTCACTTCAAAAAAGTTTGGCCTAATTTACTTTAGACGTTAGAACTTTCAAAAAGACGCGAATTATTTGAATTAATTTCCATCTTTTTTGCTTAACAAAGATTCGAATCAAGCATCAAACGCTCTTTCTTTGCGGCTAATGACTGGTTAAAATGCACAAAATTGCGCACTAACCGGATAGAACATGGCAAAACTTACCCTTCAAGAGCAGATGCTAAAAGCAGGCTTGGTTAACGAGAAAAAACTGAAGAAAGCTAAGAAAGGCTCTAAAAAATCACGCGTTCAAGCACGCGAAGTAAAAGCGGCGGTTGAAGAGAACAAACGTCAGCAGTTAGAGCGTGACAAGCAACTTAGCGAGCAGCAAAACAACGAACGTTTGAGCAAAGAAGTCAAGGCGCAAATCATTCAGCTGATCGAAATGAACAAGCTTGATTTGAAAGATGGTGATATCAAATACAACTTCACTCACGGCACGCTAGTGAAATCTCTCTATGTCGATTCACTTGTCCGTGATCAGTTGATCAAAGGCATCTTGGCAATCGCCATCGTTGGTGAAAGCTATGTGGTAATTCCTCGTCCTGTTGCGAACAAGATTGCTCAGCGTGACGAGTCTGTGATCATCGAACAGAAAGAACCAGAAGCAGACATCCCTGCAGAAGATGACCCGTACGCAGATTTCGTCGTACCAGACGATTTGATGTGGTAAGGCTTTCTAAAAACAAATGAATAAGGTCGCTATAACAGCGACCTTTTGTTTATTAGGGTAGCCACTATTCAGCAAGCAGTTTCGGCCAATTTTTATCACCGTTGACAATGTTACCCGGAATATCCTGCTGCCAAGTGACTTGCACGGATTTGCTGTAGTTTAGGTAGAGTTTTCCATCGTGAATATTCCATGCATTTGGATCTATCTTGGCGGTATAGCCTTTGCTCACTGCCCAAGCACAATAGCCACCATATTGCGGAGCAAATTTCTCAGGATTTTTCACGAATGCCTCTCGATTTTCAGCTGATGAAAAGTACCATTTGGCATCATTCCAACGATAAGTGAAATCGCTGTCACCTTTGACTGGTTTTGATTGAGTGAAGTAGGCGACAGGGTCATAACCACGAATCGCTTTACCGAGAAAGTCGCTATAAACAAGATCAAGAGCGAAAGCAGGAAGCGTCAAACTCCCCCAAATGAAGAATACGCTAAACAGTTTCAATATCAGCTTCATAACCTTCCTTCTCTACAATATCCGATGTTTGATAATCAATCGCTTACCTATATAGACAGGGAATAGGAGAAGAAACTTTCAGGTTTATAGCATCTCAGCATCGAAACGCGCCGTTCGAGCTTGGGCGATGGTACAGTTGGTTTCCGACATTAGCTCCGCCAAAGTAATGTTTGGATTCTCCAAGACTAATCGAATCAGCTTGGCTTCCAAAGGTTCAAGCTTATCGCTGTGCTTAGCCAGGCCAACTTCCATTTTGTTGATCACAAATCGCATCGGCTCAGATTCTTCTGCTTTGATATGATCGAGGAACGCTTTTAAATCCAAAGCCTCTCCAGCGATTTGCCAATTACGCGAGCGTCGAATGCGCTTCATTTCGCACTTCTTCTCAGCCGCTATTGCTTTAGCTCGCTTAGCATGATCGCCACCAATTCGGTGAATCAAAGATGGTAGAGGGATGGATAGGTTGCGACTATTCATTTTATGGAGTTCAACGCTTCGAAAACAACGTTAATAGTACTTTCAATATTAAATTAGTCCAACGTTAGAAATGTTAATTACATTAGCAAGTGATTCGAGCCGAGAATCTCTCAAGCGTTGTTGAAAAATACGCTAGCAAAAACAAATATGGTGATTATTTTCTAATAAAGCGTGGCGTATGCGTAACCACCTACTGTTGCTAGTTTTTTTCACATTTCAAGGAATAGCGAAACCCATGGAGTTTACTTTAAGTCCTATTATTCAAGGCTCTATAAATCAAAACGGAACACCTATCGGAGGATTGAAAGTAGAGAGGACTATAGTTCATAACGGAGTCAAAACAGATACTGTCGTTACGGATGAAAACGGAGATTTCTCGTTTAGCCCAGTTCTTCTACCACCTGATCACAAACAGCATTCTCTGCAAGATATAAGAGTAAAATTGGATGTTAGTACGATATTTGATGGTAATGAAGTAACCATATGGCAATCCAAACTTCACACGTATCAAGTTTCAGAACCGATCATTAAGTCGTTGCAAAACCTAAATTGTAATCTAGTCGAGCCGCTTAAAGTATTCTCATATCCAGAGTCAAAAAATGAGCCTGTTACAAATGAGGTTTATAGTATTTGTTCTCAAAGTGAGCTCACGTTTGAGGAGTTATACTAAGTGAAAACACTCTCCCCTAAAGAAGCGCTTACATTTGCAGAGCAAGCTTACGATATCGAGTTTGATACTAAAACATTCAAACCACACCGCAGATTAGCTAAAAAGTTCTCTTTTGATGTAGGCAAAACGACCATCCAAGCACAAACTGGCTCAACTCTAGGGTTAGTTTCAAAAAGAATCTCTAATTTCGTACTTTGTGCAAAGGGGACTGGAGATCAAAATGGGCAATTTGTACTTGCATTCCGAGGTACCAACTTTGACTACACGGCAGATAAACTAACCGACCTGAATATTGGAATAAAAGGAAGTAGCAACGGGTCTAGTGCTCATGCAGGGTTTGTTAACACATTTCATAGTTTGAAAGGCCACCTCTCTACCTATATACAAAGCAATGCTAACAGCATAAAAACAGTACATTGTGTTGGTCATAGTTTAGGGGGCGCTATAGCCTCATTGTGTGCAGACTGGATTAGAGTTAACTTTAAAATCAATGTGGTACTTTATACCTTTGGAGCACCTCGTGTAGGCTTGCAACCTTACGCTCAAAAATCAACCAACTCAAACTTTGCAATTTTCCGTTGCACAAATGGTGCCGACCCCATACCAATGGTACCGTTGTGGCCATTTGTACATGCACCTATTGATAAACCAGAGTTCAGACTCGACTCATCCGTAGGTATTTTGGGAGATGCTCACAAGTTAGCATCTTCTATCGGGTATCAAAAAACACTTACTTCAGACTCTTGGCAACACATCGGAAGATCTTCGAAAATACATCTCCATAGATCTGTTAGATTAAAGTTTCAGAACAGTCATCAAGTCATGTTCAACGGTCATTGGGCTGACAAAATAGCAGCAGCATTGAGGACTCTATTAAAGGAAGCTGGATACGTTGGTTTAATTGCGATACAGGGAGCATTTGTAGGCAGTTTCACGTTCTATGATCTGGTAGCAAGATCCATTGAAAAAATCGTCCGAATTTCTGATAGGTTTAGGGAGCAAACAGAAGGGTTATTGGGGCATATGCTCCGATTTGCTGGGAAAGTAGTTCATAAAATTACTGATCTATCATTTAAGTTCATAAAGTATGTATTTAACTTATTGTTGAAGAAGTTAAATAGTTCAGTCTTCAAAGCACTACAGTAACTATTGCCTACCCCACCACAGAGACATTCTCAGCTACCCATTTAAGAAGCTGTTTTGCGGCTTTGGACAGCACTTGGTTTTGGCGAACGATGTAGCCAAAATCGGTGTTGGGGAAGCTGGGTAACGGCGTCACTTTTCTTGATAGTTTCAATCTTGGATCGAGTGAGAAGTCCGGCACAATTGCGGTTCCAAATCCGGCTTCTGCCCAATCAATTTGAGCCTCTACACTGCCCACTTCCATGACTCTATGTTTTGGCAGGTTTAGCTCTGGTAGCGATGCATCAATCAACTCGCGCGTTCGGGTATCGTGACCGAGCAATATCAGTGTTTGGTTCTCTTCACTGTTATCTCGCCAATCGAAGATGTTATCGCCGAAAGCACACCAATGAATTTGCGTCAGAGGCGTGAAATGCAGTGGCTGACTCTCTTTCTGGGCAATAACAAAGCCGATGTCTGCACGGGCACTTTTTACCAAATCCACCGCTTGCGATGAGGTGGTATTAAACAGCGCTAAGTCGATACCAGGATATTCGTTTTTGAATTGTTGAAACGGCTTGATAAGTAACAGACGCGAGACAATATCGCTCGCCGCAATCGAGAGCGTCCCTTGTGTTAAATCGTTAATGGCATTGAGATCGGATTGGCAAATTTGCAGCTCATTCAACATGTGTTGGGCGGTATCTAATAATCGCTTACCCGCTTGAGTCAATTGTACTGGGTTGCGTTCAATCAACTTGGTACGAGTGGCTTGTTCTAACTGCTTGATATGAAGACTGACATTTGGCTGCGTCATGTGCAGTTCAATCGCTGTTTTCCCGAAATGTTTCACTTCTGCCAAGGTGACAAATGTACGTAACCAGTTCAAATCCAACATAGAAAATTACCCGATATGACTTTCTTATCAAGTTAATGAGTATAATTAATTTCTCTTATTCATGCGAGCATCCTAAGATTTTCCGGTCTGTTTTTGGAGAATGAATTATGTCGTCTATCGTTGTTGTGGGTGCAAACTGGGGTGATGAAGGCAAAGGCCGCATCGTTGACTTTTTGGCAGAGCAAGCTTCTGCAAGCATTCGTTTCCAAGGTGGTAACAACGCGGGTCACACCGTAGTTAACGACCTAGGTACGTTCAAGCTGCACCAGCTACCAAGTGGCGTTTTCAACCCTGACTGTTTGGCAGTTTTAGGTCCGGGTATGGTTATCAGCCCTGCGTCGCTGTCTGAGGAGATTGCGGAAGTCGCGGAAGCGGGTGTTAAAGTGAACATGTGCATCTCTGATCGCGCAACACTGTGTCTACCTCTACACGCACTAGAAGATACGCTAGAAGAACAACGCTTAGGCGACAAAGCATACGGTTCAACTCATCAAGGTATTGCACCTGCATACGGTGACCGTGTGATGAAAAAAGGCATCCTAGTTGGTTGGCTGAAACAACCAGAAGTTCTAGTAGAACGCATCAAGTTTTGGATGGACTGGAAACTTCCACAACTACGTGCCCTTTACCCAACGTTCGAATTCGAACAAACCGCTGAAGAAATGGCGAACTGGTTGCTAGAAGTATCAGCACCTTGGCGTGATGCTATCTGCAACGTAACGCTGCCGCTAAAAGAGCTGCAAGCAAAAGACCAAACTCTACTGTTCGAAGCACAGTTAGGTGCGGGCCGTGACCTTGTTTACGGTGAGTACCCATGGACTACATCTTCAAACGTTGTGTCTATGTACGCAGGTATTGGTAGTGGTCTTCCTGCTCTACGTCCAGAGCGCGTTATTGCAGTAGCAAAAGCGTTCAGCTCATCAGTAGGTACTGGTACGCTAATCACTGCAATGGAAGAGCAAGATGCATTCCGTGAACTTGCGGGTGAATTCGGCGCAACAACAGGTCGTCCACGTGACATGGGTTACTTTGATGCAGTAGCGACTAAGAACGGCGTTGAGCTTCAAGCAGCGACTGAAATCGCTCTGACCAAAGTAGACTGTCTGACTGGTCTTAAAGATCTAAAAATCTGTGTTGGTTACGAAGGCGAGCACAGCGAAAACCCAATTTGGCCTCAAACGGCTGCACTAGCACCAATCTACGAGAAGATGGAAAGCTGGAGCGAAGACATTACTGGTTGTCGTAAATTCGAAGAGCTACCAGTTGCGGCACAAAAATACGTTCTGCGTATTGAAGAACTAATGGGTGTACCAGTGAAAATGGTATCGGTTGGTCCTGGTCGCGAGCAAATGATTATGCGTTAAGGCGTGGATTAACACGTCTATATCCAAGTCACATTAAGTACTTGGTTATATTAGCAAGCGGCTTTTTATCTTTTCCGGGGTAAAGCCGCTTTTTTTTAACTTATTTATCGTTAGATACATCGAACCAGTGTTGCAGAAAAGAATGCTTGTAGGTTTCTTGTATCAAATACCTAAATCACTCATCGGCCTGACAATCGAACCGTGTTGTTGAGCCAAAAAAGAAAATTCAACTTCCTGCCCACAGCCGCAGTGGAAGTCATATCCCTCCCCAACTAAGAACGGTGTAGTTCGGTCAATAAACCAATCTTTCGATTGTTGAGTATGCAGCTCACCACAGCACGGACAAGTCACTTTAACAGAGTAAATTTTCGCGATCATTTCTCTAACCTCTTAATAGTGGAATGCTAACTAACGAAAACGTTTGCCTTGGGTAAAGTAAACGAAGTCTTGAAACACTTCGTTAAGAAACTGTCAGATCAACGACCGAAAATTGAGTGTTTCAACCGCATTTCAAACAAATCATATTTTGGTACTAAATGGGCGAGACAAAAACAGGGAAGTAACCGAAAGAATTAATAAACATTCGAACTAAGTTCAAATAAACAACGAGGATTAATTTGATATTTTTTATTTTAAAATAGCAACTTAGCGAAATTTTATAAGATCATGCTCACAGTTTGAATTAACCATTTCCTAAATTTGAGACAGTTAATATAATTTTATATCATTATTTGTTTGCACTAGTTATTTCTGTGGCCAATCAATTCCTCAAAAAGACATCTAAGAAATGGAATAACAATATTCAACTGGGCGTAGTTGGAGTTCTATCATTTACTATCTCGATGCTGGCATTCATCCCTCTAGCAAATCAGCATCATAAAAAGCTCACGGAACAGGCAGTTTCAGCGATCGAGTCTGAAATGCGTGAGAATGTTCAGCAGCTAGCGCCTTTGTTAGATGGCAAGTATTTCCTCAAACCATGTGATGAACTGATCCATGACTTGCGCACTAGCATTTTCAATTTAGGGATGGCGAAAGATATCTCGACGTTCGATCAAAATGGAAACGCTCTTTGTACCAGTAGTGAACGTCGCCCCTCTTTTCGTATTTATTCCAGCATATTGAATCGCTTGGGCGATAGCGACATACATGCCACTTTATCTTTTACTCAAAGGGCACTCACCGATAATCAAGCCTTGATTCTCTTCTTTACTCAACAACAAGGGCGAGGTATCAGTGTCGTGTTTCCAAAGCAAATATTGGAAGTGTTGGTCACCGATGTCTTTAGTTTTGGTGACATGCATTATCGTATCGACATCATTGATAGAACGGCGATAAACACCATAACTCAAAATGGTCTTAGACAAGAGCAAGCTACATCCAAACTATTACCATTTACCGTCTACTCAACAATAGGCTTTCCATTTTATTGGCAATACTTGGTAAGCAAACTCTGGATTGGGCTCTTAGGCATGGCTTGTACTTTGGTTATACACTTGTTTTTTTCATCAAAGAAGTTTGCCAAAAACAGTTTAGAATTCTCGCTAACACAAGCTATAAAAGGCCGTAATTTGAGCGTGCACTACCAACCAATTGTCGATCAGCGAGATAGAACTGTAATTGGTGGAGAATCATTAGTCCGTTGGAACGATCCAGTACAAGGGTTTATCTCTCCGGGTATTTTTATTCCTTTGGCAGAGAAAGTCGGTTTGATAGACCAAATCACTTACTTGGTTTTAGATAATGCAATCACCATGATCAGCGAAAACAAAATCATGTTCAGTGAGCGCTATATCAGTGTAAACGTGAGTCGCTCTTTGATACTTCGAGGAGATTTTATTAATGAAGTCGAGTCTCGATTGAAGTATCACTATCTAGCTAGTGAACGTTTGGTGTTTGAAATTACCGAAGAGGCTATATTCAATGATGACGAATTCTTGACCTTGCGTGCACACTTGGACCGCCTATCAAGGCTAGGTATCCGTATTGCTGTTGATGATTTTGGTACCGGTTACTCAGGCTTAGATTTCATCACTCAGTACCCATTTGATATCATAAAAATCGATCGTGTCTTTGTGAACAACTTGAGTAACGGACATACCATCCAGCCTTTGCTCGAAGCCATTCATACCCTTTCGCAAACCTTAAATATGTCGGTCATAGTCGAAGGTGTGGAAGATCCTTCTCAACTGAGAGTGTTACATGAGCTTGGGTTCTATAACATTCAGGGGTTCTACTTTTCAAAGCCTATACCAAAACAAGACTTCCTTGAGTACGTACAATCAAGCCAGTCATCCCAGTTGCAAAAACTTCAACCTGTATTAAACTGAAGCACAGACCATTAGAACTACACGGAACTTTGGTTAGGCGGAACTGCCCTACCACTTCCTGTTCCCGACCAGTGGTACAATGGCGCTTCTTTATTTACTAATAAATCAATTACGATTAATCAATTGTTGACCAGATTACTGGAAAGGCTCACTTGTTAATCAAGCACGTCGATTACGTTAACCATCTGATTTGATATTCTTTAAGTGCTTGGTTGATCACTATTTTTATCTGTAAATTGGTGAGGTTGTGCTCAAAAAATCTACCGTACTGTTTTTAGGATAGATAACGCTTCCCCCAACATCTAACCCAAAAACAGGTGATCCCTATGAAGAAAAATCTTTTCCGCCTCAGTGCGATAACACTTGGTTTGTGCTTCAGCTCTTTATCATTTGCTCAGTCAGATCTTCCAAATATAAAGATTCTTGCGACTGGTGGTACGATTGCTGGCGCTGGACAATCAGCCACTGAATCCAACTACACAGCTGGTAAGGTCGGAGTAGATTCTCTGATCAACGCGGTGCCTAGCATGACAAATATTGCAGATATCTCTGGTGAGCAGGTTGTCAGTATCGGTTCTCAAGATATGAATGACGAGGTATGGTTGAAATTAGCGAAGCGCGTCAATGAATTGCTCGCGCAAGATGATGTCGACGGTATCGTCATTACTCATGGTACGGATACATTAGAAGAGACAGCCTACTTTCTTGACCTCACCGTAAAAAGCGACAAACCCGTCGTCATTGTTGGCGCGATGCGACCTTCTACCGCGATGAGCGCAGACGGCCCAGTGAACCTCTACAATGCCGTTGTGACCGCAACAGATGAAGACTCACAAGGCCGCGGCGTTTTAGTCGCAATGAACGACACCATATTTGATGCCCGTGATGTCACTAAGACCAACACCACTTCGGTCAGCACGTTCCAATCACCGAACTTTGGTCCACTTGGCTACATTCATAACAGCGATGCGAAATATCAAAGAAGTCCAGAGCGCAAACACACTACTGAAACCACTTTTGACGTATCTAAACTTGATAAACTGCCTCAAGTGGGCATTGTTTATAACTACGCCAACGCGTCTAATTTGCCAGTCAAAGCGTTAGTTGATGCGAAGTTTGATGGTATTGTCAGTGCTGGTGTGGGCAATGGGAACTTATACCATAGTGTGTTTGATGAGTTAGAAAAAGCGAGCAAAGACGGCATTCTGATTGTTCGTAGTTCCCGCACGCCTACTGGGTCTACTACCTTGGACGCAGAAATAGACGACGACAAATATGGCTTCGTTGCATCTGGTACATTGAACCCGCAGAAAGCTCGTATTTTATTGATGTTGTCTCTGACACAAACTAAAGATTATCAAGCCGTGCAAAAGATGTTTGAGTTTTACTGATCACCTAAGTAAAAGGTCAATAGAAGCATGACATAATCGGCAACCAATGAGGAGGCGAATACTATGCCTCCTCAAGGCTTACTCACTATCTCGTTGATATGAATTGCTCTCTGACATCAACGGAAATCTTTCATATATTGAGCAGGAGGTTTACCTAATAATTTTTTGAAAAAAGTGATGAACGCACTAACCGACTCATAGCCTAAATCTTCGGAAATTCGCTGAACACTTTCTCCTTTCGACAGTTTTTGTATCGCGACAATCGCATGTAATTGCGCTCGCCATTGGCCAAACGTCATACTCAATTCTTGTTGAACCAACCTTGCTAAAGTGCGCTCGCTCATCGCCAATGATTTCGCCCATTGACCAATGTGTATTTGATTGTTCGGATCATCAATCATCCAATACGCTAATTTATTGAGTCTCGACTCTCTCGGAATTGGAAAATCAAACCGCTCTGTCGGCATGCTAATAAGTTCATCGATTAAAACTTGAGCTAAACGCCCAACTCGTCCTGCTTCATCATAATCTTTCTCTTCGCTGGCAAGCTTTATGACTAACTCTCGCAATAAAGGAGAAACCGATAAGGTGCACGTTTTATTGGGTAAACCTTGAATAACCGGATCGACAAACAGCATGCAAATATCAGTATTTGCCGCAATATCATTATTGTGGGGAATGTGGCTCGGAATCCACACCGCGCAATGATTTGGCACCATCCAAATCGCATCTTCTATCTGACTCTTTACAAATCCGGTCAAAGGCATGATCAATTGCCCCTTGCGATGCTGATGGTAAGGCACTTCATCTTGCTCGATTTCATGCATCCGTAGCGCAACCACTTTTTGGTGATAGTCATCGGAGTCAAAATAAGAGCTAGGAAGAGGGTTCGCCATATTTGTCTGTTTTTAGCAATAATATGTCAATATCAATAAATTCAGATTCTAATCGAAGACGTACTATGACGCCACTATCTAGGAGGCGACGTTTTGTCACATAAAAATAAAGTAAAGCTCAATCATCCTCTGCTCCTGATTCTTGGCATTATGCTTATCGCGAGCACGCTAAGAGCACCAATCACCTGGGTTGGTCCCATTCTTGATTTCATCTCTAAAGACTTAGGACTTTCCCCCACTTTCGCTGGTTTTATTACAACCTTGCCTTTGATCGCCTTTGCAGTATTTTCTCCAGTGTCGTCAGGCGTTGCGCGTAAAGTAGGGCTAGAACCAGCATTGATGTTTGCGCTCGTGGTTATCTCTTTCGGGATTATCCTACGCTCACTTGGGGCAGTTACTATGCTTTACCTTGGCACTCTGTTGATTGGCATTGGCATTGCTTTTGGGAATGTACTTTTACCCAGCCTACTGAAAAGAGATTTTCCTCATAAGGTCACGACACTCACCTCTATGTATGTCTTGATGATGGGCGTCGCATCAACATTCAGCGCAAGCGCAGCGTATCCGATCATGGATTGGGCAACCAAATGGCATATTGACCAAATCCCACACTGGGGATTGTCATTGGCTAGCGTCTTGATTTTCCCAGTTCTTGCGATTGTGCTGTGGCTACCGCAAGTACACCAACATACTCGACCAACGGCAGATACCACCACATTGGAAGGCCATCAATACCTTTGGCGCACACTTGCAGCATGGCAGGTCACGGCTTACCTCGCGCTTAATTCTTTTATGATGTACATCTTCGTAAGCTGGTTACCAAGCATATTGCTTGAAAAAGGTTATTCAGAAAATGAAGCCGGCGTCTTACATGGGGTGCTTCAACTTGCCACTGCTGTTCCTGCTTTGGTTCTTATCCCTCTTATGGCCAGAATGAAAGACAAACGCGGTTTAAGCAGCATGATTTCAGCTTGTGCTGCATTGGGGCTTATCGGGTTAATGCTATTGCCTCAGCTTGCTGTGGTGTGGGTCATTGCGATCGGGTTTAGTCTTGGTGGCGGGTATTTATTTGCCGCCACCGGCCCGATGATTTTCGGCTTTTTGCATGAATCCTTTCATTCTTGGCAAGAGCCTTTGATTTTCCTATTCGCGATTTCCTTGGTATGGACTGGCATCGCTTTCATTGCAGGCAAACCACAAATGATCAAAACCCGTTAAGGCTCTCGGCTTACTTAGCATCAACGCTACGAATTGAGACAAGATCTCCATAAAAAGACACACCCATAAGAAAACAAGGTGCCGATATTGGCTATCGGCACCTTGTTAAGTTCTGTACTCAAGTAATATCTGGAAATGTCCTTAAAATAGGCGACGTTTCATTCCTGCTCTTTCTAATATACGCGTGGTGATTTCTTCCACCGACAGCGATGACGTGTTGATGTAAGGAATTGCTTCTCTTCTGAACAGCGCTTCTACCGTATCAAGCTCCAACTTACACTGCTCAGTGCTGGCGTATTCGCTGCCTGATAAGCGGTTCTCGCGGATTTCATTCAACCGTTCAGGGTTGATGGTTAAACCAAACAGTTTATGACGATGGATTTCGAACTCCGGCAATAAACGCATCATCTTGACGTCTTCGGCGATAAACGGGTAATTCACTACGCGCATACCAAATTGCATCGCCATGTATAGACTGGTGGGCGTTTTACCACTTCTCGACACACCCAGCAAAATAATATCGGCCTCTTCTAAGCCTTTTAAAGTGATGCCATCATCATGAGCCAGCGTGTATTCAATCGCAGCGATTCGGTCGAAATAAGTATCAGAATCTTTACCAACACTGCGTGAACGTTGCAGCTTTGGTTGTGGCTTCATTTGAATGTCGTCTCCTACTTTCTGCACAATGCTCTCTAACACGTCATAACAATTTGCAGGTGCTTTGCGAAGCAATTCACGAAGTTCTGGTACCACAATTGAGAAGAATACCAATGGTTTAACGCCTTCTCGCTGGTAGGAAATTTCAATTTCTTTAATAACATCGGCAACTTTGTCTGGCGTTTCGACAAAAGGAAAGGTTTTTTCATTAGCAATGAAGGGAAACTGACCCAGAACAACATGCCCTAATGTCTCACATGTTATGGCAGTTCCGTCAGAAACATAGAATACATCACGACTTTGGCTATTTATTTGCATTTTTGTTTATTTTTTCAAATTCATTTGAGTAGGATGGTTTACATAATATTAATAAATCAATTTGGCTTGCAATTACGTTCCCCACAGCTTTGAAAATTCCTTGAGAATTTTTTTCAGCCAATACGTAATCGTTTGCCTTTAAGTCCCCCTACAATTGCTGCAATGTTTCTGGAGAAAGACATGCAAAAGAACACCCTCTGGTTCAATGGCCTATCCATGGATGATGTCGACAAAGTCGGCGGTAAAAATGCTTCACTTGGCGAAATGGTTTCTAACCTAGCCAATGTTGGCGTATCAGTACCAAACGGTTTTGCGACCACCTCTTATGCGTTTAATCAATTCCTAGACCACGAAGGTTTGGATGAACGTATTCACCAACTACTTGATGAACTAGACGTTGAGGATGTAGAAGCACTGCGTGAGACAGGTGCAAAGATCCGTCAATGGGTATTAGAAGCGCCATTCCCTGCGGATCTTGAACAAGACATCCGCGATAACTACAAAGAACTGACAGACAATCATCCTGAGATTTCTGTTGCCGTTCGCTCTTCTGCAACTGCAGAGGATCTACCGGATGCGTCATTTGCTGGTCAGCAAGAGACGTTCCTAAACGTAAAAGGCATTGATGCAGTACTAGAAGCGACCAAACACGTTTACACTTCTTTGTTCAATGACCGTGCAATTTCATACCGTGTACACCAAGGCTTTAACCACCGCGGCATTTCGCTATCGGCAGGTATTCAACGCATGGTGCGCTCGGACAAAGCCTCTTCTGGCGTTATGTTCACCCTCGATACGGAATCTGGCTTCGACCAAGTCGTATTCATCACCTCTTCTTGGGGCTTGGGTGAAATGGTGGTTCAGGGAGCGGTTAACCCTGATGAATTCTACGTTCACAAACCAATGCTAGAAGCGGGTCAACACCCAATTGTTAAGAAGACCTTTGGCTCTAAGCAGATCAAAATGATCTACTCAGACCGTCAAGAGATCGGTAAGCAAGTTGAGATCATCGATACTTCAGTAGAAGAGCGCAACGCCTTCTCTCTGAATGATGAAGAGATCAAAGAGCTAGCCAAACAAGCGATGATCATCGAAAAGCACTACAAACGTCCTATGGATATTGAGTGGGCAAAAGATGGCATCGACGGCAAGCTTTACATCGTACAGGCACGCCCAGAGACAGTATGTTCTCAAAGCGAGCAAAACGTGATTGAGCGTTACGAGCTAAGCAACAAAGCAGATGTTTTGGTTGAAGGTCGTGCGATTGGTCAACGTATCGGCAAAGGCCCAGTGCGCTTAGTCGACTCTCTAGACCAAATGTCATTGGTGCAAGATGGTGATGTGCTGGTGACAGACATGACTGACCCAGATTGGGAACCAGTAATGAAGAAGGCGTCTGCGATTGTCACGAACCGTGGCGGTCGTACTTGTCACGCAGCCATCATCGCACGTGAGCTAGGTATTCCTGCAATCGTTGGTTGTGGTGACGCCACCAGCAAGCTAACAGACGGCGAGACAGTGACTGTGTCTTGTGCAGAAGGTGAAACGGGCTACGTTTACCAAGGCGAGCTGGATTTCGAAATCAAACGCTCTGCGGTCGATGAGCTTCCACTGCTTCCAACCAAAGTCATGATGAACGTGGGTAACCCAGACCGTGCGTTCGACTTCGCTCAAATCCCGAACGAAGGTGTGGGTCTTGCGCGTCTTGAATTCATCATCAACAAGATGATTGGTATTCACCCGAAAGCACTACTGAACTTCGATGCGCAGAGCGATGAGCTAAAAGCGGAAATCACTGAGCGTATTCGTGGTTACAACGATCCAATCGATTTCTACGTTAGCAAGCTAACCGAAGGCATCGCGACTATCGCGTCGGCATTCTGGCCAAAACGCGTGATCGTGCGTATGTCTGACTTCAAATCGAACGAGTACAGCAACTTAGTTGGTGGTAAAGGTTACGAACCGCATGAAGAGAACCCAATGCTGGGCTTCCGTGGTGCGTCTCGCTACATTTCTCCAGTGTTTGAAGACTGTTTCGAGCTAGAAACTCAAGCAATCAAACGCGTTCGTAACGAGATGGGTCTGAAGAACGTTGAAATCATGATCCCATTCGTACGTACACCAAGCGAAGCGGCATCGGTTATCGACCTACTAGCTAAGTTCGACCTACGCCGCGGCGACCAAGGTCTGAAAGTCATCATGATGTGTGAGCTACCGTCAAACGCAGTACTTGCTGAAGAGTTCTTGAAGTACTTCGATGGTTTCTCTATCGGCTCAAACGACATGACTCAGCTTACACTTGGTCTGGATCGTGACTCTGGCGATGTTGCACACCTATTCGATGAGCGTAACCCAGCAGTGAAAGCCATGCTGCAAATGGCCATTGATGCGGCAACCAAAGCAGGCAAATACGTCGGTATCTGTGGCCAAGGCCCATCAGACCACGATGACCTAGCGGAATGGTTGATGGAACAAGGCATCAGCTCTGTGTCATTGAACCCAGATACGGTTATCGATACATGGTTGAAGCTAGGTAAAGTGAGCAAGTAATACGCTCGTTTCCAACTCGCAATGCTAAGCCCTCAAGCCTCGGTTTGAGGGCTTTTTCTTTGTCTATCATGTCAAAGCTCTGTGAGTTCGTGACGACAATCCCAACCTAAACGGCGTGCTAATTTCCCCTCTGAGATTTTTCACCTAGAATGAAAGAATCTGATTTCATAAAAGAATGGACCTATGAAAAAGCCACTTGCACTTGTTACCGCTTTAACGCTACTCGCCTCTCCGGCTTATGCGGACTGGGACGACATTTCTAACAGTCTCTCAGACCTTGGTGACGCCGTCTCTGATACTGCAAAAGACACTTGGGATGACACCAAGGCGTTCTCTAAACAAGCTTGGCAAGATTTCACTAACTGGTCTGAAGATGCGATCAACACCGCTGGTGAATGGACCGACGCCAGCATTGAGACCAGTAAAAAGTGGATCGACGACGCCGATAAGAAAATCGATGAATTGATGGAAGGCGATACGCCAGAAGAAGCACGCCAAGCGATTGATTTAATGGCGGATAGCACTTTACTAAAACTCTTCAACGAGAAACCAGAAGCGAAAGATCTTTACGACAAAGCTTACGGTTATGCCGTGTTTGATTCACGTAAACTGTCGCTGATGTTCCACACCAACTCAGGCTCCGGTGTTGCAGTGAACAAATCGACGGATAAGCGCACTTACATGAATATGTTTGGCGCGGGTGTTGCCCTTGGTGTTGGCGGTAAGTTCTACCAACAAGTGGTGTTGTTCGAACATGAAAAAGACTTCAACACTTTTGTCGAAGAAGGTTGGGAAGCATCAAGCGAAGCCTCTTTAGTTGCGGGTGAGGATGGCGAAGAAATGACAGCCCAATTCAACAGCGGCGTAGCGGTATATCAGTTAAACACCACAGGCTTGTTGGTTGATGCGAACGTTTCTGGTTCGAAATACTGGGTCAACAAAGAGCTGACCGATTCGCAGTAATCGCTTAGTGACAAGGATTTATTGATGGGGAGCACAACGCTCCCCTTTTTGATCACTTTGGGATATCAGTCTGTTGCGTTATGCTTATCTCAACCTTTATCGCACGCTCGAATTCCCATGCCTAACGACGCATTCAACACTCAACTTGCAGAAACAATTTCTGCCCTTAACTCACCAAGCTTTACGCCTAAACTCATGCGCGTTATTGCTTCGTTATTGAGTTTTGATTGCGCGGTGATCCTTGGCTACCGCGAAGGCAAACACCCTATCTATCTGTATGATTCGATTGAGAATGAACGCGAGCTTTTGTTCCAGCGTTACCTCACCACCTCTTTTCAAAACGACCCGTTTTACCAGAAGCTTAACGCCAACAAAGAGCAAGGCATTTTTACGCTCAAAGATGTCGTAGGCAAAGACGTCGCGCGTAACGATCTCGATTACCAAGCCTACTGTGAGCAGTTTTACCATCAAACGGGCTGGAAGGATGAACTCAGTATGCTGATCGAAATCGAATCGACGCGTTGGGTGATGCTCTACTTTGGATTTATGCAAGACGATAAACGCTTCACCAAGGCTCAAGTCACCAAGCTCAAATCTTACTTCGCGATTATTCAGTCTTTGTGCCAACAACACTGGAAACAGACCGAGTTTACACTCGCCGAACCAGTATTCAGCCCTAACGCATATTCAGGGCACATGCGTGCAGCGATTGAATCCGCACTGGCGTCTTTTGGCGAAACTGTCCTCACCAAACGAGAACAGGAAATCGCAGCATTGATCGCGCAAGGCTATGACAGCAAAGAGATAGCAACGCAGCTAGATGTGGCAGAAGGCACAGTTAAGAATCACCGTAAACGCATCTACGCGCAGCTGAATGTGGCGTCGTTGAGCGAGTTCTTTCAGTTGTTTCTCAACCACCTGATCACTCAATCAAGATAACAAACTGTCCCTTTAGGGATATATCTCGATTCCACATCGCCTTTTAATCTGAATACAACCAAACCAGACAAAGATAAGACGATGACACTGATTGAAGATTTACAAGCTCGCGGTTTGATTGCCCAAGCGAGCGATTTAGACCAAGTTCAACAACTGCTATCTGAGCCACAAACCTTGTACTGCGGTTTCGATCCAACCGCAGGTAGCTTGCACATTGGCCACCTTGTTCCACTGATTATGCTCAAGCGCTTTCAAGATGCAGGACATCAAGCCATCGCTCTGATTGGTGGTGCGACCGGTATGATTGGTGACCCGAGCTTTAAAGCCACAGAGCGAAGCTTAAACTCAGAAGAGACCGTAACGGGTTGGGTACAAGATCTGTCGAATCAAATTCAACAGTTGATGAATAACCAAGTCAGCAAGCCAATGATCATGGTAAACAATGCGGATTGGGTGAAGCAGATTAACGTGATCGACTTCTTCCGCGACGTAGGTAAGCATTTCTCCGTGAACACCATGATCAGCCGAGAGTCGGTGAAGCAACGCTTACAACGTCCAGATCAAGGCATCTCATTTACCGAGTTCAGTTACGCACTGCTGCAATCTTACGACTTCGCAGAACTAAACCGTCAGTACGGTTGCCGCCTACAAATCGGTGGCAATGACCAATGGGGCAACATTGTTAGCGGCATTGACCTTACTCGCCGTCAAAATGGTGAGCAGGTCTTCGGTCTAACCCTACCTTTGATCACCAAATCTGACGGCACTAAATTTGGTAAAACCGAAGGCGGCGCTGTGTGGTTAGATCCAAGTAAGACCTCACCTTACGCTTTCTACCAATTCTGGTTGTCTGCGGAAGATGCCGATGTTTACCACTTCCTGCGCTACTACACCTTCTTGAGTTGCGATGAGATTGCTGCGATTGAAGCACAAGACAAAGAGAGCAAAGGCAAACCACAAGCACAGCGTATCTTAGCAGAGCAAATGACGCGTTTTGTCCATGGTGAAGAAGGCTTAGCAAGTGCGGAGCGAATCACTCAAGCGCTATTTAGCGGCAATGTGCAGCAACTAAGTTTGAGCGAGCTAAAGCAGTTGGAACTCGATGGCTTACCGAGCATGCAAAGTGCTGAGCAAGACTTGGTAGAACTACTGGTTGAATCGGGCTTAGCCAACTCAAAACGCATTGCTCGTGAGCTGATTGGCAACAACGCCATCAGTGTGAACGGCGAGAAAATTGATGCAGAAAACCCAAGTTTGAACTTCCCGTTGTTCGATCAATACTGGTTGCTTCAACGAGGTAAAAAGCATTTCTACTTGGTGAAGAGAATAGCTAACTAATAACAAGCCACCATGAAGAACTTCATCATGGTGGCTTTTGGTTTATTTCACGTGTTTAAAGTTTGGCAGAATCGTTTCTGGCTTTTGCTCCACAAACGCTTTGCTTGGTGAGTAAGCACGGAAGTACACAAACCAGTTTTCATCTGGTCGAGTTTGTACCCAGTTCGCTTCATTCACACCTTCTGGCTTGGTTGGCGAGAAGTGGAAAGTGTAGTTACCATCCGCGTCTTTTACTGTGCCCGGAACGTTTGAGCCCACATCGGCACGTTGAATGTCGTTATCGATGATGGCGCGGTTTTCCACGTTGTACACCGTAATGGTCCAGAACAAATCGGCGTAATTCACATCGCCATCTAAAGTCAGTGTGTAGTGATTGCTACCATTTAGGCCATAGCCTTCGCCATCACGGTAGTTATCAAGGTAAATCTGACCCCAGCCACCATTTTCAAAACCATGCATCGCAATATCGTTCGTCACCGCTTCATAAAACCATGCAGCGCGACCATCGAGATCCATGCCATAAGCTCGATCTTGGTTTGGTGTTGATGCTGTTGCAACTTCCCAACGGTTCCCTTCAGGCCCATATTCTGATTGATGTAAACGCCCCGTTTTGTTGAAGTCGATATTCTTAGTCATGGCCTCACCAAGCACTACCGCTTCTTGCATGATCTTCACTTGTTCGGCATTTGGTTCGAAAGGTTTACCCTTCTCAATACCCAATGGACGCAACATGTCATGCATCATGCGATCGCGCTCTGCAACAGGTTCTGTTTGAATGGCTTCGTTGAGCACTTGCCAAAACTCCATACCACGTGGGTGTTTCGCATCGAGACCTTTTTTCGGGAAGTTAACACCTCGATCGCTGAGTGGTTTGCCATCCAGATGCGTGATTGACATCGACTCCAAGTCCGTCATGCGTTGTTTCTCTGTTTTCGCCATTAAGCGCACACCAAAGAAGACATAGTTAGTATCCGATTCAAGTACCACCGCATCTTTTGGTAGGTTCTTCGGCGTTTCGCTGCCCTTTGCTTTTATCACGTATGTGCCTGGTTTGGTCATTTGTGCAATGCCAATCTGCCACATGGTATGCACAGCACCACGCAGTTCATCGGTCGGAATGTTTACCACGACTGGTTCTTTTTCTACGTTGAACCACGTAATCGCATACGGCGTTGAGGTGTTGTAAGTCAGACCGCCCAACTTCGATTGGTGCGATTCTACATACGTAATTTGGCCATCTTCTGAGCCCATTTTTTCATACGCTGCTTTCCACGCGTAGCTAGACGTCAGCGGAATAGACCAGATGTAAGCTTGCGTCGAACGTTGAAAATCCATCAAGTTAAACAATTTCTTGGAGCTTTCCTCTGTTGGAATGCCGTTAAGCACGCTGGTTTCAAAAGCAAAATCACCAGAGCGGGTGTGCATGTTCTCAATCTTGATGTTGCTTTGCGCGTAAGCGGTGCCGGTTAGAGCCGCAAATATCAAACCAGAGATAAGGGTTTTCGCTACTTTTTTCATGTCTATTCTCTACTCGTCGTTTCAGGCGAAATCAGGATGATGAAGGTGAAGTCAGCCATATCTTGACCAACTCAATGTGACGCAGTATAAAAACAAGCTACGATTGAAAATTGACATTTTGAGAATATTTTAGTGAAAAACGAATATCGATTGAGCGCGTTATATCTATCGGCCTTTCCTGAATTGTGCAGAAGATATGGTATTGAGCCGCAGATATTGACTTCACAACTCAACATTCAGATCTCAACCTTGCATGATGAAAACCAAGAACTTAGCCACCAGCAGTTTGCTGAACTTCTGAACTTAGCAGCCAACGAAACTCAAGACCCACTATTCGCTCTAGAACTGAGCACCTTAATTGATTACCAGTCTTTGGATATCGCCATGTTATTGATTGCCAATCAGGAATCACTCGCGAATATCTATCCTGTTCTGTTTGGTCTTTACCGCTATCAACAACGTGCATCACGCCATCAACTCAATATTCGTGACGACATTGCCCGCCACCTTACTCAATTCTTGTTTGAAACCGAGGTAGACACCAGCCAGCACGCTCTACTCTCCATCGGTGGCATCATTACAACTTTTAAAATGGTGTTGGGTGATCGGCTAAAGTTACATCAAGTCCACTTTAAAGCTCGCTACCAAGGCGAATCGGGATCACAACAACAAACTCAGATTGAACGGCTCGAACACTTCTTCGGATGTAAGGTGATATTGGGTAGCCAGTTCGATGGTTTTGAGTTTCCAAAAACACTGCTCGCAGAAAAGCCCAGCTTGGAGATGGCCATTACCTACCAAATGCGGCGCAAGATTTCTCACGGCCTTCAACATCACAACACCCTGCTCGAAATCACAACCAACTCCATTCTGCTGTTGTTCCCTCTTGGCGATATCAGCAAAACCTTGGTCAGTAAAATGTTGGGTATACATCCGAGAACACTGCAAAACTTATTGAATAAAAATGGACTCACCTACCGCGATATCGTGAATGCAGTTCGAGACTCTGAGAGCAAAAAGCTACTCATCAGTAGTGAATACCCAATAGGCACAATTGCAGACATGCTTTGCTACGCCTCTGCCGATTCCTTTATCCGCCAGTTCAAACGCACCAATGGCACAACGCCTTTGCAATATCGTAAGCAGCATAGCCTGTGATGACTAACTAGCAACGAACTTCCAATAACTTAGGCTTAGGTTAAATCAAACCTTACAATTCGGTTTGGTTATTATTTGAATCACATCAATTCATTTCTGTCATTCCATTAGTGTCAAGGTTGGTACCGCTGTGGGCTGGGCTGGCTTACCAGCAGAGTACGCGGTGTACTCTTCACGAGCAGGTACTGGCAAAGTTGAGTGTGCTGACATCACCTTCGATAAACCGTCACTAAGCTATGAAAAAGGCGGTTACTGGTCTATCACGGCATACTCAGGCAAAGGCTGGTTGATGACGGATAACAACAGCGCAGACTCAACCTCCGCTGTACCAAACAAAGATGGCTCTTACACCATTCACTTCGCACCGAAAGGCGAGACCTGTGGTGCCGCCAATAACGTAATTGAAGTGAACGATGCGGGCTGGAACTTCGCCCTGCGTGCTTACCGTCCAAGTGACAAAGCCAAAGCGATTGAAGAAATGCACAACTTCCCGAACGTGACGGCAAAATAACGCAGAACAGGCTTAATCTCCCCAGACCAAGCCTCTGAGAACAAACCTCTAAGAAGAAGCCTCTAAGAAGAAGCCTCTCGATGGAGAGGCTTATTGTTTTTCTTGGATGATGGCGTGAGAAGTGGTGATGATTTTTCGTTTGAGCCACTGATGCATCGGGTGCATGCGCTTATTGTGCGATTCCACCAGCACAATATTTTTAAGCTCATCTGGGGTGTGATTAGGGAAAGAGACATACTCAAACTCACCGCGCAGATAATGAGCAAGCTGTCGAGAGCAAGGCAAGATGATCTCACTCTGCTTAACCACATCGAGTAAGGTATGCAGATAGGAGCTTCGCGCTTTTACTTTCAACACTTCACTTGAAAGATGCTTGGCAATAAAGGGCTGAGTATCATTCCAACCCGGCACCACCAAACTGGCGTATTCTGCTTGATTGATTTCAGCTTGAGACAGAGTCTTTCCTGCCAAAGGGTGGTTGATTTTCACTAACCCAACAAAATCATCTTCACCAATCACTTGGTGGGTAAATTGCTTATTGGTGTCGATTGGCGAGTAGTTGATGGCCGCTTGAATCTCACCATCGAGCAGTTTTTTGAGTGTTTGAGAACCCCAATTCACTATGTTTACTTGTGCGTTTGGTGCCTCTTCAATCACCGCGAGGCACAAGCGTGCACCGAGCCAGTTGGAGATAAAGCCATTAATCGCAATGGTAATGTTACCTTGGTAATCGGCAGGCCCAAACGTTGGCGAGTCTAGAATCACCTCATCCAAACTCTCCATGATCATCGGCAGCTTGTCACCCAACTCAAGTGCACGAGGCGTTGGCTTTAAGCCAGAGTGAACACGAGTAAACAACTCATCATCAAAGTAATCACGCAGCCTTCCCAACGCTTTGCTGACGGCGGGTTGACTCAACGCTAATTGGTCACCCGCAATACGCGTGTTCTTAGTTTCGAGTAACACCAGAAAGATGCGAAGTAAGTTGAGATCCAGTTGCTTCATCGTGATTCGTTCCCTAATACAACCCTGTTTAGTATCGGCTATTCATTCCGAATCGGTGCGACATGTCATCGTCCATACGACCGCCTTTCCAGCCACCCGAACCAAGTAGATTCAGCACGTCTTGCGCCGTGTAATCACAACCATCGAAAAAGTCATTCGAGACATCGGCACGCAAGGAAGTAAGCTCAGTTCTAACTTCTTCGCTCAGTTCTTGAGGATCGGCATACAGGGCCAAAGCGATTTCTTGTTGGCGCTTGCTCAACTCGCTTGTGCTGCTTTGCACTTGTCCGATAGAGAAATACTCGCGACTTCCATAGCCCTTAATCAATCTGGCAGAAAGCAACTTAATGACCTTCTTGATTCGACGACGTTGAATGACTCTCAGCACATTAATTCCCTATTTCTCTTTTTAAAAAAGTATCTGTTATCAAAAGTCACGTTATATTTTGTGCATAACGTTATGATGCTTTAGAGTGTCACGGTTTAGTACAGTGTTCAATAAGCATGGAGCGCCAGTGTGAAAATCGACGATCTTAAACTCTTCATTAAAGTGGTCGAGCTAGGAAGCTTTACCGCCGCGGCAAACGCATTGGATCTGCCGCGCGCGAATGTGAGTCGACGAATTGGCGAATTAGAGCAATCCTTAAGCGCTCAGTTATTCCATCGCACCACACGCAGTTTATCGCTAACCAATAACGGCGAAGCCTATTACGAAAACTTGCAAAAAGCGCTGACGATGCTCGATTCGGCGAACGAACAAGTCAGCAACGACACCAATGAAGTTCGCGGCCGCATCAAACTTGGGTTATTGCCGGAAACCGATGAACTGGTTCGCCCAATTCTGTTTAACTTCCACGATAAATACCCACATGTTGAGTTGGATATTCGCAACATCAACAATGGCTTTAGTGACATGTTCCAACAAGGCTTGGACATCGCTTTCCATGGTGGTGCTCTATTTGATTCCGACATCGTTGCCCGTAAGCTTTTGACACTCGACCGTTGTTTAGTCGCTTCTCCCAATTACCTTGAAACACACGGCATACCAGAGAACCTAGAACAACTGAAGGAACACCAGTGTGTCTGTTTTCGTTGGCCAAATGGCGAGGTAGACAATGTCTGGCACTTCCAAGAGCAAAGTGTACAACTGCATCCGAAGCTCATTTCCAACAACATTGGCTTTATTAAGAACGCGACGATTTTAGATCGTGGCATCACCTTTATGCCCAAACTACTGGTGAAGCGAGAGTTGGAATCCGGTAGCTTGGTGCAGCTATTGTCACAATATTCTGTCACTGAAGAATCGGGGTGGTTGCTTTACCCGCAGCCAAAGACATTGAGTCAGGCGAGCCGCCTACTTATTGATCACCTCATTAAAGAAGTCCCAAAACTCGTTTAGCTGAATACATTGTCTCGTTTTTTGAGACAGTGAGTCTCATTGTCGAGTGATTATCTGAACATTGTACAATTGTATGATGGCACCAAAATTATGGAGCCATCGTATGAATCGTCTATTCAAAACTACTGCATTAGGTGCCGCAACATTGGCACTGTTTGGCTGTAATCAAAGCCAAAACACGTTCACCGAACCAGAGTCCCCTCGTCCAATTCAAGTTGTTGAAGTCACGGGTGAAAACGCGGCATTGAACAAATCGTTTAGTGGCATTGTTCAAGCAAAAGAGACCGCATCCCTTTCTTTTCGCGTTCCTGGCACGGTTGACCGCGTTTTGGTGAAGAAAGGCGATCATGTCGAGAAAGGACAGATCATTGCTACGCTTGATCCACACGATTACCAAGTCTCATTAGAAGAATTGCAAGCACGTATGCTGGAAGCGAAGTCTGCGCATAAACTGGCAAAGGCTGAGCTAAGACGCGTAAAACAAGCCACCGATGATGACGCGATTGCCAGTGTGAGTTTGGATCGAGCCATCAGCGGTTATGAGCGTAGTTTGTCTGCGGTTAAAGTGGTAGAGAAGAATATTCAACGCGCAGAAGATGCCTTGGCTTACACCACGCTGCGTGCGCCATTTTCTGGCAGCATTGGTGAGGTACGAATCGATGCATTCGAGCAGACATTGCCGGGCGTAAGCGTCGCCACCCTTCAACAAGACGGTCAGTGGGAAGTGGATATCGATGTGCCTGAAAACATGATTCGTCAGTTCACTCTTGGGCAAACAGCGGCACTGTCTTGGTATGGTTCAGAGCAAACATACCGTGCGAACGTCGCTGAAATCGCGCCTAAAAAGCATCTCATCAAACAAACTTACCCTGTCACCCTCGCTATCGATTCGATTTCTGACGAACTGTTCAATGGCAAAGCCGTAACGGTAACGACCTCATTCCAACCAGACCAATCCAATCATTGCTTCCCGTATTCTGCGATTTTAGGTGAAAAGAAAACGCTACACGTCAATGTAGTTCGTGACGCTATCGTACACACCGAGCCAGTGAAATTGCAGTCCATCGATTCTCATCAAGCCTGTGTCTCTGGTGCTTTCAATCAAGGTGATTATGTGGTCATTAGCGGCACCCATTATCTGCAAGCTGGCGACAACACGCCGAATTTAACCATCAAAACGCTATAGGTTCGAACCATGATCAATTTAGCTGAATTCGCGATAAGACAGCGCACTTTCGTGTTGTTCTTTATCGCCTTAAGTGTGGTGGCAGGGCTGTATTCTTACTTCGATTTAGGCAAGTTGGAAGACCCAAGTTTCACGGTTAAAACCGCGGTCGTCGTCACCTTGTATCCGGGTGCATCAGCACAAGAAGTAGAGCAACAAGTCACCGATACCATTGAGACCAAACTGCAAGAAATGGCAGAGTTGAATCGCCTGCGCTCATTGTCTCGTCCGGGGATGTCGATGGTATTTGTCGACTTGAAAGAGAGCCTCAATTCCAAAGCGCTTCCGCAACAATGGGATTTACTGCGCCGCAAAGTCGACGACGTAAAACTGCAACTGCCGTCTACAGCGCAAATTAGCATTGTTCAGGATGAGTTCTCTGAAGTGTATGGCATGCTTTTCTCCATCCATAGCCAAGACGCTGCACCAGAAGAATTACGCCGTTATGCAGAAGAATTGCAACGTCAAATCAAAGCCGTAAAAGGCATCAAGAAGATTGAGCTACACGGCGTGCAACCGCGAGTGGTTTACATTGATATGCCTGACGAACGTCTGGCTCAATATGGCTTATCTGTCGCGCAGGTGTGGAATCAACTCAGCACACAGAACATGACCTTTGAAGCAGGCAAGTTCGATGCTGGAACCGAACGCGTCCGCATCACTCAAACCAGTGAATTTCAATCATTAGATGATATTCGTAACTTGGTCATCAAGGGCGGCGTGAGTGAATTAGGTACAGGCTTGATTCGCTTAGGCGACATAGCTAACGTATCTATGGGCTACCAAACACCAGCGCTAACAGAGAGCCGATTTAATGGTGAGCCTGCGGTGACGCTAGCGGTCAGTCCTGTTGAAGGCATCAATGTGGTCTCGCTCGGCGACACGATTCGCGACATCATCCAAAACTACCAACAAACACTGCCGCTTGGCGTTGATATTTCTACCGTGGCTTACCAACCTGAAGAAGTGCAAAAAGCGATTGATGACTTCGTCGGTAACCTGCTTGAAAGTGTCGGTATTGTGTTTGTGGTGCTGTTGGTCTTCATGGGCTTTAAGAGCGCGACGATTGTTGGTTCGAGCTTATTGCTGACTATCCTGCTCACGCTAATCTACATGAACATTGCAGGCATTGATTTGCATCGAGTCTCGTTAGGAACCTTCATCCTTGCTCTAGGTATGTTGGTAGACAACGCCATCGTGATCACTGACATGATGATCGTAAAACTGAGCAAAGGCATCGAACGCACACGTGCTGCTATTGATTCAGTCAAGGAAACCGCAGTCCCTCTGCTCGGCGCAACAGTGATTGCCATCATGGGCGCAAGTCCGGTTCTGTTCTCCAAAACCGACTCAGCCGAGTTTGCGGGTTCTGTGTTCTACATCGTAGCGTCTTCACTTCTTCTGTCTTGGTTGGTAGCGATGACCTTCACCGTGCTGATGTGTTGGATGTTCATCAAACCAACACCTGTTGATGAAGACGCAAAGCCAAGCCGTTACAAGCAGTTGGTGTTTTGGACAGTTGATAACCCAATCAAAGCACTGACAGCATTGATTCCTCTGCTTTTAGTGACTGCCGTGGCCGTTCCTTACGTAGCGGTGAACTTTATCCCCCAATCGGATCGCCCTATCGTGTTCCTTGATTACTGGCTACCGAATGGCGCCAAGATCGAACAAACCTCAGCAGACATGCGCAAAGTCGAGCAGTGGCTCCTCAAGCAGCCAGAAGTAGAAAGCATCTCTAGCTACATGGGCGCAAGTGCACCGCGCTTCTCGGTGACCGTAGAACCAGAGCCGCTTGATCCTGCATACGGGCAGATATTGATTAACACCAAGGATTACGAAAGCATCAGCCAACTTGTTGAACGTGGTGACAAGTGGTTGCAAAACACTTTCCCAGACGCAGAACCTCGCTTTAGAGCGTTAAAACTGGCGACCTCAGACAAGTACGCAGTAGAAGCGCGCTTCTCTGGCCCTGATGAAGCGGTGTTGCACCAACTGGCGGATCAAGCGAAAGCGATTTTTGCCACGCATCCCGATGCCAAATATGTTCGTGATGACTGGCGTCAAGAAAGCAAGGTGCTGAAACCCATCATCAATCAAGACAAGATGCGCCAAGCTGGCATTAACCGAGCAGATATCGCCTTTGCTCTGAAACGCGCTTCTGATGGCATGCCATTAGGTCAGATGAACCTTAACGACGAGTTGATTCCAATTCAGCTGCGTGGCACGTCTCAAAACATGGCGTCACTAGAAACATTGCCCGTGCGTTCGCTACTTGGCATGCACAGTGTGCCTCTAGGACAAGTGGTTGATGGCTTTGAGCTAGTACCAGAAGAGAGCATGATCTGGCGCCGCAATCGCGTCAAAACCATCACAGCACAAGCAGGTGTTGAGCGTTCAACCACACCAGCAAGAGTACGCAACGCGGTGAAAGATCAAATCGAAGCGATTCCTCTGCCAGCCGGCTACAACTTGGAATGGGGCGGCGAATATTACGATGAACACAAAGCGGTTACTGACATCTTTAAACAGCTACCAAAAGCCATGCTGATCATGGTGATCATTCTGGTCGCAATGTTTAACGGCTTTAAGCAACCGATCATCATTCTAGCCACACTGCCTTTGGCGGCTACCGGTGCCACCTTTGCTCTGCTTGGTTTTGATAAACCATTCGGCTTTATGGCGTTGATTGGTGCCATCACCCTGACGGGCATGATCATTAAAAACGGCATTGTGTTGATGGACCAAATTGAGTTGGAACGTGCGAACGGCCGCCCATTATCGGATGCCATCAAAGAAGCCACCGTTAACCGCACCATGGCGATTTCGATGGGTGCACTGACAACCGCACTCGGCATGATCCCGCTGCTTTCGGATCTTTTGTTCGACCAAATGGCAGCCACCATCATCGGCGGTCTGGCAGCGGCGACCGTGTTGTCACTGTTCATCATGCCGGCACTGTACCGCTTGGTATACAAAGAAAAATCACCAACAACGCAAACTGACGCTGAATTGAAGGAGGCGTAATCATGAGAAAGTTCGTTATCACGCCACTGGTATTGGCAATAAGTTTATCAGGTTGTGCCGTTGGGCCAGACTATCAAACGCCAACCACCAGCATGGCAGAGACTTATTTGTATGCCGACCAAAATGGCGTCAGCCGCAATGCTGAGAGAGAAGCGTTTTGGTGGACAGAGTTTAACGACCCGACGTTGAACGATTTGGTGCTTGATATGCAAAGCCAAAACATCCCGCTTAAGGTCGCGGCAGAGCGCATCAAAATGGCAGACAACTATAAGACCGTTGTTGAGTCATTCAAAGTGCCTACCATCAATGTTGGCGCCGGATATGTCAATTATCAGCTGAGTAAGAACGACTCGCTGCTTGGTCCTGCGCTAAATCCGATTGGTGATTCCGCAGCTGGCCTGCCGCCACAAATTGGCAATACAACCTTGTTGGACAATCAGCATGATGGTGTGTTTGCCGGCGCAAGTATCGCTTGGGAGTTGGATTTGTTCGGTCGCATTGATCGTCAATCCAATGCGGCGCAAATACGTGTTGAGCAAGCAGAAATCTATCAAAGCGGGCTGACGACTTTGCTTACTGCGGATTTGATTCATAACTACTTGCAGTATCAAGGGGCAAGCGAGCGTCTCGACTTAGCCAAATCAAACCTTGAAGACCAAAGAAAAACCATGGACTTGGTCGAGAAAGTGGTTCGTAGCGGTTATGGCTCGGATCTCGATTTAGCGCAAGCCAAAGCGACGCTTGCAGCGATGGAGTCAATCATTCCTCAGTTGGAAATCGCACAACAGGTACACAAACATCGTATCGCGGTACTGCTTGGTGAGCCTTTGTCGAAAGTCGAAGTGCGACTTGCAGAAACTCAAGCTGTACCAGCAATGCAACATGTCGTGCCAATTGGATTACCTTCAGACTTACTTCAACGACGCCCTGATATCCGCTTAGCGGAGCGAGAAATGGCAGCCATCAATGAAGAACTTGCGGCAAGTATCGCCAATCAATATCCGAAGTTCTTCTTAACCGGCGCTCCGGGCGTGTCCGCTTCCAGCTTTGATGATCTGTTTAGCAGTGACTCTTTCGGCTGGGTTGGTGCAGCTGGCATCAGTTGGAATGTCTTTGATGGTGGTCGTGGCGATGCTTTAGAGGACATCAACCAAGCTCGTTTTGACGCAGCAACACTGACTTACCAACACGCTGTGGATTCGGCTTTTTCTGAAGTGGATTCCACACTATTTGCGTATGGCAGAAGCCAAGAGAATCAGCGTCGTATTGATGATGCTTTGGTTGCGACAGATAAAGCCGTGGGGAAAGCCAAATCTCTCTACCGTGCTGGGTTGATTGACCACTTGTCGGTACTGGATGCTCAACGCCAGCAACGCATTATGCAAGATCGACAAATCGCAGCCAAATTGCAAACGGCTCAGGTCACTGTCGCACTCTACAAATCATTGGGTGGCGATTGGGCATTAGAGCAATCTCCACAAAGTTAAACCGAATGAGTTAAGTAACGATTTTGGGGAGTGGGTTAGCTTCATCGGGGACCTCGAATCTAACCCCTCCTCTTTTTTATTGGGTATAAAGTCGCGCATTAGCTCGCATTTCCTATAGTTAAAAGGATTGAAATCAGAGAGTAAGGAAGGAACTCCCTCATGATGACATTAATCTTTTTGCTATTATTGATTGCGATGCTCAGTGCATTTCTAGGTAAGAAAGCGGTGGGCTATGCCTTTTTCGCTTCTTCCGTGATCATTGGACTGTATTGGTTCAATCATCACGCCACCGACCCTCTTTCCATCTTATTGTAAGGGGGATTGCACATGAATCGAAACTATCTGGCTTTACTTAATACTCTTGGTTTACTGGGCATGACAGCCGTTCTACTGATTGGCTTTGTTCTGCAATTTGTACTGAATGAATTGCCTTGTCCTTTGTGTTTATTACAGCGCATTGGCTTCATCATGATCATGTTTGGCTTCTTGTTGAACGTGGTGTATGGACCGCAGTCTCGACATTATGGAGTGGTACTTATTGGCGCACTCTATGGCGTCGCCACGTCACTGAGACAAGTCTCTTTACACGTAATTCCTGGTACGCCTGGATACGGTAGCCCTATCTTCGGGATGCACTATTACACTTGGGCGTTTGTGTTGTTTGTTGCCACCATTTTCGCGGTCGCCGTTATTCTGATGCTGACCAGTAAAGAGGAGTCTCCAGAACCTTACGAAATGAGCAACCTAGGTCGCATCACATGTTTGCTAGCGATTTCTGTTGTGGCACTCAATGTGATTGGGACTTTTGCCGAATGTGGTCCTTATCAATGTCCAGATAACCCTGTGAGCTATTGGTTATTTAATTAATCATTGAGACAGGCTTAACGAGTCGTTGCTTAGTGAACGATCCGTGGCTGACTAGACTTTCGTTGTACGCCAACAAGTTCATTTACTAAAACGCCATTAAGCAATTCAACGTGGGGAGTGATGCATAGGTTTGTTTAGCCTAGTGTTGCTCCCCTTTTCTATTCATTAAAAAAATGTCATCTGACGCACAATCCGACTTAGTTCAAATTCGTCGTTATGCAATTGGATGTCATACAAACATGTCAGTATGTTTAAAAGACGAGCATACGGATTGATTTTTATATCGTATGTATTTACCTCAACAGGAGTGGCTATGAATTTTGTCGACGGCGTATTACAAGTCGAATCTTTTCTCGCGGTGACACTTGGGATCATCGTTTTGTTTTTGGGTAGGCGCTTAACACAAGCCAGTTCTTTTCTTAAAGAATTCAGTATCCCCGAACCCGTTTCTGGCGGTATTTTAGTATCGGTCATTTTCGCGATCATCCATTATGTCACTCACATTGATGTCCAATTCGACCTCGCTACCCGTGACTTGTTACTGGTGTATTTCTTTACCACCATCGGCATCAATGCCAGCCTTCAAGATCTGTTCAAAGGCGGTAAGCCATTATTGATTCTGCTTACCGTCACCATTGGCTACATGTTGATTCAAAATCTCACCGGTATTGGTATCGCAACCATGCTGGGGCAACCCGAAGCCGTCGGTCTGTTAAGTGGCACAGTATCTCTGATTGGAGGTCACGGCACCGCGATTGCGTGGTCACCAAGAATCGCAGAAATCTTCGACCTAGACACAGCAATGGAGATAGGCATTGCCAGCGCGACATTTGGCTTAATTTTAGCAAGCTTGATGGGCGGACCGATTGCAAAATACCTGATCAACAAACACAACCTAAAGCCTGCTAAAGTGGAAGAAATGGACGTGGGTACGGCGCAAGATGAGCCCCAACCATCCATCAATGCTTATGACTTTTTGGATGCTATGTTAGCGATTCACGTATGTATTATCTTGGGTGCAATATTGAATGAAGGCGTGAGCAGTTTAGGCTTAGAGTTGCCTCTGTTTGTAACCTGTTTGTTTGCTGGTATTTTGATTTCTAATCTTATTCCAACCTCTTACCCTCGCCTTACAGGTACTCGTTGGCCAGCACGGAAACCAGCGGTTGCATTGATTGCTGACATGGCCTTGGGCGCTTTCCTCGCTATGTCACTGATGAGCATGCAATTATGGGCGTTAGTCGATCTGGCTGGGCCAATATTCATCATTCTTGGTGCGCAGTTCTTTGTGGCTATTTGCATCGCCATATTCGTCGTTTTTCCTCTAATGGGAAAGAACTACGACGCTGCGGTTGTTTGCTCTGGTTTTGGGGGGATTTCTTTGGGCTCTACCCCAACCGCAATGGCTAACATGTCGGCCGTTGCACAAAAATACGGTAACTCTCACCAAGCCTTTATTATTGTGCCTTTGGTGTGTGCTTTCTTTATCGATTTGGCGAACGCGCTGATCATCCCTTACTTCATCCGATGGATTGGCTAATTAAGATGCTAACCGGTTAAAAAGGGGTCACTTCGGTGGCCTCTTGATTTAATCGTGCAAATATTGCTACCACCTTGCCCCTCACTCAGTTGTATAATGCTTGTCTTGTAATATTTTGTTACGAACGTCGTAACCCTTGAGAAGACGCATGAACAGCAGCAGATGGGTTGGCTTAACAGTCGGCACACTTTTTTTAATTGGTACATTAATTCTATTTGGATCAACCGTGCATTCCGCGTGGTACAAGATTCCTGTAGAAGCCGTAAATGGTATCGCATTCACCTTATCCTTCGGATTGGGGTTGAATCATCTTGTTGCTTATATATCCGCTTTTTTCACACTCGCTGCGCTATTCTATCTTGGTTACGCGATGGGTTACCGTATCCATCAAAAACTCAAGTAGACACCTAATACTTTAGACTGATCTTGCATTTTATCAGTAGGACGTAAGTGCTAGTTTTACCTCATTAAATTTGCTGTTTACTCACTTTTTATGCGGACATATTGAGATCGGGGCATTTTCCCGAAAACCGTATAGTTTTATGCAACCCTGCCTCATAGAATAGTTTATAAAAACGGCAGTAGGTATCGAGCAACTTTATGAAATGCAGTGTCGCTTGCAGACGAGAAAAACGCCCGAAAAAGCACATGCGCCTGGCATTTCCAGACTCATGCGGGGTAGTACGTTTAGTCTTTCCAAGTCATCCATCCACACTCAATCCATACAGAATTCTTTCCCAGTCTGCCCATTATTTGCTGTTCCTTTGAGACATAACTATGGACAGAACACAGTTCACCAAAATTTTTACGCGCTATTACATGCGCTCTACAAGTTTGGGTATTCTAATTACCCTATTCGCTTGTGCAATCAGAGGGGTAGAATTTGTTGTATACCTTCCTTACCTGCTATCCGCCATCTCCTGCCTAACTTATCTTTGGGCTGGACACTTTTTCGTTCTCGAACAGAAAAGCAAACTGGTGGTCATTGCGTTAATTCTTGGCTTTACACTCACGTTTTACCTGTATTACTTCCTCGGCGGGCATTTCCTTTTTTCGTCCTTGGTGACGGTCAACCTCCTTTTAGCCTTGATTGAATTTGGCGTTTTCTGGTCACTGATCACATACACATTGTCAATGACTGTCTGCTTTAACATAGATTTGATAGTTGCGGCGAATGACCCGTTTAAACTACAAGGTTTAAGTGAGTTCTCCATTCGGAGTACGTTTCTGTACCTGTTCAACCTTTTCATTTACAAAGGATTACTTTCCATAGAGCGTGACTGGAAAAACGCGTGGCAAACGCAATATGAACAGGTCGAAAAACTAGAAAGACTGCTCGAGATCGACGAGCTGACAGGGTGTTATTCCCGCTTTAAAGGCCATCAGTTGATTGAACATCAGATACAACGCGCTCAACCGTTTGCTCTGTTGTATATCGATTTAGATGGCTTCAAAGCAGTGAATGATGAATTCGGCCATGACGCTGGCGACAAGGTTTTAAAAGTTACCGCCCAACGCATATTGCAACTGCTGGGGGACGATCAATTTGCCACACGAATTGGCGGTGATGAATTCATCCTTTGTCTCCCCAACCTAGAAAGTACAAAGGATTTAGAACAATTTCAGTCTTTGCTACAACACGCATGTAGTGCACCTATTTTTATCCATTTTCAAAACGTTCACATCGGTTTGAGTATTGGTATGGCGCGCTTCCCTTATGAAGGGAGTAACAGTGACGCGCTTATCCAGCATGCAGACCAAATGATGTACCTCACTAAAAAATCTAGAACATAGAAACTTGGCTCAGTTCGGGCCGCTTCAAACAATCAAAAAATATAATGAGCTCAGGACGTAGATATATGGTTAGCAAGTTAGAATTTTCGCATGCTGTTGCTGCAATTCGAAAGGAAAGGGGTTTAACTCAAGGCCAGTTAGCCGATGAGTTAGCAAGGAGTTACAGCGCGTTCGACAGCTTAAATCAACCGACATTAAGCCAATGGGAAAGCGGGAAAGTCACACCGAGTTTATTAAAACGGCTCGCCTTTTCACACTTTATTGGAGAGCAGTATCAATACACTTCTAGCGAGTACAAACGAGTCAAAGCCTCACAGAGCAAAAACATTTATTTGAGCTTTAAAGATATTGTGTACGAATACCAAGTCACCGATGTAAAGAGTTGCTCTCTCAACCAAATCAGTGTGTCTGAATTCGAGCAAATCAACGCCGTACATAAACAGCTAATTACGCCAGGGGGCATGGAAGACACACTCAATCAATTCAATCAATCACCCAGTAAGGCTCGGCTTTATTACTGCAAAGGCATGCTAGTTGGTCATATGATTTATCAAGAGCTGAGGTCTGAATTTAGGATTCTCAGCTTATGGCATTTAGGCCGGTCAATTTTGAAGTTTTTGGTCTCTGACATTATTCAAGTAATGGGCAACGCGATCATCCACTTCCCTGTTCATGAGCCCGTAATTAAACAACTTTTGTTCGACATTTTTATACGGGATTTCTACCACCATCGGCGAGTCACCTTTTTTAAAGCCCCCGCCACACGGATATTCGAAAACCCCATGGTGAAGCATTGCTTTGATGGATTACTCGATCTGGTGCTCTATCGCTTCCACCAGGTAGGAAATGAATTTATGCAGTCTCGACAGGAAGCCCACTAATGATGAATAACAATACAAAAAACAACACCATCTTATTGTTTACCTTCAACAATATTCAAGGCAGAGGATTACAAACCGCCATCGAGCAGCGCTTAGGGCAACCCGTTTTACTGGCCAAAGGGGCAGACGTTGAAATACCCGATCACCACGACGAACACTACGTCGCAATTGTCGATAGTTCTCTGCCCGATCTGAGTGATGTCAAAGTGACATTGAGTGAGCTTCACCACGTCGACGCTACGATATTAGTCAATGCCGAACCAAACTTAGGTGTGGAGAGTTTACTCAGCTGGTCTAACCTAAAAGGTTTATTTTATTTTGAAGACGATTTCGACAAGGTGATCAAAGGCCTTAAAGGCATCTTAAATGGAGAGAACTGGCTATCCCGAGACATTCTCAACCGGCTTATTGGCTACTTGGTAAATTTAAATCACACTGTCACGGAGCACGATTCTAAGCTCGATATTGAGCTCACACGACGAGAAATGCAGGTTCTGACCGCATTGTGTCAAGGTGGCTCAAACCTTGATATCGCGGACACTCTGTTTGTCAGTGAGCATACGGTGAAGTCACACCTTTATAGCATTTTCCGCAAACTTGAAGTCAAGAACCGGATGCAGGCCATTAATTGGGCCAAGCGCAATTTGTTCTAATTAAAGCAAGAAACAACAAAGGGAGCACGGAGGCCCCCTTCATATTACTTTTATCTGACGACTCGCTTTATCTTACTTATTGCATCAAATGGTAAACTCGCAGTGACTCTGCCATCGCCGCCACATCATCACCTAAGAACTCTATCGTTACTGGTTGATGAGCAAGTAAAGTCAAACTTGATTCAGAGAATCGACCATCGGTATCCGATTCTAAATGCACAAAGAACGCAGGCTTATCTGAAGCTAGCGTAATGTGGTTTGCTTCAATCTTCACTTCTATCTTTGCCTTCTCCATCGGCAAGGTTTTCAGTTCATGAGTGCTAAACCACGTGTTCGTGATTCGCTCTTCGCCTACTTGTCCCTCTGCGTAGAAGAAGCCCGATGTTAGATTCGCGATATCAAACTGGTCGTCAAGTTGCCAAACGACAGTATTGCTATCCTTTGATACGCTTTGCTCTAGCTGCCAAGTTTGCTTCACTTCACCTTGCCAGTTCACCCATTGCAGCTGAGCATTAACACTCACAGGCTCTTTTGCGTCGTTTAACAAATGCAAGCTCAACTTACCTGTATGCTCTGAGAACACCAAATACTGAGGCGCAAAGAAGCGTTTGGCATGGTAATGCAATTGCTTCCAACGGCCACTGTATTCTAAGCTCGACCAAGAACTCACTGGCCAGTTGTCATTGAGCTGCCAATACAACATACCTCGACATACTGGTGAGATGGCGCGCCAATGGTCACAAGCGGTCTTAATTGCCATCGCTTGCTGAACTTGGCTTAAGTACAACATCTCCTCGAAGCCTGATGGGAAGCGGAAGTAACGAGTAAACATCTCCGTGATGATGCTGTTACCACGAGGGTTCTTTTGGTGCTGCTCAAACGTTGGTGAGGTGACGTTCCAATCCTGCTCTGGCACAAACTGTTTTGCCTCAGCAAAAGACGGCCAAGATTGGAAGCCAAACTCGGAACAAAAACGCGGGTTAATGTTTAGATAAGCATTAAACGATTTTCCTGAGTGCCAAACGTCCCAGAAGTGCATGTCGCCTTTGCTGTCATCATGCCACGCATCGCCAAAATCCAACTCGCCATTACAAGGTGAACTCGGCCAAAAACGGCGTGAATCGTCTTGCTGACCAATGACTTGTTCGATCATTCGATTCAGACGATCGTAATTCACCGTGTATTTGACTTTGTTGTGCTTGGATTCGTCGTACCAGCCAATCGCACCAATCACTTCATTATCGCCACACCACAGTGCAATCGACGGGTGCTCTTTCAAACGTGGGATTTGGAATCGCAACTCTTGTTCCACATCTTTCAAGAAATCGTCATCGGATGGATACAGCGAGCAAGCGAACATCATGTCTTGCCACACCAACAAGCCCAATTCATCACACAGGTTGTAGAAGGTTTCACTTTCATACTGGCCGCCCCCCCAAACACGAATCATGTTCATATTGGCATCGACTGCACTCTGTAACAGATTGCGGTATCGGCTTTCGCACTCACGCCCTGGCATCGCATCCACCGGAATCCAGTTTGCGCCTTTCGCATTGATTGGGGTGCCGTTAATGATGAACTCCATCGCGGAGCCGTGTTCATCCGTTTGATTGTTCAGCCTTAACTCTCGCAAACCAATCTTGCGCGATAGTAACTGCTCACCACAATGAACAGAAATAGAATACAAATGCGCTTCACCGTAACCCGCAGGCCACCAGCGTTTTGGCTCGATAATATGGAACTGACAGTGGTAGTGACCACTTCCTTCGGTTCGAATCGATTGGCGCTGATCATCAAATTCAATTGTGATTTCATGAAGTTGAGTATCGGTTTCTACTTCAACTAATACATCAACCAGCACACTACCATCAGCTTTCCATTGCTGCTCTGTCGAGAATCCTTTGAGCCACACATCGTCGACGACCTCAATTTGAATCGGGTCATAGATACCGGAAACCATCAAACAAACACCCCAGTCCCATCCCGAGTGACATTGGGTTTTACGAATCAAGTTCATGTGCGGGATCTGGTTGTTCCCCATTGCCGACGGAATGGGAAATGGCAGTTTCTTTGCTCGCTCTGCACCTTCTAAGTCGACTCGGGCAAACTCAACTCGAATCGTATTAACGCCTTGTTTTAAGTTTGTTTTAATATCAATACGTTGCTGAGCAAACATGTTGCTGCAAGTCAGTACTTGCTCACCGTTAATATAAAAGGTGGCTAAAGTATCGACGCGAGTTAACGTCATCCAAACTTGTTTGGCCAATAACACAGGTTCATCGACAGTAAACTCGCGTTCAATATGCCAATCGCATTCTTCAATCCAACGAACCTTGGATTCATTATCTGCCACATATGGGTTAGGAATAAGCTCTGCTTGCAAAAGTGCAGAGACATTATCGCCAGGCAAAGTCATCGGAATATTGATGTCTGGACGCTGTGGCGAGGTAAGTTGCCACTGTCCATTGAGTTCAAAATGAGCCATAGGGTAAGACCTTTAATTTTTATTAGAACAGGTTGGCTCAATGTAATCCTGTGGTGTCCTTACAAGAATAAGGGGAATGTCATTTACATACGAAATGCGGCGCACTTCACGCAAAAAATCTCTACCCAGAAATCAGTAATTTGCCGCTTACGTAGACAATTATTCCGAATCTACGGTTATATTGAGGTGCTCAACGTGCTAGTATCAGCGGCTTTTTGATCATCCTCACACTTTTCGACCTATTTGTGTGAGGGAAATGCACGGCTTCCGAGCCCTAAAAAGCGAAGTAATTATGTCAAATATGACGAATGCCGCCTCTCATGCTCCTATTCAGGAGGCAGACTATTCTGCTATTCATCCTCCTTCCCTTATCAAGCGCCTTGAACTCACTAACCCTGTATTTTGGTTAAGTGGTAGCTTCCTTACCGTCTTTGTTCTGCTCGCTCTAACAAATACAGAATCTCTGACCGCGATGGTCAACGCAGGCTTCGGGTTTGCGACTCAATACTTCGGTGCCTTTTGGCAAGTATTACTCCTTCTGAATTTCCTTATTGGTTTGGCTATTGCACTAGGTCGTACAGGCTACGTACGCTTAGGCGGTCTAGCGAGACCTGATATCGACACCTTTAAGTGGTTGTCGATCGTACTTTGTACCCTACTCGCCGGTGGCGGTGTTTTCTGGGCAGCTGCAGAGCCTATCGCCCACTTTGTTTCTGCACCACCTCTGTATGGTGAAGCGTCGCCAAAAGCCTCCGCAATCAATGCACTTTCTCAGTCTTTCATGCACTGGGGTTTCCTTGCTTGGGCTATCCTAGGTTGTCTTTCTTCAGTCGTTTTGATGCACCTTCACTACGATAAGGGCTTACCACTCAAACCTCGTACCCTGCTTTACCCAGTATTTGGTGACAAAGCGATCAACGGTTGGATTGGCGACGTCGCAGACGCATGCAGCATTATCGCCGTAGCCGCAGGTACTATTGGTCCAATTGGTTTCTTAGGTCTGCAGATCAGTTACGCCCTGAACTCGCTATTTGGCTTACCTGATACCTTTGTTACTCAAAGCTTAGTGATCGTCGCTGCGATTTTGATGTACACCTTGTCTGCCCTAAGCGGTGTAAGCAAAGGCATCCAGCTTGTGAGCCGTTACAACATCGTGTTGTCTGTGGCTCTAATTGGTTACATCCTGTTCTTCGGCCCAACCAGCTTTATTGTGGATGGTTACGTGCAAGGCATTGGCCGCATGGTAGATAACTTCTTCCCAATGGCGCTTTACCGTGGTGACACCGAGTGGCTAAGTTGGTGGACAGTCTTCTTCTGGGGCTGGTTCATTGGTTACGGTCCGATGATGGCAATTTTCATCGCGCGAATCTCACGCGGCCGTACAATTCGCCAATTAATCCTTTCTATCAGCATTGCTGCACCATTGATCACGTGTTTCTGGTTCAGCATCGTTGGTGGCAGTGGCTTGGCGTTCGAGCTAGAAAACCCAGGTTTGATTTCATCGGCGTTTGAGGGCTTTAACTTGCCTGCCGTTCTGCTTGCGATTACTTCTGAGCTACCATTCCCGATGGTGATTTCAGTATTGTTCTTGATCCTGACCACGACGTTCATCGTGACAACGGGTGACTCAATGACATACACCATCAGTGTGGTAATGACTGGCTCTACAGAACCAAACGCAGTGATACGCTCGTTCTGGGGCTTAATGATGGGTGTGGTGGCGATCGCGCTTATCTCGATGGGCTCTGGCGGTATCTCGGCATTGCAGTCTTTCATCGTGATTACAGCTGTTCCTGTGTCTTTCATACTGCTTCCAAGCATCTGGAAAGCGCCGAGCATCGCTAACCACATGGCGAAAGAACAAGGTTTGATTTAATACACAACCAAGACTTTCGCGTCACTAGATGAAAATCGGCCCCGATACAAGTTATGTATCGGGGCCGAATATTATGGGTTGGATGCAAACAGCTTCACTACTTTACAGATGAAGTTTACGCAGCTCTTTCTTATCAACTTTGCCCACGCTGGTTTTCGCAATATCGTCAACCATCTTCACTTTCAGTAGCAACGCTTCTCTGGCAAGAATGCCTTTGCTGATAAAATCTTTAGCAAAACCTAACAGCTCTTTCTCTGTCATCTCTGCATCATCTTTTAACGTTACCAACGCTAAGGGCACCTCGCCCCATTTGTTATGAGGCATACCAATCACGGCGACTTCCGACACGGCCTGATGCTGGTGCAGAATGTCTTCCAGCTCCAAAGAACTGACCCACTCACCAGAAATCTTAATCATGTCTTTTACACGGTCAGTGATCTTGATGAAGCCTTCATGATCGATATGCGCGACATCGCCAGTGTGTAGGTAACCACCACGCCACAAGGCTTTCGAGTTCTTGTTGTCTTTGTAATAGCTCGGAGTCAACCAAGGAGCGCGAACCACAATCTCACCCGCACTTTCGCCGTCGTGGGGGAGCTTGTTCATTTCATCATCAACAATGTAAGCGTCTACCAGCGCGACTTTCTTACCCGTTTTAGAGCGGTACTCCGCTTGCTGATCTAGGTCGAATTCGAGCTGCTCAGGAGTCAGTTGAACAATAGACAGAATTGGTCCTGTTTCGCTCATGCCGTAACCCGCAAACACATCAATATCGCGCTCAAGGGCTGATTTACATAACGCTTTTGGTAGCGCTGCACCGCCAATCACGACTTTCCAACCAGAGAAATCCATCGACTTGGATTTTGGTGAGCTCAACAACAGATGCAGGATGGTTGGCACACAGTGCGAGAACGTCACCTTCTCCTGCTCAATCAAGTTAAGCAGAACATCTGGTACATATTTGCCCGGATACACTTGTTTCACACCAAGCATGGTCGCCATGTATGGAAGTCCCCAAGCGTGGACATGAAACATTGGCGTAATTGGCATGTAGATATCACCTTGATGCAATCGACCTTGTGACGCATTGGTGCCGATGGTGCTCAATATCCCCATGGTATGGAGAACCAGTTGGCGGTGAGTAAAGAACACGCCTTTAGGGAAACCCGTCGTACCTGTCGTGTAGAAAGTGGTCGCAACGGTATTCTCATCGAAATCAGGGAAGTTGTATTCCGTACTTTCTTGCTCCAGAAGGCGCTCGTATTCACATTCATCGTTATCGCGCAAAACCACGTAACGCGTGACCGTATCAATACGACCTTTGATCTGATCCAGAATTGGCAGAAATTCTTCGTTGATCAGGATAATGTCATCTTCCGCATGGTCGATGGTGTAAAGGATCTGCTCTGGAGACAAGCGCACGTTGATCATGTGTAGCTTGGCACCAATCATCGGGATGGCAAAGTAGCATTCAAGATAACGGTGTGAGTCATAATCCATTACCGCTACCGTATCACCTTTCTTTACGCCCATTTTGGTTAGCGCGTTTGCAAACTGTCTTACGCGGTCATGAAACGTTTTGTAGCTGTGACGACGGTGGTTCGCGTAGACGATTTCTTGCTCGGGGTTGAAAGCAACTGGGGAAAACAGCAAGTTTTTAATTAACAACTGATAATTGGATGGATCATTTACATACTGGTTCATATCGGGGATTCTTTTTGTATTTTTCTTAACGTTCGCTTTGCGCGAGTGGCGCTATTATCACTCAAAGACAAGACTGTATTCAGTACACAATATTGAGATCAGGTTCGAAAGACGCCATATATCTAAAGTACGCGGTTTCTAAAGTACCTCTGTATTGTAGCCTTCTATCACCAAGTCAGAAATGCTTCATCCCACGACTTAGTCATTAAGTTTTGTCATGGTCAGAAAAAGTGCAACGAAACCGTCACAGTTTGTCGTTAGCATACGTCCCACACTCGTAAACCTCGCTCTATACTGAACGACACGTTACATCGACCTCAATTCAAACTGTGAGAAGCCACCTATGTCCAAGCCTTTGTATGTTTTTGATCTGGATGAAACCTTAATCAACGCTGACTGCGCAATGATTTGGAATGAATTTATGGTTGAGAAAGGCATCGCCACTGCGCCTAACTTTATTGAGGAAGATAAGCGTCTAATGGGCTTGTACGCAGAAGGCAAAATGGACATGGAAGATTACCTAACGTTCTCCATGAAGCCGCTAGAAAACATGCCTATTCAACAGGTAAACGCCTTGGTGGAAGAGTGCGTTGAAAACCATATTCTGGCTAAACAATTCCCGCAAACCAAAACACTGATTGAACAACTGTCTCGTGATGAGATTGATATGGTCATCATCTCTGCCAGCGTCACTTTTTTGGTTGAAGCGGTTGGTCGGCGCATCGGTATCCCTAACGCTCTTGGGATTGATTTAGTCGAACAAGACAACTGCTACACCGCTGAAATAAAAGGTATCCCTAGTTATCGCGAAGGCAAAGTTACACGCTTAAAACAATGGCTAGATGCAAAACCAGCGACCTATTCAGACATTCATTTCTATACAGATTCGAACAACGACTTACCACTGTGTGAACACGCGGATTACGCCTATCTGATCAATCCATGCCCTCGCTTAAAAGAGCACGCCGATCGGCCGAATTGGACGGTGTTGAGTTGGGGTTGAAACCAGCCTCTCAAGCCGGCATCTATTAGACAAACCCATTCTTATTTCAATAAAGGGCAGTTTCTCCTGCTCTTTTTATTATCTCCCTTCACAAATTAATCATTTGATTAAATACTGATTAATTTTTCGCATGTCGCATGAGAAATCAGCGGCTTATAATTAATCAAATGTTTAATATTTTGAGAGACGATATTGTGACGGAAGCTCATCGAAGGGCTGGAAGGCCTACCGATAAAATCGACGCACGGGAAAAACTGATTTTTCACGCGCGTGAACTCTTCACCATCATGGCTTACGACAAAGTTTCGACTCGCTTGGTGGCCCAAAAAGCGGGGGTGAATGTCGCCATGATTCGCTACTACTTTGGCAACAAAGAAGGGTTATTTGAGACCATGCTGCGTGAAACGCTGTCACCGATGCAAAAGCAAATGCAGGCCTTATTGTCTGACAGTAATGAAAAGAACTTCCTCGACTTAATGCGTACCTACTATCGTGAGATGATCAAAGTACCGCAATTCCCCCGCTTGATTGCTCAAGTCATGCATATGCCCCCCTCAGAGACTCAACGCAAGTTACTAGAAAAAGTCTTTGCTGACATCAGCAAGCCGATGCAAGGCGTGATCTTTGATAAGTTAGTCGATGGTGGCGTTTTGCGAAAAGACGCGGATCCTCAACTTTGTCGCGTTTCTTATATTAGTCTCATGGTGTTCCCATTTATGGCACCACCGGCCTTACTTGCGATTCATGGCATTGAGCTTTCTGAAGCCTTCTTGAACCGATTATTCGAACACAACATACAACTGATGAAACATGGATTTCTAGACTCGAGCGACCAATATGAAAATCAATAAAAAGCTTCTGTTCTTTCCTGCTCTTGCTGTCGGGGTCATTATCCTCTTTCTTGCGATTAGCCTTAAACCAGACTTACCCGTTAAACCCGCAGGTGATAGAGCAAGGCTGGTCGAGACAATTCCACTGGCGCTTAAGGCGATAGCACCTGTCGCAATTGGCTTTGGCAAAATAGCACCAAAAGTGGAATGGAAAGCCATTGCAGAAGTGACAGGGAAAGTAGTTTACCGCCATCCGCAGCTGGAAAAAGGACAAGTGCTGCAAGCAGGAACGGAAATCTTGCGAATCGATCCTCTCGATTACGAATTGAAATTGGTTCAAGCTCAAGCTGACCTCAAATCTGCCGAAACCTCTTTGGCTAAGCTGACTCAAGAAGAAGCCAACCTCAAAAGTACACTCAAGATCGAAGCAAACCGTTTGGTTATCGCCAACAAAGAGTTAGACCGCAAACAAAACCTGCGTAAGAAAGGCTTAACGTCTCAATCGGATGTTGATCAACAAGAGCAAAGCGCGCTTTCTCAACGTAAGTTAGTGCTGGATATCGAAAACCAAATCGGTTTGATGCCGGATGAAAAGCGTGTCGCAGAAGCCCTAGTTAAGGTCAATGCATCAAAAGTGGATGAAGCGAAACGTTCGCTTGATAAAACCATTATCACCCTTCCTTACGACTTGCGTATTGCAGAAGTCGAAATTGAGCAAAACCAAGTGGTTAACCTACAACAAACCATGGTGACCGGGCATGGCATTGATGTCATGGAAGTGGAAGCTCAACTGTCCATTCATGACATGCAAACTTTGGCGGCGAGTATCGGTGAGTTTGTTCGTGATGAATCTGGTATTCCACAACCTGATATGAATGCGATTCATGCCAACATTGAACTCAGCAGCGGTAACCTCTCTGCAAGTTGGCCTGCGAAAGTTGCACGCATCAGTGAAACGGTTGATCCAAGCCAAGCAACTGCCGGTGTGATTCTAGAAATTGAACAAGACTACCGTGCATTAAACCCAACCTCTGCTCCGCCATTGGTGAACGGCATGTTTGTGCGTGCCTTGATTGAGGGGCAAGAGAACCCGAGTTGGGTCATCCCAGAGCGTGCGCTTCATGGCGATAAGATTTACCTGATGGGCGATGACAATCGTCTGCAAGTCGTGACGGTTGAAGTGTTATATCGCCGCAATAACCAAGTGGTGATCGATGGTGAACTAGAGCAAGGTCAGAAGCTGATCATCAACGATTTGCTGCCTGCGATTAACGGCATGCTATTGAAAGAGTCACCTGAACAGTCAGAAACGGCCATTGAGGAGTCTGATTCATGATCCGATTCTTCGCCAAGCACCCAACAGCAGCCAACTTGCTGATGCTAACGCTGCTGATATTGGGGATTTCTTCACTTTCCACGATTAAGCGTGAAACCTTTCCTGAGTTTGATCCGCCCTACATCCTAGCTGGTGTGGTTTACCCTGGCGCTTCCCCTCAAGAAGTCGAAGAAAGTATCTGTGTCCGAATGGAAGATGCTGTTGATGGCCTTGCTAACATTGAAGAAACGCAATGTGAAGCGATTGAAGGCTCTGCGCGTCTTATCTTAAAACTGAATGAAGAAGCCGACATCGGCCGCATGTTGGTTGATGTTCAAACTCAAATCAACTCGATAAACGACTTCCCACAAGAAATTGAGTCTCCTGTGGTCCAAGAGCTAGATTGGAATGAGCCAGTTGTGGATGTCGCAATTACCGCAGACACCACATGGCCAGAGCTAAAAGCCTACGCAGAACAACTTAAGCGCACGTTAAAGCTCGATTACGATGTGTCTTTGGTTGAAGTTGCTGGCTTCTCTGACCACCAATACCGAGTAGAGTTAGACACTCAAGCGATTCGCCAACTTGGCTTAAGTGTTGGTGATATTGCGGAGCAGATTGGTCGTCAAAACGTCAAGTTGCCAAGTGGTAATGTCGAAACGCCAGATAAGAACTTTCTGATCCGCTTTGACGAACGACGCGTGACGCCAGAAGAGCTTGAGACTATCGTCGTGGGCTCTGGACCAAATGGATCAATCATCCGTCTAAGAGACATTGCAACGATTACCGATCGGTTTGAATTGGACGAACAGAAAGTCCTCTTCGATGGTCACCCGTCAGCTCTACTAAAAGTCAGCAAAAACAAAGAAGACGATGCACTGCGCATCAAAGAGCGTGTTGCTCAATTTGTCGAAGAACAACAAGCCATCGCGCCAGACGGTGTCATGCTACAAATGACCAATGACCTTTCATCCGTGCTTTGGGATCGTCTGACCATGATGGTCAAAAACGGTTGGCAAGGTATCATTCTGGTTTTCGCCACCATGTGGTTGTTCTTTAGTTTTCGCTACTCTTTTTGGGTCGCGGCTGGTTTGCCCGTTGCCTTCTTAGGTGGGTTATTTTTGATGGCGCAACTTGGCCTGTCGATCAACATCATGTCTTTGGTCGGGTTACTCATGGCCATCGGTATCATGATGGATGATGCCATCGTTATTGCCGAATCGATCGCCGCTCACCTAGACCGAGGAGAAGAGATCGATGATGCCGTGATTAAAGGGGTGAAAAAGGTATTGCCGGGGGTGATTTCTTCCTTCCTAACCACGGTGTGTATTTTCGGTAGCTTGTTATTCCTGCAAGGTGAAATGGGTGCTGTACTTAAAGCGGTTCCTCAAGTTCTGATCCTCGTATTGAGTTTGAGTTTGGTGGAAGCCTTCCTGATCCTACCTAACCACCTTTCTCACTCACTACACAAACAGAAACAAGAGCGAAAGACACCGAAGTTCAAACAAAAGCTGCTCGCTTCTTTTGAAAACTTCCGCAACACCACCTTGGTCAACGCAGTGGATAAAGTGGTCGAGTATCGCTATGCCTTTATGGGTGGCGTGGTTGCCTTGCTTCTTATCTCCGCAGCAACGTTAGTCGGTGGTTTACTCAAGTTCCAACCCTTCCCTGAATTAGATGGCGACATTGCAGAAGCGCGTATTATTCTTCCGCCAGGTTCTTCTCTGTCTCAAACTGAAGCCGTCGTCGATAAGATCGTTGCTTCCGCTCAAAAGCTAGATAAAGAATGGACAGAGAAAGTGGAAGACGGCAATCCATTGGTTCTGCACATCACCAGTCAATTCAACGCTAACGCCGACGCAAATGAATCTGGTCCTCATATTGCCACGGTACGTCTGGATTTGCTGGGCGCCGAGAGTCGTAACACACTCATCGATGAATTTATCGATGCATGGCGTGAAGACATTGGTGAACTTGCCGATCCTATCTCGTTGGTATTTAAACAACCGACCATGGGTCCGGGCGGTCGAGCGATTGAAATTCGAGCTAAACATGATGACCTAGATGCCCTTAAAGCGGCTTCTATCGACATTCAGCAATACTTGAATGAATTTGACGGTGTCCATGGCGTGTTGGATGACATGCGAATGGGTAAAGAGGAAGTATTGGTCAAACTGCGTCCGGGAGCGGAAGCATACGGCATTAATGGCCAACTGATTGCCAATCAGCTTCGTGCGGCCTTCTTCGGCCAAACCGCAGATGAAATCCAAGTCGGTGTCGAAAATATCTCGATAGAAGTCCGTCTCGATAAAGTTCAAGCGGGCGATCTACAACAATTAGCAAACTTCCCGATCATCTTATCAGATGGAAGCCAGATTCCCCTCGCAACGATCGCCACTCTGGATTTCCAGCGAAACTACGTACGTATCCAGCGCATTGATGGGCTGCGCACCATTAGCGTATTTGGCGACATCGATAATACAAAGGCTAATTCAACCGCAATTATTCGTCAGTTCCAACAGGATGAAGCACCAAAGCTTATGCAAAAGTATCCTGGTCTTCGCTTTGATTTTGAAGGCGAAGCCAAAGATACCGCTGAAACTGGCGCATCAATGGGTAAAGGCTTCTTGCTTGGTTTGTTTGGCGTATTTGCGATTCTGAGTTACCAATTCCGCAGTTATTTGGAACCATTCGTGGTAATGCTTGCTATTCCACTCGCCTTTATTGGCGTGGTATGGGGACACATCCTACTCGGTCACTCATTAAGTATGCCAAGTATGATGGGCTTCGTCTCATTAGCGGGGATTGTGGTGAATGACTCGATTCTGTTAGTTCAGTACATACGCCATCATGTCGATGAAGGGGATAACGTGCACGACTCGGTAGTCAAAGCCAGTCGAGAGCGCTTTAGAGCAGTATTCCTAACATCAATGACCACTGCAGCAGGTTTGCTTCCGTTACTGACTGAAACCAGCCTGCAAGCACAGGTTATCCAACCACTGGTGATCTCCATCGTGTTTGGTATTTTTGCATCCACTCTGCTGGTGTTGTTTATGATCCCTGCAGCGTATGCCATTTTAGCTGATTTCGGCCTAGTCCATAAGCACGAAGAAATCTAAAACGACTGATAAGTTTACTTATCAAAATGAACAAGAGCGGCTTAGGTCGCTCTTTTTGTTTTCAGTGAAAAGCGTTAAAAACAACACAAACACTTAACAAATGCAGGGTTATTATGTGGCATTAAGTGCAAATATGAACAATTGAGAATGCAGTATGTCGAGTTTTATATAACCAACTCAAATGATCGCCGTAGGATTTATGATAAGTTTTATTATCAAAAACGACATTTAGCACAGTATAAATACAAGCAGACAACACATTCACAATTTGAACTAACGATAATGAAATCATTGATTGAAGAATTAACATTTTAACAATGATTACAACAATGTTAACTTTAGCCTCGTTGGTTGCACTGGTGGTAAGCCTCTCACCAAGCCTATTGTCAGTTTGATATGGACGTTCGACCATCTCCAAAATGAATAGACACCCAATTTGGTGCCCTTTTTTCGCCCGTGAAGGTATTCTTCGCGGGCTTTTTTCTGTCTGCTATTTCTAGCGAGCCGCAGAAACAAATAATCACCTATTGAATACCTTCGCATAAGTCCAGAAATAAAAAACCAGCTTACTAAGCTGGCGTATGTGCCCATGTAGCCTCTATGGCCGGGCAAAGAGCAACAAGGTTGACGCCGACTGCTCACTAGCGTCTCGCTTGTTTCGGATGCTCTAAGTTAATCACTCATCTTTGTGACCAACACTGAGTCTTTTTCATCAGAGACTATGATTTGGTTGCCTCTGTCTTTTGGCATTTGATCTTTACCAATTGAGCTTGTTGTTCTTTGATATGTTTTACAATGCGTTCGTCGCGTTCATCGATAGCGTCCATGTTCATCTGTTGGATATCTGCTACCGCTTCATGCTTCATGGTTGTAAATTCTTGACGTAAATCTGCACTCCACTCGTCTCTGTCTAGAGTGTTAGCAGCAGCGATTGGTGATGACATTACAGCAATAAGACCTAGAGTAGAAAGAAATACGCTTTGCATAGTAAGCTCCTTAAGGATTAGCAGTTCATTGGTTTACAATCTATACATTGCACATAGGATGCCAACTTTTTAAACTTTTAATATCAACAACTTAAAGAAATGTTTATTTTTCCACCATCTGCTCAATGGCGAATTTCACACACACAGTGTCAAATTAACCAAAGATATTTGTAAACAGTTAGTCATTCACTCAGTTTATAGTATAGAGAGCCCATTTCAGTTCGCTTAAGGCACAAAAAAAAAACAGCCCGAAGGCTGCTTTATATTTTCATGCTCGATAAAACTAACTTTGCGTACTTTCTTTACCAACCGCATTCGATGACTGCGGTTTGAGCTTAGCAATCAAACGGCCAAAGAACCGTTTAACAATGCGGAAGATGTTTTTAATATCCTCTAGCATCAGGTACAAACAAGGCACCAGAATCAAAGTAAGGACAGTTGCAAATAGAACGGCAAAACCAAGCGCGACCGCCATCGGGATAACAAAACGCGCCTGCAAGCTAGTCTCAAACATAATAGGTAGGACGCCAGCAAAGGTAGTAATAGACGTTAACGTGATCGCTCTAAAACGTGCACAGCCAGCTTCAACAACCGCTTGCTTAATGCTCATGCCTTTTTCTCGCACTTGGTTAACGTAATCTGTCATCACCAAGGAATCATTGATAACAACACCCGCTGCCGCGATTAAGCCAAATGTCGACATCATACTGATGTCCATATCCAGCCAAAAGTGTCCCCAGATTGCTCCCGTTAAGCTGAACGGAATGACCGACATTACAATCAATGGTTGGGTGTAACTCTTCAACGGTACTGCCAACAGTATGTAAACGATGATCATACCTGCAATAAAGAACATGATTTGTTCATTACGTTGCGCAGCTTGTTCTTCGATGTCACCACCCAATTCCGTTTTCACACTTGGGAAGGCTTGCTTCATGTCCGGTAAGATTTTGTCGTCGATAACTTTCACGACTTCTTGAGGTTCAACCAACTCTTCATCTATAGAGCCATACACATAAACGGTCTGATACCCACCTTCACGACGAATGGTACTCACACCCGGTTGCTCACTGATCTTGACCACATCACCCAGCATCACTTTTTTACCAGCCGGTGTTGTGATCACTGCGTAACGCAAGGAAGAAAAAGCCTCGCGAGTCAGTTTTGGATAGCGAACCATGACTTTGATTTCTTCACCATCGCGGATCAGTCGTTGTGCTTCACCACCATAAAAACTGCCACCGACTTGCGCAGCGATCATCGTTAGGTCTAAACCGAGATCGTAGGCCACAGGAGCAAGTGAAAGCAGCACTTCTTTACTACCCGAATCGATAGAAGAAGAGATATCATATAAGCCTTCTTCTTGCTGTAAGCGACCAATCAAGTAACGTCCCGCTTCATTGAGTTGGTTGATATCCGAGCCAAACAACAAATACCCAAACTCGTCTCGATCGCCACCACCTGCACTTTGTTCTCGGATCTTAAAGCTCTTCATACCCGGAATCACAGGCATCGCTTCGCGCCAACGACGAGCAAGCTCGAACGTATTGAACGGACGAAGTTCCTCATCCACGAGCGGCACTAAAATACGCCCCTCTGTACGACTGCGGTTGTAAGACAGCACGTCACGAATCATCCCCTGACCGTGCTCATCAATGATCTGGTTCTCGATATCTTGCATCACTCCTTCAATGGTTTTTAACGCATTGATGGTCTGCTCACTCGATACCGTGTCATTCATTTCAATCGTAATCGCCGGATAATCCGTTGGGACTTTCGGGTTTGGAATGACACGAACATAATTTGAACTCACAAGAGCTGCACTGATGAGCAATAAGCCGCAAAAAACAGCAAATACCGTCCAGCGCCAATGCGTACAAGCTTTAACGAAGCTACGGTAAGGGCCGTTAACAAAGCCAAAGAAACGCTTGTTGAAGTTATCACGCCAACCACCAGGCTTAATCGGTTTGAAGTTAGTGTGCGCTAAGTGAGCGGGAAGAATCAGTTTCGATTCAATCAAACTGAAGATCAGACACAGGATAACCACACCAGCAATGCCATAGAAGAAAGCACTGTCGATTCCGCTGGATAACAAGAAAGGCGCGAAGACCGCGATGGTCGTCAAAACACCAAAGGTTGCAGGCGTCGCAACTCGCTTTACACCGCGAACGACGTTCTCGACACCACCTCCCTTCTCTTCGATTTCACTGTAAGCACTTTCACCGGTGACAATGGCGTCATCAACCACGATGCCCAGCACCATGATAAAGGCGAACAGAGAAACAATATTGACCGTGACGCCGAGCATTGGCATCAGCATGACGGCACCGAGGAAACAGACCGGTAATCCCACCATGACCCACATCGCCAAACGGAAGCGTAGGAAGATCGACAACATAATCGCCACCAACGCCGCACCTTGCAGTAAGTTTTTCAACATCATGTCGAGACGACCATTGAGGTAATAGGTCATATCAACCAGCACTTTCAGTTGAATGTCATTAGGGAGGGTCTTATTTTTCGCTTCGATGTAATTACGAACTGATTCCGCCACAGGGATGATGTTTTGGTCACGTGTTGCTTGCACGGCCATGTAAATAGCATTTTGGCCAGAGTATTCGAAGTAGCGATCTTCTTCGGTAAAACCATCCTTGATCGTTGCAATGTCTTGCAAAAGAACCTTCGCACCATTTGCACCCAGCTTGACCGGAATATTGCGAAACTCATCACCGTGGTAATACTGGTTCTCAATGCGAACAGCAATCATGCCTGAGTTGGTTTTGACTTCACCCGCAGAGAAATTAGCGGAATAACGACGAATTGCGTTACTCACATCATTCAACGTTAAGTCATACTTACGAAGAGTCAATGGATCAACTTCAATCGCGATCTCTTCTTCCGGAGCACTCAAGTCCACCAACATGACATTTTTCAGTTGGAGTAATTCATCTTCAACTTGCTTAGCAATGGGCTTAAGCTCTTCAAGCGGCCTATCACCCACCAAGCCCATCTCAATGACTTCCTGTCGCCATTCAACTTGATAAACGTTAATGGGCTCCATACCCGCGGGTAAGTTGGATAAGGTATCAACCCTTTGTTTGATGTCTTCCAAAACACGTTTAATGTCGGCATTGACATCGACTTCAATCGACACATAAGCACTACCACGAGACGCTCTCGCCACGGTCTTTTTGATGCCCGTTACGTCTTTGATTGATTCCTCAACCTTGACCAGAATACTTTCTTCAATCTCTTGTGGAGAAGCCCCCGGATACTCCGCACGAATGTTGATGTAGTTAACCTCAACATTCGGGAACATTTGACGTTGAATGAACATGAAGCTCACGATACCCATCACAATAATGAACATCATCATCAGGTTCGCGGCGACAGAGTTGTTAGCAAAATAAGCAATAATGCCTTTTTGTTGATTCTCTTCCATGATTGACTCCTACTTACTGTACGACGATTTCGGAGTCGTCATTCTTTTTTGCGACTTGGACTGCCATACCTTGTTGAGGATACTCAGGAAGCGTCAATACTAACTTATCCGATTGCTCCAACCCTTCACCAACCAACAAGAACTCACCTTCTGCACGAAGCACATTGACGGTTCTCGGTTGCAGTTCATTTTCATCATTAACCACCCACACCGTGCGATTTTTCACTAGCTCTTGTGGTAGACGATAAATGTGTTTGAGCTCTTTGCCTGTGAAACTGACTTCAACATAAGAACCAAATTTGATCGGAGGTTGTTGGGTATCTAACCCGTATGGATCGTTGACTTGAATGACCATATTGATCATACGCGTTGCGCTATCGATCATGCCGAGATCACGCACGACAATACCTTCACGCGTGGTTGATAAAATGCCTTGTTGCGTCACTGTTGCTCGAAGTTCAGTAATGGATTCTGGTAGGAACGCACTGTCGAAGCCAGCAATAGGAACATGAATCTCAGCCACTTCAATGTTGTTTAGTGTTGCGACGCGAGAGCCTGATGATACAAACTGTCCCACACCGATGTCACGCTCAACCACTAATGCATCGTATGGCGCAACCACTTTACAATTCTCCAAATCACGCTTCGCACGTTTCAGTGCAGCTTGAGCAGACTTCACTTGTGCTTGCGCACTTAGTACATGCGGCTTACGTAGGTAAAGGTCGCTGACTTGCTTGTCGCTCAATTTTTTGGCTTGACGCTTTGCCACTTCAGCTTTTGCTTGCTCTTCAATCAAAGCTGCACGCGCACTTGCGAGCCCTGCCTCGGCTTGTAGAACATCCGCTTCGTAGTTATCACTTTCTATCGTAAATAGCACTTCACCGCGTTTAACGATACCACCAGTGACAAAATTAGGATGCCAACTGACAACCTCACCACTGACTTGCGCAGCTAAGTGTGTTTTCTCAAAAGGCACCATCTCGCCGTGGCTCGTGATAACGACTTTATGATCGGTAGGGAAAAGTGAAGAAGTTTGTACGGTCGGCTCACTGACCGTATCTTTGATTGACTCTTTTTCGGGTGCAGTCGCGGCAATCGCGGCATAACCCGCATAAGAACCACCAACTACGACGAAGGGTAAAAGCCAACGTAATACTGGTTTTGCTAACATCAAAAATCCTTTTTTATTTTTGTTTTCTCCTATTTGTCCCCGTTAGGCCTTCGCGCTAGAGTTGAATAAACTAACTGAACGTTTGATTACCCAATCTTTTACTCCTCGTGGACAAACAGTAAGTGTTTGCATCTGAAATAGACAACTTTATAAGAGCGCCGTGCTTCCGCTGTGTTTCGCGATTATCAATCACAAAAGAACTATCCATGGCAAGTTAATAAAATTAACAAAAACTTAACCATCTTCGCAAGTTACGACCTCTCACGTTCACTGTTTATACGCAATCGGCATGCCAAACGTTTACTCATTAAATATCAATAACTTAAAGTAAAACGATTATTTCCCTCAGTTCAGTGTTGGTAATTACCACCAGATATTAGTGATATTGACCATTTACAAGCAAAAGATAAGTAAAAAACATGATATTGTCCGCCTGAATAATATTCTTTCCGAAAGCCATATCGATTCACTCAGATTCGGTTGCTTTATTGAGAAATCTGCGACTTGACCACACTCACTTGCATTACCTAGGTTCAGCACTTGATATATAATCAAAGAGTTACGTTATGTATTAACAAGGAAGTGTGCATTGCTACGTTCTCTCTCTAAAGCCTTACTCGGTTCAATGCTTGTACTTATCTCGGCTTGCTCCTCAGTTCAGCCAAGAGATCCCAGTGAGAAATCCACCAGCTTTCAGTTCGGTTATCAAAGTGACTCATCTTTGGCAGAATTCTTTGAAAGCTACGACAAAGATCCTAACTCAGACACTGGCTTTTACCCTCTTAATCAGGGAAATGACGCGCTTTTAGCTCGAATCGCTCTGATTGAATCAGCAGAAAAAAGCTTAGATTTGCAGTACTACATCTACCGCAGTGACGAAACCAGTCAGCTAATGACGTGGCGTTTATATGAAGCAGCTCAACGTGGTGTAAGAGTCCGTTTATTATTGGACGACATGCAAAAGCGTAACGATGCTGGCATGGCGGAACTGAATGCCCATCCAAACATCGAAATTCGTTTGTTCAACCCTCACCAATATCGAGATGCTCGCGTTTTCGCGCTTGCCAGCGATTTCGAACGCCTCAATCGACGTATGCACAACAAAGCCTTAATTTCTGACAGTGTCTCAGCAATTGTCGGAGGCAGGAATATCGGGAACGAGTACTTTTCTTTCGAGTCGAATGTCGAATTTGGTGATTTCGATGTGATGCTTTATGGCGAAGCTGTGGCTCAAACCGCAGACCAATTCGATTTGTATTGGAATAGCCTCTATGCCATACCAATGGAGTGGATTGTACCTGAGTCTCAAAAAGTTGCGGACGATGCGATTCAAGCGCAAGTAAAAATGCTGCAACTTGAAGAGAAGTTTTCTACCGGTCCATACAATTTCAAAGAACTCGATCTCTATGAAGAGTTACAGCAAGGCAAATTAAAACTCTATTGGGGTAAAGGCGAAGTCTGGTTTGATTTACCAGACAAGATCGCAACTCAAGAAAGTCAATTGATCGATAACCTAGCCGAACTGCTCGATAACGTAGAATCCTCTTTTGTCTTAATCTCACCGTATTTTGTCCCTACGGGATCCGGTACAAAAGCGCTAACAGAAGCAGCTAAACGTGGCATTGATATTACGATTGTCACCAACAGTTTAGCCTCGAACGATGTGTTTGCTGTCCACGGTTGGTACGCGAAATATCGTGAAGACTTAGTCAAAGCGGGGATCAAACTTTGGGAAGTAAAAGCCAGTGCAAATATCAAAAGTAAATGGAGCTTAACGGGCAGTAGCCGTGCGAGCTTGCATGCTAAAGCCATGATGATTGATGAGAAAACCTTGTTCGTGGGTTCAATGAATTGGGACCCTCGTTCTGCCGAGTTAAATACTGAGATGGCGGTGGTTATCGAACAACCGGAGTACGTGCAAGCACAACAAGCTATACTGCCGGAACAGCTTAAAGAGAATGCCTATCAGGTTGTTATCAAAGATGGTGCGATTGCTTGGCTTGATATAGAAACAGGTGAAACGTTTGATTCAGAGCCCGAAGCGAGCATTTGGCGCAAAATAGGCGCTTGGTTTTCCGGTATTCTTCCTATTGAAGAGCAACTTTAACTCACACGGTTACAAAGCCAGTCACCAGTCACCAAAGAAATTGGGTAATCCCTTGAAGCACAAAAACAAAACGCTATTCAAGGTTGAGTTACGTCTATTAATAACTAGAAAGGAATCACAATGTCAGTGAAATGGAACGAATACTATCAAAAGGTCGCCAAGCAGCCACATCGTCCAAATGTAGAACGCGCCGCCAACTTGCTTGCACTGAACAATAAAACCGCCATCGATGCGGGGTGTGGAACAGGTCGAGACTCTAACTATCTTCTTAATCAGGGTTTTACCGTTCATGCTTTCGACGCACACGAAGATGCCGTAGAAACTTGCTTAACACGCTTTGAAGGCAATCCTTGCTTTTACATATCGCAATCTTGCTTTAGTGACTTTCATTACCCGCAATGCAGCTTGTTCATTGCCAGTGCGAGTTTGTTCTTTTGTCCGAGTGAGCACTTTGAAAGCGTATGGCAAAGAATCGACTCAGCCTTAGTCTCCGGTGGTGTTTTTTGTGGGGATTTACTGGGCGTGAAAGACTCTTGGGTCAAAGCAAAAACGCATCCAGACATCAGTGCGTTCACCAGGGAGCAAGTCGAAGCATTGTTTGAAGGATATGACATTATTCATTTCCATGAACGAGATGAAGACGGTACAACCGCAGTCGGTAATACCAAACACTGGCACATGTTCAGCATCACAGCAGTCAAACGCTAAGAAAAGGTAGGCTATGTATCATTTCCAAGGTGTAACGCTCCGGCGAGCGATTCCGGAAGAAGCCAAAGCGCTTTATAAGCTCATCACTGAGGATGAACGCTGGGCGCAATTCAATGGTCCTTACTTCCCTTATCAAACACCGACATTAGAAGGCTTTCGTAACCACACCTTTCAACGCCTACTGAAAGGTGAAGACATGTTGTTGGTTGAGTTCGAAGATAAGCCTGTTGGCTCAGTGAGTTGGTATTGGGAATGTGAGAGCACTCGCTGGCTTGAAGCTGGCATCGTCATTTACGATTCGAACTACTGGGATAAAGGGTTGGGCTTTTGTGCGCTAGTGCCTTGGATTAGCCATATATTCGAAACCCAAGACATAGCACGAGTTGGTTTAACAACATGGTCGGGTAACCCAAGAATGATGCGTTGCGCAGAAAAGCTTGGCATGCAACAAGAAGCCCGGATTCGTAAAGTACGTTACTACCAAGGCGAGTATTACGATTCGATCAAATACGGCATATTAAGAGAAGAATGGCAAACGCTGATCCAACGGCTCTATAGCCAAGAACAATTGGCGTAAATCATCGTATTTAGTGAAAAGGCTTGGCAACGCGCCAAGCCTTTTTTGTTTGGTTACTTGGATATAGGATAAACCACTCTAAAACGCTCAAGCACCAACAAACGTTGTTCATGCCAATCGATGCCAAGTTCCTCACATTCCACTTTAAAGAATTTAGTGTGCGCTTCTCGCCACCCAGCTATCGTGCGATCACCTTCCCCTTCAGCTTGGGCAAACTCTTCACTAACGTCCGAATATCGGCAGGTACTGACGTCTGTGATTTGAATAATACAAACAGGTTCGCCGTCCCAATTGGTCACCACTTGTAAGTGCCCAACCTGAGGCATCACTTCTCCGTGTTCGCTGTACCAGAGTTCCATACTGCAAGAGGCCGTTTTCTGGCCGATTCTAACCAGCTCAGCACAAGTATTGGCGTTGTACTCGTCAGCACAATAATAATCAGCGCTTACTGAGGGAATCGCTGCTTGCTCTTGTTGAGAGAGCGTTTCCATATATGGGGTGAGATAAGCTTGTGCGTTAGCGTCCATACTTCTGTTCCTTGGTTCTGCTTTTCCATCGCTTTACTAACCGGAAAGAGTATCCATTCATGATCAAAAGAACAAGATATGAGCCCATCAGAACGCTTTATAAAACAAGCATTTTTCATCTGATTTTTGCTAAACCTTGTCTGTATTTGCTATGGTTTCAGAGATCCATCCATTCTCGACGCAAAAGGACGTTCTATGCGCTTATTCATCGGCATCTTCTTCGCTGCTCTCCTCTCTTTCCCAACTCTTGCATCAGAAGAAAAATACTCAGAGTCCGAGATGCTAGACAGACCATTGATGGAACGCTACATCCTCGATGAACTGAAATCACTGCGTCAGGAACAACAAGATCTGGAGCGACGAATGATCGTCGAAATCACCGATCGCGAACTGACTGTCGCGGACAAATCGTTGAACTACGCCAACGTAACGGTCACCTACTTCTTCTACATCATTGCTGGAGTCGCTTCTTTGATCGCCTTTGTTGGTTGGCAATCTCTTCGCGAATTTAAGAACAACACCACAGAAATGGCGGACAAACGCCTCGAAAAAATTGCTCAAGAATATGAGAAGAAGTTTGTTGCACTCGAACGCGATTTAAAACGCAAAACGCGTATCATCAGTGAAAACAACAAAGAGATTGAGAAAATCAACGAAATCCACAACTTATGGTTGCGTGCACAGAGCTCACAAACGCCTGAGCAGCGTATCGATATTTACGATGAGATCTTACTAGTTCGACCTGGAGATTTAGAAGCACTAACATACAAAGCAGACGCAGCAATGGAAATCAAAGAGTACCACTGGGCATTGAGCCTTTGTAACCGCGTACTTGAAGTCGATGACACCAACGGCCCAGCGTTGTATCAACGTGCTTGTGCTTACTCTCGCTTAGGGATAGAAGAACAAGCGATTGAAGATCTTGAACGTGCGATAGACACCAGCCCATCAATTCGAGACCTGCTAGCGGAAGAGCAAGACCTTGAACTTCTTCATGGCCATGAACGATTCGAGCGCTTGCTGTACTCAGCCGCAGAACAATAATCCACATTCAAATCTTAAAGTATGCAGATGGAGAAGGCGTTCAACCTTCTTCATCTAGCGTCAAATTCGACCCTGCATGATCTTTCCCTAATACGTCTTCCGGGTTTCTTAATGCACAAGTTTCTAATGACAAACAACCACAGCCAATGCAGCTACCTAAGTCACTTTGCAACGCCTTGAGTTTCTGAATTTTCTGCTCTAGTTGCTCATGCCAATGGCTTGCCATGGTTTCCCATTGAACTTTGTTCGGTGCTTGGTGCTTAGGTAATTCTTCAAGTGCTTGCTTTATCTCTTCTAATGACAAGCCCACCTGCTGCGCGGCTTTAATGACCGCTACACGACGTAGCACACTGCGATGATAACGACGTTGATTTCCTTGATTCCGCCAACTTGAAATTAACCCCTTTTGCTCGTAAAAGTGCAATGCAGATACCTTAACGCCAGAACGCTTTGCCACTTCACCAACACTGATTTCCATCTCTTCATCCTTTTTCTAAAAGCACTTTACCTCAAGTATGCTTGAGGTTCTAAAGTTACACCACGTTAACATATTCAAGCAGACAAAAACGAAGAAAATACAATCATTTCAATGATGTTTGGCGCGATATAATTTCCTCTCACAAACCAGAACCGCACATCCATATAGAGATGCAATCCTTAATGAAGTAAATTAGAGATTCTCATCTTGCTCAATAAACGCAAAGGAAAGCGCAGTGAACTTAAGACAACTGGAAGTCTTCTATGCCATCATGCAAACCGGAACAGTCTCTGGCGCTGCACGTTTGTTACATGTCTCTCAACCAAACGTCACTCGGGTGCTTGCACATACGGAACAACAACTTAGCTTTGCTTTATTCGAACGCATCAAAGGTCGCTTAGTGCCAACGCAAGAAGCCAAAGCACTGTTACCAGAAGCAGAGAAGGTCTATCAGCAACTCGGCCAATTTCGCTCGCTCACCAATAAGGTGAAACAAGGCACTCAACACTTGAGAATTGGAGCTCCACCCGTATTGGCTTCCCAATTGCTTGCTCCAACCGTTGCCACTCTTTCCAAGCAACAAGGTATCTCGTTTGAACTACTAACGGCAAACCGTGATGAGCTATGTTCAGGCTTGCTTAAGCACGAATTGGATGTGGCGATTGCCTTTGGCGAAGAAGCCCCTCCCGCGATTTTGAGTGAGGTTTTACTTAAGCAACAACTTGTTCTAATTGCACCAAAAGAAGCGCTCAATTCGGACAACGACACCATTTCGTTTGATGATTTGATTCAGCACGAATTGCCAATCATCGGCTTGGACAGTCGTGACCCGCTTGGTTTATTGCTGCACCAAACCTTAACCGCTCGCGACGAACACTACCACCATCCAATTACGGTGCGCAGTTACGCTGCTGCGGCAGAGTTAGTCAAACACCACGCGGGTTTCGCCATTGTTGATCCTTGGACCGCAAAACAATATCAGTATGATGAGGCAGTCAGCGTGCGCTCACTCTCTCCTACATTGTCGTTTTCAGTGTCTATCTTATTTGCCGAACACACCCCACAGTCCATTTCTACCAAGCTATTTATTGATTCCGTAAAGCAATTGGTGAATCAGTAAGTTAGCGCTTACCTTAATCCATAACTTCAAGTTATAGGCGTACAACAAATAGGCATTCGGCTTCCCTCTTCAAACTGGCTACATTGTTTGAAACGCCATTACTTGAAAACGTATTGTTTGAAAACATATTGAATGACAGAGGGAACCATCATGCAAATCGCTCAACCTTACTTACTATTTCTCGGCGACGTCACCGACCCACTCGCCGCAAAAACCGCGCGAGGCATTCATCAATGGCGTCCTGAAATTTGCTTAGGGCAACTTCGCCTTACGTCAGAAACCGTCTCCCTAGATTTAACGGATATGACGCTGCAACAGGCACAGCAGCAAGGCGCAAAAACGCTTGTCATCGGTACCGCAAACCCTGGTGGTGTTATTCCTGAATCATGGCAGGCGACGTTACTAGAAGCGGCGGAAATGGGGTTTGAAATTGCCTCAGGTATGCACCAACGTCTTTCTGAATTTGCGCCTTTGAATGACTTACAACAACGCGGTTTAACCAAGTTGCACGATGTACGCCATTACGATGAACCGCTGAAAGTGGGCAATGGTAAAGCGCGCTCGGGTAAACGCTTACTAACGGTTGGCACCGACTGCTCGGTTGGAAAAATGTTCTCAGCCCTCGCGATTGAGAAAGCCTTACAGCAATCTGGTTGTAAAGCTGAGTTCAAGGCTACAGGTCAAACCGGAATCCTTGTCGCAGGCAGCGGTATCTCTATTGATGCGGTCGTTGCGGACTTTATCTCCGGTGCAGTAGAAGCCATCAGCCCAGAGTTTACCGACCACGATTGGGATATCATTGAAGGTCAAGGCTCATTGTTCAACCCTTCATTTGCAGGGGTGAGTTTAGGCTTGCTTCACGGTGCTCAAGCAGACGCTTTGGTCCTGTGCCATGAGATTGGTCGCCCACACATTCGTAATCTCCCGCATGCAAAATTACCAAGCATCGAACAAACCATTGAAGCCAATTTGCAAGCTGCACGTTTAACAAACCCTGACACACAACTTGTGGGAATCTGCTTGAATACTTCTGCGGTGAGTGAACAAGAGGCCGCACAGCTTTGCCAAGATTGGAGTAAGCAATACCATGTACCAGTGACTGATCCTGTGCGATTTGGTGTAGCAGAAATAGCCCAAAAAATTATTGCGATTTAAGGATTGTAGACGCGATGAATATTCATGTAGAACCGGTCACCATTGCGATGGCGACGCCTTTTCGGATCTCTCGTGGGAGTCGAACCGAATGCCACGTGGTGCGAGTAACAATAGAGCAAAGTGGCGTGAGTGCCCAAGGAGAATGCACGCCATACCCTCGCTATGGCGAATCCGTTGAATCTGTCATAACAACTATCTCTCAAGCGGCCCATGAGCTTAAAGGGTTATTTAATAAAGGCGAGACAAATCTTGTTTCTCTACGAGAGAAGCTACAAGCTATTTTACCTGCGGGCGCCGCGCGCAATGCAATAGACTGTGCGATGTGGAACTTGCAAGCTAAGCTAAGGGGCAAGCAACATTCCCAAGACCTATTTGAACTGCCAACATCAATTGTCACTGCGATGACTGTGTCGATTAACACGCCAGAAGCAATGGCAAACCAGACTCGTAACTACATCGAACAAGGCGCAAAACTACTTAAAGTGAAGCTCGATGGCGAACAAGTGATTGAGCGTGTACGCGCTGTTCGTGAAGCGGCAGGCGATGCGATGATAGTGCTGGATGCGAACGAAGCTTGGCAAGATCTCGATTTAGAAGCGACCTTCGCCGCACTGGCTCCGCTCAATATCACCATGATTGAGCAGCCATTGCCATCGAACAACGACAGCAAACTGAAAGACATTCCACATCCAATCCCACTTTGTGCTGACGAGAGTTGCCATACGCGTCAACAATTGCATAAGTTAGTGGGGAAATACGAAATGGTGAACATCAAGCTCGATAAAACGGGCGGCTTAACCGAAGCCCTGTTGCTGGCAGAAGAAGCTAAGCGACTTAAGTTTGCGCTTATGTCAGGCTGTATGCTCGGCACATCACTGGCGATGCGTGCCGCACTGCCTATCGCGGTGCAATCAAAAGTGGTCGACTTAGATGGTCCAGTTTTACTGGGTCAGGATGTTGAGCCTGCTTTGGTATATCGAGAAGGTGAAATCATTCTGTAAAGAATCGGCGATGGCTCCGTCACCGATTTCATGACCTAGATTAAAAAACAATCACCACCAGCATGAAATAAGTCACATAAATTACATGGTTATTACGGCATGCTAATACCGTAGTAACCTCTAATGCGCTTTTCAGCAAGGTGGTGGTTGTATGTATAGAGTCATCCGAAAAATGACATGGAAGACGAAAAGGCGGTAAACCCGCCCTACTCCAATGCAGTTCGTGACCTGAATTCAGGTTTGCTTTGGAACCGTTGATTTGCCAACGAAGGCTTATTCGGTTTCGCGCGTCATTTGCAAGGAGGCTCTATGCCTATCAATAAGATCCGCAACGTCGCTTTTGTCGGTCAAACGGGTACCGGCAAAACCACTCTGATAGAAAAACTGCTCTACACCTGCCAAGCCACCAATCATTTAGGGTGCGTGGAAAAAGGTGATACCGTCACCGACTTTGACCCTCAATCCATTCAATATCAACACAGTATCGAAGCCACCCCCGTCGCCCTTTGTTGGAACAAACATCGCCTTAACCTCATCGACACTCCGGGACAGAACGAATTACTCGGACGCACGCTCAGCGTGTTCCCTGCCGTAGAAACTTCAGCGTTGATCATCGACCCTCAAATGCCCATCAACCAAACTGCTGATCGCTTATTTGCCTTCGCGAAACAGCAACAAAAATGCCAGATGATCATCATCAACAAGCTAGACAATCACGGTAATAAGCTTGAAGCCGTGATGGAAAACATCATTGAGCATTTTGGCGATAACTGTTTACCAATCAACTTACCTTCAGCCAATGCCAAATCCGTGGTCGACTGTTATTTTGAGCCAGAATTAGAACGTGACACTTTGCTTTCACGAGTTGAAGACGCTCACGAAACTTTGATTGATCAGGTTATTGAGGTCGATGAAGCCTTGATGGAGCTCTATCTCGAACAAGGCTCAGAACTGACAGCAGAACAACTGCACGACCCATTTGAGGAAGCGTTAAGAACAGGCCACGTCATCCCAATTTGTTTTGTTTCTTCTGAAACGGGCGCAGGCGTCGAACTGCTCTTAAGAACGTTGGCAGAAATCATGCCGATGCCAAATGAAGGTAACCCGCCACTGCTTGAAAAAAATGGCAAAAAGGTCAAAGTAAATTGTGAAGCACTCGAACGCAGTGTCGCGCATGTATACAAAATCAGCGTCGATCCTTACATGGGTAAGTTAGCCTATTTGCGCGTCTATCAAGGCGAAATAAATGCTGGTTCTCAACTCTACATAGGCGAAAGCAACAAAGCCTTTAAAGTCGGACACCTATACCAATTGCAAGGCAAAGACCGCAGTGAAATCCCTAAAGCGTTGGCAGGTGATTTCTGTGTGTTAGCCAAAGTGGATGAGCTTGAGTTTGATGCCATTGTGCATGACTCCCATGAAGAAGATGGCGTACAACTTAAAACACTTAACTTCCCTGATTCCATGTACTCACTGTGTCTCAAACCGATCAAACGAGGCGATGAGCAAAAGCTCAGTGATGTGCTTAATAAAATCGCCAGTGAAGATCCATCGCTTAGAATTGAACATCGCGCACGCACCAACGAGACCATCATCAGTGGACAGGGTGAATTCCACCTCAAAGTGGCATTAGAGAAAATGTCCAATGTCTACAAACTGGAGGTTGAAACCAGCCAACCAAGTGTCGAGTATTTTGAGACCATTACTAAGCCTGCTGAAGGGCATTACCGCCATAAGAAACAAAGTGGCGGCGCTGGTCAGTTTGGTGAAGTGCAGTTGAAAGTGCGTCCCCTAGAACGGGGAACTGGCTTTAAGTTCGTCAATAAAGTCGTCGGCGGCGCGATTCCAACCTCACTTATCCCTGCGGTAGAAAAAGGCATTGTACAAGCCCTTGAAGAAGGGGCAATTTCTGGCAACCCAATCAAAGATGTCGAGGTAACGGTTTACGATGGTAAATACCACTCGGTTGATTCAAAAGAGATCGCCTTTGTGATCGCGGGTAAGAAAGCCTTTTTAGATGCCATCAATAATGCTGGACCAATTGTCTTGGAACCGATTATTCAGATGGAACTGCATATTCCGACATCGAATGTCGGTGATGTGTCTGGCGATCTTTCAGGGAACCGAGGCTTAATTGAGGGTACCGAGCCTATTGATGCCAACTTCACCATGCTAAGAGCAAAATCTCCGGTTAACGAACTGCAAGATTATGCGCGACGATTACGCTCAATAACGGGTGGTGAAGGCAGCTTCAATATGACGCTAAGCCATTACGAACCAGCACCGCCAGCCATACAAAAACAAGTGTGCGACGAAGCAACGCAGTAAAGCTAAGTTAACACCGGTTTCAACAAAAACGCCCTCAATCTAGAGGGCGTTCTCATTATCAATCAAATTACTTATCAAGTGACAAACCTATCTGGCTGAGCTTGCTTTCAAACGCTTCCACACTTTCGGCCTGATAAGTTGGAGAACCGTTAAAGTAGCGAGGTTTCTCTGGCAACATCGCGTTTTTCAACTCTTTTTCCTGATCGACATTGTCATGATAAACCGTTATGCGATTTGGAATATCCTGTTTCATTACAGCCATTTTGGTTCTCCTTTATTAAGACGAACTTAAAGCGTAGATGCGAACAAAAAATGCGCAAAAAATAGCGTGCAAAAATTAGATCTTCTAGACAATTTATTTGTGAATGCTCGGTGATTTTATAAACCAAATGTGAGTGGTATTTTGACGCTACGCCAGTGAAATGACAGTGATTTCATCCGTTCCCCTACCAAATGTGCGCCTATTATCATTTCCAATATTTACGTCTTTTTTTTGAGATTTTAGTCAGTAATGTTGTGTTGCAGACAGCCTCACATTGAAGAACATCCAGAGGCGGTACTTTTTCTTTATGAGCTTTACTCTAATTACTGATTCAAATGACTAGACGAGTTTTAGATAGACGACCAACCATTGGTATCATTCTGCCAATGTTGAGCGGTTTTTATATGGGAGAGCTTAACGCCACGTTGCGCCAAATGGCCAAACAGCATGGGGTTAATTTGATTTTTATTCGAAGCGGGCATCGCCGAGATTTCGATTTACCCGTCGCACTGAATCATCTTGATGCTTTGATGGTGGTGCTGCACTCCGCCGCAGATCACTTGGTTCAGACGGCGCTAAACAAGGGCATTCCAGTACTCTCTTTAGGTGCAAGCTATGCGCCGTTAGACGTAGAACAGTTTATTAGCGTTCAAAGTGATGGTGTCAAAGCGCTTTACCATTGGTTGTCTGAGCAAGGCCATCAACGTATTGGCTTTTGTGGTGACCTATCTGTAAACGACGTTCGTGCTCGCTTCAAAGCTTTCCAACACGCAACCAGCGAACATCATGGTGCCTTTAACCCTGATGATTTTTTCTGTGTCAGTAACTGTTCCTTAGCTGGAGGACGAGAAGCAGCTGTCGAGTTTGTCCAACGTGACTCACAATGTACAGCGGTTATTTGTGCTACTGACCACAATGCGATTGGCATGATAGAGCAACTCAAACATTTACAAATCAATGTTCCAGATAAAGTCGCGGTCGTGGGAATCGATAATGTATTCTTCGGCCTACAAACTCAGCCCCCGTTAACAACAGCCGATCAGCAATTGGAAGTTCTGGCACATAACGCCTTTGAACGCGCACTTGAGAGAATCAACGGTGCCCCCTTCTCCAGCCACATCAACCAAGTACCACAGAAACTCGTGATTCGACAATCTTGCGGTAATCGTAATCCAATTTATGAATCAGCAGAGTGCCCGAACTCTATTCGCCACGCGCTGCTAAATGTGGCAGGTCGTTCGCCCACTGAGATTTTCGAAAACTTCTACTCTCAAGCCCAAAATGGCTTCAACTCGATCCTTGATGCGCAAAGCCTTTACGGCAACAATCTCGATTGGGCTTGCCTCGCCCAATGCAACCGAGAGCAATATCTGGTAGAAAGCTGGGTAGAGCAAGGCATGACCCAACCAACGACTCTGCCGAAGCAAAGTACTGCAAGCGATGACATCCGAGACTTCCCATTTCTAGAAGGATGTGAACATTTTGTTGCGACGGTCATGCCCGTTGCTACCGGTCAAAAGAATCAATGGCAACTAGTAGCCGTAGTCGATTCATTGAACGACCCACAAAACATTGGCACTCAGTCCGTTTTCAACAACTACCTCGATATGTTGTCTTTGTTCATCGAACGCGACGCCTTGCTCAATACCAGCACCTTGCGTCAGAAAAACTCACAGCAGTTGCTGCAACAACTCAAAGTGGTATCGAATAGCTCAAATGATGGTATCTGGGACTGGGATTTAACCAGTAATAAACTACGTTGGAACAGTCGTTTGGTGAACATGCTCGGCAATGAAAGCATCTCCCATAAACGTTCCATCGATTGCGACCATCTATTCCAATTTATTCACCCTGAAGACATCGACCAATTGGAAGAACACATCCAAGCACATTTGGTTGATAGAGTGCCGTTCAAAACTGAATTCCGCATTCGCAAACACGATAGTAGTTACATCTGGGTACAAGCCAATGGCTCTGCTGTGCGCAATGCACAAGGTCATGCGGTGCGCTTTATCGGCTCAATGACCGATGTGACCGAGCAAAGAGAAAGTGCAGCGAAAATTCATCATATGGCGTATTTCGATTCTTTGACAGGCGTGGCTAACCGCCGCAAGATCATGGAAGACATTGTTGAGCATATTGATACCAATCCAGATAAGCCAAGTGCAATTATGTTGATGGATCTCAACCGATTTAAAATGATCAACGACTCCTTCGGACATCACGTCGGTGATGCCTTGCTATGCCATATCACCAAGGAACTTGAGGACGTGTTACTCGAACCACATACCATCGCTCGCTTAGGTGGTGACGAGTTCTTATTTTTCTGCCAAGTCAGTAATGCTGCGCAAGCAAGTCAAATTGCCAGCATGATTTTACGCACCATCGAAAAGCCGATGATTCATGAAGAAATGGAATTGGTCAGCCAAGGCAGTTTGGGGATCTCTTTCTATCCATTCGATGGCAATAGCCCAGAAGAGTTGGTTAAAAAAGCCGACATCGCCATGTATCAAGCCAAGCAATTAGGTGGTCGCAAAGTGGTGCATTACAACAACACTATGGAAGCTACCACACAAAGCTTGATGAAGTTTGAACATCACCTAAATCGAGCCCTCGAACAAAGCGAAATTGATGTGTTCTATCAACCACAGTTGTGCCACAAAACGCAGCGTGTGATTGCGGTTGAAGCATTAGCTCGCTGGCAGTCTGAGGCGCTCGGTTTTGTGCCTCCAAGCCAGTTTATTCAAGTCGCTGAAAATGCAGGCATGATCACGCGATTGGGTGAATACATCCTTAATCGAGTCTGCCGTGACGTTCAGCAATCTGCTTGGCTGCAATCAATGAGCCACATTTCGGTTAACATCAGCGCAAAACAACTTGTTCAGCCTTACTTCGCTGACGAGGTCATTCAGACCATCCTCAATTACCGTCTGCCGTTGTCATTGTTCTGCATCGAGATCACCGAAACCGCTGCCATTAGTGATTACGACTTGTGTGTGAAGTCGCTTGAGAAGCTAAAAAAAGCAGGCATTACCATCTCTTTGGATGACTTTGGAACGGGGTTCTCCTCGTTATCATTGCTGAAAAAGCTCCCGTTAAGTGAAATAAAAATAGACCGGACTTTTATTGCAGACATCATCAAAGACCAATCCAACTTAGACTTTGTATCAACCATGATTTTAATGGGTAGGAGCCTTGGGTATCGCATCGTTGCAGAAGGGGTCGAAACCGCAGACCATGTCTCTAGCTTGAGTGGTCTTGGTGTCGATTTATTACAAGGTTATTACTTCAGTAGACCTATGCCTATTGAGCAGTTAGAGCAGCAATACACACCACTCAATGTGATTTGATAAGAGCAAAATAGACAAGGCGAGCAAAGTCGCTCGCCTTGTCCTTCATTCAATCTATTTTAATCTAGCTTAATTTCCATCAATGGTCGCCACATCTCGATAATCTCTTCCTCGGATGGCATTTCGCTCTGCTCGATGGTCTTTACTACACGGCATGGGTTCCCAACCGCGACACTGTCGGCGGGAATGTCTTTGGTAACCACACTACCAGCACCAATAATTGTTCTATCGCCAATCGTCACACCGTCCAGAATGATGACACCTGCGCCAATCCAAACACTGTCACCGATGGTAATTGGGTTGCCCGTTGCTATCGGACGAACGCGTTCTGCCAGTTCAAACGGATGTCCCGCCGTGCTGATCACCACATTCGGGCCAATTTGCACATACTCACCAATATGAACAGGTGCAAGATCGAGAATGGTGACGCCAGCATTCAAAAAGCCACCTTGGGTAAAGTGGATGTTCTTACCCATGTCACAATAAAAAGGTGGCACAATATTCACGCCGTTCGCACTGCCAAGGAGCGACTCGATGATCTCGGCTTTCTTCAAATGCTCGGAAGGTCGTGCGTGATTAAAGTCATACAGCTTCTCCTTCACTTCGGTTTGAAACTCAAACAGCTCAGGAGTAATAGGAATATGCACAGAAAAATCAGCCAGTTTGCTACTCATCGACAACCTCTAAATAACCCAGAATACATCGATAAATAATCGTAAACTCAGCCACTTAACCGCCAACTTTTAGTATCACTTCGATAGGTATTTGCGAGCAACAGCGCATTTTGACGTTGGCAATTGGAGGCACTACCTATTCACTTTCGAGTTTGGTTCTTGGATCTGATAAAGGCGGCGTTCGTTCTCCGTACAACTCGTCTCGCAGTTACACACTTTATCAACGCCTACGTTGTTCAAGCCACCGCAACTGCCTTGAATGCGCTTGTTGTGAAAGATCACGCCCAGTGACATCAACAAAATGATGGCTAAGAACCCAAGAAAAGTGAACAACCAAACCATTACTTCACCTCTTTGACGTAAGAAGAAACCAATGCTTTTAGTTTAGTCGGGCGAAGTGTCATGAGTGTATTTTTTGATTGGGATTGGGGGTTGAGCGATAGCTGTGGCGCTTTTTTGCTGCCGCAACCACCACAGCCACCTTTTTTGGCGTGATTGGTTGAAGGACGACCTTGCGTTGCAACCGTTAATGGCGAGCGCGGCACGCCCATCACATCGTCCAATGAACTACGCGTCGATAGCTTGAAGACTTGCTTACCACTGCTCAGAAGCTTGCCAAGCGCACGCTCCCCGATGTTGCGAACCAAAACCGCATCCACCTTGTACTCTTGCAAGGACTGAATAAGTTGCGATTTCGCTTTGCAGCCAGCTTGAGGCATAGCGGCAATATTAGCGAGGTTCTTCAACAATCCTTCCGTGTCGGAATAAATCGCGATGTATGGGGCTTTAACAAAGTGATTGGCGACGCGTTCGCCGTCGTTCGGAATGGCGTAAATCATGAGTTTGACTCCTGGTCAGGAAAAACAAGTGCATGACCCTCTACTAGGCTCTTCGCGACTTTAAAACGCGCGCTTTTCACCATATTACCAAAGGTCTGGCGAGAGACTCCCATTTGGTCGGCGGCTTGCTGTTGGCTCAATCCTTCCAGATCTGCCAATCGCAACGCCTCTAGTTCTTCTGGCAATATGTTGACTTTTTCTAGCTCATAAAACGGCACGCCATTGGGCTTAAAGCAATGGTGCGCTGCACTTCCGCATATGCGTCTTTCTATTTTTGGTCTCGCCATCACAACCTCTCTACAAAACGCCTTCACCTTACGCCCATTTGTGGCATATGCCAATTACAGTTTTTAGCATATGCCAATATCTTAGTTTGCAAAAATCGAGTTCAAAGCGAAATATTCGTTAGACATCTAATAATAATGCAACAAAACATACAAACCACCATACGATTCATTGACATGAGTCGATAAAAAACCTCTCATTTGTGAGCCTATTTTCATCAAACATTCACTATCACTTTCACGCTTGTTAACAAATAAAGCTATAATTCATCTAACACATTAGTTTGAACACTAATGATTAATTCGTTACCCTAAGTGAGCTATTTAGAGAAAGGAAACTCAATATGACGTACAAAACTCCCTTACTACTAGCGATTGGTGCGCTAGCGGCGACCAACGCAAACGCAAGTGAGTGTGGAACGGTTACCATTGCAGATATGAACTGGAACTCTGCAACACTGATTGCCAATGTGGACCGTTTTATTCTTGAGCACGGCTACGGCTGTGATGCCGAACTCATCCCCGGCGATACCATGCCGACCGGCACCTCAATGATTGAAAAAGGCCAACCAGACGTCGCTCCAGAACTTTGGAGTAACAGTCTGAAAGATGCATTAGACAAAGGCGTTGAAGAAAAACGCCTTCGCTATGCGGGCAAAGCGCTGGTCGACGGCGGTGAAGAAGGATTCTGGATCCCTGCCTACCTTGTTAAACAATACCCTGAAATGAAAACCATCGAAGGCGTGAAGAAGCACGCTAAGCTGTTCTCTCACCCAGAAGATAAAAGCAAGTCCGCATTCTACAGCTGTCCTGCGGGCTGGAACTGCCAGATTAGTGCGGGTAACTTGTACAAAGCAATGGACCTAGCAAGCGCTGGTTTTGATATTATCGACCCAGGCTCGAGTGCAGGTTTATCCGGCTCTATCGCAAAAGCTTACGAACGTGAGCAAGCATGGTTTGGTTACTACTGGGCCCCGACAGCTGTGTTAGGTAAATACGACATGGTGAAAGTCGATTTCGGTAGCGGCGTGGATTTGGAAGAGTTTGTGAACTGTACAACTCAACCTGAATGTGACGCACCAAAAGCAACCATGTACCCACCTTCACCAGTTCATACGATCACCACTGAAAAGTTTGCTTCTCGCTCTCCAGCCGCTTATGACTACTTCTCTAAGCGCGGCTTTACTAATGCAAACATGAACCAACTATTGGCTTGGATGGAAGACAACCAAGCTGACGGCGAAGAAACGATGTTCCATTTCCTAGAAAACTACCCACAAATCTGGACCGCTTGGGTGCCTCAAGACGTAGCTAAAAAAGTGCAAAGCGCACTGTAAGACTTAGACGTTTCGTAAACGGTATAGGAATACCAAATTTGTTGTATGCCGAGGCTCAATCGAGCCTCGGTAAGAAAAGGAATTAAACATGTCTGACTCGAATTGGCTGAGCGAATTTCCAGAAATGGATCGCTCCGATCTTAGAACCATCCGAAAAACACTTGATGGCGCATACCGCGACTTCTCTCGTGAATATGGCGACCTTATTGAATCCTTCTTCGACCCACTGCTCTCATTTCTCGTTTGGTTCGAAAAACTCCTCATTTCTACACCATGGATGATCATTCTTGGTGTGTGTACCGCATTGGTTTATGCCGCAAGCCGATCGTGGAAATTGGCTGTCGCGTGTTTCGTGTCATTAATCCTGATTGGGTACTTTGGCATGTGGGAAGACACGATGCGGACGCTCAGTATAATCACGGTGTGTACCATGCTCGCCATTGCGCTCGGCATTCCGATTGGTATTGCCATGGCACGCTCCAATCGCGTGCAATCCGTCGTGACACCACTGCTCGACGTGATGCAAACCATGCCCGCGTTCGTCTATCTGATTCCGGTCGTTATGCTCCTTGGTATAGGTAAGATCCCAGGTTTGATTGCTGTTGTGATCTACGCGATTCCACCAGTCATTCGTTTAACCAACTTAGGCATTCGACTCGTAGATAAGGAAGTTCTTGAAGCCGCCACCGCCTTTGGTGCAAGTAACAAGCAACGCTTAGTCGGCGTACAATTACCTTTGGCAATGCCAACCATTATGGCTGGTATCAACCAAACCATCATGATGGCACTTTCTATGGTTGTTATCGCTTCTATGATTGGCGTTAAAGGCTTAGGTCAGCCAGTATTAAAATCAATCACCAACCAGTATTTCACCCTTGGTCTGCTTAACGGCCTAGCAATTGTGGCACTGGCGATTCTGTTTGACCGAGCGTCGCAAGCTTACGCGAAGCGAACCCAAGCACACTTAGGAGATCTGAAACATGACTAAGCCACTTATTGAAATTAGCGGGCTGTATAAGATCTTCGGACCAAAGCCAAAAACAGTGATTGAGCGAGTAAAACAAGGCCAGAGCAAAGACCAAATTCTGGCTGATACGGGCCATACCGTTGGTTTAAAAGACATCAATCTACAAATCAAGAAAGGCGAAATTTTTGTCATCATGGGTCTATCTGGCTCTGGTAAATCGACAATGATTCGCCACTTCAACCGCTTGATTGACCCAACGATGGGGCAGATTTTGGTCGAAGGTGTTGATGTGATGAAACTATCACCAAAAGAGTTGGAAGAATTTCGTCGTCACAAAATGTCGATGGTATTTCAACGCTTTGGGCTGCTCCCTCACCGCACTGTCGTAGACAACGTTGCTTATGGCCTTGAAATTCAAGGCTTCAAGAAAGATGAGCGCCTTGCAAAAGCGAACGAGTGGTTAGAAACCGTTGGTTTAAAAGGCTACGAGAACCAATATCCAGCCCAGCTTTCTGGTGGTCAGCAACAACGTGTGGGGCTAGCGCGCGCATTAGCAACCGATGCAGAGATCCTATTGATGGACGAAGCTTTCTCCGCTCTCGACCCTTTGATCCGAAGTGAAATGCAAGATCAGCTTATCGAACTGCAAGAGAAACTGCACAAAACCATCATCTTCATTACTCATGATTTGGACGAAGCACTTCGTTTAGGCGATCGCATTGCGATCTTGAAGGACGGCGAGTTAGTACAGCAAGGTTCTCCAGACGAAATTCTGCTTCAACCTGCTGATGAGTATGTAGAGGCGTTTGTTAAAGACGTGAACCGTGCCCGCGCGCTCACAGTTGAAACCGTAATGCAGCCACCAGCGTACCGCATTGCAGCAACAACTATCGAGGAAGCGCTCATCGAAATGAAGCGTGTGAAGCAAGATTATGCCTACCACGTGACCGACGAAGGCTATCAAGGTGTTGTCACCAAAGAAAGTTTATTGGACGCAGCGAAGACTGACGGTGCGCAAGAGTTGGATGACGAGATTTACGAGGAAGTACCTGTTGTCTCTCCAGACACGGTTATTGAACAAGTTCTGCCTGATACCATGTCATGCGATTACTCACTCCCAGTTGTTGATGACGAAGGTAACCTGCAAGGTGAGCTAGAACGCAGCGCCGTAGCAGAGATCTTCACTGATGCTTCAGAAGAGGAAGCACCATCAAAGGAGGTCAAAACCCCTCCGCCAATGGATAAGGCGTCCTAATAGGTTAAAGGCTCATCATCTGATGAGCCTTTTCTATTTTTCTAGCTATCTCTGTCTTGTTACCTACTGGCTCTCATTAAGAATGCAACCATATAAGTAAGGCAAAAACCAACAGACACAACACAATACCAAACAGAAGAACGCGCCCTTTCATCTCTGGTGATACCGGTCGATGAGGCCGTTTACCTAGCGTCAGAATATACAATCCCGCATACCCAATACGATAAACAACGCTATTTAAAATGAGTTCAAACATGAGCCAACGAATAAGCGAACCCAATACTCGGGCAGTTCCTATAAGTAATTCTTCCATTTTTACTTCCCTGTCTTTCTATTTGCAAATCACTGACGTTAAAGAGTTTTTCTAACAAAGACAGATCAATGGTTTGCTTTCTTCTGACGCAGGTGTAGGAAACGAGTCTATTATTAAGACCATATACCCAAGTGACCTTAGCATACATGCTTCGAGATCATTTCGGTATATCAACTTGTTGATTAAAAGAGGAATAAAATGAAAAAGACACTATTAGCACTCACCAGTGCCGTATTTATTTTAGCCGGTTGTCAGGACGAGAGACCAGCAGAGACAACCACAGTTGACGTTCCTCAGGCGACAGAAGTTGAAAGTACGGTTGATGCAACTCCTATTGAAGAAGAGCAAGTGATCACGACTGATACGTTTGTCGATTCTGGCCACAATGCGCAAAATGCACTGGATTGGAACGGCATATACAAAGGCAAGCTTCCATGTGCAGATTGTGCAGGAGTCGACACAACGCTAACACTGAATGAAGACGGCACTTACTCATTGGTAGAGCTGTATGAGGGTAAAGAAGGTGAACCAATCAAATCTGAAGGTAAGTTCACTTGGAACGAGTCTGGCAATACCATTACTTTGGTCGACGAGTCAGGTCCAAACCAGTATTTCGTTGGTGAAAACATGCTAATGAAGCTGGATATGAATGGCGAAAAAGCAACAGGCGAGCTAGCGTCATTCTACAACCTAAGCAAAATGCCTTAGCGCTAATTCATCATTCAATTTAGTCCTGATAGAACATAAATCCGAGCTTCCCCCGCTCGGATTTTTTATTTCTCGTTATTTAGAATGAAAATCAAAAAAAATCATCCATTAAGAAAATTAACAAATTCATCAATTGACGCAAACGTTTGCTATTGATAGATTGCGCCATCTTTTCCTTTTGTAAATATGTCGTATGCAAATTCTTAAACGTTTCGCCACACTGGTTCCTGCCGTGCTTTCATTTTCTGTTTTCGCTCAAACTCAACCAATCCTTGTTCAAGGTGCAATGGATATTGAAACCAGCACGCTTGTAGAAGCCCTAGATGACGCAAAAGAAACCACCGTTGGTTCTTGGACTTTCTGGCAAGGTGAAATCGACGGCTACCCAGTCGTGGTATCTCGTACCGAAGTTGGCTTGGCCAATGCAGCCGCTTCTACCACGATTGCAATTGAACACTTCAATCCTAAATACATCATCAACCAAGGAACATCTGGCGGTCACGATCCTGAGCTATACCGTGGTGATATTGTCGTGGGTGAAGCCAGCTTCAACATGGGCTCTTACAAGTCTGAGTTTACTGAAAAAGGCAAAGGCATCGACCCAACGAAGTGGCAGAACTTCGACGTAACCATGCGTTTACGTGAAGACGGTGAGTTTGTTGAACATAAACAGTTCAAAGCGGATCCGGCATTGGTTGAAACTGCTCTTTCTTTGTCTGAAGAATACAAAAAAGGCAAAGTTGTAAAAGGCTTGATTGGTTCAGCGGACGAGTGGAACCGCGAAGTAGACCGCATCAACTGGTTCCATGAAACGTACGGTACATCTGTTGAAGAGATGGAAACCTCATCAGCGGCTTTGGTTGCTCAAGCTTACCAAGTGCCATTTGTTGGGATTCGCATCTTGTCGAATACTGACCAGCACAAACAAGACTTTGACCCGCAAACCGCTGTCGATTGTCAGCTATACACGATTGATGTGATTAAAGTGCTGATCAAAAAGCAATAGTCGCTTTTTTGAATCGCAAAGGGAGGCACAACGCCTCCCTTTCCTATTTATAGGCACTGCTGCTTGAGCCAGTTTGTCAGTTTTATAATTTCGGTCTGACGGGCTCGGCTCTTTTTGTGCACAAAGTAAAAGCTATCTCCCGTCTCCAAACCGTGCGAAGGGATATAAACCAAATCTTGAGCCTTATCCCGTTCATTCAACATGAAGTCATTGGCAAACGTAATGCCCTGATCGTAACGAGCAGCTTCAATTGCTAAAAGCATGTGACTGAAGTGCTGCATGTCGATGTTCTTTGGAAGCTCATAACCACCCACGCTGCACCACTCTGCCCAATCTTTACCACGCTCACGATAGATGGAGTCAGTAGAAAGAATCGGATAGTTCCAAAGTGCATCCGGCAACGGTTGGTCCTGAATTTCCTTCCAAAGATTTAAACTACATACAGGATACAACGTCTCATCATACAAACGTACCGCCATGTAATTGCGTTTTGGTTTTTGAACCGTGATAAAGCAGTCACCCACGCTGTCCGTTTGCTCGGGGTCTCCGGCGACCATATTGAGTGTGAGATCAATTTCTGGGTGCTGACGCTTAAAGTCTGCCAGACGTGGTATCAACCACTTCACCGCCAAAGAACTGTAAATCGCCAAGCGTAAACTGCCCTTTTCTCCTTCACGTACCTTTTGGCTCGCTATCGCGATGGCACTAATTGCCGGGCTGATATCTTCGAGGTAACGAAAACCAGTATCTGAGAGCGACAGCTTACGACCTTGGCGAATAAACAAGGCTTCGCCAAGATAGTCTTCTAAGTATACGAATCTGGTGACTCACTGCACTCTGTGTCACATTGAGCTCTTCTGCAGCAAGGGAGAAGCTCAAATTACGCGCCACGGATTCGAAACAGTGGACCGCTCTAAGAGGTGGCAATTTCATCATCTAAAAATCTCATACTTAAACTAATAAATATCATTTCACTTCATACTATGACATCCCCTACTCTTTGGCAAAGAAACAGGAGAGGAATAACGTGAAAGTCACATCTGTCGGCGCAGCCATGCTGCTATTAATTGTTGGTAACCTAATTGCGGTGCTCTCAGACGCTTTGATCAAAAGTGTCGGTAACGAGGTGCCAGTTTTTCAGTTTGTGTTTTACCGACAACTTTCTGCCGTCATGATGCTGCTGCCTATTTACCTTTTCACTAAACAAGCCCCATTGATGGAAGGCTTTAAATGGCATGCGGTTCGCGCTCACGTTTGGTTGACGGGTGCTATTTTTATGGTCTTCGCGATCTCTTCGATGCCGCTCGCGACCGCCAATGCGATCTTCTATGCTGCGCCGCTTATCATGTTGCCACTTGCCGCGTTCTTTTTTGGTGAAAAGCTCTCTGCTCAGTCTATCGCCGCTGCCGTCATGGGCTTTGCTGGCGTAATCGTAATTATTCGTCCTGATCAAATTGATTGGGCGGCATTATCAGCATTAGCGGTCGCGGTAACACTTGCCATCAACAACTTGCTGATCCGTAAGCTGCCGAAAAATCAATCCGTGGTACACACGCTGTTGATGACCAACCTTACCGGCATTCCGGTTTCTCTGTTACTTGTATTTATTGAAGGTGAAGCATGGGATTGGAGCTCATTCCCGGTAGCGATTGGCTCTAGCTTGTTCATTATGATTTATGCTGCAACTTGTGTGCTGGCTTACCGTTCTATTGATAGCAACAAAATTGCCAGCGCCGAGTACAGTGGTTTAATTGGCGCAGTATTCGTTGGTTTAATTGGCGCAGTATTCGTTGGTTTAATCTGGTTTGGTGAAGTGCCAGATATCTTTATGGCAATTGGCACCCTCATGATTGTCGTCCCACTGATTTGGCTATCCAAACGTGAACGCCGCAAACAAAAACAAGCGCAAGCCGCGAAAGCACTTGAAGAGCAAAATCACCATCAAGCGCCTGTAACGTAATCAAACATGAAAAGGGACGTATCCACGTCCCTTCTGCTTATTTGTTTCTACTTGATGGTATTGATAGTGATGGCACTCTGTTTTAGCGCTTTGAAACCATCACTATGTTTAATTTCGTCCAACGTCGCAGCCACATTAAACTGACCTACAATCTGCTTGGCGGCTTCAAAAGGCGTAATTCCTTTTTCTAGCTGATTGATATCGTACCCTGCAGCTTTCAACGCATAAATGGCTGCAGCTCCACTTGGGTAAAAATACCCCCAACCAAATTGTGATTCCACGCTTTCACGATTTTGGTATTTGGTGGTAAACGCATACGGCTCTACAAACTTAAGTTCAGAGAAGTTTGGTAATGCATTTCTCAATGCCATCACTTCCACATACCAAGCGCTGCCTTCAAATAACTCCTGCCCCAAGCCCATGTTCTTCGCATATTGTTTATTGCTAGAATCGATACGGATCTGCTCTTGAGTCAGCGCGATATACTGTTTTAACATCGACTTTGCTTCATCTTGAGTCATTACTTTAGGTAACGACTTGAATAGATCGAGCACAACCAGCTTATAAGTAATCTGCTCAACGTTGACCGGATAACCATTCAACTCATTAAAGTAGTTTGCAGGATCTTTAAAGTACGCAAGTTGATAGTCATGAAACATTTCGTGCACGGCCAAAGCTATCGTATTACGCTGATGCTCTTTGTTTAGGTAGGTATCCGATGGTTTATATACTTGAAGGTAGTATTTTCCTCCATTAAACGCATATTGTCTTTCGTAGGCACCATTGCCCTTGTTGATCGCATCATGAAAGGTATGCATGTTTGGTTCATATTTATAGATATCCAACGCACCGCTTTCATTAACCCCGAGTTTTTGAGCATCCTCTGGAACTTTATGAGGGTTGATAAGATACGCCGTTACAGGCGTACTGCTTTTCTCATCCAAACGGAGCATGTAAGCAGGCGCTTTAGCTAAGTAATCACCATAGCTCCCCCAAATGGACTGAAACTTTAGTGCATTCAACGAAGCATTGAACTGCTCAAACAACTTGTTATCAATACCGTTCGCTAATGCCGTATCTCCCGAAGCAGATACAATGTCTCCCAGTCCATACTTTTTGATTTCCTGTTCACTCATATTGTGAATGCTTTCAGCTGGTGCGGCTTTGATCGTAAAATAATAGAATCCTTCTGGATAGGGCAACCCCATCTTTTGGTAGTAATCGATGTAGGGTTGGTGATGCTGATGACCAACAGGGAAATCAGTCGCGACTTGCTCACCCGCCGCCCAAGAGTGAACACCAATCGTGGCACCACTTTCTATGGTTCGTTTGGCACCTGCGAGAAACAAATCCGTGCCACCTGATGCGATTTGGCCATCAGAAGCAATGTACGAGTCCAACTGTTTTGCCCGTACTTTATAAGCAAGTTGGAGATTTGCTTCATCATCAACAGAACCATCAATACTAATGAACTTGAGCTGTTTAATATTGCTGTGTTTTGTCATCATTTGCTCAAACGCTTTTGGTGAACCCTGACAGATAACGCCCCTCAGTTCAGCAACATCACCTTTCACCACAAATGACAAACTTGGCTCTTGTGTTGAAAGCTGATCACCACATTGAGAAGTGAATACATTTGATTTGTTACTCGTCGTAGAACTGTCGCCCTTTCCTTCCGTTCCACAACCCGCCAATACGAAAGCAATACTCATGGTTAATATTTGCTTGTTCATTCCTTTCCTCAATAAAACGCCGTTCAATATTTGAAAGTATGATAAACAAAATAACCTCGCTTTCTGCTGATTCTTACGTGCGCTTACACACGCTTAAGAAACCACCGATAACAGGACTTTTGTAAGCAAGCGAGACAAATCTATGTATGTTAGTAAGTAGGGAGATAAGGTACTGAAGGCATCAACTGCTATAGTTAAAACAGTAAATAATAAAACTGAGGCAGTACTGAATTCGTCATCATTTCCATTAAATTCTGATCGTTTTTGCATTTGTAGAGTGAACCATCGATCTAGATACAATTCATTCACTGCCTCTTCTTTGAGGGCCTGTGCATGCAAAATGGTTTCCAAACGACTTTGCGATACTTTGTCGCTACAACACTTTTGTTCTTCGTATTATTCAGTTCTTTTTCTCATTCTAACCCGTTAAAAGTCGGTACGTATCCATGTCCACCTTTTGTGATTGGCTCGGTCGATACCGAGTTGAATGGTTTAAGTGTCGAACTTTGGGAGTTAATCGCGAAAGAGATGAATGTTGAATTTACCTTTGAGAATCACCCGTTAAATGACTTGCTCAACGCTATTGAAACCGAACAAATCGACGTTGGTGTTTCTTGTATATCCATCACACCGGAACGCGAGTTATTCGCTGATTTTTCTCATTCTTTTTATGAAACCCACCTCGCAATCGCAGTAAAAAGCCAAGGCTATTTTCACACTCTCAAATCGATATTTTTAAACCCAGCCCTGTGGTTAATTGTTGGAGCCATTATTCTTATCGCAGGGATCATCGGTGCCTTTTTCTACGTGTTGGAAAAAGGAAATAATGAGAAACTCTACTCAATGAAAAGTCGAGTGGGGCGCTGGATAGAGAGCTTTATTCTCGGCTTACTCTTTATCACTCGTGGTCCGTTTAATTACTTTGAATTTAAGAGCTTAACTGGACGAATCGTTACGGTGTTCATTGGTGTGTTTAGCATGCTTTTCATCGCCAGCATTACTGCTATTCTGGCCAGCAAACTCACGCTCAGCCAAGGTTCATCGCAAATCAAAGGCATCAATGATCTCGCCAATGTTGAAGTCGGCACCAAAACCGCCACCACCTCTTCATTGCTACTAACAAGCTTTGGTATTCGACACAAAGACTATTCAGACATGACGGAACTTTTAGCGGCACTAGACAAAGGCGAGATAGAGGCCATTGTAGCTGATGACGTGGTTCTGAAATACATGATTGGCAATGGCAGATTATCTGGGGAGTTTGAGGCTTTAGAAGTACTGCCATATCAGTTAGAAAAACAAAACTACGGGTTTATCATTACCGAAAACAACGGTTATGAAGAAGAGATTAACCGAGCGCTGCTTCAAATTCGTGAATCAAGAAAGTGGCGCAAAACACTCGTCGATTATTTTGCTGATAAGTAATGCTGAGATCATCCCAAAATGGATAGCTATTCAAAAGTGGATCGTTAAGAAAGTAAAAAGCCCTTTAATCCGGAGACTAAAGGGCTTTTACGTTCAACTAAGTTGGCAACTATTGCGGTAGTAACACTTTGCCATCTTGAATTGGGAATGTCTTACCTGTTGGTTTACTTTGCATGCGGACTGTTGTAGGTGTGCCAGCAACTTCATAAGTCACATCGTAACCCGCTACCTTCTCAGAGGTGGTGTATTCTGTGTGACATTGCTTCTCAGTTGACGTTACTACATCGCCTTGCTGTACATTGTCTTGAATCTTACGACCTGTCATTGCACCTGCTACTGTACCTGCGGCGGTTGCAATCACTTTACCAGAACCGCCACCGATTTGGTTACCCAATGCCGCACCGGCTGCTGCACCACCAACCGTACCAAGGATCTTGTTGTTGTCAGTTGGCTCAACTTTGTGAGTCACAACCACATCCTTACATACCTGATGTGGGTTCTTCACTGTTTCGGTTACTGCTTCTACCAACGTGATGTTTGCTTCTGTTGGTGCTGGTGGTGTTTTATCCTTACAGCCTGCTAATACTGCTACAACCGCAGTTGCGATTGCGATAGATTTCATATTCATAGTTTACTTCCCAGTATGGTTATCTTTGTTTGGCGGTATAGTAAATCTAGAAGAAAAATTCACATCAGGTGAAAACAAACACTCGGTCATTAGCAGGTTAAAAAACGGCGTTTTATAAACGGAGTGTTAGGAAACGCTCAGGTTAAGGTCAATCAGAGCCAGATCACATCAGTTTGAGCTATGATTTTTACGTAAGCTACAACGTCAAGTTGGGCAAACTTTACGCAGGCACCATCCATCGCACCCAAAATGCTAACAGCATGATCGCAAACATCACCCAAACCAAAATTGCAGCGGAGAGTGTACCGACAAGACTCAAACGGTAACTGAAGTAAAAGACTGAAATCAGATACGCCGCATAAGGAATCAAAGAGTAAATACCGAACAATGCCGTTTGGCGCAGCGCTTCCATATCTCGTTCACTGCCAACAATGAAATGCACAATCAAAACGAAGGTCGGAAACAGAGGCACCCAACCTGCAATATATACCCAAGTGACTTCAAGATGCAGGTTTCAGAGCTTTGTCACTGATTCGAGCTCAAGGAGAGCATCGCAGTGTAATAACTGGTTATGTCCAAGAGGTTCGACGATGAAATCGGTTCAGTGATAAGCTCCCAAAGGGCGAGTTGCCTTGGCTCGCATACTTTGTTGACGATTTTTGATTTAGAGTCACTAGATCTTCAAATCGTCGCCGCATCTGCAAACCAAGTCATTCTCGCTGAACCAAGCATCTCGAGGTTACTTGGGTATAGAAGCTTTTTGATTTCGAGAGCATGGCAATGATCAACACAACGCACGCGCCAAGCATCGATTTAAGAAAGAGACTACTCATTGACGTCTTTTGTACTGGTTAAGCTAAGCTCAAGAATAACTCGTCATCCGTCAGATATTTGTGACGATGGCTTAGCGCTCGCAAGTGCATAAACATAAAGTCAGGAAAGCCCGGCGCAATGATGTTGTTTGGTTCCCAGAAGATGCCACCCACAAACACATAGCGTCCTTGTTTTTCGTCTTCATGCAACGGGTTATTGATTGGCGTAGTGAGCTCAGCACGACAGCCTTCTACCACACAAACAATTTGCCCTTTGAAAATCCCGATAACACGTTTAACAAGATTGGCTTTAATGCCGCACTTCCATGCTTGGCGTGTCGCCCATTCATAACCATGTTTGTTTATTGCTTTTTTCTGCAAATGCACAACCAAATTCATCATTCATTCCTGATCTGACCTTTGCTTGTACTATAACCAAATCGCCTTTTGGGTTTGCCGATATAAATTTGTCGAAACCATAGAAGATAAAAATTAAGAAACGAGAGCGCTACAACAATTCGCCTTTTACTTAACGACTTTTAGGATTTTTCTGACATCAAAAGCAGGAGCATGTTGCATAAAATATAACCAAATTTATAAAAATAATGATAGCGAGAGTAAAGGTGATGTATGGCTTTTGATAATTACTGGGATAAGGTACGCGAAAGGCACCTGAAAAGTATCAACCTTGAAGGGTTGATTATTAAGAGGATACGCGCGAACACTGGGAGTAAACGCCTTCCCTATCGCACAAAATGTGGCGCACTATGCGAAATAAAATACAACGAGAGTTGCGCTACAGAGAAAGAGTGATGAGAAAGCATCACTCTTATACATCGATAACTTAAGCGTCGATAAGGTAGTTGTCGCCTTCGTCTTCGAGGCGATCGATCAAAACACGGCACTCATCAAGATCGAGGGGCTGTTCAAAACGACGCTTCAAATTCATCAAAAAGAAAATATCTTCACACATCGCTTTCTCTGGCTCATCACTGATTTTCGCCACTGGTGAGCCATTGCATGACACCATCTTAATAACAATAGACAGCGGCTTGTAAGCGACACCTTGTGCGTTCGTGTAATCACCCATATCGTTCGCTAACGACGTACCAATACCAAAACTCACTTGAACGCGACCTTGGAAGTGTTCGCAAATATCCAATGCTTGGTCAAAGTTCAAGCCGTCTGTAAATACCAAGGTTTTGGTCATAGGGTCGATGCCAAGCGATTGGTAATGTTCAATCATCTTCTCGCCCCAAGTGTAAGGGCAACCGCTGTCATGACGGACACCAGCGTAAGCATTGCTGAGTTCTTCATCGAAGTCTTTTAAGAACGCATCAATACCAATGGTGTCAGTTAGCGCAATACCTAACGCGCCGTTAAACATCTTTTGCCAACGCTGCAACGCTACCTTTTGTGAATCACGAACATTCACTAGCGCTTGGTGCCCCATAAACCATTCGTGTGCCACCGTACCAATTGGCGTGAGGTCGAGCTCTTTCGCCAAATGGTAATTACTGGTTCCAGTTAGGCAATCAGGTAACTCTTTGCTCAGGTACTGCAGCATTGAGCGCTGTGCTTGGAAAGAGAAACGACGACGGGTCGACATGTCCGCAAACTTGAAGTTAGTGATGTTACGGCGTTTCAGTTCTGCTTTAAGACGACAAACTTTCTCTTCTAGAACGGACTGGAATTGCTCGACTGGAATCTCTGCCCAACGTGCACGGCTACGCACTTCAGACACAATGCTCATGATGATGGTTTCGTAGAGAATGGTTTCTTTCCAAAGACCATTGATGGTAATACGCAATTGGCTCGTACCATCCGCCATGGTTTTAATATTGAAAGAAACGTCACGTTGAGGGTTAAAACGAAACACATGCAGAGCGTCAACAAACTCAGGGCTGAGATAAGGCGCGACGCCTTTCATGTACTCGATTTCTTCTGCAGAGAAGGTGATATCTTGCAGTTTAAGTACTTCGGCTTTCACCTCTGGCAGTAGCTCAGACAAGTCTTCTTCACTGCGCACTATGAATTTGTAGGACACCATCGCATCAGAATAGAGCGCTGCAACAGCACTCATCATATTCACTTTGTATACGTCAAAATCTAACGCACTTTGGATGATGCGAGACGAAAATAAATTGGTGGTCATTCGGAGCCCTTCTACACGCCCTTTTTCGTTTATACCTAAATTCCCTCAGCGCGGTGCAAACCGTATCTTATTGTTTTCCCAACGAAGTCGGCGGGAAGTTCTCAACAAGGCAAACTTGGGTATATAACTTGTTGTTACTAACTAAATTGCGTAAACAATAAACACCCTCTTAGGGTTTGTCAACTTTTGTTACTAACTACTCTTTTTTATAAGGTTTTTCTGTGTAAATTTCACACACCCACTGTGGATAACATAAAACATATAAGCACTTCTTTGCTTAAAGCAAATCGAACTAGATTACTCGCTACGTTTCTAACAATCGGTTACTTACCCATTGATTGACTACTTGTTATGCGCTAGATTACTTACAAATTAATCTCAGGACTTAATCATGATCGTAACCGTCGACATCATTCCATTCAGACTATCTGGCTGCGCCGATAAAGGGTTGGAAGTGTTGCTGATCAAGCGTTCGAATCCAGAGCGTCCTTACCATGGTGTATGGGCTTTACCCGGCGGATTCGTGTTTGATAAAGACATGACCCACGAAGGTGGACGCCCAGCAGACGAGAACTTTGAAGCGGCACGACGTCGTATCTGCCGTGAAAAAATCCACACCTACCCTCGCCACTTTAGTGAAGCTTTTGTCGATGGCGACCCAAAACGCGATCCTGAGGATTGGAGCCTGAACATCACCCACTACGCCTTGGTTGACCGTAACAACAAAGAACAGATCGATAACGCTGGCGTACCAGAATGTCATCTAAAGTGGTTCCCTCTACAAGCGATTCTCGATGGAGAAGAAACGCTCGCTTTTGACCACCAAAAGATGATTGAGAAAGCATGGCAGAAGCTGCGCGCCTCTATCGAATACACATCAGTACTGCTGTTCGCACTTGATAAAGAGTTTTTGGTTGCCGACATCATTGCGGCGTATCAAGAGTTCGGTATCGACATCAGCCGAATGACAATCAAACGTCGACTGGTCGATTCTGGCGTACTTAAAGCCACCAACAAAGTTGCATCTACGAACAAAGGTAAAGGCGGAAAACCCGCGATGGTATATACCCTTGCTAGCGACGAAGTGACCTTTTTTCAAAACTGTTTGCGTGGTTAACGCAAGCACAAAAGACAGACAAGGAGTCTGCCATGACCGTTAAAGTTAACTACCAAACCACCGCAGTGATTGACGTGGATCCTGAGAAAGGCTTCACCGAGCTTTGTCCTGAAGAACTGCCAGTGACAGGAGCACTAGAAATCGTTCCTGAGCTGTTAAAAAACCACACCAAAGGCCGCTTAAAAATGGTCAGCCGTGACTTACATCCACCAAAAGCCGCATGGGACGCAGAGACGCCAGCCAATATGCTTGAGCCAGTAGGGCTACCAAACGTCGACATTAAATGGAATCGCCACTGTGTGCTTGGCACTACAGGTGTTGAGTTACTTGATGGTTTGCCTGCTATTTTGGATTACGACTTTCAAGTCAACAAAGGCATGGACCCAGACGCACACCCTTACGGCATCTTTTTCCATGACGTAACCGACACCAAAACCACTGGTGCAAATGAGTTCCTTAAATTCAATAACATCGATACGGTTGTGATTGGTGGTTTAGCGCTCGATTTCTGTGTGAAGAAATCGGTGACGCAAGCTCTAGACTTAGGTTTCAAAGTGATTGTTAATCTAGCGTCTAGCCGCGCAGTATTACCTGATACGGTCGATACCGTTATCACAGAGATGGAAGAGAAAGGCGCGGTATTCGTCAGCAATGCCGATGACATCATCGTGGAAAACTTCGCGTAATTCGTTTGGCTCTCATCGCCTTTTGTTAATAAAGAAAACGGTCCAGTTTATCTGGAACGTTTTTTGTTTGTGGCGTCTAAGAAAAGGGAATGCTTAATCACGCCACAAAAATTAGTGCTGAAGCGATTTCAGCACATTGGATTGGCCATAGATTTCAGCAAATTCTTTCAGATTCAATCCTGCTTTGTTACGCAGTTCGGTAGAACAATCAGCTTGATAGAGATCCTTCGCGATGCTGATTTCGCGTTTAATAAGTGCCCCCATCAAGGCCGTATTGCCTCGCTTATCCTGTAAACACGCATTAGCACCAGAATCGAGCAGCAAACGCACAGTCTCTTTATTTCCCTGATAAGCAGCAACCATTAATGCGGTATAACTTTGGTTGTTGCGTTGGTCGATTGGGAAGCCTTGAGAAACAAATGTATCAACCACTTCATTATTGCCAATTCGCGCTGCGTCAAAGAACAGTTCAACCAAAGATTGATATTCCTCTTCCAGTTTGTCTTCGGCAGCCAATAAGCTGAGTGAGAAGCACAAAGAAAAAAGAACGGAACTGAGCAAAAATACAGTTTTCATTTACCCATCCTCACTTACATAATTTGAAAATGACCCACGGGAGCCCTGATTTTCGGGCAGAAAAGAGCAGATAAATCTCCCGCAGGTCAAAACTTAATGCTTACATCATCGCTTTGTTTTTCACTTGCGTGAGATTAGTGTCGGTCGCTTCAGCAAGGCGCGAACCGTACTCCTTATCTGCGCGATAGAAGTAGCTCACCATGGTTTCCTTAACGTCTTTATCCATCACCTTGTTCAGGTCACCCGCTAAGTTGGCAATCAAATCGCTTTGGTCTTGCTCGTTCATGCTGCGGTACAACACACCCGCTTGGTAGAAGTTGCGAGGATTGCTGATCGCTTTTTGTTGAACAGTGCCAACCAACTTGGTTTCAACCACTTTAAATTGCGTATCTTCTGCCAGCGCCAATTTACGGCTTGGTTCGTAGTTCACATCACCATTGCCTTTCTTCGCGTTGTTGCTCAATCCATCTTGGTTATGATTGTTCACTGATGCTGCAGGACGGTTTACTGGCAGTTGGAACAAGTTCACACCCACACGGTACAACTGTGTATCTGCATAAGCGAACAAACGACCTTGTAGCAAACGGTCTTCCGACGGTTCAATACCAGGAATCAGATTCGAAGGCGCAAATGCCGACTGTTCAGTGTCTAAAAAGAAATTTTCTGGTAGGCGGTTCAATGTCATTGTGCCAACTTTTTGATCCGGTACATTGAGCCACACTTTGGTTGCATCAAGGCCATTGTAGTCCAGCTTGCTCAAGGCTTCTGGCGACAATACCTTCACGTAAAGATCCCACTTAGGGTAGTTACCACGCCCAATTTCTTTATAGAGATCATTAGTTAGATGATTGAAGTCTTTACCTTGCATTGCTACTACTTCATCAGGACGAAGACTTTCAATACCCTGCTGGCTCTTCCACTGGAACTTCACATAGTTCACATCACCTTGCTGGTTAATCCACTTGTAAGCGTGAACGCCAAAGCCATCCATTGTGCGGTAGCTCGCTGGCGTACCTAGGTTACTGTAAACCCAAGTCAGCATGTTGGTCGCACTCGGCTCGTGACTGAAGAAATCAAAAAATCGATTTGGGTCTTGTACATTCGTTACCGGTGACGGTTTTAAAGAATGCACCATATCTGGAAACTTAATCGAATCGCGGATGAAGAACACAGGCAGGTTGTTCCCTACCAGATCCCAGTTACCCTGTTCAGTATAAAATTTAGTGGCAAAACCACGAGGATCACGAAGTGTCTCTGGTGAGCCTTTCGAGTGAATAACGGTCGAAAATCGAACGAAAACAGGAGTTACCTTTCCTTTGTTAGTAAAAGGAGCGGAAACCGTTAAGTCACTAAAATCACCAGATGCAACAAATTCACCATGAGCACCCGTACCACGAGCATGTACAACACGCTCAGGAACACGTTCTCTAGCAAAACGCTGCAATTTTTGGATCAGATGAACGTCTTGCAACAATACACTACCGTTTTCACCTGCTGTGATGGAATTCTGGTTGTCACCGACTGGTGCACCATTGTCTCTTGTCAGGGTTTGCGCCTGTAGAGATGTGCTGGCTAAACCAACTGTAATTAATAAAAAGCTTTTTGACATCTGCATGGTTGCTCTCCAATGCGTGCAAACCATTTAACCAGTCGAGTGGTCAATGGATTTTCAAAAGCTCTTTTCTGCCCAAAAAGAATATATCTTTAATGATTACATTTGTTTAATGGGAAATAACGATAGATTTGATAGGGATAATCTATGAGACCTCTTAATTTTCATCAACCTGATTAATAAATTATATACCCAAGTGACTTCAAGATGCAGGTTTCAGAGCTTTGTCACTGATTCGAGTTCAAGGAGAGCATCGCAGTGTAATAACTGGTTATTTCCAAGAGGTTCGACGATGAAATCGGTTCAGTGACAAGCTCCCAAAGTGCGATTTGCCTTGGCTCGCATACTTTGTTGACGATTTTTGATTTAGAGCCACTAGATCTTCAAATCGCCGCCGCGTCTGCAAACCAAGTCATTCTCGCTGAACCAAGTATCTCGAGGTTACTTGGGTATAGACTCGGTTCGAGAATCTCAACGGAAGAATCATTACACTGACAAAAAACACTACGATCAAAAGGACACCATGATGCATCAACATGAAAAGTTAAATTACGTTGAGTTCGGCACGCCAGACATCAGCGCAACCAAGCAGTTTTTCGAGCAAGTTTTTGGGTGGAGTTTCGTTGATTATAGTCCTGAGTACAGCGCATTTTCTGGTCAAGGATTGGATGGTGGCTTTTATGTAGCAGAACAGGCCAGCCAAACCGCAAAGGGCGCGGCTCTGCTTGTGTTCTATAGCTCGGATATTCACGCTACGTTAGCCAAAGTTGAGAAGTTCGGTGGACAAGTGATTCGTCCGATTTTTGAATTCCCCGGTGGTTGCCGTTTTCATTTCACTGAACCAAGCGGGAACGAGTTTGCGGTATGGTCTGAAAGTCATTAATTAATGATGAGTAAAACATGAAAATTTTAAAGCGTTGGTTTATCACCTTCCACTATACCCATAAGCTCTCGCTCTTTTAAGAGAGTCAAACCCGTCATCATCTGATAAGTTATTTTTTCATATATTCATCCTTTAATTGAAATTGTATGATTCTGAATTTTTATTTTCACTTTTATTTTATAAGTTTGAAATTCAAATTGTAAATGGCAAGCTAGAGGTGCTTAGGTTGCCATTATTAATTTACTAGAAAGAAGTCATACATATGTATATTGATGTAAATGACATTGATATAAAAATTGCGCTATGCAATACATTAGACTTGAGTAACCTCCCTCGCTCTATAGCCACTCTCATCATTATAACAACAGCTGCAAACCATATTAGTGCGAGCATAATAGACTCTAATGGGTAACTGGTAATCAACCCATTAACCGGTTCATAAGACCTTAAAAACAAAGATGCAACATTCATAGAAATGACGTTCAAAATAATGAACGAAGTATTAAAATCAGATTTTTTAAATTTCATTTTTATTTGTAAATTAGATTAAGAAACCATTATTTATCGAAGAATAAAGGTGAATATTGATTAATCAAATAAAGGTGAGCAATAATGCTCACCCATTATTAATTCATCTCGACAGTAACTATGGCAACAATTAAAGCACAGTGTAGACCTAAATTAAGTCACTTACCGCTTCCTTTAATTTTTCCATTCGAAGCCTTATTGATATAGGCTGCTGTACTTTTTATTTCCAAGCACATTAGCCTATATCCATAGTTACTCAACTACGTTGAAGTCTTCACTATCCAGAAATTCACCATATTGAGAATAGAAATACACCGTTACAGGTCCTACAGATTCTCCTTCTAAAACAAGACCATAGTCATTTTCACTTAATATTTTAACGTTGTTGTTACTCGGCGCAGCTTTCGTGCCACTCAAAAGGTCATAGTAGACGTCATGATCTAATAGATGAAAACCTCGCCTGATGATTAATTCAACGCTTTCTCCAACTTTAATTTCATCGACTTTACTCCAGTCCCCTGTGCCTATCCATAAACCAGAGGTAATTCTACTATCTGCACTAATTTTTCTCTCCGCTTGATAAAGTTCACCATTGAAGTAGATACTTCCAACAAACTCAGTGAATGCGTATTCATTGAAGTATTCTTCCTTATAAAAGAATCTAAAACCTTGTAATGTTTGCTCATAAGGCAACTCAGAAGACTTTATCGTCCATGCAACATCCTCATATGGGTAAGTGATTGTAGTAGCATTACTTAAAGTCATCGTTATATAAGGTTTATGGTAAGCATCAAGAATTAATTCACCTAGAGAATTTGTTCGTAAAAAATGAAGAGTCGTGTTTTGTACCGTTACAACCTCTTCAACTTGCAATACTATATTTTTGGTAACACTCAAGCCTTTATAATAAGCAGTTAACTCCAGACTTCCAGATTTAATAGGGTAAAGCGTATCACCTTGAATATCGATTAAATCGTTAGATGTTGTGCTGTACGTAACTGAACCAGCTTTTCGAGTTTGGCCGTCAGTATAGCTAACCGTCACATTAGGTTTAATGTGATCACCTAAAAAGGTACTTACTATTGGCTCAATATCAAGTTCAATCGAATATATTGGATTATCTGGAACGGTGACTTCAATAACATCCGAGTTAACTAGCCCGTCAGAAGAAACAGCCTTAACGTAATACGTACCTGATTGGAGAAAGCTCACTTTGGCAGTAGAGCTAGAGTCTGTTTGTTCGACGGCATAATAGTCTGCCCCTAGAGGCACTCCAGTGATATTACTCACGCTAATAGTACAAGTCATACAAGGCTCGCTAAGCCCATTATCTACTTGGCTATAGATATTAAATTGATAACCGCTGTCAGTAATCAGATAGTTGTCGAGATCCGAGTTTAGTGCAGTGAGTGTTAAGCTTGTAACTTTGTCAGAAGTAACTTCAATAGCCACAGAGTTGGTTACTTCATCTATGTCATTCAGCTTTGCATAGACCTCACCAGATAACGCCTTGATTATCAGTGCTTCACCTAAAGAATTGCTATCTAGCATAGCACCATAAAAAGTGACAGATGAGAGATCAGTAACCTTATCTCTTAGACCGGAAGCGTAGTTTTTATACAACGTATATTGAATTTTATCGCCAACTTTGTAATTCGCTCGCGCTAACTGTAATTCAACATTCGTGAGAGTCATATCGACTCCACCTACTTCAACATCAAAGCTCGTGACTGGAGTGCTGCCTAGCTCAACATTACCATCCACAACGTTGGTACTGTAGCCGTTCAGCGTAAAGTTAATATTATCTTCCTGAATATGAAGTTTGTTACCGACTAGTGCGACACTAGAATCTTGAGGTAAGACTTCCCACACCATACTGTTATCAATAGCATTGCTGCCATCTTCATAATGCAGCGTTACATTTAAATCTACGACTCCTTTACCTGGTAACTTTACATTTTGTCCACCACGTACCGTCTCTCTTCCGATTTCAACGCTTCTCGAATTAACAGGAATTGGGGAGGCAACCGTTATATTTATGCTATGTTCAAAATCACCATAACGAATACTTAAACTTTCCTCACCTTCTTCCTCAAAGTAAAACTCACCTACCTCGTTACTAGGGGAAAACTTAATATTGCCATTTACATTCCAATTAACTAAATTCGATATATCCCTATTGACCAGAACACCATCAACATTATAAACACCAATCGCTTGGAAACGAGCAGTGTTACCTTCCATTGCTGGTATATCTGTAATCGCTACAATTTTAATATTATTTAGAGAACCTCCTTCTACTTCTATAGCAGGTGCAGATGCAACGGTAAAATCTAGAACATTACTATGGATCTCACCTGTCGGCGTTATGTAAAACGCTTGCAACGTTCCCTCACCACCACTATTACCAGTTACGGTCATACTGTTTTCATCGAAATTAACGGTACCTTGGCTAGTCCACGTTATATTATCTTCTTGAAGAACCGGAATTTCCTCACCCAAACTACCGACTTTCATGATAGATATTTTGGCTTCCGTTTCACCTTCAATCAAAGAGGGTTTATCTGCAGAAATTTTCACACCTGTAATATTGGATACAACGTTTACGATCACCGACGCAGTCTTAGTGACAAAATTGTGCGTGTAACTTGCTTCAATCGTTGCGGTACCGACAGCCTTAGTGGTAATCACACCGCCGTTAACTGTCGCTATAGTTGGGTCGGTTGAACTCCATACTATATTACGGTTGTCAACACTCTCTTCACTTCCATTGTAAGTCGCTTGCACGGTTAATGTTTTTTGACCACCAACTGACAGGGTCACGTCGTCAAGATTTAAATCAATACGTTCAAGTTGACGTTCCTCGACTTTCAACTGAACTGGGTCACTCATGGTACCTTGATACGTTGCAGTTATGTCTGTCGTTCCTAAATCTCCACTGGCGGTAATATATCCATTGACGACTGTCGCAACACTAGTATCAGACGAATACCAAATAAGGTTATTATTATCTAACAGCCTTTCTGTTCCATCGGTATATTTGACGATTACACTCGCCTCAGTACCCTCACCTTTTGAGATGGCTTCTTGCTCTAATGTCACGACTACTGCACTTGCTTTTTTGTACAATATGTTTATTGATGCAGAAGCTTGGTATTGAGGATCACTTTTCAACGTAGCAGTTACAACGACTTCCCCTTCTTCAAGTGCAGTCACGGTATTCTGAGAAACAGAGACTAACGCGGGCTTATCAACCGTTAAGCTATACTCTTCTGCAGATAACATCATGCTATTGCCGTTATCAAAGTGAGCGGTAACTTCATACTCTGTGCTTTCACTTACCGCCAATTTGACGTTTTCAGGGCTAATGGTAAGGTGATTTAACGCACTGTCCCTTACAACAATTGACGTAGTTGCCACTAGGTTGCTGTTAAGCGATGCTTGAACGACAGCTTCACCCACCTTCAGGCCTGTTACTAATCCATCACTAGACACTTTGACCACTTCATGTCCAACAATGACTTCCCATGTCGCAACATCAGTGACCTCAAATTCAGTTAACTCTCCCCAAGTCATCTGAGCAGTAAGCTGCAATGGCCTGTCCATCACCATTTTGTGGTGGCCAATATCAGGTGTAACAATAGACACTGAAGCGACGTTCTCGTCACTCGCTGCAACTACAACAGTTGAACTTGATATATCTTGATATTTGGCTGTGACATAAGACATCCCCTCTGTTACGGTACTAAAAATATTACCTTTACGCTCTACAGAAGCCCCCTCAATCTGATAAGTCGCTTCCTCCAAAACACGGTCATGACCATCAGAGAAAATACCAAGCGTTACTATTTCAGCTGATACACCAATAGCGGATTCGATTAGCAATGGAAGGGGTCTGTTGTCGCTTTCACTAGCGACTACAATAAAATCTAGCATCGCATCTGTTACGGTAACTTTCGTTTGAGCTGATTCCCCCTCATACTCTGCAGTCACCACTGCCGAGCCGACGCTTTTACCAATGACCTCACCATCGACTATAGATACAATGCTTTCATCAGAGATGTTCCAATTCACTTCTTCTGACATTAGCTCTCTTGTCAGCCCATTCGAATATGACACTGTCGCGATAAGTTTTTCCTTAAAACTTACTGGTAACGTCAACTCAAAAGGCGTTAAACTAAATGCCGCGACAGGTGAAGATAATACACTTACAGAAATAGGATTTGAGGAAACCGAATTATATTTAGCTATCACTGTTACAGGTTGTTCAGTTTTACTTTTCGTAATCAGAGAACCGGTTTCAGCTACAATATCGAACGCAACATTTTGGTATTCGAAATCAACATCGCTTAAGGGGATAGATGACTCTTCTCCTGTATCATTATCTAAAGAAATAACCTCGACCGAAACTTCTTGACCAACATAAAGATTTACTTCTTCATGCTTTCCGTTAATTAGTAATTTTACAGAAGTATCATCAGAACCACTATTACTATTATTAGAAGTATCACTATTACTACCATTACAAGCGGACAATAAACTTACCGTAATAAAGGCTAATATCCACTTTAAAACACTCTGTTTTATACTACCATTCATAATATATCTTCTCTATTCTCGCTCTGCCTAAGCTACCCGCAGTTGCCTTTAGGTAAAAATTGCAGTGGATACTATTACCATTAGAAAATAATAATCTTGAACTTCACTATAAACATCTGAAAATATGAATATTCTTACAAACAATCAAGAACATACAAAAGCAATGAGTTATGTTATTTGATATATATCCAAGTGACTTCAAGATGCAGGTTTCAGAGCTTTGTCACTGATTCGAGTTCAAGGAGAGCATCGCGGTGTAATAACTGGTTACTTCCAAGAGGTTCGACGATGAAATCGGTTCAGAGACAAGCTCCCAAAGGGCGAGTTGCCTTGGCTCGCATACTTTGTTGACGATTTTTGATTTAGAGCCACTAGATCTTCGAATCGTCGCCGCGTCTGCAAACCAAGTCATTCTCGCTGAACTAAGCATCTCGAGGTTACTTGGGTATACATAAAACGCACTTTGCCATGTACCTCTTTTGTTTTTTAGACTCAAAAGCGATGCTTGAACGTTTATACAAAGGATTAGATGTCATTTTCACCTAACGCGACTAAACGGCAATGAGTTCGGAGTGTGGTTTGAGGGCTATTAGTTCCCCAGTCACTTTCGGAATGAGCATTGTATTTCTGGTTGATATCATCCTTGGTTTAATTCACTGTTAGCACAACAATTAATCAATGAGGCGCTAGACCTCGACCAAGGACATATTATGACCGCAGCCAGTTTTTTTTCGCTTACTCTGCCTCGCAGCTATTTGGGGCGGCTCATTTCTGTTCATGCGAGTCGCTGCCAACACCTTCGGACCGGCTTACTTAATCGAGTTTCGAGTAGCATTTGCGGCAATATCGTTGCTGTCGATCGCCCTCTACCTCAAAAAGAAGCTCGCCTTCACCAAACACATCAAGCACTTTTTCATTATTGGCTTGTTTAATAGTGCGGTGCCGTTTCTGCTTTTTGCCTACGCCGCTCAAACACTGAATGCATCTACCTTAGCCATTCTCAATTCAACGGCACCGATATGGGGCGCCTTAATTGGTTTTGTGTGGTATCGCAGCCCGTTAACCGCAAAGGCGATTCTAGGTATGGTGGTAGGTATTAGCGGTGTCGCCGTCCTTGTCGGCTTGGATTCATCAACCATCGGCAAAGAGACCATTTTCCCTATTGGGGCGAGTTTAATGGCTTCTTTCAGCTATGGTATTGCGACCAACTACACTAAGAATGCGCCGCAAGTGCCTGCCTTCGATAATGCACACGGTAGTATGTGGGCGGCGGTGATTTGGGTACTTCCTTTGCTGCCATTTTTACCAATGCGTGCAGATCCAAGCAGCTTTGAATGGAGCTCAGTAGTCGCACTCGGAGTAGTATGTACAGGTCTCGCTTATTTGCTCTACTTCCGCTTAGTCTCTGATATTGGCCCAGCTTCAGCACTGACTGTCACTTTCCTCGTACCAGTCTTTGGTATTTTGTGGGGTTATTTGATTTTGGATGAGCCGATTGGTTTTAACACCATCATAGGTACGATTCTGGTTCTTAGCGGTACTATGTTGGTCACCGGATTTTCACCGGCTGCGATGCTTGCAAAACGTAAGGCAAACGCGGCTTAGTTGGTTAATGTCTCTCGTTTTTCCGATCCAGGGCGGGTAGAACTGCCCGAATTTGCTTGAATCAAGACATGGGCTAGTAAAGCCCGTGTCTTGGCTCAAGCCGTCAATGCCTAAGGAAGCGGTATTAAAATGAATGTTCTCGATACATAACTCAGTAACCCGCTTGTCAAGCAAACCAATAAGCTAAGTCGCGTTACACCGTAAGCTCAAGACGGTTGCCGTCCGGATCTAGCACGCAGCTTTCATAATAACCGTCACCTGTTTTTCTCGGGCCATCGATCCATTGGTAGCCATCACCCACTAAGGTTTTGGTCAATTGCCCCACTGCCTGCTCTGATCCTAGAGCGAAGGCAAAATGTGCCAACCCCGTTACCTGCATCGCATGAGATTTTTCACAAGCGGTCACACCTTCCATCGACATTAATTCCAATCGTGCACCACTTTCAAACGAAAGAAAGTAAGATGAAAACTGCTTAGTTGGGTTGTGGTATTTATCGTTAGACACCGCGTTAAAGTATTTCTCATAGAAGGCTTTTAGCTCTTCCAAACGTTCAGTCCAAATCGCGATATGTTCTATTTTCATTAGGATTCCCCCTAGCTCTTAACTGCGTTCAATCTAACGAGGAAACGCAGCACAAAAAAGAGAGCAAATCACTTCTGAGTTGTTCCTGTTTTATGGTTGGAGTTGTGTTTGAATGAAAGTGATGCCCATAATGGCGCAAAGTTTTTCAGGACAGAATGATGGAAGAAATTTACTTTGCAGGCGGCTGCCTTTGGGGTGTTCAAGAATTTATGCGCCACCTTCCGGGCGTAATCAGCACCGAAGCAGGACGAGCAAATGGCACGACGGATAACACTCAATACGAATACGATGGCTACGCCGAATGCGTGAAAACCCAGTTCGACCCTGCACAAGTGTCGGTTGAAACTTTAATGGGGTATCTGTTTGAGATCATCGACCCGCACAGTGTTAACAAGCAAGGTGAGGACGTAGGTGAGAAGTACCGTACTGGTGTCTATAGCCAAAACGAACAACACCTAGCAATTGCTAAAGCGTTTATCGCAGCAAGACCGGATGCTGAGAAGATCGCCGTAGAAGTACTGCCACTCACAAACTATGTGCCAAGTGATGATGAGCACCAAGACAGACTCACGCACTTTCCAAACGACTACTGCCATATCCCGTTAGATTTGCTGCATAAGTACAAAAATCCGTCTTAATGGATAAGCTAAATCCAGCGTAACAACCCTTCCTAACCTCCCCTTGGCTTCAAATTCGGAGCTTACATTCGCCAATGTGTATCAAGGGGAGAAACTAGCTAAGTTCACAGTCAGCTCTACTAAACCGTCATTCCGTTCAGTGGCAACGGAGCGTGATGCGAATCTATTGCCAACGAACAGCCTGTACCATTGAGCCCGACAAACGCACAAAACAAGAGTCCTGCTCGCTTTATGTCTTTTCTCAAAGAGATAGAAAATTAAGTTAATAAAAGGGTTACTATACCCAAGTGACTTCAAGATGTAGGATTCAGAGCGTTGTCATTGAGTCGAGTTCAAGGAAAACAACGCAGCGTAATAGCCAGCTCTTTCCAAGTTGTTTGACGCAGCAATCGGGTCAATGACACGCTCCCGAAGGGCGAGTTGCCTTGGCTTGCATACTTTGTTGCCGATTCTTGATTTAGACCCACTAGACCTTTAAATCGGCGCCGCGTCTACAAACCAAGTCATTCTCGCTGAACCTAGCATCTCGAGGTTACGTGGGTATAGATAGGCTTTAGCACAAAGCCTCTTTTTTATAGCAAAATTGAACCATATTTGATTCCCTTCTCGTTTATTTTCAAGCTTAATTATTAATTTCAAAATAAATGGAATATAAGTCACAATACTAATTCCCTTCTCGCTCATTGATATTAATGACTTCTATCACACTTAGCTCTCAGTGATACAAAAATATAGTTATTGGATTTTTTTTTACTATTTCAGAAAACCGTAACATTAATTAAATTTGCCTCATTACTTCAGTACCAATGAGTCAAAAAATGATTACAGAACTAACAAACGTCAATTTAATTAAAGGCAACCTTCAAGCAAATAATAAAAAAGAAGTCTTTGAAGATCTAGCACAAATGCTATTCGAAAATAATCGAATCAGCAGCAAAGAGGCTTTTTTAACCGACATCGAAGCACGTGAAGCATTAAGCGTGACTTCAATGGACGGCATCGCTTACCCACACTCAAAGAGCAAAGCGGTGACAGAGCCTGCAATCGCTGTTGGCGTAAAGCGCGAAGGCATCGAGTATGGCGACGAAGAGGGAGTCAAACCGACCGTATTCTTCATGATTGCCTCACCAGATAACGGTGCCGACCACCATATTTATGTTCTTCAAGAATTATTCGGCAAATTTAGCGAAGAGTTTATTGAAGATATTCATAACGCAAAAGACGAAAACCAAATACTAAATATTTTAATTAATTCATAAGGCGTGAAATTATGAGTACAATCACAGCTCAAGCTAGTAATAATAGCGATTTCAAAAAAATCCTAAGTACCATGAAAGGTCACCTTTTATTCGGTACTTCTCACATGCTTCCATTTATCGTTGCGGGTGGTGTACTACTGGCGCTGGCGGTAATGGCATCAGGTAAAGGTGCGGTTCCTGCGGACGGTTTATTAGCTGATATTTCTAATATCGGTATTAAAGGTCTGGTGCTGTTCCCAATTATTCTTGGTGGCTTCATCGGTTACTCAATTGCAGACAAACCAGCTCTAGCACCAGCGATGATCTCTTCTGGCATCATGGCTGACATGGGCGGCGGCTTCCTTGGTTGTATCGTAGCGGGCTTCATCGCAGGTGGTGTGGTATTCCAACTTAAGAAGATCCCTCTTTCTGCTAACATGACTGCGTTGGGCGCTTACTTCATCTACCCTCTACTAGGTACGCTTATCTCTGCAGGTATCGTTCTATGGGGTATCGGTGAGCCAATCAAGATCTTCATGGCGTCTATGAACGAATTCCTAGCTTCTATGGCTGGCGCTTCTAAAGTGGTTCTAGGTACGATTCTTGGTGGTATGACTGCATTCGATATGGGCGGTCCAATCAACAAAGTAGCAACGCTATTCGCTCAAACTCAAGTTGATACTCAACCATGGCTAATGGGTGGTGTTGGTATCGCAATCTGTACGCCTCCTCTAGGTATGGCACTAGCAACATTCCTATTCAAGAAGAAGTTCACTAAGCAAGAGCAAGAAGCAGGTAAAGCAGCAGCAATCATGGGTTCTATCGGTATCTCTGAAGGTGCTATCCCATTCGCAGCAAACGACCCTGTACGCGTTCTTCCTTCAATCGTTGCTGGTGGTATCGTTGGCTGTGTGTTCGGCTTCCTAACAGACGTACTACTACACGCACCATGGGGCGGTCTAATCACAGCACCTGTATCAAGCAACATCCCAATGTACGTTGTGGGTATCGCACTAGGCTCTCTAACAACAGCAGTTATCGTTGGCTTCTGGAAACCAGTTGCTGAAGAAGAAGCAGAAGACGAAATCGCAGAAGCAGCACCTGCACAAGCTCAAGCGGCTTCAGCAGCAGGCGAAGGCGAGTACGACATCGTAGCAGTAACATGTTGCCCATCTGGCGTAGCACACACATTCATGGCAGCGAAAGCACTAGAGAAAGCAGGTGCGGCAGCGGGTCTGAAAATCAAAGTAGAAACTCAAGGTCAAAACGGTATCCAGAACCGCATCACTGACCTAGATGTAGCAAACGCGAAGCTGGTTATTCTAGCTCACGATATCCAAGTAAAAGACGCTCACCGCTTTGCAAAAGCAAACGTTGTTGAGTGTTCAACGAAAGAAGCGATGCGTAACGCAGCGACTCTTGTGAAAGCTTAAACCTTAAGCTCCTCCCCCTAAGAGCCCTTTCCCCCAAAGGGCTCTATTTCAAGTTTTTAAGTTTTAGTAATACCCCTGATTTTTTTAATTATATAACCCTACAATTTACAAGGCTTTAAAAATGAAATTCAAACCTTCCCTACTCGCTTGCGCAGTTCTCAGTGGTCTAGTCGGTCTGACTGGCTGTAACGACGACACAACCAACATTTATGAAGGCGGTGACACCAACCCTGCACTACCGGATATTCCTGACGGCGGCAAGCCAGTATGTCCTCCAGTTGGCGATGGCGACTGTGATGACAAGCCAAACCCAGAAACACCTGAAATCGACATGGGTGTTCACATCCCGGTAGATTTCGCCGATATGGACGTAACACGCTACGTCAACCCATTCATTGGCACAGGTAACCTAGGCAACACCTACCCTGGTGCAACCACACCACACGGCATGGTGCAGCTTTCTCCAAACAACGGTTCTAACGGCTGGGAATACATTTCAGGCTACTACTACCACGACGCTCGTACTTCCGGTTTCTCTCATACCCACCTTTCCGGAGCAGGTGCTGGCGACTTGAACGACATTCTCGTCATGCCAATCAACTCGCGTTCGGATTACATGATTGATGAAGGTTCGGCAACGCTAAACCTAGAAGCGTCTCGCTTCCAACATCGTGACGAGCAAGCGACAGCAGGCTACTACAAAGTCGATCTATTGGATTACGACATCAAAGCTGAATTGACGGCATCTGATCGCGTTGGTGTACACCGCTACACCTTCCCTCGTGATGAGAAGTCAGAAATCATCGTGAACACTGGCTTCAAAATTAACTGGGACTACACCTCAGATTCTTACTTGAAATGGGACAAAGACAATAACCGTCTAGAAGGTCACCGTTTCTCAGATGGTTGGGCACCAAGCCAAAAAGAATTCTTCGTGATGGAATTCGACCAACCAATCAAAAACGTTCGCTTTGCTTACTACGATAAAGAGCAAGGTCGTTACATGGACGTGCCAGAAGGCATTACAGAAATCGGTAACGAAACACGCGGCAAGTACCAATACGCACGCGCTTACGTAGAGTTCGACACATCCAAAGACGGTTTAACGGTTGAAGCTAAATTGGCGCTATCAAACGTTGAGATTGGCGAGAACGGCAAGTCTGGTGCTTCTCTTAACATGACAGAAGTTGCTGGCATGAACTTCGACCAAGTACGCGAAGCGGCAACGAAGAAATGGGAAGACGAACTCGGCAAGATCCAAGTCTCTGGCGACGAAGATTACAAACAGACGTTCTACACCGCGATGTACCACTCGTACCTAGGTCAAACCATTCACTCTGACTTAGATGGTCGCTACCGCCAAGTTCACCAAGGTCGTAACGCTTACCCAGATGGCAACACACCTTGGGGCGATAAGATTGATACGCTGAAAGAGTCAATCCGCACTGCCGATGCCAACAAAGATGGCAAAGCAGACTTCACGCGCTACGACACTTTCTCGTTGTGGGATACCTACCGCGCGGTTCAACCGCTGTCTTCGATTCTTGAACCTGATCGCCTAGCTGACGTGGTGCTGTCTATGCTGTCTTACGCCGAAGAAGAATGGGTGGATGACAAAGGCAACGTGCGCAAAGGTCGCCTGCCTGAGTGGACATTCAAAGGCAACGAAACAGGCATGATGATGGGCATGCACTCAACGCCTGTGATTCATGATGTGTTGTCGAAAGGCTCACTAGAAAAACGCATGATTGATCTTGGCTTCACAGAAGCAGAGCGCAAAGACGTTAAAGAACGTTTAGTTGAAGCGATGATCACAGACGCGCGCGCCGCAACGAGCCAAGGCGTAGCATGGATCAAAGAGTACGAAGAACAAGGTTACGTGCCAGCGCAATTGCACGACACTCCACCAGATTCTTACGGCGGTCACTCACCATTTAAAGACTCTTGGACAGCATCTTACTCGCTTGAATACTCAATGAACGACTGGGCAATCGCACAATCGCTCAAAGAAGTCTTCGGTGAAGAAGATCCACGCTACACCGAGTTCGCTAACCGTTCTAAAAACTGGCAAGCGCAATTCGACTTCGGTGGTAAGCAATACCAAGGTTGGTTCAAAGCTCGTGACTACGATGGCGAGTTTATCGACGCAGGTTGGGTAGACCCAATCACTGGTCGCGCTGTGGGTAAAGACTGGCGTCCAGACATGTTCAACAGGGCATTCTCTGAATCGAACGGCTGGCAATACTCGTTCAGTGTTCAGCACGACATTCATGGCTTGATTGACCTGATGACACGCTTCGACAAGACACAAAACCCTGAAGCAGAACGCGGTGACTTGTTCGCAGCTCGCTTGGATGAGTACTGGTCAACTTACCCAGACCGCAACGCAGGCGACAACCAATTCCCAGTGTTCAACACAGGTAACGTTGGTCAGCACGTACAAGGTAACGAACCAGATATCCACGTGCCGTACTTGTACAACTACGTAGGTCAACCTTGGAAAGGTCAGGCAGCCATCGCCGCAGCAACCAACATTTGCTACAAGAACACCGCTGACGGCATTTGTGGTAACGACGACTTCGGCACGCTCTCTGCGTGGTTCGTGTTCCGTGCGCTTGGTTTCTACCCAGTGAACGCTTCTTCTGGCATCTACGAAATCGGTACTCCGCTGTTCGACAGCGCGTCTATCGATGTCGGTAACAACCAGAAATTCACGGTTACCGCGAAGAACGTTAGCCGCGAAAACATCTTCATTCAATCGGCTCGCTACAACGGCAAAGACTTCAACCGTACTTACCTGACTCATGACGAAATCATGTACGGCGGTGAGTTGGAGTTCGTGATGGGCGACAAACCAAATCAACGTTGGGGCTCTCTAGAGCAAGATCTTCCACCAGCACAAGGCATCGGTGAGTTCTTGCATGAAGACGAGATGCCAGCAGGTTCTCGTTAATCCCAATAGCGACAACTCAGCCGGGGGAGCGCATCTCCCGGCTATCCCTACAAGCAAACTTTATAAGCAGTCTCTTATAAACACTTTTTTATATACGAATAACGACAAAACGGTATGCACATGTTTAAACGTAATCTTATCTCTTTGGCTATCCTGGTTGGTCTGACGGGTGGCTTGACTGGCTGTAACAGCGACAACGATTCTTCCTCTTCACTGCCGGGCGATCCAATTGTTGATCTCGCGGTGTTGAAATACGTCGATCCTATGATCGGCACAGCGGCTTCTGGTCATACATTCCCGGGCGCGACGGTACCGGCAGGTATGGTTCAACTGTCTCCCGATACTTTCATCGGTTCTAACACTGATCACGAATCAGGACTTAACCCATGGCACTCAGCTTCTGGCTACTGGGATTCATCCAACTACGAAACTGGCGAAGTAGTTAACACTGACGTTCCGCTGTACGGCTTCTCCCATACTCACCTTTCAGGTACAGGCGCAACGGACTTAGGCGACATCTTGGTTCTGCCATATGCAGACATGGCGAACACACAGCTGAACTCTTTCGACAAAGCCAATGAAGAAGCAAGCGCAGGCTACTACAAAACCAAGCTGAACCAAGGCCAAATCGAAGTAGAACTGAGCGCAACCAAACGCGTTGGCTTGCACAAATACACCTTTGCTGATGGCGCAGACCGCAACGTGAAGTTCGATTTGGGCCATACCCTAATGAACAACAACGGCAAGTCTTTGAAGAACAAAGTAGAAGTGGTGGACGAATACACCATTCGCGGTCGTAAAACATCAACAGGCTGGTTCCAAGGGCAAGATCACCAAGGTCAGGACATCTTCTTCTACGCGAAATTCAACCAACCAATCGCCAAAGCACTGTTAGGCGAACAAGACCTAGAACCAACGCGCGAAATGCGTAATGGTGCGGTTTACTCAGGCGATGATCTGACGGCTTACCTAAACTTCGGCACAGGCGAAGAGCCAATTGAAATCCGCGTCGGTATCTCTCCAGTTAACTGGCAAGGTGCACAGAAAAACTTAGAAGCAGAAGCACCAAGTTTCGACCTAGCAAAAGTAAAAGAAGACGCAGAATACGCGTGGGCTGAGAAGCTAGCAAAAATCAAAGTGGAAGGCGGTACAGAAGCAGAGAAAACCAACTTCTACACAGGTATGTACCACATGATGATCGCGCCAATCGAGTTCTACGATGTGGATGGTCAATACGTGGATATGCTTGGCACAGTGCGCACACTGAAAGATGGCGACACACCAAACTACTCGATTTACTCAACGTGGGATACGTTCCGCGCGGTTCACCCAATGTGGACCATCATCGACCCCGATCAAGCAACGCTATACGTGAAAGACTTGATTCGTAAATCCAACGACGAGTTTGGTCTATTGCCGAAATGGGAAGGTCATGGCTCAGAAACCGGCACCATGATCGGCTACCCATCGGCAGCGATTCTGGGCGATGCGGTGACCAAAGGCTTGATTGATGCAGAGCAAGCTTACACGGCTTCAGTGAAATCCGCTCGCTACACACCGCATGAGTACCCACAGATTCATGACGACATCCTAAGCTCACTCATGGCAGGTCAGTTGAACTACCACGAGAAAGAACAGTGTGTTCGTTACCCGAACTGGAACTCAGTGTCGTACTCGTTGGAATTCTCATTCTACGATTGGACGATCGCAGAAATGGCGAAAGCCGCTGGCGATATGGACGCGTATGAAGAGTTCAAAGCTCGTTCTTACAACTCTTTGAAACACTGGGATGCAAAAGCAGGTAACGCAGACGGCACGGGCTTCTTCGTACCAACAGAATTGAAAGAAGGCGACCCATGTGCGCTGAAATACGCTTCAACTGACTTCGACCCTTACAAGTCTGACGCGTTCTACTACACAGAAGGGAACGCGTGGCAGTGGCAATGGGCGTTCATGCAAGACTTAGACAAGCTGACTGAAATCATGGGCGGCACTCAAGGTCTGAACGACAAGCTGAACAACCTATTTACTGCCGATCCAAATGGCGGCGAAGCGCACCAAGACATGACAGGCTACATCGGTCAGTACATTCACGGTAACGAGCCTTCGCACCACGTCATCTACTTGTACAACCGTACTGAAGAGTCTTACAAGGCGCAGGAATACCTAGACCAAGTTTACGACCAGTTCTACAAACCGACACCAGACGGCATCATCGGTAACGAAGACGTAGGTCAAATGTCGGCGTGGTACTTGATGTCAGCACTGGGCTTCTACCAAATATCGCCAACCGATCCAACCTACAGCATCGGTCGTCCAATCTTCGACAAAGCGACGGTAGACATTGGTTCTGGCACGTTCACGGTAACGGCTGAGAACAACGGTCCAGACAACATGTACATCAAAGAAGTGACCATCAACGGTAAGCCTCTGGATGTGTACAACACCTTCCAGCACAGCGAATTCAAAGCAGGCGGCGAACTGCACTTCGTAATGACGGCTGACAAGTCTGAAGCAATGCAAGCCAACCTAGGCGAATAATGATTTTGAGGGGGCCTCGTGTCCCCTTTTCTCGTGGAATAGAAACAATGAAACTAAAAAGAACCCTACTTTCTACTGCAGTGTTAACCGCCATGCTTGGTCTTGCTGGTTGTGGCAGCGACTCTGATCCAGAAACTCCTGTTATCTCTACCCCTACTTTGGAATTCGTTGATACCTTGATCGGCACTAAAGGTCTCGGCAACGTTAACCCTTCTCCAGTCATGCCAGAAGGTATGATTCAACCGTCACCAGATAACTTCGATCCAAACGGTTGGAATGGCAAAGGCTCACCTGTTGAATACGATCCTGTACACAGCCTGCTTTCTGGCTTCTCAATGACCCACATTTCCGGCGCAGGTAAAGGCGACTTAAACGACTTCGCCTTCTTGCCATACACAGGCTTCAATACTGATGCCGTGACCATGGATAAAAGCTCGGAAGTGGCAGAGGTTGGTTACTACTCGGTTGACCTTGTAGAAACTGGCGTAAAAGCTGAGCTGTCGGCAACCGACCGCGTGGCGTTCCAACGTTACACCTTTAAGCCGGGTGAAGATCGCAAAGTACGTATCGATCTTCAACACGAACTGTTGGAACAATACGGTAACCACTCTCGCAGCATCTACTACAAACGCGTTAACGACACCACAGTCGTAGGCGCGCGTACCTCAAACGAATGGGGTCAATGGCAAACCGTGTTCTTCGCGGCAGAATTCTCTGATCCAATCATTGAAGAGAACCTGTACACCAAGCTGGCTTCTGAGAGCAAACTGACTCCAACTGACGCTACCGAAGTCGGATTAGAAGATTACCGTGGTTACGCAGAGCACAAACCAATGCCGGGCGAACCAGAACCTGACCCAGAACGTTTGGCAAAACGCGCAAACGATGTCCTGACTCATTTGAACTTTGGTAAAAGCGATGAGCCATTGGTGGTCAAGGTAGCGATTTCTGGCACTGGTGTTGACGGCGCATTGAAAAACCTAGAAGCAGACACTAACGGCTGGGATTTCGACAATGTCGTACAACAAAACCGCGTGGCTTGGGAAAATATCCTTGGCGAGTTTGAACTGGAAGGCGGCAACAAAGCCGACAAAACCATGTTCTACACCTCGCTCTACCGTACGTTTGTTGCTCCATTCCTATACCAAGATGTGGATGGCAAATACCGTGGCATGGATGGCAAAGTGCACCAAGCAGAAGATGGCTTAGTGAACTACTCAGTGTACTCAATGTGGGATACCTTCCGCGCCGCACACCCACTGAAAACCATCATCGATAAAGACCGCGCGATTGAGCACGCACGCGATCTATTGAACAAATACCAAACGGGCGGCGTACTGCCAAAATGGGAACTGCACTCGGATTACACTGGTGAAATGGTCGGTCATCCTGCAGTTTCGGTTATAGCCGATATCATGGTCAAACACCCAGAAGCCTTTACTGCTGCCGAGTTTGATTTAGCACTGAAAGCTGCTGACGAAACAGTCAACTTCAACCTTGATAAAACAGAGAGCTGGGTGCCTTACCAAGATGCTTGGAACGGTGACAAACGCTTCACGGTCATGACACGTCATAACGACTACCAAGAAGACGTCGGCTTTATTCCAGCCAACACCAAATGGGCACCGGATTCTGGTGACAAACCGGGTTACGTGGAAGGCTTGAAAGTCGATAAGTACGACGAGCTCGTGAACGAGTCGGTGTCTTACGGTCTTGAGAACGCTTACTACGACTGGTGTATCGCTCAGATCGCTAAACTTGCGGGCAATGACCAACAGTACGACCGCTACATGGCACGCTCAGAATCGTTCAAGAACTACTTCGATTACAACCCAGAACAATACGGCAAACTGCAAGACACCAAAGGCAACGCATTGGGTGCAACGGGCTTTATGCGTCCGGCTTACATGAACAGCGGCAGCAAGGTTTGGGCAAACAACCTGAAAGCCGAATGTTTGGACGAGAACATGGCGCTGTCTATCCCAGACGGTATGGACTACAACGCCTGTAAAGACCGCAAAGCACTCAACGAAAGCGATGTGTTCTGGCCTTACCGCGCCGAGCACCGTGGTGAAGACTTTACCGAAGGCAACACATGGCAATGGACATGGTTTGCACCGCACAACTTGAACGGTCTGGCTAACGTGATGGGTGGCGAGCACATCGACCGTACTGACTTCTCTCTTCCTGAAAACGTAACCGAACAAGGCAAAGCGGCATTCTTAGCCAACTTGAATGCGCTGTTTAATGCGGACTCCAACGCTGATACGAGCCAATCACACGATATGTCGGGCTACATCGGTCAGTTCGTGATGGGTAACGAGCCTGATCATCACGTGCCTTACCTATACAACTGGACGGCAGAGCCTTGGAAGACACAAGAAATCGTCGATCAAGCGATGAACGAGTTCTACCACCCAACGCATGAAGGTCTGATTGGTAACGAAGACGTCGGTCAGATGTCGGCGTGGTACGTGATGTCTGCATTGGGCTTCTACCAAGTCACACCGGGCGAAGCAAGCTACACCATCGGTCGTCCTCTGTTCGACAAAGCCGTGATTCCAGTCGCGGACGGTAAATTCACCATCACCTCAGAAAATAACAGCCAAGAGAGCATCTACGTGAAGTCGGTGACCATCAACGGCAAACAATTGAGTGACAACTTCAGCTTCGCGCACAGCGATTTGAAAGACGGTGGTGAGCTGCATTTCGTCATGACTTCAGACAAATCTGAAGCGATGAAAGCGCAGTAGCCGACACCCATCCAAATAACGAAAGGGGGCATCTAGCCCCCTAAAAAACTTCACTTCAGTGGAACCATAAAAATGAAACTAAAAAGAACCCTTATCTCTACCGCTATTCTCGCTGCCATGTTTGGTCTTGCTGGTTGTAACAGTGATGACGACAACAGCAAATCTGGTACTCCATCCCTCGACACCACACTAACCCAATACGTCAACCCATTGATTGGTACTGGTGCAGATGGTCACACATTCCCAGGGGCGGTTGTGCCTTACGGTTTGGTACAACTTTCTCCTGATACCGAAATGGAAGGCTGGGGCTCTGCTGCCGGTTACTTCGACCACGGCAAGCTGACTGAGATCCCAGTGTATGGCTTCTCCCACACTCACCTTTCTGGCACAGGCATTACCGACCTTGGTGACATCTTAGTTCTGCCTTTTACCAAGAAAGAAAACGCCGTTTTCAACACGTTCGATAAAGACAACGAAACCGCAGAAGCAGGCTACTACGCGGTTGAACTGAACAAAGGCGAAATCAAAGCCGAGCTAACTACCACGCAACGTGTTGGCTTCCACCGCTACACCTTCAAAGAAGGCACTACGCCACACATCAAGTTCGATTTAGACCACACCCTCAACAAAGGTCACTTCAACAACCGCACCATGAAGGGTGATTTAGAGTTCATCGACGCTTACACCATCCGCGGTTTACGTAGCTCGAACGGCTGGGCGAACAACCAGCACGTGTACTTCTACGCCACCTTCAACCAACCTATCGTCAAAGCCATTGCTCTAGTTGACGGCGCAGAAACGGAAATCGATGTAAACAACGACAACATCGACGCAGTGAAAACCATCGCTTACTTAGAATTCGCAGCATCATCAACACCGCTAGAAATCCAAGTAGGCTTGTCACCAACAGGCACAGAAGGTGCAGAGAAGAACCTAGAAGCAGAAGCGAAAGACGTGTCATTTGATACTGCGCGCGCTCAAGCCAACGACGCATGGCACCAAGAACTTAGCCGCATGATGGTATCTGGCGGCACGGAAGATCAGAAAGAGATCTTCTACACCGCGCTTTACCACGCTTCTATCGCGCCAATGATTTTCCAAGACGTCGACGGCCAATACCCTGCGATGCGTACCCGCATTCAAAAAGACGCGGGCGACACACCAAACTACTCTGTGTACTCCATGTGGGATACCTTCCGCGCAGCGCATCCACTGAAAACCATCATCGACCCTGAACGTGCCGAAGAGTTTGCCAACGACCTGATTCGTAAATACGAAGACGGTGGCATTCTGCCGAAATGGGAACTGCACAGCCATTATACGGGCACCATGATCGGCTTCCCTGCGGTCTCTATCATTGCTGACGCGATGGCGAAAGGCTTAGACATCGACCCACAACTTGCCAAAGAAGCGGCTGAGTTTACGGTGCGTTACCACGAGGCTTCTGAATTCCCAGATTGGACGGAAGACAACAACATCGGCGCAGCAAACGTTGTGCAAGTGAAAGTGTACGAAGAAAACGGCTTTGTTCATCACGGCTATTGGAACAGTGCGTCTTACACGCTTGAGTTTGCTTACGGCGACTGGGCAATGGCAGAAATCGCGCGCATGGCTGGCGATGTAAAACTGCAAGAAGAGTTTATGACTCGTGCCGACAACTGGCTTAACCATTGGGATGCAGAAACTGGCTTCTTACGTCCGAAAAACCACCCGCTAAGCTCATCACCAAACAAACCGCCTTTGGAGTTCAACCAACCAATTGATGAAGAGCGTTTGGATGAGTGTGAAATGGTTGAATGGCCTGAAGGCTCAGGTGTGATGAAAGAGAAATGCCCACTGCTACCATTCGCCCCTTACTATGTGGACGAGTTTGCCTACACCGAAGGGAACGCGTGGCAATGGAAGTTCCAACCAATGCACGATTTCAACCGCCTGAAACAAGAAATCTATCAAGCCGACTTGGCGCAAGGCAAAGACACCACGCCAGAGAAAGCCTTCCGTGAAGATTTGGACGAGCTATTTAATGCACGTTCTTCAAACACAGGTGAAGAGCTGCCAGACCTAACGGGTTACATCGGTCAGTACATGCACGGTAACGAGCCATCGCACCACATTCCTTACCTATACGCGCTAACGGATGAGCCATGGAAAGCGCAAGAGTACCTAGACCGCATCATGTCAGAGATGTACACCAGCGAGCCAACTGGCTTGATTGGTAACGAAGACGTAGGTCAGATGAGCTCTTGGTACTTGATGTCGGCAATGGGCTTCTACCAAGTGACGCCTGCGGAGCCGGTCTACACCATCGGTCGCCCTATGTTTGATGAAATCACCATTCCAGTGGAAGGCGGCGAGTTCACAGTCATCGCAGACAACAACAGCCCACACAACAAGTACGTGAAGTCTGTAACCATTAACGGCAAACCGCTGGATGCCAACTTCACCTTCAAGCACAGCGAAATCAAAGCGGGCGGCGAGCTTCACTTCGTCATGACGGGTGACAAGCAAGAAGCGCTTCAAGCTCAGTAACGTTTTATGTAATTCGTGTTTAAAGAATAAGCAGATAGATTAACTCAGTGGCAGGAAGTGACGCGCTTCCTGCCTAAGGAATCAAGATTATGAACTTTACGAAAACCGCTATCGCGACCGCTGTGATTGCAAGTGTCATTGGTTTGGCTGGTTGCAACGATGACGACGATAACACCTCACCAAGCGTCGATACTTCCAACCTAAAATACGTCGACCCATTCATTGGGACAGGCTTTAACGGACACACCTTCCCGGGTCCTGTTGTACCAGAAGGCATGGTGCAACTTTCTCCAGATACCGAGCTGATCGGCTGGCACTCTTCATCAGGTTACCACTTCGATAAAAAGACCCTATTTGGCTTCTCCCACACTCACCTTTCTGGCACGGGTATGGGTGGTTTAGGTGACATTCTGTTCCTGCCGTTTACCGAAGATAAAGCCAAGTACATCGAAGACAGCGACGACTACCGCGAAGCGATTTCGGTCAAGATGGACAAAACCTCAGAAGTGGCAGAAGCGGGCTACTACTCGGTGAAGATTGCAGAGAACGGTATCAAAGCTGAGCTTACTGCGTCTGAACGTGTCGGCTTCCACCGCTACACCTACCCACAAGGTCAACCACAACGTTTGAAGATAGACCTCAACTCCATCCTAAACAGTGACTGGGGTTCGACCTCTCTGCGCAACAAACTGACAGTGAGTGAAGACGGTCATACCATCACGGGCGAGCGCGATGCAGCGCACTTCTCTGGCTGGGCAAAGAACCAAAAAATCTTCTTCTATGCGACTTTCGATAAGAAGATCAAAGACGTCTACATCCTTGCCAATGGTGAGCCTGTTGACGGTCTATCGGCAGAGCACGTTTCTGAATTGATTTACGATGACGAAGGCAATGCCATCAAGCGTGTCAAAGCAGACGTCACTGCCTACATCGAATTTGAAGATGAAGGCTCACAAGAGTTGAACGCGCAAGTGGCGCTGTCTGCGGTTGATCCACAAGGTGCAGAAAACAACTACGATGCCGAAGCGAATGTCTCTTTCGATACTGCGCGCAACAACGCACGCGAGAAATGGGCAAAAGCACTCAACTTCTCTATCGAAGGCGGCACGGAAGATCAGAAAGAGATCTTCTACACCGCGCTTTACCACACCAAGATTGCGCCTATGGTGCATCAAGATGTAGACGGTCGATTCCGTGGCATGGGCAAAGGCTCGATTCGTGAAGGCGAAGGGGAATACTCCATCGCTTACGGTCAAGCGACAGAAGAACAGCCAAACTTCTCGGTTTACTCTCTATGGGATACCCAACGTGCATTACACCCGCTGAAAACCATCACAGAACCAACCCGCGCGGTGCAATACGCGAAGAACCTAGTTCAGAAGTACACAGAAAGCGGCTTGCTGCCGAAGTGGGAGCACTTAGGCGATGAGACAGGCACCATGGTTGGCTACCCAGCAGTAGCAGTGATTGCGGATGCGATGACCAAGTTCCCAGAAGAGTTTACTCAGCAAGAAAAAGAGCTGGCGCTGAAAGCCGCGATCGACTCTTCGACTTACGAGAACTATCCAGCACTGCAAGCCGATTGGGATCAGGGTGTATTGGATCGCACTTTAACCAAGCACATCGATTACATTGAGAAAAATGGCTTCACGCCTGCCATCCAACGTGTCGATGGTGAGCCAGTATTTGAAGACTACACGGTTGAGTCTGTTTCTTACGGTCTGGAAAATGCGTTCTACGATTGGGCTATCGCACAAATCGCCAAAGCAGCCGGTGATACTCAAGCGGAAGAGCAATACCTTGAACGCTCGAAAGGCTACAAAAAGTACTTCGATTACAACCCAACGGAATACGCAGAACATGGCGTGACGGGCTTTATGCGTCCGGTGATGATTGATGAAACCTTCATGACGCCATTCGACCCATATGGTACGGAACACGAAACAGGCAACTACACCGAAGGTAACGCATGGCAGTGGACTTGGTTTGTACCGCATGACATCGCGGGCTTGAAGACCATCATGGGTGGCGATGCTGAGTTCCAGAAAAACCTAGAAGCAACCTTCACCGCAGAAAGCCAAGGCACAGAAACACCGGATATGTCTGGTTTGATTGGTCAAGTTGCGTTTGGTAACGAGCCTTCACACCACATTCCTTACCTATTCAACTGGACCGCAGAACCATGGAAGACACAACAAGTCGTCGACCACATTCTTGATGACATGTACTTTGCTGCGCCAGAAGGCGTAGTTGGTAATGAAGACGTAGGCGCGATGTCCGCTTGGTATGTGATGTCTGCATTAGGCTTCTACCAAGTGAACGCGGCAGAACCTATCTACACTGTGGGTCGTCCGCTATTCGACAAAGCAGTGATTCCGGTTAAAGGCGGCACGTTCACCATCACCACAGAAAATAACGCCGATGACAACATGTACATCAAGTCTGTCACTATCAATGGTAAAGCTTTGGATAACGGCTTCTTCTTCGACCATTCCGAGTTCAAACCGGGTGGCGAGTTGCACTTCGTGATGACGGGCGAGCAATCTGAAGCGATGAAAGCGCCTCAATAAGCCTCTATCACTCTTCCCTCTTCAAAGGTCAGTTCGCAAGCGCTGACCTTTTGTTTTCAACAACTCATCGAGATTGGGTCTCAATGTTCTGGCAAACATTTTTGGCTTTCTACATAACTTTATTGACCGCAACCACGAGATAAAAATAAGAACTCGATTCATTAACCCTGTGAGGGTCGACGACTTAGCTCAGTTCATTAGCCGACATTCTTTAACGTTAAACAATAAGTAACCATCTAATTTAATTGTCTTTTAAATTGATAATAGCATTTTCAATTTTGGCTCTTTTGATAATGCCGTATTGAGCGTTAGAGAACTCTGTAATGTATAGCTTTTCGCATAACAAAAAGGGTTAACTTTAATGAAAGACTATGACGATGGTGGGCTTCAATTGGTGGATGAAGTCGTCACAAAAGGACGACTCGCATACCGTAACAATACACCTTTCGATGACAACCCTTACCCGATTGTCACTCTCGAATTCATGAGTTGGTGGTATGGTTGGCTGCTAGAAGAAGAGCAAAAAATGCTGGCAGCCTAAATCGTTTAATGCTTCTTCTCTCCCAATGAAAAAATCAATAAACCAAGTTTACCTAGAGCCAAAAACGTCGGGTATGCTTGTGGAGTTCTATTACTAAATACAGGTAGATATGGACATCAAACAAAGCGTCAGGACGACGATTTTCACCCTCTCTTTCATCACAACGGCCCTGGCAGTGTTTTTGAAGCACTCAATAACGGAAGAACGCATGATGCTATGTGCTCTTGGTAATGAAATCCTAATATTTGATAGTGAAGATTGCATTACCTATTTTGAGATATTTGGCGTATCGGAAGAACTCATGGCTTTGGTTGAGCAGCAATACGGCATTGCTTCGATTCTGAGGGCAGGAAGTCACAGCCGTTTTAGAATGGCTGATGCGTTAGTAACACATGGGTTTGACGTCAATTGGATAAACGAAGATAAGATTTCGCCTTTACATTCCGCCATCATTCATGATGATTTTGAGTCCTTCAAATGGTTAATGCAAAAAGGGGCGAACAAAGAGTTTCATTGCCCTAAGTTGGGCAGAAATGCGACTGAATTTTTGAATTTGGTTTACACCGAGAATCCGACCATAAACCGAGGCGCAATGTACGGACTGTTACACTAGTACTTAAGGCGAGGAAGAGAGCGAGCTGCTCCCTTTATGCTTTTTTAATCGATATTCTGACTGATTCTCCACAACACCCCGCTTGGGTCGTGCAAACAGAACTCTCGCATCTTCCAAGGCTGGTCGATAAGTTCCGTTATCTTTGCTCCAAACGATTTAAGGTCCACTTTCGACATATGTTCGTGCCAACTGGCGACATCTTCCACCAACAAATGCATCATGAAATTATTGCAGTGTTTTGGCTCATAAAAGTCTTGCAGCAAGAATGAACAACTGCCCTTGAAGAAGTACGCCACGCCGCCCACGTCCGATGGCATTTCAAAGCCCAACGCCTGATAGAAACGCTTGGATAGCTCGTAATCTTTCGCCGGAACAAAAGATTTAATTTCAACAATATTGAGATTTTTCATTCCCTAAATTTCCATTTTGTAGCTCGTAATAACTTACTTTAGCTATTCTGAAAATAATCACCAATACTTGTGTTCCATTTAATCAAAACAACTCGATAAAGAGCACATCGCCCTTAGCAGATAGCGCGTATAATCTGCATCAGAATCACTAGGGATTGAAAATTCAATGAAAAAGCTACTTCCGATTTTATTCACTTGCTTGAGCTTAGGTTTCGCAACGCCAACGGTACTCGCTTCTGAGCGTGCGGAGCAAGGCTGGCAACTGATTGAACAAGGCGCAATGATTGTTGATGTGCGAACAACACAAGAGTTTGCTGACGATCACTTAGACAATGCGGTTAACTTTCCGCTCTCTGAGCTAGATAAGCACTTTGCTAACGTCGATAAAGACGCGCAAATCGTCCTTTACTGTCGTAGCGGCAATCGTTCAGGTCAGGCGTATCAATACTTGCAATCACAAGGTTTTACCAACCTGCATAACGCCGGCGGTTTGGTTGAGATGCTGCAAGCAAAGTAGCGTTATTTTGCTGAATAACAAACGAAAAAGCACACAGAAATGTGTGCTTTTTGATGCATTGAAAACAATAAAATCACCCATTGTTAGCCAAAGCTAGCTCATCAAAATAGTCCTTAAGATGGTGGTTGCCATAAGTCGGAGCGATATTGTCGTCACCTAACATGGTGAGAAAGAACTCTGCAGGACCGCCCCACTTTTCTGGCAAGTGACAAGCAATGGAAAGTGAAACCTTCCGAAGCATATCTGGTAAATGCGTATTACGAACAGGCTTAGCTTGAGCAGAAAACGCAAGTCGAGCGATTTCATTGGCTGACAAGACTTCTGGTCCACCGACATCCAATTCCGTTTCTTTTTTATCAATCGCGTCTACACAAAATCTCGCCAAGTCTTTTCCGTGAATGGGGTTAAGCAAGTTTTCACCATCGCCAAAAGTAAACACTCGACCCGATTTCGCCATGTTGTACACCTCGGTAATATCAGAGAAAAAACCATTCGGGCGAATCACACAAGGGGTTAATTTTGTTGATTGCAGAAGCGACTCGCAAAGCGTTCTTTCGCCTCTAGCAAACGAACTTGAGGGTACTTCTGAGCATTAAACGCAGAGATGTAGATGAATTTACCAACACCTGCTCGTTCTGCTTCTTTGAGTAAGTTCAAGTTCGCCTGGTAGTCGACATCCAAATAGCCTAACCCATCTTTCTGGCGAGTAATGCCCAAGCATGAGATAACAACATCGACACCCTCGCAAACACCTTCAAGCTCATCGGGATGAGTCACTTGAGCCTCAATCACCTGTGATTCTTCTACGCCCATTGCGAGCAACTTAGCTTTGCTTCTCGCAATGGCTTTAAACTCAACGTGTTCAAACAGCAGTAGCTCAGCAGTATTCGAACCTAAGTACCCAGTTGAGCCCGCAATTAAAATTCGAGGGTGCGTTTTCATAACATGGTTTCCTATTCTTGTTCTGGACGATACGGTTCTTCACGCAATACGTGGCTCACCAATAACTTTAGGTAGAACAGTGGTAAAAACCATTCCAAACCCTGTGGTGCTTGTGCCCAGTAAATCGAAATAATCAGGCTTAGCGAATACAAAGTCAGCGCAACAGGACGTTGCAGATACAATGGCGTTTTCATGACTACGCTACACGCCAGCACCATGTAACCACCAATCACAACAATCCACACAATATCGAAGTTCAAGAACGCCCAACTGTAGAGGGAGAGTTGCACAAAATGAGTCAGAATAAAGCTCATGTGCTGCTTAAAGCCTTGCCCTTCTCGATGGAACCAACGCTTGGCTGTTGAGGTCGCGTTCGTAATAATACCGCCGATAATATCCACCGTGAGCAACCCAGCAATTAAGTACTGAATACCAGTCCAACCCAGTTGTGCAAAGTACGCATAAACCATCATGACAAAGCCAGCGGCGAAAGGTATATAAAGCTGCAAGTTCTTTTCTGCTCTTGTTGCACCCGGACCAATCAGCTTATCAATCCCACCCCAGAAACCCGCTCTTGTTTGAGGAACACTCCAATCAATTTTCATACTAAAACCTTATTTCGACCACTTGGTCTTTTTAAATTAGTACGCTTTAAGAGTTAGGTAAAGATCTTTTTTGTCCACTCGGTCTAAATAAAAGATCTTGTGTTATACTGCAAGGCATTGCGGTAATAAAAACTGAGAAGAAAACTATGCCGAAGGTCGTCGATCATGAAAGCAGACGTAGAGAAATTGCCTTAAAAGCAACCGAAGTTTTCCTTAAGTTCGGTTACAAAAACATTGGTATGAGACAGCTGTGCGAACAGTTGGGCATGAGCAAAAGTGCGGTTTATCACTATTACAAAAGTAAGGATGAGCTGTTCAAAGCCGCGACAGAAGCCATCGTCAACTTTGATGCAGAAGTGCTAGCAGATAGACCAAACTCAAGTGAAGCGAATACAGAACAACAAGTTGAAAACTTCGTGTTGATCTTCCAGCAAATTGCTCCACGTTTCTTCCAAGAGATGAAGCTTGTCTCTGATTACATTGATGTGATTGGACAAGAAAACGTCGCCACCGATCCATGCATGTTACTTGCGAGTCAAAAGTACATGACGATGCTGGAAAACTACGTTTCAGCGCAACACAAAGAATCGCTTTATACTCTATTGCTAGGGCTGTTGAATCATCAGTTGATGTTGGGTAAAGCGCTTGAAGACGCGCATGTTATTGAGCAAGTTGAGCAAGTATTGAGATAAGTAAGTTCATCACAACTTACCCTTCTCTATCTGGACTCAGCAAAAGGCTTACATTAGGTTTGAAGAAGATTATTTTTGTAGAACCAAACCATCATGAACATTAGTTATGAGCAAGTGACCGCCTTTGTCGCCGTTGCCGAATGTGGCTCTTTTAGCGCAGCAGCAAAACGGTTAAATAAACACCGCACCACACTTGGTCAGGTGATCACCAACCTCGAAATTGAAATCAACATGATCTTGTTTGATCGTTCGGCCCGCTATCCACAATTGACGGAAGAAGGCCTGGCACTGTATCAGCATGCAAAGAACCTAACTGAAACCACCAAGTCTTTTGAACGTCTTTGCCAGAGTACAGAGCAAGGCAACGAGAGCCAAATTACGGTCTGCCATAGCGAGTTAGTACCAGGAAAACTGATTCAAGATGTGATGATTGGGATTCGCAAAAAATTCCCGTTAGTCAAAGTGAACTGGCTTCACAAAAACAATTACGAAACCAAAGATCTGTTCGAACAAGACGCCGCCGACCTTGCTGTCATGTTTGTTCCAACGGGCAATGCCACGACGGCGTTCAGCTACACCTATCTACTCAATCTCCCCTTTGTTGTTTGCGCCACCAGTGAATTTATCAAGCAACATCAGATCGTTGACCTCACTTCCCTTAAGCGAGCAAGGCAACTTTTGATGGCGGATTTTCACCATACTGGCATTGCACAAACTCTGACGATATCGAATCTCGCCCAACAAATCGAAAGTGTGAATGTGCTCAAAAACCTGTTAGTCGCAGGCGATGGCTGGGCAATCGTCCCAACCCATTGTGTGGAGGATCTTTTGGCAAACCAACAGTTACAGACCATTGAAGTAGATGAACTCCATGCCGTGCTTCAGTTTCCTATCAACCTTTGGCAACACAACCGACTAGCTGGCCCCGTCACCCGAGAAATGATTCGACTGTTTAAAGAGCACAGCCACGCCCATACAGCCCAAAGTGAGGGTTGAATGCTCACAACGTGATTTAGGCTTTTTTGTTTTCCACCGTACACTCCAAATCGTTCCTAAACTTGAATCGGAGTTACTATGAAATTGAAAGCAATCACCTTAGCTCTTCTTGCTGGCACTCTTACTACTGGTGTAGCACACGCTTGTACCTCAGTCGCATGGAATACCGACTTAGGCACTTTCACTTCTAGAACGATGGATTGGATGGAATCGACCTCACCTGTGCTGGGTACAATTAACAAAGGCGACGTTCGTTCGCTCCAAGGTAATGGTCTCGGGAATACCTACACAGTGAAATACGACATGGTCGCCGTACTGGCTTATGGTGAATTGGTTGCCGATGGCGTAAACAGCGAAGGCATGCAGGTTAACGCCTTGTTCTACCCTGATATGACGATGAAAGAGGCGAAAAGCGGATCAGAGGTGACCCAATTTACCATCGCTGAATACCTGCTTGCCAACTACGCAACGGTTGATGAAGTTGTCAAAGCATTACCAACATTAGAATATGCATCGATTCACATGGATGGTATGCCAGTAGAAATTAACCTGCACTGGTCTGTCACAGATAAGAGTGGCGATCGCCTTGTCATCGAAATGGATAAAGACGGCTTGAACACCTATCGCGGCGAAGAAGCGATGGTGATGACGAATGACCCTTCGATGAGAGAGCACATTGAAATGCGCAAGAAGGTTCAGCCAACGTGGGAGAACGCGAGTCGTGATACCGACTATGGTTCAATTGGTAACGGCAACTCACACAGCCGCTTTGTTCACGCCAGCTACTTTATGAGTAAGCTCACGGAGCCAACCAGTATTACTAACGGTATGATGAAGTTGTCGACTGTCCCTTACCGTGTGCCTGCGGATGCACCTTACAAAAACTTTGGTAACGGCAATGGTATGTCTGGTTACGCTACAGAGTGGACCATGACACAAAGCTTGGATACCGGTGACAGTGTGTTCGAATACAACTTTGAAGAAAACTGGAGCACGGTGAAATTCAACGTTTATGAAATGATGGGCAAAGATTTCCGTCTACCACTGACTAAGTCATTTATGGCGAAGTTCTAGTTGCTAACAAAATACTGAGTGCCATTTGCACTCAAACAAAAGCACCGCAATGTCGGTGCTTTTCTCGTTCGAGCACCAAGCCACTACTTCCCTCGCCCATACATCTGGTCGAAGTTTGGAATGTTCTTCTCCCAAATAGGCGTCTCTTCTCCAACAATGGATTTGAGTGTGTCGATGAATAGCTTCGTTTTGATTGGTGCATCTCGGTGCGGATACACGGCATAGAAGGTGCCGAAGTCATCAATGTTCAAGTCCGTCATGATAGGTACTAACTTGCCTTGTTTGATTTCATCTTGCACCATTTGTGCGGTCACTACGGCAAGCGTATTTCCTCCCGCAGCGCTTCTTGCCAACATTTCTACATCATTCACTTTATAAGCGATGTTAAGCTGGAAATGCTGTTGTTCGCCTTGCTCATCTTGATAGCCGAATTTATCGAACAACAGACCTGGTGCGGCATAGATGATGGCGGGTAGTGATTCCAATTTCTCTAGACTGTTCACCTCACCATGTTTTTCTAAAAACGCAGGGGCAGCGACAATCAACAGGCGACTTCGCGCAATCTTGCGAGTAATCAAACTCGAGTTTTTGGGACGTCCAATACGAAAACCAATATCAAAGCCTTCTTGCACCATATCAACCATGCGATCTTCTAAACGTAGCTCAAACTCCACATCTGGGTACTGTTTTTGAAACACTGAAATCGCATCTTGAACGTATTGACGTCCAAACATGGTCGAGCTGGTAATGCGCAAGACCCCACGAGGCTCTTCGTGATAGTTTTGCGCCAAACGGTGAGTATCACTGAGAAGTGTACGAAGGGATTTGCCTTGGTTGACCATTTCATTCCCGGCAGCCGTTAATGATAAGGAACGCGTGGTTCGGTTAAGCAAGCGAACGCCCAACTCCTCTTCCAAACGGCTGATCTGTTTTGAGATCACCGAACGATCCACATTTTTCTGTTCTGATACCTTGGTGAACGAGCCAAGTTCAACCACTTCAAGTAACAGCAATAAACGACTAGAGAAATCCATAACGCCTTACCTACAAAACCATTGTTGCTTTTTTAGCACCAATTATATGCCATTTAGCTTATTTTTCTCATCTTATAACAAATCTATAGTAGCTGCACACAACGGGGGAGAGACAAACCTCCTCAATACCAAACCAATAAATTCGTGTTACTGAGGTCTGCTGATCTTACTAACGCTGAGGAAACAGCTATGAAAACTCTATCAATCACACAACAAAATGGCATCGCTACTGTTGAAATCAACAACCCACCAGTGAACGTGCTGACTATCGATTTAATTAATGAAATCAACGAATTTGTCCTATCACTTAAAGATGACCGCGATACGAAAGTGGTGGTATTCAAATCACTTCATGAGTCTTTCTTTTTGGCGCATTTAGATTTGAACGTTATCAACGGCACACAAGGTGGTCAGGCAGCATCGATTGAATTCAACCACATGATTGCCAACATCAAAGCGATGAAACAAGTATCGGTTGCTGTGGTTGATGGTGTGGCTCGTGGCGGCGGTAATGAGTTTGTGATGGCGTGTGACTTGGCTTACGGCACTGAAAACGCAGCATTTGCTCAGCCAGAGATTCACGTCAATATCCCAACGGGTGGTCAAGGTGCGGTACAGTTCGCTCGTCGCATGGGCAAAAACAAAGCGCTTCAAGCACTGCTACTTGGTAACGACTTTACGGCACAACAAGCAGAGCAGTTAAACATCATTACTCAATTTGTGCCTAAAGCAGAACTGGATGGGTTCTTGGCGGCAACATTGGGCGTGATTAGCCAACTAGAAGTGCGTGACATCGTGATGTACAAAGAGATCATCGCAACCTCTATTAAAGATGAAGACGCAGGTGCAGAGCTAGAGTTGCGTTACTTCTTAGAGCGCGCAAAAGAGCAAAAAACCGCAGCGATCATCGATGCGTTCCTAAAACACGGTGGTCAAACAGAGCGTGAAGCGAAAGACATCCAAGGCATCTTTGTAGACACCGCGGCAGAGCTAAACAAACAATAGAAGTTGGTTCATCATCGACCTAAGGCACCGACAGTCCGTTGGTGCCTTTTCTATTTGCAAACTCTGAGGAATCTTATTGCATGAAAAACGATTAAATCATTCGTTTATTGCAAACTTGGCTTTTCGACAGCAATGTTAGAAACAAAATTGCGTGTGCGAAGAAATACAATGGAGACAGTTAAACAATAGTCAGATCAATAGAAAAACGAGGTCCTCCATGAATCAACTTCCCGACGAAAACCAAAAGCGATTTGTTGCCGTAATCAGTAAAAAAGTCGAGGTGGGGCGCGCCGTTAACGTATTAGGACACTTGAGCGTAAGCCTTGCGAATCAACTTTCTGATGGTGACGCGGTTTATACCGACTATCAAGATCTCGATGGCAATGTTCACCCAAACATCTCCCACTATCCGTTTATCGTATTGAGAGCGGATAATTCCAGTAAAATCAGAAAGCTTCGCCAAGAAGTGCTCGATAAAGGCATCCCCTTCTCTGATTTTACTCACACCATGGTAGAGGGCGGGTCTGAAGTACAACAACAAACCACCAAAAACACACCGGAAGCCGAATTAGAGTATTTGGGTATCTGTTTGTTCGGCAATACTGAAACACTCCGAGGATTAACAAAGAAGTTCAGCTTGTATCGGTAAAAGCGCGTGATACCTTGGTGATCCTCTCATCATTTTTTCATCAAGCTATCTGTACATTGCCACTTTTAGGGTTAGAATCTAGCGCATCTATCAACCAAAAGTGGCAACACTTACAACGAAATTAAGGAGGAATTTATGTCTTTGTGGTGTTCAATCAACCCACGTTTTTATGGCATGAAGGACCGCTCAAGAGTTTCAGATTTCGCGCTGCGATAATCTCGACTTGAGCGAATAATTACCTTTCGACGAAAACACGTCACCCGAGTACTTTCCCTTAAGCTCGAAGAATTATTGTCAGCTATGACAACGGCGTCTTACGCCCAAAATTCTTGAGAACACTATGAGTACTTTTTTAACTGCACAATCATTAACCCTTTCTCACACAGCAACACCAATCTTCAAAGATCTAACGTTTACGATTCATCGCGGCGACAAAATTGGTCTTATCGGTCACAACGGCTGTGGTAAAAGCTCCCTACTCAAACTGCTTAGCGGTCAATTTGAACCAAGCCAAGGCACGGTTGCCAAAGCCAGTTCATGCCTGATGCGGTATGTTGAGCAGCATTTACCTGAATCTTTAAGCACACATTCCGTCTTAGATGCGTTAGCGGACTCTTTATCCGATGATGAGATTTGGCGCGCCGAACTCTTATTGGATGAACTAGGATTTTCGACCACAGAACGACACATGCCGGTTGAGAATTGCAGTGGTGGTCAGCAAATGCGACTCCTGCTTGCTCGTGCGATTATCCATCAACCTGACTTACTGCTTCTGGATGAACCAAGCAACCACTTGGACTTGCCATCGCTCCTTTGGTTAGAGCAATTCCTATCAAACTGGAAAGGCTCATTCGTATTGGTATCTCACGATCAAACCTTACTCGATCGCGTCACCAACACCACTTGGGTCATGCGAGATCGATCTCTGCATCATTTCTCTTTGCCTTGTTCTCAAGCAAGACAAGCATTGAAAGAGAAAGATGAAACCGATCAACTTCGCCATGCCAGCGAGCAGAAAGAGATCGACCGAATCGAGAAAAGCGCGAAACGTTTAGCCACTTGGGGCAAAGTCTACGACAACGAAGATCTTGCTCGAAAAGCCAAGACGATGTTTGCGCGCAAAGAACGTTTAGAAGAAGAGCAAACCGAACTGACAGAAGGCACACCGTGGGCGCTACAACTTCAGGGTGAATCACTGCCAGCAAATCGACTGTTAGAGGTTTTGCCTTTCTCGGTAACGCCACCAAACAGTGACTATCATTTGTTTGATATGGCAGAAATGCGCGTGAAAAGTGGCGACCGAATTGCCGTTCTAGGCAGTAATGGTTGCGGTAAATCGACTTTATTAAACCTGCTTTATCGTCAGTATGAAGTCATCCAAACCGACCTAGGCAACCAACATGAGAGTGTGACTTTCCACGATCGCTGTCGCTTGGGTTACTACGATCAATCCCTAAAGCAACTCGACGATAATCAATCCATCACAGATGCGTTGCAGTCGTTTGCTAGCATCAGCAGTGAACAAGCAAAACGTTCGCTAATTGGTGCAGGATTCGAGTACGCAAGACACGAGCAGAAAGTCGTCAGTCTAAGTGGTGGAGAACGAGCAAGACTGCTGTTTGTGGGCTTAACCCTCGCTCGTTATCACATGCTGTTTTTAGATGAACCGACCAACCATTTGGATATGGAAGGCAAAGAGGAGTTGATTGAAACTTTGCAAAACTTCGAAGGTGCCGCCTTATTGGTGAGTCACGACCGAAGTCTGATAGAACAAAGCTGTAATCGATTCTGGTTTATTGAAAATGGCTTACTGACGGAGTATTTAAGCGCGGAGGAAGTGTATCAACGCGTGACTGATACTGCTCCCAAATCTGCCATATCGCATCATTGCAATGAAGTAATGTCGATGGAAACAAACACCGCATCTGATGAGCAATCCGAAGAGCAAATGCTGGAAAGACTGTTGGAGCTGGAAAGCTTGCTGGAAGCCGATTTAGGGCGAAAACCCAAACATCAAAAACCAGCGATGCAAAAACAGTGGCAGCAAGAGATAGAGGAAATTACGGCGCAGCTATAAAAACAAAAGGCACCATTAACTGGTGCCTTTCTACTTTCTAGCAAGGAGCTTATTAGTCTTTTTCGAACGTCGCTACGGTCTTAATCACGCCAGACATCATTTCATCAGCGTCTGATTTCTTAGCCGAACTTTGCATGGTTTGAGTATTTTGACGCAAGCGTTCACGCAATGCTTCAAGTTCCTTTTGTGTATCCGATAATTCCGCAGATTGGTTGTTGCTCATCTTATTCTCTACTTGTACTTAACGATTAATGGAGCGATTGTCATCTAAAGTTTTAATAAGATATAGTTAGTTACCATCTAAAAATTAGATACATCGTTATGTTCAATCTTCAACAACTTGAAACGTTAGTGATGTGCGTTGAGTGTGGTTCGTTTTCTGCGGCGGCAAGAAAGCTTGGTAAAGCACAGTCTGCGGTCAGTACTACGATTTCAAACTTGGAAATAGACACAGGGCTGACCATCTTTGATCGTACTTCTCGATTGCCAACTTTAACAGCACAAGGCGAGCGACTGCATGCTCAAGCCCTCTCTTTATTAGAGCATGCGCAACACATCCAAAATATGCTGCAAACGTTCAATGTGGGAGTAGAAGATAGGATCTCGATAGGGATCAATGCGCTTTTATTAACACCGCAATTTTTTGGCGTCATTGATGAGTTTTATCAGCAATTTCCGCACACCGAGCTCAATCTCAATGTATTGAAAAACAATGACATTGCTGATGCTGTCGCGAGTAATGAAGTGGATATCGGTTTTATGTTATGGGGAAGTACACAACCTAAGAACGTGCTTTTAGGTTCGATTGGTTATGTGCCGTTTTCTATCGCGGTGCATCAATCACACCCACTATTGGTTAAGGACTCCGTTTCTTTTGAAGCGCTTAAGGCGTATCGACAAATCGTATTAAAAGACTACCCTGCTCACTACAACGCAAACTTATCTAATTCACTGACCAAAGTGAATGACTTAGAAACCCTAATAGAGTTGATTAAACTGAATAATAACTGGAGCTTGATACCTGACCACCTGTTTCAAAAGCACCCAGATATCAGTCCCCTTAAGCTACAAGGGGAAGAGAAAGATTGGCTTTTACAAATTGACCGTGTGACGAGCAAAGCAAAAGAAGCAGGTCCTGTCATGCAATGGCTTACTGAGCGTTGTTTGGATTTTTATCCTAGCGTACAGCCCAAGTAATAGCCCGGAGAGCGTAGAGTGAACTGCTCAATATTACGATTGAATTTAAATGTCATCAGCCGTATCTCGATACGTTTCTGATGACATTGCGCTCGTTACTAATCAATAGCGGTCGGTGAACCAAGCCTATTCTCGATCCACGCTTCATTTTTATCTTGTTCAAAGCCACTCAATCTCAGGCCCTGCGGGCACAATCCCATTTGGATTGATGTGCTTGTGCGAAAAGAAGTAATGTAGCTTCATATAATCAATATCGATGGTGCTGTGAATACGCTCATCGGCGACCAAATCCAGCATGTAACGATACACGTTTTGGTATGCCTTTAGAGGCTTTTTATTGGCTTTGAAGTGCACTTCGTACACCGCCTCGAAACGTACCAATGTTGGCAGTAAGAACAAGTCAGATAAGGTAACGTCGTCACCATGCAAGTAGCGCGACTGCCCCAAACGCTGATCCAATTGCTCTAGCGCATCAAACAAGGTTTCACTCGCTTGGTCATATTGCGCTTGCGTGGTTGCAAAGCCGACTTGATACACCTTGCCATTCACATTGTTGTGAAGCCATCGATTTAGGCTTTCGATCTCTTCACGCAATGCTGCTGGTACCAACTCCACCGGATGTTTTGCCAAAGGTAGCCAACGCGTAGCGAGGTCCATTGCCATTACGGCTGAATCATTGCCCACAATTGCATGGTTTTGCTTATCCCATAGCAAAGAGACTGTCACACGTCCGGTGTAATCGCTTTTCGCTTTCACATACAACGCCGCTAGATTGTCCGCGCTGTATAGAGGATCAGGATGTGCATTATCAAACTCCCAACCATTGCTGTAACGCTTTGCAGCAACGGAAGAGATGGAAATGATCTCATCCAAACCAAGGTACTTGATCACTAGGTAAGGGCGATGGGCAAATGGACAAGCCAACGACATGTACAAGTGATAGCGACCCGCTTCAATCTGACTTGGTAACGCGAATTGATCTTCTGCTGTCAGCTCACTTGCGTCTTTGTTTGGATACCAAACGCCTTGTTCTAATACCGCCATACCTTACCTACCTTTCTTGATTAGCTACCCTGATGAATCGCTACTTATGCGAGTATAGATAACTTAAAGAGACTTCTCGAAAGACATCATTAGCTCACTCAGTTCCGCTGAGGTTGCGGCGTCAAATTCACCCTCTTGGAACTTGTCGTAGAAGCCGCCCAAGCTGTATGTGCCTTTTACATCGCCACCCCACCAAGGCATCAACTCAGCCATGGTTTTGATGTTAGTCGCGCCGCCGTTTGCACCTGGAGATGTGCTCACCAGTAGAACTGGTTTCTTCGTGTCACCAAAGAAAGACGTACCTTGAGGCGCAACGCGTGATAGCCAGTCGATCGCATTTTTCAGGAATGCAGGCATTGAGCCGTTGTGCTCTGGTGATGCAATGATGATCGCATCGTATTCGTTTAACGTTGCACGCAGTTTGTGTGCGTTTTCTGGGATACCCTGACCTTCAACGTCCAAACCGTACATTGGCAATTCAAAGTCGTTTAGGTCAATGGTATTTACTTCTGTTTGGGTAGCTTGGTTTGCCAACGCTTGAACCAATAGGTTGTGGATTGATTGGCTGTTGTTGCTACCAGTAAATGCGACGATCTTTTTCATAGTGGAATCCTAATTACGTTTGCCCCTACTTATGTCGGGCACTCAGTGAATGAAGTGATATTAATTAACTCCCATTAGTGAATAAACACTATAATAGTGGCTATATAGTTCACCATTAGTGAACAATAAGAATGTGAGGAAACCGCTGCGTGGATAAGATCAGAGCATTAACCGTATTTCGTCGAGTGGTGGAGCTAGGCAGTTTTGTCGCTGCTGCAGAAGATTTAAACCTTTCAAAAGCAGCCATCAGCAAGAACATCAATGAATTAGAGAGCTATTTGAAAAGCCCTCTGATTAACCGAACCACACGAAACTTACACATTACCGATAATGGTCAGCTTTATTATCAGCAAGTATGTCAGGTTCTTGATGCACTCAACAATGCGGATCGTTCGGTGATTTAATCTTCGCACACCTTAAAGGGCACACTTAAAATCAGCATGCCGATGTCATTAGGTTTGATTGAACTGAACCCCATCATCTGCGAGTTCATGAAGCTGCATCCAGAGCTGTCCATCGAAGTTGTCATGAGTGATGAACACATTGATTTGATCGAACAAGGTGTCGATATTGCGATTCGTGGTGGAGGTGAATTAGGTAACTCTAGCCTGCGATCGCGTAAGCTACTGGACATCCGCCGCGTGCTTTGTGCTTCTCCTCAATATCTTGAAGAGTCTGAGCCATTTCGGTCTCCATGTGATGTCGTAAACCATCGCCTGCTCAGTTACAGCCTCTCCTCAACTTCTCGCCGTTGGACATTTCAAAATGGCAACAGAGTATTGGAAGTCGACCTTCCTGCAAGTGTTTACACCGTCAACAGTGGTTTGGCACTTACCCAAGCAGCATGTGCGGGACACGGTGTCGCCTTACTGCCAGATTTCTTTGTCGAACCTCAGTTAGCGTCGGGCGAGTTAGTTGAAATCACTCCCGAGTGGCAAATGGAAAAGCACGCGTTGTATATCATCTACCCTTATCACAAGGAGCAATCGCAGAAGTTGCGCGCATTTATTGATTATGTCGTGGAAAATTTCCAAGCTCGTTTCAATCGCCAACCAAACCCAGAGCGGCTTTATTCTTCCATCATTAAACTGAATTCTTGATAGAATAAAGATTGCTCGTGCTTCGGAAAAAGTGACCTCGTATTGAGATATGCCCAACGAAGCACGTATTCACGAGGCAATAAAAAGGTTCACACGCTAGAGAGATGAAACCGAGAGAAGAACTAACCTACGGCAAAGACCTTTCACCTTGAGGCTACTTGGCTAAGCAATTAATTTATTTATTATTTACTGAACCAGCTACTTGATTTAACTCTAAAATATTACCAACGTTAAACTTTACTAAAATCCTACTCTTATAAGTACTAACCGTTTTATCACTTATCGAGAGCAACTCACTAATTTTCCTATTTGAATACCCTTTTAAAAGAAGCCTTAACACCGCACTCTCTCTATTCGAGAGACTAGGTGGTTCTTGTGTACTTGTATCACTATCAAACTTAAAAAAGGTATACCCTTTGCTGACAAGTTTAACTGTATCAGAGAAAACTTCGTTACTCTCAACTTTACTAATGTAAGCATCAGCTCCTGCTCGAAAAGCTAGTTGTTTATATACTTTCTGACATTCAGCAGACATAAAGATGACTTTATTATCATACCCATACGCTCTAGCTCTTTTTAGAAAATCAAACCCGTCACCATCTGAAAGATTAATATCTAACAATAAAAGACCGATCTGCCTGTTTTTTATTATGTCCAAACCATCTCGAAAAGTATTAGTAATAACTATATCATTTATTTGCTCACAATCGAGCAGTATGTTTTTAATGGCACTGCAAACTAGCGGATGGTCATCAACAACCAAACATGTTATCTCTTTCATATCTCAATCCTTAATTACTCTGTGTATCCTCAAATACTTCCTGATAAGTATTTTGTTTACAGAGATCCACATCCATTTGTTCGTTGCGTTCATTTTCAATCGCACAACTAACTATCATCGATTTTATTGAGTAATCTATTTATATTTGAATTATTATTGAACGCGCATAGACCCAAATCGACATCAAGCCTCACCTTCTAACCCTTCTGGAACGTGAGTATTTAATGTATGTATCTATGCGTTACTTTTATTTATAAGTGCGCTCCCAAAATCAAGCTCCTAACGTTATCGACACTAATGGAAACATCGAGCAGTCAATGTCTCTGAAGGTGTAACAAACAAACTATCCGTCATGTTTCCTACCTGTAGAAACCAAAAACCTATTATCAATACCGAGTCATCTTCTGGGTCAATTTTCATATCAAATGGGTCCGCATAGTGCGCAATAGACCCAATAGAATTGCGACCTTTGCCTAACCTACCTCACCGAAATACCCTGTCTTTATCATCGTCTCGCGCAGATGTAGCACATTATCAAGATTACCCGAAGGTCCCTTATCTCTCAGATATCACATACGTGTACGTGCGTAAACTCCTGAGACGACGACAGTCTAAAAAAATTGCTTAGGGTCGAAATTGGAAACATTATCTCTTTTTTATTTATCATGGAACACAAAAATAAAAATTTAATAAACAACCTACAAACAAAGGTAAACCTTCCTACATAGAATCATGAAGTATTCATAAAAAATCAGGAAAGATAAGAAATTGTAAGCCAGTGCATTTGGTTGAAAATACAAAAACCATCTATCTATAGAAGCACAAATAACCCATTTAGAGTATATAATCCACCACAATACTTTAAGAAAAATATTACACACACGAAGGAGAAGCCCTATAGAATTTCAAAGAATTTTAATCTAGTTTTTCGTGATAATTAAAAAGCCTAGCTAAAATCATTAGAACATGAGGATGCTATTTAATTCCGTAAAACTAACCTCAGGTAATTAATGGCAGTAGTTCAAAGCATCCTCAACAATACGTCACTCTATATTTGGAGAACATCTCACTTTGAGGGGAAGATACAATGACATACGATGACAAAGTTAGAACACTATTAACGACATTAATAAATTTAGAATTAACAAAACTTAACACAGAACAAAAGGTTCAGATATACAATGTTATATCAAATTATATCGCAAACCTTGTACCTTTTAATCACCCTGCTCTAAATGTAAAGCTTGTCAGAAACGAAAAGTTATTACTAGATAACGCTTACAAACCAAATAATGTCGCTTCCCCTGAATACAAACTTTTACGCAACTCTATAATAAAAGATGGTATCACCATGCCAATTATAACTGGTAGACTGCGCGCCTCTCAAAATTTAGCCATTATTGATGGTTACCATCGAAACCAATTGATTAAAACAGATCCAGACATACATGAATCATTACAAGGTTACGCCCCGATTATTACACTTGAAAAAACGCTGGATCAAAGGCTCTACTCATCCATTAGACACAATCTGGCAAGAGGTATTCACCAAGAGTCAACAGCTCAATTGATGATGAAATTGAAAGCACTAAATTGGTCTAACGAAGACATTAGTCAAGAGCTTGGAGCGGATTGTGATGAGATTCTTGGTATGCAAAAGACTGATCTTACGAAATAATTTAAAGATAACTAGTTTTCAATAGCTAGAGTGACCTTTGTTCTTTAGTGACATTCTATCTGACTATGACTATCTGAATTAAAGTGTTTCTTTAACTATAATTTCTGGACTTTCTGAGTTTGATAAAAATCGACCATTATAATCAACTTTTTTTCTACTAAGCACACATTTAATACTTTTTTGAAGTTCTTTTATAATAATTGGAGAAGCGATAATTTTCATTATATCAAACTCCATCAAATAAACTCCAACTGTATTTCCACTCTTAGATGGATAACATTTAATTACTTTAGCTTCAAATATGCTTTCACATAATCTAAGAATCGGCTTTAAGCTTGGAACAAAAACATAAGCAACCTCTTTGTCATTGATACAATCAAGCACATAGTTTGCAATTGCATATACTATAATTTCAAAGAAAATTTTAGAAGTTTGGTAATATGCCAAATTAATCAAAACACTCTTCTTAATCTTATCTTTATGTAAATCTATAAAGTATTTTTGATTTCTGACCACTTTTTCTAAATTGATATTTCTAACCAAATGTCCAAGTATAATATTGTCTTTATCTTTAACTATAATCACTTCATAACTTATATTTTTGCATTTTTTATAGATCTCATCTTTAAAGTCCTCTAATGCATCTATATTACGGTAAAATCTACCAAAAATTTCTTGATGTTCAGCAAATGAATGTTTACTTATTTCTAAATCATACTCATTAAAGCATTGACCGTAAGAGAAAGCATTCATAGAGAAATCAACACTTCTTATGAAACCTCTTACTATCGTTTGACGCCTCATACATAATTTACTTTGACAGTCAAAATCGTTCTCTAAAATAAACTTATAGAAACTCCCCCCTAAATACTTAACAACATATAACTGTTTGTAAAAAGCTGGTTTTGAATAACCACATTTCCACCTAGAAAAAGTAACCGAATCTAACTTACAAAACTCATTGTGATTATGATTATGCAATAAACGTACTGCTTCATTATTTGAAAGGTTATTTTCAACACATAACCCATACAGTATTTCAGAAAAATCCATTAATCCATCCATCTTGTAACACTAGTTTTATAGTATCCATCAATAGCTTTTTCGACTCGGGATGTGTATTTTTAGTAAAAAATTTATCCGACGAAGTCTCGCAACGATAACATAAGACACCTTAAGCTTAATAATCCAGCCATCTATGATGAAAAATCTAAGAAATAGAAAAAAAATCAAAGATTTAAGTATTAATCGCTTAACCAAGGTTATCTTACATTCTCAGTACAATTATAAACTCAAGATGTAAATATTGTTATTCAGAACAACATAAATAATAAGTCAGATTCCATTAATTTGATTATAGAAAGTTTCCTACTCTCCCTTTAATATTAACGATATCGATTATAGGATAATGCTTATTCTTGTTTGTACTTGATTCGTAAAGAAAGAATCTTATCATCACAAACCTTAGAAATAGGCGAGCCTCTATTTTCTTAGAACCATACGAAGTCTCGGCAACATGTATAATCAAATAACCCTCTAACCTCTTATTTTTGTTACATTTTATATCATTCATTGGCCATTGCCGTGGCAACCAATAAAGTACCATCGCTATGCTCATACATGTCGATAAAAGTGTTGCACTTAAAGTATGATATTAAATTAGCTAAATTCTGCTTGATTAAATCAGTAAATTCTTACTTAACAATATGTAATTACCCGCATACGTCAAGTACTTTAAGGTTTATTGTCTAAAGTGGTTCTTCACAAATGGAATATGATAATGTTTCACTTTATTATTAACCAAAATCCACAATCAAACCGTGACCATGAAATTCACCAAAAGAATAGTGGTTGCTCTCATATGCCAGATATAAGTAATCAAATCGATCTCGGATATCATGATGACTGTCGAGGTGCGGTCTCAGAGGCGAAAAGAAGGTGGCCAAATCACCGAATTAACGGATGCTATTACTGTTGTAACCCTTGCCATACAAGCTAATGTAATTTGGACTAGCGGCAATGCTAGTTCAATAACACCCAACGAAGAGGTGAACAACGCTATGCTAACGCTGTCGCAGGCTGCTATTTCGCCGATATCATCATCGACGAAATAGAATGCGGCAGGTGACTTATGAGTTACCGTTAAACAATCACTAAAGCGCTCTACTGGTTAGCAAACAACAAAGCAACATGAAAAAGCTTATAAAAAAGCCAAACAACGATGTTTGGCTTTTCATGGAGGCTATTGATGGCCGACACTTTAATCAGATAGGCAAGCTGACAGGATAAGAACTATCGGCGACGGTTATTAAAACGAGCGCGATCAGCACGTTGCTTAGATGAACGCTCTTTATGAGCAGAGGCCGCTTTCGCTTGTGAAGCGAGGATCGATTCTACTGTTAATTCCATTGGCTCACGTGGTTCTAGTCCATGGCGGAAAGTGCGCGCACGTGGTGGTAGGTTGTATTCGTATTCAGACGCCTTTGGCATGCGCTTGTAGCGGTATAGGTAAAAGTTCTCTACACGCTCGCGAGCCCACTCCGTTTTCTTCAGGTATTTAACACTGCTAGCAATACTTGGCTTGGTGTTAAAACAATTCATACGCATTGCAGTGTCTAGAATTTCCCAACCGTAATGGTCAACAAGCTGCTTCAACATGTCTTCTAATTTAAGACCGTGCAGTGGGTTGTTTTTCTGCAATTCGATTCGTTCTTCGTCGGTCATAAATTCATGGCTCATGAACGGCTCCTTACTTATGGGTGGCGAGCGTTGTACTCACCACCGTACCTTTATTAGGTTTAGATTAATTCACTATTGCGAATAACCTTTAGTTTCCTTCGTCGTAATGACGACCTTTACATCCAATTATTCGCGATGACCGGGCGCTTGGCTACGCAGCACTAAGTATTTTTTGCTGATGCGCCATGTACTCTTCAAACGTACCTTGGAAGCTCACCAGTTTTTTGTCTTTCACGTCAATAATCGAAGTCGCCAGCGATGATACAAACTCACGGTCATGGCTGACAAAGATTAAAGTGCCAGTATAAACTTTTAATGCGCTATTTAGTGCTTCAATCGCTTCCATATCCATATGGTTGGTTGGCTCATCCATCACCAGTACATTGATGTCTTGCATCATCAGCTTACCAAATAGTAGGCGGTTCTTTTCACCACCAGAACAGTTTTTGGCTTTTTTGTTCGCATCATCAGCGGTAAAGAGCAAGCGCCCCAAAATACCACGCACCATTAAGTCATTGTGTTTCACAGTACGCCATTGTGAGATCCACTCAAAAATAGTCAGATCATTATCGAAGTCTGCGCTGCTGTCTTGCGGGCAGTAACCAATGGATGCGTTTTCGGACCACTTAACAACACCTTGAGTTTGATCTAGTTGGTTCACGAGACAGCGCAGCAATGTTGTTTTACCGACACCGTTTTCTCCGATGATCGCTAAGCGAGTGCCGGCTTCTAGTAGCAAGTTACCATTTTCGAATAACAATTCGTCATCAAACGCATGGCCAAGGTCTTGCAGTTCAAGCGCTAAGCGATGCAATTTTTTACCCTCACCAAAATCAATCGATGGGCTGACACGACTGCTCGCTTTCACTTCGTCCAATTGAATTTTATCCATCTTCTTCGCACGAGAGCTGGCTTGCTTGGCTTTCGACGCGTTCGCACCAAAGCGGTTTACGAAGTCTTGCAATTCGTTAATTTCAGCCGTTTTCTTAGCGTTAGAAGCCAGAAGCTGCTCACGACGCAGACCCGATGCTTCAAGGAAGTACTCGTAGTTACCTGGGTAAATACGTAGCTCACCGTAGTCGATGTCTGCCATGTGCGTACACACTGAGTTCAGGAAGTGGCGATCGTGCGAGATGATTATCATCGTACACTTACGCTGGTTTAACTCTTCCGCCAACCAGTTGATTGTATGAATATCTAAGTTGTTGGTTGGTTCGTCGAGTAGCAAGATATCTGGATTAGCAAATAACGCCTGTGCCAAAAGAACACGCAGCTTCCAGCCCGGAGCGACTTGTTGCATCAGACCGAAATGTAACTCTTCTTCTATACCCGCTTGCAGCAAAATATCACCCGCTCGGCTTTCTGCGGTGTAGCCGTCCATCTCTGCGAATTCGCTTTCCAGCTCCGCCACTTTCATGCCGTCTTCTTCGCTCATCTCTGGTAGTGAATAGATGCGATCACGCTCCTGCTTCACTTCCCACAATTTGCGATCGCCCATGATCACCGCATCAATCACGCTATATTGTTCAAACGCAAACTGATCTTGGCTTAGCACGCCGAGTTTTAATCCAGGGGTAATAGAAACGTTACCTGAGCTTGGTGTTAATGCACCGCTCAGGATTTTCATGAAGGTAGATTTACCACAACCGTTCGCACCAATCAGGCCATAACGGTTACCGTTACCAAACTTAGCAGAGATGTTTTCGAACAATGGTTCAGCACCAAATTGCATGGTGATATTGTTTGTACTAATGATAGCAGTGCCCTCGAAGTAAATTTCTTTTAATAACAAGCTCTTAATTTACTTTCGAGATACTGTTAAAAAAGGTCATATTGAATGTGGCCGCCATTCTATATGATTCGTTAATAAGGTGATATAGGTCACATTCATATTGCGACGGATTTTTTCAAAACAAAGCATGTCTATTGCCGAGATTATTAACACCAACTCGTGGATGATTACAAACGAGCGGCCATGGGATGACTTAGGCTCATCTCTAGTAAGTCCCAAAGGTTGCCATAAAGATCCTCAAACACGGCTACCGTACCATAATCTTGTTCCGCTGGCGGGCGAACAAACTTAATGCCCTGTTCTACCATTCGGTTGTAATCACGCCAGAAGTCATCGGTATTCAAAAATAGGAAAACGCGACCGCCAGTTTGATTCCCAATAAAGTCATGCTGCTCTGGCTTCGACGCTTTCGCAAGTAACAGAGTCACACCATTTGAGCCCGGTGGAGAAACCACAACCCAACGTTTGTCTTGCTCTGGCTGGTAAGTATTTTCGACCAGTTCAAAGTTCAGCTTATTCAAGTAAAATTCAAGCGCTTCATCGTAGTCTTTAACGACCAAAGCAATGTGGATAATGGATTGTTTCATATAGTTATACCTTAAGTTTTCCGCTGATCACGGTAGTTGCTGAACCAACCAGCTTAATGCGTCCGTTTTCAAGTAATTCGGTTTGTAAGTGACCACCACGTGCTGACGCTTGATACGCTCGGAACTGTGTTTGCCCCAGCTTTTGCGACCAAAACTGCGTCAGCGCACAATGTGCCGAGCCTGTGACGGGATCTTCATTTACTCCTACCCAAGGTGCGAAATAACGAGAGATAAAGTCGAGATCTGACGAGTTTGATTGTGCGGTCACAACCACGCCACGTCCTCGGATGTTCTTTAATACTTCAAAGTTAGGCGCTAGGTCTAGCACGGTTTGCTCACTGTCGACTTCAATAAAGCCTTTGCCATCAAACTGTCCGTAAGAAACGATTTGTTCAACCCTGAGACCAAGCCCTGCAAGTATTTTTGCATCGTGTTCAACATGCATTTCTAGCTGAGTTGAGGGAAAGTCGAGCGCAATGGTGGATGGGTTTACTTTCGCATTAAGCTCACCGGAAAGCGTTTGAAATTCAATGGTGTCACCAACGTTCGCTAAGCCCTTCTCTTTTAAGATTTGTGCCGTTGCTAACGTACCGTGACCACATAATGCCACTTCCACTTTTGGTGTAAACCAACGTAGTCGCCTATTTTTCAAACATAAGAAAGCGGTCTCTGAGACTGCCATTTCTTCTGCAATAGAGAACATCAGCGCTTCTGGTAACGGCTCTTGTGAGATGCAGACTCCGGCAGGGTTTCCCTTAAAAGGTTCAGTAGTAAAAGAGTCAACTTGGTAGATATCTAGTTCCATGATGCGCTTCCTAATATTACTATTTTGACAAGATGCCCAACAGCTTATCGATTTCATTGCGAAGCGACAATGCATGCACTAAGTGTTCTGACCTATAAAGGAACAAAAAGCACCATTGCGGCACATTTTATATCCTGATTTTCGTTCAGCTCAAACCAATAACGTTCAACTTAACTGAATGAAACTTTAAAATCACTCGATGGTTCAGTTCTAACTGCAGTCACCGTAATTTCAATCAAAACATCCCCTTCTAAGTCCACTCCTAAACAAGCACGTTGTGGCCAATGATCTGGATTTGCTCCCATCCACTCGCACCAAGCCGTATCCATTTTTGGCTTTTCTTTCATATCAGCGATGTAAACTTGTGCACTCACGATTCGCGTTTTATCAGATCCTAATTCGATCAAATTGTTTTCGATGGTTTGCAGCGTCAGTTCAGTTTGACCAACGATATCAAGAGAGGTGTCATAAGACGTCGCGACAGTCCAAACGAGGTCTTTATAGGCCGATGATTTATTTCTTCCTTGGTAAATTCCGCGCTTCCTTTCAATCATTCCTTATCCTTAAGTGTTTGAATATTTACAACGTGATGTCACTCAGTCATCAACCGATAACGGCGTACTTCGTATTGGTCTTGTTCTGAATAAAACGTATTGAGAAACTCACCACCCGCCTTTTCAATCACACGCCTTGAAGCAATATTGTTCACATCACAAGTCACGATCACGGTATCTTGAATAACTTTGAGCTTTACCCAGTTCAGCATGGTTGTTGCGATGCCTTTTCCTTGCGCATCTGGCGCGGTTTCGTAACCAATATGCCCAATCACTTTTTCAAGGTAATCATTGTTACCTTCGCGAACTCGAATCGAACCAAGTATCACCCCATCTTCGATACAGAAGTAAGTCGCAGATGGCGTCCAGCCTTCGGGCAAACCTTCACCGTTGGCGTATCCAATTCTTTTTTTCAGCAGCGCTTCACTGTCGCTTTGGGCGGCAATGTACATTTCCATTCCTGCTTGAGCGCACTTTTCAACATATTGTTCAAACACTTTTAAATGACTGAGGTTAGCTTTAACTATTTCCATATAGCACCATCTATTCAGGCTTAAATATCACAAAAAATAAAGCTCAAAAGAAAGGCATTACTTTTGAGCTTTCATTGTGTTCTTAAGCTGTGTATTTAGATTTCACCAGATTTGATTTTCTGTTGAGCATCGCTAATTGTCTGCTCTCCAAATAAGATCTTAATCATCGACTCAATACGCTTGGTATCTGTACCAAATTTGTCTAAATTACCATTGTTGGACGCTTTAAATTCAACGTGGCCGACTTTCTGATCGTTCTTGTAAGCGTTAATTTTTGCATCAGCGATAAACGTTCTCAAATCCCAACTCCAGCGTGAAACATAAGTTAACGTCAGTTCGTCTGTCTTAGGCACTGTACCGTCACTTACAACAGTACATTTGCGTGCCGTGTCTAAGCACCATTCTTGCAGCGAATCCATGAACACTTCCCTTGTCGCATCATCTTTTACGATAGTGATTTCTTTGCTTTGATTCGACTGTGCAATAGGCTCAGCAGTGAATTTAGGAGCAGAACAACCTGCTAATACAATCGGAAGAGCCAGAACGAGTGCTTTTTTAAACATATTTTTTCTCTGTTTGTAAATGACAACCAATGACGCCAAATGAATAATCAGCATCGAATATTGGATTCTGGCAGCTTTAATTCAACACCTCAATAATCTTTCTCACAAAATCAACAGGGTAAATAATTCACAACTCATTTATTTTTAAGAAATGATTGGAGTTTCATTCTCGGAAAATAAACATTCAAGTGGATAAGGTAACGCAAGCATTGGCATGTCTGATTTGGAAAACCAAGCCAACTCGATAGTCTCGTCGTCTATTTCCTCGCTGGCCAGCCCTGTTTGCTTGCACTTAAACATGATCACTGTGTATTCAACTTGGTCGCCGTTTCGGTAGGTAAAACCAAACCCTTCCCCACCAAAAACACCTAGCACACGTTCAACTTCAACCGCGAGTCCGGTTTCTTCTCTGACTTCTCGAATCACGGCTTGCGAAGGTGATTCGGCTGGCTCAATCATGCCTGCAGGCAAACTCCAACTGCCATCAGATTTCTTTTGCAACAGAAGTTGCTTGCTTTGATTGAGGATCACCGCAGCAACGCCCGGAATCATTAATACTTGATTACCAACTTTGCTGCGTAGCTCTTTTAGGTAGTGACTGGCACTCATTTATCTTCCTTGAACTTAGTATTTTAGGGTCTGTTGACCTTTCGAGCTGATTTTTGCAGCGAATTGTTGAATATTTATACAAGACAGAGACTTTGCTGTGTAGCTAGCCTACATGAGAAGTCGATAACACAGTAGAAATGACCAACAAACGCTGCCCAAAGGGTTCGGCTAGGCGCCCCCGGCTAAAATCGTTTTATACTTTGTTAAGGAGTATTTGCTTAGAATGACTAGGCGACACACTCCTTGCCTCACCTAAAACGATTTTGACTAGGCGTCCCCATCCGAACAAAATTTAACCGCGAAAGATCAACAGACCCTAGTTTCTCACCAGACATTCATTTTGAAATACAACAAGAAACAGCTAATAAAGACCAAGCCACACCATGAAAAAAAGGTTATCGCCTTCTGTTCAGTCGTTGCTTCTTCAGGATCTGGGTGCAAAATGCCATAAAGGCAGGCGATGGGGATCAGCTCGTAGGTTTTGCCAATGTATTGATGCCCCATTTCGAGAAATGGTGGAACGTACAAATACACCACAGCGTAAGTAATAAAATAAAGTATGCCGAGGATCCGGTTCAAGCCAATGACTTGCCCTTCTCGATAAAACCAAATTAACGCCGCTACCCCTGCAAGTATTGCGATGAGTAAAAACATCCGTTCTTCTACCCTTCTTTTTAATTTTCTCCCACACTATTGAAAGCGCTATATTTTTCAAATGGTTATGTAGCCAAACATGATAGAGATCAAACAGATTTATTTGGTCAACTTAGCTCGATAATTGATTAGCTTTCTTCCACTGAAAGGGTGTGATGCCATTTGCACGTTTAAATGCGCGAACAAACTGAGTGGCATCAGCGTATCCCAAGTGCACAGCAATATCTCCAACGGCACTGTTTCTTTGAATCAAAACACGTTTGGCAAAAGCAAAATTGAGCGCCTCTTTTACCTCTCGAAAACTGGTGCCTTCTTGCTTCAAACTGCGCTGCACCGTGCGCTTTGAAATGCCTATTAACTCGCTAAACACTTCCAAAGACATATCAACTCGCCCTACATACGCAGACAAAGCTTGTTCAACATAGTAAGCAAAAGGCTTGTCCTCAGCGTGTACATTTATGCTTTCAATCCCTTCTAAAACGGGATACTCCAGCGCTAAATGTTCTTGACCAAGAAACTGCGGAATATCGTTTCTGATTTGGAGCTCATTTAACGACTGACCTTGCGGGTGAAGCAGATAATAAGCGCTCGGCTCTTGCAGATTTGGGGACCAAGCTTTCAGATACGCATGAAGATAAACCGTTAGAAACAGCTCTGCCTCTATTTGCTCAAAAACACTAGCATGAGCTTCTACTCGAGTGACATGAGCTGATGTTTCAACGCTCAAGGCTCTTAGCCCTAAGCTCGTTACGACGTTTTCCGGCGTGGCTTGATTGAACTTTAAATTAAGACTCGTTTGCCTCGCGATACGTTGTAATGAAGAGACAAATACCGTTGCGCCTAAGTGATGCCTCAACCCAGATAGCAACCGAGAAAATGCATGGAAAGGGATGAGCTCAGCCGTTGAAGTGTCTAGCGCAAATGGCATGTCGGCTTGTTCTTGCAGTTGCGTCAATGCTTTAGGTTCCAGAACTAACTGACCGAGAAAATCATACACGATTGTTTTTCTAATCAATGGGATGGAATGGCTCACACCTTCTCCTAAGTTCAACACGTCTCTTTTCATTACACTACTTCTGACGTTACTTGACTGGCTTTTAAAAAGATAGGACACGTGGCGCAAAATGCACATTTTCACATTCCTAACTGGCTAAGATAACCACATCGCTTGAGTGAAGCTAAGGCAAAAATTTGAGCCATAGATCGTATTTCACATCAAGTTTCCGTTATCGCTTAGAGATTGGCAGCAAGAACGTGAGTTTTGACTAATATTCAATTAGTTGAATTAAACCGTTAACGACAAAAGCCATCTCTAAACGCTAGATGCACCCATCAAAATAAACGGACTTACACTCACTATTGAGAGGTTACTATGATCAAAAAAATGTCATTGGCAACAATCACTATCGCCGTATCAATGGGCTCCGCTTACGCCAGCGTAGAAAGCAAAACGTGGCCAACCTCAGACAAAGCGAAAGCCTTTGTTCAAGACACCATTGTAATTGGCATGCTAGCGAGCCCTTATGGCGCTGGTTGGACAGACGATCAGCAACTTCTCGATTACTTCCAGTTAGCACGCGATAACGGCATTACTGGTCATGAATATACGATTACTGCGGCTGACCATAGCTTTGATGATTTCATTTTCCACCACCACAAACACCGCGCAGCCATGGCAAAAGAGCCGGACAACTTTATTGTTGCCCATTCCAACCAAGACATTGAGAAAGCGCATGTAGAAGGCAAAACTGCCGTTCTTTGGAATAGCCAAACTGCCACCATCTTAGAAGAAGACGTGACTCGTATGGCGCTGCTTAAAGACATGGGTTTGAAAAGCATGATCTTGGCGTACAACGATATTTTTCGCACTGGTTCAGGTCAATTAGCTGCCTATAATGGTCGAGATATTGGCTTAACGCCTTGGGGTCAATCGGTGATCGATGAGATGGTGAAATACCGTGTAATTCTCGACTTGAGCCATACCGGTTCCAAGACCGCGAATGATGCGATGGATTACATGGAAAAGAACCATGCTGGAACGCCATTTATCTACTCTCACTCAGTCCCAGCGGGTTTGTATAAGAGTGCACCCGATGCGACACCAAAAGGCTGTTACCGTGCAATCCCTGATGATGAAGCGATTCGTGCTGCGAAGTCAGGCGGTTACGTATCACCAACCTTTACTGAGTGGATGATGGATGGTGTATGGCCTGAGGACATCTCACCAAAACAAGCGGCAGATATGATTGATTACTATGTGAAATTGGTTGGCGTTGACCATGTTGGTATCGCAACCGATGACATGTTCTCAACAAAAGGCGTGGTCGATTTTGCGATGAAAAACGCCAAGATGTATGACGATGGCGGCTACATGATTGATGCCTTCAACAAGGGCGCAACAGGCAACGGCGAACTATCCAAGATCTTAGCCGCAATCACTGATGACTTGTGGGCACGAGGCTACAGTAACGAGGACTTAGCGAAGATCTACGGCGGTAACAAGATGCGTGTTTATGCTCAAGTCTCCGAAGGTACTGATCCAAAAGCATTCCAAAAACAGTATTCAAAACGACTAGAAATGCTGACTAAAATGCGTCACGAGCATATGGGAAAATAGCTTTGAACCAATATACAATAAAGGCACCAATCGGTGCCTTTATTGTTATTCTGTTTTGATAGCAGTTTGCTACTTGAACTCAAATACACTTCACATCAATTTATGTACTGAGCTTGCGTCTCATGTTTTAGAAACTCAACTTCTGCTATTTTTTGCTCCAATTCTTGCTCACTGATCACGCCTTCTTTTTGTAACCAATGGAATTTATTGATCTCATTTTCCGGATCATTCTCTGGGTCTACATCACCGTAGTACTTAAGAAGCTGTTGAATGCGTCTGCCCTTGATCTCTTCAATGATCACATCGTGATACCTTTCTTGTATGACATAGACTTTCATCGGTTCCATTGAAAATACACTGTATTTTACGGTGGAAAAGTACGCCCAGCAGATACACACCAACCCAATTACCATCCAAAAACCTTTACCGCTTAACGGCACGCCAGAATACATAGCGTGGCCTATTTGGAAAAGACCAATAACAATCCACAGTGCGCCCACATTTCGAAGCCACTCATTACGTTCAATGACGACTGATGACTTGCTGGGAAAATCGGCATATCGATAGTTCTCGTCACCGGAACCATTTTTGTCTTTTACGGCGTAATTGAAATAATCATCATAAAAAGTAAACGTATGTTTGTTCGATCCTTTCTTTTGTACAAGTTCCATCGTCATTCTCTATTGGTTTTATTCGCTTCCTGTATCAAGGTATGTCTTACAGTTATTACAAACCTATCAACAAGTTATCTCCGCACAGAATATTTATGCTGTTGGTAATATCATGCGAAGCTATATCAAAACCTTTACTTATAATGCGACCTTCACCATATTTTATAAACCCAAACCGTTACCTAGATTCCATTTGCTTTTATTTCATACTAAATGACTAATTTAACAATGAAAAAAGGCACCAAGCGGTGCCTTATAAGGGCAGATAAACCAAGCGATTAGCCCCCCTACAACAGCTCTCTGCTGGTTAGTGACCAAAGATATACCCGTTTGAGTAAACTGATTCTGAGTCTCTTACGAACACCTCGCTTTGACTGGTTGCATTGGGTTCTTGTAGAAACCACTTTCAACTTCGTTTTCATTTCTTTTCCATCCACCAACACAGTAGACCTCCGATGCAGTAAGCCAGCAGATCTTTCCAATCAAACGTAGCTCCCAAAATCACGGTTAGAGGCGATGAAGGTTCGATACCAAGCCAAGCCGCGACCTGAACCAATTGCCCTAACTCGACAGCAAACGCAATCAACACCACCAGCGAAGCAAGCCAGTGAACGGGCATGGAGAACAAGCTTGCAAGAAAGTAGTAGAGCCAAACCACAACGAGAGCATCACCAAATGTCGGGCGAATAAAGCTGTCTCGAACATAGAGCGCAATAACGACCAATGCGATAAAACACACCAAGCTTTTGAGTCCATTTTTTGCAGAGAATCGCAGGTGGATAGCGGACGTCTCTTCCATCATTTCGCTTGGCTGACCAGTGAGAGTTGCTCGCTTAAATATCTTCATGATTCGCCTTTGCGGTCTCTTCTGCTTTCTTATTTCGGGCGTACCAGTCGATGTTGCGAGTAATGACCATAGTGAAGCTCAAAATCGCGAAGCACAGTAATGTCCCCATGACCAATGCGTAGCTCTCTGCTTGTAACAAGCCAAACAGCAATCCGTAGAGAGTGAGCAAACACGCTCCGAATATCGCGCCGTGTTTGGTGTTGCTCAACATACCGCTCACGTACACACTTAAAAGCCCCGTCGATGCAATTGCCGACACCACATACGCCCAGTTAAAGCCGAGGTGTTCACTCATCGAAATCAGCAATAGATAGAAAAGTGCTAAAGCCAGACCAATAAAACCGTATTGTACTGGGTGAACCGGACGCGCTTGGAACAGCTCCAGCAAGAAGAAACTCGCAAATACTAATGTAATAACCAACAGTGAATAGTTCACAGCTCGATGGGACTTCAAATAGTGGTCCACGGGATCAATCAAATCTACGCCCATTTGTCGCTGTTCAAGCTCGTGACAAGCGTGATTCGATGACAAACAGCTTTGGAACAGCTGCGCGATATTGGTAGAGAAGTTATTGCTCGCCCACTGTGCGTTAAATCCATCTTCAGAGACCTCTGACGAGACTGGTAAGTAATCACCAATAAAGCTTGGATGCGCCCATGTTGAAGAGAGCTCAACCGTTGTTTGACTGCCGATTGGTGTGACTTGAAGCTGACCCATCCCTTGCAGCAAGAAGTTAAGATCGAAAGCCAAAGGTTGTTCTTTGTTTAGGTCTGCAAGTGTCAGAGCACTGTGGAAGCCTTGTGGTAACTGGTCTAACCCTGTTCCCGGCTCGACTTCAATATCAGAGCTCGCCATGGTCATGTCATCCAAACGAATCAATCCACGGCTGTCTTCAATGCCAACGACTAGGCTCATGTTTTCAATATCAAGCCCCTGCAACGCCGCGAGATCGTCTGCATCAAAAGTGCCTTTCAGTGCCACTTGTGCTTTGTATAAACGCGCGCGGTAAATGCCACGATACTTCTCAAAACTGTCCAGATTCGCGCTCATATCGAAAGTGCTGGGTAACAGGAATTTACGACGCTCTTTAATCTGTGCTTTGTCATCTCGGTAACTGGTTTCGGTGTAGTTAACCATGATGAATGGGCCAATGATGCGCTGCTCGCCGCTGCTGCTGCGTGCGATGTCGTTTCTGACTTCATCTTGGCGATATGAGCGCTCTGAGATCAGCCCTGTGACCATTGAAAGCGGGATTTGCAGTAAGACAAACAAAAACAGCACGAAGGCTAACTTCGTGCCGAGTTGGTTATTGAGGATCTTTTTCATGTTTCATTCTCCATTTGCTGATGGGAGTAATCTAAATCAGCAATTTGGAGAACGAATGGAGCTAATGTGGAGTTTCTATGGAGTTGGTAAAATCAGGGTCACTTTCACGCCAGAATCGACGTTCTCTACTTGCAACTTACCTTTGTGCAGCTTGATCACTTGCTCAACAAAATTAAGCCCAAGCCCAGTACTCTTAACACCATTTTCTCGAGCGAGGGAATAGAAGCGCTCAGTCAAACGAGGCATTGCGTAGTCGGGAATGTGAGGGCCTGAATTGAAAATCGACAAGCACACCTTCTCTTTCGTGACCTCAGTTGTCCATTCAATGCATCCCTCTGAATGAACAAAATCCAGCGCATTGTCCATCAGGTTAAAAACGGCTTGTTTCAGTAAGAAGGCATCACCAAGCACGGTGAGATGGTCATCAATTTGGATGTTGGCATCGACCGACTTAGCACTCAAGCGCGCATCCGCCGATTCAACCACTTCATTGACCATTTGTTTTAGCGAGATAGCTTCGACTTGCTCTAGCTCAGGGCGCTTTTCAAGACGAGCAAGTTCTAGCAACTTATCAATCAATGACTGCATGCGGTCGCTCTCTCGCTCAATGTTGCCAGCAAAGCGTGTGACCTTTTCTTCAGGCAACGGCATTTGCAATATTTCACTCGCGCCTTTAATTGCTGATAACGGGCTTTTCAACTCATGAGTCAGCGTCTGCACGTACTCTTCCACATACTGTTTACCATCGAGTTGGTTGCGCATTTTCTCTAATGCGTCGCTTAGCGTGCCGTACTCATAAAAGATACGAAATGTCGGCTTAGAAACCTTTTCACCCTCACCCATTTTGGTCGCGTAGTCTTCTAGCTTGTTCAGTGCCGAGTGAATTCGCCAAGCAAACAATGCCCCTGCCAATAGCACTAAACCACTCATCCACACCATCCAAAACAACACATTGCGTTTAGAAAGATCGATGAAGGGTTGTACTGAGCGATTGGATTTTGCCACCGTCACGCTGCCAATGATTTCGCCTTTGTGGTAAATGGGCGCAGCAACGTGCATAACGGTTGAGAGCGGATCTTTCGGGTCTTCGATGGTACTGCGCGCCCCGTATTGACCACGCAAAGTGAGATACACATCATTCCATTGCGAGTAGTCTTTGCCAACGTCTTGCTGCCAAGAGTCCGCAATCACGATGCCTTGTTTGTCGGTAATGTAAATTCGATGGTTAATCGCTTTTTTGCCAATTTCCCAAATGCGCGCTTGAGGTTCTCGCTGCCCATAAGCCGCTAGTAGTTTGGAGAAGCGACTCTCAGGCAACTTTCCGTTTGCAACGTCTTCTTCCGCCAATACCGCAAGCAAGTTCGCCATATCCACCAGCGTCTCTTCGGTGGTTTGGCGCACGGTTGGCTTAAGTTCTTGGACGACCGTTTTGCTCACCATGTAAGCCGTCATTCCGACTAAGATGAAGTAGAGAAAAAACAGTCTGAGTCCAAGCGGGATCTTCGGCCAGCGATTCATCATTCACCTTTAATGCAGTAAAAGTAACCAAAGCCACGCTTGGTACAGATGCGTTCAGACATCTCAAACGGCTTCAACTTATGGCGAATAGCTTTGATGTGGGTATCGATATTGCGCTCGTACGCAGCTTCCGGCGCCATGTCAGCAGCGACCATGAGCTGCTCTCGGCTCAATACATTGGAAGAGACGGAAATCAGTTTATCGAGGATCTTAAATTCGACTGCGGTCAGCCCAAGCATTTGCCCACCCACACCATAGTCGAAGTTTTGCGCAACCAAATCATGGCTCAATTGAGGTTGTTCTGGAACAGCCACAGGCTCCGGTTTGTGCTCCTTCATTGGCGTTTTGGCTTTGATTCTAAGCTTAATGCGCGCCAACATTTCGCGCGGGCTAAATGGCTTCGTCACGTAATCATCCGCGCCAATCTCCAAGCCTACCACTCGGTCAATTTCATCGCTTCTTGCGGTGAGAAAGATAATGGGAATATCAGAAAACTCACGGATGGTTTTGCACAATTCAAAACCATTGCCATCCGGCAAGCCTACGTCTAACACAAGTAACGCTGCGGAGTTGCGTTCTAAAAAGGCCAAGCCCTCTCCTGCCGTTGCAAACCACTCTGCGTGGTAGCCATCCATCTCTAATACATGAATCAGATTCTCTGCGATGGCAGATTCATCCTCAATAATGACGACGGTTGATTGGTCGCTCAATGTTCTAACCTCACTGACGATACTTGTTTAGATGCACATCTTGTTCACTTACTTTGGAGCAAAGGCTATCGAATTGATACCACAAAGGCAAAATCCGTGAATAATATTAATCAAACACCCTCTCATTCAGCGTGGTGAACTTATCACTCACGCTGATGAGTCACTACAATTGTGAATACAATGATTTCAACCATTGATATGAACAGTGTTCATTTTACACTCGAGTTATCAATTCGATTTTGTTTAAAGGACAGTAACTGATGAAAAGAGCGCTAATCCCCCTAGCTTTACTCACTTTGCTCTCTGGTTGCGCCAGCATGTCTCCGGATGAGTGCAAGACGGCGAACTGGTACAAGGTAGGTTATCAAGATGGCCGAGACGGCAACGATCCAAACGTTATTAATAGCTATACCGAAGACTGTGGTGAAGCGGGGGTGACACCAGACCGAGCGAAATGGAAAGAAGGTTTTGATAAAGGTACGATCCAATATTGCTCACCAGACAATGGTTACACTGTCGGTATCGAAGGCAAAGAATATTACGGTGTGTGCAGCAGCAAAGAGTTCATCGAGAACTACCAGTTAGGTCATCAAGAATATCAACGCCAACAACGCATCCAAGAGATCGATACTGAAATCTCGGTCATCGATAATCAACTTGATGGCAATCCAGACAAAGACAATGCCAAGCGTCTGAAAGAGAAGAGAAAGCGATTGGCTGACGAGCGTTCAGACCTCTTGTCGCCAACCATCAACTTGAATCTAAATTTCTAAATCGTTTGGATTCAGCTAACTAAATATTAGTGACCCTAGCTCAGTTCTAGGGTCATGAATTGGCTGTTCGGATCGAGTTCGTAATCACCGAACGGCTCGCAGTACGCAAAGCCATGCTTTTCATACAACAGGCGCGCAGGTTTAAAAAACTCCATCGAGCCCGTTTCTAAACTCAAGCGCTGCAAGCCTTTTTGCTTCGCTTGCTCAATCACATGAATCAATAATTGAGATGCCACTCCTTGGTTTCTTGCCGCTGGCGTGGTGCGCATGGATTTCAGCTCCGCGTGTTGGTCATCCAACTCTTTAATCGCAGCACACCCAAGCAGTTGTTCACCCTTCCATCCGGTCCAAAATGTCACTTCTGGCGCTTTGAGCTTATCCAAATCTAACGTGTGCACGCTCTCTGGTGGCGACGTGGCGTACATGTCTTGCAGATGTTCTTCTAACAATGCGATGACTGCTGTTCTTTCTAAATTGTCGATTTCAATCTTCACATCTCTTCCTTGAGTCGTTCTTCTTAATCATTCAATTCCATTGAATTTATTGCAAAGTCTGAGCTGATACAATCTTTTATTTTACTCTTACTAGAGCGCTTGTCGCATGATGTACTGAGGTCCAACTGGGCCACCGTGATACAATTTATTCATGTCTTCAAACCCCGCTTTTAGATAACACTGATACGCTGGTATATTTCGGCAATTAACGGTCAAACAGAGAAAATCAAACGCTGGGTAATGTAGTTTGGCAAAATCAGCAAACTGGCTGATGGCTCGCTTGGCAATGCCTTTGCCTTGATGACGATGATCCACCAGTAATGAGCGAACACCTAAACTTCTTTGAGGGCAGAAGTCATAATCTGCACTGTACGCAGCATCAAATAAAAAGAACCCGACCACACGATCATCTTCAAGGATCAAATGAGGCAGCTCTGTCGGTTTAAGACTTTCCAATCGCTTACCAATATTCTCAACCGTAAACTGAGCTTGATCTTCTAAGACTTGCAGCTCAAGGGTTTGCTCATGACGGCATGGCGTGTACTTTTCAATGGTAATCATAATCATCCTTGCTGTTTTTACACCCATTTCATACAGGGTATGTCGTAAATGGAAATATCTACGGTCGTATTTCCCACTCGCAGGCAAACGTTTAGCACACTATTATCCTCATCAACTGTTAGTGAGGTTGTCATGTTTCGTTTTCTGCTTTGTAGTTTTTCCCTTGTATTACTCTATCCTACCGCGATTGATCTTTACCTTGTAGGTTTGCCACAAATTGCCGAGGATTTAAACGCCAGTGAATCACAGTTACACATTGCGTTCTCTATCTACCTTGCTGGTATGGCAACGACTATGTTGTTTGCAGGGAAGATCGCCGACTCCATTGGTCGAAAACCGGTGGCTATGGCTGGCGCTGCGATCTTCATTGCGGCATCACTACTTGGTAGCATGGCTGAGCAATCCACGACGTTTTTAATTGCTCGATTTGCCCAAGGTATTGGGGCTGGCTCTTGCTATGTGGTTGCTTTTGCTATTCTGCGCGACACATTGGATGACAAACGCCGCGCTAAGGTGCTGTCGATGCTTAACGGCATTACCTGCATCATTCCTGTCATCGCCCCCGTTGTTGGCCATCTCATTATGCTCAAATTCCCTTGGCCAAGCCTGTTCACCACAATGGCAGGCATGGGTGTGGTAGTTTGTTTGCTTTCGATCTTGGTGCTGAAAGAATCAAAGCCTAGCATAATACCACAGCAAAACACCGCTTCAGCTTCTACCCAAGAAATGTTCGCGGAGCGCTTTTTTATCAGCCGACTCATCATTACGGCCATCGGCGTGACCACCATTCTTACCTACGTGAATATCTCTCCAATGCTGGTGATGGGCGAACTTGGTTTTGATCGTGGTGGCTATTCTTCTGTCATGGCAGGCACAGCATTAGTCAGTATGATCACTTCTTTCTCTGCGCCATTGGCATTGTCTTACTTTAAGCAACGTACTCTGATGCTGACTTCGCAAACCTTTCTTGTCAGTGCTGCGATGGTGATTGGTTTTGCGCATCTAAACCAATGGGGAATCCCATTTTACTTATTCGGATTTGGGCTGATTTGCGCAGGCTTCTCGATTGGCTTTGGCGTGGCCATGAGTCAAGCGCTCAGCCCTTTCTCTCTGCGTGCTGGTGTAGCAAGCTCCCTACTAGGCATTGCTCAAGTGTGTTGCTCTGCCCTCTACATCTGGTTTATGGGTTTAATCGGCGTTAATGCGCTGAATATGTTGGTGTTTGTGTTAGCTATAGGTGGCGCAATCAGCTTGGCTCTAATACTATTTATTCCTAAGCCTGCTCATGAAAGTCACTATGAAGAAATCACTAGCCCGTCTTGATCTCAACCTGCTGTTCACTCTGCAATTGCTACTGCAAGAGCAGAGTGTTTCCAAAGCATCGAAGAAATTGAACGTCACGCCGTCAACAGTGAGTAAATCGCTCAATAAGCTTCGTGACTGGTTTGATGATCCTCTGTTTGTGAAAACACCGAAAGGATTAGCACCGACTCCATTAGCGCAAAGCATGGAGCAGGATCTTGCGGAATGGCTACAAATTGGCAGTCAAATTGCGGAGAAGCGCAGCGATATAGCACCCAAAGGCGTGCGCTTTGACCTGACCATTGAGTCACCTTTAGTGCTGACGATTCTTGATGATCTTCTTGTTGCAATCCACCAGCGGTACCCAGATGCGAAAGTCAAAACCAGTAACTGGGATTACGATTCACTCGACGCGATTGTGCGTGGAGAAGCAGACATCGGCTTTACCGGCAGAGAGAGTCATCCCCGCTCAAAAGAGTCACTCGACCTACTTCCTTACTTTCTTGATTTCGAAGTGCTGTTCTCAGATTTACCTATGGTGTACCTACACAAAGATCACCCCGCATTAGAGCAGGAATGGAACCTTGAGACCTTTTTGAGTTACCAACACATCAACATTGTTTGGGAAAAGAGTGAGACGTGGGCACTGGACGAAGTGTTGAGTGAACTTGGCTTACAACGCTCTATTGGCTTAACCATGTCGAGCTTTGAACAGTCTCTGTTTATGGCCGCGCAACCACACCACAATATGCTGACCACAGCACCGCAGTACTGCGGCAGTTACACCAAAAAGCTGCATCCAGATTTGGTGTGCTTACCCATTCCATTAGAACAAACTCAACAAGATAAACTGCTGATCCCGTTCACCATGATTTGGCACAAACGTAATGCTTACAACCCAAAACTGTTGTGGTTACGGAATACCATTAAGGTGCTATATCGTTCAGAAAATAAGTAGCTACCATTCAAACACTTAACCAACTTAATGTTCATCGATTACGTGAAAAGTACATTTTTTAAACACAGAGAGCACCATTCGGCTTAGTTAACGTGATAAGCGTGCCTTTTGAAGCGGCTTGATGAAAGGCATCATCACTTACGTTTGTGTTCGCAAAGTTTGTGCGAAATAGATCGGCACGATACAAATCAACGTCTAGCATTTGCGCGTAACTCATGTCTGCATTTCGTAAATCTGCATCGCGGAACGTGGTGTTGTTCAGCTTTGCATGGCTGAAATTGGCGTAAGTGATGTCAGCCTCATTCATGTTCGTGCCCGATAAATCTGCGCCACTGAAGTTAGTGCGGATTAGGTTAGCACAACGCAGGTCAAGGTTTTGAAGTTCTAAGTGACTTAAGTCGGCATTACGTAATTGTGCACGCTGACCGCCTTGGTTTTCTAGCCAGAGTTTGTGCTGTTCAAGAATAGAATCGAGCTCTTTCTGAGTGTAGGTATTCATAGTTCACACCACCATTTTCATCGGGAATACCGGTATTAGGCATCCCTTTATTGCGTATCTCGTTATCACGTCTCTTTTTATCGCGCTTCATTTTATTGAGAACTAGCTAATCTTGCTGTGCCATATCTCGCTGTCTGGACCGATAACACATTCGCCATCAACTCGCATTGATAAACGAATCAGGCAACGTTTGGCCACTTCTTTGAAATCGTCTTCAGGCAAGTGTCTTACTGAGTCGACCAAGGCTTTACAGTGCGGAGCGGTTTGCTCTTTTAAGGTGTAGAACACCCACTTGCCTTTCTTCTCATGGTTGAGCAGGCCAGCTTTGTAGAGCATTTTAAGATTACGAGACACGTTGTATTGAGTTTCACCAATGATGTCGATTGCCTCAGCCACTGCCATGCATTCATCTACATGCAGGAACAACCAGAACAATCGCAGTCGATTCGGTTCTGATAAGGCTTTTAGCGAATCAATGTATTTTTCATCCATCATGGTTTTACCCTTCCAACTGAATAGCGCCACTCTCTATGAACGGCGCGAAGTTTTGTATTGTTCTGAGTAACCGATTTTACACAACGTATTGGAAGATAGCGCCACCAATGATGGCTGTCGTTAAGACGATTCCTACAAACGCGATTACGGCTTTTCTTTTTAGAACTGCAGATACTAGCGCGATTTCAGGCAAACTGGCACCTGTACCACCAATAATTAGTGCTAATGCTGCGCCTAAGCCCATTCCTTTAGCAATTAACACGTTAAGTAGCGGTATCGCCATCTCGATACGTAGGTAAAGCGGGATACCAATCAAGGAAGCGACCACGATAGATTGGAAGCTATCTCCGCCCACGTATTTCTCTACCAAGTCTGCTGGTAAGTAAGCTGCCGAGAATCCACTGATCGCCGCACCCAATAGTACATACGGGATGATTCGCTTAAATAAAGCCCAAGCACCACCCATTGCATTACGCATTCTTGATGCAGAAGAAGGGGCTACGCCACAAGTGTTGCCTGTGTTTTTGTTTGAACCTGAACAGCCTTTGTTTTTGGTGTCTTCAAGCTCAGCTCCGCGTTTGATCTCGTTTCTCCAAGGTGATTTAGAAATCAAGTAGCCACCTAGAACCGCAGCGGTGAAGGTCACCAAGAAGTACACCAGAGTGATCTTCAATCCAAACGCCGCATACACCATCGCCAATACGATGAAGTTACACAGTGGCGCCGAGATGATGAAGCTCATCACAGTACCTAATGATGCGCCCATTGACGCCATTGCCATGGTCACCGGAACCACGGCTGCGCTACAAAATGGGGTCAGCATCCCGAACAATGCGCCTAACAAGGTTCCCCATTTATCGTGTTTGGTCAGCGTCGCTTGGAGTTTATCTTGAGGGATATACTCTCGCATGATGCCAGTCAGTACCGACACAATAGCGATGATAACGACCAGACCTTTGGCCACATAAAAGAACTCATTTAACGCAATAACTAATTTAGCATCCACAATTGGAATCTCTAGCAAGTAAAAAGAGGGTGAATCATATACACACATGCACAATCGTGCAAGTATGTATATTTTATTTTTTAAATGACTGAGAGGAATCAAACGCGATTAAAAATCTAGACTTGGTTTTCTCCCAATGACTATTTCGTTCCAACAGGTACAAAAAAAGGGACGATACTCTCGTCCCTTTTCTCGGTTCATGCTTTGGTGTAAACGCAAGTTGTCATACACCAAAGTGTTTCCCATATTTTCGATAATACACAGGAGCTCATTTGCTAGTGGTTGTTCAATAAAAACAACTTACTAGGTTAATGCTGTTCGAAAAAATGAATGATCTTATCTACGGCTTGATCGACGTATTCGTCTTCATCATAGAGCCCAATGTGATTCGCACCTTCAATTCTAATCAGTTGTTTAGGCTGCAAAGCCGCATCAAACATTTGCTCACTTTCGTATGCGGAATCCGCTTCTGTACCGACAATCATCAACAGTGGTGTCGGTGTCAGGTTTGCAGCAATATCCAAAGCTGAAAAGTTAGCCAAAGACTCATAAGACCAAGGCAAAAACTTGCTTTCGTATAAGCCTTTTGCTCCGCGCTCTGTCATGTAGTACTGGTAGAACTCTCGAAACAGACGTGGCATTTCCTCACTGTCTTCAGCTGGTGCATGAGGCAGAAAATCAATCTGCCCAGTAGCAAGATAACGTTCTCTCGCTTCATTACCTTTAAGCAGTAAATCTAACAAACTCTCTCGACCAATGACGTTGTGATAAAAACCTCGGTGGTCAAAGTAAGCACTCACGGTCGCAAGTGATTTTACGCGTCGATCTGTCGCAACGGCGTGAGCTAAATACCCACCACCAGAACAAACACCTAACCCATGGATTTGCTCACTGTTCACATACGCTAAAGAACGTAAATATGTCACCCCGTTGCGGCAATCTTCCGCTTTATTATATGGGTTTTCATGAAATCTTGGCGCGCCTTCACTCGCGCCAAAACTGGCATGGTCAAACGTTAATACCACAAATCCCTTGGCAGCAATTTTCTCGGCGTAGATTCTTACCGTCTGCTCTTTCACACCCGCCTGTGGCGCAGCAATCAAAACCGCTGGTAAAGGGTTTTCCACTACGGATGGACGATGAATTTCCGCTGCAAGTCGGTTGCCATTGCTGAAAAATGAAGCTTCATATCTTGTTACTGTCACTCGATTCACTCTCTATGTTTAACGGTTTTTAGACGATAAAGACGAGCATTCACAAACATTTGCACTCTGCTCCTCTCTTTTAAACAAGTATAAGGAGCGCTATTATTCGGATATATATAGGCATTATGAAAACACTGTTAGGTTTATATGAACAATCTATCTTGGCGCGGTATTCGAGCGTTTATTTATGTAGCGGAATGTGGAAGCTTCACCTCCGCAGCCGAAACGATGGGCGCATCAAAGGCAAACGTAAGTCAGCTCGTGAGTGAATTAGAGTCCTCGCTAGGTGTTCAGTTACTCTATAGAACCACACGTCAGCTCCGCCTTACTGAGATTGGCGATGGTTACTTTCGTAAATGCAAAGAAGCGATGCTACAACTGGATACCGCCGCAGAATGGGCACAGCAAGCCACCAGCGAAATTAAAGGTCGGATTCACATGAATTCTGTCGGAGGTCCGATTGGCGAAGAGTTAATTGCACCATTGGTAATGAGTTTTCAAGCCGCCTACCCGAACGTAGAAGTAGAACTCGATTTCTCAAAACATCGTGTCGATCTGATAGAAGATAACTACGACCTAGTTCTACGAGTTGGCGAGATGCCAGACTCCACTCTCATCGCGCGCCGACTCACCACACTTCGCACACACTATGTCGCAAGCCCGGATTTTCTCGAACGACACCCAAATATCCTCGTCCCAGAAGATCTTAAAGCCTTACCTTTGATTCATGGCAGTGTGGAGCATTGGATCATGAAGAATCACAAAGAGCAGCGCGTCATCAATGTAGGGCAAGGTATTAAATCGGCAACGGGTAGAACAATGCGCCACGCCGCGATTTCTGGGCTAGGGGTAACGAGGCTAACCGATGTGTACTGCCATGCTGATTTAACATCAGGGAGACTTATCGAAGTACTCCCTGAGTGGTCAGAAAAAACCTTACTTTCGCTCGTCTGCCCGCCAGTCAAATATCAACTGCCAAGAGTCAAAATGCTTATGGATTGGATAAGCAACCGATTCGAAGAGCACTATAAGCAGTTCAAACTTGAATACTAATATCGAGCGAAAGAGCCTTTAAGTCGGATGCGTTTAGCGAAAAGCCATCGCCCCTTTCCCCACGCCTTCGTAGGCGATAACTTGTAGCGACTGCCCCTCACCCAAAGAGGTGGCTATTTCTTTGACAATAAATACCGCAAGGAGCTCAACCGTCGTATCAGTGTTCAACACTTCAGTCTCACTGTGTGCGATAGCAAGCTGGAACTCACCTTGTGATGTGGTGTAGCGAAAACCAAAATGAGTGTCGCAATTGATAAGGCTTGCATGCTCGCTCAGTTCGAGATTTGCGATTTCAACAAGATCTTCAATCGCTGCAAGGTAGATGTCTTGCCAGCGCTGGGCAAAAGCCAACTCGCGAGTTGTATCGCGTTGGCCATCAATCAAGATTTTGAGAGGAGAGCGATGCCCATGTGCAATACGTTGGCAGTTACCATCGTGCTTCTTCAAGCCGTGCGTATAGTGATAATATGCGCCATCAATCTTCTCGTGACGCAAAGTGATGTCTATAGAAGCCACGTTACTTGGTAGATTGCCTTTGAGTACTTTATGAATGTGCTCGGTCACGCTCTCAATAGAGATTTCTTCAGCATCAATAAAGCAGAATGCTTCATCAGGACAGTTCAAATGAATGCCCTTTTCGCCACGAGTGAGGTCGACCATCGAGTAGCCCACTTTGGCACGCGCAGAATGCACAGCTGAATTCTTGGACGGCACAAGTAACCGGTGATCGACATGTTCATCAACCAACTGTTTGATTTGCTTTTTGACTTTGGAGAAATCCAGCACCATGTTCATCTCATTGAGATCACCATGCATTACGACATCTAGAATCCAACTCTCTCCGACCATTCCTCGTGTTTCACACAAGTAAGAAGCATCAATAACGGTGAGATCCTTAACAAATAGATTCAAACTGAATTCCTCATTCATCTAGTTCACGGATTAAGATGAGTTGTTATACCATAACAACTATCTTTTCTACTCAATTTAACCTAATTCTGTACTTTACCATCTCATCTTGAGCTTTGTTTTCAGCTATAACTAATCACTTTATCAACTAATTAGTGGGGGATATTTAAAGTTACACTGCCTGCTCTCGCTGTAAATTAAGGATAAGGGATGTCGACGTTTCTACTGACTGCGATTGCTATGCTGGCCTTTGCTGCCAATTCACTGTTGTGCCGATTGGCATTGGCAGAGGGATTGATTGATGCTGGCAGTTTTACCCTTATCCGCTTACTCTCAGGTGCGGTCACACTTGTGTTCATTCTTCTACTTCGCGGAAACTGGCGTAGCCAATTACCAACAACTACGTTCAGTGTACTAGCCGGATTGGCACTATTTGGTTACGCAGCACTGTTCTCTTTCGCTTATATAAACCTAACAGCAGGAACGGGGGCCTTGTTACTTTTCGGGGCGGTTCAACTCACTCTGCTCGCACTCTATTGGTGGCAGGGACAGAGCTTTAAACCATTGGAGTTGGCTGGCATCACCGTATCTTTGATTGGGTTTGCTTGGCTAATGTTACCATCTGCAACGCGTCCAGATGCTTGGTCAGCGGTATTGATGGTTGTCTCTGGTTCTTGTTGGGCAGGGTTTACTGCGCTTGGCAAGCAAGCTCCTAGCCCAAGCAGCGGCATTACTTGGGGTTTTGTTGTCGCGTCTATTATGGGTCTGCTGCTTTCCCCTTTTCTTCTTGATTTCACAGGCTTCACCATCAAAGGCATACTGCTGGCAATAAGTTCTGGTGCGGTTGCCTCTGGCCTTGGTTACGTCTTCTGGTATCAAGTCATGCAAAAACTGTCTTTGCTACAGGCAGCAGTGAGCCAACTATCGGTACCAGTGATTGCACTAGCTCTAGGATCTTTGTTGTTGGATGAAATGCTGACGCTTCATTCATTGATGACCAGTGCGATTATTCTTAGTGGTATCACGCTAGTATTTTTATCTCGCTCCCAAAACGCGTCAAAGAACTCGCCAAGCCAATAAAAAATAAAAACTTTCCTGTCTACTTGGCTATCATCATCTATGCTTTTGTATAGGCAGTCAGTCTCACAATTTTATGGACGTGAACGCTGCTTAACGCACAGGCAATGTGTACTGATAGAAAACTTGGTTTGGTAATTCCTGCAAATCTGTATCAGTAATGAGATTATTTAGTTAAACGTTTTCTTAGTCATTCCCCCCTCACGCCATAGTCTGTGGGGGATGAACGGCAATTTGAACATTTTGACCCGATTTGGTTTTGACAAAGGATTTACAAACCGACGCTTTTCAATCGCTATATTCCGCCTCCGCATTTTTTTCAGAACGAAATTCTGATTATTGATTTAATAAATTCATTAACTTACAACCATAAGCCTGAGCAAACTTTGACACTATGAACGATAAAATCAAATTCGCCACAAAAGTCGCGCTTAGCCTAACTCTGGCTTATCTGATCCCGTTTGCGATGGGGTGGCCGCAAGCCTCAACCGCAGCAACTACCGTCATGCTGATTGCGTCTACAGGCAGCCGTCGTGAATCATTAGCAAAAGGGACATTACGTGTACTCGGCACGTTAGTCGGTGCCGTCATTGGTTTGTTGTTGGTGGGCATGTTCGCGCAAGATCGCTTGATGTACATGCTCAGTGTCTCGGTGGTGGTTTCCTTTATCTTCTACTTCCGCAATGCCTATCAAAAAGACCCAACTTTATTGGCCCTGACCGGCGTGATGGTCTTAATGATGTCTAATGGCGGTGATGCAGAAGGTGCGTTCATGTATGGTGTGGACCGTGCCCACATGACTGTTTTTGGGGTCGTACTTTACACCTTAGTTGGTACTTTCTTATGGCCGACGAAAACAGAACAAAATTTGCGCCAGATGATCGAGCAGCTTAACCAAGCTCAGCAAGCCTTATTCGCCGCCATCTTGCAGAATTTCGAAGAAAAGACGACTCCACAACACGGCACCACCCCGACTCTGGGCCAAAAGAAGGGGATGAAGAGCCCAACCCCAGTATTGACGAATTATTAGATAAAGTTTTTGCGGCTCAGAATGCTCTAGAGCAGCGCTTTGCAATGGTGAGCGTCGAATGCAGTGATGTATCTGCTTACATGAAAGAATGGCAACTCGCGGTTCACTTCAATAAGCAAATTACCCAAGAACTCAGCGTCGCAGCACACAGTCACTTTAGCCACCAGCAAGACCGAAGCTGCATCAATAACTTCAACCAAGCAGTTGAAGAAATCCAGCAATTGTTCAAGACCAGCCAAGAAATGTGGGATAACGAAGGGCCGGCTTACCGCGCGCAAGAGTTCAAAATCGATTACAACCAAGAAGCTCTCGCAAATGCTTCCCATCTTGTAAAGGGTTCCGCTCTTACACTTGGTCACTTGCTAAAACTGATGCATCAGAGCTTATCGCGCCTATCAGAAAGCATCAGCTGTATTGACTCGGTAACCAACAACGTTTCATTCAAACAAGAGCTACCAAAGCAGAAGAGCAAGTTTCTGTGGTGGGATGCAGAAAACTTTAAAACCGCAGTCAAAACTTTTACCACTTACTGGGTCGCGGGCCTGATTTGGATTTACTTTAATCCTCCAGGAGGTTACTCGTTTGTGACCTTCTCAACCCTGTTTATGTCGCTGCTGTCGTTTGTTCCGGTTCACCCATTTATGCTGCTGATTTTGTTTACCTTCGGTTTCTTGTTTGCGGTGCCTTCGTACGTCTTCATCTTACCGGGATTGGAATTAGGTTCTGAACTGGGTTTATTTATCTTCATCTATACCTTTGTCGGCTTTTACCTATTTAAGGGCCCGGTGACAATTTTCTACATGATAGGGTTGTTCGTGCTTGGACTCGATAACAACATGACCTATCACTTCGGGATTCTGATGACAATTATGACCTTGTTCTACATGGTGGTATTTATGATCATTTTTGCTCACTACTTCCCATTCAACTCACGTCCCGAGCATCTATTCTTGACCTTAAAAGAGCGGTATTTCCGGCACGTAGGTGATTTGTTTAGTAGCTACCACCAACCATCAAACTCAAGCTTCAAATCCATCAAGCGCTCACTGCACTTGGTAACACTGAATGTGTCATCGAAAAAACTCAAAGTTTGGGGCTCGAAGGTCAACCACAAACTGTTTGATAAAACGACACCAGAGGCGATAGGTGCATTCAGCAAGTCATGTGATGCGTTGAGTAACCACGTCAACATTCTGATTGCTGCTGAACAGAAACTGCTAAGTAACCCACTTATCAAACAGTTACGCAGCAAACATACCGATTCCATATTACCTCTGATGGCAGGTGCATTAGCGAGCCATCAACCAACAACTGAACTCGATTCAGTGTTCGAACAATACAGCCAAGATTACCAATCCTTTGAAAATAAACTGGAAGATTTCTTTCGTGAGTTGGATTTATCTGACTACGCTTATTCAGAGATTGCCGGTTTTTATATCTTGCTGAATTTAAAACGGAACGTGTTCGAAGCAATCAACCAATGCAAGCAAACCTACGAGGATATCGATTGGGTGAACTTACGTCAGAAGCGGTTTTAAAGGTGAGGATATGATGCTTCTAAAATTAACGAAACCAAGCCTCGCCATACTCTCTGTGCTCGGGCTGAGTGCGTGTACAACTTTGGGCCCGGACTATGCCCACCCAGAGCAAACCACGCTGCCAAGTGATTGGTCGGTAGAAAAAGCCGCACAAGACACAAAACAATTAGAGAAAAAGCAGTCAGAGCAAAAATTACAGCAGTGGTGGCAGCAATTTAACGATCCTACCCTTAACCAATTGGTCGAGATGGCCAGTCAACAAAACCTCGATCTTGAGGCGGCGGGCCTGCGTATTGTTCAAGCGCGCTCACTACTGGGTATCTCCACTGGATTACAGTACCCGCAAGTGCAAACCGTATCCGGTAACTTGGCAAGAGCTTATGTTAACGACCAAGGTGTGAATAACGCGGCACTTTCTTTTGATGCCGCTTGGGAGATGGATATCTGGGGCAAATACGCTCGTGGCATTGAGTCCGCAGAAGCGAGTTATTATGCGTCGATTGCGTCTTATCACGACATTATGGTGACCATCACTGCAGAAGTGGCGCGCAACTACATCAACTACCGTACTTTCCAAGAACGTATTCTGCTTTCTCGTCGGAATATCGAAATCCAAGAGCGTGTGGTGAATATCACTCAAGTGCAGTTTGATTCTGGCAACGTGACTGAACTCGACGTTCAACAGGCGAAAAACCAGTTGTTCAACACCAAAGCAGCGCAACCATCGCTAGAGATTGCGATGAAGCAATCACGAACAGCCTTGGCGTTGTTACTTGGCGTCTTGCCAGAGGAAGTGGAAGGCTTACTGAAATCTGCCAGCTTTGCACAACGCATGGCGGATTATGAAAACCAATTCAAATCATCAGGCAGAAAACCAGCCTTGTCCGGAAATGACGAACGTTCAATAGTGCCTCGCCCACCGCTTCTTGACGACAAAGTCGATGCAAACTTAGTGATGCGTCGCCCCGACCTTCAAGTGTCAGAAATGCAGGCTCGCGCTCAAAGCGCCAAAATTGGTGTAGCAGAAACCGCGCTTTACCCAAGCTTCTCCCTGTTTGGCTCTATCGGCATCGACAGCACAGTGCCAGATGGCCGCAGCTTTAGTTTCAGTGACTCACTCACCATGGTGGTAGGTCCTACATTCAGTTGGAACATCTTCCAATACGGTCGAGTGAAGAACAACATTCGTTTCGAGGATGCTCGCTTCCAAGAAACGCTCACCAACTACAACAAGAAGGTACTTCAAGCCGTCAATGAAGTGACCAATGCGCTCGAAGCATATGACTTGTACTTAGAGCAAAAATCATTGCGTCTGCAATCGGTGAACTCCTCCATTCGTGCGTTCAATATCTCGATGACTCAGTATGAGAATGGCCAAATTTCGTTTGAGCGGCTGCTGAACTCGGTAGAAAAAATGACACGAGCAGAAGACAGCTACGCCACCATTAAGGGCAATGTCGCCAACCAAGTTGTGGCGCTGTACAAAGCGCTCGGGGGTGGTTGGGAAACCCAAACCGGCAAACCATTCATATCCGAAACCGTCGCGAAGCAAATGCAAGACCGCAGCGATTGGGATGGTTTGTTGGATGAAGAGGAACGCGCTCTGCCACCGCTCCGTATAGAGAATTCTACCTCGAAAGATCAAGTAGAAAGCGATAACACACAGCAAGACGGTGCGCAACAAGATGGGGAGGTGCAGTAATGCCACATGAACTCTCCTGGGGTGACGTGTATTTCTCTCCCTTATTGCTAGTGCTGTTTCTCTCAGTCACCGCAACTTGGATTACAGTAATCATTTTAAATAAAACGCGTCTGTCTCGTTTCATTGCGTTTCCGTCTCTGACATTCCTTGCCATCATGGTGTTTTACGTGGTGGCCATCGACAGTTTTTATATACAGTTTTAGGTGTCCAACAAGATGAAAAAACTACTCGTTATTGCACTCAATCTTGTCATTCTTGGTGGCGCGGCATGGTTCGGCTATCAGAAGTTCGAAGAGTACTTTAATAACCCGTGGACACGGGATGGTCAGGTTCGTGCCAACGTCATTAAAGTTGCACCACGAGTCTCTGGTCCTATCGTGAAAGTTACGGTGCAAGACAACCAAGAAGTGAAAAAAGGCGATTTGCTGTTTGAGATAGACCCTACCACTTATGAAGTTGCGCTCTCTCAAGCGGAAGTAGCATTGCAAAAATCAATCGTAAGTTCACGTGGTAAGAAGATCGAATACGACCGTTTAAAAGACATTCGCGCTAAAGACCGTGGTGCCGTTTCTCACAAAGACTTGATCCGCCGCGAGATCACTTACGAAGAGTCACTACTGCAAATCAAATCCGCTGAAGAGCAATTGAAATCCGCTCGTCTGAATCTGAGCTACACCAAGGTCTATGCGTCAGTTGACGGTTTTGTCTCTAACCTAGATATCCGTGACGGTACGCAAGCAGTCGCAAACCAACCGTTAGTGGCACTTATCGATAAAAACAGTTTCTGGGTATTTGGTTTCTTCCGTGAAAACCAATTGGCTCAAATTGCTCCGGGTAGCGACGCGCGCGTGACATTGATGTCGCACCCTGACAACCCTATCGATGCCACCGTAGATTCTATCGGTTGGGGTATCGCCCCTAAAGACGGCACTGTGGGTTATAACCTTTTGCCTAACGTGAACCCGGTATTCCAGTGGATTCGCCTAGCACAACGTATTCCTGTTCGAGTGTCACTGCATGAATTGCCGGAAGGCGTTGATCTGAGATTCGGACTTTCCGCTTCCATCATGGTGATGAAGGACTCATCACAAGAACAAAAATAGGAGTTAAACAGGCAAACCATGGCTATTGGAAAAAAACTTAAAAACATTAATGAAGAGAACAACTTCTTCTACCTGACTTTGGCTCTTATCGGCCTGTTGATCGGTGGTGCATTTGTTCAGGTCGTAGGGGAAGGTGCGATGGAGCATCTTCTGCAAGGCTTCACCATTCTAACTTTCGTCGTTTGTATGGCGAGCCTGCGTTTTGACAAGAATTGGTCGCGCTTCCTATACACCTTATTAGGTACATGGGTTGTGGTCAGCGTGATCAAAACGGTGCTAGGTATAAAGGAAATGGACGTTGTCATGCTCGCCCTAACCTTCGCCTTCTTCTTTGGGACATTTAAGTCGATTGCAAGACAGATTCTCTTCACTGGGCACGTCAACACCAACAAGGTGATTGGCTCTGTTGCACTCTTCTTGCTGCTAGGTTTGATGTGGGCAATTGCCTACCTCATTCTGCTGGAATTCTCTCCAAACGCTTTCACCGGAATGGAAGCTATCTCTTGGGGTCAAAACTTCTCTAACGCAGCGTATTTCAGTTTCGTCACTCTAACCACTCTGGGTTATGGCGACATCAGCCCTCTAACACCCTTGGCGCAAGTCGTGGTGTATCTAGAGGCCATCGTAGGCGTGTTTTATATGGCGATTGTTGTTTCAAGTCTCGTCAGTTCCAACATTGAACATCAGGTAAACAAAAATGGATAAACAATCGGTAAAAATTGAAAGTAAGCTTTTCATCAGTAACATGGTGGAATCGGCAATACGAATCGGCTTGATCTTAATCTTGCTGATGTTTACATACGACATCATCAAACCTTTCATCCTTCCGGTGATATGGGGTGCCATCATTGCCGTCGCCCTGATGCCAATCTGTAAGAAACTGGCAAAAGTGTACGGTGGCAAACGTGGTCTCGCGGCAACCACCATTGCCCTGCTGGGTATCGCTCTACTGGTTACGCCTCTAGTGATGGTTTCAGGTTCTATTGTAGATGGTGCAACACATGCGTTGGATGTATTGCAAAGTGGCGATATTAAAATCCCAGGTCCAAAAGCATCGGTAGCGGACTGGCCTCTGGTCGGTGACAAGCTTTACGAAGTATGGACACTGTTCGCAACAAACCTAGAAAAAGCAATCCAAACCTTTATGCCACAAATCAAGGCAGGTCTGACTTCTCTGCTTGGTATGGTCGGTGGCGCGCTGGGTAGCTTGTTACTTTCTATCATTTCTTTAGCGATTGCAGCTGGCTTTATGACTTACTCTGAGTCTCTAGCATCTGGGCTGCAAACCATTGCGGTTCGTACTGCTGGTGAAAATGCGAAAAGCTGGACAACACTTATTGCTGCAACCATCAAGAGTGTTCTGCTTGGCGTCGTTGGTGTGGCAGCCATTCAAGCACTATTGATTGGCGCTGGCTTCTTCATCTTTGGCGTACCGGCTGCGGGCTTACTGACTCTAGTATTGATGATTCTGTGTATCGCACAGCTACCTGCGCTACTAGCGGTTCTGCCAGTTATCGGTTACATGTACATGACGCAAGACACAAGCACAGCAACAATGTTTACTGTTTGGGTTGTAGTTGCGGCATTGTCTGAAAACCTATTCAAACCAATGTTAATGGGTCGCGGCGTTGATGTACCAATGCCAGTGATTCTCCTTGGTGCTATCGGCGGTATGTTGTTCTACGGCATTGTTGGTCTGTTCTTAGGTGCGGTTATTTTAGCGATTTGGTATGAACTGTTCGTTTGGTGGTTGAGCATTGAAAAAGCGCAGCAGCAACAAGAAGCTTTAGAGGATCATTCCGAACAAGTAACAGAACAGAGCGAAGCCGGAGATGGCGCTGGTATCTAATTGTTCTATCAATTGAAACAAACCGCTGCTTGCAGCGGTTTGAGCTATTTGGCTCACAGTTTCATCGACCCGAATAAGATTAAAATGACGTTCTTGTTAAATTTTCATACTTCTTACATTCGAGAGTTGCAATAAAGCACTTTACGATGCACTCTCGGTGACCACAAATGACAGTGCTTAGGATAAAAACAATGAAATTGATCAAGCCTTTAACTTGCGCGCTTGCTCTTACAATGAGCGGAATGGCATTCGCCGACGTAACCGTAAGTGTTCCTGACGACGTTTCAGTTTTGGCAGCAAACGGCGAAAAAGTAAAACTATCTGGTGGCTTCTTCGCTTCTGAAAAGAGCTTCACTCTACCTGACGGAGTAAACCAAGTTGTTTTCCGTTACGCGCCATACTTCAGCCAAGGTAATGACCGCCTAAGCGTTGAGAGTGACGTGATCGTAACTCGTTTCGATGCGACAGATGCAGAACTGACGCTACAACTGCCGGAATACCGTGACCTTCGTGAAGCCGAAAATAAAATCAAAGATCTAGATTGGAAACTGGTTGATGGTTCTGGCAACGCGATCGCAGTAGAGCAAGACAAACTAATGAAGCCTGGCATGCAAATCGGCCGCGACTACGTTCGTGAAGTGGAAGATTACAACAAAGCTGGTGGTGCAGCGGCTATTGGTGTTGCGACTGTAGCGGCTGTTCAACCAGTAACTCTTCCTGCAAAAATCCCAGCAGACATGAAGCAAACTAAGCCTGCGACAATGAAAGCAGATTCAACGGCTGAAGAGATGCTGCATTTCTGGTACCAAAAAGCGGACGCAGAAACACAAGCGCGCTTTAAAGAGTACATCAACAACTAATAAGCCTGCTTGAATAAGCAAAAAGCTCATCGGCAAGTTGCTTTAAAGAACCACTCAATGTTAAAGCCACACATCGTTGTGGCTTTTTTGTTCAGAACTTATACGCCATTGTCAGCATCGGACCATAAAACCGATACGTTACATCCAGCGCGGTATTCTCGCTTTCGTAATCCACACCGACTTCGTAATAGTTGAATGACCCTGTCATACTAAATTGATCAGTGAATAAGTACTTAGCGCCAAAATCGACTTCCAGCAAGTAACCTTCAATATCATCCACCGCTAGATAGAACACCTGCGCGTGGCTCTTCAAAATCCAATCTGGCGTCAGTGAATATTCCGCTCGAATCCCTAAATCAGGCAAAGGCGCAGTCACGTCGCTCAACACAGCATCATCGACAAACATGACGGGAACCTCATCCACCCCGCTTACTTTTGCACCAAGCTTTCCATCTAAACCTAATGACAACCACATCACATGCAAACCAGCTAATACATCCACCGCCCATTTATCGCTGGTATAGAATTGATAGCCATAACCTAAACGTGCAATATCGATATTCAACTCTGTTGTAAGCTTGGAACCTGCCTGAACCGCGTACGTCGTACCATCTATCGTCACCTCAAAAGGCTTGGTCACTGCGGTGCGCGTTGCTTCTCGGTGTAGGCTACGCCAATCCACATACACACTGTGTTTGGGGTTAAAGTAATACTCAATTTCCACGTACGGCAGCACAGTAAACTCTTTCAAATCGAGATCCGATTCAAAATCGATGGTGCGTATTTGGTCGAGGTAAGGGTCGTAAGCGTTGAGTTTGGTATCGGTTCGGGAGAAAAATCCACCCGCTTCAATCTCCCACTCACCTGCACAAGCAGCCGATGAGAAAAGTGCCGCGAGACAGACCGCCCAACCAGCTTTGTTCATCATCCTTGATCCTAAGCTATTGAATTTATATCTGAAGAAAGTGTAGCCGCTGGAGGAGGGTTATGGAAAGACGAGTCGCTCGCAACTCTGAATAAAACAAACGATTCAAAACCGAATCAGCGAGCGACTTAGCAATTTACTACTTTAGTGCCAGAGAGCATGTCATGCAGTAAGCGTCGTTTAGGATGGAAGAAAAACAAAGTGATGTTCATCAACGGTGTAAACGGGATAAGCATTTCAATTGAGTAGCTTATGCACAGTCGCAGTGAGGCGACCACTTTAGTCGTGTCATGGCCATTCTTCATCACCACTTTAATGCCGACTAAACGCATGCCGATAGTCTGGCCTTCACGCAACAGATTCCAATTCACTAGCATCAACATCGGAATCGTCAAGATATAGTTTGCTTTCGTCTCATTGACGAGCTGGAGGTTTTCATGGAGAGAAAGCTCGAAACCGTTGATAAGTGAATTGATCGTTAAGGCAATAAGCAGCACTATCCCCGTCACGATCATGAAATCAATCAGCCCACCAATAAATCTGCGCTTTTTACTGGCAATTGAGCACCACATGCTTTCTCCTTAAATGCAAGCTGATGCATTCTAGGGATGAGGGTAAGCGTACTCAATTCAGAGAAGTTATATTTGTGACTCTCTCTCAGAAGTGAGATGGTCTAAAAATTGATCAACACTTACCAATACCTCTCGTAAATAATATTGCCACCGGTTCGGCTACGATACTTCTCTAAACCTAACTCTTGCAGCACTGGAGAGGTGTCTTTGATCATTTCTGGGTTACCACACATCATGACAAAACTGCTTTCTTTAGAAAAAGGTAAGTCTGCGCGATTGACCAGCTCTCCCGAAGCAATCAACTCTGGAATACGACCTTGTAGTTTACCGGGAATACTTTCTCGGCTGACAATAGGAACATAACGCAAGCGACCTTCGTATCGTTGTTGAAGCTGCTCGATTAGGTATTGGTAAACCAAGTCTTTTTCGTAGCGAACACCATGTACCAGCACAATATGGTCACTGTGTGGCAGCAAGTTGATATTGTCTAACAAAGAGAGAAATGGACCAATGCCAGTACCGGTTGAAAGTAACCACAAATCATTAGCTTGTTTGGGAATGGTATCGTGAATTAAGTCACCGTGAGCAGTCTCACCGACATAAATAGACTCACCTGTCTTGAGCTGTTGCAGTTTAGGAGTTAATTGCCCTTCGGGGTTGGCAACGATTAAGAATTCGAGCCATTCAAACTGTTCGCTGGGAGCATTCACCACCGAGTAAGCACGACTGATTGGGTTGCCCTGCTCGTCGAGCAACGCGAGTTTGGTAAATTGTCCGGCTTTGAAGGAGAGCGGTGCGCCGGAAACTCTTAAACTGAACAGTTCTCCTGTCCAATCGATTCGCTTTTCTACCAAGGCAAGATTGAAACCTTTCAGTTCAGTCATTGGACATCTCCTTTTGGTTACGCTTACTTAAACCTACGCCTCACAACTGACTATGTAAAGTTTTTAGTTTACAAAAATAAGCATCCATTTTATTTTACAATTTAAATACAATCTTATTACATTTTAATCAGTTCCATCTAGAATAAATACTCAAAATGATAAGTCGCTTAGCAAATTGCGGCAACATCGAGGAAAAAGGAACAAGAGCAATGGATACACTATTAAAAGACTTCTCTGTGATCACCGAAATCAAAGTGGCTTGGGGAGAAATGGATGCCCTACAACACGTCAATAATACCGTGTACTTTCGGTACTTCGAGACCGCACGTTTGGACTACTTCAACAAGATTAATCTGTTAGTTGATTTGCAGACGTCTCACATCGGTCCGGTGCTGAGTGAAACCCAATGCCGCTACAAACTGCCAGTCACGTTTCCAGATACACTCCTGATTGGCTCGCGTGTTATCGACATGCAAGAAGACCGCATGACGATGGAGTACCAAGTGCTGAGCAAAAAGTGGGGCAAGATTGTGACCATCGCAACAGCAACCGGTGTGATGTTTGATTTTAAGAACAACGTGAAAGCCGCGATTCCCGACCACGTGCGCCAATCGATTTTAGAGTTAGAAGGAACGGTGGGCAGTACGCATAATTTGGAATAGCAAATAGGCGAGAAGCGAGGGATTAGAGTCGAGATTCCCGACTACGCTCCTTCGTCGCTATCGGGAATTACGCAGAGGTACTCTTCCAGCCCACGCGATAAGAAAACCTGCTTCATTCTAGCGAGACAAGGCGAGACTAAGAATCTACTTACAGCTTGCTGCAGACCATAGAGCGATGAATAAACTCAATATAATCTGAGAGTAGATTCTCGTTTGGTACTAGCTCTACAATACCATCTCAGGCGTCATTCCGGACGAGCCTAAGCGAGCCATCCGGAATCTCTCTTTTAGACATTCACCAAATCCAATTAACAGAACGTCTCAATATACAACGCTTCCACTTTGTCTCGTGCCCATTGCGTTTTACGTAGGAACTTCAAAGACGATTTGATCGACGGATCTTTCTGAAAACAATTAACACGAACACGTTCATGCATTCCTTTCCATCCAAAATGTTCCACTAAGCGGGTAAGGATTTTCTCTAAACTCAACCCGTGCAATGGGTTATTCGGTTGTTGATTGCTCATGGTTTTGATCCAGTATTGATTTCTCTAATGCATTGCGGGCTAATCTAACTCAAACCCAGCACGTAACCTAATGTTATTACGGTTTGGCATTGAATTACTCTGCGCATCTCCCCTATAGTAGCTCAAACTTCAAAAAAGCCCTTTTCACTATGAAAGCCCTCAACGATCTCAATATCTTTGTCGAAACTGCACGCCAAGGCAGTTTTTCAAAAGCCGCTAACAGCATGGACATGACACCTGCTGCCATCAGCGCATCGATCAAACGTCTTGAAGGACAAATTGGGTTTCCGCTTTTCGTTCGCTCAACGCGCAGCTTACGTTTAACCTCGGAAGGCGAACTGTTTTTGGATAAAACCACCCAGGCATTAGCGACACTGCAAGAAGGCTTGGACCAAATTTCTAGCGCACGTGGCGAGCTATCAGGTCAACTGCACATCACTGCGCCATCCGATTTTGGGCGTAACATGCTCCTAGATTGGGTGGATGAATTCATCGATATTTACCCTAATGTGACTATCAAACTTGAGCTTTCTGACAGCCTCACCGACATGTACACCCAACCAGTAGACATTGCGATTCGTTACGGTGAACCAGCGGACTCCAACCTTGTTGTGTTGGCATTGTGTGGTGCAAATGAACGCATTCTGTGTGCCTCTCCAGAATACGTCGTGAATAATCCAGTGCTGAACAAACCGGAAGATCTTAACCAACACAACTGCTTGTGTTATATGGTCGCCGATTCGGTGTACAACAAATGGACGCTGACTCGTGAGGGCGACACCGAACAAGTAGTCGTGAGTGGCAAGCTATTAAGCAACGACAGTGACTTATCGCATCGATTAGCGATTAAAGGCAAAGGCATCGCCAACAAGTCACTGATGGACATCAGCCAAGATTTAATTGAGGGAAGATTGGTACGAGTGTTACCCGAGTGGGATTGCGGCCCTGTACCACTTTACATGGTATGTGCTGACCGCCGTTTATTGACACCGACCATTCGCACCTTCCGCGAATTCATTCACGAAAAATGCTGCCAGCAACGTAAAAAAGTACTGGCAACATTCCGCTCGGAAGCTTAACCGACAAACGTCATTGGGCGAATCTGAGAATATTCAACCCAGTCGTTATCTTCTAGCGTCGAGATAAACTGTGCGATATGTGGGCTTTGTAGGTGCTTATCTAACGCTTCTTGCGATGCCCAAATTTCTTGGAACATAAACAAGCCTTCGATCTTTTGATCCAAATACAGTTCGTATTGGCAACAACCCTCTTCTTCACGAGAAGGTTCTAGTAGACCAGAAAGTAAGTTGGTTACGTTGTCGATACTATCTGGGTACGCTTTAATTTCTGCAACTAAGTGGATCATCTCTAAACCTCTGTGAATACTGTTGTATCCCAACAATTTAAACGCTCAACGAACAGAGAAAAATCACCCTAAGCTAAAAACATCTTCAAAATAAATTTGAAAATAGGCGTTCAAGTACAGACAACCATCAACATCTAAGCTCACGATTGTGACCGTATTCCCAAAGCCTGTATCATCCAATAACCCATTGCCATTATTCGGGTACATTAAAATAAACTAGGCGAACATGATCTCGCACTACGGTGATTTCAGGGTAGGAAAACACATGGACTTGAATCTACTAACGACATTCTTGGCGGTCTATAACCATCGTTCGATTACCGTTGCTTCTGAGGAGCTCGACCTAACCCAGCCGGCGGTGAGCTCTGCAATTAAAAGGCTAGAAGCCGTTATTGGAAAGACTTTGTTTGTACGTGAGGGCCGGGGAATTGCGCCAACAGGGGCCGCTGTATCACTGGCACATAAAATCGAAGATCCGCTTACCGTGTTAAGTGGTATCGAGCAGAACAAACAAACGCTCAATGTATATTGCACAGAGAGCTTAATACAATTCATGGCTGAGATACCTAACGTACGCTTTATTGAGGCGCCACTAGACGAAGAGCAGCTTTTTGATGCTCTTACCACACAGAAAGTCGACCTGGTCATTGATGTGATATCCAACAAACGTCACTCATTGATTGAAGAGATCCTGTTTGAAGACGAAGCAGTTTGCTTAACGAGACAAGGGCATCCGAGAATCCACGAGTCCTTACACTACGACCAATACTTTGCAGAAGCACACATCGCTTTGAAAGTCAGACGCTCACAAATGAACACGATTGATTTTCTCTCCTATAAACCTATTGAGCCACGCAATGTCGTTATCGAGACCAGTTCAATATCCAGCATGTTGATGCTTGTAAGTACAACCGATTACATCGCTTCATCAACCAAGTCATTGGCCGAAAAACTAGCCCCTAAGCTCGGGTTGAATATTCACCCTATTCCTCTTGAATTGCGTCCTATCCGCTTTCGTATGCTTTACCACCGTCGCTACAGAGATGATGAGCAACACATCCATGTACGTGAGGCCATCAAGCGCGCTATCCCACAGCACGACTAATTAACCAAATTTATTCCTTAACCTAAGTTCGCTTTATTTTTCAGCAAAGCCGTTTCAGAAATAATCTCCAGCACTTGTTTTTCATATCAATGAACTGGAGATATCCATGAAAAATTTTCGTATGTTACCCCTTACATTAGCGTGCGTGAGCACCTCTGTTTTCGCCAACAAGACACAGGTCTATGTCGAGCAAAACATCGCTTCTAACGCAGCCGAACAAGGCACTTATACGACCGAGGCCGGGGCTACGATAAACACTTCCGAAAATGGTCAAGTGTACATTGGGTTTGATGACCAAGGATGGCTCGCTGCGGGTTATGGGCATGACTTCTCCCTCAGCGAATCACTCACGCTTAATTTATACGGTGAACTCGGAAAGTGGGAAACGGGCGAAGAAATGTTGCTAGAAGCAACCATCGATTATCAAGTAACCGACAATTTCAATCTCTTTGCTGGCTATGGATACAACCGCTCAAGTCAAACGCTAGAGCAACTCAGTGATACCTCCATTAATAGCAATCAACTTATCCTTGGTACAGGGCTAACCATGGGTAACTGGGCACTTGATTATCAGTACACACATGAAAATCGTGATGGTTCTAACGGAGGATTTACGCATGTTGGTGGTGATTTTTACTTCAGCCAAGATGCCTACCGCACCAATGAGCACGAACTCGTGCTGTCGACAAAAATCGATGACTGGACACCTTACTTGAAATATACCTATTTCAATACCAATGAGGGCGAGCTATCGACGTCAAGCTCCATGAGTAACATCGTCGAAAACGACAGTATTTGGACCATCGGTTTGTCCTACGATTTCTAACCCCTAACAAATCAGAACCGCTAACCTTTGGCAGATGGATTTGCCCCCTCCCTTTCACTGACATATTACGACTTATCGTTAACTGGCATGGATGGATAGACAAATAGGTAGAAAACGCATCTTGTCTAACATGATACGACAAAGTGCTAGAATCTACCCCACTAGAACGCAGTATCGAGCTAGCGAAACAGCGACTTCACCCACAGCACCAAACTGTCCCATAGCTTACCAATCCACGAGCCCTCTTCCACTACTTGGTTACTTACCAACGGATAGCTGGCCACAGCTTTATCGTCACTCTTCCACACCACTTTGCCAACCACATCCCCTTTCGCGATGGGAGCAATCAACGGCTCATTCACTACCACGCTCTTGTCTAAACCGGCGGTTAGAGAGCGAGGCAGCGTCAGGTACGCATCTTGAGCGAAGCCCAAATCAATCTCACTGACGTCACCTTTCCACACCTTTGCACTCGCCTGGACCTCGCCCTGTTTTGCCACTTGTTTGGTGTCATAGAAGCGGAAGCCATAACTGAGCAGATTCTTAGACTGGCTAATACGCGACTGTTTGCTTGGCGTTCCCATCACTACAGAGATCAATCGCATCTTTCCTTGTTTTGCAGAACTCACCAAACTGTACCCTGCATTGCTGGTGTATCCGGTTTTACCACCATCGACATCCATCGATTTATCCCACAGCAGTTTGTTGCGGTTGTATTGGGTGATCTTGTTCCACTTAAATACCTTCTCACTGTATAGCGAGTAGACATCAGGCACGTCATTGATGATAGATTGCATCAGTGTTGCCATATCATTGGGAGAAGTTTGAATGCCCTCGCTATCCAAACCATGAGAGTTAACGAAGTAGGTGTCGTTCAAGCTGAGCTTATCCGCCCAACCGTTCATCAACGCGACAAACGCCCCCTCACTGCCCGCGACATGCTCGGCAAGTGCCACACATGCATCATTACCAGATTGAATGATCACGCCACGCATTAAATTCGCGACTGTGATTTCGTCTTTGGGTTGAATGAACATTTTTGAGGAATCGGGGAATTTGGCTGACCACGCGTTTTCGCTCACTGTCACCTTGTCATCCCAATTGAGTCGCCCTGCTTTGATTTCTTGCCCTACCACATAAGCGGTCATCAGCTTGGTTAAACTGGCAGGGGCAAGTCCAGCGCGAGCATTTTGCTCAGCTATAATGGCACCGGATTGAAAATCCATCAGCACGTAACCCTTCGCCTGCAATTGAGGCGGGTTCGGCGTCACTACCGCCAATGCGGGCGCACTAATGGTCTTTAGCAGTAAACAAGCGAGCGTGATTCGGGTTAGTGACGTGTTCATCAAGCATCCTCCATGGTCAATGACCGCCAAATGTCTCGTTTCATAAAAACGGTAAGACAGTGATGTCTAAACTGCACCTATCAGATCATAGTTCACTCAGTGCATACCAACACGGAAAGATCGAAGAGTTTCTGTTTTGAGTGCCATTCCATGCCTTTCAGGCTTCAAAAATCGAGTTCTTACAACAAATCTATTGTTTCTAATAAGGAATTCGATATCGTAAAGCGACTATAAACAAGGACAGACCATAACAATGAACGCTCAATCATTTATCGACGCAGGACTGCATTACACGCCCCACTCGTTCACCGTGCCACTGGATTACCAAGATCTAAGCAAAGGCACGATCAACGTCTTCGCTCGCTCCGTTTGTTTAGTCGGCGATGAAGACTCAGACAAACCGTGGTTAGTGTATTTTCAAGGCGGTCCGGGCTTCCCTTCTCCCCGTCCAAACGGGAACAACGGCTGGATCAAACGCGCACTGAGTGAGTATCGTGTACTGCTGCTCGACCAACGCGGCACAGGCAACAGCAGCGTGATTAATCACCAGACGCTTGCACACCTCACGCCGGAGCAACAAGCAGACTACTTGAGCCATTTCCGCGCAGACAACATTGTTCGCGATGCAGAATTTATCCGTGAACAATTTGGTGTTGAGAAGTGGGCGATTTTGGGTCAGAGCTTTGGTGGTTTCTGCTCACTAACTTACCTATCGCTGTTCCCGAACAGCTTGCTGCAAAGCTACATCACAGGTGGTGTGCCTTCGGTTTCTCGCCATGCCGATGATGTGTATCACGCGACTTTTAAGCGCACGATGGAGAAGAACCAAGCCTTCTTCCAGCAATTCCCACAAGCGCAGCAACTGTGCCAAAACATTGCCAATCACTTATTGGAGCACGAAGAATTTCTGCCAAATGGTCAGCGTTTTACTGTCGAACAGTTCCAACAAATCGGGATTAACTTTGGTGTCAGTGACACCTTCTTACCCACTTACTACTGGCTAGAAAGTGCTTTGATTGAAGTGAACGGTAAGCCTCAGCTTCGATATGAATTTCTCAATGACATGCTGGCGCAGCAAAACTTCCAGACCAATCCAATTTACGCGATTCTGCACGAGTCGATTTACTGCCAAGGGTTTGCTTCTCAATGGAGCGCGCACCGAGTACGTCGAGAGCACGATGCGTTCAACTACGAACAAGGTAAGCCGTTCTACTTTACCGGAGAAATGGTCTTCCCTTGGATGTTCGACCAATACGTAAACTTAAAGCCACTGAAAGAAGCGGCAGAGTTACTGGCAGAGAAAGCCGATTGGACGCCGTTATACGATGCGCAGCAGCTGGAAAACAATAAGGTACCTGTTAGTTGCGCAGTCTATGCGGACGATATGTTTGTGGAAATGGACATCAGCCGTGAAACACTCGCTGCAATGCCGAACTCGAAAGCGTGGATCACCAACGAATATGAGCACAACGGTCTTCGCGCAGATGGTGAGCGCATTCTCGACAAGTTAATTGCGATGGGTAAACAAACCGCAGCAACGTTGAAATGAGCAGCTAGCGCTCAGAAATCGCTAAAAACCTAGATAGAAAAACGCCTCTTTATCACAAGATAGAGAGGCGTTTTTGGTTCGATTCACGTTTAAATCGACGCTAGTCTTTGACTCGCTTGGTCATCATTTTGGTGATCACGCGGTAGCCCATCTTATGGTAGAAATCTTCACCTTCGTGATTAAATGACGCCACAGTTAAACCCAGTTCTTCAATATCTTGGCCGCACAAATCGCTCTCGATTTTATCCATCAAAGACAAACCAATACCTAAGTTACGGTGGCTTTCAGACACCACCAACTCATTGATATAACCGACGCGTCTTTCTGGAGAGAGAATCGAGTTGACTTCTCGCACTGTGCCAGAGATAAAACCAACCACCTGTCGGTTCGAACAAGCAATAAAAGCCGTGATGCTGCCATCAAAATATTTATCGAAGATGTTGCGATCTTCCCTTAACTGCGCCATTTCTTCCGGAGAACGGTAGAAATCTGGCTCAGCATCATAATGAGAGGTGTCGAGTTCGACCAAGAGCGTTTTCAACAGTGGGACGTCTTCTTCTCTTAGTCTTCGGATATGAAACTGTTGCATGTTGAATTCCTTTGCCAACCAACCTGCATCGAACACAGGTCATTGCTTCAACTGATTATCGAATAAGAAGTTTTAGGAATGTGAAGCGAAACCACAGTACAAATTTCGACCATTCATGTCGAGCATGTTTTCAACACTTTGAAGATTTTTTACTAATAATTTGAACATCCACAAAAATTTTAGGGCATTCCGGTCCAATTGTTTTCAATAGCACTTTGCTTGATGGATATAGAAAATATCCGCATAGTTTGTCCGTATTTCCGACTAAATTACTCAGGTATACTCCGAGCCGCTAAAATTGTTAGGTATCGAGCCGTCGAACCATCGACCTTTTAAAGTAAGGAATAATCATGAGTCAGTATGTTGTCTGTGCCCTGTATAAGTTTGTGGAACTGGAAAACTACCAAGAGTTACGCGAGCCATTGCTTGCTCTAATGGAAGCCCTCGGTGTACATGGAACGTTGCTACTGGCGAGTGAAGGTATTAACGGCACGGTTGCAGCGAAACGCGAGGGTATTGATGCACTGCTTACACGGCTAAATGCCGAGCCGAGCCTTACTGGTATTGTTTACAAAGAGTCGTACTCAGATACTCAGCCGTTTAACCGCACCAAGGTAAAGCTAAAGAAAGAGATCGTGACATTGGGCGTTGAAGGCATCGATCCTCGTCATGTCGTTGGCACCTACGTGAAGCCGCGAGATTGGAACGATCTGATTGCTGATCCAGAAGTTTTTGTGGTTGATACTCGTAATGACTATGAAATTGAGATCGGAACATTTAAAGGTGCAGTTAACCCAAATACTGACACGTTCCGCGAATTTCCTGACTATGTAAAACAAAACATGGATCCAGAGAAACACAAAAAAGTCGCGATGTTCTGTACTGGTGGTATTCGCTGTGAAAAGTCGACTGCTTACATGAAAGAGCAGGGCTTTGATGAGGTATACCACCTAGAAGGCGGTATTCTGAAATACCTTGAAGAAGTACCAAAAGAAGAAAGCTTGTGGGAAGGCGATTGCTACGTATTCGACGGTCGCGTTGCGGTGAACCACCAGCTAGAAAAAGCGGACTACGACTTGTGTAACGCTTGCCGACTGCCAATCACCGAAGAAGACAAACAATCAGAACAGTTTGAGCAAGGCGTAAGCTGCCCGAAATGTTTTGGTAAACACAGTGAAGAGCAAGTAGCGCGCTTCCGCGAACGTGAAAAGCAAGTGTCGTTAGCAGCGGTTCGTGGCGAACAACACGTCGGTGGTGAAAGTGCCAAACAACGTGAGCAGCGACGCGCAGAAAAACTGGCGAAGAAAGACGCACAGCGCAAGCAAGCGTAAGATTCAAACACATTAAACACAAACGCCCCGCTTCTGGCTTGGAGACGGGGCGTTTTTGTTATCGTTGGAAGGTAAAACCTAAGATGATCGGATAAGGCCTGCGTAAGCTTTATCTGAGCCGCTGTCAGGAAATACGCTTTCTAGCGCACTCGATTCTATGCTCATGTGTTGTTGTAGAACGGCTTTGATCACCGCCCTCATATCATTAGCAGGCGCTAAGTCTCGCCCTTCATAAAGCTCAGCTTGGGCAAGCCCCGGAAATTCTCCCAACACCTTGCCTCCTTCGATGGCTCCACCAGCAATAAACATGGCGTTTGCTGTTCCATGATCGGTGCCTTTGGTTCCGTTTTCCGCTGCGGTGCGTCCAAATTCACTTGCCGCCATCACGACGGTTTTCGACCAGTTATCCCCTAACGCTTTCTTTAGGTTGGCAAGACCACTATCCAATGTACGTAATTGATTGGCTAACCTTCCTGTTTCTGCGCCTTGGCCTGCATGAGTATCCCATCCGCCCAGTTCCAATACCGCGATGTTAGGACCACCTTCAGCAGAGAGAAAGGTTCCCGCTTGAGACGCCAAGACAGGAAACTGCTTACCGGGACGATTTCGATTCGACATCATTTCGATCTTCAGCGCTTCTTCAAAATTACTCGCAAGCTTCTCATCACTTTGAAACAACGCCTCTAGCAGCTCCACTTGGCTGTCTCGCGCTTGCAAATTGTTTGGATACCAACTGCTGACCGCCTTCTCTCCTTGAACAATCAAAGGTAACCCTGAATCGATCGCCAAGCCTTTCGACTTCGCATCCAGTTGCAGCAATCGGTTTAACCACCCATCACGATGTAACGGATTGTCTGTGCCGTTTTCTAACACCTTTTGCCCATCAAAATGAGAGCGCTCACGATACGCGGTGGCACAAGCATGAACCATCGCCATCTGCTTATTTTGATACCACTCGAAGCTGGTTTTCATCGCCGGATGCAAACCATAAAAATCGTCGAGTTTATTCAGTTTTTCTGTTGCTAAACCAATCGTCGGACGGAGAGTTAAATACTGCTTATCAGCATAAGGAACCACAACGTTTAATCCATCCATCGCACCACGCAGCGTAATCCAAACAAAGATATTTGGAGAGCTAGATTGAGCAAAGACTGCATTAGGCAACAAGCTTGTTGCGCCCACGGCGAAAGCGGATTTCAAGAATTGTCGACGAGTCGATGTTAAGTTCGTTTGTTTATCTAATGTCATCACTCACCTCACCGATACTGAAATTGCGGGCTAAGCCAAAGTAGGGAAAGCTTCATCTCTGCAGATGGGGCTTTGTTCATCACCAACCTTGTGTGTTCGTCCAACGCATTGCCGTAGAGCTGTTGGCTAATTTGCTCAACAAAAGCTTGTGGTTTCACACCTTCGGACTTGGCACTTTTCACCGCCAGTCGAGCGATTCGATTCGCTAACTGCCACCGCTGAGTTAGCGCCGAAGGACTGTTGTAATCCGCATCTTTGTCTGGCCAACCAGCAGGAGAACCCGCCATAAAAGGAGGCTGACCTAAGCTTCTTTGCGCACCGAGTAATTTATTCCCCGACTTGCTCATTTGCATCTCATTCGATTCGGGAAAACGGACATCAGCACTGCGCAAAACTGCAAATAACCACTCTTGAGAAGTGCGAAAGCGCACCGCCTCTGCCGATTGGCTCAAAACGCTTTGAATCAACAATCGATAAACCGGAAGCAAATCCCCTTTACCTTTCAAATAAGCTTGGCTAAGCGGTTCAACCAAGGCTTCACCGGAGGGTCCTAGGAAATGCTGCACCAACTTACGTGCAATATGTTTTGCGGTATCAGGATGAAGCGCAAGATCTCTCAAACACGCTCGGCCTTGTTCAATACCTTGTTGAGAGTAGCGCTTGCCAAGCAGAGTTATCGAGCCTGGTTCATGGGTTCTTGAATTAAATTGGAAACCAACTTTTGGTGCTTTGAACCCGACACTCCAGCCAGTAATGGCTTTTGACAGTTCAATCACGTCTTGTTGTGTATATTGGCTATCAACACCAAGCGTGTGCAGCTCCATGATTTCTCGCGCGAGGTTTTCATTGAGCCCTTTACCCTGTTTGAGCCCTTGTTTGGAGTTCGGCCCTACCGACAAGTTGTTGTCCAGAAACATCAGCATGGTTGGGTGCTGACTCACCGCTAAGAGCATCTCAACAAAGTTGCCATTCCAGTGTTCTCGAATCACTTCATTTTCGACGCTTGCCACAATCGGACGCACCTTTCGAGTATCTGCCGATATGGCAAAATGGTTGCTCCAAAATTGAATCAAGCGTTCCTGAAATCCATACGGAGTGTGCAAAGTCTGCTCGTTGCGAGCCTCGACTTGCCGCAAATATTGCTCACGAAAGAACGCACCGATTTGCTTTTGCACTTCGCGCTTTTTGGTTGGGGATTGTTTGAGCTCTCGTTTGGTGTCATTGAGCTTTCTCAGTTCCAACAACACTTCATTTGTACTCGGCAACTTGGTTACTGCCTCATGCCAATAGGTCTTACTGCTTAGTTGCTTTTCTAAACTTGGCGAACTGTGTTGATAAAGGGGCCCAAAGCCGAACCGCTGCTCAGAGATAATGTCTTGAGTTGGGTAATACTGCATAGCCGATTCCGTGTGATGCTTTATGTCAGTCTAGCAAGCATCACATGGCGTCGAGTTCAATTTTTGGTTATTTCTCAGTCAGTAAAGCTGATTATCACGCAGAGGAACTTCTAATTCATTAGTACCATCTTTGGATGACTGCCCAACCATTTCGTCATAGGCACTTTGTTGGCGAAGCACCTGCTTTTTCGCTTTTAAGTTACGACACTGCTTTTGTAAATCCAGTATCGAATGCGCTCTTAAAAACTTGCCTTTATCGTCGGTGACAAAGTGTTCCTCTCCATCGACTAAGACGGATACTTGATACAAAGCGAGATCGAGAGAGTGGATAACAAGCTTGTCGATGTAGAAGAATTTTTCCAATTTACTGAGTGGCATAGACATAAAGCACCTCCTTGCTCCGTGCCTTTACGTCAACATCAATAAAATCGATCACTGAGTGAGAAATACGCCCCGCAAATACGTAGAAACCGAAAAAACAAGCGAGGGGCTCAATGCAAACCATCAACTTAGTGTGGCTAAAACGCGATTTACGCCTGACCGATCATACGCCTTTGCAACACGCTTTATCTTCGGAACATCCAACTGTGCTGCTCTATATTATCGAACCCATGTTACTGGATGACCCACATTACTCTGCTCGTCACTGGCGTTTTATTTGGCAATCACTCCAAGATATGAACAAAACACTCTCAGTGAATGGCCATCAAGTATCCGTAATGTCAGGCAGCGTAATAGATTGCCTCAGCGCGATTCAAAAACAGTTCAACATCAATGCTATTTTCTCCCATCAAGAAATCGGATTGAGTTGTACGTTTGAACGAGATAAACAAACATCGGCATGGCTTCAAGCACATAGTATTACGTGGCACGAATTTGAACATGGCGCCGTCATTCGAGGAGCAAAAGACCGACTCGGCTGGGATAAGCATTGGGATACGGTTATGCGAGCCAAAATAGAAGATATCGACCTTGAAAGTGCTTCTCTTGTTATTCTTGATACCGAAGCACTTGGTTGCTCGTTTACGCCACCTCCTTCTTGGTTGGAAAAAATCAAAGGGATGCAAACGGGCGGAAGTTCGCTCGCTTGGCAAACCATGGAAGACTTTTTTCAACGCCGAGGACGCGATTATTACCGAAGTATTTCTAGTCCAACAGCATCTCGAAATGCATGTACACGCCTCTCTCCCTACCTCGCATGGGGCAATATATCGCTTCGAGAAGTGTATCAATACCTGTTGCAACATTGGCAAGTGGCTGGGTTTCGTCGCAGCTTAATTGCGCTGTCTTCGAGACTGCATTGGCATTGTCACTTTATGCAGAAGTTTGAATCCGAATGCGAAATAGAATTTCGTTGTGTCAATAAAGCCTATGAACCTTTATTACAGCAAGCAAGCGTCAGAGATGAGGCACTACTAGACGCTTGGAAGTCAGGTACAACCGGGATACCGCTCATCGATGCTTGCATGCGTTGCCTTCATCACACCGGATACATCAACTTTCGCATGCGTGCGATGTTAGTGAGCTTTTTAACGCATCACATGAACATGGATTGGCGCGATGGCGTAACTCACTTAGCTCAGTTGTTCCTCGACTTTGAGCCGGGAATCCATTACCCACAATTTCAGATGCAAGCAGGGGTGACTGGCACCAACACTATTCGCATCTACAATCCGACGAAACAAGCACAAGAGCACGATTCTGACGGTGAGTTCATTCATAAATGGATTCCCGAGCTCGCAATGGTTCCCACGCCCTTGTTGTTTGAGCCATGGAAAATGACTGCAATGGAAACTGTCATGTACCAACTAGCTCCTGATTCCCGATATCTCGCGCCCGTCGTAAATGTAGATGCGAGCGCAAAGGCAGCAAGAGAGCGATTGTGGTCATGGCGCAAACGCACAGAAGTGAAAGTAGAAGGGGCAAGAGTTTTGGCGCAGCACGTTCGGCCTTCGAACAAAAAGAAAGCCAATTGATCGCCTAGAAAGAAGCGCGCGTACAAACAGGGACTTTTATCAGGGAGAGAGCGGTCCCCAAACAACTAAAGGAATGCACTATGTTGAAACGTATTTTGGTTACGACCACGGTTTTGTTTGCCACCTTTTCATTTTTACTGCCAGCAAAAGCCCACGAACACGGAATGATGAAAGAAGACATCGTTGATGTGGCTGTTGCAAATGGCTCTTTCAATACTCTGGTAGCAGCAGTCAAAGCCGCAGGCTTAGTGGATACACTGAAAGGTGAAGGCCCATTTACGGTGTTTGCACCGACTGACGAAGCATTTGCTAAGCTTCCAGATGGCACGGTGGATATGTTGCTGATGCCAGATAACAAAGACAAGCTGGTCGCGATTCTTACTTACCATGTGGTTCCGGGGAAAGTAATGGCCGCAGACGTAGTAAAAATGGATAAAGCGACGACAGTTCAAGGGCAAGACGTGATGATCAAAACCATGGGCGATAAAGTGATGATCAACAACGCCACCGTAATTGCCACCGACGTCAAAGCAAAGAATGGCGTGATTCATGTAATTGATGAAGTCATCATACCGAAATAAAATTAACAAGGAGGGCGGGCTCACCCGCCCCTTTCAAGGATATGGAAAACATCAAACTCTCGAAGCACGACATTCAAGCGATGGAGCAACGCCAACGCACCCGATTGATTAACTCTCTAGCGGGATACAAAAGCGCTAACCTCATCGGCACAAGGGACAGGCAGGGACAAGAGAACCTTGCTGTGGTGAGCTCGGTGGTTCATTTGGGTTCGCATCCACCTCTATTCGGCTTTATCGTTCGTCCACGCAAAAGCCGACGTCACACGCTAGAAAACATCCTCGATACCAAGCATTTCACCATCAACGCTATCGGCGTCGACTTTGTGCAAAAAGCCCATCAAACCTCCGCGCGCTACCCAAAGCATATCTCAGAGTTTGAAGCCGTAGGCCTGACACCTTATTACGATGATGCGTTTCCTGCGCCTTTTGTCCTTGAAAGTAACCTCAAGATGGGCCTAGCTTTGAAAGAACACATCAAGATTGAGAGCAATCAAACAGAGATGCTGATCGGTGAAGTATTAATGGTGCACGCACCGGAAAGAGCGATCATGCCAGACGGTTATCTCGATTTGGAACTGCTCGACTTGGTGACCATTTCCGGGCTAGACAGCTACCACGTGACACAGCGCCTACATCGGTTAAGTTATGCCAAACCTGACTCTCGTCTGTTCCCCTTAACAAGAGAAGGAGAACCTTCATCTTGGGGAGCGCTTGAAGTCGATTTGGACTAACTCCTCATACTCAAGAATTAAACACAAAAATGGCAGTTTTCTCTGTCTAAGCCGTGTTCACCTGCTCGATTGGTAAGGTGAGCGCGTCCTGCTTCCAACCCCATTTCATAGCCTTCGAGCAAGACAGATTGGCGCATAGACAATCGCTGAACGTTGAATTCATCTGGCGGAGCAACCACACGAACACGAGTGCCCTTGGGAGGATTGCGAATAAACTCAAGCGACTCATTGTAGTTCTCTGAGCGATGAAGCATAGCCTCTGCCATTTGTGGATGTTCAGCGAACAACTTCTTCATTAACCAAGGCGTCTTCACTGGCTTTTTCTCATAAGCCAAAGGATGTGAAAGAACAACTGTGATATCACGAGCACCGCGACGGTAAGCTTCTCGTACAGGAATGGAATCTGCCACACCACCATCGGTATAACAACCACCGGAGAAACACGGAGTATGTTTGTAAGCAATAGGCAGAGCGGTTGTTGCTTCCATCGCGTTGTGGAAGTTATGACGATTCACTCGATAGTAATCCGCTTTACCTGTATTGATGTTCGTCGTTGCCGCTAAGAAAGGAATGCCTTCAAACAGTTTCGCTTCATCGACTGGGTACAAACGATTTGACTCTTCAAACAACCATTTTACGTCGATCAAATCTCCACCTTTCAAAAAGCGTGTAGGATCGAAAAAGCGTTTGCTCGTCGCTAACTTGGTGATGACGTTAATGCTACGGTGCGGGTAATCAGTTAGATAACCGATCAAGTTTGAAGCCCCAGCTGATACGCCAATCGCAAAATCAAATGGTTTGTAGTCTTGCTCTAAGAATGCATCTAATACGCCGCTGGCAAAGACGCCACGCATTGCGCCACCTTCGACTACGATTGCTTTTGTTGCCATGTTTCCCCCCAATAAAGACGTTAAAAAGATTACTGAAATTCGTGCTACAGCAACAATCGGTTATTCTTATTATTGAGATAGGCGAAGTCTATGTGTTTCTTGCATTTTAAGTGGAAACTTAGGATCAAAAAATCGACATCAACCAAAGCGTTGATGTGGATATGCAGTCGTTCAAATCAGAAATTACGCAAAGACGGTTTTATACGCTTCGGCAGCACCTTCAATAAACATCTGTGTGCCAATCACCGCAAGGATCAATCCCATCATTTTGGTGATCACATTCAGGGCGCTTGGACCAACGGCTTTAACTAACTTGTCACCAAACAAAAACAGGACATAAGTCATCACACAAAGGACTGCGAATGAAGCAATGGTAATGATGGTTTCGGTGATTCCACCCGTTGTTGCAAAGTTCATCGCCGTCGCAAGTGTTCCTGGCCCTGCCAATATCGGCATTGCTAATGGCGAAACGGCAATGCTCAACGCGGCTTGTTCTTGCTCTGGTGAATAAGCCTTTTCCTTGGTCTTCTTGTGTGTCGATTCCCCTTGCAACATGTGGAAACCAATAAGGAATACTAAAATACCGCCAGTAATACGCAGTGCGTAAAGGGTAATACCAAATAGGTCAAAAATGACTTTGCCAGCAATAGCGAACACTGCAACGATAACAAAGGCGATAAATACAGAGCGAAACGCAATTGAGCGCACGGTTTGCTTGTCTTCATCCGCGGTCAGGCTTAAGAAGATAGGTATATTGGCGATAGGGTTCATAATGGCAAAAAAGCCCATGAATACAGTGACGGTATGAAGTATCAGTTCTTTCATGTTTTCTACATTCGTTAAGCTATTGATAATTCAAACCAGTATATACCTAACTTTATAAATAACGTCACTTTATGTTCACTGCACTTTCCAAGCGCCTCACTTTTGCTTGTCGCCACAGTTTGAAGCCCATGCTGGTTTACGCTCAATATAAATAGCGTTATGGTGAAGATTCAGCCAATACTAAGAACAAACTAAGGAAGTTGATTGATCATGAACAGTACGATTGAAACCATTCTCGGTCATCGCTCTATTCGTAAGTTCACCTCTGAGCCTATTGCAAGTGAGCAACTACAAACGATTCTCCAATCTGGATTAGCCGCCTCTTCTTCTAGCATGCTGCAAGTGGTCTCTATCATTCGTGTGACAGACGCAGAAAAGCGCAAACTGCTAGCACAATACGCTGGCAATCAGGCTTATGTTGAAAGTGCCGCAGAATTTTTGGTGTTTTGCATTGATTACCAGCGTCATGCAACCATCAACCCAGACGTTCAAGCTGACTTTACCGAATTGACCCTGATTGGTGCCGTGGATTCAGGCATCATGGCGCAAAACTGTTTGTTAGCTGCCGAGTCTATGGGGTTAGGTGGCGTATACATTGGTGGCTTAAGAAACAGTGCTGCGCAAGTCGATGAGCTACTCGGTTTACCTAAAAGTGCCGCGATTTTGTTTGGTATGTGTTTGGGTCATCCAGATCAAAACCCAGAAGTAAAACCACGCTTACCCGTTAACGTTATTGTCCACGAAAACCAATACCAAGCGCTGAATGTAGACGATGTACAAACCTACGATCAAACCATGCAAGAGTACTACGCGAGCCGTACAAGCAATCAAAAGCAGAGTGCATGGTCACAAGAAACCGCCGGAAAGCTCGCGGGAGAATCTCGCCCTCATATACTACCCTACTTAAACAGCAAAGGATTAGCGAAACGTTGATCAAGCCGCTCGGAGAAGGCCTCTGATGAGGCCTTTAAATATTATGAAACCATTCATTGCAATGAAAAAATCTGCATCAGCATCAAACTCTTACTTTTACACAGTTAATTCTTGTCAAAACCATAACAAACCACTATTGACCCGCCACAAAAAACAAGATCCAAATCACACTTCATAATAAATTAAATAAATATTTTCCAAAGATTCCCAACACTTATAAACATTTAATTGTTCACAAAAAAAGAAAAATTGTGAGCTATTAGCAACAATAAGAGCTAATTAAGAAAGATTTCTATCAAAAAATGGGCGAATCGCCCGCACATCCATAAAAAAAATCTATACATCACTGGATTTTAATCCATTTATCGTCTATTGCCCCAATGAACGAAATTCTTTAGAGTGCGCTCGCCAGATGCAACCCGTTTCCTATTGAGCATTTTATAAATTAAAAAAATAATTGTACTCAATACGTTATAGCGTGTTGTTTTAGCCAAAAAATAATGTTGTTCCTAGCAACTCGCTCTTTACGTCAGATGAATGAAAAAGCATGAATTTCAACCATACAAAGCTAGCCAGTTTACTCCTTTCCTCTGTACTTATCACTGGATGTACAGTACCGGGCAGCCACTTATCCACGAGTGGTAAGCACATCGTTGAAGACAGCAATGCCAGCTCGGCTGCAGACTTTAACGTATTTCCACTGACTCTTGATAACGTCTCTCAGCTGAAAAGCTCGGATGTAGAGACAAAAGCCAACCCTGCACTTGACCATCAGCTCGCGGCTTACGAGTATGAGGTAGGTCCTGGTGATATTCTGAATATCACTATCTGGGATCATCCGGAGCTAACTATTCCAGCAGGTTCTTACCGTAGTTCAGCGGAAGCAGGCAACTGGGTACATGCTGATGGCACCATCTTCTATCCATATATCGGTACTGTTGAAGTCGCGGGCAAGAACGTCCGCCAAATTCGTACCGATATTTCTAAAAAGCTGGCGAAGTACATTGAGAGCCCTCAAGTTGATGTGAGTGTTGCGGCATTCCGATCCAAGAAATCTTACATTACTGGCGAAGTAAACAAGCCTGGACAACAACCTATCACCAATATCCCCCTGACTTTGCTAGATGCCGTTAATCGTGCAGGCGGTTTAGCCGAAGACGCAGACTGGCGCAATGTCACACTGACTCGACAAGGCGAAGTCGAAAACATCTCTCTCTATGAGCTGATGCAAGAGGGTGACCTTACTGAAAACCGATTACTTCAACCAGGCGACATCGTGCATGTACCAAGAAATGACACTCAAAAAGTGTTCGTTATGGGGGAAGTTAACGATCCCAAGCTATTGAAAATGGATCGCGCAGGTATGAGCTTGACCGAAGCTCTAAGCAATGTTGGTGGTATCAATCAACTTTCTGCAGATGCGACTGGCGTGTTCGTTATTAGAAAAGCACTAGACAATCAAGCATTAGGCGATATTTACCAACTCGATATATCTGACGCAGCCGCGTTAGTAATTGGTACTGAATTTGACCTAAAGCCTTATGACATCGTGTATGTCACTGCGGCACCAGTCAGTCGTTGGAATCGTGTTATAGCACAACTAGTACCAACGATTTCAGGCTTCAATGAGCTTACAGAAGGTGTACTTCGTGTAAGAAATTGGCCGTAGCTCAAGCATTATTGACAGGGCTTATCTAGAACAGGCAAGCCCTGTCGGAAAGCTATTGATAAGGAATAAATCATGTTTTCAAACATTCTTGTTGTGTGTGTAGGTAACATTTGTCGCTCTCCGACAGGAGAACGAGTGCTTCAACAGCTTCTTCCGAATAAAACCATTTCTTCAGCAGGTATTGCCGTTGAGAAAAGCCGCCTAACTGGGAAACCAGCGGATGAGACCGCAACGCTGATTGCCTCAGAAAAAGGGTTCTCTTTAGAGAATCACCAAGCTAAACAACTGACTGCACAGTTATGTGCAAAGCAAGATCTTATCTTAGTGATGGAGCAAGGTCATATTGATGCGCTGACTAAGATCGTTCCAGAAGCCAGAGGCAAAACTATGTTATTTGGACATTGGATGAACGCAGTCAGCATTCCTGATCCGTTCAGACAAAGCAGAGAAGCCTTTGATCATGCGTTTTCTCTAATTGAACAATCCGCCCATGCTTGGGTAAAAAAACTATAACTTCAGATTACTTGGCGAAATAAAAAAACAATGGCTAACCAAACTATAAGTTCATCTGCACCAACTGATGATGAAATCGATTTAGGCAAACTGTTTGGCATATTAATCGATGCTAAATGGTTCATCATTGGTATTACGCTTCTCTTTGCAACGTTAGGCATTGCTGTTGCATTGCTATCTACACCAATCTACAAAGCCGATGCGCTTATTCAGATCGAACAAAAAAGCTCTGGCGGCATATCTGCGATGGTTGGCGACATGGGGGATCTTTTCGCTGCCGAATCCTCGGCAACTACAGAGATTGAAATCATTAAATCTCGCATGATCCTTGGCGATACCGTCGATAAGTTTAATTTAACGACCATAGCCACCCCAAACTACCTAGCGTTCGTTGGTAAAGGTCTAGCTCGCATCAATGGCACTCAAGATTACATTTCTGTCTCTACTTTCGAGATCCCGCGTACCGCACGAGCTTTAAAACATGAGTTACTGGTGACAGATGCAGAAAAGGGGACTTTTGATCTTATGATTGAAGATCAGGTCGTACTATCTGGCATCGTTGGCCAAACGATTGAAATGAATGGCTACCGCATCAAAGTAAGTGAACTGATTGCGCAAAACGAAGACAGTTTTTCAATCAGTAAAATTAGCAAACTTGATGCTATCAACAGGTTAGCTTCACAACTGTCTATTTCAGAACGCGGCGCTAAAACAGGTATTGTGTCACTGAGCATTGAAGGTGAATACCCAGAGCGTAATCAACTAATTCTGAATGACGTTGTGCAAAACTACTTCCTACAGAATGTAAGAAGAAATTCAGCAGAAGCGGAACAGAGCCTAAACTTCCTGAAAGATCACTTACCTGAAATAAAAGATAAACTAAACGGCTCGGAAGATGTTCTAAATCGTTTCAGACAAGAAAACGAATCGATCGACTTAAACCTTGAAGCGCAATCAACGCTAAAAGTGATGGTCGCTCTTGAAGCGCAGCTGAATGAACTGACATTCAAAGAAAGTGAAATCAGCCAGAAGTTCACTCAAGATCACCCTGCATATAAATCACTGCTAGATAAACGTCAGACGTTACTTCAAGAAAAAGAACGTCTTAGCCGACAAGTTCAGAAGTTACCTAAAACACAGCGTGAAGTACTGCGTATGACGCGCGATGTTCAAGTAAACCAACAAATCTACATTCAATTGCTGAATAAAGTTCAAGAGCTGAATATTATCAAAGCTGGAACCGTAGGTAACGTGCGCATCATTGATAGTGCTCAGTCATATGCGATTCCCGTTAAGCCGAAAAAACCATTGATTGTAGTGCTTGCGACTTTACTCGGTGGCATGGTTGCTATTGCTTTTGTCCTAGTTAAAACGGCTTTCCATCGTGGTGTAACCTCTCCTGATGAGATTGAACAAAATGGTATTTCCGTCTACGCGAGCGTACCAAAGTCGGTTCAACAATTAGAGGTGGCGAACAAACTCAAACGTAAGAGTAATAAAGATCTACTTCTTCTAGCAGAAGAAAACCCTGCTGACCTTTCGATTGAAGCATTACGTGGACTTCGAACTAGTCTTCACTTTGCAATGATGGAAGCAAAAAACAACGTATTGATGATCTCAGGCCCAGCCCCTTCAATCGGTAAGACCTTTGTCTCTACCAACTTTGCAGCTGTTGCTGCGAAAACAGGTCAAAAAGTACTTTTGGTCGATGCTGATATGCGTAAAGGTTACCTACAACAATGTTTTGGTCTAATAGCAGATAATGGTCTTTCTGATTTCTTAGGAGGTAAGGTTGATAGAGAGACTGTCATCAAATCAACCAAGGTTGAGAATTTGGATGTCGTCACTCGTGGCCAAGTTCCACCAAACCCGTCTGAGCTTTTGATGCATCCTCGATTTGTTGAGTTTGTAGAAAAAGCATCACAAGAGTACGATCTAGTGATTATCGATACTCCACCGGTATTAGCGGTGACTGACCCAAGTATAGTGGGCGCCATTGCTGGTACGACACTCATGGTAGCTCGCTTTGATCAAACAACATCCAAAGAACTGGAAGTTGCTCGAAACAGATTTGAGCAAGCAGGCGTAGAAGTGAAAGGTGTTATCCTTAACGCAATAGAGAAAAAAGCCGCTAGCTCATATGGTTATGGGTATTATAATTACGCCTACAAAAGCGAGTAATCTAGCCAAATAAGAATCGGCCCTGCAGCTATAGCAGGGCTTTTTTTAAATGATTATCACAATCTTGGCAATCGAAGCTGTCCTCCTTATAAATATCTCTATCTTTTCAGTGACATCAATATCATCCGTACTTATTCTCACAACTCTTATGCAAACAGTTGTAGTGCAAATATTATGTCCGTTGATTTAGGTACCCAACTTTTAGTCGTTGAATACGACCCACACTCTCACGAGTCTTTACACAAAGCCCTCAGAAACTATCGAGAAGCGCTTCACCAAGAAAACGCTTTCGATAACTTTCATTGTCATGTTCGCTTTAAAATCAAGGAAGGATGCAGCGATCAAATTGGAGAGCTTGTTGAAGATAAAATTGCTCAAAGAGTGTTTGCTTACGTTGGCTACTCTTATAAACGTGATATTCAGCCAGCTCAATCATTGAGCGGTACATATTTAACCAGTGAAGGCGCGTTCTTTCTCCGTGCGTGCCAACACAAAACACTAGAACCCGAGTTAGAGGAAACAGCCAAATTGATTTGCCACCTCGCTCGGCAATTCAATGACTCTAGTGAAATGTGGGTATCTGAAGAGCAAGTGTTTGGATTATTACCGCTTTTGATTGTAGGGCTTACTTTCCCTCGCTTGGCTTTTTATCTTGGCGGTTACACCATCCCATATTGGGACAGTGAGCACGCTCCCCACGGTGAGTTTGCGTTGGGGGTTCTAACAAACCATTTGGGTTATACCCACGATACACTGAAAGCATTCTGCTATTGTGATAACAGTGTCGCTCGAGGCTACATGTTTGATGATTCTATACATGAAAGTACAAGCGACCTATCGACTCGTAATCCGGTCACTGGATTACTTAAAATATTTCGCGAAGAGCCTGACGAATTTGAAGCATTTCGATCTTTAATGAAGCAACGCTTCGCAGACCAAGACTACCTGCAATATACCGATGATTCTCGCTACTATGTTGAACGTCCAGTGGAACGATTCATCTATTCCATCATGTCCCCCATTCATGGTATCGATATCGACGATCACGAGGTAGATCACCATAATGTGATGATGAGCAACTTTATTGACTCATCAGCAGAACATGCGGCGGCAGAGCTAACCACTGAAATCGAAGCTTATCTTGGGCGCCCCATCGTACCACCCAAAGTCATCGAAAATGAAGACGATTACTACCGTGATTACTACTATTGCCGTGGCAGTGGTATTGCCCAATGGAAGTCATTCATTACCGAAGGTTTTGATGATGGCAAAGCCATTTGGCGATATATCGAAAGTGGGGAGGACGCAGAAGTTCTTGAGCTCATTGAGCCATGTAATATTCAACTCATGGCAAGAAAGGGCAACTTCGATATCTCCGAAAAGTTCGAATATCATCTCGGACGCTATGACTCTTACCACGAAGAGATGATGACCATTGCCGGTGACATCCTACACGATTGGCACAATGAAGACTTGGATGACGCGGCGATAGCGGAAAACAATCAAAAGATCTTGCGCTTCTTTGACGTATTACATTGCTGGAACAACAAAGCGTCTTTTCATGCCGATGTGGCTCATGGGCTTGTCCATGACTTTGAGCTCATAAGTGATGAGGATTTCACCCAACGTTATAACGGTGATTGGAAGGCGCAATTTCTAAACTACGTCAAAGAATGTGGTGCATACCGAGATAATATTCGCCAGAAAGAGTCCTACCTTGCCCATGAGTTATTGAACAAACATCGTGAAGAAGCAACTGCTCTTCTCGAGCAGTTAACTGACGCGTTTGAAGATGAGTTTAGCTTAGCCAGTCAACTGGCCTTCTGTGCTGGCATGCTTTACCACGATAAAAAGCTTGGAATAAACGACAGAGCGACAGAAGCATTTGAGAACAAACTGGCCTTAAACTTAAAGTCAGAGCTTCTACTCACTTTGCGTGAAAACAGTTATTTTCATTGCATTGAAACCGAAGAAAAACCTTGGCGATATGTCCCCCTTACAGAGGAAGAAGAGTTAAAAGCACAAAAGGGGTGGGAACGAGTTAATGCATACCTAAGCAATGAAAACCATGATTTCGACAAGGCGCTAAGTTCGTTTAGAGAAAATGTTGAACCGCTCAGCGACCACAGACAAATCAACGTGAACCAACCTTACTATCAATTCCTACGTGACTTTGACGACAAAGCCCAGAAGCTATTAGTAGCCGCTCATGTTTGGGGAGCGCGACAAAATACCACAGAGCAAATCTATTGCCATCGCTTCTTTGCGCTTTGGTTGGCATTGGCGCCAGCCAAAGTTACTCGCATGCTGTCGTATTTTTACTGCGATCGTTATGGAGAGTTAAGCGACCAATCACACTCATTTATCGAGAAATTAGAATACCATTCAGAAATCGACAAACTGACTGGACAATTGGAATTACTATTATCTCAAATTGATCGCAGAGACTATGAAGAGGTTCAGTTCTTAGAGCAATATTTCGACCAATTCGAAGCAGAGCAACAGTCAGAGCAAGACCAAACACCACTAAGATTGGCGCTAAAACGCCTGCTTCCAGATGCCGAGCTGTGTTTCTTCGATTTGTTGCTACAACGGAGACCTCAAGTTCGCACAAATTATTATAATGAAGCACTACTGAACGCCATTCGTTATACCACAAGTGAGCAAATGGGACGTCGTAACCCCAATGGTTACACCATAACGAACGAGCAATCCAAAACAGTTGAGTGGATCACTGCTCAGATCGCCCAAACGACATCGCTAAACTCAGAGCAATTACAAGAATTACTGGATACACTAAAAACCAACTTCATCAGTGAGTTTGATACCAGATACGGAATCCCTAGCATTGATGAGCTGTATTGGAAGGCCTCAACACACATACAAGATAATATCTTGCGCTTATTTGCTTTAAATCCAAGTCTAGGGTTGAAGCAGCTTGAGAATGAACGTGTGCTTTCTCTACCTGAATTATTCCAACAACTGTATGAACGTGATGCGCAACTGATCGTCTTACTCAAGTATGCAATTAAGCAGCATTGGGTCAATGCGATACCTTGGTTTAATGAACAAACCGATCTAAAACCTTATACGGATCAGTTGGAGATAAGCCAACTACTTACCTTACTTGAGTTGGTCGCTAACCTCCCAGAGTTCACAAAACTCATCAGTGAATATGCCCAGCACCCATCGTTGAAAGTCCAGCAGCTTGTAGCAGATATACAGGCAGGAAAATATCGCCATGCCGCCTTTTCTCCTTTTGAGCTTCTCGATTGGGGTATCTACCATATTCCAGAAGATGATGACCCAAGCGAACTGATCAAACAAACCACGTTAATTCGGGCAGAAAACCAGCGTTGTTTCGGACTTCGTATCGGCTATTTCCCAGAAGACGGTGAAGAAGATAACTACGAACAAGAAGTAACCTTAATTGTTCGCCTAGATCACCCGTATAGGGCCTCGATAGGAGGTTATTCACACGAATATGAATCCTCAATTAAAGTGAACCACTCTAACTGCTTAACTTGGAATTTGGGCGATAAAAGTTCGAGTTCTATCGGTGTATATCGATATCGTATTTATTACCCAAATGGCGAGTTATTAGCAGATAAAGTTTTTCATGTCGTGGATGACACTTCTAGGAAAATCGAGTTACTAGAAGCAGCACAACAAAAAGCGCCGCTTGAAAGTACTCATATTGGTTCGATCTGCCTTACTCATGGCCTGCTCGATTTTGTAAACGCAAAGTCTAAACCTTATGGAATGGTCGTTGGCTGTAAACTGCCAGATAAGGCAATGCCCGTCCATAGCCTTAAAAAAGACGGTCAGTTGCAGTATGCCGAAATACACGTCACTCCTGCCGAGCCAACGCAGTGGTTCTATGCATCAAATCCAACTTATGCATACATGGAACAACGAGTAAAAAGTGGCGTCCTTCTCATAGGCAGCACAGATACAATAACGCTAACTCAGTCCAAAGAGTCGTTATGGAAAAATGTCGTAAAACAGGGCTTTCCAGTCGCTCTCATTCAACCAGATGAAACGAAAGCGACTAATGTGGCTGCGATTTATCTCGATAAAAGAGGAGCAAAAGTGTTTTATGGTTTTGATGAGAAAGACAACTTATGTCGTATTGCAATAGCGGACGTTAAATATGGTTTAGTTCGGCGATTTTTCATCCGTGTGATGAATCGCATTGCGAAAAAAATCATGAAAGATGGTGGTGAGTTTACGCCCCATTAAAGCAAAGCTCCGCTATTATCGCGGGGCTTCTTTATTTGCGCTGTAGGAACCGTTTTTATTCTTATTGCTTCTTCCATTGAAGAAAAGTGAGCACACTCAATAGCAAGAAGAAAGCAGGGTCACTCCAACCAAAGCCAACAAACACACCTGTAATGCCGGCGTAAGTGGTGATCACCACGCCTAAGAGGTTCGTGACCAGCAAAGCTTTGAACAGTTGTTTAGCCATGTTGCCAGATTCAACATCACGCAGCATCAAACTGACCGCAGCAATCCCACCTAAAAAGATCGACGTGTGCTGCGATAAAAACAGCGCATATTGGTCGTTAATTTGTACGCCATACATCGGCCACATCATGGTCGGAACAAAAAACAGCGCAAAAGCAAATAACGTGTAAATGACGCCATGAACGGTTAGAAAAGTGCGGTTAGTCATAATGTTACTCTCCGATTGGACCTTGGTTGATAGTGCTCAGTGGTGCGTTGATATCAAATATCTGCCCTCTTACTTCTTCTACACCCATCTGTTTCAACCGAGTAGTATGCATTTCAAGATAAGCTTGCGCCGTTGCTTCGTCTTCAAAAAGATAGATGCCGCCGCCAAGTTTGTCTTTCTCGCTTTCCGTCCAAATTTTCCAAATCATGCCTGGCTCTTGGTTAATTGACTGAGCTAGGTCTACCAGTGCGTTCGACATCTCTTCACCAAATGGGCCGTGAAATTCAAAATCAACTTGCAGTAATTTCGCCATCTTGAGTCTCCTCTTCTTTTTTGACTCGCTTTCGATGAGAAGATTATTACCTTTATAAAACTGACAAAAAAGTTCATAATTTTGCCATTACCTGTTGAAAAAACTGACCAATGAGACTCAAAACAACCCTAGAGCAGTGGCAAACATTACAAGCAATTGAACAAGCTGGAAGTATTCAGTCAGCCGCAGTGACGCTCAATAAAAGCCATACCACACTTATCTATTCGGTGAAAAAGCTCGAGGACCAACTCGGCATCAAACTGATAGAAGTGAAAGGTCGAAAGGCTGGATTAACCGAACACGGCAAGACCATGTTACGACGCGCGCAGTCTATGCTCGAACAAGCCCATGAACTGGAAATGATCAGTGAACAGCTAAGTAATGGGGTAGAATCGCAAATTACAGTGGCGATCGACCATCTGTGCGATCCAACCTGGCTCTATGCACCACTTAGTGAATTTTTGGCACAAAACAGTACTACCTCCGTTCAAATCGTGGAAACTTCGCTAAGTAAAACCACCGATATGGTGGTCAATGAGTTAGCAGACATCGCCATTATCAATCTTCCGATCACCAACCACCCAGCCGAAGCATTTGGAACAACAACCATGGTGCCCGTTATTGCAGTTGAACACCCATTGGCAAAGAAAGAGCACGTTTCATTGGCAGATTTTGCGACCACTAGCCAAATTGTGGTTCGAGATCTAGGTGAATCAGACAAGGCAAAACGAGACGTGGGCTGGTTGCGCGCGCGTCAAAGAATCACGGTGGATAATTTCGACCACGCTTTTCGAGCGGTAGAGCAAGGCGTTGGCTTCTGTCGGCTCCCTAAACATCTCGTCGAATACCGCCACAGTACAGGCATCAAGGTGTTAGACCTCGAACACTCTAACCAATATCAAGTCGCACTGCACCTCACGCTACCAAAAGGTGCGAAGAGCGGACCAGCCACACTCGCTCTTTATCAAGCACTGCTGGATAGTGCAAAAGACCGCATTTAACTGGCCACACAACTGTTGTCAAAACCACAAAAGTCATTTGTGTTAAGTGCTATTTTTCGCAAAGGCCATTTTCCTCATAATCTCCCTCACTGATAGCGCACCTGAGACGTGCGCTTGAACAAAATGAGAGAGTAAATTATGCCAATCGCATTATTAGCATTAACCCTAAGCGCCTTTGCGATAGGGACAACTGAATTTGTTATCGTTGGATTAATTCCAACCATGGCAGCAGACCTTAACGTTTCTTTACCTTCTGCTGGTTTGCTGGTGAGTTTGTACGCATTAGGCGTGGCTATTGGCGCGCCCGTTTTAACTGCACTTACGAGCAAGATGAATCGCAAGCACGTCCTTCTCGCTGTGATGGGCTTGTTCGTTGTCGGTAACCTGTTAGCTTGGCAAGCTCCGGGTTACAACACTCTGATCGCCGCACGTATTTTAACGGGCTTGGCTCACGGCGTGTTCTTCTCTATCGGCTCAACGATCGCCACTGGCTTGGTGTCCAAAGAAAAAGCGGCAAGTGCCATTGCAATTATGTTCACTGGTCTAACCGTTGCTCTAGTGACTGGCGTGCCTCTAGGTACTTACATCGGGCAACATTTTGGTTGGGAAACCACATTCTTAATTGTGGCCATTCTTGGTTTGATTGCATTAGTCGGTAGCGCTTTACTTGTTCCAAACAACTTAAAGCAAGACGCGACGGCTTCTTTAAAAGATCAGCTTAAAGTACTCACCCAACCTCGTTTGTTATTGGTTTATGCCATTACTGCGCTAGGTTACGGTGGCACCTTTACTGCATTCACTTATCTTGCGCCAATTTTGGAGCAGGTATCCGGCTTTGATGCCAGTGCAGTTGGCTTGATCATGCTGGTGTACGGTGTCTCTGTCGCGGTGGGTAACATCCAAGGCGGCAAAATGGCAGACAAATTTGGCCCCGTAAAAGCACTGACGATCATCTTTGCTGGCTTAGCCGCAATCTTGTTTGTACTCAACTTTACCGCATACAACCCAATTGCTGCTGTGATTACTATTTTGGTTTGGGGTGCGTTTGCTTTCGGTAACGTACCAGGATTACAAGTTTATGTTGTAAAACTGGCAGAGAAATATACACCTAATGCCGTTGATGTTGCTTCAGGTTTGAACATCGCCGCCTTTAATGTAGGTATTGCACTCGGTTCATGGAGTGGCGGTTTGATCGTAGAGAGAGCAGGCTTAATGAATACGCCATGGGTCGGTGGTGTGGTCGTCATCTCTGCACTTCTATTGACTCGCTTGAGCGGCGCGTTAGATAAGCGCGAAAACAAACAAGTTCAACAAACAGCCTGCGCTGAGCTTTCATAAACAGTCTTTAAAGCCCTAACTTAAACGTTGGGGCTTTTTTATGTGAGATCAAAGGCAGTTTTGCTTGTTTATATGATTCTAAGTTGCGAACCCCATTTCGATTACATACCATTGAAACAGCTCAAGCCTAAAGCACCCAACACTCGCGGAAAGAACTCGGTTCATGGCAACTCAACTTCCCTGCTTTCGTTAGCAGGAACAATCTGTTTTTACCTTCTTTTTAACTTCTAATAAGGCGAGTGTGGAAGAGGTAAGAAAGGTGAAAAATGCAATCTCACAATAGCTTCTCTATTAACCTTAACCAGCAAAAGTCCGTTGCGAAAAAGCGCTTAAAAGCAATCCGCCACAATGACACCAACTCACTTGATCAGGTTAAGCAGTTTCATTCCCGACCAGAAACCCTCACGCCAGAGTCTATCCAGCTTGTAGATGTTCAACACGCCCTAGCTAGAGAGCTTGGCTTACCTAGTTGGAGCAAGTTAAAAGCTCATGTGGAAGAACTAGAGAGTCACAAACTCGCTATTAATAATCAAGCAAATCCACTTGATGCCGAACTAAACACATTGCATGTCCGCTGTGGACACGACATTCAACAACAAATGAAGACATGTGGGTTCGAGGGTGACTTCTTACCCATGATTGATCCATTGTGCATAGGCCCAATTCCTAGTAATGAAAAAGGATTTGTCGCTATTCGAGCACAATACGTTGTGGACACATTACTGCCTGTAATGGGGAGAAAAGACTCGGTGCAAGAGGTAGCACAGTTTGAGCAAGGTAATATCCATACCCTGCTCGACCAGCAATACAAACGTATCGTTTTTTGGGTCGAACATGACGCCTACGATCAACTCATGCTACTTCGAGGGCTCTCTCTGCTAGAGGAAACCGAAAGCAAAATCATTGAGATCATCGAATTCAATCAGTTTCCGGGAACTGAGCGGTTTATTGGCTTCGGGCAACTTCCTGCTGAAGCGATTCGCTCGTGTTGGCAGCATAGAAAGCCAGTGACAGCGAAGCTTTTTAGCCAAGCCAAACGCTGCTGGCAAGCCTTGCAAGCTCCAACACCACAGCCACTCGTGAATCTATTAGAACAACATGAATTAGATTGCTTGCCGAACATCAAAACAGTCATCACTCGGCACCTTCAAGAACTGCCACATTCAGAATCAGGATTGAGCTTCACACAACATTTGGCTTTGCAGATATTGAACGAGCAAAACGCACCAATCAACGTGAAAGATTGGTTTCAGAAGTACCAACAACAAGAACCACTCCCTACACTTGGCGATGTCATGTTCTATGCATTACTGCTGCCACTCGCGCAAGCAGAAAATCCACTGTTTACTGTTGATTCATTGGATAAGGATTGGTGGGAACAACAAGTGAATATCAGCGAGAAAGGCCGCGCATGCCTTAATGGACACTCAACTTTCTTACAAGATTATTGGGTAGGTGGAATACACAACCTAGCAAATCGCCGCTGGGCATGGAACCACATCCAGCTCTCATCTTTACATCACTTAATCACGGCTTAGGTGCTAAATCACTAGTTCGGTAATAAAACGGAGAAACTAGCAGCGGTAGCCATCGAAAAACAGCGTGAGAATATCTTCGACGATTTTCTTGCGCTGCTCGGCACTAGGCACTGCTTGATTGGCAACCAGTTGTGGCCATAAGCAGTTCCCCTTTAATAAGCACATCAACATACTGCTCATCATTGCTGGGTCGAGTCCTTTGACCTTGTTATCCGCAATAGCTTCTGTAAACCAGTTCTCCAACAATTCGTCTTGGCGTTGAAGTTGATGCAAGTAGTTCTCTGCCAGTTCTGGTGTGCGCATAAATTCACTGATCACCATTTTTGCCAATGGCAAGCCGAAGTCCTCATACATGGAATCCAGTTTTGCATGCAAATAAGTTCTAAGCTGGGTTTCGACATCAATGTCTGATGTGTACTTAAGCTGCAAACGCGCACGCTGAGTTTCGAGCACAGTTTGAATAGACTCAATAAACAGCACGTCTTTGCTTTCAAAATGGCGATACAAGGTGCGCTTTGACGTCCCTGCTCGCTCACATACTCTGTCCATATTGGCACAACTGAAACCGTGCTCAATAAACTCCTGTTGAGCCGCTTCAATAAGCGCTAAGCGTTTTTTTTCTGACAGTTTCATCGCTCTAGATTCACCAACCTCATGTAAGTGGACGCAGAGTATAGCGCACAATAATCAAAAGTATACTTTGAAGTTTACTTTTTTAATTTTAGGAGTAAGATGCGCTCGCCGAAGTTAAGAACCCACTAAAAATACGAAGTAATAATCACTCTTAACTCTTGCTGTGGCGCTTTGTCTTTCTGACGAAGCTATGATTTTTCCGTGACACGAACGCCAGAGTCGACGCCCAATATACAAGGCCTCCGGTATTTTTGTGATAGTCACGTTCAATGAAGTTACTTATGAAATTACGCTCCTTGCTTGTTGCCGCTTCCTGTCTATTCACTGGTGCGGCTAATGCTGATTCGATCTCACTGCCAATCTGGAAAGATAAAGCAGAAGCACTTGGCTATGACTTACCAAAACCATTTGGCTTAAACCTTAGCTATATGAGTATGGAACAAGGCATCAACGTCGATTCGATTGCCCTAAGCGGACTCCATGGCTTAGAAAAAGCGCTAAACATGGAAGCGGGCGCTGGCAAACAAGCAAGCGACGTGATGACACTGCGTGGTGATGTTTGGCTACTTCCATTCTTAAACGTCTATGGCTTGGTTGGTACACTGGATGGTTATTCAGAAACCAATGTAAAAGTGAGTGTTCTTGGGCAAAAATTAGGAGAATTCCCATTTCGTCTCGACCTTGAAGGTTATACCTATGGTGGTGGTTTTGTCCTTGCCGGCGGCTACGACCAATTGTTTGCACTTGTTGATGCCAGTTATACCCAAACAAATTTAAACGTGATCGACGGTGCGATTGACGCCATCGTGGTATCTCCTCGAGTTGGTTTTGACTTCCACAAAAATGGTGTACCGGTTCGATTTTGGGTTGGTGCGATGTACCAAAACGTAGAGCAAGAACTATCAGGCACATTAAAACAAGCGGGTATCAATCTCTCGGGTCGCTTCGATGTAAAACAGCATTTGGAATCCGAATGGAACACCATTGCCGGTATGCAATACCAGATTAATGACGACTGGTATTTGTTGGGCGAAGCTGGCTTTGGCGACCGTCAAAGTATCTTCTTCTCTCTCGATCGCCGTTTCTAAGGTAAAGAGAAGATGAAAGCTTCTTATTCCCTAGTAATTGCAGCACTGTTTTGCACACCACACGTTTTTGCTATGCAGCAAGACGAGAGTAGTTTGGTGGATGACATCCTAACCAAACTAGGCTCTAGCGAAACCGTGGATGAATCGAAGTTGATCGACTGGGGCGTATTACCCGGCCCGTTCGTCAATCCAGAGCAAGGCTTTGGGATCGGTGTTGCTGCGGTGGGGTTGTACACCCCTTACGATTGGCAAAAAGGCGATCCTTATTCAACCGTCACTGTCACTTCTTACGGTTCGACGTCTGGCTCTTATGGCTTGGGGGTGAACAACCGCACTTATCTAAACAGTGACAAAGTACGCCTGCTTGGCGAAGCGTGGATCAGCCATACTCCAGGTTATTACTGGGGTATCGGCTCGCAAGCCGCAGAAAATGAGCGTAACAAAGTCCAGTATGAGGGCCAACGCCTACAACTGAGTCCCAAAATTGCCGTTGAAATAGCGCCAAATACCTACGCTAAATTAGGCTGGCAATGGCAGTCATTCAATAAAGTGGATGGCGTGGATGGCGATATTCTGCCTTCCGAAGTCACAGACGCCACCAGCAGTGGCGTATTAGTCGGAATGGAATACGATACTCGCGATTTCGAGCCTAATCCAATGAAAGGGCAATTTCTCGATATCGAATGGGTTGCGAACAGAGATTCACTGGGCAGTGATGAAGACTACGACAATCTTATTGCTAACTACCGCCTTTACCAACAATGGTCTGACACGACGATTGTTGCGATGGAGGTATATTCACAATCTATTTTCGGTGACGCGCCTTGGTTCGATTACGCCCAACTGGGTGATGACCAACGCATGAGAGGCTATTACCAAGGGCAATATCGCGACAAACATCAGCTTTCTACACAAGTAGAAATTCGCCACACCATTTCAGGTCGTCATGGCGTCGTCGGTTGGTTAGGCGCAGGTAATATTGCACCGACCTATCACGACTTATTCGCCAGCAGCTGGCTACCAACCGTTGGAGTTGGCTACCGATTTGCCTTTAAGGCGCGCATAAACGTGCGTGTCGATTTGGGCTTTGGTAAAGACAGCACCGGTTTTTATTTCCAAATCAATGAAGCATTCTAGGAGTATGGTTTGAAGAAAACAGCACTATTACTACTTAGCCTTTGTAGTGGATTCGTCCAAGCACAAGCACTGAAAGCACCGGTTGGCGTCAGGCCATGTTGCGCATTCGGAGTCGATCTCAAGGCCGAGTTAGGAAGCGTGCCAGTACCATTCTTCTCTCTTGAAAATGTCTTATCCAGCAACGAAGTGGGTACTCACCATTATAACGATGGCAGTGAGTCTGTTCCCGGTAGTTTGCTTGGATTAAATGAAGAAGCTAACGGCATCATCTTTACTGAACTGGGTGGTTTTATTGATACCGCGCACGTTCGCGATACTGCTGATTACACTTATTATTTGTTCACTCTCAACCAACATTATTTAGGTCGCGCTGCGCACCTAGATTTGCCGGAAGAGCTACGTGTTCGTCGTATTCATTGGTACGAACAAAAAGAACAACTGAGTGAAGAAGAGAAGCTCGGTCGCAGTGCTCAGGCAGCAGCGTTAACCGCTTTTCGTCTTGCTCAATGGCATGAGATCGCTCAATGGTTTGGCATGGTTTCCGTGAGTGGCTTTAAAGAACTCGCGTCTGCATTCTCTTCAGAAGATCTCTACTCCAACATGCTCGGCGCAAATTTAGCCAAGCAAGTATTATTGGACAACCCAACTCTCGACCAAAAAGGCTTTTCTCAAGCGATGGACGCCGCTTTTAAACAAGCGTTGAAGGACTTAAAAGCTCAGTCCAAAACCGTCACAAAAGAGAAAATTAAGCAACTTGATGGTGATTGGTGGGATAGCTCAAAACGCTTACCAGATAAATGGGTAGTAAGATTCCGTGACTACCATATGGCGCTGAGTCTAACGCCAAACTATTCTGGCGCGAATCATGAGCTTTCATTATCAGCCACCTTTGCGGATCAGCAGCCGATCGACCAATGGATGAGTGTCGAGTTTAGAGCGAGCGACCATGAAAAATCCTTCTCGGCACTGCCTAAATCATTAACCTCAAAATCAATTTGGACGCCTGCAGATTACCAACAGATTTCAGACTTCGCTCGTACCGTCGATAACCAAACTCGCCCACAACTAAAATAACGACACAATCAGCAAGTGAATAAAAATGCCTAGTTATGCACTAGGCATTCTAGCCTCTACCTCTATGCAAACAGTTTTCTACCATTTGAGAATGTAATAAATCATTTCCATTGGTTGTAAATTCGATAAATTTGTTAATCAGCAAACTTTTCAACCAACCAATTCGTTGCTATTTGGTTAATATTCTATTTTTTAAAGTGACTAACTTCACATCTACAGACCATTCAGAGGATTATTCTTTCGTATTTTCACACTCCACTGCTAATCTGCTCGCCGCCTTGAAGTGAACTTAAGGTGCATAACTATAAGGAGTGTTCTCATGAATACCAAGAAACCGATGTCGCTTACCAGCCGCGTAATTTTGGGTATGGTTGCGGGTATCTTGACAGGATTTGCAATTCGCACACTTTTCGCCGACAACGGATTTGTCGACGCATACATTGTTAATGGATTATTCGAAGTTGGTGGACAGATCTTCGTTGCCAGCTTAAAAATGCTTGTTGTACCGCTAGTATTTGTTTCGCTAGTTTGTGGTACCAGCTCTCTAAAAGACCTATCTACATTGGGTCGCATGGGTGGTAAAACCCTTGCTTTCTACGTAGCAACAACGGCTATCGCAATCACACTTGCTCTAACCATGGGTACGCTATTCCAGCCAGGCGCTGGGGCAGACCTAACTGCAGCAAGTTCATTCAAATCAGCAGAAGCGCCATCTTTGGGTCAGGTGATCATTGATATGTTCCCGACTAACCCAATCAGTGCAATGGCAGAAGGTAAAACCCTGCAAGTTATCGTGTTTGCCGTACTATTCGGTATCGCGATCAGTGCAGCGGGTAAGCCAGGCGAGCGTATTGCCGCTTTCTTCTCTGATCTGAATGAAGTCATCATGAAGCTGGTTGCGATTTTGATGAACCTAGCGCCTTACGGTGTGTTCTTCCTAATGGCGAAGCTGTTTACAGGTCTTGGTCTAAGCGCAATCTTCAACCTTGCTGAATACTTTGTTGTACTAGCAGGTACGTTATTGCTGCACGGCCTTGTGACTTACAGCTTGATGCTAAAAGGCTTCACGGGTCTAAACCCAATTACGTTCTTACGTAAGATGGAAGACGCGATCATGTTTGCTTTCTCTACAGCATCATCGAACGCGACGATTCCAGTGACAATGGAAACGGCTAAGCACCGCATGGGTGTTGAGAACCGCGTATCATCGTTCACAGTACCGCTAGGCGCGACCGTGAACATGGATGGTACGGCGATCATGCAAGGTGTGGCGACAGCGTTCATCGCACAGGCATTCAATATCGACCTAACTATGGGCGACTACCTAATGGTTATCATGACGGCAACATTGGCGTCTATCGGTACCGCAGGTGTTCCTGGTGTTGGTCTAGTAATGCTAGCAATGGTATTGAACCAAGTAGGTCTGCCACTAGAAGGCATTGCACTTATCATGGGTGTTGACCGTCTACTTGATATGATTCGTACCGCAGTAAACATCACCGGTGACAGCGCAGTGACTATTATTGTTGCTAAATCGGAAGGCGCATTGGATGAAGCCCGCTTCAACGATCCAAAAGCTGGGGTCGAAGAAGAAGAAGTACATCTAAAACGCGCGGAAGCTTAATTCCTTCCAAACTCAATTATCCTGTCTAAATGAAAGCCCCGATGGAAACATCGGGGCTTTTGTTTTAGCTGTCGAAGCTCAACGAAATGATAAATAAGTTCATTTTTATTCTTCGTATATTCCAGAGTCTACATAACCAGTTAACTTGCACTGACTGTATACATAAGTATCATCTTCACCAGTTCCAGAATAAGAAAAAGCGAAGTAGTAAACTTCATTGGTTACTTCACAATTCAAATTTCCCATATTTTCGCTAGCAAACTCGCAAGTCTCATAACCATCAATTGAAGATTCCCATATCGTCACCTCTTCTCCATTTGCTAGAAGAGTTTTCAGGAAAACGAGCACGAACTTCTGATCTAGGTTTAACACGCCTTGAGACTTGTGCTCTTCAAATGCAGGAAAAGCAAACGCTCCGCTGGCATCAGTAAGAATTTGAAACTCATGTATGGTTCCACGAACACCAACTCGAAGGACCACTAATTGAGATGACAACGGTTTTCCTTTCAAAGTTAGCATACCGCGGATATCTGGCGTATACCTGTACATGGAAGGCTTCTCTTAGCTAAAAACTTAAATCCAAAAGTACCCTTTCCAATAGACCAAATCTACCACTGTAAAGTGCATTGCGACGAGCTCGTGTACTTTGAGTAAATATTAAAAATAACAATTTCTCGTTTGAGTTAAACCAAACATAGACCATGTTTGATGGGCACTTTTCCTCCTACTCCGTCATCGAACTCAGCTTTTCTCTCGCTTGTTCTTCATGCTCGTCGGTAATGGCATTGCCGACCGAGTTCGCCGCTAGGGTAAGTGCTGCCATGTCATCGGTAAAGCCGACGCCTGCTAGTACGTCTGGCACCATATCAGTGGGGAGAACGAAGTAAGCTAATGCGCCACCTAGGATCGCTTTGTGGCGAACAGAGGTGTTGGAATCTGCCATCGCGAGCCATGATTTAATGCCCATGACCGCTATCTCTTCGCCTGCTTTCTTGATGGAATTTTTCATTTTACGCCAAAAGGTTTTCTCATCTGGTGCTTGCATCGTTTGGTCTAAAACGTCATCGGACGCCGAATTTACAGACATGCTTGTGGTCATCGTGCCTCCTAAATTTATGACTGTGGCATAGATATTAAGACGATGAACCTGAACGTAGGATTAATAGCGAGTAATGATAATGAAGAAAGGAAACAAAATGCCTTATTGAGCAATCTTCTCCAGTACACGCATCAGCATTTTGATACGTGGTTCAATAGACTCAAGCAACAAGTACTCTTGATCACTGTGGAAACCCGCACCGATAGGTCCTAGACCATCCAAAGTTGGAACGCCAAGAATTGCAGTGTTGTTTGCATCAGAGCCACCACCTACTTCTTTCCAGTTGATGTCGATCGCCAGTTCACTTGCGGCTTCTTCAACTAGCATCATCAGGCTTTCCGTTTGTGGGCTTGGCACCATCGAAGGCTTATAAGCTTCACGAACCAACTCTATGCTCACGCCATCAACGAATGGTGTTTCCAGCATACCGTTTAGCTTGCTATCGACATCATCGTATTCTTCGTTGCTCCAGAAACGCACATCCACGATCGCTTCAGCGTGTTCAGGGACGATATTCGCGCCGTTACCACCAGAGACAATACCGACGTTCAACGTGGTGCCAGATTCAAAGTTCGTCATTGCATTGACTGCCAAGATCCAGTTCGCCATCTCAGTGATTGCGCTACGACCATTTTCTGGCTCGTTACCTGCGTGAGCTGCAACGCCGTTGAAGGTCATTTTGTAGCGAGCCATGCCTTTACGCGCTTTAACTAAACCACCGTCTGCACGTGCCGCTTCAGCAACCAGTACATTCTTAGCATTTTTCGCAACTGATTGAATCCAATCAACAGAGTCCAGAGAGCCTGTCTCTTCATCTGGGTTCATGCAGATAGCGATAGACAACTTATCCAACACCGCTTGGTCTAGATTGCGCATCGCGTATACGATGTTCAGCAAACCAGATTTCATGTCAGACACACCTGGACCGTAGGCTTTCTCTGCATCTTGAGACATTGGACGAAGCTCAGCCGTTCCAACAGGGAACACGGTATCCATGTGACCAATCAGCATCACGTCGATTTGTTCAGCTTCCGGCTTGTTTCGAACTTCAAGACCGATGCCCGCTCTACCACAGTCGATGCGTTTTACGCTCCAACCTGACATCGCTTGATACTTCTCTTCAAATTGAGAAGCGATGAACTCGATACCATCAGTGGTGTAAGTACCACAATCCACATTAATCAGCGGACGTAGCTCTTCTAGATATTCATTTAGAGAGAATTGCATGACTCACTCCTAGACAAACAGATTCATCACCAGCATTGCGCCAAACGCGTTCAATACTGAGATTGCAATCATAACTGGGATGTAACGACCTTCAGTACCGATTGGACCCATGATACGACCCATGTACTGAACTTGAGAACCCATAAGGTAGATAGCAGGCGCTAGAATCGCAATGTGCGTGCCGTTAAGGATACCTTGGTCAAACAACGTGATAACCACACCCACTGCGCCGCCCATCGACATCCAAGCGCCGATAAGAACGGCTGCCGCTTCACCAGGAAGACCAAACACCGCCATGATTGGAGAGAACACAGTACCCATCAGATCCAGCGCGCCAGTGATTTGCAGCGCTTTGATGATAACGAACGCCATCAATACGTTAGGAACCGTAGAGGTAGTCGCAATCACCCAACCTTTCTTAGCACCTTCGACGAAGATATCCGTCACCATTGGTTTTTTCGCTTTAACGTCACCCATTATGCCGTCTCCTCTTTTAGGTTCTCAGATTTGTTTTGGTCTTGCTTATCTTCTTTACCTTCAGTCATGTTCAGGTAGATACGGAACAGGTTCGCGCCAACGATCTTGAATGCGAACATCACCACAACCGCCAAGCCAATAGAAGACGTTACCGCTAGAGAGCCGTCAGCCATCGTCAACGTGAACAGTACCGCACCCGATGAGAAGAAGTTCACGATAGTTGCACCCGCAGTGAACTGGAACATCGTAAATACGTCCGTTTCACGCTTAGTTAGGTGACCTTCATCTTTTAGCTGACGCGTCATTGCCGCACCTGCATCGGTACTTTGTAGAGAAGCAATCAGAGCCAAACCAGAGTTACCAGGGATGCCCATTAGAGGACGTAGAAGAGGAGTAAGAAGCTTGCGAGCTGCTTCAAGTGCACCGTAGTGCTCAAGAACGTTGATCATACCTAATGCGAACATAACGGTTGGAATCAAAGTAAGTGCAAAAATGAAACCGTCACGAGCGCCGCTACCACCAGTACCGCGGAAAGACGTTGTCGCCGCTTGTACCGTACCGTCAGCGCCTTCGGTTACGCCGTACGCAACTTTACCGAAAGAGCCATTAAGAGTGGTAAAGTCGAATACACCGTACCATTCGTTGGATTGCATTAAACCAGAGAAGAACACAACCGCAAACGCGAGTGCGATGTAACACCCAATCGTTACCTTGCGTTCAGCATGAACAGGGCTTGTCATAAATTCACCTATATATGTGGTACAGAACACATAGATGATCCCTTGAATAATGTGCTAGAGAGATGATCAAAATCAATCCGTTTGCCGAACAATCATCTCACTCAGTTATGAAGTTTTATTTTATGATTTAAATCACATTTAAAAGATAATAAATATTTATGACCAAGATAAGGTAGATTTATCTAACATCCGTACGAATCAAACGTTTAACAAAGTATGTTTAACTTTTGAGCAAAATTGTATTTAACCACACCTTCGACGTGCTTCATGTTTTGTTGCTTATTTGGTGTTTTCTGACCAAAAATTAACAAAAGCCCAATGAAATTTAATTTAGGGTTGTGCGGTCATATATAGAGTTTCACCTAGGGTTTGCCTTTTGTTTCGATCACAATCTAACATCGCTCGCTGGACACTTGCCCTCGTAGCTTGGGTGATCGTGATCTGTTTAAGTAAAAATGCGGGCTTCTACCAATCTTGCCCTCTGATTGGCGAGCAAGTGACAGCTGAACACGCCACTGCGCAGCAACAAAAGAGCGAGAAAGGGCTGACTAAGCAGTGTGAACTGTCTGAAAAGCTGATTCAGGTTTCACAAAACCATCTCGACAGCTTCATTGTGCCCTTATTCCTATTTGCGTTCGTCTTGCTATCTATCACTAGCACCGAGCGTAATGCTTTCCGCCATCATACCGAGCCGATACCCGACAAATATCGGGTGCACCTCAAGCTATGTGTGTTTAGAGAATAAAACCCGATTGCTATTCATCCCCAAATCAATTGTTTTATTTTTAATCACTTCGCGACAAAAACCGCGAAGAAAGAGAGTTTTAGGAAATATCATGAAATTCACACGCACACTATTAACTGTGGCTATCGCGCTGGTACCTCTATTTTCACACGCAGCAGAAAAAACGTCAGAAGAGAAGCTGCAAGAAATTACTCAATTGCTGAAAGAAAACCCGCAGATCCTCGATTCACTGCATCAAAACCTACAAGACTACGTCGCTTATCAAAAGACGTTTAACGCGACTTTGGATGAAGCGCGCGCCTATCTTAACGATGGCAAGCACTCTTACTTCGGTGCAGAGAACCCAGAGCTGACGATCATCAACGTGACCGATTACAGCTGTCCTTTCTGTAAACGCCTTGAAGGTGAGTTAGTGAAGGTAGAGAAAGAATACCCGCAGGTAAAAGTGCTGAACATGACGGTATCGTTCAAAGAACAGTACGAGAAGAACGGTTACAACTCGGCAAGTTACGCATTGAACGTTTGGCAGAACCAACATGACAAGTACAAAGAAGTGCACGACTTGTTGGTGAAGAAGCCGGGTCCACACGATGCTAGTTCACTACAAAAAATAGCTAAGAAGACCGGCACAGAAGCACAGCTTGTCGACGACAAAGAGACCAAAGCGCTGTTGGATAAGAACTACGAGTACTTCACTCGCCTAGGTCTACGTGGCACACCAGCGATCATCATTAATGACCAAGTTATTCCGGGTTATGTACCTTTCGAAGAGCTTGAGAAAGTCATCGACCAAGAGCTAAAGAAATAAATAGCGATTGATACCGATAGCTATTGAAGTAGCTAAGTAAGAACCGAAAATAACAAAGCCCTTCCCTGAGTCGTCAAGGGGAAGGGCTTTTCTTTATCAAAAGAGCACGAGGCTAAATAGAAATTGGACGACTATTTGAGTTGGCTCCCACCAAAACTTGGCTCATTGTTTAAGTAACTCATTGGCGTGGTCCCCGTCTTTTGGCGGAAAAAGTAAATGAACGCGCTGTCACTTGAAAACTCCAACCGATGCGCAACATCCGATAGCCTCATGCCGCTGGATAACAACTCAATGGCCCCCAGCAGACGCCATTGCTGACGCCAACTTTGGTACGGCATCCCCGTCTCACGATTAAAGATCCTCGTTATCGTCTTTTCACTCGCCCCAACCAATTGGCTTAACTTAGCCAAAGAAGGCGCTGTAAACGCTTCATCATCGATTTTCGCGATCCACGACTGTAATCGATAATCTTTAGGTAACGGCAATTGTAAATAGACATCTTCAGAATTGTTAAGCTCTTCTATAAATAAATTCAGGGTATTGACCTGTTCACTTTCAGGTTTATCAAATGGCCAGAAAGACATCCTTTCGATCAAGATTCTCATCAGAGGCGTCACATCGAAAATTCGAATCTTCCGCGGCAAACGCTCTGTCAATGACGGGTCAAAATAGAGAGAACGGTATTGTGCCACATTCGTAGACTGAGCGTTGTGTGATACCCCTTTAGGAATCCATGCTGCTCTCATAGGTGGCAACACATACTTGACGTCCTCAAGCGTTATCGTCATGCAACCATGTTGTGATGAAAGTAATTGGTCTTTCGCATGGAAATGAACACCTGAATCATGATCCGATACCTCGACAGCGACGCCAATGACCAATCCATCGTGTTCATCAGCACAAAAATGATCACCTTTCGAAAGTAATGCCATTGAAATCAACCTGTCCTTATTTCGATATTTTGTGTTTGATTCTCATTATAAAGCCAAAGCATGGCACAGATATACTTTGCTGCATCACGTAAACCAAGAAACGTGAAACACGTAATCGAATGTCGTTCACTCAACATCACGCTAAATGTTCAAACGACGCTCAGCAATAGAGGTATTTTTGAGAACTTAACAATGAATAAATTAATAGAAAAAGTGTCCATTCCGTTGGCTGTTGTGCTCTTAATGTTTCCACAGATCATCGAGACAATGTACAGCCCTGCACTGACTTCCGTGAAAAGTACGTTTGGCGTCAGTAGCAATGAAGCCGCACAAGCGATGTCCATTTTCTTTGTCGCTTTTGCGTTTGGTGTGGTTTTTTGGGGAAGAATGTGTGACGTCATAGGTCGAAGAGTATCAACGATACTAGGGCTTATCGTCTTTATTATTGCGGCCATTTTTACCATGCTCGCACCAACATTCAATTTGCTGCTAACTGGTTTTGGTTGCTGCGCTTTTGGAGCGGCGGTTGGTTCTGTCTGCACGCAAACCATCATTCGTGATGGCTATCATGGTAAAGAGCTCAGCCACGTTTTTTCGATTGTTGGAACATCGATCGGCATTAGCCCTGTGATCGGAATGTTGGCTGGCAGTTGGCTAACATCATTCGGCGGATACCAATGGGTTTTCATCGCCATGGTCGTGTTCATCATTGCACTGTTGGTTTGGTCGTTGTTCAAATTGCCAGAGACAAAGCCAGTACACACCAAAAAAGATAGCCTGTTATCCGTCGGTATAAAGATGCTGACCGATGCGCACATCTGGTACATCACACTCATGGTAGGGTTGTTTAATATCGCGCTGTTTTCTTATTACAGCATCGCACCATTTATGTTTGAAAAACTGGGCGCAAGCGTTAACTTTTTCGGCAATACAGGGTTCATACTCGCACTGGGTTCTGTATTAGGTTCTGTCATCAATATGAAGTTAATACGCATGCATTTAAGTCACGAAAAGATTGTGATGTTTGCATCGTGGCTACTTTTGATTGGCGGATTTGGTGTATTCATCATGCAAGAGTCAGTTTGGTTTTTCATCCCTGTGGTATTGGTTTCCCTATCATTTGGACTGGCTATTCCAAACCTCTTAAGCGGTGCGTTAACTCACTATCGCGATCACTTAGGGAGTGCAGGGGCACTATTAGGCTTGTTCTATTATCTGGTAATCGGATTTGGCCTTCACAGAGCCGCTGAGTTTGGTGATTTAGCGATGACTTTAATTGGCTGTGCTGGCATTGCTTGTGTCATATCCATCATCAAATATCTTGTTGGACTGGTTACTTTCAAAACCTCTGATATTGATTTTTAAATACGACTATCTAGGAAGAAAAACCTATTAGCACTCACGCAGCCCCTTCCCACAATCAAGCGAGAAGGGGCTGATGCCGTAGTGTCATTTATTTCTCACGACCAACATACGCGACAACGACTTTGTCATTGCCAAGTGAACGAGAGAACACATACGCACCTTCTTGTTCAATCACTTGGTGCTGACCCGCACCAATCGCTGGGTGCGCTTTACGGAACTGACCAAGTGTTTGCCAATGTTTAAGCAATGCTTGCTTCTCATCTGACAGTTTCCATACCATGTCAGAGCGTGTGCCTTGATGGAAATCGTCTGCGTAAGGACCAATGTTACGACCAACTTCGTCACCGTAATAAACCTGAACAGCACCTGGGCTCAAAAGCAGTGCATTCGCGGCATTACGCTGCATGCCATAGTCTTTGAAACGAGAGAAGAACAGTTCGGTATCGTGAGAAGACATGTAGCTCACCGGATTGAAATCTTTCTCAGTATTGATTGTGTTCGCATAGCTTTGGTAAGTGTCTGCCATTTGGCTGAAACACGCTGCGCCTTTGTCTAGCTTCTTCTGCATGTCGAAGTTAATCAACGCATCAAAACCATCGTCAAAATATGGGCTGCGATAAGCAGTATGTCCCCATACTTCACCCATCAACCAGAATGGTTGACCCGGTTTTCCGTTCTCTTTACGCCACTGCTCAAGGCTGCTCGACGCTTCTTCTTTTAAACGCTTCCACACATCACCTTCAACGTGCTTCACCGTATCGACACGGTAACCATCAATACCAAAGCGTTTCACCCAATCAGTTTGCCACTCAATGAGGTAATCTGAGACGGTGTAGTTGTCACGCGCTTCTACGCGAGTGCCTGGGTTATCCAATAGCCATTGCGCAGGCTTCACGGCTTTGTCTGATTCAGTGATAAAGTCAGGTAAGCCCGCCAATGACATAGTGATATCGCTGCTGCCCGGTGCTGGGTAGTCCGGTAAACCGGTTCTTACCCAGTCACCGCCCCACCATTTCGACCAGTTTGGACTCTGGTAATCAATATTCTGGTGGTAACTATGCCAATTTTCGCCGGCTTTTGGTTGCCAATCACCCCACTTCTTAGGTAGGTCAGCATCTGGTTTTAACACCTCAATACCATCAAATTGCAAATCGGCTAACGTCGAGTAACCAGTGTGGTTGATGACTGCATCCATCAAGACTTTGAGACCACGCTTATGCGCCTCTGCCACCAGCCTTTTAAGGTCATCTTCGTTACCGAAGTTTTCATCAATCTTGGTAAAGTCACGTGTCCAGTAGCCGTGGTAAGCGTAAAACGGGAATGAGCCGCTATCGCCGCCGCCCACAAAACCATGCACTTGCTCAACGATTGGCGACAACCAAATCACATCTGTACCTAGGCTCTTGATGTAATCTAGCTTTTCGATCACACCTTTTAGGTCACCACCGTGGAAGGTACCAATCTCTTCTTTGCCGTCTTTCTTGCGCCCATAGCTGTTGTCATTGCTCTTATCGGCGTTGTTAAAACGGTCGACCATCACGAAGTAAATGTTGGCATTGCGGTAATCAAACGGTACTGCCTCTTTGGTTTTCTTTACTGGCTCTAGCAGCACCAAACCGCCTGAGTCTTTACTTGGCGTCAGCGATACTTGCTGATCTTTTACTTCGACCATTTGACCAGAATAGGCATCACGCAACTTGGTGCCATCTGGGAAACTGTCACCTAACGCGATGGTGACCTCGCCGCCTTGGTAAACCTCACATTGCACTTGTGGGATTGGGCGTTTGAATTCTGTCTTCGCGGCTTTCTTAGGTTCTCGCTTGAAGCGCAGTGTTTTCGCTTCCGCATCAAAAGCAAAAGAGTAATCGCCAGTAAAACGGATTTTTAACGGCAGTTCTGTTGGCTTTCCACAGTTCAGCGCGATAGGTTTGTTGAATTTGACCTTCTGACCATCAGGCGCCACACAGTCGCCTTCAACACCTGTGATTTTGAGCGTATAGCCATCTTTGGTTAATGGTACAACCAGAGGCTGCTCTGCACTTAAAGGAAAGTCACGGCTGTTGGTTGTGGTAGAAATGGTGATGTTTGGCTCGGCGATGGCACTTGCCGATGCAAGCAATAAGGTAGTCGTAATCAGATTCAGTTTCATCGTTCAGTCCATTGGTTGCGCATAGGCGCAGTATTCGTGTTGTAGTTTTATTCACACTAATAGTAAATGGATGAAAAACTGAGCACATCATTCTGAAAGGCTACGCCCTAAAGCTTGTGACACTTCACATTTTGCTTTTATTGGGGCGTAGTTCTATTTATGAACAGGGGAAAAGGGAGTTTAAAGCTGCACGCTACCAAGATTACGCATTTGTCTCATCGCCCAATTGACGCGGCTGATGGTGTAAGAAGTCTGAGGATAGACTTTGATGCGATAAGGGTTTGGCAGCACTACTGCAAGCCTTGCTGCTTGGCGCATCGAAAGTTGTTTAGCAGGAATACCAAAGTAGTTTTGCGCAGCGGCTTCCGCCCCATAAATACCCGGCCCAAACTCCACCACATTCAAATACACTTCAAGAATGCGTTCTTTACTCCACATCGCTTCCATCAGCAGAGCAAAATAAAGCTCGTACGCTTTGCGCACATAAGAGTGTGAAGGAAACAGAAACACGTTCTTTGCAGTTTGCTGAGTAATCGTACTCGCGCCGCGAGAAGGACCGTTCTCGCCAGACTCTGAAATCACTTTAAATAAGGAATCAAAATCCACTCCGTAATGGGTCGGGAACTTTTGATCTTCTGTCGCAATCACAGCCAATTGAATGTGCTTAGAAATGTCACTCAAAGGCACCCATTCATTTTGACTCTCTTCAGGGAATCCCTCAGGAGGAGAAATCATGCGGCTGATCTTCCATCCCCAAATTGGTGGATCAACGTATTTCACTATGCCAACGAGCATCACTGGTAAAAGCAAAAGCACCAATAAGATATTGAACAGAAGGGATTTAATCTTTCTCAAAGTCCGACCTAGCTTGATTTCATAAAACAATATGATGCAAGTATAGAGTATGCAGTCTGTTTATCGTTAGTGAAAACTTGGTCAAAAAAAGCCCGATTTACATTGTAAAGCGGGCTTGGTATTGATTGTGTGTTTTGGCTAGTTACGTTTGTTTTGCGAACTCAACTTACTTTGTCAGTTTGTAGAATACGGTTGACAGTGGCGGTAAACGCAGCTCAAGAGACTGAGGTAACGATTCGCTCTCTACTTCTTCTGTTTCTAAGCTGCTTAGTACTTCAAAACCGCTGCCGTCGTATTTCTCGTCGTCAGTATTCAACAGAAGCTCGTATTTGCCTTCCATTGGAACACCTAAACGGAAACGCTCATGCGGCACTGGTGTGAAGTTACTGATCACCAATACACGCTCGCCTTTTTGACTAATACGCTCATGCGCCAAAATGCTGGAATCAGCTTCATCTTGCAGACGCCATTCAAAGCCAGCAGGCACGCAATCTTGGTCGTGCATCGCCGCTTCGTTTCGGTATAAGTGGTTTAAGTCACGAATCAGCGCTTGTACACCTTGGTGGCGACCAAACTCAAGTAAGAACCATTGCAACTGATCGTCGTGGTTCCATTCAGCCGTCTGGCCTAACTCAGCGCCCATGAAGTTGAGTTTCTTACCTGGCTGCGCATACATGTAGCCGTAGTACGCACGTAGGTTTGCAGTTTGCTGCCACTCATCACCCGGCATCTTGTTGTGAATAGAACCTTTGCCGTACACCACTTCATCATGAGATAGCGACAATACGTAGTTCTCACTATGTGCATAAACAAGCGGGAATGTGATGGTATTGTGGTGGTATTTGCGGTGAATAGGGTCTTCTTGAATGTACGATAGACTGTCGTGCATCCAGCCCATGTTCCACTTAAAGCCAAAGCCTAAACCGCCCATATACGTCGGAGCAGACACACCCGGGAATGCGGTCGATTCTTCTGCAATCGTCATCGCATTCGGGAAGTGCTTGTACACCTCTTCGTTCATCCACTTCAAGGTTGCGATCGCATCGTAGTTCTCATTACCACCGTCGACGTTCGGGATCCACTGATCGTGGCTGCGTGAGTAGTCTAGGTAGAGCATTGAAGCGACAGCATCAACACGAATACCATCAATATGGAATTGCTCGAACCAGTACAGTGCGTTAGACACAAGGAAGCGACGTACATGTTCACGACCTAAATCGTAAATGTATGAGTTCCAATCTTGGTGCCAACCACGACGAGGATCTGGATCGTGGAACAGTGGCGTACCGTCGAAGTTCGCTAAGCCATGATCGTCCGACGGGAAGTGAGCAGGTACCCAATCCAGTACCACGCCCAAGCCAGCTTGGTGACACGCATCGACGAAGAATTTGAAATCGTCAGGTGAGCCGTAACGACTGGTTGGGGCAAATAGGCCAACTGGCTGATAACCCCAAGAACCAAAGAACGGGTGTTCAGACACCGGCATGAGTTCAACGTGGGTGTAGCCCATGTCTACAAGGTAAGGAACTAGCTCAGCGGCTAATTCACGGTAGTTTAGGAAGTCGCCCTCTTCGTTGCGTTTCCAAGAACCCGCATGCAGTTCGTAGAAAGACAACGCTTCATCACGTTTCTGCGTCACTGGACGGTTTTGCCATTTCGCATCTTGCCATTGGTAACGATTATGATCGTAAGTAATCGATGCGAAAGACGGGTATTGCTCTGAGAAGAAACCCCAAGGGTCTTGTTTGTGAGGAAGCCCTTCCCCATTTGGTCCTTTGAGCTCAAATTTGTATTGTACGCCCTCTTCCAAACCAGGAATGAACAAGCCCCAAATGCCGTAATCAAGGCGTTGCATCGGATGACGGCGGCCATCCCATTGGTTGAAACTGCCAACTAGGCTAATGGCGGATGCATGAGGTGCATAAACAAGGAATCGAACACCCGAGATATTTTTACCATCTCGCTCCATCGTCACGAAATGTGAGCCCATGAAGTGGTACATGTCTTTTGGCGTGTGCAGGTGCTCGTATTCTTGATAAATATTGTGATATTGGTAAGGGTCATCGACAAGCTGTTCAACACCATCCCAATTCACCGCTAATTGGTAGTGTGTTAAGTGCAAATCGCGCACTTCTTCTAGGACAAAAATGCTGTCACCATCGCGCTTTAATTCCACACGTGGCTCGCCTTCGACAACCAGTTCAACTTTGTCTGCACCTGGCATCCAGACTCTTAATGAACCTTCTTCGTCATTCGCAAAAGGACCTAGTGTAGCAAACGGGTCTGAGTAAGCCGCCTCAGCCAATAGTTCGTATGCGCGTCTGTGGTTTTTCTTTACCTTCGTTTTCAAATCTTTCTCCCTAGCACCGATATTCTCCTAGTGGTTTTTGAATATCGGATTTCCTCAGCCAAACGTTGCGAATTCACAAAAATATAAAACCGCTCACTTTATCCATTCAATGAATAAAATGGCATCAAAAAACAAAAATGCCCGCTATTGTTGCGGGCATAATAACGGTACTCCATCCTAACGGATCGTACCGATTTAATGAGTGACCTAGGCTGTACTTTCGTACCTCTACGCAATTAAATTCACGATTTTCTACATCACTCAATACTCATTATTTGCCTACTTTCGCACGCACTTCAGTGAGACGTTTCGAAATGCGGTTTACGTCTTCGCGGCTAAAGATTTCATCAAGGTTCATCGACAACTTACGACGCCAGTTAGGGTACTCATTGACGGTGCCAGGAATGTTGACTGGTTGATCCATCTCTAGCCAGTCTTCAAGCTGAACACTCAGTAATGCAGAATCACCCGCAGCGACGTGTAATTGAAGCGCTTCACTCAAGTACGTGTCCATTGGAACGTATTGAGCATCATGGCCAATACCTTCTGGCAAGTAACCATGCCAACGAACGCTGTCTAGGATGCCTTGTTTACACTTCAAACGATCCTCAAATAGACCTTCTAATTGTTGCTCGTCTGGGTAAAGACCAATCTCACGCCCCATCTTTAAGTCATCGCAATGCCAGAAACCACGGAGGGTTGGCATGTCGTGTGTACACAATGCCGACATCGACTGTTCAGCGTAATGCTTCGGAGAAATGAAGCCGCCATCGTCTTTTGATGTTTCGAAGAAGAACACTTTGTATGAGTGAACGCCTGCGTCACGTAGGATATCGACAATTTCATCTGGCACGGTACCCAAGTCTTCACCGATAACTGAACACTGATGACGGTGAGATTCAAGTGCTAGGATTGCCAGCATGTCTTCAACTGGGTAGTAAAGGTAAGCACCTTTAGTCGCCTTTTCGCCTTTTGGAATCCACCATAGACGAAGTAGACCAAGAACGTGGTCAATACGCAGTGCACCACAGTGCTTCATGTTGGCACGTAATAGCTTGATGTACGCATCGTAACCAGTTGCTTCTAGCACTTGTGGGTTTAGCGGTGGTAGACCCCAGTTTTGACCTAGAGGACCAAGAATATCTGGCGGCGCGCCGATACTTGCATCTAGAACTAGGTTGCCTTCATCAGCCCACGTTTCACTACCTGAATCCGCAACGCCTACAGCGAGGTCTCGGTAAAGACCAACGGTCATACCTTTTTCTTCTGCAAGTGCTTGAGCTTCTTTGATTTGATCGTCAGCGATCCACTGTAGGTACATGTACAGGTGAACACGCTCTTGATTGTCTTTGATGTACTTCTGAGTCGCCGCCGAGTCAAATGTACGGTATTTCTCAGGGAATACAGGCCAACCCCACACGCTTGAATCTTCCGCGTGTAACTCACCATGCAAAGCATCAAATGCCGTTTGGTGAAGTAGGCTGTCACCGCCAAGCTCTACAAACTCTAGGAATGCACGAGCACGGTCAGTGTTCTTGTCTAAGTGACGAGCTTTGAACTCACTAAATAGTAGCGGTAACACGCTCATCTTCAGCTCAGACACTTCGGTGTAATTCACCCAATGTGATTCACGCGCTTTTTGCAGACGTTGTTGGAACTCTGCGCTGCCAACACGTTGTTGTGCTTCTGCACTTAACGCGAATTCAGGTACAGAGCTTACGTCGATGTACATGATGTTCAGCCAACGACGAGAAGACGGGCTGTATGGGCTCGCACCTTCTGGGTTCGCAGGGAACAATGAATGAATCGGGTTCAAACCAATGAAGTCACCGCCACGGGATGCGATGTCACTCACCAGTTGCTTTAGATCGCCAAAATCACCGATACCCCAGTTATGCTGGGTACGCAGTGTGTAAAGCTGGATGCTTGGGCCCCATAGCTTTTTGTGTTGGTTTAGATCTTCTTGTTTGAAACACGCTTTAGGTGTGATGATCAGTGACATTTCGTAAGGCGTTTTGCGACGCTTACGGCTGATGATCAGTTTGTGGTAGCCCCATGCCAAGTTCTTTGGCAATGCAAACACTAGAGGGCCACCCTCAGCTCGTTCATCACGAACAATTTGCGACTGAAGATAGCCTTCAAGTACCTCTCCTTGTTCTGTTTCTAAACGCCAGCTAAATTCACTCTCGCGAGCACTCGTACCTAGGTTTAGTTCCACTTCGACTGGTTCGCCGTCGCGTAAAACAAGAACAGGGGCTAGTACGTCTTTCTTATGTTTTTTCTCAGCAGAAGCCAATAGCTTCTCATCGCTGCTAGTATCGTAGCCAAGTGAAGTGAGCAAGCGGCGCAATGTCTCTTCTGAAACTTTTGCCTCGTCTCCCCACGCGCTGACGTAGCTATCTGCTAATCGCGCCATGTCTGCGACTTTCTTTAATGCTGTTTGTTCTTTCATCGCTTTCTCCGAAGGTAATACCAACACCTTCCATGTAGGGTTTTATTGTTATCAATAACTTATCTTTGAAAATGACCAAAGGTAGCACTCGGCTACCTTGGTCTTAACTGGGTATCACTATTAACGTTTCACCGTCTCAAGTTTCCAGATGTTGTTCACGTAGTCGCGAATCGAGCGGTCTGATGTGAACTTACCAACTAGGGCGGTGTTAAGAATGGCTTTCTTAGCCCAACCCGCTTGGTCTTTGTATTGTTTGCCCATGTCTTCATGCGCTTTCACGTAAGATGCAAAGTCAGCAAGACATAGGTATGGGTCACCGCCATCTAATAGGCTATCGAATGTCGCGCGCAGTAGACCTGGTTGACCTGGCGTAAACTCTTCGCCTGTTAGTAGGTCTAGAGACGCTTTCAGTAAGTGGTCAGCATTGTAGTAATCGTAAGGGTTGTAGCCAGCTGCTTTCACCGCTTTCACGCCCTCAACATCAAGACCGAAGATGTAGATGTTCTCGTCGCCCACTTCCTCACGAATCTCAACGTTAGCACCATCCATCGTACCGATAGTTAGGGCACCGTTAAGAGCCATCTTCATGTTACCTGTACCAGATGCTTCTTTACCCGCTAGCGAGATTTGTTGTGAAACGTCTGCCGCAGGGATGATGATCTCAGCCATGCTCACGCGGTAGTCAGGGATGAATACCACTTTCAGTTTGTTACCGATGCGTGGATCGTTGTTGATCTTCTCTGCGACCTTGTTCACTGCGAACATAATTTCTTTCGCTAGGTGGTAACCCGGTGCTGCTTTTGCTGCGAAGAAACATACACGTGGCTCACACTCGAAACCTGGTTCGTTCAGGATACGGTGGTATAGAGACAGAATGTGTAGCAGATCTAGGTGCTGACGCTTGTACTCGTGTAGACGCTTGATTTGAACGTCGAAGATAGCGTTAGTATCTAACTCGATACCCATGTTATCTAGAACCCAATCAGCAAGACGCTGTTTGTTTTCTTTCTTAACAGCCATGAATTCTTTTTGGAATTTCGCGTCTGTTGCGTATTTAGCAATACCTTCTAACTGCTCTAGTTTCGCAGGCCATTCTGGACCCACTTTCTCAGTGATTAGCTTAGATAGACCTGGGTTACAGAACTTCAACCAACGACGTGGAGTGATACCGTTCGTTACGTTGTGTAAGCGAGTTGGGTACATCTCGTGGAACTCTGGGAATAGGTCTTTCTTAACCAATTCCGAGTGAAGTGCTGCTACGCCGTTTACCGCGTAAGAACCGATGACACATAGGTTTGCCATGCGAACCATGCGGTTGAAACCTTCTTGGATGATAGAAAGCTTCGCTTGCTTCTCACCGTCACCAGGCCACATCTTACGTACTTCTTGTAGGAAACGGTGGTTGATTTCAAAAATGATTTCCATGTGACGTGGAAGTAGACGCTGGATTAGCGACTCTGGCCATGTCTCTAGTGCTTCTGGAAGTAGCGTATGGTTGGTGTACGCAAATGTCTTAGAACTGATTTCCCAAGCAGCTTCCCAAGTAAGACCTTTTTCATCCATTAGAATGCGCATTAACTCAGGGATAGCAATTGTTGGGTGCGTATCGTTAAGCTGGATAGTCTCTTGCTTCGGTAGATCCGCTAGCGAGTAGCCTGCAGCTTCGTGGCGACGTAGGATGTCGCGTACAGACGCTGCTGAGTGGAAGTACTGTTGCATTAGACGCAGTGTTTTACCTTTCTCGTGGTTATCGTTCGGGTAAAGCACTTTAGTGATGTTACCTGCATCGATCAGCGCGTGCTGAGCTTCGAAGTAATCACCGTTGTTAAAGCTTGCTAGTGAGAATGGTGCGATAGCCTGACATTCCCAAAGACGTAGAGGGTAAACCGTGTCTGATTCGTAACCGACGATAGGTAGATCCCAAGGCATTGCTTTTACAGACATGCCAGGAACCCATTTACGAACTTCTTTACCGTTCTCGTTTACCACTTCAACGTGACCGTAGAAACCGATTTCTTGCGCAAGCTCTGGACGAGCCACTTCCCAAGGGTAACCTTCTACACCGCGCCATGCGTCTGGTGCTTCTTGTTGACGGCCGTCTTTGAACGACTGCTTAAATAGACCGTATTCGTAGTGCAGGCCGTAACCTACAGTGGGGAATTCTTGCGCCGCACATGAATCCATGAAACATGCCGCTAGACGACCTAGACCACCGTTACCCAATGATGGGTCGCGTTCTTCTTCTAGAAGGTCAGTTAAGTTGTGACCTAGTTCAGCCATTGCTTCAGTGATCTCTTCGTAAAGACCCATGCTGATTAGGTTGTTACCCGTCAAACGACCGATTAAAAATTCTAGAGAAAGGTAGTTAACGCTTTTCGCATTCTTGATGCGAGGATCTTCTTCTGTAGCAAGCAAGTCACAAGTCGTGAATTCTGCCAGTGCGCGACCCATTGCGAGGTACCATGCACGGCTGTCTGCATTTTCAATCGTGTGTGCATAAGTTACAGATAGATGCTTCTTCACACTCTCTTGGAACGACTTCTTGTCAAATTGTTTTTGTTGAGTTGGTTTCATTAAGAAATTCTCACGTCATTTAGTAATTCATCTGCCATACATCCTGCATTTCCCTCTGTGAATAAACATCCTCCTGTTTCTCCTCCTTCGTGGGAGGAGGGGGTAGGGCGTAGAGGGGGTACCATTGAAAAGTTAGTGATCCAAATCGCAACACAGCTGTCTCTCGCCCTGTTCTTAGTGATTCGGATCACAACCAATCTTGAGAAAGATTAAAATTTGTTCATGACGGTTTTTATGACCCCTTCTTACTCCAATGTAAAAACTGTCTAATCGATCACATTACGCCTTTTAACATCGATAATTTTTTCGTAATAGATGTGCAACTCAAACTACATGAAATCAATACCAGCGACGTTTAAGTGACCAGAATCACAAATACAGGGCGTAGTTGACGGCATTTTCATCAACTCTCGAGAATTAGGAAGTGGATCAAAGTAAGAGGCATTTCTGATGTCGTACCATCCCAAACGACTCACAAGCCTGTACACTTTTCATACAAACTAAAATTTTTAGTGGTGTGGGTCAGTTTTCTAGTTTCGCTAGCTCAAAAAACAAGGACAGAATCAATAATGTGGATTCCATCTAAACTTACTCGTCCAGGTCGTTTGCATAACGCGATCGTCCGTCCGCGAGTATTGGACTTACTACAACAAGCGCCTTACTACAAATTAGTATTATTCCGCTCGCCTGCTGGTTACGGGAAAACCACCATGGCAGCACAATGGCTGTCAGACAAACCAAATGTTGGCTGGTACAGCATTGATGACAGTGATAACGATGGTTTCCGCTTCGTTAACTATCTACTGCAAGCCTTAAATAAAGCCACCAACTACAACTGCTCTAATGCTCAAAAACTGGCTGAGAAACGTCAATTTTCGTCTTTGCGTTCTCTATTCAGCGAAGTTTTCGCTGAGATGGCAGATTTTCAGCATGAGTGTTACGTCGTTTTGGACGATTACCATTTGATCACCAACGACGAAATTCATGAGTCCATGCGCTTCTTCTTAAAGCACATGCCAGACAACCTAACCGTGGTTGTGACAAGCCGTGCGGCACCACCTTTAGGTACGGCTAACTTACGCGTACGCGATTTAATGATCGAAATTGGCAACGAAATGTTGGCATTCGATACAGAGGAAACCACACGTTTCTTCAACCAACGTATTGCCGATGGCATTGATGAAGATATGGCAAACAATCTACGTACTTATGTGGAAGGTTGGCCATCCGCGTTGCAATTGATCGCGCTGCAAGCACAACATCAAAACCGCACACTGGCACAAACCGTCGAGTCGGTTTCCCAGTTTAATCATGCGCACCTATGGGATTACCTCGTCGAGGAAGTGTTTGATTTGCTTGATCACGAAACACGCCACTTCTTAATGCAAGTGTCGGTGCTGGACCATTTCAATGATGAGTTAGTTTTCGCACTCACACAGCGTGAAGACGCGCTAGGTATGATTGAATCTCTGAACCGTTATGGCCTGTTCATCTATCCGCTGGAAGGTGAGCAAAACTGGTTCCGCTTCCACAATTTATTTGGCGAATTCCTTTCTCATGAACGTCTTGCTCGAATTCCACAACAAGAAAAAGACCTACATCGTAATGCCGCCGTTGCTTGGTTGAACCAGAAAGCACCGCATCAAGCCATTCATCATGCGCAGAAATCTCATGATACCGACTTGATCGTCGAAATCTTAAATGAATTTGGTTGGAAGATGTTTAACCAAGGTGAGTTAACCACCTTAGAATCGGCGATCAACAAACTGGATAAAGAGTTACTCTTCAGCCATCCAAAACTGTCGATGCTACGAGCATGGTTGGCGCAAAGCCAACACCGTTACAATCAAGTGGGCGAGTTGTTGGCAGAAGCCGAAGAAGAACACACTAAGCGAAATATCGAGTTGGATTCTGGCTACCAAGGCCAAGCTCACGCCCTGCTCGCTCAAGTTGCGATCAACAGTAACCAACCAGAGCGTGCATTGGAACTAGCCGAACTGGCATTGAGTCAACTTGACCCTACCGTGTACCGCAGTCGCATCGTGGCGACATCGGTCGTCGGTGAAGTTAACCACGTATTGGGTAAGCTCGATCGTGCATTGCCAATGATGCAACAAACCGAAAAGCTGGCTCGCCAGTATCAGGTTTACCACCAAGCGTTGTGGGCAATCCTGCAGCAAAGCGAAATTATGATTGCGCAAGGTTACGTTCAAGCAGCATTTGAACTGCAAGACTCAGGCTTCCGTCTGATCGAAGACCAGCAGCTTCAGCACGTACCCCTTCATGAATTCTTGCTGCGTATTCGCGCTCAAGTATTGTGGTGTTGGAACCGTCTGGATGAAGCAGAAGAGTGTGCGTACAAAGGTCTGCAAATTCTGGAAAATCACTCACCAAGCAAGCACTTACATAGCTACTCAATGCTGGCACGTATTGCAATTGGCCGTGGTGAACTCGATAAAGCAGGAAAATTCATTGAGCACATCCAACACTTGATGAAACAATCTACTTACCACGTAGATTGGACCGCAAACGCCTCACTTTCTCTGATTTTGTTCTGGCAAGCGCGCGGTAACACAGAAGCGATTCAAGAATGGTTAAATACTGCCGTTCGCCCTGAATCCGCATGTAATCACTTCCAACAACTGCAATGGCGTAACATTGCTCGCGCTCATATCAACCTCGGCCAATATGATGAAGCGCGTGAGGCACTGAACTTTTTGCAAAGCGAAGCTAGCCGTACAAATTTGGTGACGGATACAAACCGCAACTTGGTTGTAGAGGCTATCTTGGCAGCACGCCAAAAAGACGAAGACCAAGCGAAAGCGCTATTGAAAGAAGCCCTAGTCATGACGAACCAAACTGGCATGGTAGGTAACTTCCTTACTGATGGTGCCACCATTGGAGGTTTGTTAGAGAAGCTAAGCTTGCGTCATGAACTGGGCGATCTAGAACGCCACCGCGCACAGCAATTGATGAAAGACATTTCCTCGAATCAACGCAGCCGCTCGATTCACTTCGACGAAGACTTTATCGAGAAATTGGTGAATCACCCGAACGTACCGGAACTGGTTCGTACAAGTCCACTGACTCAACGCGAATGGCAAGTACTTGGTCTAATCTACTCGGGCTTTAGCAACGAACAAATCGCGCAAGAGTTGGATGTCGCAGGCACAACGATTAAGACTCACATTCGTAACTTGTACCAAAAACTCAACATTGCTAACCGTAAGGAAGCCATCGTAACAGCGGAAAATCTGTTGCAGTTGATGGGTTACTGATCGGACTGAATAAATTAGTGCTAGATACTAGGGTTGGCGTTATGCGTCAGCCCTTTTTTATTGCTCATTAATCGTTGAAAAGTGCAAATTGCAAAGCACGTAGGAAACGTTGTACATATATACCCGAGTCACTTTCGCAGAACCAAGCATCTCAAGGTTACTTGAGTATATGACAGACAAAAAAATAGCCAACCGCAATTAAGGCGATTGGCTTATGTATGATGTGAACAATGTGTATTCACTAACAACGTCAGTTGGCTAGGTGACCCTCGGCTTAAGAAGGGTCGAAAAGAATTATGCATTAATCATGCCAATTTGAAAAGCTTTATTTTTGGGCACAAGATCTCATATCAGATCAGACCAGAGCGGGCAAAATTGCAATATGCAAAACCAAAACGCAAAACGCAGTTGCAAGACGCAATCTAGTCACATAAGTGATAAATAAATCATCAATTAGCCAGATTCACGAGATTTATTGTTTAATTGGGTTAATTTAGACAGTGTTGAGCTATTTATATCTCCCCCTCTTCACGCTGCCAAATCTCGTTTATCGCTCTGTTTTTATTTGTAGAAACTGGCCATAGGGTTTGTGTTTCTCTAATAAGCAATCATTTCGATATTTTCCGAAACACTATTTCATACTTTTTTGACATCAATGTTTGTATACTCAGTGCCATCAACATGACTTAGTACTTGAGAAATGAACTATCTAATCACCTACTTTAAAGGAATGGCCATGGGTGCAGCCGATGTTGTCCCTGGCGTATCAGGCGGCACCATTGCATTCATTACCGGCATTTACGACACGCTACTAGAAAGCATTCGACGTATTAACCCATCACTTTTCTCGATTTGGAAAAAAGATGGTTTTAAAGCCGCATTTAACCACATTAACGGCTTCTTCCTGATTTCATTGTTTACGGGCATTTTCACCAGCATCGCGACATTGGCAAAACTGATCAGTTGGCTATTAGAAACCCATCCAATTCCAATTTGGTCTTTCTTCTTCGGCCTGATTTTGGTGTCGGTCTACCACATCATCCGCCAAGTAGAAAAGCGCGATGCGATTCGCTTTGTCGCGCTGTTGATTGGTATTGGCTTTGCTTACAGCATCACGGTACTAAAACCACTCCACATGGAACCAACCGCGATCAACACCATTCTTGCGGGTGCGATTGCGATTTGTGCAATGATTCTACCGGGTATCTCAGGCAGTTTTATTTTGCTGTTGATCGGCATGTACGCTCCCGTTCTTGGCGCAGTAAAAGGGTTCCAAATTGATATCCTTGCCCTGTTCCTTGTTGGCTGTGTGGTTGGTCTACTATCTTTCTCTCATCTGTTATCTTGGTTACTGTGCAAATTCCGTGATTTAACTTTGATGTTCCTAACAGGCTTGATGATAGGCACGCTACCAAAGATCTGGCCTTGGAAAGAAACACTAACATGGCGTACGAACTCGAAAGGCGAGCAAGTGCCATTGCTAGAGCAAAACCTGTCACCGTTTGAGTTTGAGCACATCACGTCTCAACCGTCACAACTGGTGTTAGCCGTGATCATGATGCTAGCCGCTATCGCACTGGTACTTGGTTTAGAGAAGTTTGCAGATTCAAACAAGTAAGCCAAAACCTCAAAACCATAATTCAAGAAGCGGAGCCAATGGCTCCGTTTTTTATTACCACCAGAACAAGCCTGAGCTTTCAAATAGATAGGTATAGCGCACAATTTGTTGAAGTTACGAGTTTTCGTACATTCCATCTGTGCTAGGATGCAGACAATGTTAAGTGATAAATACTGAATCTTAATGAAATTGTTACAAATCGCAGGGATAGCCGTCGCACTGATAGCTGGCTTTTACGCGCCTACCCTGATCAAAAACTTCTCTTCAGCGCCCGAGCCTAAGTCGCTCGATGAATACTGTTTCCTCTCTACCGAACCTTGCATCCAACATGATGTTGCGATGACGCTCAGTGTCGATACTGCCCAACCACTGATCCCTGCTCAGCTCGAAGTCGAATGGCAAGACAGCGAAGCCGATCAGCTCGTATTAAGCTTAGTCGGTCGAGAAATGGAAATGGGCGAGCCAAAATTCATGTTGAAGAAAGTCGCTCCGGGTAAATTCGTCGGCGACGTGACCCTGCCGGTATGCACTCAAGATTCAATGACGTGGGTTGGTGAACTTTCCGATGGAAAAGACACCCTCTACCCTGCCATTAAAATGCAAAGATAAGGAAATGCTATGAGCCGCAATTGGTCTCTATTTCTCGTAGTCGCATTCGTGCTTGGCTTCGGCACCAAAACCTACTTTGATGGGCAAGCAGAAGTCGAAAAAAAACAAGAAGTGACCACCGAACAAAGTGTGCTATTCGGTGAAAACAACAAACCCGTCGATATTTTCGATACCAGCGATGATCGTATTCGTGTTGTGTATTTTGGATTTACTCGCTGCCCTGATGTCTGCCCGACTTCTCTAGCTATGCTGGCAGGCGCACTCAACCAAATCGACGATGCACAAAAAGCACAGTTGCGCCCGATGTTCATCTCGCTTGATCCAGAGCGTGACGAAGCCGATGCATCAGCCAAATACGCGCACTACTTCCACCCTATGATTGAAGGCCTGTCAGCACCGTTGGATGTCACCACACCACTTGCTCACAAGTACGGTGTTATCTTCCGTAAAACGGAACTCGAAGGTTCTGAGCTGAAATACACCCTCGACCACAGCTCATATTTCTATTTCTTGAAGCCCGACGGCACACTCATCACCAAAGTGCCTCATACCCTAACGCCTGCACCAATTGTCGAGGCGATTTCAAAATTGACAGCAGAAGGAAAAACCAATGAAAGCTAAACAAGCCATCAAGAGTCTGGCACTTACCGCCCTTCTTCTGAGCCCATTTGCTCAAGCAAACTTAAACGTGATGCCTCATGAACCATACGCGCGAGCGATGGCGCCAGGCGCAACGACAAGCGCGGTCTTCGTGACATTCGCTAACCGAAGCCAAGAAGGCATCAATATCGTCGCTGCAGAAACACCAGCGGCAGGCAAAGTCGAGCTGCACGATGTGATTAAAGAAGGCGATGTGATGAAGATGCGTCAAGTAGATCACATCACACTAACAGCAAAAGAGACCACTGAGCTAAAACCGGGCAGCCTACATATCATGCTATTCGACCTTAAACAGCCCCTTAACGAAGGCGACAATATCGAAGTGACAGTGACTTACGATAACGGTCAAAAGCAGAGCTTTACCGCACCGGTTAAAAAAGTCATGGCTGGAATGAAAAAGCACGAGCATCAGCATTAATTGTTGCTCGGCAAATCAGTTCAAAGCTCCTCCAACGTGAGGAGCTTTTTTGTTCCGCAACCATTTATCAAACCAGTGCAACATTTTGTGTTCTAAATCAGAGCGAAACAACCGCAGCTGAGATATAAACAAGGCTTTGCTTCTAAACGAGTTTCTCGCCATGTTAAAAGCCCTCTCTCGCGTCTTCAAAATGCTGACCCAAGTTAATCCAAATCTGGAACAAGATGTCGACACCGTGATACAAGCCATTGGCGGTTTGGATAACTTGGTCGAAACGGGCGCTTGCGCGACAAGACTACGCCTAACGTTAAAAAGCACCGCTATCGTGAATCAAAAAGCATTGAAAGAACACGGGGCACACGGTGTGGTGATCATCGATGACCGACATATCCAAATCATCTACGGCGTAAAAGCCAACACCTATTCACAAGAGATGGAAGAACGTCGAATAAAACACATATAAAACGCAAAGGAGTTGTAAGATTCGAATCACAGCCGCTATACTCCGGCCGTTAACTCACCAACGAAGAGGAAATATGATGATTGTAATGAATAACACTAACTGGGCAGTGAAAGGGTAAACGTCCAACTTTTTCTCGTGGCTAAGCCACAGCACCTCCCTTCTTTGCCCGGTTTCCACCGGGGTCAGCTCTATGCGAATTAGACCCTCATACGATTTGTATTAAGGCGCTTTGTGGCGTCTGGGATAATTCAACAATGAATAAAACACATTCTTTTTGTGAAACACTACTTACTCAACCTAACCCGTTAAAGCTATTAGGTTGGAAGCCTTTTTTTCAACAACAACTGACGTTAGACGATTACGAAGACACGCTCTTCGCGCGAGTGATTGCTCACCATCGCAGTGGCTATGTCGTGGTAAGCGAGCAAGGTGAAACCCATTTACCTATCCAAGCCTCACTACCCAGCATGACAGTGGGCGACTGGGTGATACTAAACCAACAACAGCAGTTTTCTCGTTTGCTTGAACGCCGCAGCTTATTCAGTCGTAAAGCCGCAGGCAGCAAGGTCGCCGAGCAGCTTATCGCCGCCAACGTGGATACCGTATTTATCGTTTGTTCAGTCAACCACGACTTTAACCTCAGCCGCATTGAGCGTTATTTAACTTTGGTCAATGAAGCCGATGTTGAGCCCGTGATTGTGCTGACCAAAGCCGATTTATGTGACGATGTCGATGAACTAAAAACTCAGGTGCAAAGGCTCGATCCATTGCTAATGGTCGAAAGCGTAAATGGCCTAGATGAATCGAGCGTAAGCAAGTTAATGAGTTGGTGCGGCGAAGGGCAAACCGTTGCTTTTATTGGCTCATCTGGTGTGGGTAAATCCACTTTAGTGAACACCCTACTAGGCCAACAAGAACAAGAAACGGGTGGTATCCGTGAAGACGACAGCAAAGGTCGACACACTACCACTTCTCGCTCTATTCACTTGTTACCTTCTGGCGGCGTCTTAATGGATACGCCAGGAATGCGTGAGATCCAATTAGCCGATTGCGAAGCTGGCGTTAGTGAGACCTTCTCTGATATCGAAGTATTAGCAGAGCAATGCCGATTTGGTGATTGTCAGCATCAAACAGAGCCAGGTTGCGCCGTTCAAGCTGCGATTGAAGATGGCACATTAGAGATGCGTCGCTTTACTAACTACCAGAAGTTACTGCGAGAACAAGCCCACAACGGCGCGACACTCGCAAAGAAGCGGGCACAAAGCAAGCAGTTTGGAAAGATGGTGCGTAATATCGTCGGAGAAAAGCGTAAACGCCAACAAGGTTACTAAGTTGTAGTATTTAGGTAATCAATAGAACAAAGGAGGCTAACGCCTCCTTTTTTAATAACTTAATGAAAAACCATCATTCATATTTGGCGACACAAATCAACACAAAAGACCAATAATGGCAACATCAAGCAAACATTTAAACTAAGAACAAACTAAAACTAGACACAAAATATTACCAAGCTAAGATATGTGATATTCAGCAAGAATATGGCTGAATTTATAAAAACAGGATAATTGATAATCAGGACGTCTTAGCAACGCAATTCCAACCTTCAGCCCTTGTTTTACAAGGAACATTACGCCGTGTAATGACTGAATTTTGCGCGCTTGCTCAGACATCACATTGCAGGAATGATGTATGCAACACAACAGTCTAGTTGCCCGATATGCTCGCGGTAACCTCGTTCTCCAAATCCTCGTCGGTATCGTCTTTGGTATCTTGCTAGCAACAATCTCTCCAAGCCATGCTCAAAGTGTTGGCATGATTGGTAGCCTTTTTGTTGGCGCACTAAAAGCCATTGCACCGATCTTGGTGTTCATTTTGGTCGCAGCGTCTATCGCGAACCAAAAGAAAAACCAACACACTTACATGCGCCCAATCGTGGTTCTTTACCTAGCGGGTACCTTCTTTGCAGCACTAACCGCGGTATTACTAAGTTTCCTTTTCCCGACCAATTTAACGCTAGTAACTGGTGCTGAAGGTGCAACGCCACCACAAGGTATCGCAGAAGTTCTACAAACCTTGTTGTTCAAACTGGTTGATAACCCAGTAAACGCATTAGTAGAAGCTAACTACATTGGTATTCTTGCTTGGGGTGTTGGTCTTGGTCTTGCACTTCACCACGCATCAGCAACGACGAAAGCGGTATTCGAAGATCTGAGCCACAGTGTTTCTCACATTGTTCGCTTCATCATTCGCCTTGCACCATTCGGTATCTTTGGTCTGGTTGCATCAACATTTGCAACAACAGGTTTTGGCGCACTAGCGAGCTACGCACACCTTCTAGCGGTACTGTTAGGTTCGATGATGATCATCGCGCTAGTCGTTAACCCAGCGATCGTATACTTTAAGACAAAAGAAAACCCATACCCATTGGTGTTCCAATGTCTACGTGAAAGTGGCGTAACGGCATTCTTCACACGCTCAAGTGCAGCAAACATTCCTGTGAACATGAACCTGTGTAAGAAGCTAGACCTAGACGAAGATACGTACTCTGTATCTATCCCACTGGGCGCGACCATCAACATGGCAGGTGCAGCAATCACCATCACGACGCTAACGCTAGCAGCAGTACACACTATGGGCATCGAAGTTGATCTAATGACAGCAGTACTTCTAAGTATTGTTGCCGCAGTATCAGCGTGTGGCGCATCTGGTGTTGCAGGTGGTTCTCTACTACTTATTCCACTGGCATGTGGTCTGTTTGGTATCTCAAACGACGTAGCAATGCAGGTTGTAGCGGTTGGTTTCATCATCGGTGTGATTCAAGACTCTGCTGAAACAGCGCTAAACAGCTCAACAGACGTTATCTTCACTGCGGCCGTTTGCAAGTCAGAACAGCAAAAAGCTCAGTAAGACTTAAGCATCTGTAAGATATAAAAATAGAAAGGGGAGCCAACGCAGCTCCCCTTTTTGTTTATCAGACACTAGAATTTGAGAACCAATACCTAGCACTTTTAGAACATCAAACACCTATTCTTCCAAGCGACAACATACGTCTAGCACTTTATTTATGAGAATGATTTTCACAATTTGACTTTCTCACCCAACCTCCAAACAAATCAAATCACTACCATTAACCAACAATAAATAGGACCTTTGGTTAAATACACCACCAAAACAGTCGTTATTAAAAGCATCAAACCAATTCTTTCCCTCTTTTCGCCATGCCACTTCTGAAGAACTTGACTGATAAAGTTAGGATTTGCTTTCTAAAACAACGCATCGCAATGAACTGGTCAAACAATCAAAAAAATGAGCAAGAGATCCATTCTCGAATTGGATGGATTAGAGAAATTCATCCAGATGGTCATCGCCTCAAAATTGATTATGAGGGAAACCCATTAACCCAGCCAATATGGGGGAGCATTGGCCGAGCCTTCACTCGGAGTCAGATTAATGCAGCAATCGACAACCAACTAGACTGTCGTGTCGAATTTTTTACGGGTGATCCCAGCCTCCCGATCCTCACCGATATCTATTTTTCACTGATAAACCACGACACGCTGATCTTAAAAGCGAATCAAGTGGTGCTTGAAGCCACTCAAGAAGTAGTCATACGGTCCGGAGAAGCCACCACCCGCCATAAGGCCAGTGATGGCAGTATTCAAACCAACGCCACATACATCAGCAGCTCTGCAGATAAGCTGCATAAGCTTCAAGGCAAGAAAATAAACCTAAACTAACCAGAAAGTGAGATAGAACATGGCAGCAACGATAGGTGCAAATGGATTAAGTGTCGTGCACAAAGGTTCCGAAGGCGAAGCGAATGCTTCTGTACCCGATGTCTGTTTAACCAAAGTCGGTAAACCTGTTGTGCCTATCCCTTATGGTAATAATGCCAAATCCTCTGACCTTGCAAATGGTTCAACTACGGTGACTGCCGATGGCGGCAACAGCATTGCACTTCAAGGCAGTACATTCTCTACCAGTACAGGTGACGCTAGCGGCGACAAAAAAGGCGTCAGTTCTGGCACAATCGAAGGTGAAGCAAAATTTGTCACCGCTTCTTCCAACGTCATTATTGAAGGGCGAGGCGTTGCTCGTCAAACCGACCAAATGACCATGAACAACGCCAATACCATGTGTTTTGGTGTTCAAAATCCGTCTGTTACTGTAGAAGAAGCGGCCGAGCCTACCTTTGGTCTTGATGTCAGCATCCGATACCCAAATGGAAAGCGCTTAACCAATGCAAACTACGCTCTCACAGATGACAGTGGCGCAACCGTTGGTAGTGGTTCTTTAGATGCTAAGGGCCAAAGTGAAGCGGTTGGCTTAAAGCCTGGTAAAGTAAAGATTAAAGCTGAAGAGAGCACCGACAACTATCAAATCAGCTCAGTCCGTCGTGAAAACCCGCACTATGTTGAATCCATATCAGATGACGAATTCTTCGATATAGCTAGTAAAGGGCAACAAACATTTTGGTTACCAGCCAGAGTCGAAACTCTAGGTACCCCTTGGGGAAGCATCGGACAATCTCTAGCAAGTGATGTTTACTTTCAAGATATTGTTGAAGCCGAAATCAAGCGCCACTTTACTCACTTCCATCCAGAAACCGCCTACGAATTTGGTAAAACTTGTGAAGCAGTGATTGGCAGTATTGATATGCCAATGCCTCATACAACAGAAACATTACTCGCCTACTCTATGCCACTGGCATTAGAAGAAGGAGAAATGTTATCGACGTTATTGCGACTGGCTCCTCATGAGACCACCGACCGAATGTTAGCTTACATGCGAGCAAGAGGTGAAGGTAATCCACAAACCTATTTAGCCAATTACGACTGGGATAACGCCCAAAAAAACATGAATGAAACTCTAGATACCTTGCTAGAGAAAATCAAAACGCGCTTAATATTCCTGCGAGATGAAGCCAGCAAACTAAAATATGCCTATCTATCTGAAGAAGTATTCGATAAACACATAGATACTGTAAGCACTTATGCTAAAGGGCTACCTGACCTCATCTCTGGAGCATTTAATAAAATGCGCAACAAAGCTGCCGCCTTACTTGCTGACACGAGTAACGTAAAGGTGATTAAAGCCGCTGATGATACACACTCAACCGAAGGTGACGGCATTGAAGCCGTGGTAAACACCACAAAAACCATCGATACGGTCGAGCCATTCATGAACGAAGTGCCTGGTGTGATTGACAATGTCATTCCGATTTATCCAGTACGTTATGGTTACGCGAATTTCTTTGATGAATTGATGCCAGCGCAAGCACCGCCGAGCATGACAGAAATGAGTAGCGCGACAGGGCTTAAAGACACCGGTGGTTATCTGCTTCGCCTTCTACGTGAAGGTTGGTTGTACATCAAAGAAGAGAACGAAGAGGAGGACTCACCTTTACACATCTTCAAGTACGCCCAAACTGAAACCGCGACAGGTGTGATTGAAAAGTTTGAGAAATACTATTTCACTAATGAAGAAAATGCCCAAGGTGGACTAACGCTCGATACCTCTTCGGGTTCCACTTTTTATCCTTTTGCGTTTGTGACGCCGAAAGCGAAAAAAATCTCTATCGTTTACTCTGAGCATGAATGGGCGGCCGAAATCATCGATAACATGAACGGTGATCAAGAGTGGCGGGGCAAAGCAATGCAGCAAGTGGATTTGAGTTCACCGCAAACCGAGTTTAGCCAAGAGGCAACGCAAGAGAACCTCAGCGCCTTGGTTGAGGATTATCGCAGAAGCGATGAGAAGTGGTTGGCTAATCAGAACAACAGTCAAGCCAATCCGATGGGGCTCGATGTTTTCACTACGGAAAATAACCACTACCTTTCCCCTTTAGGGATAGTGGAAACCATGCAAAAAAGTCACAGTGAAAAGAAAGAAGGAACACTTGTCGCTTTGTTTGATCCAGTTGGGCGGCAGGCAGACATCGCATTATCATTATCAATGTTGTTTATCGCAGAAAAGGCTTTTGAAGCAGGCAGAGTATACCCAAAGACAATTGGAGATATTATTTTACAATTGCAAAAAAGCGGCAGTGGAGTGGTCAAGGAATCTATTAATGAAAATGTCGACCTTACCGAACTAAATAACTTTTACCAAGATAATTCCGTTGTCAAAGAGCAAGCGAAAGCGCGAAGAAAAGAAATTTTAGAGCTCTATTCCGCTTTCGCTTACAAGGCGCTTTCAGATAACTCCCTAGGTTCTTTAAATGCTTATTTCGACCTTTATTTTTATTCTCAATCCCCAAAGAATAAAGTGAAAGAAATTGAAAAACTAAGCAGAGTGATGCAAGCCACGTTGGATGGAATCGAAGGTACCGAAGAAGGCCAAAAAGTTGTCTTTTATATGGTGAGTGACGAGGCTGCAGAAGATTCTGCCTACGTAACGTACCAACGGCATTTAGAGGCAATCCTACTTCAATGTCAAGATGATGTTGATTGGAGTGATGTGACCAAAGCTCTTACTAAAAACACAGCGAATATTTTAGAGTTTGTTTATTGTTGGATCAGTTCATCTTCAAAATATGTACAAAAAGGAACGATAACGTCAGCACTAATTTTAAGGCCGCTCGCTTTCACAAAGCTGTTAAACTTCATACCTATCTTCTTTGAGAAAGGATTCGGTATAAAAGAGATCGACGGACATGTGAGAATAACTCTGGACAAACTAGCAGAAGTGTTGGCCAAAAATATTGATTCTATTGGCAAACATGATAGCCCACTGAACAGAGCAATCACAGCTCATCATGCTGGAAAGAAAATGATTAATTGGGCAAATAGTCAATGGAAAAACAGAATGCCCGAATTTGAATCCAGTGCAAAAGGTGCAAAATGGCCTGAACTTGAAATTCCAAGGTTTGGTGGACGTTTCTCCAATTTTACTGCCGAGTCATCACTCGAACTACTTGGGAAAGGAGGGGATGGAGCTATCTCTATGGTTTCACTGCGCGCCAATATTGATGTCCTTATTCAGCTAATACAAAGTAGTGCCTTCGAGAAAGCTGATCCTCTCAGACGTGGAACAGAAACGGATACAATGCTCGACTATGCTAAAATAGTCACGGCTTTGTCTGCGGGCATTACCGATTTTGTTAGTGTGTCTCGCGCAAAGTTACTTCTCCAAAAGAGATTGCTCAATTCAAATGGTGTTCATTATGCATTGAGATCTGGTTTGCCTCAGTTATTGTCGACAAAGGCCATTGGGGCCAGGAACGTGATAACCGCAAAGATTGATTCGCTTATTGGTAGTCTAGAAAGCATTTCAAATGGGAGCACGATTTCTAAGCTTGTTATAATTTCTAACTTGGCAGTAATGGCTTCATCTGGCTACGGAGCTTATGACGCTTATCAAACTGGCAATCGAGCATTATTTAATGGTCATATATATACAATACTAGGATCTACCTTTTTCTTAGCTGGGCCTGTTATGACGCTAAGAAATATGGCAACGATAAGGTATGGTAATGCCTATTTCTTCCTCTTTGGCATGATATTTTTGCTCGCCGCAGATGCGGCAAAAAAAATTGGCTTTAAGTCAGATTTTGATAACTTGTTATATCGTGGGTTTTGGGGAAAAGGTGATAAATATTCGTTCTGGTATTTCGAAGATGGCGGAGAGTTCACGATTCCAAAACGCTTAGCAGTTGCTGCCAAACATTATCAAAGTGACAAATATCAACTGGCACTGCAGATTGAACAACAAGAGTTTTTAAATTATTTTTACCAGCCACGAATGCTTGTGGAAGTCTCCGAGATATCTACAACCAAAAAGTGTTATACATACGAGTTCAGACTACCAAACTTTAAGCTTGGTGAATCAAATATCATTGCGGCGGTTTACAACACAAGAGTGATAAACATAGGGCAAACTTATCCAGCAAAAAATAGTACGCAAGTTGAGGCTTCTTTAAATCCAGAAGCAACGGAAGCCTTTAGAAAAGCATTATCTGAGGCGGAGACCGATATAGAGAGATTCCCACAGTACGCCCTATCTGAGCTCTGTCAAAATTTCAATATCTACTTTTCGGTCATAATGGAGAGTGAACCTGGAGAAACACTGGAAGTTCGTTGGTATTATGAGCAAAGTCCGGGTATCACAGTACCAAAGCGTATGGTTACTCGCGAGGGTCATTTAGTAAAAACCTACCACGGCATGATTGATGGTAACTATAGCAATATTTAATAGGATTAAAAGATGAGTGAAGTCAATACTGAAGATTCCCTAGTTAGGTTTCGGTACGCGCAAAAGTTGGTGGATGGGCGAGATGAATTTGCCAATCGTAAAGTTATAGAGCCTACTGGTCAACCACCAGAGCCATTTATGCAGGTTACGGATGATATTATATCTATCCGCGATGCAAGGCACGATATTCGTTCCGTTTACCTTATTCCTGTTGTGGTAGTGGTTTGGTTTCTATTTATTTTTATATTAAGCGATTTGGGCTTAAATTCAGCTTCTATATCTCGTGGTAAAGAGTTGTTGATTCACTATCAAGAAAAAGAACAAAATGGAGGCTATTTTGATGACTATGATTCGCGAGATTATTCGTATTATAAAATAATGTTTGCTAATAATGGTGATTATTCATTGGTAAATTATATTCGAGCCGTATACAAAGTTGGTCATGAAGGTGCACGTAAAGGCTTAAAAAAACGACTTGAAGCTACTGGTGTTTCGGCTTTAATCGTTTTTCTCGTGACTGTGTTTTTCATAAGAACGTTAAGACCTACAGATATTTTCTTTGACCGAAAACGAGGGATTGTTTACACCTGGTTCTATGGACGTGTAGCCGCTTGTCGATTTGAAAACTTGGGATTCTTGGAGAAAAGTTCCGGTATTGTCTTTTACTTATACGCTGAAAATAAAAAGAGTAAAGGTGGATACGATATGGTTCCAATCAGAATACAACCTACTCGTAAAGTAATCCTTAATACTGCTCGAGACAATAATGACTTCTTTCAACAAATCTTCAACTTTATGGAAAATGGAAAAAGTGCAGTTATTACGGGCGAACAGTTTCACCGTCCGCAACCTAAAACATATTTTATGATTGATAAAAAACCAGAGCCTTTCGAAGAACGATTGGAAAAGCTTTTGGAGCGAGAACATGAGCTTCCAAAATTGTATAGGTATTTACAAGAGTAGTGAGATTTACCGCAACTAACCCGGTTCTATCGCATTATTCTCAAGGCTAGTGGAAGTGCTTAATGATGAAACGTCGATTTTGGGGCATGTTTACTACTAAAGCCCAACCTTTTTCCAAGTGGTGGCAGGAGTTTCGCTCTGAGGTAATTGTCATTCCGATGGAAGACCCACTCGACCCTATAGTGTCGGTAGATGATAAGGTGCTAACCGTAAGAACAGGCTATCATAACCGGCGCAATGCGATCCTTATTCCTCTGATGCTGGTGTTTAGCTTTTTATCGATTTATATGCTTAATGATTTGCTGCCTGATTTTGAAAGTGAGCAGGTGTATGCACATGAAATGCTCGAATATGTTGAGGAACAAAGGGCGCTGCCAAACCCATCTTACAGAACTGACGATATTGAAAAGCGTTACAGAGCACTGCTCAACGAAAATGGCGAGGTGACATGGTCTACTTATATAAGAGCTAAGGAAGTAGCCGGTACACTTGAGCATTTCATGAGTGGTTTTTATCTTTTATGCTTTTTCTTATTACCGAGCATTGCTATGTGGCTCATTTTCTTTCTAAAACCCAGAGATGCCGAAGTCTACTTTGACCGCGAACGCCAAATTGTTTACTCGTGGCGCCATGGAAGGGTTGGAGCTGCCTACTTTGATAAAATGGGGCTGATTGAAAACCAAGTTGGTATCAATATCGTGTTGCAGTTTGAAAACAAAAAGCAGAAGGGCTATCGCCCGATGGCGATTGTCGGTATTGATACGGGTAAGCTCGCTTTTCATACCGAAGCCGATACCACCTACCCATTAGCGCAAATTCTTGCGTTTATGGATCATGGTAAAGAGGCAGTTATCACAGTGCCGTCGTTTAAGCGCAAACCCGCAAAGCTATTTTGGCGAATTGATCCCAAGCCAGAAAACTTTGAAGGACGTGTAGATGCAGCATTAAAGGCTGAAGGGGATTTAGTCCAGCACTACCAAACTCGCAGGCCCAAAGGTCATGCGATATAGGCCTTTTTCCAAACAACAACTGGATAACTAGCTTGAAAAAACAAAAAATCAGTGCTCAGAGATAGAAGCGGTATCAACAAGCTCATTAAGATAAAAGATGAGTGCTTAGATGAAATAGAAATAGTCGCGTTAGATGATCCGCGAGAGCCCATTATGACGGTTAATAATCGTATTTTGGCGATTAGAAGTGGTGTGCATAATTATAGTTCACATTATGTGCTACCTATGGTTATTGGCGCTTGGTGTTTCTTGGCTTTTCTAATCTCTAACATAGGCCCAAGTCCAAGTGAAGTATATGCAGCAAAAAATGCTTTAGAGCACAAATCAGTGTTGAGTGAAGAGGATGTTAATTATTTTGAAGCCCTATTAGGTGATAGTGGAAATGCAACGACTTTTGATTATATTAATGCAGTGTTCAATTATAGCGTTGAAAGTCATAAAAAAACCTTAAAGAGAATTTGGTCATTAATTTTTTAATGTTCCTTATTTGTATAGCGCTAATCTATTGGTACTTCCGCTTTCGTATTATGGCGTATCTCTTTTTCGATAGAGAAAAACAGATTGTTTACACATGGCGCAAAGGACGTGTAGCTGCCTGTCGTTTTGAAAATATAGGTTTTCGCGAAAAGACAGTTGGTTTAAGGCTGTTTTTATATGGCGAAAAGAAAAAAGCAGGTAATGGCTATACATATAAAGAAGTCGAGTTTCTCGTTCAGCCTTCAGAAGCGATGTTTTTCAATCAAAAGCGCGACAATAATCTTCTATTAGCCCAATTATTTGCTTTTATGGACGAAGGAAAACAAGCCGTGATTAAAAGCTCTAGTTTTGAAAGAAAGCTTCCGAAAACATGGCAAACTAAAGACAAAAAGCCAGAAGATTTTGATGCGAGGCTCGATGAAATATTAAAGCATGAGCATGACTTGCCAGGCCTGTACCTCAAGCGTTTGATCTAAGATGTCCGGTGAGTCTTCTTTACGCATGAGAAGAATATGAATCGCAGCTCGAAAGGGATATTGAAAGAGAGCACCAGCGACCAGAACTTTACAATACGATACAGCCCGCTTGTGAGATTATTATCGCTAAGTTGAATTTATCTTCGGTCACAGCTGCTCAAGTACTGCCTAACTTACTCAAGCAAACACGCCCTATTAGTTCTCCAGACTAAAACTGAACAAAGTTCACAAAACGAACAACCAAGTCAAGCTCAAAGTACTGCATTTTATCTAATGTTTATTCTATCTTGACTATAAGATAAGTTATTTACACAACAAAAAAAGTTCACCTAAACATTATTAATGGGGTTAACTGCTTTATATCAAAAGTATTAAAAACAAACTATTCAGTTAAAATTAAAAGTAAACTTATTAAAGTAAAATTTCCATGGATTTAGAGACAGTACTTTATTGGCTAAATGAAGCTACGGAGTTTTTTCAGCGCGTTTTGACTGGAGAAATCCCTATCCCTGCAATGCCTGCTATTGGCGGAAGCCTTCTCTTATTAATGGCTTCACTGAATAGAAAGCACTATCAGCCTATAATGGATTGGGTTGCCCGTTCAGAAAATCATGCTAATTCAGCACCGTACGATGATCCATTACCACCGATCATGTCAGTAAATAACGACATACTGACCATCAAAGATGCATCTTCGCATAAGCTGAGAGTGCTTTTGTTACTACCTATCTTAGCTCTCGTTTGGGCCTTTGGCCTATGGCGTATCGCTGATTTTGGGCCAAGTAATTACCTTGTTAGGGATGCTAACGCTACTTTAGAGGAATTAGAGCAAGATATAACGCCCGATAAAAGCCGATATCTCAGCATAATTTCACGCACTTCCATCAACCCGCGAACCTTTACATACGAATACTTCGTATTTACCAGAAAGCGCAGAGGCGAGGATATTGATGCCCTACTCCAAGATGACCAGCGAAGGATAAACTTCTACCAAGTGTTGATATCCGACAAGGAAACAAGCTCACCAATTCGATATATAAAAGCAATAAATTCACATGGCACAGAGTCAGAAAAAGAACGATTAAAAGAAACAATGAGATTTAATGCCGCTTATCTCTTATTCGCCATCATTATATCTGCCGCCATTCTTGCCATTCCTCGCAGAGCTTATCTGCACTTTGATCGAAAACAAGGGATTGTTTACACATGGCGTTTAGGCAAAATCTCTGCATGCTCATTTCAGAACCTAGGCTATCGATACATCGATTTACATGGCGGATTTTTTTGCCTACTCGGTGAGAAAGCTTTGGCTTTCAGTACCTTTAAGCCTCGTACTTTTTGTCTCGAAACCACCTCACGAAACCATGTAAATAGTGAACAAGGAAACCAAAATTTCCTGCTAGCCCAGATAGTTGACTTCATGAAGTATGGCAAACAAGCAATAATTACGGGCGAGGTATTTGAAAGAGCCCCTCCTAAAACTTACTTTTTTATTTCTAAAAAACCAAAGCGCTTCGAAGAGAGATTAGAAAGAATACTGAGTAAAGAACATGAGCTACCCGCTATTTACAAGGCAAAGAAGTTATAGGGAATGCTTGTAAGCAATCGATATGCTACAGAGACGAATATTATAACTAACATGAATAAAAAACTTTTTGAACAAGCTTTCATTCACCGTCTACTCATCGAACAGAACTATAGTTTGTTAATCGATGCTGACGAGCAAACAACCATGCTCCCTGAGCAAGAGGAATGGGAGTACAAACTAGAACATAGCGAACCGGACTCTCTTGAACAGAATGTTTTAGACTACCTCGAAGCATGCCAAAGCTATCACGACAGCCTACCAACGGTTGGAGGGAGTTTGGATAGAGCAGTCACTCAAGGAGAAAGTGATGACACCTGGAAACCTAATAGAGTTACACTTCCTGAGCTTTTGCCCCTTAAACACTATGGTTCTAGAATTTTAGTGAAGGCAACTCCAGTCAACACTCAAATCATCTTGTTTTCTGAACCAAGCCATTCACTTCCTAGTCGTGAATGGCTTGTCCAACTTTGTAATAATGTTCGAAGAGAAGTTCTAGCAAACTATGAAATTGAAAAGAGCAGTCTTCATACCGTAGCAGTCACGACGATTCTCATTGGTGCATCTAGTAATGAACAATTTCAACTAGTGAAGAAGCTCTCAAACAAATTTGCACGAGACAAAAACTTTTTTCGGTATGTGTGTGTTGACCCTGAAAACAAGCAAGTTAGGACACCTACAACGTTTCATACAATGAAGGAAAGGCATATTATCAAAGCTGTCTTTTCTTCGAATGAACACAGCGTAGAATCTTTATATGCGAACTATCAAGCAAAGGTATTTAGCTGGTGGCGAGTTATTTTGTCAGGAAGTATTGCGTTTTTCTTAACTCACGCTTTCCTGTTGGTCTTCATAGGCTCGGATATCCCCAGCTTGTCGACCCTAAGCCAGATATTTGTACCCATGATTGTATTTACGATTACTTTTTCCACAATGAAAAATAGGCAAAAAGTCTATCAACAAGTCATGTACGGTGTGCTCATTCATGTGACATTAACTGCAGGTTTGTATATTTTGTTTCGCTCTCCCTCCAATTTAATAGAGTGGATACCACTAGCACAGATGTTATTCATAACAGGGGCACCAAGCCTACTAGTCGGCCGCGTCCTAGAAACAACTAACTAAGCAAACGTTGATGGAGAAGCACTTGGATTCAGGTGCCATTTTATATTGTCAGGAGTAATCACTTATGTTGGGTTCCGATGACTCGAACAGAAGACCATTGGCGGTAAGAAATACTGCTATTACAAAAAAGATATCTATATACCTTAATAACAAAGCAATAACCCCCAACCAAATTTCTATTATGAGTATTGTATTCGCTATAGCGGGGTTGTTAGCTTGTAGCTTCTACTTTCAATCACACAATAGTTTATGGCTATTGTCTTTTGCTCTCATGATTCAAATGCGATTGTTATGTAATCTGTTCGATGGCATGGTGGCGATCGAAGGCGGAAAGAAGACACCTGCAGGTGAGCTTTTTAACGATGTTCCCGATCGAATTGCCGACCCTCTACTTATTCTCGCCGCAGGTCTACTCACCTCCTCCCAATGGGGGATGACATTGGCCTGGTTAGCTGCAATATTCTCCATATTCACTGCCTATATAAGAGTGCTCGGGGTAAGTATGGGGTGCCCAGCAGATTTTAGTGGTCCAATGGCAAAACAACATCGCATGGCTTTGCTCACAGGCTCTGCAATCTTGCTATTCATATTATCTTGGTGGCAAGTTATGCCTTCAATCACTGATTATTTGTTTGATGTAAGCCTCGCAGTCATGGTAGTTGGCTGTATCTTTACTTGTTGGCGGAGATTGTCATTTATCTATAGCTATAAATCGGCCTCATTAGCAGAAGGGACACTGCATGATTAATCTCCCTGTACATTCATTACATATGATGGTCGCTATCGTTGCCGTTTTAGTTTTGGGAACATTGAGCTATTTATATTTATCACGCTCAAACCCAGACAAAGACTATCACGAGCTTAAATTGCGCATCCGTTCTTGGTGGTGGATGGTTGGTATCGTGTTTGTCACCTTAGCGCTGCCAACTTCTTACACCTTGGCTTTTGTTGCTTTTTTGAGCTTCATGGCATTCAAGGAGTTTTTGTCGATAGTACCAACTCGTCTAACCGATCGTAGGGTGATTTTTTGGGCGTATCTTTCCATACCGTTCCAATACTATTGGTTATCGATAGAATGGTACGGCATGTATATTATCTTTATCCCTGTATACATGTTTCTTTATCTGCCAATGGTCGCTGTCATCATCGGTGATACAAAAGGATTTATACGTTCGGCAGGAATCATACATTGGGCATTAATGCTGACTGTTTTTTGTGTCAGTCATATGGCTTACTTGCTAGTTTTACCAAGTAAAAATCCATCAGCAGGCTCAATGGGAATGTTGCTATTTTTGTTGGTGTCGACTCAATTTAACGATGTATGCCAATACGTTTGGGGCAAAGCCTTCGGTAAACATAAAATAGTCCCTAAAGTTAGCCCTAATAAAACTTGGCAAGGTTTTCTAGGAGGTGCATTAACGACTATTGTTGTCAGCTATTTTATGGCTCCTTACCTCACTCCATTAACAGCAAGCCAGGGGCTAGTCGCTGGAATCATCATTGCGTTTAGTGGCTTTATTGGTGATTTAGTCATTTCATCGGTAAAACGAGATCTAAAAATCAAAGATACAAGTTTGTTTATTCCCGGACACGGAGGGATCTTGGATAGAATCGATAGCCTAATGTTCACTGCACCATTGTTCTTCCACTACATCTATTATCTGCATTACTAAAGGAGGAAAAGTGAGAATATTTAAGTTTTTGTTCGTACTTTTATTGGTTAAACCTCTGGTTTACATCGGCCTTGGGCTCAATATCATTAACCGAAAAAACCTCCCAGCTAGTGGACCTATAGTTGTCGCAGCTAACCACAACAGTCATTTAGACACTTTAGTTCTACTCGCTCTATTTCCCATCAGTATGGTGCACAAGGTTCGCCCAGTCGCTGCGGCTGATTATTTTTTAAGAAACAAGGTCACTACTTGGCTTTCACTTAATATCCTTGGCATTATTCCTATTCAACGCTCTCCAAGTCAGTCTCAACGTGTTGCTATTTTTGAAGAGTGTCATAATGCATTAAACGAAGGTGACATTTTGCTCATTTTCCCAGAAGGAAGTCGAGGTGAACCTGAAGTAATGAGTGGCCTCAAAAAAGGCATATACCATTTAATTAAAGACCATCAAGATTGTAGTGTCCTTCCAGTCGTCATGCGCGGCTTGGGCCGCTCTTTACCAAAAGGGACCGCCATGTTTGTCCCTTTTAATTGTGATGTCGTATTGGGAGAACCTATCAAACATTTTTCAAGCGCAGATGATTTTCTGATTTGTATGGAGCAGCAATACACCCATTTAGCGCAAGAATGTATTGTCACAAATTTCGAATAGCCTTCATTATCCTTACTACGGAATGTGAATGAAAATAGAGAAATCAAGCTTTCACTATTAACAACAATTGAAACTACAAGTAAGTTTGATTCAAACACTCTAAGGAAAATCTGCATGGCTAAAAAATTCTTTATCGGCTTCGTCCTTCTCATTGGCTATTTTCTAATACCATTTTTACTCGTTAATATCGGGAAAGATTGGTTATCAGAATCCATCCTAATTGGCATTGCTGTAGTAAGTGCTGTTGGCTTCTTTCCTTTCTTTTTTTTCATATCTCGTAAAGTCTTTGTATTTAAAGCCTTACATGGTAATGCAATTGATGAAGGTGAGCTTGTAGGCAAGATCACTCAAATCAAAGTCAAAGACTGCAGCTTTACTGTCGAACAGCATGCTGATGCTCTAGTATTAACATCGCCTTATATGGATGCAGATTTCATTTCTGCCTTCCAAGCTAAAAAGATAAAAGAAACTTACTACATGAAGCTTTGGTTCGACGAAAGCAAGCACTTAGTTCGATTTAAAGATCATCTTGTTTCCAGTAAATCAGTCGTCGGGGCAGATGGTTGTTCATTTGAAGTAAGTGGAAACTCTGGCTATGTCTCTTCGCAAATCTATCTTCTGGATAGTGAGTTGAATTTAGTCAAATTTTCCAATAGCCAGCTGCACAAAGAGCTTATTAAGGTTGTGACTGAAAATGGTTGGGATCTTAGATTAAAAATGATCTAGGAGACCCCTTGCAAGTCATATTATTGGCGTAACTTGTAGCAATTCGTTAAAAGCTAAAGCTTCGCATAATGCGGACACCAAACTGAGACAAAACGCAAGAGGAGCAATATGCTCCTATTATCATATTTTAATCGTTCTTCAAGTTTCTGTCAGGTTTTTCTAAAACATGCAAATCGCCCTTAAATTTTTGGAAGTCGATGCGTAAAATCCCCCCTCTTGTACGCATGATTGACTTGTACGTAGGGTAAAAAACCAATGAGATTGTTGTCTGGATTCTCACTTAAAGAATGGGCCTGTGCCACCGTGTTGCTCGGCGGGTTGAGTGTATTTGCCGTCCACCACTCCAATCAACGCACTTCCGATGCCCGTACCGCTGCCATACAAGTCATCTTTGCCGATATGCAGTATTACGTCTCTGTGCTTCATGACAATGCCAAGACCTTTAAGCAAGACCAAGGGGCAGACCAATGCGTCTTAACCGCCGCTGGGTATCAAGAGTTTTACAATGGCTACCCAGAAACCCAAAGTGAGTGTGGTGAGCAAGTCAGCTTCTTCGATAACCTAACCATCACCGATGAGATGAAACAGACAGATTTAGTCTTCATCGAGAACAACCAATACTCCATGGTTGGGTATGGCAGTGATGAATCACCAGCAGCGCTGATAGCTGGCAAGTGCTACGCGTATTACCGCTTGGACGGAAAAGGGGATGATGGACACAGCTTTAAGGTAGACACCTCTCGCTGTTAGCGCGGATTCACGTTATTTATAACGGATCGTAGAGATCAAAAAAGGGAGCGTTGTGCTCCCTTTCTGCTACTTACAACCTGAGTTTACGCTTGGCTGAGTGTCACTTCTTCCAATGGGAAGTGCGCACTTGGCTCTACAAACTCTTGTTGCGCTGCGATGGTTTGAAGTTCCCATTCGCCAGCTTGGTAAGTCGCGTTAAGTACGCCGTAGCAAGCATCGTGACAGTGTTGGAAGGCTTGTTTTGGCGTCCAACCTTTCAATAGGCCAGCAGTGAAGATCGCCGAGATCAAATCGCCAGCGCCGACAGGTGCTTTGGCAAATTCAAAGTGAGGACGCTTCGCTAGGTAAGTGCCTTCTGGCGTCGCGAGCAACATATTGAAGCTATCATCTGACAGGCAGTAAAGGTGTTTCACCAACACCACTTTTGGGCCTTTCGCTAGCGCACGCTGACAAGCATTAATAGCGTCATCCAACGTGTGAATTTCCATCTCTGCAAATTGGCCTAGCTCGAACTGATTAGGTACGATCACATCTGCCATTGGCATCAGGCGGTTTAACAAGTTTTCTGCGATGCCCGGCGCCACGATACAGCCTTTGTCTGGCGCGCCCATCACTGGGTCACATACGTAAAGCGCTTCTGGATTCGCTTGTTTAACTTTGGTGACGGTGTCTTCTACGGCAAGACATTGCTCAGCACTGCCTTGGTAACCAGTTAAAACGGCTTGGCACTTTTCTAGCGCGCCAATGTTGCCAAGACCACGAACTAATTCGCTGATGTCATCAGCCGAAAACGCACGACCCGTCCAGCCTTCTTGATACTGGGTGTGGTTAGAAAATTGAACCGTGTGAATAGGCCACACTTCGAAACCCATGCGTTGCATTGGGAAAACGGCACTGCTGTTACCAGCGTGACCAAAAGAAACATGAGATTGTATAGAGAGGATACCTTGCATAGTACCAGACCTCTTCTTGTTGTTATCAATAGTTCAAAGACAGCGGCGAACGCCAGATTTGCGAAACCAGTAGTGTATCCGACAAACCAAGATTCTCTAACTCAATTCTAGTCTTCTTCGCTTGAATCGGTTGGAGAGCTGGTTTTCAGAACCATTTTCTTAATTTCCATTTTGTCTTTATTGAGCGCAATTTCGAGGGTGTCCCCTTCCCTTATCCCGAGCTCGCTCAGGATCACGCTTGGAATGACTACGACGGTATCGTCACCGATCTTAACAGGTTGGCTAATCATCTTTCGTCCCCCAATTATCGAAAATGAGTTTTCACGTTACGAGTGGCGAGTAACTTTCTTTTGTGTCCTTAATCTGCCAAATGGATAAAAACAAAAGAGCCTTCCACACCGCGTATGGGAAGGCTCGATTGAAAAAACTTAGTTCACTAGCGGTTCATGCTTAGAAGCAATCAGACCATAAGCGCTCCAACCTAGGAAGGTAACGATAGAGCCCCACATCATGGCTTCATAGCCAGAACCGTACAACGCGTAGAAGCTGTAGAGAGAACCAACCAAAGCGATGATGTTGGTGGTTTTCATTTCTCGGTCAGGCACATGCGCCACTTTTTGCATGATGAAAATCGCACCCATACATAGAATGTAAGGAATAACGTTAGTCACAACCGCAAGGTTAACCAATGCTTCAAACTGCTCGTTCAAAGTCGGAGAGATCGTCATAAGCGACAAGACGGATTGAATGACTGTAATAGCAAGCATACCTTTGATTGGCGTACCGCGTTTATCAACTTCTGAGAACAGTTTAGGGAAGAAGCCCGCATCTGAAGACGATTTGAATACCGACGCGATGGTGAACTGCCAGCCAAGTAATGAACCAGCACAAGCAAGAACTGCCATGCCCGCAACCACTTTACCAGCCGTAGAACCTAGCATCACTGTCCATACCGTTGAGAACGGCGCTGTAGAGGCAGCCAGTTCAGAGTTCGCTACGATACCAGAACAGATGTTGGTTGAAACAATATAAACCACAGCCGCAATCAACGTACCGCCCAATACTGCGATTGGAACGTTCTTCTCTGGGTTTTCTACCGCTTCTGAGTTTGCGCAAGCCGATTCAAGACCTAGGAACGCCCAAAGTGTCATCGCAATTGACGCACTTACCGCTTCACCAAATGGTAAGTGGTGTGGGTTCCACGCTTCTACGTACATAGTTGGGCTGAAGTAGAACCAACCAACAATGCCCAAAGAACAGACAGGAAGGATAACGCCCCAAACCGTAAACGAGCCGATTTGACCTGTGATCTTCGCACCACCAAAGTTAGCGAAGGTACAAATCCAAAGGATAGCGATGGTGTACAGACAGGTCTCTACTGGCGACAAGGTCACTTCAAAAAACGCTGAGCCGTAACCGACACAGGTAATGGCAATTGCGATATTGGCAATCAACAATGACAAGCCGTAGGTCCAACCCGCCATAAACGCACCCGATTTACCAAACGCGTACGACGCATAACCGTTCATACCACCGTCACGTTTGCTAAAGCGACCACATTTTGCGAACACATAAGCGAGAGCCAAAGAGCCAGCAGCTGTGATCAACCAAGACAAAATCGAAATAGTGCCAACCTGTGCTAGCTTACTTGGCAACATGATGATGCCCGAGCCAGCCATGTTAATGAACGTCAGAATGGTAAGCTGCACCACCGACATTTTTTTGGTTTCAGTACTCATAAATTATTCTCCACGAATAAACGGTTCGCACCGCGGTTTTCACGCACGGTGCGAACGGGTAGATTAATCTTTTAGGGCGTAACAATGGGCGGTGGTGCGGCCATTGACGTCTTCTAGGTACACACCTTGGATCTCTGGTGCAAAGCCTGGGAATCGGTTGATGCCTTCTTCTAGAGATAAGAAGTAGTCGACAACGTGCTGTGTCCAAACCTCACCAGTGATCACACAGATGATGCCGGGAGGGTAAGGAAGCGCGCCTTCTGCTGCGACACGACCTACCGCTTCTTTAAGTGGTAAGTAATCACACTCTCCACGGAAGTATTTGCGTGTTGCCACATCTGGTTTGTGCACCATGGTTGGGAAGTATTCGCTACGGAACATCGCTTTTTGTAGCTGTTTGACGTTCAGCTCTTTGTACATGTCATGCATTTCCTGACATAGCTGACGGATGGTGTAGCCGCGGTAGCGTTCTTTGTTTGCTTCATAAACGCGAGGCAGCACGATGTTTAGCGGTGCATCATCACGAATGAACTTCTCGAAGCGGTTGATTTGCGCCACAAGGTGACGGATCTTGCCCATGTCTTCTGCTGGAGTAAGCAGGAACAAGATAGAGTTCAAATCACACTTCTCAGGGATAATGCCGTTTTCACGTAGAAAGTTAGCCAATAACGTGGCAGGAATACCAAAGTCTGCGTAGCTACCATCTTCTGCAATACCTGCTGTGGTGAGTAGCAATTTACAAGGGTCAACGAAGTACTGACCTTCACCGTAGCCTTCGAATTTATGCCAGCTTGCATTTGGCTCGAACATGAAGAATTTCTTGTTAGTTGCGATAAGATCGGTGTCGTAGCTACCCCATGGCTGGCCTTCGACTTCATCCGGAATGAATGGACGGATCAGCTCACAGCTTTTCAGAATTTCTTTACGTGCTTCGATACCTGTCTTAACTGCGTCTCGCCATAGACGTAGACCTGCTTCACCATCGTGGATCTTCGCGTTCACATCTAGAGCAGAGAACAGCGCGTAGAATGGTGAGGTTGACGCATGCATCATAAACGCGTTGTTGAAGCGTTTGTGGTTACAGTAGCGAGCCTGACCTTTAATATGGTGGTCTTTTTTGTGGATTTGCGAGGTTTGTGAGAAGCCAGCTTGTTGCTTGTGAACAGACTGAGTCACAATCACACCCGCATCTTCTGGTTTCAGATCCAGTAGCAATGGAGAACAGTCTTTCATCATAGGAATGAACTGCTCGTAGCCTACCCATGCAGAGTCAAATAGGATGTAGTCACAAAGATGACCAATCTTATCCATCACGTAACGCGCGTTGTAGATAGTACCGTCATAAGTACCTAACTGAATGATCGCGAGACGGAATGGACGTTCATCACGCGCACGCTCTGGTGATACTTTCGCGATTTGAGCACGAATGTATTCCTCATCAAAACAGTGCTCATCCATACCACCGATAAAGCCCCAAGGGTTACGTGCCGTTTCTAGATAAACTGGCGTACCGCCCGCTTGAATTAACGCACCGTGGTGGTTTGATTTGTGGTTGTTTCGGTCAAACATCACCAAATCACCCTCGGTCACTAACGCGTTACAGACCACTTTGTTTGAAGCAGAAGTGCCGTTTAGAACGAAGTAAGTTTTGTCTGAGTTGAACACTTTCGCTGCGTGCGCTTGAGCTTGGTGTGCAGAACCTTCGTGGATCAGCAAGTCACCTAAATCAACGTCCGCGTTACACAAGTCACTGCGGAATAGGTTTTCACCGAAGAAATCGTAGAACTGTTTACCCGCTGGGTGTTTTTTGAAGAACTGACCGCCTTGGTGCCCTGGACAGTCGAATGCAGAGTTGCCCATTTCCACGTAGTGAGTCAATTGTTTGAAGAAAGGCGGTAATAGGCGGCATTCGTATTTGGTCACCGCTTCGTTGATTTGACGACCGTAGTATTCAATTGACTGTCTTTCTAGATCAATAACACCGGTTAACCAGACATAATCGTCGGCGGATACCGGATTTTCATCTGTTACTAAGAAGACCGGGATACCATAACCCGTCTCAGAAATAATTTTGTGCAGACCAGCCTTAATATCTGAAGAAGTAATAATTGCGGCGCCAACGTCGGTTAATTCGACATGCTCTAGCGGTTTTAAAGTTCGGTTAAATTGTTCATCCAAAGATTCAGATAATAAACTGAAGTCTTCTGGCATGTAATTGCTAACACCGATAATTAAACGTTTCATTGAAATATCTCTTATTTGTTCTGTAAAAACGATAAGACAGATATTACAAATTAAATTAATATTTAAAATTCAAAAACCAAATTTCGTGATTATTCGTTCATATTTATAACTCTTATTTTCTCGAAATAAAATTTCGCGATCTTTATCACTTTCCTTTCGATAGTCCAATGATATTGGATTCAGCATCAATTAAAATTCAAGTAAGAAATTATGTGACACTGACAGTTATTATTAAAAAATGAATCATAAGAAAATATTTTTTTGCGATTTCCATCACTCTATATTTGCACCTTTTGCTTTATTGGCTAATATTAAACAATAATCACATTTATATTTAACAATTTATAAACCATAACAAAAAGCCATCAACATTTCTGCTGATGGCTTTTTACTTAAACAAGAATAGGCTCAGATATTTAAGGATATAAACCGTTAATCAAATTGGTGACTGTCTAACTTTACGCCATTATTGGACCACTGCTGATACCGCTTTACTGCGATACCAGAGGAATACATGGTGTGCTTGCAATCCATGCATTCCACGAAGTACAAGCCACTCATACCAGCCATAACGTGTAACCTTCTACTGTCACAGCGCTTACAAGAAAGGCGCTGAACCTTACTGTTTACGTCAACACGACGAGCGAAGTTAAGTGTCTCATGGGAGCACAAGGCGTCCACCGCACTGTCTTTAAACGGATGCTCACTGAGCAAATGATTGATGGCGTAATCGTACACCGGGGGAATCGAAGATTTGCCATTCTCTATATTGGTTATCTTAGCTACGGAAACACCCAACAAAGATGCAAACTCCACTTTGCTGTATTCCAAGATAAACCTTGAAGAGATGAACTTATCTGCACTAATGATTCTCAACATACACAAATCTCTAATAGAAACAAAAAGAGCACGACGTTGCTCTTTTATGTTGAAAAGGATAATAACAGGTTACTTCCGACTGTATTTATACGCAGAGTATGCGTTATTTTTATTTTTGGTATCTTGCGCTTAATTTAATTAAAGATCAATAGCATTCACTTAGTAACAAAAATAGAAATTAAGATTTAGTAATATAATTCCTAATAACAGATATTAGTTAAAGTGATGGTTCTAGTTAACTCAAAACAATTTAAGCTAACAAAGTAATTTCATAGCTGTGATATGAGCTAATCAATAATAATGGATTGGAGCTTAATTCATGTATTTGCAGCAAGGGGGGATTTCCCTCTATTTGTCCATTTATATAACAACAGCTCGGTGACAGATAGAATTCTGTTGAAGCTTTGCATAAAGATCACTCAGCAATTATGCAAGTAATGGAACAAGGGTTGATGTGAGCGAAAAAAAGCCTCACGAATGAGGCTTATTGAGATTCTGAGGCTGTAAGAAGTTTTGTGTAAAATCGAGCACGTCTTTCGACGGTTGTTTTGGTGGAGACGCAAACTCTTGTTGTACAGGAACTTCACTTTCGAAGTTTAACTCTGACATCCCATCAGGTACGTTTGCTTCTTCATGATGCTCTTCATTAAGCAACTCGTTCAGCTCTTCCTCACCTGGGAAGTACGGCTCACGTTTGTAGACTTTGTTTAAGGCTCTGATGATTGAGTGCTTCTTAACCACACCAGAAGCCAGCTTTCTTTGTAGAGGCTTCGCAATGGACTGCAAACCCACCACAACATCCACACCGATGTTGCTGGCCACCTCATCACGCACTACTCGCGCAGGCTCATAACCCATGTTAGCAGACAAGAACAACCAAACGTAAGCAATCGCATTGCCTGTTTTACCCGTGTCTTTCCATGCCTCACCTGCATGGTACATGGCTTCTGCACTGCCGCCTTCAGCCGCTCTTTCTAACCAATAACAGCCTTTGACCATGCTCTTTTCAGTACCAACCCCATTGAGATAACACAAACCCACTTGGATTTTACCATCGGCACTGTCTTGCTCTGCCGCTTTCATAAACCAAAACAAGGCGTCCGCACGCTGACCTGCTGTGTTTTCTGGCGACAATTGCCATTCGCCCATGTAAAGCATGGCAGGAATACAGCCTTCATCGGCAGCTTCTTCGATCAACTGATGACCTTTAGGGATGTTTTTCTCGGTACCACGCCCAAACACAAGCGCTTTACCGGTCGCGAATTTCGCGTCGATATCACCTTCCATGCCAGAAATCGCAGTACGCCAGAAGTTTGCCTGCTCTCTTAAGATCACGTCTTCGCGCATGCGCTCGGCTAGTCTTACTACACCGTACATACCGGTGACGTTATCCAGCTTGGCCGCTTTATCGTACCAATAGAGCGCTTGTTTAATATTTTCTCGTTCCGCTTCTTTTGCTAAATAAAGAATGGTAGGGATATGCCCAGTTTCCGCCTTAAACGCACGTTCTTTACGCTCTTGCTCTCGTGCCTTATGCATCGCTTTGCGGTATGCCGCTTCACGCGCTTTCCTCTCGGTCTCAAGACGTTGCTTACGCATCGACAACGAGATCATCCAAACAAATATCAGGACGAGTGAAAGGCCAGTTGCCACAATAGCAATGCCCATACTACTCATAAACAGCCTCTTTTTAGGTCAGGGCCCATAAGGATTTCCCACTTTCGGGTAATCTAGAAAATTTGAATCCGGGTGTGAAACCAATAATTCACTGCACACCGCCTCTATTATATAACGACCATGTAGGCAAAATCTGAAGTTTCCAACTTGAGTATGAGGATAATTTGTTCGATATCACCTCAACTTATTTTTCAAAGAGAAATATCACCCTTACTTTTATAGAACCTAATCACAGTTTTGGGGCTTAGACATTCTCCTCCCCTATCATCCCCCCGATCTCCTCCTATAGAAATTTACATTTTTAGGCTGTGCTTAACATCTCACTATGCGCTCGTTTTATTATTTAATTTGTGAACAAAATCTAGTGTGATAGAAAATTTTCTCTTGTAAAAAACTTAACTGCCTGCTCTCACATTTTGCTGATAGTTCAGTGTATTAGCATTTAGTTGAACATTTCCTTTTCGGCATCTTGCCCAATCTATTCTCAATTCAATAACAATGGATTTGTAAACGTGGACAATAAAACATTTAAATTATCAGCGATTGCCAAAACCGTGCTGCCTCTACTTTCTGTAGCAGTGATCAGCGGCTGTGGCAGTGACAGCTCTAGCGATGACACAACGAACCCTGGCTCCGGCCTTCACCCTGCGGGAGAGAACGAAGTTGTCATCTATTACAAACGCGATGTTGCTTCGGCTTCAACAGCGAGTGATTACGATGGTTGGGGTCTGCACCTTTGGAATGGCGAAGGCTGTACCAGTACTGACCTAGAAGCAATGGGGATCGCTGATGGCGGTACGGATTGGGCAGCACCGCTTCCGTTCGAAGGCATCAGCGAAACTTACGGCGCTTACTACGTGCTTAAGGTGAACCCTGACGCATCAGACCCACACGAGTGTATGAACTTCATCTTGCACAAAGGCGATGAAAAAGCCTTTGGCAGCGCAAACTCTAAAGTGGAGTTAACCAAACTGGGTGAGTCTCAAGGTCTATTCGGCTTCCACGGCAGCAGTGAGCTTTACTATGAGCCAATTGCAGATCGTCCTGTTGATATTGATGGTCAGAAAGCACACTGGTTAGATGCCGACACTATCGCTTGGGAAGCGGCAGCAAACGCCGACTCGATGAAGCTTTTCTACAGCTTGACCAACGACATCAAGATGGACGAAGACAAGCAGATTTCTGGCGGTACAGCCGTTGAGTTGACGAAAGCAGGAGACCTGTCTGAAGAACTGAAATCTCGTTTCCGTCACCTTGCGAGCCTACAAGCCGCAGGCATTGATGTGGATTCTGATACGCTACGCTCTATTCTGAAGTCACAAATCGTGATGGTGGCATACAACGCAAATGGCGATGTTATCTCTGCCACTGAAGTCCAAAAGCCAGGTGTGCTTGATGCGGTATTCGCAGATGCAGACGCAGGCAACGCAATTGGCCAGGAACTTGGTGCCATTGTTGAAGGCAATGCAGCAACATTCAAACTTTGGGCACCAACAGCGCAAGACGTTGACCTAATCATCTACGATGCGAACTTTGCGGAAGAAGCGACAGTTGCAATGACTGAGAACCCAGAAACAGGTATCTGGGAATCGGAAGCGCAAGGCAACGTACTGAACAAGTTCTACCGTTACCAAGTGAAGGTTTACCACCCGACGACTGGTGTTGTTGAAACTCGCCTAGTGACTGACCCTTACTCGCTAAGTTTGTCGCAAAACTCAATGTACTCACAAGTTGTCGATCTAGACAGCGCTGCGTTGAAACCAGCAGAGTGGGATAACTACGACCGCCCAACGGTTGCAAAAGATGAAGACCACGTTCTTTACGAATCACATCTTCGTGACTTCAGCTTTAGCGATACTAAAGGTACGCAATCTCTAAACGGTAAGTACCTAGCACTGACAGAAGCAGAGCGTGAGTCGGTTACTCACCTTCAAGCTCTGAAAGACGCAGGTCTAACCACGCTTCACATTCTTCCAGCGTTCGATATTGCAACGGTTGACGAAAACGCAGAAAACCGCGTTGATATCACCGATACCGTAGGCAAGCTGTGTGGCATCAAACCAGCGGCTTCAATCTGTGAAACAGAAGACGACGCTAAAATCATTGAAGACGTGCTAAACAGCTACGATCCAGCAACGGGTGCTGCACAAGCACTGATGAACGATCTACGCATGCTAGACAGCTTCAACTGGGGTTACGACCCATTCCACTACACTGTTCCAGAAGGCAGCTACGCGACCGATCCAAACGGTTCTAAACGTATCCTTGAATTCCGTGAAATGGTTCAAGCGACACACAAAATGGATCTGAAGCTGGTTATGGACGTGGTGTACAACCACACTAACGCATCTGGCGTAAACGAAAAATCTGTCCTAGATAAGATCGTCCCAGGATACTACCACCGTCTGAATGTGAACACGGGTGGCGTTGAGAACTCAACTTGTTGTGACAACACAGCAACTGAGAACTTGATGATGGGTAAACTGATGGTTGACTCATTGCTTGTGTGGGCTGACGACTACAAAGTTGACGGCTTCCGTTTTGACTTGATGGCACACCAACCAAAAGACTTGATGGAATACGCTCTGGAGCGCGTTAAACAAGTCGATAAAAACACGCTATTCTACGGTGAAGGTTGGGACTTCGGTGAAGTAGCAAACAACGCTCGCTTCGACCAAGCAACACAAATCAACATGGCTGGCACTGGCATCGGTACCTTCTCTGACCGTCTACGTGACGCGGTTCGTGGTGGTAGCCCATTCGATGGCGGTGTGGACTCTGAAGGGAAGCACCCACTTCGCTTTAACCAAGGTTTTGGTAACGCAGGTTACCCGAACGAAGAAACGAAGACAGATGCAGAAGCGGTAAACGGTCGTCTACACAACCAAGACTTAGTACGTCTGGGTATGGCAGGTAACCTAGCAGAATTCGTTCTTCTAGACTTCGAAGGTGAAACTAAACTTGGTAAGAATGTAGACTACAACGGTGCGCCAGCGGGTTACACTAAGATCCCTTCTGAGAACATCTCTTACGTATCTAAGCACGATAACCAAACGCTATGGGACAACAACGCGTACAAGATCGCGACTGGCACTTCATCTGCTGACCGCGCACGTATGCAAACTGTGTCTCTATCTACGGTAATGCTTGGTCAAGGTATCCCGTTCATCCACATGGGTTCTGAGCTACTGCGTTCGAAATCAATGCAGCGTGACTCTTACGATTCAGGTGACTGGTTCAACCGCGTTTACTTTGACGGTAGCGACAACAACTGGAACGTTGGTCTACCTCGTGAAGACAAAGACGGCGCAAACTGGGAGCTGATCAAAACTATCGTTGCTGACAGCACTGCGATGCCAAACACTGACGATATCGAGCTAACTAAGCAGCAATTCTTAGAACTACTGACTATCCGTAGCTCAAGCGAACTGTTCCGTTTAGATACCGCTCAAGAAGTCATGAACCGCGTTGATTTCCGCAACGTAGGTAAAGACCAAGTTGAAGGCTTGATTGTGATGTCTATTGATGACGGCACGTCAGCGGGTGCGGATCTAGATACAAACTACGACGCCATCGTCGCGGTAGTGAACTCAACAGCAGAAGAGAAATCTTTCAAAGTAGAGGGCGCGACGGGTTTCGAACTGCATGACGTTCAGAAGAACTCGGCTGACATGACCGTGAAGAGCGCAAGCTTCTCCGGTGAGACTTTCACTGTTCCGGCACTTACAACGGCGGTATTTGTACAACCTCAAGGTAACGCACAAGGTGCTGGTCTGCCTGTTGATACAGATAACAAAGATGTATCGAGCATTCCTCCTTACGGTGAAACCAAGGTTTATGTTCGTGGTGACATGAACGGTTGGAATCCATCAGAAGAATGGGAAATGTCATTCATTGGCAACGGCATGTACTCGGTAACGGGTGTACTTGAAGCTGGTGATTACGGCTTTAAGTTTGCTGATGATAGCTGGGGTACACCAAACTTTGGCTGTGATTACGCAGAACAAGCTTCTGGATCTCTAGACTTGGGTACTGAGGGTAACTGTGCATTGTCCGTTACTGAAACAGGCAAATACACCTTCGTTCTAAATGCAATTCATGAGCAAAGCGATTCAGCTGACAAACCGGTTGTTTCTGTAACGAAAGCGGCAGACGCGCCAACGTTTGGTGAAACTTCACTGTTCCTACGTGGCACGATCACAACTTGGGATACGCCAGCTGAAGATTCAAGTGCGAAGTTCAACTACGTAGCCGCCGATGTTTACTCTTTAGATATCGACCTAGCAGCAGGCAGCTACGAAATGAAGATCGCTAGTGCAGATTGGGCTGATGCAACCAACTTTGGTGGCGAAGGCAGTGTTGAGCTAGACACAGCCGTTACTATGGATGCAGGCGGTTCAAGTGCGAACCTTAAGATCACGATTGCAGAGGCAGGAAACTACAACTTCCACTTCAACGCAGCAGATAAAGCAGCGCCAATCGTGACAGTGACTAAGAACTAAAAACAGTAGGCGCAATCATGTGCTAGCTTGGGGAGGGTAAAACCTCCCCTTTTTTGTGCCTGTACAACGGTATTAAAAAAGCCGCACGAGCAGTGACGATGGCGGCTTTGTTGTTTCTAACGATTTGCTTTAGCTATGGGGTTAGTTTCCCCAAATGATCTCTACAAACTCAGGGTAATCCACAAACGGGTTGCGGTTACCTTGGAATTCAAACACCGCTTGGTTACGGCTGATCTCTTTCGCGCTGACAGGATCGTTTTTGTGCCAACGTTTCAACATGTTCAGCATCCATGGTTCAAAGACGGTCGTTTTCGTGCCGTTCAATACCGCGTCAGAGTTGCTAGTGTTGCTTTCCCAGTTGCCAATGACGTTTTCATAGCGCGTCGCCATGTAGAAATACGCACGAGCAAAATCACCTTTGAACTCATCAATAGGCTCAAATACCGTTCCTGAATAGCCCAAAGTAGAGCTTGCTGAACCGACTTTTGAGCCATTGCTAGATACGTAAGTGCTGTTACCCACTTCACCAAATGGCCAGTTGCTGCGCTTCGCATTCACATAACCATCGGTTGCAAACAAGTGGTGACCATCCGAGTTCATCGGTTCAACCTTGCCACCAAACCAGCTCTTAGGGAATGAGTGTTCACGGTTGTAGCAATCGCCTTCCGTTTTGTATTGGCCACATTGGTCAGTGACTTTGGTAAAGCTCACCGTATCGCTGCCAGATGGTTTTTCAGAATACATATCGAGAATGGAGCCATCTTTCTCGTAGTAGTTGTCTAAATCTGCGTCTTTCACTAAGGTCCAAATCGCTGAGTAGCCGCGTCCTGTGTGATCCTTGATGATGTTAAACAGCGCTGTTTTCAACTCAAAACCTGTTTTGCCTTCTGCGGCTTTATAGTACTCACTGACAACAGGCGGAGGCGTCGTTGAACCGCCAAGAGTAAAGCTTGTGGTTTGAGATTTCGTGAATTCACCACCAGACGCTAATGTGGTTTGGCCAAACATTAAGGCGTATGAACCACTGCCGTTGCCGCAACAAATGCCATCACCATAACTGTCACTGATCGTAAACTGGTAATCGCCGTTCGCTAGGCACATGGTTTTTTCGTAAGTTTTCGAAGAGTCAAAACCTTGGCCTGAAAACAGAACTTGCGATTGGCTATCTTTCAGTTCCCAACTCGTTTCTGAGCCATAACTGTCAGTGTTCAATGTCAGTAACACTTCGTTGTCATTACAGCTTTCTACCGGTGGCTGAGTACCACCACTTTGATTTGGCTGAAAGTTATCGACATAAACGACTTCAGAGCCGTCAAAGCCCGACTCATCATAAAAGCGTAACCCGACATTGATCGCTTTGTTTGATGATGCAGTGTAACTGTGCGTGAGTTGTTGCCACTGATTGGTTTGCTGAGGGTTAGAGTAGTTGTGGTATCCATCAACCACCAAACGCGCTTTAACATTTCCTTCCGTATGATAAACCGCGACAGAAAATGGGTAGGTTTTCCCTTGCTCCACATTAATGGTTTGCAAAAAGTCGGTGTTGCTTTGGGTACCTGTATTTACGATAACTTGAGCCGCAAGACCACCAGATTGGTGCGGGTCACTGGTCGGTGAAACAGCAATGCCGGAATCAATCACAGACCACTGCGTTGGTGCATTACCATTCCACTGTTCAAAGTCGCCATTAAGAACGTGACTGAACGCGAATGGAGAGCAAATAAGAGATAATAGACAGAGGGGTTTCGTTATGGATTTCATTATAATTTTCCATTAGTTATATAAATCCACAAAAAGATAAACATAACAATTACACATGAGTAAGCCTTAAATCACACTTTGACTTTGCATGAATGTGAATATTCTCATTATCGTGCAGCACATCTCACAAACTGCGTACTGTTTCTTTCAATTTTTAGCGGTGAATGTTCGATATAAAACAAATAGATGTAGAAAGGAAAGCTGGAATTCAACGTGCAATATCGCCACCGAAGAACAAGAAAGAACGGCATCTTAGACAAAGATACGAAAAAAGCCAAGCGTGCGCCTATGGGGGTCAGCAGCAACACTTGGCTTTGGATGAATGGGGAAAACTTATTGTCCGCTTTGCCTCACTTTGAAGAAGCGCCCTTGTAATGATGACATCGGGATCTGGTATTGCCCGTTACTTAGTGTGATTTGTTGGTTAGTGATTAAATCCACCAGCGCTTGATTGCTGCCGACTTGCGCTTCTGTCAGCACAATATTGCGGGCACTCTCAAGGGTATTCAAAGCAAATAAGACTTGGTCATCGCCAGATACTTTCAAGTCCACATAACTGCCATTACTTGCTACCAAGTTAGTGCGGCTGCCTTGATACAAAGCAGGATGAGCAGCACGCATATCCATCAATGACTTAACGTAGTTTTTTAGGTCAAATTGGTTGGCATCTAAGGTAGCGGTTACGCCTTCGATCTTGGCACTGCTTCGCGCGACGTGATCATCACACACCCCACGAACCGCACACGTATTGTTGTCTTCTTTTGCTGCAAAACCATCAACTTGGTCACCAATTTCATCTCCGTAATAGAGAGTGATTGGTCCGGTATAAGCCGCTTGGAATGCAAACGCGGCTTTGTGGCGTTGCCAGTATTCGGCGTCGTTCACATCAGCTAACCCGCCTCGTTGCAACAAGTCACCAAAGCGGACCAAATCGTGATTGCCAATCATCAAGTTTGGCTGAGCATGAGACGGATATTGGTTGTGTGTTTGGTAGCCATTGTCTAACCAATCCACACCTCGACCGCCAACGCCGCTCTCGTTCACAGCAAGAGTTTCCACCACGCGATAGCGCATTGGGAAATCAAATGCAGAGCACAACGCAGGTTCATCAGCCGCACCGTATGCGTCACTCGCGATTTCTGATTCACCTTTCCAGATCTCAGCGACCATGTAACCCAAAGCATTCACTTGCTCACCACCCGCGTTGGTGTAAGTCACACTTTGCGAGGCTTCATCCACCGCTTTGCGGATTTGTGTCCATGCGTCGGTTGGAACTTGGTACGCTTGGTCTAAACGCCAACCATCAATTTTGAGCTCTTTTACCCAGTAAGTAGCGACTTCTTTATAGAAATCTAAGCTTGCTGGGTAATCCACTGGATTGCTCGAACCAGAAGGTAACAAACCCAATGGAGATGGTTTAATCAACCCTTCTTTGTGATGACCAAACACGCCATCAAAGAAGACATACAAGCCACGTTTGTGTGCTTCATCTACCAGCGTTCTCGCGGTTTCTACATCGCCAAAGCGAGGATCAATTTTAAAATAATCCGTGGCAAAATAGCCCGTTGCATCCAAACGATCGGCCCAATGATCTTGTCCCGTGATCGCTTGGGACTCAAAAATCGGAGTAAGCCAAATTGCGTTCATCCCCAAATCTTGGATGTAATCGAGCGAATCAATAATCCCTTGAAGATCACCGTTGTGATGACTGGTGCCGTAACCCGTTCCATGGCCTATATTCGAATCGCCATCAACAAAGCTTTCAACCATGATCTGATAGGTACGGAGCTGATTACTTTGCTCCATTACATTCGCTTGGCAAGCATAACTTGTATCAGGAAGCGGAGTACTGCCACTATCGCTTCCACCAGAGGAATTACACGCGGATAAAACGCCGACAACACTCAAGGCAATAAGAGATTTACCGAGCAGATTTTTATATCGGATATGATGCATTAAAACTCTCCCAGATAAAATTAACCCCAACATGAATTACATGCTGGGGTTAATAAATAACAAATAAAATCTAAATAACTGAATGGAATATTATTGGCACTTATTAACCATTACGTGAACTGGCTTACCTTTTCCTTCAAATTGAAGACTCCAGACATATTTACCATCTTCTTTAATATCAACCGAAGTATCCGTCCCGTAGCCACCAAATGTAAGTAGGGTTAATTCACCAACATTCATTCGGTTTCCTTTTGCAGTAAATTGAGGAAACCACAATTCTGTTGCATATTGCATTTTGTACGAGCCTACTTTTTCTTGCGTCACAACTTGGTAAAAGTTATTGCCTTTATAGGTATATTGACGCTGAGGTACATGTTTCCAATCAGAATCAGCAAACGTACCGACAACAAATAAAGGTTTAGAGATCGGGCCTTTCGCCGTGCTATCTGGGTTGTCACAAGCCGCCATGAAAGTAACGACTTCGTCTTGAGACAGATTAACAATTGGCTCGGCAACCGCTTCAGGTTCAGTCGTCGATTGACAACCAACAAGAGCGACAACTAGGGCAGCAGCAAGCGAAGTTTTCATCATGTTCATTTTCACGTTAATTCCTTTTTAATATTCCAAAGTAAATAAAAACTCACCAAGTTGGTAAAAGTTTAATATTTAAAAAGAAACAAATATCGAACTACTGACAAAGAGTATTATTCTCTACCTTGCTGAGCTGAATTACTTTGATAGGTTTAATTATTTCCTAATCGATGACGAGTAAGGTTAGGAACACACTTTAATTATTGATCTGTTAAATATGAAAAACAAAGTAAAACAAATAAATTTGTGAATAAGCTAACTCTATGTAGGGGTGAGTTTTATCGTTCTAAATGCAATTAAAAAAGGCCAGCAATTTGCTGGCCTTTTTTATTCGTTTATTTGGTATTTACTGCTTTAACAAATACAGTTTGTGCACCTTCAATGCCCAGTTCTTTTGCCTCATCGAGAAGCGTCAGAGCTTTCGGAATATCATCCGCTTCGACGGCTGCTTTGATGGCGTTATGGTAGTAACTGGTTAAGTCTGTACCTTGCGGAATATTGTCGTTTTTCGCGATAATCTTAGTATTCACGATATCATTCGCGGATACTGAAAAACGGAACTGACCGAGTGGGCTATGTTTCGCTTGAGGATCTGCAATATCTGGCGGCTGAGTGTGATTTGCCAGAGCGAAGGCTTTTGCAGGGTGAAGAACTTCTGAGCTTCCTTTGAGATCAGAAGAAGTCGTGTAAACCAAAACATGCAAGTCGTTACCTGTCATGTCAGGAATCACATTCATTTCAAGTACGAATTTATCGTTATCCAACAGTTTTGCTGGCTCGTACTTAAACTTTGAGAAATCTGCTTGGTAAATAGTTTCGCCAGCCGTGTTCATTACCACGACGTTAGGAGCGAAAAACTCTAGATTTTTGTTTACGAATGTCTCTAGTTTGATATCGAGACTGCCACGATTACCTGGTAACGCGAACGCTGCAATTGCACCAGCGCTATTACCATCTAACAGCATTTGGCTTTTGTCAGTCAAAGCGAACTCAGTAACCACAGGCACATCAATTGGTACCCATTGAATGTCGCCCGATTGCGTGATCACTTGTTGCTGACCTTTCGGGCTCATATCGACTTGTTCTACAGAAGTACAACCTGTAGCCAACATTCCCAACAGTACGGGAGCAAGCCATTTTTTCATTACCGTCTACCTCGACTCATTATTGTTTTTTGAAATAAATACAGCCAGATAAGGTTCTGGCTGTATCATTCTAGGACAATTTAGGACTTAGTGGCTAGATGATTACCACCAAGCTTCAGCTTGTACACCGAACTGGAAAGTATCGTCAGAACGACCGTTGTCGAATGTGTTCGAGTTGTCGTCTTTATCCGCTGTTAGGTAAGAAGCGTATAGACGGATTTCAGGACGAGCCCAGAAGCTAGAGCCAGCAGACCATGCTTGAGCAACTGTTAGCTTACCGTATTTGTTCTCTGCACCGTCGTTATCATCAATAGCGTAACCTGCTTCGAAGATAGTTTTGTGGTTGTCATCCCATTTGTACATTGGACGAACAACAGCAGACATTGCTTCCCACTTGTCTTGGCCGTCCCACATGTCTTCACCTACACCGTAAACAAGTTGGTGACCAAGTTCCCAGCTATCACCCATACCGATTACACCCCAGTTGATTAGGCGGTAACCAGATGCGCCACTGTTTGCTTCTGCACCGTACCAGCTACCGTCACCGTAAAACGCCATTGTTTTAGAGTAACCTTCAGTACCGTATTGAATTACAGTTTTGTTGAAGCCTGAATCTAGACCTTGAGTCAATTCAGCTGTGAACATTACGCCATCTTTCGCATCTTTAGTGCTGTTTGGCGCAGCGTCAGTTTCGTTAACTAGCGCGTAGTTTAGACCTAGTTCTAGAGAACCGTTATCCCATACTTGAAGACCCGCGTAACGCGCATCAAGTGTATTTACGTTTGCGTCACCGCCATCGTTACCTGGGTCAGCGATGTCAGAACGGTCGTTACGAACCCATGCTAGAGATAGTTTACCTGGACCAGCTTCGATGTTTTCGATACCAGCGCCTGCGCCAGAGATGTTCCAGTAGTAGAAGTCAGAGATATGGATGTCGTGACGTTGGTAGTAACGCTTACCTGCCCATAGAGTCGCTTCAGGAGCGAAATCTAGAACACCTTTAGCTTGAACGTTGAACTGACGTAGTGCGAATTGTGCATCATCAACACATTTAACATCGCCAGCGCCGTCAAGACCACAGTTAGCAGAAGTGCTTTCCCAGTCGTTTGAACCGTTAGAAGTCATTGCAAACATAGAGTCAACGTAGAACGTTTTACCGTTGTTGTTGTAAACTTCTTTACCTAGTTGAACTTCACCGTATACATCGCCTTCGTTACCTAGACGACCGATTTTGTTCTTTTCAAATGTTACTTGTTGGCCACCGTCAGCGCTAACGCCAACACCAGCACGCATATAACCATGGAAATCCACTGCGAACGCAGAACCAGCAGCTAAAGTTGCAGCAACAGCCGCTGCAATTGCACTTACTTTTTTCATTCTTAACTCCATTAAGGGTATTTATAATTCTGTCTTCCCTGCTCGCTCTTTTTGGTGAATATAGGCAGTAAAAACGCACCAAAAGAAAGAGAGGTAAGATGGGAACAAGTCCCCGTTTGTTTCAACAGTCTTAAGATTACCCAAGGAGTACAAGGATGACGTCCTCCACCCCAAACTAATTTAGGGGGGATGAGAAGGGATGAGAAAATTTACCGAATGGTGTTTTTTCGAGTCAGATCACCAATCTAGGGAGGAATTAGTAAGTTTCTTCAATTTTAGGCCGCTACAAAGTGATAGCCAATTCATAATTTTGACAAAAATGAGTCATAGAAAGTAATTAAATTACAGTGATATTTTTCGATCTAAGGTGGTTGACCTTAGTAAGACAAAGTTTTTAACTTATAGTTTCTTAAAGGTAGCAATAAAATTAAAAAAAGATTCGCTGATGACACAACTTCATTCTCGCCCATACCCACTCGGTGCAACCGTTAATAAAGAAGGTTGTAACTTCTCTATTCACGCACCGAGTAGTAAAGATATCCAACTGGCCTTGTTTTCTGACGATGGCCGTTATTCACTGTACGATCTGCCCAATGAATACGCTGGTATTCGGTACACGTTTATCCCTGACATCAAACCGGGGCAGAAATATGGTTATGTGGTAGAGCATCAAGATCAACCGTTGCTCATCTCCGATCCTTACGCTAAATCGATTGATAAGGCCCTCCATTACCAACCACCTTTCTCTCCCGCTAAAAGCTTTGATATGCCAAAGTGTGTCGTCATTGAAGATAACTTCGATTGGCAAGATACCGATCATCCGCGCATACCAAGGGAAGAGATGGTGTTATTTGAAACCCATGTGAAAGGGTTAACTCAACAACACCCAGAGATTGAAGGCTCAGCGAAAGGACATTATAAAGGCCTAGCGTCTCCGGAGATGCTTGCCTTCTACAAACAGCAAAACATCAATACGTTGCAATTGCTACCTGTCGCAGCGTGTATGCATGAACCGCATTTGCTTAAGATGGATAAAGTGAACTACTGGGGTTACAACCCATACTTGTTCATGGTTCCAGATCCTCGCTATGCGGAAAAAGACGCGGTAACCGAGCTCAAAACCACCATCCGCGAGCTACATAAACACGGCATCGAGGTGATCCTTGACGTGGTCTACAACCATACAGCGGAAGGCGGTGAAGGCCCTACCATCTTCAATCTAAAAGCGCTCGACCCGCATTTCTACATCAAGCACGGCCAGCATTTTGCGAACTTTACCGGTTGCGGCAACACCGTTGATTTGACCTACCAACCTGCGCTAAATCTCGTCATGGATACGCTGCGTTATTGGGTAAGCGAGTTTAAAGTCGACGGTTTCCGATTTGACTTGGCAGCAACACTAGGTCGACAGGGTGACGATTACAATCCAGAAGCGGCCTTCTTCAAAGCGGTCGCGCAAGATCCTGTATTACGAGAAACTAAGCTGATTGCAGAGCCTTGGGACATTGGTCCTAACGGCTACCAAGTGGGTAACTTCCCATTTGGTTGGAATGAGTGTAACGACAAGCTTCGCGATATCTCTCGCAGCTTTTGGCGCGGTGACCAAGGTTACCTGAAAGAGTTTGCAACACGTTTGATGGGCTCTCGTGATATCTACAGCGCAGCGAACTGGCCATACAAACTCACGGTCAACTACATCACTTATCACGATGGCTTTACCCTGCAAGATTTGGTGTCATACAAGCAAAAACACAATGAAGCCAACGGGGAAGAAAACCGCGACGGTCACGGTGACAACCGCTCAGAAAACTATGGCGTAGAGGGTGAAACCGAAAACCTGATGATCATCGCCACGCGCGAAAAACAAAAACGCAACTTAATGGCGAGCTTGCTGTTTGCTTTTGGTATCCCTCATATCCTAACCGCGGATGTGCTGTCGCACACTCAAGGGGGCAACAACAATGCATACTGTCAGGATAATGAAACCAGTTGGCTAGATTGGTCGAGCACAGAACGCAAGCAGCACTTTAAAGTGTGGATGTCACAAATGGTCGCCAATCGCAATCAGTATATGGTGCCATTCATTCGAGCGTTTAGTGGTGAGAATCGCAATAACAACCGCATCTTCTGGCGTCGTATTGATGGTAGCCTAATGGAGCACGACGATTGGAACCGTTTAAGCTCTGTGGCGCTTCACTTAGGCATCGGCAAGGAAGGGCAAGAGTTGGTGTACCTAATCAACCAAACCAACGCACCTGCGCGATTTAAGCTACCAAATGAGCGTGGTCAAGAGTGGGTGACCGTTTGTGATACCAATGTGCGTAACCTCAATCCTGGTCATGCCGAGGGCGAAGTACTGCTTTCTCCTACGTCGATGGCGATTCTGCATTATCAACCGGAGTAAAAAGCTTACCTGACAGAAATGCAGCTTATTCCTACAAGTTCTGACAAGCCCAGCCGTAAGCTGGGTTTGTTTTATCGACGTTTCGAATACATAAACAGCAATCAGCTCAAAGAACACACCATACGCATTGATGCGCAAGTGAAACTAATCTAATATTGTTAGCCAAATCACATTTATAATATATACAACGTTATTTGGCATATGGCTTTACCTAAATTCTTAATCCGTATTCTGCGGCCTTACCTGCTATTACTCGCAGGCTTCATGGTCTATCTGGCTTATGCTCAGTTAGTCGATTCCGAGTCGATGGTCTATCGGCAATCACAAACCAATATCATCACTGCCGAACGGTTGATACACTCCCAAATCGAAGCGGCTTTCAGCAAATTTTATCTTCTAGAAACCGCATTAAAAGCAAGCAAACAAGACCTCAATGATCCTGACTTCCGTGAACTAAGCCAAGGCATCATCGACTACTCTCCTCAATACTCCAACATTCTCTATACCACAGCAGATGACAGCGTCGCTTATGGCCTTTCTGGGCAAATCAAGCAGGCAGATACCAGCGCTATTCAATGGCATAAACTGGATACTGTCAGCGACAAATTCTCTATCTCCTCGCTGTACCAAAACCCGCAACAACGCTGGGTATTCGCTATCAAACACACCAATCCAAATCTGAAATACCAACTTTGGCTTGAGTTCGATCTGCTCCACACCACTCAGCAATTGCGTGGTCTCAAAACATTGAATAAAGGTTATGTGTTTGTCGTAGACAGAGATACCGAACGCTTGGTATTCCATCCAGATCCAAGCCGCATCGGTGACTATTCGGTGAGTTATCATGGTGGCATCAGTGACAAAGTCGCGTCGGGTTTGCTGTTTGGTAAACACGAATACTATTACCAAGATAACTTCAAAATTTCAGTCTTCGATGCAGACAACGGATTAAACTGGGTGTTTGTCGCTGGAACAGACCGTGCCGACATCCTTAACAGCAGTTATCCTTTCACACTTACCGCTGGAGTCATCGCTTCTCTGCTCGCACTCGCCATCGGAATCAACTACCTCACTTACCAACTGCATTTATCATTAGCACGCTTAAATGGCACGGAGAGCGTTGGTGAGTTCAAAACCCAACTCAAGCATGTCTTGGATCGCTTTTGCTACCACAAAGGCATACAGTTCTGTGTCTACGACAGCTTGAATTACAGCTTTTACACGCTCGATTATCACGGCAACAAAAAGCTGGTGTTAACCGATGCTGAGCTCGCAGCGCGTTTTTCTCATAGTGTGCTGACTTACCGCAACAAGAAGTACGGCGACGAGCTAACGACAAAACTCAAAATCAATAGCAACCACTACTGCATTCCTCTGTTTGATGGCCGTGAATTACTTGGCGTGACTTACGTAAGCTGCCGATTCCCAACTTACAAATGCGTGCTGAGCTTGATTCAGAACTACGCCCAAGTGGCGTTGGCAAACCTCAAATTGCATGACCGTTTGCGCCATCAAGATCCAATTACGCAACTCGAAAACAAAGCGTGCTTGGCAGCAAAAGTGTCGAGAGAGCTTCATTCAGAGAACCGTTTTATCGCGATGGTCGACATTGATAACTTCAAATACATCAACGATAAATTCGGCCATCCAGTGGGCGATTTAGTCATCCAAAAAACGGCTGAAGTGATGCGCGACTGTTTCCCTAAACCAAAAGGGATTTGCTTAGCGCGTTATGGCGGTGAAGAGTTTGCAATCGTGTTCCAAGCCAACGACGAATTCGATGCCAAACACCAGCTTGATAGCTTCCTAACGGCGCTGCAAAGAAATCACCTCGCATTGGGCTGTGGCGATGTACGATTTACGGCAAGTGTGGGATTTACTCCGTTAGAAACCAGCTACCATCATGTAGTGGAACAAGCCGATAAAGCACTTTATCAAGCAAAAAGATTGGGAAAAAATCGCGTCTGCCATTTAAAAGCAGCATAACGCTTTTCGTCCCAAAAGACATAAAGCCAGAACAGATATCGTTCTGGCTTTTTACGGTTTTCATCTTCTATCCAAAGCACTAACAAACCAATACAGGCACCTTATTAAGCAACTTACCTCGAAAATAATTATTGTTAGTTACGCATAGTGTTACTTTTAGTCTTGTGCGCTATGACTTGTTTTACATTGATGGTGACGTTCGTTCGACTCAGGCAATCTTCCTCTCAACCAAGGCTCATCCCGATAACCAAAACCAGAGCCAAAATACTATTTTTGAGAGTCACCATTATGAAAGCCATCAAATCAATCATCATTGCACTGCTATTTACGTCTACACTTTCTGGCTGTGTTTCCACTCCAAGCCACTATCGCTTAGCTCCCAACGTTCGCCCTACTTTGATGAATGCCAATATCAACGTTCAACCACTGGTAAACACCGCGGTATCTGTTGGTAAAGTCGTACTGCCTTATGCGATTTCAGCGGGACACGCTTACGTAAATACGCCTTACTTCCTATTGCGATAAACCCACCGAACTCATTCAGTCACACCAACAAAAAACAAAGCCGATGCTTATCAGTACATCGGCTTTTTTGTTGGTTAGGCTTGCTTAACTCATTATTCGCAAGGCGGTGCTAGGTGAATCAAAGCCAATCCACCCAGTGACGTTTCGCGGTATTTCTTGTTCATGTCTTTGCCCGTTTGGTACATGGTTTCAATCACCTTATCCAACGAGATCAAACATTTACTATTACGCTTTAATGCCATGCGAGAAGCATTGATCGCTTTCATTGCACCCATCGCATTACGCTCAATACATGGTACTTGCACTAAGCCACCAATTGGGTCACAAGTCATGCCTAGTGAGTGCTCCATGGCAATCTCGGCCGCAATACAAATTTGCTCATTGCTGCCACCACGTAGCGCCGTCAAGCCAGCTGCCGCCATGGAAGAAGACACGCCGACTTCGCCCTGACAGCCTACTTCAGCACCCGAAATAGAGGCATTGGTTTTGTACAAGATGCCAATCGCACCAGAGACTGCGAGGAAGTCTTTGAGCTGTTTGGTATCAAGCTCTTTGATGAAGCGATGGTAGTACATCAATACCGCTGGAATCACACCCGCCGCACCATTCGTTGGTGACGTAACAACTTGTCCACCAGCGGCGTTTTCTTCACTTACAGCGAAGGCAAACAAGTTAATCCAATCCATGACTTCCATCGGATCGTTCTCTATTGCTGCGTTCGCTTCTAGCTTCTTCAGCAAGTTCGGCGCTCGACGAGTGACGTTCAGGCCACCATCTAAAATACCTTCTGTCTCAAAGCCGCGTTCCATACAACGCGTCATCACGCGCCAGATCTGTTCTGCGCGCTGATTGATGGCTTCCATATCCTGAAATGCTTGCTCGTTTTTCAGAATCATACCGCCAAGGCTCATGCCATTCTTATCGGCTTGCGCCAGCATTTCATCCGCACTTGAGAATGGGAATTCAACCTCTACTGGAGCAGTCGCGCTGCCATTTTGCAACTCATCTGCTGTTGCGATGAAACCGCCACCGATAGAATAGTAAGTTTCAAAGCCAACCTGATTGCCGTGCGCATCTAACGCAGTAATCGTCATGCCATTCTCATGCAGAGGAAGGTTCTCTTCATGGAACAACATATCCGTTTTGTAGTTGAATTCGATTTCATGACGGCCATCGACAGACATCATGCCCTCTTCTACCGCTTTACGCATGGCTTTGTTCGCAGAAGCGATTTTGATGGTGTCTGGTTTATTGCCCAGTAAACCCAGAATTGTTGCACGATCCGTGTGGTGACCAATTCCCGTCAACGAAAGTGAGCCGTATAAATCAACTTGAATACGAACCACTTTTGCCAAGTTCGATTCAATCAAACGAGTGAAGTGGTAACCCGCGATCATTGGACCATTGGTGTGAGAGCTAGAAGGACCAACACCAATCTTGTAAATATCAAAGATGGACAGCATAAACTTACCTATTACGACAATGCAGCATAAAGCCAATCAGGGAGAACCATACAAGCAGCGATGGTCGCCACGGCGAACACCAATAGCCCGTAATGGCTTGCGGTTGGCTTTGCAAAAAGATGTTTTTGATTATTGATAAAGATTTGTTGCTCGGCAGTCACGGAGCCCCAACGACGGCTCACTAACACACCAAACAAAAGAAAGATAAACGTACCGATTGGCGCAAACCACGGCCAAGCCACGTCGAGATACATTGCAGTAAACACCGCAATGACACTCATGATACTGCCGACTATCACGCCTTTCTCATTGGCTTTTTCCCAGAACAAACCAAGCACGAACGAACCTAAACGGATACCAACAAAAATAGACGTCAAACTTGCGATGGTTTTGAGTACCGATTCATTCGACACCGCCAGAAGCGCAGGCACAACCACCAGTGCAGCAGCAAGTAGACTCATCTTTCTTGCCACTTTCTCGTAGTGCTCGCCGTTTGCACTTTTGCGAACAAAGCGTTTGTAGATATCAAACGTGGCAACGGTTGCCATTGAATTGTATGTAGAGTCCAACGTGGACATCGCCGCTGCCGCAAGTGCCGAGATGACTAAACCCACGACGATTGGATTGGTATGATTGAATACGAAATCCAAAATCACTTCATTGCTGTTCTCAAACGATTGGTCTTGATAAAAGACGCTCAACAACACGCCAAGCACAGCAAAGAACAAGTAAATGAAAAAAGAGCCGTAACCACAAAGCAGCATCGATTTTTGTGCGGTCTTCTCACACTTCGTCGCCAGCGTACGTTGAATGATCAATTGGTTGGTGCCGTACACACTCAAATGCAAAAAGCTCACTGCGACCACGCCAGCCCAGAGTGTGGTATCCACGCCTAAATCAAAGTCTAAGTTGATGATATTCAGGTGATCACGAGAAAGGTAATCTGCCGCATTAATCTCTGTCATTAGAATGGCAAAGATAGCGATGCTGCCCGCAACCAATACTGCAGATTGCAACATATCGGTCCAGATAACCGTGGAAATCCCGCCCGCATAGGTATAGCAAGCGGTGAAAATACTAATGTAGATGATGGCTTCAGAAATACTAATGGGCAGAACTTGCACTAAGATCAGCGCCACGGCATACAAAATCACACCCGCAGAGATACATTGAACCACAATGAACACAATCGAGTTGATGGTTCTTGCATACACCCCAAAGCGGTGCTCAAGGTATTCATAAATCGAAGTCAGACCCAGCTTATAGAAGACAGGTACAAAGAAAATAACAGTGAAAAAGATAACGATGGGATAGTTAAGGTGAATACTCATCGCTTCCATGCCAGAGCTATAAACCCAACCAGGCATCCCTACAAACGTCATCGCACTAATGTAAGTCGCAAGTATCGAAACACCTGCCGTAAACCAGCCAAATTGCTTTCCACCCGTGGAAAAGTCGCCACCAACACTGTAGCGCTTATTCACTAAATAGCTGATTATTATGGTAATTGCTACATATAACGCAATCACCACAAAACTTGAGTACGTAACCATTTTAAGGTTTTCCTAATTCTGGGTAGCTAATTATTATGCCCAGATATTACTGTAAAAAGGCATTTTTAAACGACAATCCCACTGTAAGTGTGATTATTATCACCAATATAGGTGAAAATGTATTCAAAATCGCCAAAAGCGCCGATTAGTGAGATCCTTGTCACTAAAACCCACAAAATGGGTACGCATTCATTTTAAAATTGATTTTGATCACGGATCTAATAACCTTAAAAAAACTATGATTCACCCCGACACGAAATCGAAGATGATCCCAATAAGATCGTGTTCATTAAGTTTGAATAGCAACAAATCCTAAGTGAAATAGAGGTTTATCGGTCATGAATGCCAAAAGACACATGAGCGAAGTTCCTATGATTCAAAGGGTAGCTGCCTATCTAGCGATACTGGTTGGTTACTTTTTCTATTGTTATAACTTTGTAATTATTGACTACGTACGCCCATACATCGTTGAAGCGTATGATGGTATTAGCCTGTCAGACACTGCCCAGTTCTATACATGGCAGTCGGTTGGTGCACTCATCGGTGCATTAAGCTGTGCTTGGTTCGCAACAAAATTTGGTAAGAAATCCACTCTTATTACCATCACAGCCCTTAATGGTGGCGCAACTATCATCAATATGATGTTCACCGACTACGCAACATGGGCAGCAATGCGTTTCATCATTGGTTTGTCACTGGGTGGTTACTTCACCGTAGCAGTGAGCCTGATGATCGGCCTATTTACGCCAACGGTACGTGGTAAGTTGACGGCATTCGCGTCTTCTATGTTCTCTGTAGCACTGATGGTAATGGGTGCGTATGCAGCATTCATTGCAAGCATCGATGCACCATGGGAAAGCCTAATGCTTGTGGGTGGTATCCCACCATTGGCAGCGGCTGTCGTCATGATCTTTGTGCTACCTAGTGACAACAAAGTGATCGCTTACGGTGAAGAAGAGCAAGCAAAAGCTGAGGCATCAAATGCACCAGCGAAAAAAGGCTCTTGGGGCGAAATGCTAAGCAAACCTTACCGTAAGATCACATTAACGTGTCTATTGCTGGCTGGCCTGAACTTCTACGGTTTCCAATTCTTCGGTGGCTTCGTAACCACTTACCTACGTGATGTACGTATGTTCGACGGTGCAACCATCGGTCTCATCTTCTCTATCTCAGCGTTTGGTTCACTGTTTGGTGCGTGGTTCTGGGGTTGGGCGGCAGATAAATTCGGCCGTAAGGTGAACGCATTTGGTTTCATCCTAGCGGGCATCATGGTTTCAATCTTCTTCGTTGCCCCTGGCGACATGGTGATTGGCGGCCTAAACATGCTGGCTATCCTAGGTCTGATTTACAACTTCGGCCTGTCTTCTTCTGCGGTATGGGGAGGTTACTTCTCAGAACTGTTCCCTGCACACCTACGTAGCTACGGCGCAGCGCTATTCCACGGCGGTCGTATCATCGGTATGTGGGCACCAATGGTACTTATCTTCATCCAAGAGCGTACCGACCTACAAACCGCGATGTGGGGTTCACCAATCGTATGGATCCTTGCTGGTCTTCTATGGCTATCACTGCCAGAGACACTAAAAGGCGGCGTGTTCGATAAGAGCAAAAAAGCTGAAGCAGCAAAAGCGTAACTGAATTTCAAAAACTCCGGCTGGCTCCCCGGCCGGATGAAAAAACTTAATTTCGAGTCCTGTTCCCAAAGCCGACTCGACAGCAAATAAGAGAGTTTATTATGTCTAAATATCAAGAAGCGAAACGCGTTGTACGTGAATACTTCAGCGCAATGGAAAACGCAACTCACGAGAACGTTGCAGAAGTACTAAAAGCACACACTTCAGAAGATTACCTATGGCGTGGTGTTTACCCATTCCGTGAGCAACAAGGCGCTCAAGCAGCGGCTGACGTTTTCTGGGCTCCTTTGATGAAATCAATGACTCGCATGCAGCGTCGTCAAGACATCTTCATCGGTGGTGAGAACGAAGTAACATCGGGTGAAATCTGGGTAATGAGCATGGGTCACTTCATGGGTCTATTCGACGCTGAATACCTAGGTATGCGTCCAACTGGCAAGATCATGAACATCCGTTACGCAGAATTTAACTGTGTTGAAAACGGCAAGATCACTAAGACTGGCCTATTCCTAGACCTTCTAGGTGCGATGGACCAAGCGGGTTGTTACCCACTGCCACCATCAACAGGTAAGCACTTCGTATACCCTGGTCCTCGTAACCACGATGGTCTACTGTTCGAAGACGCAGCACCAGAAGAAGGCGTAGCAACATTAGCACTAGTGAACAAGATGGTTGATGACCTATCTGCACTGAACGACAGCGGCGCAATGGGTTGCCCACCAGAAGTTCTTGAGAAGAGCTGGTCTAAAGACATGATTTGGTACGGTCCATGTGGTATCGGTGCGTCTTACACAATTCCTCGTTACCAACAGCAGCACCAATTGCCGTTCCGTAACAACCTAAAAGACAAAAAGTTTAACGGCCACGTATGTCGCTTCGCTGAAGGTAACTTCTCTTGTTTCTTCGGCTGGCCAAACCTATCGAACACGCCAATCGGTGGTTTCCTAGGTATGACGGGCGGTGAAGTACGCGCAGACATGCAAGTGGTTGACGTTTACTACCGTGACGGCGACAAGCTATCTGAGAACTGGGTACTGATCGACCTTCCTTACTGGCTAAAACAGCAAGGTCTAGATGTGTTTGAGCGTACTCAACAGATCCTAAACCCTTCTCTATAAGAAGTCCTAGGGGCGGATTGTCAACCCGCCTTTATGTTGCCTGAATCCCCTCTCGGTTCAGGCGACATGCTCCCAACTCGTGCCTCAAGGATGGGGCACAACCTCAAGATAGAACCCTTATTCAAAACGGGCATGAACGCACGGTGGCTTTCTGCGCCCTGAATAATGAGATTGATGATGAAAAAGTCGACCCTTTCTGCAGTGATTTTAGCAGCGCTTACTTCTAGCTCAGCCTTTGCTGCACACACTTTTGTTAATGACGCTGGCGACAGCCTAACCATCGATGGCCGTTTCGATCTTCGCTACCAAGACCGTGGCGGTGATGACAACGGCGAATGGAACAGCGGCAGCTCACGTTTCGGTTTGAAAGGCCAAATGGGCCTAGATAACGGCTGGACTGGTTTCGGTCACGCGGAATGGGGCTACAACTCTGGCGCGAACGGCGACAACATTTACGACCGCTTGCTATACGCAGGTGTTGATCACGAAAAATACGGCAAGATTGCTGCGGGTACTAAGCAGTGGTCTACCTTCTACGACGTAGCATGGTACACCGATTTAGGTCGTGTATTCGGTACTCGTGGCTCAGGTGTTTACAACCTAGCTGACTGGGGTATCGCATCAGGTGCTGGTCGTGCTGAAAACTCAATTACGTACCGCAATTCAATCAATGAAAAAGTGAGCTACGGCTTTACTTACCAAACCACGCGTGAAGATGTTGCTCTAGCAAGCAATGCGACAGCCTCACTGAAAAACGGCATGGGTGCGTCGATCACTTACAAACCCGTTGATGGCGTAACACTTGGTGCGGCTTACCATCAAAATGAAGTAGCCGATCTAGACGCAAGCGTGGTTGGCGTAGAAAACGGCGACAACATGCGCATCATGCTATTGGGTGCGAACTACAGCAACGGTGGCTTTTACGCAGGTGCGACTTTCCACGTTGGCGAAAACTGGGAAGCGGTGAGCCAAGGCGGTACGGACGTGATGTTCGATACCCTAGGTGGCGAAATTTACACTTACTACCACTTCGACAACGGCCTACGCCCAACGTTGAACTACAACTACATGGAAGATCGTGGTGACGAGACGCAAGGTTACGAGCGTAACTTGCTGATTCCTGGTCTTGAATACCACTTCCAGAAGAACAAATTCCTAGTTTGGACTGAATACCAGTTCGACCTAGGTAAAGATCAGTACGATGGCAGCAAATTCGAAAATCGTGATGATCAATTCGCGGCAGGTATTCGCTACTACTTCTGATAGCCACGAGATAAGTTATTCCGGTTACGTAACTTATTCGATTTAGTGGAAATGGGAAATAAGAGCAAGCCTTACCTTTTTTGGGTAGGGCTTTTTTCATATCCAAAACATGAGTTGCAATTTGGGTACGACCCAAACCGCCTTGGAAAATACAATCTAACCCTTTATTTACCTAAATCTTGCCGATTTCTCTTTATGACTACGTACCTATTTGTGTTAACCTAGTCACAGTTAAACTGACTTATGAATCAACTCACATGAATCCTGCAAAACAAACCGTAACATCGAAGGACGTTGCCAAACTGGCTGGCGTTTCTCAATCTACTGTATCGCGTGTGTTTGTTCCGGGCAGCTCAGTGTCAGAAAAGACCAAGCAAAAGGTCTTCGAAGCCGCGAAAGCCCTAAACTACCGTCCAAATGCTTTTGCACGTAGCTTGACCACCAACGAATCTAAGTTGATCGGTTTGGTATTCCCAGATGCGGACTACCCTATCCACATGAAAACACTTCAATTGATTTCAAGTGAATTGCAGAAGCAAGGCTACTCAGCGGTGTTGATTCCATGGCAAGTGGATGATGAAGACAACCACTCAATCCCGAACATCTTCCAATACCGCGTAGATGGTGTCATTGCCGCTTCAGCTACCTTCAACAAATCACTGTATGAAGAGTGTGAAGAGTTCAATATCCCTATCGTTCAGTATGCACGCGTCGTAGAAGGCACTAAGAGCAGTTACGTTATCAGTGACAACTACGAAGCTGGCCAACAAGCGGCACAACTGCTGCACGAAAGTGGGGTGAAAAACGCGGTTTATCTGACAGGTGAAGTCCCAACCTTTACCAATGACGAGCGCCAAAGTGGCTTCTGCTCGGAGTTTGAAGATCTAACAGGTAAAACGCCGCGCATCATTGAAGCGAGCTACGACTACGCAAGCTCACTGGATAAAGTACGTGCCATGCTGGCCGATAAGAATCGTCCAGAAGCGGTGTTTTGTGCGACCGATAACCTTGCGATGGCGGTCATGGATGTTGCGCGTCTCGAGTGTGGTATCCGTATCCCTCAAGATCTGAAAGTCATCGGCTTCGACAACATCCCACAAACGGAATGGTTGAGCTACCAACTGACCACTTTCCGCCAAGACTTCCGTCGTCTAGCGCGTGAATGTGTGAAAATTATCGTTGATCAAATCAACAATAAAAACAGCAGCTTGGTGAAGATGATGGTACCAGTCAAATTGATAGAGCGCAGCACAACCAAAGCCTAGTTCCAGAGAAGCCAACCCAAGCGGTTGGCTTTTTTATTTCCTCATTTCTTCTGTCTCTTGCTTCTACCTCTAAGATTTCGAACCAATGGTTCATTTGGTGTTGTGGTTACTAATAAACCTCTGTATATTTATGGACCATTACAGTATATGACCCAATTTCAAGAGACGCATTGCACCCATGGCTACCTTTCTATATACGCGGCACTCCCCTAAAAACCGAGCTTACCCCGAGCAGCTCAACGCTTTGAAAGCCTTTGCTCCTGAAGCAATCCACCTTGAGGACAAGGTACGCGGCTGCACGCCACCAGCCGAGCGACAAGCCTTTCAACAACTCTTAAGTACCGTGCAATCTGGCGACACCGTTGTACTTTGGTGGCTAACCGCCTTTGGTCGAGACTTCAGCCAAGCCTTAAGCACGATTCAAACTCTCCTTAACAAAGGCGCCACCCTAAAAACCGTTTGTGAGCCACTAACCTTTGAACCAGATTCCGTACAAACACAAACCTTGCTTTCGCTGCTTTCAGGCTACGGACACGTGCAAACTCAACATCGCTTGTTTGCTGCAGAACAAGGCCGCAAAGCACTAAAAGACGACCCACAGATGTGGAAGCAGAAATTCAGAGGTCGTCCAGCAGACAAAGCGAAGCATCAACACATTGCGACTTTGCTTCTGGAAGGCAATACGCTACAAAACGTCGCAGAACAATGCGAAGTCAGCCTATCGACGGTCAAACGTGTGAAAGCCAAATTGAATGAATTTGATGAGGAAGGAAGCCTGCGCCGCCGTGGCGATGGTGAAAAATCATGAGTCGACCAATTGAATTTAAAACCATCTTGCTGGCATGTCTTATCATCAGTGTTGGTCAGCTCAGCATGGGCTTGGTGTTCCCATCTCTTCCTTGGATCGCGAAAGATTTCGATATTTCCCTCGACCAAGCTCAGCTGTTAGTCAGTGTTTACTTACTTGGTTTTGGTCCGTCTCAGTTTATCTATGGCCCGGTATCCGATGCATTGGGCCGCAAAAAGGTGCTGCTGGCTGGCTTGTTGATTGCCATGCTCGGCCTGTTGATGATCATCTTCCTAAGCCACACTTTCACTGGCATGGTAGCAGGCCGTTTTCTGCAAGGTTTAGGCACAGGCTGTTGCGCGGTGTTAGCCCGAGCCTCAACTCGTGATCGTTTCAATGGTCCTGAACTCCCGGTCGCTTTGTCCTACATTGCGATGGCTGTCTCTATCACACCCTTGGTCGCTCCTGTCATTGGTGGCTTCATTAACGCCCACTTCGGCTGGACCATGGTGTTTATCTCGCTGTTGGGTTACGTATTGTTTGCTTGGACTGTGATCGTATTTCGCTTCCAAGAAACCATCACACAAACCTCAGCCTTGCCATCACCGAAAAAGATGCTGCTGCAATATCGTGATCTGCTGACTTCTCGTTACTTTATGAGCTTTGCCAGTATTGGTTGGCTTAACTTCAGCTTGATGATCACGACCGTTTCGGTGATGCCTTTTATCATGCAAAACCAAATCGGCATGACATCCGATCAATACGCAATGTGGGCACTGATTCCGGCGTTCGGCATGATTTGCGGCACCAGTATCTGTAACCGTGTGCGCCCAATCATCGGCACGAAGAAGATGCTATTGGTCACGCCAATCCTGCACGTAAGTTCCGCAGCGTGGCTGTTCTTCTGTCCTGTTGAGCCGCTGTACTTAATGCTAGGCCAACTGCTGATGATTTTAGGCAATGCTATCGCTCTACCTTGTGCTCAAGCTATGGTAATGCAACCCTATAAGAAACAAGCAGGTGCAGCTGCGGCGATGTCGGGTGGTGGCCAAATGGTGGTGTCATCGATTGTAAGTATGGCATTGGTGCAGCTCGGATTAAGCCAAGCGTGGCATCTGTCATTAGTGATTGTGGTCTTTGCGACCATTACACTGACCAACGTTCTGCGAGGCTTTGCCACTAAGCAACCTTCCGAGCAATAGCTCCTGGGCAATAGAAAGTAACAAGGAAGACAAATAACGACATGAAATCACTCAATCTTGCTCAAGCACAAAAATTGGCTCTGCTCTCTCAAGGATTGCCGCTAGCAAGCAACAAAGGCAGCGCCAAAGCAAAGACCTTAGCCGCCTTTGAGCAACTGGGCTATGTGCAAATTGATACGATTTCTGTCGTTCAGCGCGCTCACCATCATACTTTGTGGAGTCGAAACCCAAGCTACCAGCTTGAGCACCTAGACCAACTGGTAGCAGAAAAGAAAGTCTTCGAATATTGGTCTCATGCGGCGGCGTATTTACCTATGTCGCAATACCGTCATAGCTTACCTCGCAAAGCGGCGATCAAATCCGATCAGCAAAAGCATTGGTACAAAAAAGACCACGACTTGATGGCGTCTATCTTGAAGAGAATTGAGCAAGAAGGCCCATTGATGGCAAAGGACTTCGAATCTGCCAACCATAAGACCGATGGTTGGAATACTAAGCCAACCAAACGCGCCCTAGAGAACTTATTCATGCAAGGCGATTTGATGATTAGCGAACGTCGCAGCTTCCAGAAAGTGTATGACCTAACCTCACATGTTCTGCCTCAAGACGTTGATACATCGATGCCAACCGAGCAAGAACACGCGCGATTCTTAGTCCTCAACTATCTTAAATCTCATGGGTTCGGCACTTTGCCTGAAATGGTTTACCTACTGAAAGGGGTTAAGAAGCCAGTACAACAAGCTCTGTCCGAATTGGTCGATTTGGGTGAGATAGAAGCCATTAGCATCAACAATTCAGCTTACTATGCCTGTAGCGATACGCTGAACTTGCTCGACAAACGGCTCAACCGAAAACGCGCCAAAATCCTTTCCCCATTTGATAACCTGCTTATCCAACGAAAACGCGCCAGCGCAATTTTCAACTTTGATTACTTGTTAGAGTGTTATGTTCCAGAGCCAAAACGCCAGTTCGGTTACTTTTGTCTGCCAATATTGTGGGATGGGAAACTGGTCGCGCGCGCCGACTGCAAAGTGGATAAAACCAGTTCAACGCTGAACGTTCTTAACCTAGTTACCGAGCCTTCGCTCAAAGACAGAGAGGCGTTTTTCGTCGCTTTAGAAGAGGAACTACATGCTTTCGCACAGTTTAATCAGTGCCAAACGTTTGTGATTCAGAAAGTGGGTCAAAGAACGTAATGAAAGGAACTGTGTGGTATTTGAGGTTATTCTAGCGAGCCATAGTGAGGCGAAGAATCGAGTATCCAGAATATATTAGCAAATTGCTGAGAAACCAAACTGTTCTCATGAAGCCCATGTACTCTACATATCGATTCTGAATTACATCCGTCTCTCGCTATTCAAAGAGACGAGATACTTAGGTGATAGTGACCTTTAAGAACTTTGTAGGCTTACCAAAATCACGCCAACGGTGATCAAACCAATCCCCATCCAGTTGACCATGCTGAGCTTTTCTCCCAGTAAAACCACACTGAATATGGCCACCAGCACCACGCTTAGTTTGTCGATCGGTGCAACTTGAGAAGCTTGCCCCAATGACATCGCGCGGAAGTAACACAGCCACGATGCACCTGTCGCTAAACCCGATAGCACCAAGAACACCATGCCTTTGGTCGAGATCTCTCCAATAGCACTGAACTGCTTGGTCGCGTAAGCAATCAAACCAACCAAAACAAGAATCACGCAGGTACGAATAAAGGTCGCCAAGTCTGAGTTGATGTTCGCCACACCAAGTTTGGTCAACACTGCGGTCATCGCCGCAAATACCGCCGACATGAGCGCCCAAAATAACCAAGAAGTTTGAAGCATTGTCTTTTCCTATTCATCCCTAAAAGCAAAAAAGGCGTTACAGAGTGTACTGCAACGCCATGTCTTGCTTCGATTAAATTCGACTTAAATCCAATCGAATCAGTCTGTAATTAGAGCTTAAAAGTCTGCTGTCATACCAACGTAGTAAGTACGTGGCGCTTCAACATAGCCGATGTTTTCTAGCTCTCTTGATACGCTTTCATCGGTTAGGTTGGTGATACCCGCACGAATACGTAGTCCATCATTCACATGGTAAACCGTACCTAAGTCCATCGTGGTGTAAGCGTCTTGCGTTAACTGAGAATCAATCTTACGGTCACCACGGTAGCGTGCGCTCGCAAACAGGTTCAAATCTTGGGTTGGGTACCAGTTTAGGCGAGCAAATGCAGAGTGCTTGTAACGCTCGTTCAGCTCTTCACCGGTCGACTTATCTTCGGTGTCTAAGTAAGTGTAGTTACCAGACATCGCCCATTGCTCATTGAACTGAATGCTACCGGTTAGCTCCACACCTTGAATAACGGCTTTCGATACGTTTTGGTAAGACTTGTACGGGTTAGACAGTTCACGATCGATTGGGTCGCCGTTGTCATCAATACAACTCATCACCGCGCTCGACCACGTACCGACTTCACAGAAGATGTCCGTCTGTTCGATTAGGTTTTCGATTTCGTTACGGAATACCGCGCCTTCTAAGTTCCAGTTACGACCGCTGTATAGCGCCGAGAACTCATAGTTCACGCTGGTTTCTGCTTCCAGATCTTCGTTACCTACGATGTTACAGTTACCTTTACAGCTGCTCATCGAGAAGTCTGGGTGGTTTTGCGTCATGGTTGGTGCTTTAAACGCTTTACCCACGCCACCTTTCAGTACCAAGTCGTCCGTTGTTTGGTGTACTAGGTACACACGCGGGCTGAACTCTTCACCGTAGTGCTCGTGCTTATCTAAACGACCACCAATCGTCGCCATTAGCGTATCGGTCATTTCCCATTGGTCTTGGATAAATACCGCACCTTGGTAAGCTTCTGCTTTGTTACCCACGATGTGCTCTGGGTTGGTTAGCTCACTAGTTTGGTAGTCCACACCAAACGTCACAGTGTGGCTTTCACCTAGGTAAGTCGTTGCTGATGCTTCAAAAATTTGTGTTAGTTCTTCAATTGAATCAGCACCATCATTTGCCGCTTCAATGTTCTCTACGTTTTCACGTGAGTAACGAACTTGTGTATCACCCCAAGACCAAAAACCGGTGTGCGATAGCGCTTGGCTGTTACGTTTAACGCGAGACTCCGAGAACAGAACCGTAGTGCCACTTTCTGCTGCGGTATCACGCTCGTCGTCACTGTAACCAAGGTCAAGATCGATAAATTGATTGTCCGCCAAATGCCATGAAAGTGTACCGAACATCGCTAAACTATCGCGATCTTCAAGTGCAGTAACCTCTTCACGATCAATGCCGCCTTTCTCGCCAGAGTATGGCTGCCACGCGTTGCGACTCGTTTGAGAAACAGAGAAACGAGCAAATAGTGTGTCTTCAATCAGAGCGCCAGACGTGGTTAGACCCACTGTGTATTCTTGACCACCATTGCCATCATTTGGCGTCGTGTTGTCTAAGCTAAGCTGGGAGCTCCAATCGTTGCTTGGTGACTTAGTGATGATGTTGATCGTACCGCCCATACCGTCAGAACCGTAAAGCGCCGACATAGGACCACGGATGATCTCTACTCGCTCAATTGAATCCATTGGGATCGCAGAAAGATCGAAGTCGTTACCACGTACGATCGCACTTGCCGAACTCATACGACGGCCATTTACCATGATCAGTGTGTATTTCGAATCCATACCACGAATCGAGATTTGCTGACGACCTGCACGTGTGCTGTCGAAGTCTGACTCCACGCTGGTTGCGTTAGACACGATGTCTGCCAGCGTGATGCCTGGATCGTTTTCGATGTCTTCAGCGGTGATCACCGACATAGAAGCTGGAGCGTCTTTCAGCTCCATCTGGGTACGGGTTGCTGTTACAACAAGCTGCTCATCGGTTTCGATTGGCGTTGTATCAGCAAAGACGGAAAAAGAGGTACATAGCGCACCGATCACCACTGCTAATGGTTTTGGCGCAAACGGAGTCGTCTTCGACATGGTAAAAACCTATAAATTTTAATGGAACTTATAATGATAATGGTTCGCATTAAATAGCCTTTATTTGACGAAGACAAGCAACCGAGCATTTGTAGGATTAATTACCACTATGTCGAAAATGAATAATAATATTCTTTACCATTCAGACTCAGTTGAGCCATATATTTCCTTGAACAATGACTTAACCCAGTTACACATCGGGTCGTTATGATAGCGCTTATGCCAGTACAAATAGACCGATTCACTGTCCATTCGAATCGCTTTTGGTACAGTTTTGGTGATCAATTTTCTGCCCTGACAAGCGTCTTGTGCAAACGGCGTTGGTAAGTGGAAAATCACATCCGTTTGCTCGGCAATCGCTGGCGCAGCATTAAAGTTTGAAAGCTGAACAGGAATCGATAATTGGCGTTTTTTATCCACCACGCCAAGCTCAACAAAACGATGATAAATCGACAGTGTTTTGCCACCTTGAAGTGAGATCTGACCGAAGTTGCAATCGAGCAGCATCTCCACCGTCAGTTCCTCAACATGGGCAAGTGGATGGGTTTCGCTCATCAAGAATCGGTAGTCGCGATTGGCAATTTTCATGCGGTACAAATTCTGCTCAGAGCTAGGTGGCTCAGCGGTTGAGAGCACAAAATGCACATCCCCTGCGATCAGTGCATCGAAATGGCGTTTCGGGATGGAATCGATATCGACAATCATGTTCGGCGCTTCTTCACGGATACGCGAAACAATCGGTGGCAGTAAGAAAATCACCTGCGGAACCAAGCCGTAGAAACGGATCGTACCGTTGCTCTTTTCTGGCACAAATGACTGGCCGTACATCAGCTTTTCTAGCCCGGTTAGAACGGTGTTCAAATCTTGCTTGATCACTTCGGCTTTTGGGGTCAATTCATAGCCGTGTGCAGTACGTACTAACAGCTCATCGTTGAACAAGTTTCTGAGTTTCTGTAAAGAGCGGCTCACCGATGGTTGACTCATATTGAGCGATACCGCGGTGTTGGAAACATGCTTCTCTTCAAGTAGGTGTTTGAGAATAAACAATAAGTTCAAGTCGACTTGAGCTAAATTCATTTTTTGAATACTCACTATTCCGCTAATTCTGTTGCTGCATATAGACTATCTGCTAATGTGTCTGCAATCAATAATCATTCTTATTTGATTTTAATCAAATAAGTTATACCGCTTTACGACTAATCTCGCGCTCTATTTTTTTAAAGCATTATTTGTTTTTAAGGCACTCTTGCGAGATTGCATCGCACCTTTTGGAAATCATTATGTTTGGTAAAACTTCTCTTCGCGTAGCAACGGGAGCTTTGCTGCTTGCATTGGCTCCTATGGGGGCAATGGCTAAAACCTACCAACACAGCTTGGGCACAGTAGACATTGATGGCGTACCACAACGCGTCGTTGTATTGGGCTACGGCAGTTTAGACTACATTGATGCTTTGGGCGTCACACCCGTCGGCATGCCAAAGACGCTACTGCCAAAGTCACTAGAAAAATTCCAAATCGACTCGTTCGCAAATACGGGTAGCGTGAAAGAAGTGAACTTCGAGACGCTGTTTATGCTCAAGCCAGACTTAATCATCGCAGAAGGTCGCATGGCAGATATCTACAAAGATCTGAGCGACATCGCGCCAACTTACATGTTCCGTATCGACACCACCGACTACTGGAAAACAACCCAAGAACACTGGCGCACGCTGGGTGACATCTTCGACAAAGAAGAGCACGCAGAGCAGTTGATTGAAGGCGTTCAAGAGCAAATTAATCACCTTCACGCAAAAGTAGAAGCTCAACCACCACGCACACTGACCGTCTCAAACAGCGGTAACAGCTTGGCGATGTTTGGCACCAACAGCCGTTTCTCATTCGTGTATGAAGAAGCAGGTTTTGCAACTTCGACTTCTGAGAACGTGAAATCAGTACCACGCACCCACGGTAACTTGATTTCATTCGAATACATCGCTGATGCGCAACCTGAAGTACTGCTTATCCTTGACCGCGAACAAGCGATCGGTCAGAGCAGTGGTAAAGCAAAACAGCTGTTCGACAACGATCTTGTGAAGTCCACACCAGCAGCGAAAAACAACCGCGTGCTGTTTATGGACCCAGCGGCTTGGTACTTAACCGCAGGTGGCTACCAATCGACGCAAACCATGATTAAAGAGTTGAACCAAGTCATTGCTAACTAACAGATTCGGTTCAATCTCACTCTAATCGATGACCTTTCCCGCTTCACGGTGCGAAAGGTCATTGTTGTTTTTATCACCCTATAAATACACCATGAAATTACATCATATCTTGGCTTTTTTATTGCTCGTTGTACTCGCCTGCGCCTCTTTGCTGGTTGGGGTGGCGAACGTTTCTCTCTCGCAGATTTTGGCCGGTGACAGCCACAGTTTGAACATCTTGTTGGTTAGCCGATTACCCCGCTTGTTGGCCATCGTCTTAGCTGGTGCAGGCTTAAGTATTGCTGGTTTGATCATGCAGCAGATCGTGCAAAACCGCTTTGCAGCCCCATCTACTACGGGTACGGTCGATTGGGCAATGTTCGGCTACATCGTCGCGCTGATTCTGTTTGCAGACATGAGCAGTTGGGTACACCTGATCACCATCTTCGCTTTCTCTGTGATTGGTACGGTGATCTTCGTGCGCTTCTTACAACGTTTGAAGTTTAAGAACACCGTGCTCGTCCCGCTGATAGGCATCATGTATGGCAACGTAGTTTCTTCCATGACCACCTTTATTGCCTACAAATACGACCTAGTACAGACCCTTGGTTCTTGGACGGTGGCTAACTTTGCATCGGTATTGCGTGGTAACTACGAATTCTTGTACCTTGCGCTCCCTGTCTCGGTTCTGGCTTACGCTTATGCCAACCGCTTTAGTGCGGCGAGCGTGGGTGAGAGTTTCGCGAAAAACATTGGTTTGAACTACCAGCGCATTGTTTTGGTCGGTGTCATCCTTGTGGCTGTGCTGTCGTCATCGGTGGTGATGATCGTTGGCATGATTCCGTTTCTCGGACTTATCGTGCCAAACCTTGTGTCGCTGTTCATTGGTGACAACATGCGTCGCAACTTGCCTTGGACCGCATACGCAGGCGTGATTTTGGTGCTTACTTGCGACATCCTCGGTCGTCTCATCATCTTCCCTTACGAGATTCCAATTTCGATGATCATCAGCATCTTGGGTGGCTCAATCTTCATTTACCTAGTTCTGAGAGACAAATCGAATGCGTGATTCTATGAAAGTAACGCTGCTGGCAATCGCGGCAGTTTTGATTTGTGCGGTGTTCATCGGCAAAGGCTTAACGCCAGATAACTACCAGTTCTTCTTGTCACGTCGCATCCCGAAAGTGCTGGCGATTGTCTTGGCAGCGATGGCGATTGCGTCGTCGTCACTGATTTTCCAGACCATCACCAACAACCGAATCCTCACCCCTTCAATTCTGGGTTTTGATTCCATGTACGTGATGATTCAAGTGCTGCTCGTAGTAATGTTTGGCGGCTTGAGTGCTTTAGTCATCAACAGCAAACTCAACTTCGTGTTGTCGACTGGCATCATGATTGTGTGTGCAATGACTTTGTTCAGCTTCTACTTCCGTGGTCGTCAGCGCAATATCTTCACCCTTTTGTTGATTGGTATCGTGCTGAGCAGCTTGTTCAACAGTGTCACTGGTTTCTTCACCATGATCACCGACCCAGATGAGTTCACTTTCATCCAAAGTTCAATGTTCGCGAGCTTTAACAACATCAACAGTGAGTTGGTGTACTGGTGTGCGGTTCCGATGCTGCTGTGTGGTGCGTACCTAATGCGTATTGCCCACAAATTGGACGTGATGTGGCTTGGCGTCGACAACGCGAAAAGCCTAGGTGTGGATACCCATAAACTGACCATGCAAGTCATGTTCATCATCACTTTGATGGTGTCTATCTCGACCGCATTGATTGGTCCAATTCTGTTCTTTGGCTTGATTGTTGTGGCTCTGGCTCGCCAAATCTTCACTGGCTACCAGCATCGCTTATTGATTGTCGCGAGCTCAGTACTGTCAGTTGTACTGCTGTCCGGCGGTCAATGGGTGGTAGAAAATCTGTTCGATTTCGACACCACCATCAGCGTTATCATCAACTTTATCGGCGGCGGCTACTTCTTGCTTCTGCTTATGAAAAACAAATTCGATTAAGGGTTTATCGCATGATCCGTATTCAAGGTCTTAGCAAAAAATACAACGAAAAATACGTGGTAAAAAACGCCGATGCCCTTTTTCCACTGGGCAAAGTAACCAGCATTATTGGCCCTAACGGTGCGGGTAAAAGTACCCTGCTGTCTATGGCAAGCCGACTAACAGAAAGCGATGCTGGTAGCGTCGTAATTGGTGATAAGCCGCTTGACCAATGGAACACCGAAGACTTGGCAAAGCGCCTATCAGTGCTGCGCCAATCAAACAACATCAACATGCGCTTTACGGTGCGTGATTTAGTGGCGTTTGGTCGCTTCCCGTACTCGCAAGGTCGTCTGACAGAAGAAGATCACCGCATCATTGATGAATCGATGCAACATCTGGAAATCGACCATTTGAAAGATCGCTTTATCGACCAACTGTCGGGCGGTCAACGTCAAATGGCGTTTATTGCTATGGTGGTGGCGCAAGATACCGACTATATATTCTTGGATGAACCGCTGAATAACCTCGACATCAAACACTCCGTCGACATCATGAGTACGCTTCGCAAGCTAGCGGAGATGAAGAACAAAGCCGTAGTAATCGTAATTCACGACATCAACTTCGCGTCTTGTTATTCCGACCACATCGTGGCGATGAAACTTGGTGAAGTCATCAAAGCGGGCTTGGTTGAAGAAGTGATTGATGCCGAAGTGCTGAGCGATATTTACGAGATTCCATTTATAGTCCAAGAAATTAATGGCAACCGTATTTCTTTGTACTACCGACGCTAGAGAAAACCCCAAGACCTAAAAGTAAGTTGAAAAAAGGCGGCATCAAATGCCGCCTTTTGCTTAAATAAGAAATGCTTCGTCATTGAAGAATAACGCTTACTGCTGCACAACCTTCACTTGTGGTTTGGTTGAGCCTGTGTAGTCGAAGTCAAACGCAATGCCGTCTTTGGTCACATCCAGAGACATGCCACCGATCAGCTCACCTTGCAGGCTCATTTTCACATCTTCTGGTACCGGTTCACCAGAAACTTTAGACGCCGTTTCAATCACTTCAAGTACGCGATCTGAGTCCATAGTGAAGCTCAATAGACCATTTGCAGTTAACGGCTGAGCCATCACTTTCTCACTTGCTGCCGCCGCCGCATCACCACTGTACAGCGTTAGATGGCTGCCATTTAGACGAGCAAACACATCCATTGGTTTACCTGCATATGGTTCAAGCAAACCACCAATGTTCACTGGTTGGTTGTCTGGCTGAATTTGAATCTGTGACAGTTCAGGCATGAACATTTGTGCCGTTTGCAGCAGCATGTTTGGATCGTCTGCTGAGATCGAGAAGATCGCATCCAACTGACCTAGCTCAGGCCCGTATTCGCCATTCATGTTTACATCAAGACCGAACATTTCCATGCTCAAACCTTTCAGACCATTTGCCATGCCTGCGCCCATGCTGATCGCTGGTGCAGGGTTCTGACCACGCATGTCGTTCTGTGCTTGCGCTAGGATCGAACATTGGTATTCAGGAGTGGTTAAATCCGTCCAGATCTTACCTATAGCAGGAGCAAGCGTTGCAACATCTAAGCCTAAAGCCACGCTGAACATGCTCTGCTCACCATTTGACTCAGCAAGTACTCCACGCATTGATTGTAATGCTTCCAAAATGACTTGGTTTTTCGATTCCACAACGAAGCTGCCGTTGATACGAGCTTTGTTGTCGCTTGCACTGTATTTAGCAAACGCCACCATTTGTGGCCAGTTCTCTGCAATTTGAGTGAACTCAGTGTGACAAGCTGGTGAGCGAAGTGCATCAAGCGTCGGGTCAGATTCAGCCATCTTCAGCTGACGCGCCATTCTGTTGCCATCTAGCGTAGTTAACCCCTTAATGACTTCGCGGATATCAAAAATACCAAATGAGTTATTGCTCGCACCGTATTTAGTTTTCACTGCCTCTAAACGGCCAGAGTCAACAATGTTGTTCTTTGGAGATTCAAGGCCAAACGCCAATTTAAGCGGATTTTCAACACCCAGCTCTGGAATATCGAACGTTACGGTCAGCACGTTGTTTACGACACCAACCGCTAGGCCAATCCCCAATTGCGGGTCTTGCGAATCAGTCAGCTCATAACGACGAAACTCAATCGTGTCCAGCTTCACAAGCTCATGCTGAATGCCTGCGAGCTGTTCTTGCTCATCTAAGGTTTTCCACAATGCAGTAGGAGTCTCGAGTTGCAATTTGTAAACCGGAACAAGCCCCAATGTGTAGATGATAGGGTTCACCATATCGCCTGTACCCAAGAAGGCTTTTAGGCTCTCTGGAGAAGACGCTGACGCCATATAAGCATCTAAGAAGTTCACCGCGAACTGCAAACCAGGAGTCAAATCTTCTTCAGTAAACAGCTCTGCCATTGGTGGCTGCTGTGATGTACCGAAGGCGTTCATGTATTCGTAGTGACTGAAAGGTTCCGTTTGGTAAGTAATCATCAAGGTATCTGCTGGAACTAGTGTAAGTAATGAGCTTGATGATTCACCTTGAGTAAGGTTGTTTTGGTACAGATAGCCTGCACCACCCGCTGCTGCGACCACTGCAGTAGCTAATAATAGTTTTTTCACGACCAACTCCGTTGTCTTGATTTTATGTCCTCAAACCAGTAGGTCTGAGTTAGCAATAAGCCTTTAATGAACGTCTTAATCGGTGAGAGTTTTCATTCTCGAATTCAGACGTTTATTCGAGTTCAACGCCATCATAAACCCCCAAACAGAGTTATCAATTTACTGAATGCCAATTTCTTAAAATATCCGACATTTATAAGACAAACGTGAACTACATTGAATTGCTTAACCATACTATTGGCAATTTACTCAATCAAAAGTATTAGTTCCTCAGCGCCTACCGACCAAAACCCACTCAAGATTAAATCTGACTGCGGACTTTTCTTTATTGTCTGAAAACAGCTCACGCCCTGACATTTCGCTCCTTTTTAGCTCTAGAAGCGACAACGCGTTTTCCTTACAGTCAGAGTTATCAGTAATAAATCTCGTGTAATTATCGCCCCAAGACCGCCATGAAAGATCAGCTGACGCTCTCCATCTCGACCATTAATGGCTCCAAGCATTGGTATTTCAGCAAAGCCACGCAACGCAAACTGCAAACCTTTTTGGCTGTGTTTATTTTAGCGTTAGCGGCAACGGCAGTTCTGGTGAACCACCTTTATACACAAGTCGATAATGCGGAGAGTAAACAAGCAGAACTAACTGAGCATACGCGTAGCATCGGCCAAGAGCTCAGCGATTTAAAAACGCTCAAATCAGAACTAGAAAACGACTTGTCTGAACGAGAAGAACGTGTGCAGTTGGTATCCGAACGTCTGGGAGAATTAGAGAAAGTGCTCGGCGTAGCTAAAGAGTCCACCAGCAACAGTTTGGAGGCGCGCTTTGATACTGCCGCCATCACTTCCAATGTTCGTATGGTGATGCTCAATCAAATTCCTAATAGCTCACCCGTAGGGAAAGCTCGCCTCTCTTCAGGCTTTGGTAAGCGGATTCACCCAGTAACCAAAGTCTCTAAGATGCATCGTGGATTAGATTTCGCGGTGAACACCGGAACCAAGATTTACGCCCCAGCAGATGGGATCGTTGAAGTGACTCGACGCAGTAAAAAAGGTTCAGGCAACTTCTTACGGTTACAACATTCATTCGGCTTTTCGAGCTCTTATTCGCACTTGAAAGGGTTCAAAGTCAAAACCGGTGAGTTTGTCAAAAAAGGACAGCTAATCGCCATTTCTGGCAATACAGGCCTCTCTTCTGGTCCTCACCTTCATTATGAAGTGAGATTTATTGGACGGGCTTTAAACCCAAGGCCATTCGTGGATTGGAACCTCAATAATTTTGAAGACATCTTTACCAAGGAGCGAAGAATACGATGGGAATCTTTAATCAAAACCGTGGAACAGCGAGTGGCTCATCAGCTTCAACTCTCATCGCCAAAGGCTGTTCTGTTAGCGGAGAACTCAAAGTAGAAAGCGATATTCAGGTCGATGGCATTATCGAAGGCCAATTGCACGTAGAAGGCACATTGGTCGTTGCAGAAAGCGGCCGTGTTAAAGGCGACATCTACGCTAAACAACTGATCGTCAACGGCCTTCTTGATGGTAACTGTCACGCTGAACACATCCAAGTACTAGCAAAAGGCCGTGTCAGTGGCAAAATTTGGAGCAACAACCTGAGCATTGAACCGGGAGGAAAGTTCTTCGGGGAAGCAGCAGAACTGCCGGAAAAAGAAGTAGTGACACTGAAAGATAAGTCCACTGAAACCAATAAACCCGATAAGTCACAAGATCGCAAAGATGATATCTTGAACTAATTCTTCGTATTTCTTCATAAGCATTCAATTATTATCGACAATGGGTGATTTATACCATCTTTTACTTATCAATATAATCCAAACATTAAAACTTAAGAGAAAAATAAAGAGTGTGTGCAGGTTATTTAAATTGGGGAAGATACTTAAGGCATTCAAAGAGAAGGGAAATGAATCGCTTGATTAACTTTACTTGTAACTAGAAAAGAAAACCCGCCCCGAAGGGCGGTAAACTTAGGTCAAGTTTATAGGTAATTCATGTATTTGACTCAAAATGTTGAGCTAAACCAATTGCTTTTTACCAAGCATAAGAAACACCAGCACCTACGGAGTAATCAATCTCATTGCCACTCGTACCAGATACATTAGCATTAGCCGTCCAATTGTCGTTAATTCGATGAGCATAGCCCAATGCAAATGCTGCTTGGTCACCAGCTTGTCCCAAACCAACACCAATTGCAGATGTTTGGTTGATTGATAGGTAAGGACGAGCAGCTGTCACCGCTTGTGCTGTTGCCATCACTGAGCTTAAGTCTTCTTCAATGCCGTCGATGCGAGAATTGATACCTGCAATCTGTGTATCTGTATAAGACTTGGCATCAGCGAGTGCTTTACCAGCCGCTTGATCCGCATACTCGTTTCCAGCGTTATACAGCTCTTCCATTCCATTTTGAACGTAGGCGACTGCTTGACCTTGGCCGACAGAACCAAGTTCATGGCTAGGCTTTGTATTTGCTGGAGGGTTAATACCAACTTCGCCATTTCCTTTATCTGCGTAGCGTAGACCGTCTGCAGCTTTTTCTAGACCTTGACGAGCATCTTGTAACTTGTTTACTGCCACATCCATTTTAGCTTGTAGCGTTGCGCTAGCCTGACGTAGCGCACCTTCAGCTTCAGGAGAAATTCCAGAATTTGGTACTGTTGGGTTCTCACCAGCTTGAAGTTCAGCAATTAATTTAGCCTGTTCGTCTAGTTGAGCTTGCATTGCTGCAAATTGAGCTGCCATTTGATCTGTCGAGATTGCTGCTACCGCTTCCAACTCCGCTTTACTATCAGTTAGCTCCGCAGTCATTGCTGTCGCTGCATCGTCTAAGTTGTCTTTACCACCATTCAGTTGAGCATTTACATCTGCGAACGCTAACTCAACCTTCTCGCGAGCAACCTTAAGGCCTGCTTCCAGATCTGGGTTAACACCACCATCCACTGGTGGGTTTGTACCTGCACCTAGAGAGTCAATTTGAGCTTGTAGATTCTTAATCGCTGCTGTCATTGACGCTTCTGCATCCACAAATTTCGCTGTCATTTGCGTTTCCATAGATTGAGCCGCATGCTCTAGATTTGTTTTCGCTAGGCCTAGTTGGTACTCTGCTGCACCTTTTTGACCAGCAAAGTGAGCTTTCATCGCTTCCTCTGCTGATTGCGCTGCATTACGCAGTGCCATTTCGCCTTGCGCAATGCTGTTTGCGTTTGACTTCGCTACTTCTTGAACTTCAAATACTGCAACCTGAGTCTTAGAAACCGCCTCATTCAAACCTTCAATATGTTGAGCATTCGTCATTACAGCATTTTGTGTATCGGTGATGGTTTCTTTCAACTGAGTTTCTGCATTGTATGCCGCGTCACGTAACTCCACTTCGCCAGTTAGCAACTTAGAATCAATTTCATCGAACTTTGGCATAAGCCCTTTACGAAGAGCTAATTCATCTTGAGTCATTCCATTTTCAGGAGAAGTAGTCCCATCAGCGACACCATTAAAGAAGTCCAACATTGATTTGGTTTCAGTTTCACCATTGCTACCCGTTGGGACTTCAAAGGTAATTTGAGACAACGTACGATGAAGGTCTTCATTTGAATCTGAATATTTAATAAGCGCTTGCGCCATGGCTTTTTTGTCTTCAGCGCTAGAAGTTAAATATTTATCGATACGATGACTATCACCACCAAGGTCAGAAACGATAGCATTCACTTCGTTCATTAACTCAGCACGATTAGTGACCATTTTTTCACCAGAGATAGGATCGACAATGACATCTTCAATTGGTGGAAGCTCGCCATCTTCTGGGTCTTTAGGATCAAGACCTGGTAGATCTTCTATAATACGTTGTTTAGCTTGAGCTTTGATGAGATCCAAGTAACCAGCAGCGACTTCTTTAGTAAGGTCGATAGTTCTTTCATTGCCTGAGACCGGATCGATAAAGGTAAGATCAAAGTGCCCTTCATCATTCATTGTTACCTTAGCTTTATAACCAACCTCTTCAAAAGCTCGATTAAGAATACGAGCTTGTGCATGACCTTCCATATCTGCAAGGATATTGCGTTTGTGAGCCAAAGAAGTTTCTTTTGCTTTCTCACGCATCGCTTTTTTAACTTCACTTTCTTTACCTTCCAAGCTCAAAGGAGTCTCCCCTGGACGATACAAAGTTGGTTTACCTGTCATCGGGTCAAAGTCGATGAAAGCATCTTTGCCCGCTTTATCCATTGCTCCATTAAACCAAGCAATCTTAGTTTCAAGCTCAGTCGGGGGAGTAATAGGTTCAACAATAACATCCTCCACGGGAGGTAGATCATCACTAATTGGAGGAAGGTTCCCTTCTTCAAATTGACGACGACGTTCAGCAATCCCATCAGTAGCAACATCTCTCATTGCCCCCTTAACTTTTACAAGGTTCTCTTCCGAGATTGTTGCTAAATCGATCGTCATTTGGCCGTGTTCAGGATGGTTAAACGTAAAGCTTGTGCCTTCCAAAGATGCTTCGATGTTACTTACTGATAATAAGTGCGTTACCAACGCAAGTTTTTGTTCATTGGTAACTGGCTTAGCTGGTTCAACAATAACATCTTCGATTGGCTGAAGGTCTCCATCTGCAGGCTGACCAGGTAGTTCAATTAGTTCAAATGGATTTTCTGAAGGCAATGTAATTTTTCCGTCTGCCTTCGCTTGCTCAAATGCATTGTAAGCATCTTTTATTGCTTTCTCTTGCTCTGGGTTATCACCAACCATGTTGCCACCATTGATGATTTGATCTAGCAGAGAGTCATAACCTTCTTCCTCAGGAGTCAGAGGGTTATCGTTGTAAACAGTAATATTATTAAGAACTGCAAATGCTGCCAGCTTTTGCTCGTTAGACATTGCTTGAATGGCATCGTATACCGCTTTATTCGCCAATTCTTTTTCTTCAATAGTGCCATTCTCATACGCATCAAAAAGATCATTAATCAAATCAGGATTTGCTCCTTTCTCTGACCAGTCATCCAGCTTTTTCCAACCAGCGCAATCTGAAGGCGATACTGAAATACCACACTTAATATCTGAAGCAAAAGCATTAGAAGAAAGACCAAATGATGCTACTACCGAAAGAGCTAACAGCGTTTTTTTCATTACATTACCTATATACCATTACGTACTCAGGACGAATTAATTACAAAAAATAAGAGCGTTCACCCGCTCCACAATTATTCGTACCAAGGACGATTTAAGTTTAAATTTTTGGGCAGCATTTAGGCTGCCCTTACTTTCGGAAAGGATAATAAATGAACTAAATTATGAGATCAACAACTTTTTCGTACTTAGTACGGATAAGTTTAATCTGTGCTATTTGGAAACGCTAGGAGCATAAGAGCAGCGCCAAAACACTCCTTAATTGCTGAACTAGCTTCGTCATGACCAATATTTTTACCCAACTCACTGACCAATCGCTGTATCGGTGCTTGGATACGAGGACGAGGCTCACCACCATTCTTAACGATTGTAATCAACAACATCTTTACAGCTTGTTGGAACACATTATTGGTAGCAAGAAGATGTGACCAAGCGTCTATAAAGGCAGATCTTGAAGTGAAATCTAACTGTCCGACTATGTGCGGAAACACTCGCCCTTGAAGAACATTTAAGAATGCATCTTTATCGGGGTAATACCCTTGAAGCGTAGACTTTCTTATACCTAAACCTTTAGAGATCCTATCCAATGTAACGCACTCCCACCCCTCAGCTACGAACAGGTTGAAAATGTACTCATCGTATGTTCTTTGGTTTTGTTCTCTTTCTTGTTTGCTAATTCGAGCCATAAAATTGCCTGCGATTCTCGGGAGTTTTGTTGCGATCATAATGGATAAAGAACACTGTTTAAATGCTCGATTAAAGAAATTACATTTTTAATAGATACTCTGTAGTAATGTCCTTCAACGTAGTCTATTTGCCAAAAACTTCGCCTATTAGGCTCCAAGAAATACTTACTTGGATTGTCGAACTACTGTTCAACTTCCCACCTTAAAGTCAGCGGACTGTGAAATTTCATTCACAAAGAAAAATATTGCTAGCTGAATTTTATTGAGCTCGACTATGATTCGCGCTCCTGTGTTTTGGTGATTTTTAAATGAGAATTTATACCGCTATTATCACGGCAGCATTGGCTGCAACAACACTTATCGCTCCTGCACACGCAGACGATAAATTCACTTTAGGTCGTACTATCTTGCTTGAGCACGGTAACCTAGCTGCAAAAATCCCAATGGTGATTTGCCGCAACACCAACGCGATCAAAGTGAAAGCAGAGAAAGACCTAGAATTAAGAAAGATCGTTGTGCGCTTCCAAAACGGTGACGAGAAAACCATTCGATTCCACCGCGACCTGAAGAAAGACAAAATGACCGACTGGCGTTACTTCGGTTACCGTCGCTGTGTGAAAAACATCGAAGTGTACGGCAACTCAGAAGGCTCTAAAGCAGGCGTACGCGTTTACGGTAAAGAGAAAAACGATTAACAGTTGTTACCGCTAGTTAAACGCTATTCACTGGCAACAAAATAAAAAAGACCCCAGCTAGGAGTCTTTTTTATTCTTAATGAAGAATAGAAGCTATTCGAGCTTACTGAGCTTGTTGTTTCATCGCTTCAAACTTTTTGATTTGTTCTTGCTGACGCTTTTCTAGTGTCGACTTTTGATCGTCAGTTAACACATTATAAATGTCGTTTTGTGCTTTTAGCTTCGCGATTTGGATATCTACTTGTTTCTTGTTCGCACGCTCAAGCAACGCCTTTGCTTTTGCTTCGTCAAACGACGGTGCTTTCACCAACTTCTCAAATTGCTTGGCACTTTCTTGGATATCTTGTGGCGATTGTTCCTGCGTCAGCGTGCTGCTCAAGTTAAGCTGAATCTCTTCAATTTTCGCTTGCTGCTCAGCAGTAATGCTCTCTAGACCAAATGGTTTTGGCGCTACAGGTTGTGTTGGTGCAGATTCTGCGAATACATTGGCACTGCTTAGGAGTAAAATCGTCGACAATAAGTAGCGTTTCATTGGGGGAACCTTTATTTGCTTCAATTTGGAGTAAGGTGAGACTCAAGCGATACCATATGGTTTCCTGCCCCTTACAAATATGCGACTTTCCTTCACAAAAACAAAAAAGAAGACAATCGAAAGGAACCTTACAAAAAAGGTAAAACCCTTTCGTCTTTTATCGACCTCTTCGTTATTGTTTCACTGAATTTTAATGACTTATGTTTACTGTCATACCAGTGCGAGTAATGTGTAAGGCAAGATAGAGAACAAAGGACGACTCGTAAGTCGCCCTTTTTGATGGCTAAGGTTTTGGATTCAAAATAATTGTGCTTCGTTTAGCTTTAGTTCCAAATGCTTCTTTCGCTTTGGCTTTTATCTCTTCCAGCGTCACGCTCTGAGCAGCTTTGTCTACATCCAGTAATGCATCTAAACCATATCCGTGTACGAGATAACGCGTATAAGCCCAGCTGCGTTGACCTGGATTATCATCCAAATCCTTCATTGCGACGGCGAGTTGTTTTGCTGCGGTATCGACTTCTTTTTGAGTAATGTTCTTCGCGAGTTCATCAAAAACCTTATCTAACTGCGCATCCATTTTGCTGACATCTTTAGGGTCGATTTGCGACTCCAAGAACCAGTCAGACACCATTTCACGGTCTTGTGTGATTGGGTAAATACTCGGGCTGTAATCCAAGCTCGCTTCTTCACGCAATTGTTCCGTTACTCGCGCAGCTGCAATGCGCTGCAACATGTCTTCAACGACAGTATCACGCCCCGTTCTTGGTGATTCGTGCTGATTGGTAAGGCGCAATAAATACATGGATGATGGCTCATTGCCCTCTTCCATCACAGTTTTGCTTAATGCATGGGGGTTAAAGGCTATTGAATAATCCACCGCCTCACCTGCCGGCATATCGATAGATGCAACGTATTTACGTAGTAATGGCGTAATTTGTTCTGGCTCTACATCCGCAACGATGACCATTTTGAAACCACGATTGTAGTTGAAAAGAGCATCATGTACGGCTTGAACTTGCTCTGACGTCACATCCTTTGCGCCATCGATTGGCAGCAGACGATGACGACTGTTTGGTAAGTACGAATTTTCGTTCGCCGCTTTAATCCATTTGCCCATTGATGACTCAAAGAAGGCACGACGTTGCTGAAGAAACTCACGTTTGACCGCTTCCAACTGGCGCTCATCCACTTTGATATCGGTTGCGATGTTGTACAAACCGTTTAAAGCACTCGCCAAATGCGCTTTCGGGGTGATGACCTCTATACCATGGTTGGTTGGACCTAAAATAGGGAACAGCGAGATGTCGTTTTTGCGCAAGTAGCTATCGAGTTCTGTACCGGAGAAATCGCCCAAGCCACTGCGAGCCGCCGCCATGGTTGCCACTTCAAATGCTGGATAAAGTGATTTATCTAACGCCGCTTTACCACCTTGGCTGACGAAATAAACGTAGGCTCGATTCGCAGCTTTGTCGTCTTTTTGGAACCAAACATCCACCCCGTTCGACAACGTATACACTTGAAAACCACCCGCTTCTTCGCGAGTACTGATAATGGTGCCTTCTTTCTTTGGCTGAACAAAACCATCTGTCTTGGCATACATGTCCAAAGGCTTTTCACCCGCTTGAGCATAAGCGGCACTCAATAGTGCAAACTCACCAGCAAATTGCGCCTTAGTTTCCGTTTTACCTAAACCCACTACAAAACTTGCTGGTTGAGAAAGCAGTGCTTCCAACGCTTCATTCGTATGACTTAACGTGTTGTTCTTAACAAACGTCGACAAGCTAAGCTCATACCCTTCTTTGGATTGGCTTACTGAATTTTGCTCCAATTGGAATACACGCGCTTCTGCGTAACCTGCTGGCTTGCGTTTCGACCAATCAGAATCGAGGTTTGCCAGTTCCCCATACCAGCCCGACATAATGCCATCGAGTTCTTCTTGAGTAACACCATAGTCACGTAATGACGTGAGTGTGTTCATGAAGATCTGTTGGATTTTCTCACGGCGTTCCGGGGCAAATGAAATGCCAGCAGACATCATACGGTGATAACTTGAAGAATATGGCTGAGCATATGCGTATTGGAACGACTCTGCGGCATCATTTAACACCCTAAGCAGGCGCTGTTGGATAAGCTGAGCACTAATTTCGTCCTGCCATGCTTTGTGTTGATCTTGCATGGTTTGACGGCTTACCGAATCTCGGTCGATGATCAAATGCAAACTTGGGGATTCCATCTGACTACTCGGTAAAATGCGATCTGCGTTTTTCGCTCGGATATCACGGCGCTTTTCTACCACGGCATCGGAAGTGCTATCCCAGTTAGAAAATTTACTCTCAATAATTTTTGATAGCGACGCCGCATCCACATTCCCCGTTACGATCAGTTCGGCATATTGTGGTTGATACCATTTCTCATAAAACGTTTTGAGTGCAGGTGAAGTGGTGTTTTCAATTGAGCTTCGCGTACCAATAGGATCGTGTTCTGCGTAAGGCGTTCCCTCAATAGAAGCTTGGTAAGCATTAAAAGATAGGGATTTATCGTCAGGACGTGAACGTCGCCACTCTCCCAAAATCACGCCTTTTTCTTTTTCAACTTGTGTGGGATCAAACTGAATGCCATCACTGATGTCGCGCATCCACGTTAGCGCATCGTCAAGCTTATCTGGATTGGCGAGATCCAACTTATAGGTCGTCTGTTGGTAAGTCGTCGTGGCGTTAATGTCAGCACCAAAGCTACCACCAGAAGCTTCGAACAACTTCACCACATCATTACCAGAAAAATGGGTACTACCATTAAATGCCATGTGCTCAATAAAGTGCGCATAACCTTTCTGGTTGGCTTCTTCTTGGAATGAACCAACGTTCATCATCAAACGAACCGAGACTTCTTCATCTTGGGTTGGATAAATGTGATATTTCATCCCGTTGGGAAGTTGGTCGACCACCCAGTTCGGGTCAGCCTGGAGAGGTGTAGATTGGGGAGTCAGAGTACACCCTGACAGCAATAATGCGGGGATTAACAACGTACTACGCATAACTATCGTCCCTAAAAATGATTAATTGAGGCAATATATCGATCACGTCATATGCTTGATATTTAATATGAAATATACGCCCAAATAGTAAGATCTCGATCACACTTTATAAAAATAAGAATCATTTACAAAGACTTAGATAACGCTTTGCTAATAAACAACTTAGCTCAAAAAAGTAAACAACATTGAAGATTAATTCCGCATAAACACCAATATGGCTCAAATACGCGACATAGATCGGAATTTATTTTGACCACTAAAATATAATGGCGCGTGCAACACCACTTTTTATAAATATAACGAGCCAATCATAATTTTATGCTTAAGAATTTATCTTTGAAAAATAAGCTGGCGATATCTGCCAGTGCTGCCATCATCCTCGGGGGAGTGTTGGTAGAGGGGCTGTCTTTTCGTGATTCTTTGCAGCGACTGGATGTTGAAGTCGCGCAACGTTTAGAAAGCACTAGCGCATCTTACAATCAATATGTGAGTGACTGGCTACTGTCAAAAGAACGCGCACTCACTTCGCTATCACAGGATGCAGAGAAATCTGCCATCGTGACACACCTAAAACAAGTTCGTGACTCTGCGGCGTTCGATAACGTTTTCCTTGCCTATCCTGACGGCTCTCAAGACAACGCGAACGGTGTTGTTCTGCCACCTGGAAATGATGATCCTCGACAATGGGGTTGGTACACCAATGCCATCGCCAATCCATCCCAAGTTTTTATGGATAACCCCACCGTCGCAGCAGCAACCGGTGCAAACGTAGTATCACTCGGCAAAGCGTTGCAACTTCATGGTCAAACAACAGTATTGGGAGCTGATGTTGAGATCGGAGATATCCTCAACAGCCTTAACCAAGTGATTCTGCCGGGTGATGGTTATATGTTCATCGCCAATGACCAAGGTAATATCTTTACACACAACGACAGCAAATTACTCAACCAACCAGTAAGCAAACTGGGGTTGAGCAACAACGATATTGTCGCGGCATCCAATACCGGTCTAGAGCAAAATGTTTCCATTGATGGCAAAGATTTCGTGGTTTACGCAAAAGCTATCGACGGCACTAAGCTAACGAGCGTAACCGTTCTGGACAATGACTCTTTAGTTGCACCACTTTACGATGCCGTTTGGGGACAAATCATCGCGACTACGATTGTGGTTATTATCTGTGTGGCGTTGTTTAACCTGTTGTGTAACATCCTGTTCCGCCCACTCTACAACGTTTCCAATGCCCTGTCGCAAATCGCAAACGGTAGTGGTGATTTAACTCAGCGCATCAAAGTAGAAAATCGAGATGAGGTGGGTGAACTGGCAGAAAACTTCAACCAATTCGTTGAGAGTCTACAGCAACTTATTGGCCATATTCGTCACCAAGCGGAAGACTTAAATAAACAGTCAGAGTTGAGCACCAAACGTGCAAACCAATCGGTCGATGAGCTAAACCACCAGCAGCAAGAAATCACACTTGTGGCAACAGCTGTAACTGAAATGGCATCAGCAACGCAAGAGATCGCCTCTCATGCAGAGCAAACAGCAAAAGTGGCGCAAGACTCTTCTGTGAGCACACAAAACGGTCACTCACTCGTTGTGAACACCAAAGACTCAATTAACCACTTGTCTTCGGAAGTAAACCAAGCGAGTGGCGTCATCTCAGAGCTGAACCAACATGCGCAAGACATCAACACCGTACTTTCCACCATTCGTGACATCGCAGAGCAAACGAACCTACTCGCACTGAATGCTGCAATCGAAGCGGCACGCGCAGGTGAACAAGGCCGTGGCTTTGCCGTCGTTGCTGATGAAGTTCGTGTATTGTCGCAACGTACACACACTTCAACGGAAGAAATTAAATCCACTATCGAGACGCTACAGCGCACCACGCAACGCGCAGTGACCTTAATGGAGCGCAGTTCTGAGTTGGCATTAGGCTCGGTAGAAGATGCCGACCGCGCTTCTAAAGCGTTGGATGAAATCAACTCGGCAGTAGCGATGATCAGCGATATGGCAACCCAAATCGCGACCGCAGCAGAAGAACAAACGCACGTCACCAACGAGATCACGCAGAACGTCACATCAATCAAAGATGTTACCGACCACTTAGTGATTGGAGCAGAAGAGTCGATGAACCAGTCTTCTGAGCTTAAATCGCAAGCGGAAGAGCTCAACTCAAAAGTCGCGACCTTTAAACTGGCGTAACCTACCCGATCTACTCTCCAGTCCAAACCCCGCCTCGCTGCGGGGTTTATTTTTCCCTTTCATCACTTTCTTTCCAAATTGACCCGAAAGCCACATAAAGCCGTACATAAAGGCAAAACGTTCAATATTATCGCCTGTCGACACGAGTAAACTCCACGGAGAGCAAGGCAGGTTTTATTTAAGAGAAACGGCTTTTCAATCTCGTCCAGAATACGTTTGAAGGGATGCGCTTATGAATCTTATGGATCTGCCCAAAAAACACGGGAAATGGAGTCTCGAACTGTGTAAACAGAGCGCGGCCCATTTCAAAACACGAACAGAGTGGAGCGAAAAGTGCAAAGCTGCTTACAGCGCTGCCTATCGCAACGGTTGGCTGGATCAGTGTTGCGTTCACATGCAGCGTGTCGGCATTAAATGGACATTCGAAAAGTGCAAGCAAAGCGCATCACAATATAAAACGCGATCAGAATGGAATCACGGCTGCAAAAGTGCTTATCACGCCGCGAGAAAAAACGGTTGGATAGAAGATTGCTGCACGCACATGATTCCCTCACGAACGGGTAAGAAATGGACCTTTGAAGCCTGCACAGAAAACGCTAAGCAATACCAAACACGATCCGAATGGCAACGCGGTTGCAGTGGCGCTTACAATGCTGCGAACCGTAATGGCTGGCTGGATGATTGCTGCCAACACATGAAGCAGGTCGAATTGAAGTGGAACCGTCAAGCATGCATCAAAAGCGCAAGAGCTTGCCGAACTCGCACCGAGTGGATTGCTGCGTGCAAAAGTGCCTATCAAGCGGCAAGAAACCGAGGCTGGTTAGACGAATGTTGTGCACACATGGGCGCGCCAAGAACACAGAAAAAATGGACGTTTGAAGCATGTCAGGCGAGTGCGGCAAGTTACAAAACCCGAACTGCGTGGCAAGAGGGATGCAGCGGTGCGTATTTTGCGGCGCACCGCAATGGCTGGACACAAAAGTGCTGTCAACACATGCGCTCAGCCAGAGCAAAATGGACGCTGAAAATCTGCAAGGGCAGCGCTTCCTACTTCGCAAACAAGCGAGATTGGTTACGCTGCTGCCGAGGCGCTTATAATGCCGCCCATCGCAACGGTTGGCTCTCGGAGTGTTGCTCACACATGGAAAGGCCTAGACCACAAGCGGCTTGATTGCTTCCCCCCTATTTGGCCGCCGCCCCCGTTAGTTTGCTCAACACGCCACTGACCTTGTTTAACACCTCGTCACAACCTTGGATGTTGTGGCGCTCTTTTAAGTACATCGGATTGTTGTAAGCCAACCATGTTTTGCCTTCAGCATCTTCATACACCAAAACCTTCTGTGGTAAATCGATGGCCACTTCCTGAGCACACTGCATCAGCGGCGTACCCACTCTCGGGTTGCCAAAAACAATCACCTCAGTTGGTCTCAATGCCATATCAACCTTCGCCGCATTTTGTTGGTGATTGACGCGGGCAAACACATTCAAGCCTTTGTCTTGCGCTATAACCACAAACTTATTCGCCGTATCTTGCACCGAATGTTGGCTTGCGACTCGTACCACACTTTCTTCTGCCAAAGAGGAAAACGAAGCCAAGGCGACCATCAATCCTACCGTTATTGTTTTTACCATTTGCTCATTCCTTATTCTTCCTATTGAGTACCCAAAAACTATAGAAGCCAAGGTGATGAGTCGCGAACTTCTCATGTCTGAATTTCGGTTTTCCTCATTAACAATAGACCCGAGCACAACGAATAATTGATTCAGATTAATAAAGCGTTAACTAGCGCTAGCTCACACTTTTGAACCCCGTAGAATACGTGCTTATTTTATAGCTGAGTAAGAGTAAACGAGTGACACGCGATCAATTTGAGTTATTAGCCCCGGGCGGCGATTTAGATTCCATCAAAGCGGCCATTGCTGCGGATGCTGACGCTATTTACTGCGGACTTGACCGCTTTAATGCACGAAACCGAGCGACCAACTTAACGTTAGATAACTTAAATGGCGTACTCATGCTAGCGCATCAACACAACTGTAAGATCTTCCTGACTCTGAACGTGTTGATTCTGGAGAGTGAAATCCCCGCTATTGTTCGCTTACTTAGCCAATTGAACACCACTGCCATCGACGGCGTGATCGTTCAAGACCTTGGCCTTGCCTACATTCTGAAGAACCATTTTCCTGATTTAGATGTGCATGCTTCAACACAATTGAATACACACAATGAAGGGCAAATCTTGTTCCTAAATCAGCTAACGGCTAGCCGCGTAAACCTCTCTCGTGAATTGAACATCAACGAGATCAAGCATCTGGCTCAATTTGGTCGCGAACATGACGTGATGATGGAAGTATTCGTTCACGGCTCTTACTGCATTGGCTTTTCAGGCATTTGCTACATCAGCTCGGCACGCAATGGCGCATCGGGTAACCGTGGTCGCTGCAGCCAACCTTGTCGTGAACAATACGAAACCACCAAAACCGGCAACAACTACCCACTGAACATGAAAGACAACTCTGCATTTGGCGATTTAGAAGCACTTGCTGATGCTGGGGTGTACTCCTTGAAAGTGGAAGGTCGCATTAAGAAATCTCACTACGTGTACACCGTGGTCGATAACTGGCGTAAACAGATTGACCGCTTGTGTGACGGCATAGAACTGTCGAACGACACCATAGAGTTGTACACCGTATTTAACCGCGATTTCTCTAATGCGTTTTTGCAAGGCGATTTCGGCAAAGCGATGTACATCGACAACCCTCGCGATCACGCCGTAAAACACTTCTCGAAGATCTACAAATGCGAATCCGCCGATGATGTGCAAGGCGTGAAGAAGAAGCTCTACGACGACAAAACCGCAATCATTGAGAAGGTTGCAGAGAAGACTCAAGATTTTGATGTGACTTCAACGCAAGCCTCTGGCAGCAGCCTAAAAGGCGCGATTGATGTACCGACTTTACCGACGCTGCCTCAACCAGATATGCGTGAAGGCGCTCCGAAGCTATCCGTACTGATTTCATCAGTAGAAGACACCGCACTATGCGAAGACAGCAATGTCGATGTGTATTTCCAGCTACCAATGGGATTGGCGGGTGAGCTGAATGCGATGATCGAGTTGTTCCAAGCAAACCCAAGATTGAAACCTTGGTTCCCCACGATTTTGATTGGTGACGATTACCAAGCCGCACGTGCATTCTTAGAAGCAGTGAAACCAGAATTATCAATCACCAATAACTCTGGTGTGGGCATTTTGGCTCAAACGCTAGGTTTAGGTTGGGTTGCAGGTCCGCAGATGAACACGGTGAACTCCTACTCGTTCAAATGTTTGCAAGAAGAGTTCGCCGCAAGCGGTGCGTTTATCTCTAACGAGCTGAACATGAAGCAGATGCGCCACATTAAGCGCCCGCACAACATGCGCAGCTACTACAGCATTTACCACCCGAACACTCTGCTGACCAGTCGCCAGTGTTTGTTCCAACAAACCGAGGGTTGTCGCAAAATTAAGGTGAATAAAGGCTGTTTGAAGCGTTGTGACAAACGTACTTCAATCATCAACTTGAAAGACAACCCATACGTAGTGCAAAAGCAAAAAGGCAGTCACAACTCGATCTACAGCGAGCACAACGTGTTGAACCTACAAGTGCTGCAAGATTTGCCGCAGCTGTTAACTGACGTGTTGATCGACCTACGCGACATCCAGACAGAAACTAAAGTCACGATGACCAAACCTGAATTGATCGATGCCTTTACCGCTCTGCTTAATGAACACAATGAGCAGCATGTTGAAGCACTTAATACCGCGATTCACCCGACGGCAAACGCTCAATACTTGAAAGGCTTGTAAGCGAAGCTCATCAAATTCAACTGCAAAATTTATGGAAGACTTATGCACCCAATGAAGCAAGACACGCTGACCTACTTTGATGATTTGAACTACAACGTGATGGCGCAAACCGAAGAGGTTTACGATCTCAAACAAAACCGTACGGGTTTAACCGTTGAGCTTAACTTCTTTGCACTTGGTAAAGGCGAATTACCCACAGAAAGCGAGCAAAGAACCGATAAGAAGCTGTATTTCCTCGATATTAAAGACATCGAGGAGATTGGCTTTGAAACGCTAGAGCCTTTCGTTGATGGGCTGGGTGAGCATTGTTCGATGGTGGTATTTGAAGAGGAATTCTTCGAACAAAGTATGAAAGAGATGTGGATGTTTCTATCAAACGATCCTCGTGAACGTGATGTGTTCAACGACAGTAAATTTTATCTAGCCTAAACTAAATATCGCACCTATATACCCAAGTGACTTCAAGATGCAGGGTCCAGCGCTTTGCCACTGATTCAGTTCAAGGAAAACAGCACAGTATAAAGGCCAGCTCTTTCCAAGATGTTTGACAACACTATTTATTTAACGAAGAACGCGGCTCAGTGACAAGCTCCCAAAGGGCGAGTGGTCTTGGCTCGCATACTTTGTTGCCAATTTTTGATTTAGAACCACTAGATCTTCAAATACTCGCCGCGTCTGCAAACCAAGTCATTCTCGCTGAACCAAGTATCTCGGGGTTACTTGGGTATAACAAGTCCTCTTAATTCCATTTGGTAATTATCTAAATACCTTAAATTCATTTCTTTCAAATCCGAAGAGTCGATAAATTTCAGCTATCCTTTGATGGCGTTCTCGTTCATAAAAACACTCATTATTGTCGTGTAAAGCTATGAGGGCTATCTCTCAATATACTTAATATTAAGGAATGATTTGTTATGAGTTTACTCTTAAATATTGGTAAGTGGATGGTGCCACTTTGCCTTTTTTTCGGCATAGCATCACCTACCTATGCACAATCATCTATAGATAACAAAACGATCCAAGAAAATGCCAAAGAGGCTTATATTTTCACCTTTCCCCTAGTCATGAATTATCGAACAATGTATGCACAAGCGATCGAAAATGGAAGTTTCGGTCAATGGCTACACCTTGATTTGTCCTCTCCAAAAGATACCGATATTGTTACCCCAAACAATGACACTCCATACTCTTACGCGTGGGTTGATGTACGCTCTGAACCTTGGGTGCTGACAACGCCAAAAATCGAAGATGAACGTTTCTATACCAGTCAATGGGATGACCTTTGGGGTTACGTGTTAGATAATGCTGGTTCTGTTATTGATGGAAATAGTGGGTATTCGTATCTACTCGCCTCTCCTTCTTGGAAAGGGGAAACACCTAAAGGAATAAAACGTGTAATTCGAGGGGAAAGCGACTTTTTAGGCACTCTAACTCGAACGCAAGTCCTTGGTGGAAAAGAAGACATAAAACGAGTTAAAGAGATTCAAAGCCAATATAAACTTCAACCTTTGAGTGAGTTTCTTGGTCAAAAAGCGCGAGCTGCAGCGATACCAATCACGTGGCCTAAATGGACTGAAGGTGATGAGACTTCTGTGAAGTTCTTTGAATACGCAAGCTTTTTACTTAAATTTACTTCCCCACACGATGAAGATAAAGCTATGTATAAAAAGCTCTCTAGTCTAGGTATCGAAGCCAACAAACAATGGGAAGCTAAAAACGTAGATCCAGAAACACTCAAAGCGATTGAAGCGGGTATTGCAGATGCTCGCAAAGAGCTAGAGCAACGCTCAGAGCAATCCTTCGACCCCGCACTTTTCTTCAATAATCGTGAGACAATAAGTACCGACTATCTTAACCGAGCTCTTGGCGTTTACGTGGGTATTTTTGGAAATACAACACAGCAATCTGTTTATTTTACCGAAGTTCGGGATATTAATGGTGATCTTACGGATGGCAGCAAACATGACTACACGGTCACTTTTGAGGCAGGGCAGCTTCCACCAATTAAATACTTTTGGTCTTATACTATGTACCGACTACCTGAGCGTTGGTTAGTTGATAACCCTATAGATCGTTACTCAATCGGCAGCTCAACGCCGGGCCTAAAAGAAAACGAAGATGGCTCAGTCACTATATACGTCTCTAAAAAATCACCGGGGAAAGATAAAGAAAGCAATTGGTTACCCGCTCCTAACGGGCCTTTCTGGATGGTTTTAAGAACCTACGGCCCTAAAGACAACATTCGCGATAGCTGGAAGCAGCCACCTTTTGTCCCTGTGACAGAGTAAATATCACGCCCAATTCTGCTTACAAATGATGTCCTAGTGTAATGATTCACTAGGACATCTTCAAAGGAGCGTAAAAATATTGGGGGCTATTCACCACTTTGGTCCCTTCATTTTTATCTCCCTCCCTTCCGCAGGCCACAATGAAATCTGTCCTAAAACGCTTATTTTTATTCGTATTAGCAATCCATTTTATTCACTTAACGAATGCCTTCACTCCCAACCAACACCATAACTCAAGCAAATACTCTAGAAATCAATAATTGAAATCAATATTCACTCAAATCAATAAATTAACCGCCCATAAACATCTAGATGCATACGATGTTTTTTTTCTGAATACGTATTCCATTTTTGAGTGATTTGCTTTTATTTGTAACTAAATGTAAGCAAAAAATAATGGTGATTTCGGCAGTGGTTTGATAACGGAGTTGCTATTTTCTTCGCATTGTTTGCTGAGTTCTGAAAGCTCCCGCCGGAAATCCCCCACCAATAAAAACGCAACATGGACAGTCACTTAGCGTTTTATGCGTGAGTGACGAGGATTCAATCATGAAAAAGAAAACAATCAGTTTAATGGTAACGGCAGCGTTGATGAGCTCCCAATTGTTATTGCCGACATACGTACTTGGGGCGACACAAGACAGCATCGCAATAGCAGCTCAAAGCGAATCGGTATCCACAACGTTAACGGTCCCACAAGTTGGCGAATGGTACTCACAAGCACAGGTCGATTTGAAGAATGTTTCAGGTCAACAATTAGACTTGGCTGACGCTGAAATTTGGGTAAGTTCGGACAAAGACGCGACGGTTAACAGCTCATGGGGCGCACCTTTTAATGTCAGTAGCCCAGCACCTAATACGTTTGTATTTACTCACGATAGTACGTCACAACTATTAAACGACGGTCAAACGGCTCAACTTTTCTTCGGCCTAAACGCGACCAATGGCGACTTTATCGACCAGAGTGATGTTCATGTTGAGAAGGTCATCATCAAGAACGACCCTGCCCTTCAGGGCAAAATAACCCTCCAAGCACCAAATGCTCCACACACCAGTCTAACTGCGGCTTCCGTTTTGGTTGAAAGCGAAAACTACAGTGAAACCGTGTCTGTACCGTGGGGAGGTAGCTTTGTTCTTGACCACCTAAAAGATGGCGAATACCAAGTCACCGCGCAGGATGTGTCTAGCGAAATGGGGATTGCGAATGCATCCTCGCCGACGTCAACGGTGACGGTAGACAGCGATGCCACGCAGCCAAGTGTTGATGTCCAGTATGATGCTTTTGTGTATTACGCGACACTAGCACTAACAATGCCTGCTCTTGACGATGTTTCTGGCAGCCTAACCACAGATGCGACCGTCCGTATGGCGGGCAGCGATGAGATTGAACGCAACCTTGTGGTGCCATTTGGAGCCGAGCTAGACATCAACAAATTACTTGATGACCACAAATACGACCTCTCATACTCACCAATTACGGTGAACAACGTGCTTTACCAACCGAGCGACAATCTCGATGTATTAGTGAACAAGGACACTACCACAAAAATAACCACAAACATTGTTGAAAACCCAATCGCGACTGATGGTTTCCGCACAGTACAAACTAGTCTTGTCGACTTACCTCAAGAAGCAATGCCAATCTTACTGAACCTTGTCGCGAAAGATGGCTCAAGCCGCTACAGCTATGAGATCGCAAGCTCGTCATTTACCTTGCCTGATGACGTTAAGCCAGGCGAATACGACGTCCAAATCGATTCAGTATTCGCTGGCGAAACCCGCTATGCGTATGATGGTGATGAGTCCGTCTCAGTGCCACAAGGTGACGCTCCGTTGTTGCTTACGCTACCGTTTCGTGAAGCGATGAGCCTTGCAGTAAAAGGCTTCCCAGATTACGTAGCAAATGGCACGGTAACCAATGACAGTGAACAAACCACAACCGAAATTGGCGCAACCAAAGTCAATGCTATTTTCAAATACGCGGGGTTAAGTGGGTCTGGTGATCCGGGTGTGATTTTAGAAAAAGACAAACTACCACTGCACAATACTTACGCAAACGCACAAAGCGCCTCCCAGCTTTCTGGTCATCACGTTTTGCCTGTCATGGTGGTTTACACGGCGAACGCAAGTGGCGGCGCAAGTTGGACTGATTTGGTCGATAACGATCTGCTCTACATGCACTACGCGACCTTTATTACCCAAGCTATTGCAGCACAAGAATACGCTGCGGGCGATGGCAGTTCGCCAATGTCTTTCGTTCTCAACCCGGATTTCCTTGGTGAATTGCAGAAAAACCCAAGTCATGTGGACGATTTGAACCAAGCGGGCTCAATAGATGTGAATGCTCAACTCGCTCGCGCATTGGACTACATGAAGACCACTTACGGCTATCAACCACCTGTTGCGGTTCCTGAATTCGAGAACACGCTAAAAGGCTACATTGCGTCACTCAACTTCATCATGAATGGCCTGGCGGAAGACGTTACCTACGGTTGGCAAATCAACCTGTGGGCGGTAGGCTCAGCAAACTGGATTCACCAAACCGAAGACCCGTCGAGTGACAAAGGACAAGAAGTCGCAAACTTCGTCAACTCACTTGATGTTTACACTGGCGCTTACAAACCGGATTACATTGTGTTCGATAAATACGAGCGCGACGGTTTTGGTTCAGAAGCAATTGCTAATTACGCTTATAACGCCACCAGCTGGACTCGTTATCTATCGTATGTCAAAACCATCAGTGACGGCGTTGAGTCTCCAGCGATGATTTGGCAAATTCCAGGCGGCCACATGCCAACGCAAGAAGAAGGCAATAGCCTAATCAATGTTGAACATGAAGCCTCTGGCGGATCTTACTTTATGGGTGATGCGCGAATTGGTTCGGACATCAGCACCATCCGTACTGGTCTGCTCGACAAACAGCTCAGCTCAGCAACCTACAACGGCGCAAGTAATGTACGTGAACTGCTTGAGAAAGATGACGGCTACGATTGGTCTCAAGTGGCAATGCATAACTTACCTAAGAGCAACGTATTTGCACTCTTGTGGGGTGGAGGTTCTACCACGGCGGTTGTTTCCATCGGTTCTAACGGCACCGACAATGGTTGGCTAGATAACAAAGTTGATGCTTACGCCCAGAACCCCGCTTGTTTGGTTGGTAACGATTGTGATGGTTCAATCTGGGGCGGAGATGGTGGCGATAAACCACCTGTCGACAACCACACTCCAACCGTGTCACTCACTTCGAGTTTTCAAGTCAACAGTGGTGAAAGCGTGACAATCACGGCCGATGCGGCCGACCCTGATGGTGATGTGATCAGCTACCAATGGACGGTTCCAGCAGAGTTAACCGTTGTTGGCGATACCAACAGCGACACCTTGGTTGTGACTGCGCCGGTGACCGATCCTGATTTAACTTTCTCGATTTCGCTGGATGTTTCAGATGGCGAGTTAAGTGCCACAGATTCCACCACACTGAAAGTCGTTGGTGACAACAGCAGCGGCGGTGACGGGATTTGTGCCGATGTTCCAGAGTTCGAGCAAAGACAATATCAACCAGGGGAACAAGTCACTTATCAAGGTAACTTATATAAAGCAGATCGTTGGACAGATTCCACGCTCACCCCTGCCGATCCATACGCAGGTTGGACGTTAGTTGGCAGTTGCTCGTAAGCAAAGCCTGATAGAAATAACCTGAATGAGCATTAAAGATACCGCCGGAATTGGCGGTATCTTTCTGTTTTCATAATATCGGTCACCTTAGTTTCACTGACATTACTGGCTGCTGATTTTTTACCCTCAATACAGAGCAATGGCTTAACAACCTTAACATCGTGATATTAAGGTTCTTGCTTAGTGCTCAAGATCGAGTTGGTAGAAACTAACCTGAGTATAGTCCCCTGCCTCAATCCCTTCGTTCTTACAACGCACTACACCCGTATTGCATTGATTGTATGCACCCGCTTTGAAGAAGAACCATTCATTTTTATATCCAGCGTCGTACTTATTACCGAGGTAATGTCCTTTCGCTAGGTCAATCGCAAAGGAACGAGTGATAGGCGCTTTGCTCTCCAAGTTTTTCGTGAACTCGAGATACATAACATCACCATCGACTTGGATATCGTAAGAGAACTTCTCTCCGAGTTTGATTCCATCTGTAGGTTCTGGCTCACCAAATCGAATTTTGGCTTTGCCGAAAACGTTGTGAGAAATATCTAAACGGCGGTGGTAATCATCTCCTAATGCGTTATTTTCATAATTCCAATAAACCGACCCATATTCTTGATCTGGTAATTTGCGGTAAAAGATTTTAAGAGGTTCATTCGTTCCTGCATGAATCTGCCCAATGACAACAGAGAAAGAATCATTATGACGATGGTCACCGCTTTGGCTGACATGGTCGACGGCGAGCTTCGCACTCATTTTTCCACCAATTGCACCAAACTGCTCAGCATCGGGGTGCGAAGCAAGAACAAAATTATTCGCAGGTTCATAAGGATCAATCGACGCATTATCTGAAATTAGAGCATGAAGCTCTGATCGAGCATTGCTCGAATTCGGTGTCGTCATCGCTTTATTCGGCGCCGCAAATACCATTGCACCACTCTCTTTATCGGTATAAAACCATGGCGCATGTTGGTAGCCTTCATTCAACTCGGTTTTAGAGATTTCCATCACTTTACCTTTACGCTCAGGTTTCGTGTCTTCCATCGGTATCACTATTTTCCATTTGGACAAATCAAAGTTTTCAGATGGTGCTTTACTTGGATCAAGTTGCGCCATCGCATGAGAAGAAATCGCCGAAATGGTCAACGCTAGTAGGGTTTTAGAAGTAATATGCATTGTTGTTTCTCTTTATCGTTATATTAAAAATCCGCCACGATAAAGTTGCAGCGGATTTGGGATATCACTGAGGTTGAAGAAGACGTTCCTTGGTTCCTAGACGAAGAAGCAAACCATTCCACTCGATAGCAGCCCCCTCTTCATCAAGATGACAAATCAAGTCCACTTCTTTTACACAACTCATAAGTACACGATGAGTCAAACGTGCCGGTAACTTCCATTCAAGATGGTTAATTTGCTTCTGAGCATCCGATTCCACATCACCATAAAAACCATCAGCGTCATTGATTTCAGGAACAAACTGAGGGCTGCTCAATTCCTCTCCAGTAACCTGAAGTGTGTACTCAAGATTGCCTTGAAGAAGTCGAGTAGTATCAGTCCCAAACTCGACTTGGCTCGGGGTATGCAGACGCCATTGAACATCTCTAGCCTCAGTTAGCTCTAAATCATCAAAAACCACCATTCCTTTGTCTGCGACTTGAACAAGCGTTCGCCAGTAATGTTTGCAGCCCACATAAGCCTCGGTTAAATCAAGAACAACGTAGTTGAAGTCAGCGTCGTTTTGCTGCTTGATTAACTGAGCAACACCAGAAGGGCAATCCAGCTTTTGTCCCATTCCAGCAACCAAAGGTAAGTTGTGCGCTTGAGTGGTCCGAGTCCACAAACTGTGATGTTGGCTACCGAATCGATAACCATAACTACCACTTGGCGTTAAGATATTTTGTCCACGGTCGACCAAAGCAAAGTTACCTTGGTCAGCATGACGGTGTGAGCTATTGCCAAATTGACTCGCGCGGTAATACAAAGCCATCTTGCTTTTCGACAACTTACCAAGGCCAGCATACGAGTAGTAAATATGCGCTAAGTCACTCGAACATTCGTCGACGCCATCAGTCATCTCCCGATGGTTTAACTGCGGTATTGTCGGTACAACATCTAGTAAATGCAGTTTGTAAGACTGGATGTCATCCTCTAACACATTGTCCAAATGACGCGCGGCCTGATCGCCGTAGCGTTGTGCGTAAATACGCAATGGATTCTGAGCAAAGAAGCCCGGCCACTCTTTACCTTCACGTTGACACCAAAAGCCGTCCCCAAATGGGTGAATACGTTCTTGAGTTGCGACAAAATCCATCGCAAATTTGACGTAGTTTTTGTAAAACGGATGATTGTAGAAAGAGAATCCGCTCAAACGTTCCACTGCTAAAAAGAACGGATGATGCCACTTGGTGTAAGACGACGAATAGAATGGCCCTTCTACCCAACTGCCATCTTCGCCTCCATAAAATGGCAAGACACCTCGATAAATCATCAATGCGTAATTCAACCAACGTTCACATGTGGTGATATCAAACTCTTTATGCAAAGTAAGAGCAGCGATACCTAAGTACGCTGGAAGTCTTGATGTATGAGAGTGCCCAGGAAATTGCTTAAATTGATCTTGTTCTAACCTTTCTTCCATTTGAAACGCTAAACGAACCAATAACGGACGAACAAAATCGCGTTCTTCCTCTGTCAATAAAGGCGTCAGCCAGTGGTAAGCAAGATATAGGTTTCTCGCCAAAGACAAACCGACCTCATCTCCCCATGTGCAAGGGCGAAGCAAAGAGGCTGGCCCCTCTGGACTCCACTCGGCAAGGCGCAGTAACACCTGACAAGCTTGATGACCCGCAGTTTCATCACCCCAAATTCGATAAAGTAACGTTAAGGCAATCAAATCCCGGTCAATCCAATTACGTACATTCGCAATGGCTGTGCGCTTCCCTTCTTCCAAACCTCTGCGATAGTGATTTGGGTACTGAATGGCTTCAATATCAATGCCTTCAACACTTGCAGCAAGTTTCCGTCTGCACTCTGAGGACGCATTTTGTATCACGGGGATATCCGCATCAAAATAGAGTAAGAACTGGTCATGCCCATCACATAAAGCGAACAACTCTTTCGCCGATGGTGCTAAGTACGCCTCGGTCTCCGCTTCAATAGAGAACTCGTTCCAGAGAGAGAACTCGCCACTTTGCTCACACTTTACTCGCCAACGGTAGTTGCCCTGTTCAAGAGGAAAGTCCAACTGCATCGGAGACTGGACACGCTCCCAAGACCATGATTTTTTCTGGTCCACGGCCTCTAATTCAATGCGATACAGTGCTTCATAACGCTCATGTGGCCAATTAAAACTTGGCGGGTTTACCACAACAGAGTGCTTTGTTGGTGACGTAAATAACTGAAAGTCATGCTTTCTTGTTAGGGGTAACATTTATTGCTTACTCCTTATTAAACCAGTGATATTGGCCTGACTCAGGGTCAATGCGACCAACCTGTTTAGCTGGCGTACCAGCAACTATCGCATAGGGAGGGATATCTGAAGTAACCACGGAATTTGCACAGACAAGTGCGCATTCACCGACTGTCGTTCCAGGTGTAATAACAACACCAGTGGTAAGCCATACTCCTCTTTGAATGACAACTTTCCCCGCCTCCCAGCAACTGCGCCCACTGAAACAATTCGTCACTGGGTCAAACACATGGTTGCCAGCAACAATAGAGACGTGCGGACCAATCGCGACATCTTCGCCAATGACGACGTCACCATTGATGTAGCTGTACAAACCAATATAGCTGCGTGGACCTATCTGGTTCTCACCAATACGAACGATGGCTCCCGGCGCAATACGCACGTTTTCATTCGTGAAACCAAGAATTTGAGCACGAGCTTCATCATCCTGCTTGTTGTTGCTTTGGGTGGTATATAAGGTGAATTTGCGAAACTCTTCATCGGTGAGTTCGCCGCCAAACTTTTCTTGTACAGACATAGTGAGTTCCTAAGGCTGAACGAATTCAGCCCATTTTAATTAAGCATTATTTGTTGCAGAGACGTGATTTACTGAACGGTTAGCTCTTTTTGAAGCAATGAGAAGTAAGCCACCAATTCCACCAATGATCAGTGCAACAATCACAAACAACATACGTCCCCACATTGGGTTTGGAATAAGGACCAACATCGAAAGGAACACCGCTGCAATCAGAAGCATTTTCCCAAGCATATCGCGCTGTTTGTTGTCCATTGCAATGCTTGTTGCGTTGTCTTCAACCACGACTTCAGTATCAACATTGGTAAAGAAACGATTTACTTCAGCTTCTCGCTCCGGAGCATGTCCTTTATAGAAGAACTGAGAGAGAACGAAAAACGGCAAAGTAATCGACATATGACCAACCACGCCCAGCGTCACTGATTTCATTTCCGCAAATTCACGTGCCGATAGAGGTTGATCAAGCCCGAGAATGCTTTGCAACATCTCTGGAGTGATGACAAACGCAATGATAGATGAGACCACCATACCGACTAAGATTGTGCCCCAACCAGCCCAATCTGGCGTTTTTCTGATGAAGAAACACATGATCGATGGAATAAGAACGGGGAACCCTACCAAAGTACCAACAAGCATCATTAGGTCGAAAAGACCAAATTGCTTCAATGAAGTAAGGAACAGAGCAGAAATGATAATGATGATTCCGAACGCGGCAGTAAGTACTCGGCTCGCATTCATTAATTTGGCTTCTGTTGCGTCTTTACAGAAATAAGGTTCGTAAACGCTTTTTAAAATAATTCCCGCGTTACGGTTTAATGCAGAGTCCATCGATGACATCGTTGCAGCGAACATAGCAGCTAACATCAATCCAACCATCCCGACTGGCATCTCATTCTTAACGAACATGTAGTATGTTGCGTCTGCAACTTTGCTGCCTAAACCTTCAAGCCCCCAAGTGCTGGTATCCGGATAATTCCCCGCGACAAACCAAGCAGGTAGGAACCACATCAAAGGACCAATGATCATCAAACTGCATGCTAACAGTGCAGCTTTTCGAGCATTCTTAGTGTCTTTTGATGCAATAAATCGATAAGAATCCACCATGTTGTTGGTGCTAAAAAACTGCTTAACAAAAATACAGATAAACCAACCAACAAATAGATATGAATAGCTGTACCCCTCGCCGATGAGTTGCTGTGTCGGTAAACCAACTTCAAGTAAGTTGCCAACACCGCCTGACTTCCAGATGGCAACCATCGCGGCAATAAACGTCATAACAGTGATGATGATCATCTGCATAAAGTCTGAAGCGATAACCGCCCAACTGCCACCAACCAAAGAAATGAAAAGAACAACGAGCCCTGCACCGACAATGGTTTGTTCTAGAGGAACACCGATTACAGCGCTAGTGAAAACGGCTAAGCCATTCAGCCAAATCGCGGCTTGTAGCACGCTAAGGGGAACGTTAGCCCACGTGAAAACTTGTTCATTAACACGCCCAAGACGTAAACGTACACCTTGTATCGGGCTGATCACGCGCATTTGTCTGGCTTTCGCCGCAAAGAATAGATAGTTGATAAAATAACCAAGGGCGTTAGCGAAAAAAACAATCGCTACTGACATACCACTGGTTAATGCTTTGCCCATCAAACCAGTGAATGTCATGGCACTCAGCGCCATCATGAAGGCACTAGAGCCAACCATCCACCAGAGCATCTTACCGCCACCGCGAAAGTACTCGCTTGTGTTCTCCGAGGCAGAGCGAAACACCCAACCTAACCCGATAAGAAAGGCGAAGTATCCTAAAACTATGATTACATCGATGTCCATTTTCCGTTTCCTGTTTTTGTAGGGAGGTACACACATCTCATGCTGTTCGACACGTTCTCGTCGACATGTTTTAGAAACAACTGAGACTTACACCATAAACAAAACTAAACGGACTTAAAGAAAGTTGGAAATAGTATTAATGTATAACAATAATACAAAGAAAAAATGAGCACCCGATGGACCTAAAAACACTGACCACTTTTGTCACAGTAGCGCGCTTAAAGAACTTCACAGCCGCCGCTCGAGAACTTCACACGGTGCAGCCCACCGTGTCTCGTCATATTTCCGATCTGGAAAATGAACTGCAAACAAAACTGTTTGATCGTACGACCCATCAGGTGGATCTGACCCCGTCAGGAGAACGATTACTGCCAGAAGCACTGCATATCATCGAAAATGATCAGCGAGTAAAATCCGTGATCAAACAAATCGATTCTGATGAACATCAGGAAATTAAGGTAGGGTATCTCGCTACGGCTTGCACTTTTTTCCTTCCGGAGCTAATTAACCGCTTTCGCTCCAAGCAACCAAACGTCCAGCTACGCCTTTATGAGATGACACCTGCCGAGCAAATTGAAGCCATAGTCGATAATAAAGTTGATATCATTTTTAGCCGAGAGAGCCATCACTTAAACGAAAGTTATTTTTCTTCTTATCTTGTCTACGAAGACAGTTTGACTGCATTACTCCCCCGAAATCATTCTCTCGCCTCTAAAAAGCGTATCGATATTGATGACCTCCACAATGAAAGCCTCCACCTGTTTCATCGCAATGAGTGGCTAGGGGTTTATGAGAGAATCATTCGAGTTTGTAGGGAAAACGGCTTTGCTCCCAATGTTGTTGGGAATCCGATGAATATGCGTCACTTGGTTACCACCATCTCTTCTGGATTAGGCATCTCCATCGCTCCGGGATGCATTAAGTTTATTGCAGATGGCAGTTGTGTGTGCAGACCAATCAATCAAATCGATATTCAATTACCTTTAACGGTCTATTTCCGTAAACACAACAAAAGCCGTATTGTCGATGAATTTGTTTCACACACCATTGCTCAAAGTGTAGACATTCAAGCGATGCTTCAAGGTGAGATAGCGACCAGTGATTGAGTGTTTAACCAAGTCGACAAACCAAATTACAGTTATCACAGGTCACGTTTAAGCCTTGTTCATGGAATGGCATCTTATTGCCGTGTAATCTCCGCAAAACTCGCTACAATTCTTGAACACTCGCCTTGCACTGACTACAATGGCGCACTTTTTTTACGGACTTCAAGGTCACACAACATGACAGATACAGCTAAACCAGCTCTACCAGATCGCCTAGCGGGTAACCCACGTAGCCCATTCTTCATCAAAGAATGCTTCGAACACCAAATCGGCATCCGTATTAACGGCCAAGAGCGTACTGACGTAGAAGAGTACTGCATCAGCGAAGGTTGGGTAAAAATTGCTTCACCTAAAGCAAAAGACCGTTTCGGTAACCCAATGCTTATCAAACTAAAAGGCGAAGTTGAAGCGTACTACGTGTAAGCTGTTCAAGTTGAACCAAACGCCAAAAGCTCGAGTCTCACTCGGGCTTTTTTAATATCTGCATCTCCTTCCTTCTATTAATCTATCTCCGGCTCTTTTAAGTACAAGTGATTAAACACTCGCTTTAAATCGCTATCTTTTTCAGTTTGTTGACTAAAGTTTTATAGAACTTACCTTAACGACAGTTGCCAAAAGAAACGACACAACTTGAACCACAAGGAGAGGAAATGGAAAGCCCACTTGTCACACTGAAAAGTGCCAGTAAAAGCTTTGTTGATGGCAAAGAGACCCATCGCGTGTTGGAAAATGTCGACTTCTCCTTACCCTGTGGAGCGAGCATCGCATTAACAGGTGCAAGTGGCTGTGGCAAAAGTACCTTACTCAATGTGATTGCTGGCTTTGAACCGCTTTCCGGTGGCCAATTGTGGTTGGATGGCGATAATGCAGCTGCATGGAAAGATCCACAATGGAGCCTATTCCGCCATCAAAAGCTCGGCGTTATCTTTCAGCAATTCAATTTGTTAACGCCATTGGACGTAAAGCAAAACATCGCCTTCCCACTTCATTTGAATCAACAAAAGTGGAATGACTGGTGTGATTATCTAGTTGATACATTAGGCATCAACGCCCTTCTCGATAGGCATGTTTCTGCGTTATCTGGGGGCCAACAGCAAAGAGTTGCCATCGCACGCGCATTAGCTCATAAACCCAAGCTGTTGCTTGCCGATGAACCAACAGGCAACCTAGACCAAAAGGCCGGGTTAGAGGTGATGAAGCTATTGAGTGAAATCACCACACAGGGTAACACCGCAGTGCTTTTAGTGACGCACAGTCCTGAATGTGCCGAATTTATGCAGATTCGGTTACGTTTGGAGAATGGGCAGCTTGAATTCGGGCAAATAAACCAAGAGCTGCACCATGAAGCAAACTAGGCTCACGCATACCAAGCTCACACTAAACTTATTTACGGCGCACTATCGGCAAGCGCCCCTTCAAGCTGCTGCCATTCTGATTGGCATCGTGCTTGCGGTGACTTTGTTTGTCGCCGTCCAAGCTATCAACCTCAATGCGAAACGTAGCTATGCAGAATCCACCAAGCAACTCAGCGCGCAAGCACAAGATTTGATCATTCCTCCAGCAGGGCAAAACGACTTACCTGAGTCACTCTACTTCACCCTCAGACAAAACGGTTTGAGCGCGGCGCTGCCTGTCATTGAAGGGCGAGTGAGAGATGAACAAGGTCGTCGATGGTCGGTGCAAGGCAGTGAACTGATTGCAGCGCTCACTTCACGAGCTCGTTACTCGACCGATAATGAGCAAGACGTTTCTTTATTCGATAGCGCGTTACCTCTGCCTGAACTTTTGGCAGGTGACCCCATTGTGATGATAAGCCAATCACAGCACCAGAATCTCGGAGAAATAGACACACTGACTCTGGACGATATCAAAACTAAGGTCATTGTATTGCCCGATGAATGGCAGCTAGGTAGCCGCATGTTGATGGATATTGGCTTCGCGCAGCAGTTACTCAACAAACAAGACCAGCTTAGTTACATTGCCATCTTTGATGCCGACCTTGATTCTCGGACCCAATGGCAACACTTGGTTGGGAAGCAGGGGCAATGGATAGCCAACAACCAAAGCACCGATCTTGGTTCGTTAACCGACAGCTTCCACCTCAACCTCACTGCGATGAGTCTGCTCGCATTTTTAGTTGGGCTTTTCATCGCTTACAACGGCGTCAAATACAGCCTGCTCAAACGAAATCGACTATTGGTACAAATCCAGCAAGCGGGCATTGCCCCCGTAGTCGTCTTTTCTGCTCTATTAATCGAATTAACCATTTTGGTCACGCTTGGGGCTTCCCTTGGTTTTGTACTAGGAATGCAACTGAGTCACTGGCTGCACCCTACCGTTGCCCTAACACTGGAACAGCTTTACGGCGCGACCTTGCTTCCCGAAACATGGCAGTGGCAATGGTGGGCACAAGCTCTGTTACTCACCTTAGCCGCAACTTTGCTTGCTTGTTGGCAGCACTTTGAGCAGCGAGTGCGACAACCCCTCTCTTCTCATGGCGGCTTTTATCAAGCGCCAGAAAGGTCCAACGAGAACCAACTGTTCGTTATTGGCATTGTGTTGACGGCTCTCGCGCTCGCAGGGTTATGGCTGAGTGAGCATCATCGCTTCACCATGGCGTGGCTCGGCATACTCATGGTGTCGATTCCTTTGTATCTCCCGAAAACACTCAGCGTATTAGCCCATTGGAGCGAGCAACGCACCAAATCTGGGTTACTCCAATACTTGTTTGCTGAGCTGCGCGAACTGATCTCGCCTCTTTCACTCGCCATGATGGCGTTACTTCTCGCGGTGACTGCCAATATGGGGATGAATACTTTAGTTGGCAGCTTTGAATCGACACTCAAACAGTGGCTCGAACAAAGGTTGCATGCGGATATTTATGTCAGTCCTGCTCAAGGTGAAATTGCCAATGTTGAACGCGCTCTAGAACAGTTCGATAACGTAGAGACCGTTTACAAGCAATACTACGTCGATGATAACTTGCAAGGCTTACCGATTTTGCTTGGTACCAAAGACAAAGACACCTTAGAACAAACCATGGTGTTCAATTCGCATTTGGAAAACTTCTGGCAACGCTTTTACCAAGGTGAGTTAGTCGCCATCAGTGAACCAACCGCGGTCAAACTGGGTTTATCACTGGGTAGCGAGCTTAAGCTTGATGCAATTCCAAATAAGAACCTGCTTGTGGGTGCGATATTCCATGATTACGGCTCACCCAATGGTGAAGTGTTATTGGCACCAAAATTATGGCAAGAGAGTGGCTTTACCGACCTGCCGACAAGCCTCGGCATTAAAGTCTCGGGGGACCCACAAATCGTATACGACCAACTGCGCGAGCAACTGAATCTGCATCCAAGTCAGCTCTACGATCAGGCGCAAATCAAATCCATCGCGTTGGATATATTCTCGCAAACCTTCGCCATTACGCGCGCGCTCAACGGCGTGACGTTGATGGTCGCCGTGATTGGTTTGTTCAGCGCTTGTTTCATGTTGCTCGACGCGCGAAAAGCCGCCATTGCAAGGCTATATGCCCTTGGCGTCAGTCGCCGTAAATTGATGGCAATGGTGGTAGGACAGATCGTCGCTTTGGTCAGCTTTACTCTGGTTATCGCCGTACCGCTCGGTGCCATGGTGGGTTATGTGCTTACAGATATTGTCACCCTGCGCGCTTTTGGTTGGAGCCTAAATTATCTGTGGAATTGGAGTGATGCGCTGAGCATTGCGGCGATCACCATCTTGGTGGCGGTGATTGCAACCTTAATTCCTCTGTGGCGATTGGTCAGCAAACCAGTCGTGTCCAGTCTGCAAAGCGAGGTGCTGTGATGAATCCACTCATTCAAACTTCCGCTCTCGCACTCAGTATTTTAGTCCTTGCTGGCTGCAAAGAGTCCCAACCAAAACAGCAAAGTATGGGCGCATTACTTGGCGGAGATAGAAAGGTCGGAAATCAAATCGACGGCAATGAAACTCAGGCCGATAATCCGTTGTTCACGCCTGTAGTTAAAGGAGTTGAACTCACTTTCCCAGCAGACCATCAAGCGCACCCGAATTTTCGTCATGAATGGTGGTACTTAACCGCTAACTTAATTGATGAAGATGGCAATCCACTTGGCGTTCAATGGACACAATTTCGCTTTGCTGCTGCGCCGCCAACGGCCGAAGATGACGTGAAGAAAACCGATTGGCAAACTCAGCAAATCTATATGGCGCACAGCGCAGTCACTACAACCGATAAACATTACGCCGATGAAAAATGGTCACGTGACCAAGTCTCTCTAGCAGGTGTTGATACTTCTCCATTTCGGGTTTACCTCGATGATTGGCAGTGGACTTCTTCAACCAACGATCTGTTCCCTGCTACATTGAATGCGAACTCCGAACAGTTTGGCTATTCGCTGACTCTTACCAGCAACGCGCCTTATCAAAAGCAAGGCGAGCAAGGTTACAGCACCAAAAGTGCCAATGGTCAGGTGGCTTCGTATTACTACAGCCAACCGTTTATTGATGTCTCCGGTGAAGTCACGATCGACGGCGAAACCCATCAAGTGTCGGGCAAAGGTTGGATAGACCGAGAGTGGAGCTCTCAATTCTTACTCGATTCACAACAAGGCTGGGACTGGTTTGCCTTAAGGTTGAGTGACGAAACCAGCTTGGTGGTGTTCCAATTGCGGGATTCCAAAACCGGACAGGCCAACTATTCGCACGCACGATTGATGCAAAAAGATGGCGAGGGAATCAAGATTGAGCAAAATGAAATTCGCTTAAAACCAACGAAGCAAACCCAAATCGAAGGCAGAGATTACCCAACCGAATGGCTAGTCTCTATTCCTGCTCAGCGAATTGAAGTCACGGTTTCAGCATTCAATCCCAATGCAAAAATGCCACTGTCCGTGCCGTACTGGGAAGGACCAGTAAGTATTGAAGGTTCACATTCAGGTACTGGCTACATGGAGCTTACAGGCTATTAAGCAAGAGAAAAGCGTGCACAATCTTGATTATTCGATTCATAATGATGGCATCATCACCACTAAGAGCTATTGGATGCCATCATGAGCGATATGATTCTGCCAATCCGACAAGTACGACTCAATTTAGGTGAACCGTGTCGAGCGATTGAAGTTTCTCACGATCAAGACGATCCCTTTCTTGAGCCTCATCGCCACGAATATTGGGAATTGGTTTGGTGTAAAGAAGACAAAGGCACGCAAAGCATCGATTTCGTTGAATACGAAAACCGCACCAATCGCTTATTCACCATTGCACCGGGCCAGGTGCACCTGTCTGAGTTTATGGGCAACAATGTCCGCTTGCTGGTGTTTGTACCCGGCTTTGTTGAAACCAACAAACGCAGTACACAACTGGTCGAAAGCGTCTTTGCTACTCACAGCAACCGTCCTCCTTACATTGATTGCAGTGAAGAAGGCATTCCGTACTTAGAGCCTCTGTTCAATATGATCAGAGAAGAATGTGAACGTGGCGAAAAGGAGTGTGATTGGGGCTTGGTGGAGTCACTCATCAACTGCTTTTTACGTTATTTACTACGTTACGCCAAAGCATCAAGCGAGAAAGGCGAACAGCGCGATACACGTGTTGGGCAATTGGTTGAGCTTATCGACCTGCATTACAAAGAAGAGAAAAAGTGCCAGTTCTATGCGTCGAAGCTCGCGCTAACCAGCAAGCGCCTTAACGAGATCGTCAAAGCTGAGCGAGGCAAAACCGTTACCCAACTGATTCATGACCGCATCATGCTCGAAGCCAATCGCGATCTGGTTTTTTCTGTTAAAACTATTAAAACCATCGCCCTTGAATTAGGTTTTGAGGATCCGGCCTATTTTAGCCGTTTCTATCGTAAACAGATGAGTGAATCACCTGCCGAGTTTCGACTCAGATGTGTAGATAGTACAACATTATAAGCGGATAATCCCTTTTCGTACGCCTTGGATGTACTGATAATACCTGAACATAAATTCACCACATTCGGGTATTATTCTATTCCATGGCTATCAATCTAAAAACTGATCCCATTTCAAAATCCTTTTATCAGTATCTATGGCCAGCTCTCACAGGAATGGTGATCAAATCACTTTTCATCATGGGGGATGCCCTATTTATTGGCTTGGGTGTCGGCCCGGATGGTCTTGGCGCTATCGCCCTGATTATCCCACCGTTCTCCATTTTTACCGCCATTGCGATGATGGTCGGTATTGGTGGCGCAGCGAAAATGTCGATAGAAATTGGCAAAGGCAACACCGAGTCCAGTCAGGTGTGGTTCAGCCAATCCATGTTGATTACCACTCTGTTATCAACATTCACAGTGGTTTTCGCACTGATTTGGTTAGATGAACTGATTGCCTTTATGGGGGCGTCAGGCAACTTGGCTCAGCTTGCTCATGATTACCTCATTGTGCTGCTGCCCTTCTTTGTTCTTTACTCGCTTGCTTGGGTACTCTCTTGTTTCGTGCGCAACGACACCAACCCCAAATTAGCGACCTATGCGATGTCAATTGGTGCAATTACCAACCTTGCATTTGATTACCTGTTCATCATTGAAATGAACATGGGAATGAAAGGTGCGGCCTACGGAACAGCCATAGCTCAAGCAGTCATTGCGCTGATTCTGTTGGCCCACTTCGTGCGTAAGAAAGGCTCGTTGCAGCTCAGCCTAAAAGGTATTGGTTTGAGCAAAACCAAAGAGATTTTGAGCATCGGCACACCAACCTTCTTTATCGAAGTAACCTCGGCGATGACTATCGTGTTGTTTAACTACGTGTTGCTATCGCAGTTTGGTGAGAGCCACATCATTGCCTACGGCTTAACCACTAACGTGGGTGTGTTTGCACTGTTTGTGATGGTCGGCATCGCGCAAGCTTGTCAGCCAATCATCAGCTTTAACCATGGTGCGGGTCGCCCAGAACGCATTGATGAGATTCTAAAACTGGGAATAAAAGCAGCCATGGGCAGTGGCACTGTATTCCTTCTAGGCATCTGGTTGTTAGCACCATTGATTGCGGCGATTTACTTAGGTAACGCGAACGACTTAATCCCGATTGCGGCAAGTGCACTGACGTTCTACTTCTTCGGTGTGCCGCTGATGGGGTTGAACATGGTGATTGCCAACCTGTTCCAAGCGATTGCCAAGCCAAAGCAGGCGACGCTGATTTCATTGAGCCGAGGATTTGTATTTGTTGCTATAGGTGTTTTGCTACTGCCTAAGTTCTTCCCGCAAGACGGCATTTGGGCGAGCATTCTCTTCGCAGAAACTCTCACCGCGGTGATCAGTTTGAGCATGTTATTCAACTACCGAAAACGCGCAATGGAGCTAACTGCTTCCTTGGTAAGCAGTTCCTAGTTCAACCAAGCTCAGCCAAATGATAAACTCGGGTTCTATTTCATTCTGTGATTAAAAGGAAATGCGATGAACCCGATTATTGCGCTGCTGAAAGAGAACAATATCAGCGACGAACAAATCAACGAGATTTTTCAGACTCTGACGCAAAACCCTCTAGCGGCAATGGCAACAATCAGCCAACTAGGTTTGCCACAAGACAAACTGCAAATGCTGATGGCGCAAGTGATGCAAAACCCTGCGCTAATCAAAGAAGCCGTAGATGAGCTGGGATTGGATTTCTCAAAGGTTGAAGAAGCAAAAGAGAAGCTTCAAAGCCAAAACCAAAACCAAGGCAACTAAATCTTTGTCGTTCAGTGCTGAATATAGAAAAGGCCGTTAACCCGAGTATTGGGGTTAACGGCCTTTTTGTTAGCCACTATGCTGAGTGATTTCGTTAAGCGGCCGCTTAGCGATTGAAAGACGCAAACTGCTCTGCGGTCATACCGTAGTAAAGCTTGTCGTCAAAGCCTTGCTCTAGCTTGTAATAGTCTTTCTGACGGCCTTCTTGAGTAAAGCCATTTTTCTCAAGAGTCTTGTAAGACCCAGCATTAGACCCGTAGCAATCAGCACTAACTTTATGTGCGTTTAGCTCGGTAAATCCAATCTCCGTCATCATTTGGCAAGCACGGGTTGCAACACCTTTACCCCAAGCACAAACTGGCAGTTGATAGCCTACTTCGTAGTTACCCGCTAAGAACATCACAGATGTGACGGCGCACATCCCCATGTACTTGCCTAGGTGATCGCGAATGACGAACGTCGGGCTGTCCGCCCAAACTCCGTCTTTAATCGCTTGTGCCGTACTCTCGATGATTGGTCCAAAGAAACCTTCAAACAAGCTGTTGTCAGCAGGTGCGAAGAACAGATACTGATTGACCTGATCGTCGTTCAGCATATTGATAATATCTTGTAGATCAGAGCCTTGAATCAGTTGGATAGTCAACGATTCGTTAAATGGGATGGCTTCGCCTTGTTTTAGTGTTTGAAATGACATGTGTTACCTCGTTATCTGCTGAAAATAGTAGCCCAGCGGATAAGAGAAAAATTGGATTTTTGCGACAACTTTCTGGCTGAATAGCAACATATTACAACTCAAAATCGCCATAGATATCGATGGTTAAGTCACGCTTTTTCAAGTACTTGCTCGGCGTTTTTCTTAGCTGCTGTTTGAGGGTACGAATCAAATGCGATTGGTCACTGAAACCAAATTGCTGTGAGAAGCTCGCCCAATCAATCGCTTCTTGTTGCTTGTAGAGCGTCAAAATCATCTGCTCCAGACGTGCCATTTGTTGATACTGCTTAACGCTCAACCCCACCACTTGCTTGAAACTGCGCTCAAGCGTTCTGCGAGAACAGGCGCACTGTTTGGCGATCTCATCAATATCCATCGCTAACTCGGGTGAAAGTAGTGCTTGAGCATCCATCACGGACACCGCTTTTTGCGACACCAAAAACGGTTTGGTACGACAAGGTTCAATATCTAACGCATCTAAATGTCGCTTGATATAGCCAAGCAAACATTGCGGTGAATCTTGCAACTCTAACTCTAGTTGCCATAAACCTTGTTGAAATCGCTCATCAAACGCAGTGTTAAGCCAATCAAACCATTCGCATTGGTTAATTGCGGCGACTTGGGATGCATCACTAAACAGTGACTCAATGGCATGCAAACCCCCTGGGCGAAAGGTGATACCAATACGTTTGATGGGAGCCATATCTTCCAACAACAGCAAATGTTCGTTGGCCGTTAATAAGTGGCAGCCTTTGCCAGCAAGCTTTGTGTCTCCCGTGTCATAGCTGTAGCCTTGCTCTGGTGGCGTAAAGAGTAAATGAGCACGCGGGTTTGGAATAAGGTGCGGCTTGGGGTCAATGACTTCACCCTCTGGCACTTCCAAGTACCAAACTTGATGAATGAGCCATTCGTACTCTGGCAGAGACTGTTTCCAAGCTATCATGATTGTCCTAGCGGTTAGTAAAGATAATAAGCGCAACGTTTTTGCTTAAACATCTGCTCGTTAAGTGTGACTGATTGACGCTAATCTCGCCACGCATTTCTCACCCTGCTCCCTTGCAAGCTTGTTGGATTACGGTAGGCTTTGAGCAGAGAAAACAAGCTGAACAGAACAAGGAAATACCACGATGCGCGTCGATTACCACCAACGACTGGTTCCTGTGATTCGTTATTTAGAACAACACTTTAATGAACCACTCAACCTGCCAGAAGTGGCTGCGCTGGCAAACCTTTCCCCTTATCACTTTCATCGCACCTTCAAAGCCGTGCAAGGCGAGACATTGGCCGATTTCATTCGACGTTTACGTCTAGAAGCCGCCGCCGATGACTTATTCAAATCCAAGCAACCGGTATTGAACATTGCCCTAGAGTACGGATTTTCTAGCTCACAGAGCTTAGCCAAAGCCTTCAAACAACATTATGGCGTCACACCTACAGCCTTTCGTGACTGCGAAAACTACCAGCAGTTTTCTGAATTAGCACGAAACAGCAAGATTGGACACACGTTGCGCAAGAATGGAAACGAAGTAACACCAAGCGATTCATATACTGGCTCTGAACTCACCAAATGGAGCACGACAATGGAAACGCAAAACTTTGAAAAAGCAAAACTGGCTTACATTCGCGTAAACGGCCCTTACGGCCAAGGCTATGAAGAGCCATCAGGTCGCTTGTATCAATGGGCAGGAATGAAAGGTTTGGCGGGCAATACCTGCATCTTCATCTACCATGACAACCCGGAAATTACGCCAGACGAGAAGTGTCGTACTGACATCTGTCTAATGGTGCCAGAAGATACGGAAGTACCGAAAGGCATTGAGCTGCAGGACTTCCCCGGCGGTCAATATGCGGTGATGCGCCAGCACATTACCGACCCGAGCCAATACTCAAAAGCGTGGGATGATGTCATGAGCAAGGTGATTAAATCCGGTATTGAGAACGACGACCGTCCTTGCTTTGAGCTCTACCACAGCTTCGACCCACAAACGCACCATGCAGACGTTAGCTTCTGCACCGCCATCAAATAAACCAAAAGCCTGCATCGTTGCCTGTCTCTTGATCACAAGTCTAGTGATCAAGAGACAGGCGCACTTTTAAGGCTTACTTTACCTTCACGTGCTACGTGTAAAATAGCGTTAGAAAAACACGCCGAATAGCCCGCTGCAAAAAGCTGCTCTGGGTTAGTTGCTGCACCTGTGCCGCCCATTTCCTTCGAGTATGACAGCTCTAGATCGAGAAAACCAAGTTTGCTTCCCGCTGTATAGTGCAGCAAATGCGGTGATCCGAGCTTACCGTCCATTGTTGGACGAGCTTGATCTGACCTACTCACAATACTTAGTGATGATGGTGTTGTGGGAGAAAGACGGAGCCAGCGTTAAAGAATTGGGGTCACAACTTCATTTGGACTCAGGCACACTCACACCGCTGCTTAAACGCTTAGAAGCAAAAGGCTATGTGGATGGAGCGTGGTCGCAGTGAAACCGATGAACGCGTTCGTGTACTCAATCTAACAGAGCAAGGTCGTGATCTTAAAGAGCAAGCCAAATCAGTGCCAAACGCCATGATGTGCAAAATCACATTGGAGCTGGATGAAATGATCATGCTGAAGAAGTTGTGTGGCAAAGTGCTCGACAATCTGAGCTAACAAAATAGAAGCATTAGCTTCCCCACTTCCTATTAGAAAGAACCTGCCAAGATGCAGGCTCTTTTGATCTTATCCAGACGCTCCACTCAAGGTCATCATCGCTATTCTCTATTGCTAATCTGCCTTCATCTTCAATAAAACCTATCAAAGCAAACCCGCTTACATCGGATATGCCTATCAAGTGAAATAGGAAATGGCTATCAATAGGATAGTTACAAGCGATTTTCCTTAAACACACTCCGATGAGAATATACTTTCCGAAAGCAACAACAGCTCAGCTTAAAACATTCAAAGGAAAGTAAATTATGATTAATACTCAAATCAAACCATTTGCAGCTACAGCGTACAAAAACGGCGAATTCGTTGAAGTAACAGAACAAGACGTTCTAGGTAAATGGGCAGTATTCTTCTTCTACCCAGCAGACTTTACGTTTGTATGTCCAACAGAACTGGGCGACCTAGCAGACCACTACGAAGAGCTACAAAAACGTGGCGTAGAAGTTTACTCAGTATCAACTGACACACACTTCACTCACAAAGCATGGCACGACAGCTCAGACACAATCGGTAAGATTCAGTACTACATGCTTGGCGACCAAACAGGCAACATCACAAATAACTTCGGTGTGATGCGTGAAGGTCAAGGTCTTGCAGACCGTGCAACGTTCCTAATCGACCCAGAAGGTACTATCCAAGCAATGGAAATCACTGCTGAAGGTATCGGTCGTGACGCAGAAGACCTACTACGCAAAGTGAAAGCAGCTCAATACGTAGCAGCGCACCCAGGCGAAGTTTGCCCAGCTAAATGGAAAGAAGGTGAAGAGACACTAGCTCCATCACTAGACCTAGTTGGCAAAATCTAAGTCACTGAAATTTAAGTTCTAATCAGTTCCCGATTTCCTTTTTCTGATTAGAACTGAATTAGAGAGCACTTCAGGTTAGATACCTTGACGACCTTCTGCCTGATTTGCTCTCCCCCTCAGGTTTTATCTACAGTAACCACTTTTTAGTTTTAATTAAGGTAGTAACAACTATGTTAGACCAAGCGATCCAACAACAACTCAAACAATATCTGGCTAATGTAAAAGAAGAAGTTCGTTTAGTGGTTAGTCTAGATGAAAGCAAAGCATCGAATGATATTTTGTCTCTGGCGAACCAAATCGCCGAGATGAGCGACCTAATCACTGTTGAACGTGACGACAACGCAAGCGCACGTAAACCAGTGATGGCGGTAACTAACCCAGCAAAAGGCACAGCACTACGCTTTGCAGGCTTGCCAATGGGTCACGAATTTACCTCTCTAGTATTGGCACTGCTTCACTCTGGCGGTCACCCAATCAAACTAGAACCAGAAGTGATTGAGCAAATCGCAGCACTAGACAAAGAGCTAGACGTCGAAATCTTCATTTCACTGTCGTGCCAAAACTGTCCAGACGTGGTTCAAGCGTTCAACATGATGGCGGCGATCAACCCGAAAGTAAAAGCAACCATGATCGACGGTGGTTTGTTCCAAGATGAAGTGAAGAAGCGCGACATCATGGCCGTACCAAGCGTATTCGTGAACGGTGAGCTGTTCGGTCAAGGCCGTATGTCTCTGACTGAAATCCTAAACAAAGTCGATGACGGCGCGAGCGAGAAAGCCGCGAAAGCACTGAGCGAAAAAGACCCATACGATGTACTTGTTGTCGGCGGTGGTCCTGGTGGTAGCGCAGCTGCTCTATACGCTGCTCGTAAAGGTATTCGCACTGGCGTTGTTGCTAAACGCTTTGGTGGTCAGGTTATGGACACCATGGCAATTGAGAACTTCATTTCGGTAAAACGCACTGAAGGTCCAAAACTGGCAACTGACCTAGCAGAACACTTAAAAGAATACGACGTAGACGTCGTGACTGAGCAACAAGCTGAGAAGCTAATGGGCGCAGCACACACAGAAGACGGTTTGATTCACATCCAACTTGAAAGCGGCGCAACGCTGAAGAGTAAGAGTGTCATCCTAAGCCCTGGTGCACGCTGGCGTGAAATGAACGTTCCGGGTGAGCAAGAGTACCGCAACAAAGGCGTCGCGTACTGCCCACACTGTGACGGCCCACTGTTCAAAGGCAAGAAAACTGCGGTTATCGGTGGTGGTAACTCAGGCATCGAAGCCGCTATCGACCTTGCAGGTATCGTAGAACACGTAACGGTTCTTGAATTCGCAGACGTACTTCGCGCAGACCAAGTGCTTATCGACAAAGCGAACTCACTACCAAACGTAGACATCATCACGATGGCGCAAACAACAGAAGTAGTGGGCGACGGTACTCGCGTAACAAGCTTGAAGTACAAAGACCGCAACACAGATGAAATCAAAGAGATTGAACTGTCAGGTATCTTTGTTCAAATCGGTCTAGTACCAAACACAGAATGGCTAAAAGATTCAGAAGTAGCCCTATCTGAGCGCGGCGAGATTGAAGTCGGTAGCCGTGGCGATACTAGCCTAGAAGGTGTCTTCGCAGCCGGTGACGCTACAACCGTCCCTTATAAACAGATCATCATTGCGATGGGTGAAGGTGCAAAAGCAAGCTTAGGCGCATTTGATTACCTAATCCGTAAGCAAGGTTAATCTCCAATTTCTTGAGCACAAAGCGCACGGTGCTGTGTTTTCTTCCCCGGAAAACCAATCGGGGCACCGTGACAGCGATGAGTAACAAGAAATAAAAGCAAAAAACCTAGAAGCCCAAAGACTTTGCCAGCAGGTATTAACTGCTGGCTTTTTTAGGATAAATCTATAAGTGGCAATATTTCTTATGCTAACTAAAGTGCTAATTACTAGGGTCTGTTGACCTTTCGAGCTGATTTTATCTCGAACAAAATTTAACCGCGAAAGATCAACAGACCCTAATTAAACCAAAGAGTTATTTGAACAATACTTTCTGAGTTAAACTTAAAGAAAAACATGGTACTTCCCATTGCTGTATTACTGGTTAAAAAAGCTCTGTTTTAACGCATATTCAACACCGCGAATTTCCGCTAAGCCTTTGAGCCTACCAATACATGAATACCCCGGATTGGTTTTTTTATTCAGATCATCAATGATTTGGTGTCCGTGGTCCGGCCTCATTGGAATAAGGTCAAAATCCCCCTCGATACGTCGCCTATTTTCCTCTTTTAGTAAAGAAAAAATGACGCCGTACATATCAACATCACCGTCTAGGTGTGCGGCTTCATAAAAACTGTTCTGATCAGCTTCACGTTTAGTCGAACGCAAATGAGTGAAGTAAATCCGCTCGCCAAAAGTCTCAATCATTTTTACTAAGTCATTATCTCCACGAACACCGTACGATCCCGTACACATAGTTATCCCATTTATGGCACTTGGCACAGCTTCAGTTAGGAAAGCAATGTCTTCAATAGTAGAGACAATTCGTGGCAGACCTAAAATAGCACGTGGTGGATCATCTGGATGAATCGCTAACTTAACGCCATATTCTTCGCAAATAGGGGTAATTTCTTTCAGAAAAAACACTAGGTGTTCACGTAGTTTAGCTTTGTCAATTGCATCATATTTTGCTAACTGACATCTAAATTCATCCAGAGTGTAGCCTTCCTCAGCACCCGGGAGCCCCGCGATAATATTAGAAGTTAATTGTTCGACTTCCTTAATTGACATGGATTGAAATCGATCGTGTGCTTTTTCGATGTCTTCTTGGCTGTATTCGTTTTCTGCTTGTTCACGTTTTAATATACAAATATCAAACACAGCAAAATCTATATGATTAAAACGTAGTGCTTTTGAACCGTCAGGGAGAACATATTCCAAATCAGTCCGAGTCCAATCTAAAACTGGCATAAAGTTATAGCAAATGGTCTTGATTCCACACTTAGCTAAATTAATGATAGATTGTTTATAATTTTCAATACAAGCAAGGTAATTACCTGTTTGTGTTTTTATTTCTTCATGAACAGGAATACTTTCAACTACATCCCAAGTTAAATCATTACTCTCAATCATTTCTTTTCTATCGAGAATTTCATGTTCCTGCCATATATCACCATTTTCTTTGTAATGAAGCGCAGTAACAATACCTGTTGCACCGGCTTGTCGAATATCGCTCAGGGTCACAGGGTCATTAGGGCCATACCAACGCCATGTCTGTTTCATAGAATTCTCTCCAAAATAATTAACTCAATTAAGGTGGGCCAGGCACCGCACCCACCTTCAATAATCAAACAGTGCACTCTTTTAATTCAGCGTCTTTTAATTTACCTGCGCGTAGTAACAGCCAAGAGATGAATCCGACCATAAATGACATCAATACGAATAACATACGTCCCCATAACGGGTTGGGGATTAAGGTCAAAATCAACAGCGCTGCACTTGTCGCTAACAGAACTCGTCCTAACAACACATATTGCTGTCTATCAGCTTTGAAGCTTTCCGCTGTTTCTTCAACCACAACAGGAGTTGATACATCGTTGAAAAACTGGTTGATTTCCTCTGCACGCTCTCCTTGCGGCTCTTTGTAAAACAACTGAGTCAACAAGAAGAAACCACCAGTGATAATGATGTGAGCGGTAACCCCCATAGTGATGGATTTCATTTCCGCGAATTCACGTTTTGACAGTGGCTCTGCTAAGTTAAACAAACTTTCGATCATTGGCGCGCTCGTTGATGCAATCGCAGCGGATACACATGCACCGACAGCAATCGTTGCCCAACATGACCAATCAGGTGTCTTCTTGATAAAGAAGCATAATAACGATGGAATAAGTACAGGGAAGGCAACTAAGGTGCTCACCATCATGAGTGCGTCGAATAAACCAAAGTCTTTCAACTTACTCATAAATAAACCCGCAACAATGATCATTAAGCCGAAAACAATCGTCGCAACTTTACTTGCAAACAGAATCGACTTATCAGATTTATCTTTCGCAAAATAAGGTTCGTAAACGTTCTTAATAAAAATACCCGCATTTCGGTTCAGCGCTGAATCCATCGACGACATGGTTGCAGCAAACATCGCTGACATCATTAAACCAACCATACCAACTGGCATTTCATTTCGAACAAACACAAAATACGTTGCATTAGATATGTCTTTACCGAGTACATCTAGTCCCCAAGTGGACATGTCTGGGTAGTGACCACCCACATACCATGCAGGTAAGAACCAGATAAAAGGACCTAGCGCCATTAAACAACATGCTAAAACGGCAGCTTTACGTGCATTCTTAGTATCTTTAGCTGCAATGTAACGATAGGAATCAATCATGTTATTTGTACTAAAGAACTGTTTAATAAAGATACAAATAAACCAGCCCACAAATAAATATGCGTAACTATACCCTTCCCCAACAAAGCCTCGATCTGGTAAGCCCGCCTCCAAAATTGGCGTAACTCCACCAGCTTTGGAAATAGCGACGATGGTGGCAATGAATGTCACAACCGTGATGATAATCATCTGGATAAAATCTGAAGCAACAACCGCCCAGCTCCCACCAACTAATGACATAAACAACACAACGCCACCAGCCGAAATAATGGTTGTTTCAATCGGAATATTAAAGACGGCACTCGCAAAGATCGCCAAAGCGTTAAGCCACAATGACGCTTGCAATACGCTAGAGGGAACAGTAGCCCAAGTAACAACTTGTTCGCTCACTCGACCAAAGCGTAGTCGTATACCTTGAATAGGACTAATTACCCGCATTTGACGAGCTTTCGCGGCAAAAAAGAGATAGTTACAAAAATAACCAAGCGCATTAGCAAAAAAGATAACAACGATAGACACGCCAACGTCTAACGCCTTCCCCATTACGCCAGTAAATGTCATTGCACTCAATGCTTGGAGGAACGCTGTAGAGCCAACCATCCACCACAACATTTTACCTCCACCACGAAAGTACTCACTCGTCGAAGACGTGGCAGACCGAAACATCCACCCGACGATCATTAGGAATACGAAGTATCCTAAAACTATATATATATCAATATTCATTATTCTGCCTTTGTCCACGTAATGTTTAAAAAATTAGTTCATTTTTATTCTTCCTTATTAGACTGTCAGAATTGGCATACCAATTGGTTGACCAAAATCACAGAAATAAAACTTCTGGTATTAAAATATTTAAATAATACAAATGAGTGGTATGTTATAGACGAGAAAAGTTGATAACTATCTGTACAAAACACCTCAGGGCAAATGATGTCATTATGAGTAAAATCAATATAAAACCATGTATTACAAATAAACCTAAAATCATTCACATCGGTTTAGGCGCATTTCACCGTGCACACCAAGCTCTATATACCAGCGAGTTAATTGACAAAGAAAAAACACTCTGGTCGATTAGCTCTATTAATCTCTTCGGTTCTGTGGAATTGATCAAAGAGCTACGTCAACAAGATAACGTGTATGCGGTTCTGGAAAGAGGGTCAAACCGCGAACAAGTAAAAATATCCAAGTCAATTACACATTCTCTGCACCCTCTTTTAGATGGAAGAGAGAAAGTTTTAGAAACACTCGCAGATGTAAACACAGCCATAGTTTCTTTAACCATTACTGAAAAGGGTTATTGTATCGAACCAAGCTCCGGTACTCTCGATACCAACAATCCCCTAATACAAGACGATTTGAAATCTGCACAAAGCCCTAAGTCAGCCATCGGCTATATTGTCGAGGCCCTTAGGTTGAGAAAAGAACGTCAACGACCGCCATTTACTGTAATGTCATGTGACAACATTCAAAGTAACGGAGACGTCGCCCGCAAAGCCATCCTCGGATACGCCAAGCTAGTTGATTCTGAACTTTACGAATGGATTCAGGATCACGTAACTTTCCCAAATACGATGGTCGATAGGATCGTCCCAGCGGTTACACCTGAAACTTTAGCTTACATTGAAAGTAAATTAGGTTATGCAGACCATTGCGCCATTGCGTGCGAACCATTTCGTCAATGGGTAATAGAAGACAACTTCGTCAATGGACGACCAAACTGGAACGAAGTCGGTGCAGAATTTGTTGAAGACGTAATCCCATATGAGCAAATGAAGCTGAGAATGCTCAACGGAAGCCACTCATTTTTGTCCTATTTGGGTTATTTGAGTGGGTACAAATACATTTCAGAAGTCATTGATGATAAAGAGTTTCTTAAAGCGACCCTTGATTTCATGTTAGCGGAACAAGCGCCCACATTGAACTTACCAAGTGAGGTCAATATAGAGCAATACGCGAAGTTATTGATTGAACGTTTCTCTAATAACAAGTTGCAGCACGCCACCTCCCAAATTGCAACGGATGGAAGCCACAAGTTGCCACCAAGATTTTGCGAATCATTGATCTATAACCGAAGCAAGAGGATTCAGACGCATTGGCTAGAGTTGGGGATTGCAGCTTGGATGAATTACGTTATCGGCACTGATGATGATGGGAATTCGATAGAAGTTAACGACCCACTATCACCGATATTTGACAGTATCAAATCGGACTGTAAGAGCAGCAGAGATAGCGCCCTAGCTTTGATTAATCTTGAATGTATATTCAATGAGAGCATCACAAACGATACAGAACTGGTCAACAACATCATAGAAAAATTTATTAGCATCCAAGAGTCAGGAGCGAAAGCCACACTTTATAGAATGGCTAATAAAATAGACTTAAACCAATAACAACCCGAGAACTCCATGAAATACAAAGATAAATTAGTACAGTTTAAACAAAATAGAGTATGGCGTTCATATAAAGGCGGAAAAGTACTCGATGACATTGCCGGAAAAATACCAGCAAAAGATGCTCACTTTCCGGAAGATTGGATTGCATCGACAACAAAAGCGGTTAACCCTGGTCGAGAACATATTGAAGAAGGGGAATCCGTCGCCATACTAAGTGATCAGTGCATCCAGTTTTCAGAACTGATTGCTTTAGATCCTGAATACTTTTTGGGTCATGAGCACGTTGAAAAATTTGGCATAAATCCGATGGTTTTAGTCAAGTTCTTAGACTCGTCGATTCGACTACACTTCCAAGCTCACCCCACAAGAGAGTTCTCACAACAGTTTTTAAACTCAGATTCGGGGAAAGCCGAAGCCTACTACATTCTGAAAGTCAGAGAAGATATCAACAATCCTTATATTTATTTAGGCTTTCAGCACCCTCCCAAAAAAGAAGAATTCAAAAACATCATTATCAACCAAGATATCGCGACGCTCAAAAAATGCTTCGAAAAAGTTCCAGTCGAAGAGGGACAGTGTTATTTCATCCCTGGAGGCATGCCCCATGCGATTGGGGAAGGCATTATGATGATCGAAATCATGGAGCCTTCCGACTGGGCAGTACGTTTTGAATTTGAGCGTGGTGGTTATACCCTTCCAGAAGAAGCTCGTTTTATGAAGCGAGACCTCGACTTTTGCCTGGATGTTTTTGATTATTCTCAACAATCTATTGATGATGTTGTCGCTAAAAACAAAAAAACACCAATACCAATTGAAACCTATTCTGATGGCTCATCGAAATACATGCTAATCGATGCATCGACCACTGATCGCTATCGTGTTTGTCGAAGTAATATAACTAACCATATTTTCAAACAAGAGGAGGACTTTTACATTGGTATAGTCACACGAGGAGAATGTACGATAACGCTTGGTGATGAGCAGTTGACATTACGTCAATTCGACAAGTTTTTTTGTCCTGCTGGTGTCGACACAGTTGAGATAAAAACAGCAGGTGGTGTAGAGATCATTGAATGTTATCCCCCTCTCTCTGTTTAGGGCCTTTTGACCTTTCGAGCTGATTTTTGCAGCGAATTGTTGGGTGTTTATACAAGGCAGAGGCTTTGATGTGTAGTTAGCCTACATAAAAGTCGATAACGCAGTAGAAATGACCAACAAACGCTGCCCAAAGGGTTCGAGCTAGGCGCCCCCGCAAAAATCGTTTTATGCTTTGCTAAGGAGTATTTGCTTAGAATGACTAGGCGACACACTCCTTGCCTCACCTAAAACGATTTTGACTAGGCGTCCCCATCCGAACAGAATTTAACCACGAAAGATCAACAGGCCCTAGCAACAAAGGCATTAAGTAGTGAAAACTTACGACGCATATTTGTTCGACATGGATGGAACACTTGTCAAATCAGAACCATTGAAAGGAAAAGCGTTAGCCCTTGCGTGCCTCGATTTCGAGGTGAATATAGACTATTTTCTCTATAAAAAGGTGATGGGCAAGAGTTGGCATATCGTAACTGAGTATATCTTTCATCATACTGGTATTAACCCAAAACTTACCGAATTTAATCTCAGTTTCAAAAAACACTATGAGCGTTTGTTAAATGAGCAACTCGACGTTAACTTGGGTGTACGACGGTATTTGGCATACCTACACCAAAACGGAAATAAATGCGCGCTCGTCACTTCCTCAAAATATTGGGCTGTTGAATTGATTTTAAATAGATTACAACTTCAGCACTTCTTTGAGGTAATTGTGACTCAAGAGAATGTTCAGCGTCACAAACCAGATCCTGAAGCGTATTTATTCGCATTGTCCAGACTTGGTGTCTCCGCAACTAATGCAATCATCTTTGAAGATTCCCACGCCGGTGTATTAGCGGCTACAGCGAGTGGTTGTGATGTAGTTGGTTTCCGGCATGATTTTAACCATAACAATAATTTTAGTTCTGTGAAGAAAGTGATCACTGACTTTTCAGAAATGATTTAATCGGCCACTAATACCAACACCAGCTATTTAATTGTATTAACAGAAAGGATGTAGATGTAACCAAGCACAACATCCTTTTTGTTATTTTAATGCGCTTTGGTTATTTTTCTTGAGACACTAAATTCGCAGGAATAGAGTCAAACAAATAACCATCAAACTGCGGATCATTAAAGTCAGACAACTCGAGTAATCTCACTTTCACATGTTCTAAGTGTTGCCACATCGCGTGCTTCGCTGCACGTGGATCTTTTCGCTTCATGGCAAGCAATATCTGCGCATGGTCATCAAGCCACTCTTTGCAATAGTCTTTGTTTTCAATGTGACAATGGAGCTTTTTCCACATAGGGCTGGACTCTCTTCGTTCCCACAATTGCTTAAGCATATCAACGAGAAGAGAATTTTGTGTGGCTTCCGCAATACACAAATGAAAAAGTCTATCACCAGTTGGATCTAGGCTACCTTCACTTTCGATCTCATTTTTCTCAATTTCGAGCGCTTCACGCATTCTCTCTATATCAGACGGTGTGGCTTGCACTGCAGCAAACTCAGCAATAGTACTTTCCAATAACTGTCTTGCTTGCAGCATTTCGAAAGGACCGATATCTTCTTGTCGGACAAAGCTTGAATCTGCCTGGCTGTTCTTGTCTTGCGGCAAGTTGATAACATAAACGCCTGAACCTTTTTTCACTTCAACTAAGTTTTCCAGTTCGAGCATGATGATCGCTTCTCGCACAACCGTCCTACCAACATTTAAACGCTCTGCAATATCGCGTTCAGGAGGTAAACGACTGCCGATTGTATACAATCCATCCGAGAGTTCTTTTCTTAAAATTAATCCTATCGTTTGATAAGAGCGTTTGGGTTCAAAGTTTATCATCAGCAATTGGTTTAACTAATCGGAAGTTATCGAATATTGGATTTATTGTATTCTGTAACCTAAGGAAATTCGAGAGAAAATATAAAGAGAGCACTAAGGGACTTTGTTGTACAGCGGCTTTGATGCTTAATTCAGAGAGAAGATATGCCTGCGCCATTATTGCCTAATTTTTTAAACGACACACTGAGTTTCAGGCATACCTAGTCCCGTAAGCTTGTTCAGCGCTTTAATCATTGCGTAAGTCTCACCAACCTGAGCGTTGTAATTTCTTAGGCTTAACTTTACGCCTAACAATTGCTTCACTCGATACATTACTGTCTCTGATAGCGAACGTTTATGATAGCCATATCGCTTTTCCCACTTCTTGTTGGAGCCGTAGAGCTTCTGACAGCCTACCGCTAAATTGCGAGGTGTCCTTGCTCCCAACAAGCTGCCCCTTCTCGTGGCGGGATGAGCGGAACCGCTCGCTTGATTCGTATTGCATCATGACATTGCCTTGTGTCATAAGCTCCGTCGCCTGATATTTCAATAATTTCACGACGTGTCTGCCCAAGCAAGTTGGGGAGCACTTCGGCATCGGTTACGTTAGATAAACTCAGCTCTGCTGCGACTATTGCGTGGGTGCTTGTATCTACTGCGATATGCAGCTTACGCCAGACTCTGCGCTTCCCGTCAGTACCATGTTTCTTGACCTTCCATTCACCTTCGCCATAAACCATGTGAGTCTGTACTTTTTCGGTGTTTATTTCATAAGTCGTTACACAACTCGAGGCTTTAACGCTTTACATCTGGCGCAAGGAGTAGAACACTTCCCCCAAAGTAAATTCAGCCGAAATAATAGAGTCAGTAAAATTATGAGTAACACCACGGCGAAAAAGTCGAATCCATTATTCGAAATCCTGTTTAACGTCATCATCCCTTCATTTATTTTGATGAAGTTCAGTGGTGAAGAGCACCTAGGCACAGCAATGGCGCTGGTTGTCGCGTTGCTGTTCCCAGTGATTTACGGCAGCATGGATCTTATCCGCAACAAGAAATTCAACTTCATTTCTGCACTTGGTTTTATCAGCGTGCTATTAACCGGTGGTATTGGCTTATTAGAGCTAGACACGCGTTGGTTAGCGCTAAAAGAAGCGTTGATCCCAGGTTTGATTGGTCTTGCAGTATTAGGCTCAACTTTTACGCGTTACCCACTCATGCAGAAAATGCTGTTGAATGACACAATTTTGAATCTGCCGCTTATCCACGAGCGTTTAGAACAGAATGGGAAAACTCAAGCATTTGAGCGCTGCTTAATGTCATCGAACTACCTGTTCGCGAGTACATTCGCGTTCTCATCGGCGATGAACTACTTCTTAGCAACGTGGATTGTCACCAGTCCAGCCGGTACAGCCGCATTTAATGAAGAACTAGGCAAGCTAACCCTTTACAGCTACCCGATGATTGCTATCCCGAGTATGTTGATGATGTTTGGTATTTTCTACTACATCTGGCGTCAAGTTCGCGCGATGACCTCGCTAGAAACCGAGCAGATTTTCCACACTAAGTAATACTCACTCAGCAGTAATAAGATAAAAAGAACCCCGATAATTGGCGACCAGTTATCGGGGTTTTGTTATTTAGAATGAGTGAGATATTTGTACATGTACTCGTCATTCATAATTCGGTGTTAGACTCAATTCAATGCTCTCAACCATGGATAGCCGATGCCTCCTCACCCAAAGACATTCTACGAACTAGAAATTGATCGCGCATACAGTGAGGCTGCACTGAGCCCTAAGCAGTACCTTCTCATCAGACAATCCAAAGCCTTCATGGAAAAACATCATTCTGAAAATATCGAGTTAAACGATTTAGCCAAGGCCGCGTTTATGTCTCGCTTTCACTATGTACGGATTTTCAAGCAAATGTATGGCATCACACCCAGAAGCTATTTGCGAGACATGCGGATATCAAAAGCGAAAGCACTATTGCGTGAAGGTCGCTCCATCACCGACACCTGTTTTGCAGTGGGTTATGAAAGCTTAACGACCTTCTCCAGTGTTTTTAGAAAATGTACCGGCTACTCACCAAAAGCGTTTCAAAAACTGCATAAAAGCAATCGGGAATAAGTTTTCTATGGCGCGTTTCGCTATCTTTTACGTATTCCAAAACACAAAAGGCATATACCAGTGATCAGAATATCTCTTACTAGTGTTCCTGTTGATAATCAGGACAAAGCGCTCGATTTCTACACGAATGTTCTGGGTTTCATCAAAAAAGCGGAAGTCCCTATTGGGGAGCATAAATGGTTAACGGTGGTCTCTCCACTTGAGCAATCCGGTGTTGAATTGTTGCTTGAGCCGATGACTTTTGGGCCAGCAAAAGTGTACCAAACAGCACTCAAAGAGGCAGGCATCCCTTGGACTTCTTTCGCAGTCGATGACTTGCAAAAAGAATTCAAGAAACTTTCTGAACTCGGTGTTCATTTTTCGATAGAACCAAGAGAAGCTGGCCCTGTGATGATTGCGGTACTCGACGATACTTGTGGAAACTACATACAACTCATGCAAGAGCTATAACGCATTCATCACACGCTATTTCACCTAGAAGAAGCCAAGTTCAACATCGTTTAACCTTGGCTTCTCTTATTCAAATAAACCTTACTCAAAAAGTGTGATTCGACTAAGCAAATATATGAATGTAATCGTGTATTCGATACTCAACTCGATTAGCATGCAATTTTTAACATTATGTTACATTTATAAAACCTATGTTTGGATTAAAACGAATCAAAGCAGAAAATGAGGCGCTAAAGCAAGAGTTAGCAGACCTTAAGCAGAAGTATCAAACCGACGTTGCCGTTCTAGAAAATCAGCTCCAAGAAACTCAACAACTTGTGGGCTCTGCACAACAAAATCACCACAACAGTGATGAGTTGATGTCGAGCAGTCTGAAAGGTGGAGATATGCTCCAAACCATTCGAACAGAGATGGTCGAAAGTGCTCAGTCCATGGCGCATGAAAACCAAGAACTGCAACAACTTGATGAAATGTTTGAGCAAACGCATCAAGCATTAGCACGTCTTGATAACCGAGCCGTTAAGATAAGCACACAAGCGTCTCAGAGCATTGAATCGGTTCAAATATTAGATAACACTGCCACTTCTATTTCCCACCTTGTATCTACTATTCAAGAGATTTCCGATCAAACTAACTTACTGGCACTGAATGCAGCAATTGAAGCTGCACGTGCAGGCGAAGCAGGGCGTGGGTTTGCCGTGGTTGCCGACGAGGTAAGAAACCTTGCCGGCAAAGCAAGTGAAGCCAGTGAGCAGATTGATTCCCTCGTGAACCAAGTGCTGACTCAAGTAAGCGCGATTAAAAACTCGATTGATGAGAACCAAACCTGTGCAGAGGAAGTCTCGGCATCTTCGGCACAAATTGGCTCTATCGTGAACGAAGTGGTCGTGAAGTCGGAACACATGCAGCAAGTGATTCATATCGCTTCGACTCGCGCTTTCTTAGATACGGTGAAGCTTGATCACGCGATCTGGAAGAACAACATCTACCGCTTACTACAAAAAGGCGCATTCAGTGAAACCGTCAATAGCCATTCAGAGTGCCGCTTAGGTCAGTGGTACTACCGTGGTGATGGTAAGGCTTACAGCCACCTAAGAAGCTATGCGTTACTTGAAGAACCACATAAAGGCGTACATGACAGCGGACGTGAAGCAATGAGCCAAGCCAAATCTGGCAACATGGCAGGCATGGTCGCAGCAATTAACGCCATGGAAGACGCGAGTGAACAAGTGGTGGTTCAAATCGACCGCTTAATGGATGAGATTATCGCGAGTTAAAAGCGATACCGGTTAGTCCTCCCTTCATATCGGATGAGGGAGGACGTTTTACTCATACGTTCAATTAGCCCTTATTCACGCTTTGGCAACAGCGTCTCTAACCACTCAATAAATGCCGCGTTTTTTGGTCTGTGTTGCTGCCCATTCAGGCAGATCAAATCATAGCCTCTCTCTGCACTGACGCGCTCAAAAGGTGCCACTAGCTCACCGTTTTCTAGACTGTTTTTCACCAAAGACTCGCGAGCGATCCCCAACCCCATTCCGTTCTTAGCCGCCGTCATTGCCATATCAGCGTGGTTAAACAAATAGGTTCTGTCCATCACGTTAAGCGTATTCAGCAGCGGGTTGGATTGTTTGGTTAGCCACATCGCCCACTCTTGGTTTGGCTCACTCGCCTCTAATGATTCAGAGCAATGAATAAAAGTCACGCCAGCCAACTGCTCAAGCAACGGCGCTTGATCTGAAAAATGGTCGTTAAAGTATTTCGGGCTACAAACAGGCAGCAGTACTTCATCGAACAAACGTTGATGGTAGAAACCCGGATGCTCGCTATTGCTGTAGTAAATCGCGATATCGACGGGCTCATGCTGAAAGTCCAAACGGCTCGCTTTCACCCTCAGTTTAATATTGAGATGCGGATACAAGCGTTGAAAATCTGGCAACCTTGGCAAAAGCCAACTCTGGGCGAACGTCGGTGCAGCACCAATGTACAACTCACCGCGCAGTTCATTGAACTTGATGTCTTCGAGTTCAGAGAAAATTACCTCGAACGATTGGTTTAACGCATGCAGTAATCGCTCACCTTCTTTGGTCAGTTCTAATCGTCTCGTCATGCGCACAAACAAACTGAAACCCAGTTGCTCTTCTAACGATTTAATTCGCTGGCTCACCGCCCCTTGGGTGATAAAGAGCTCTTCCGCTGCTTTGGTAAAGCTAAGAAACTTACCTGCAATCGCAAAAGTGTACATATTGGAGAGCATCTGCTGTTTTCTGTCCATCACTCGACTTCCTATAAATTAGCTGCACTAATCCATAGCAAGATTTGTTTGGTTTGTGAAGCCAATCAGGATGCTTTTTAATCACATTGTCTTATCCATAACGAGAACATCACGATGAAAAAGAATCTTAAAATTACCATTATTGGCGCAGGCTCTAGCTACACACCAGAGCTGATCGAAGGTCTGATCAAACGCAATCATGAACTGCCAATCGGCGAGCTGTGGTTGGTCGATATTGAAGATGGTGCAGAGAAAGTCAGCATCATTGGCGATTTAACACGTCGTATGTTGGCTAAAAACGACATGTCGCATATTGATGTGCACGTAACCTTGGATCGCAAACCCGCTTTGAAAAACGCAGACTTTGTGTGCTCTCAATTTCGCGCTGGCTGTTTGGAAGGCCGAATCCGTGATGAACGCATCTCGCTGAAGTACGGCATGATCGGTCAGGAGACCAATGGGTTAGGCGGTTTTGCCAATGCCTGCCGCACCATCCCTATCGCGCTGGAAATCTGTAAAGAGATGGAAGTGTTGTGTCCAGATGCTTGGTTGCTAAACTTTACCAACCCATCAGGCATGGTGACAGAAGCGATTCTCAAACACACCAAAGTGAAAGCGGTCGGTTTATGTAACGTGCCAGTGATCATGCAAAAAGGCATCGCCCAAATGCTAGGTGCTAACGAGCAAGAGTTTGTACTGCAAGTTGCGGGTTTGAACCACTTTATCTGGGCACGCCAGATCCTGCACGAAGGTCGCGACAAACTGCAAGAAGTGGTAGAAGAGATCCTATCTGGCAACGATCCTCTGGTGCCGCAAAACATTCCTCCATTCGACTGGCCACAAGAGCTGCTGCGTAATATGGGTATGATCCCGTGTGCTTACCTGCGCTATTACTACACCAGCGAAGACATCATGGGCCAAGAGATTGAAGAAGCGAACGACGAAGGTACACGCGGTGAAGTGGTTAAAGCCATGGAGAAGCGCCTATTCGATATCTACCGCAATCCAGAGCTAAACGAGAAACCAAAAGAGCTCGAAAAGCGTGGCGGTCAATACTATTCAGAAGCCGCCTGTGAACTAATGAGCTCTATCTACAACGATAAGCGCACCATCATGCACGTGAACACTCGTAACAACGGTGCCATTGCAGGTTTACCCGACGATTGCGCAGTGGAAGTCAGCTGCATGATCACAAAATCGGGACCAGTGGCTCTAAACGTCGCACCATTCCCAAGCGATACGCTGCGCTTGATTCAATTGATGAAAGACTTTGAATCACTCACGGTAGAAGCTGCTGTCACAGGCGACCGCAATGCAGCGCATCGAGCATTGATTTTGAACCCGTTAGTGACCACCGGAACGATTCTAGAAAAGGCTCTAGAAGAGACGATTGAAGCCAACCTCGACTACATGCCGCAGTTCCGTTAATCCTAACGAAAACGAAAAAGGGATGGTGAATACCATCCTTTTTTTATTCTTCAATTTACCCAGCAATCTCTACTTGAATATCGTCACTGCATTGTCAGAATGATTTTGCCTTGTAACGTAACCGACTCATCTTCTATCAGCTCGAATGCGCGCTTGAACTGTTCTAACGGAAGGCAGCGATCCACATCAAGTTGTATTTGGTGCTCCATAAAGTGTTCTAGCATCTCAGCAAAGACTTGTTTTCGAACGGTCTTACCAACCAACTCTTCCCAATAGCGCAAAAAGAACGTGCAGAAATCGATATTGTTCTGCTTCATACAAGCAAAAAAATCAGGGTCATAAGGCATGAGTGAAAGCGTTCCGTAATTGATGTATGTTCCAGAATTATGCAGAACTTGGATAAGTTCTGTTCCCACTTTGCCGCCAATAGCATCGAACGCGACATTCGGTTGAGGTAACTCTCGGGCATCGATTTGAGATTGCAGATCTTGCTTACTATCTAGCACTGCAATGGAGTCGTATGGATAACGCTCTGGCGCGGAGCTTATCGGAATCAAAGTAAATCCACGCGAGTGCGACAACTGAGCGAAGATCTTACCAATCGCAGAATTGCCCGCGTTGATGATCACCACGTCCTCTTTGCCCAACTTGGCAACGTGAGTGGTGATCACCCAAGCCGTCAGGGCATTGATATACAACTGGCAAGCGTAGCCATTCTCAAGTTCTTCCGGCACCACAAAGACATTCTCCGCAGGCACATCAACATAGCTTTGCCAAGTCCCGCTTTGTGCCACCAGCACCTTCTGCCCAATGTGAAATTCGGTTTGATACGGATCGTTTATCTCAACCACACGCCCAACCGCTTCAAAGCCGGGGACTCGCGGCGGTACATGGGTACGACGATACTGCCCTACCCCCTGAATCGACAATCGGTCACTTGGGTTAATATTTGTGGCTTCGATTTGCACTCGCACTTTACCTAAAGCGAGTGGCTCTAGCTCAACATGCTCCAACACTAACGATGCACTTGGCGAACCAAAGCTCAGTTGATTAACGCGAGTGTTTGTCTTGGTCGAGTTGGACTTAGTTAAGCTCATCTTGATACCACTGAATTGCTAGAGAGAATATGGTTCGCCATAGCGAAACCGGTATATAACGTTTTCTCGGCGCGCGCGTCAAATTAGATAGGAGCCTAAACGGGTTGGCTCAGCATAAACACCACCACTAACGCTAGGCTGCTGCCCATGCATCGGTTTACCCACACTACCTTTTGTGGTGACTGAATAAAGCGGTTCAATACGGTGCCAAAGTACGCCCATGCAAACATCCCCAACACACCGGTTCCCACCATCACGCTAATGATGATTACCACCTGAGTTAGGTAATCATTGTTTGGCGAGATAAATTGGGAAAACACCGTCAGCGATGCAACCCAACTTTTCGGATTAAGAATTTGCACCCAAACGCCAGAGAAAAAACCGGACTTTTTCGCATTCGAATCATTGTCAATTTCCATCGTGGCAATCGACCATGCAAGATACAGCAAGTACGCCGCACCAATCCACTTTAGCGCTGTGTACAAATCTGGGTAAAGGGTAAACAAACTGACAAGCCCCACACTTGCACCAATCAACATGATGATCACTCCAACCGCATTGCCCAATACAAATGGCACGGTCGCAGAAAACCCATATCGACTCGAAATACCTAACAGCGCGACGTTACCAGCTCCCGGCGTTAAAGAAATAGAAACGGCAAACAACAAAAATGCCGCCAACAATTGAGCACTCATGCACTCTCTCCCAAAAAGTAATCAACGAATATGGGAAACAGTCTAACGATTTGGGTAGAAAGAAAATTGCTATCTGCGCTACGATAAAAGTCAATTTGAGCAGACTATTTCTAAAACAATTATGAAAAAGAAAGAATCCACCAACTATGAGTTGGATAGTACCGATTTCGCCATTCTTGACCATATTCAGAAAGATGGTCGCATGAGTAATTCCAAGCTCGCAGAGACCGTTAACCTGAGTGAAACGCCCTGCTGGCGACGCTGGAAAAAGATGGAAGAGGAAGGTTACATTGAGGGTTACGCGGCGAAGTTGAACCGCAAAAAGCTCGGCTTTCAAGTCTCTGGTTTTACGCTGGTGACACTAGGCAGTCACGAGGTAGAAAACACCACACCTTTTGAAGACTTCGTAGCTGAAACCGATTGGATCTTAATGTGTCACTGCATTGCAGGTAGCGCGGATTACATGGTGCAAGTGGTGGCGAGAGACTTAGACGAATACTTTGACCATATCAGTGCCATCCGCCGCGTGAAAGGCATTAGTGCTATTCAATCCAACGTCTCCGTTAAGGAAATCAAGAGCACCTTCCAATTGCCGCTAGAGTAGTGTGATGGACGAGACCGATGTTGTGGACAAGATTGTACTCGCTATCCCCGTCGACCATTAACGCGAAACTGCTGTGGGGTGACATCAAAATAGGCTTTAAACGCTTTGATGTAAGAAGAGTCGTTTTGATACCCCACTTGATCGGCAATGCTTTGGATAGAGAGCTCCTCGTCTAGCAAAGAGAGCGAATAAATCAGCCGAATTTGTTGCCGCCAAAGTTGAAACGAGGTGTTGAACTCTTTGGAGAACAGGCGCGACAAAGTTCGCTCGGATGCGCCTACTGTCTCGCCCCACTGTTTGAGTGACCAATCCAATGCTGGCGTATCGGTCAGCGCTTCGAATATCAGCTTTAAGCGCCTGTCTTCTGGCAGCAGTAACTGAAAGGTCTGCACGTTGTCTTTCATGATTTGATCGTGGAGTACGCCTAGCAAGCGCGATACTTCCTCATCACTTACGAACCCTTCGCATTGACGGCGTATTTCCTGTAGCAGCTCGTTCAAGAACGGCGTGAGAATGATGGTTCTAACTTGATGCTCGTACTCAGTACCGAAACTAGGGTTTAGATAGATTCCGACAAATGTCGTATGGCTTAGCGCGATGGATTCATGTTGAATACCCGCAGGCACAAACAGCGCAGAGGTATGGGGCACAAGGTGCTGGTAATGATCGGTTTTGGTTTGCAATAGCCCTTTTATCGGGAAAATGACTTGATGCCACGTGTGTTGGTGCATCGCGTCAATGTACCCTTTCGGCATATCGATGGTCTTAACAAGTGCCGGTGAGTGAGGATTGGCAGCCATCATCTCATTGGAGGTCATGACACCGGAGTGAGAATCGATTTGGCGGGTTGGCATCATTAACTGTCCTTACATCCCTACTCCGACACAAGTTCACTAGGCTATCATGCTCGGCAAAGTGAAAGAAGCAATGAGGTGCGACGTATGCGATATCAAGTTGAAATATCCAAAGAAAACCAACTCTTATTCAAAATCGATATTGATAACATCAACCAAGACAAGTGCGAAGAATCGCTTGAAACCGTGTTGACCAAGTTCCCTAAAACGGAAGGTTATCAACGTCATGTGTTGGTTTCAGATAGCGAAACGCGCTACTTAAAAAGCACAGAAAAGCGCATTGAAGTACTGGCAGCGATTCCGGTATTTAAGTCATTAGGCGAACGCTAGCGTGGTCTTGTCTCACACCGTTTGGCAAATCAGTTTCAGGCGATAAGGAGAGAATATGAAGAAGTTAGGCGTAGTTAACAGCGTATTAGCAGGTAAAACCGTTGCCTTTGCGCATGGTTCGAAAAGTGCGATTAACAAACAGGTTCTGCCGCAGCGTCAGCATGCAACAGAGCTGGGTTTTACCACTGATGAACAAGGCGATCCACGCTTTCATGGTGGGATTCAAAAAGCCCTTCATATTTACCCAAGCGAGCACTATCCAGTTTGGCAGAAAGAGTTAGGCGATAAAGCGATTTTCCAATCAGCTGGGGCGTTCGGTGAAAACCTAAGCTCAAGTGGCGTAACAGAAGCATCCATTTGCTTGAAAGATAAGATCCGCATCGGCTCAACCTTGTTAGAAGTGTCACAAGGGCGTATGCCTTGCTGGAAACTCAACGTTCGCTTCGAGCAAAACGACATGGCAAGAAGACTGCAAGACACGCTTCGAACAGGCTGGTACTTCCGAGTGTTGCAAGAAGGCGATATCGGTGCAGGTGACGAAATTATTCTGTGCGAAAGACCTTACCCAGACTGGTCATTGGCTCGCATCATGGGCGCTGTGTTTACTGGTTGCCTAGATAAAACAGAGCTAAGTCAGCTGGCGGAACTTCCATTGGTTGAATCTTGGGGCAAGCTTGTTGAACGCCGCCTAGAAACCGGTGAAGTCGAAGATTGGGAAATGCGCTTGGTTGGTCCGACTGCAGGTTAATTCCCGTTTTGACTCCCCGATAGATCGAAGCGTATCCCTTCCTATATCAGCCCCACGGCCAAGTCAGTGGGGCTTTTGCTTTTTAGCCGTTCAAAAAAGCAAACCTTTATTTAAGCTTGCTCTACGCACTTAACAAAGGTTAATGAATCCCGCACAAATACTCTTTATGTTGTACCCAAAATAATACAAGGGGAAGCATGATGCTCGAATGGAGAATTAAGAAATTCGCAGACCTGTCTGTTCAAGAGCTTTACGATTTTTTGCAGCAAAGAGTCAATATTTTCATCGTGAACATGAACACGCCATACAGCGATTTGGATGGTAAAGATAACCATCCCGACACCTACCACGTGATGGGATATGATAACGAACGTCTGGTGGCTTATAGTCGCATTATGCCTCCGAAACTCGGATACCCCGTTGACGTTTTACCCTTGCTGAACTCTGATGCCAATGACGTGCGTATTGGTCGCGTTATCGTCGCAGAGGATTACAGAGGGAAAAACATCGGCAACCAATTGATGCAAGTGAGCTTCGATGCCACAAGAAAGATCTACCCGAACGACAGCATTTTTATATCCGCACAAGCACACTTGAAAGACTACTACGGCAAGTTCGGCTTCGATGTTGTCACCGATAGCTACTTGGAGGATGGGTGCACTATGTTAGGTCTTAGACACATTCCGAAAGTTATCGGCTCAACATAAAAACAACATTAACTCGTTGTAAATATTAAAAAATAAAAGCAGACAGAGTTTCAATGTTTGGTATTTAGCATTTGCTCACCTTTGATGGATGGGGCAAAATCAGCGCTCAATAACGGAATATCAAAAGGGAGTAAAAGTGGAAGATTTCTATATCGATCACAAAGGGTTAGCAGCATATTTTGAGATTCAGTGGCTTGATAAACTTCGACAAAATGGCGTGAGCAAGCCGCTAGATAGCCAGTCTAAGTCAGTCCCAGATTGGTTTGTCTCTTCAAGCCACTCGAAAGACGTCGCGCAGTTTGTTATTGAAGCTCTCGGCAGTGAAAACCTTTCTCCTAAGAGCCTTTTAGAAGTGGGGCCAGCTCTCGGAAGAAACTGTTATGAATTGATAACCAACATACCAAGTATCAATTCGGCTACGCTCGTAGAACCTTCTCATCGTTTGTTATCAAACTTAAAACAGCTACTGGTAGATGGGGGAGAGTGTGACTTCCACTATATTAAGAGCTTAAAAGAGCAAAAGCATTTCACATTTGATGCATCGCCAATAGCCAGAGCTTGTGACCATGTGAATTTTTCTCTCATCGAAGCACCTTTTGAAAGTGGCGTGGTAGCTAAGCAGCATGATTTAAGCCTTTGCTTGAACGTACTGGATCAATGTGACTCCCCTAAAACTGTCGTGGAAGCATTAATGGACGCAACGGCTCCTAATGGTGTTTTGGTTTTAGCTTGTACCTATCAGTGGAGCAAAAAACATTTAAAAGATGAGACTGAAGCAGTTGACGATATAAACGATTATTTTGGCAATGGTTGGCTACCACTATCCGAAGCTGAACACGAGTACAAAATCAGATTCAACGAGAGATACTCGCTCCTTTTCTTGTCTCATATCGTCGCCTATAAAAAGATTGGCTAATAGATATAACAAAGCCACGCTTCTCGCATTGAAGCGTGGCTTTTTGTTTATTTGAGCTTGTCTATTTAGCTTTAGGAGCTTGGCGTTTCGGTTTGCCTTGGAACTGCTTAATGCTCTTTTTGGCATGGGTTCGACGGTTGGCTTTTTTATCGCGTGGGGCGCGTTTGCTTTCGCCTGTTGATGGCTTATCCGTTACTGGAAAACCTTCAAGATCTTGCGTTGGCAATTCACGTTGAGTCAGGTTACGAATCGCTGTAAGAGCTTCAGTTTCTCCATGGCAGACCAGTGACATTGCAACACCTTGCTCGCCTGCACGGGCTGTACGTCCAACTCGGTGAACGTAAGTCTCTGCGTGCATTGGCAACTCAAAGTTAATCACTACTGGTAGTTGCTCGATGTGAATACCGCGCGCCAATAGATCGGTGGCAATTAGCACCTGTGTTTGCCCAGATTTAAACTGCACCAGCGCTTCTTCTCGCTCTGCTTGGCTCTTATTACCGTGCAGCGCATTAGTTGCGATACCCGCTTTATTCAGCTTCTTCGCCAAACCATCTGCGTTCTCTTTCGCGCCAATAAATACCAATACCTGAGACCATGTATTTTGCTTGATCAGTTCAATCAACGCCTTGGTTTTGCTGCCTTTGTTGACTAGATACAGCGTTTCGGCAATATCTTGATTGGTGCTGTTTTCTTGATGCGCTGCGACTTGCTTTGGTGCGTGCATGAGCTGCTTGGCTTTGCCCTTCAACTCATCTGAAAACGTTGCTGAGAACATCGCGGTTTGACGCTGGTTTGAAATCTGCCCTGCAATATTTTGCACGTCAGGCCAAAAGCCCATATCCAACAAGCGATCCGCTTCATCCAACACTAGGTAATGGATATTACTCAGCTCCAACCCGTTATTTGCCAGATCAACTAAGCGACCTGTTGTCGCCACAAGAATGTGAGGGTTTGCCGCAAGTGCCTGTAGTTGCTGCTCTTTATCGACACCTCCACACAAACACACCGCGTTGAGACTAATAGCTTGACCAACTTGGTTAATCGCCTCGCTCACTTGTGTCGCTAGTTCGCGTGTTGGTACTAGAATCAGCGCTTTTTGCTCTGGATTTACACTTAGCTTTTCCAACAAAGGCAAACCATACGCAAGGGTTTTACCACTGCCTGTATTTGCCAATGCCAACACATCTTTACCACTGAGTAGTTCAGGAATTGCCAAAGCCTGAATATCGGTTGGCTTCTTGAAGTCTTTTGGCAGTGCATGAATCAGCTCAGAACTCAACGAGAGAGTAGAAAATAGCATTAGCTTAACCTTGTGCTTTTGGTTGAAGAGGCAGTAAAACAGTATAGATGCAGTAAATCGCAGGCGCGGACTTTACCACAATCCAGTAGACGAACAATCCCATTTTAGAAGAGGAAGTCTGCAAACGTCGTTGGTTTTTAATGCCTCAAACAAAATCAGTGATTAGATTGCCGCTTGGTAGGTACCACGAATAGGGTAATCATTTTCTGGGTTACGGATAAATGCCAAGCGACATTCTCTTAAGGCGTACCCAGTTCGATAGTATCGCCACTTCACGTCGCTTGAGATAAAACGGGCGCGACACAGGTTGGAGTGGAGGGCATCGCAGCCCTCACATGTCGCGCCCTAATCAAGAGACCGGAGTTATCGTTGAATGTATTCGTTACATTTGTCAGATTTTATACGAGCAATAACCACAACTTTTAAAAATGTGAATACCGAGCCAAAACTCTGCGCTTTTACATTGTAAATCGAACGGATATTTTAGCTTTATGCCACTTCAGCACTGTACACTTGAGCCATGTGAAGGCACTGCGGTTCTGGTGAGAAATCAACGATACCTCCTCGACCTGCTTCAACATTGCAGTACTCAACTAACAAGGCTTTGAGCTTGACTCGACCGCGCTGAATTCGGCTTTTCGTCGCAGAAAGCGAAAGTCCCAACTGGTCCGCGACCGTTTGTTGAGGCAAACCATCGAGTTCAGACAGAATCATAGCTTGGCGATATTTCTCTGGTAGGCACTCAAACATTGGGCGCAAACAATGCCCCATGGTTTGGAGGTTCTCCAGCTCTATCGGCATTTCCTCTTCAACCTGATTATCTATCAGTTCTTCATAACTTCGGTGCGATCGGTAATGATCCATGATCGCGTTATGGGTGATGCGATATAACCAGCTTTTGATTTTGCTTCGCGCTTCTAACTGATCGATCTTTTGACTCGCTTTGATGTACACCTCTTGCAAAATATCATCTGCCAAATCTGGATCACCGGTCTGTTTGACAATGTAGTTTTTGAGCTGCTCTTTGTGCGCTAACCACTCTGCTAACATGCGCTTGCCTCTAAGGATTAGAAAAGTATATTTCGATAATAATGGAAATATAACTCAAAAAGCAAGCCGCATATCCTATTGCAGAGATCACGAAGCCGCTTCTATCTCACCGTCAGCTTTCACCCACGCGGCAAAGCCACCTTCTAAATTAAACACAGGACCAAGCCCCATCTCAAAGGCTTGTTTTGCTGCATAAAGGGAACGAAGCCCATGAGCACAATAGAAAACATAGGTTTTATCTTGAGCGAAGACTTTGTTATGAGCAGGACATTCAGGATCAATAAGGAATTCCAACATGCCTCTCGGACACGTAAACGCACCAGGAATAACGCCGAGTTTGCGCCTCTCGTCGGCTTCTCGAACGTCAACGAATACGTAATCTTCGTTTTCGAACAAGGCTTTTGCATCCTTAATGGATAGGTCTGCAACGCTCAATCGAGCTTCTTCTGCTAGGGCTTTGATGCCTTTAATAATGGTTTGTGCCATCGTCTTATTCTCTACTACTTAGCCAATACACGTTTATCTAAAGCAGCTTTAAGCAGCTCAAACGAGGTTTTTATTTGCTCTAAAGCACAAGCGAAGTTCATTCGGTAATAATTTTCATCCGGTTCACCAAACCAGGTTCCGGGTGTCAACGCCATTTGCGCTTCTTCCGTTAGTAGTGATTTAAGAGCAGACGCCTCCAATTCTAAGCCAGAAAAATCGAACCAAATCTGGTTAGTACCTTGTGGCAAGAATGCTTTCACTTGAGGCAAGTTGCGCTCAATAAACTCGATAATCCAATTGCGGTTGTTTTGCGTGTAGGCATGAAAACCTTCAAACCATTCTTTACCGTGTTGGTAAGCTGCAATCGTCGCGTAGGTAGTAAACGCATTGCCATGATCGATAGAAAGCGAAGCCGACGCCGCTTTGATTTTGTCGCGGAGTGCTTGGTTATCGCTGTAAATGTAGCCGTTAGATATGCTGTTCAAACCGAAGTTTTTCGCCGGAGAACCAATAATCGTTAGGCTGTTTTCGTAACTCAATGAGGTCATACTGGTAAACGTCGCGTCATCGAAGACAATATCGGCATGTACTTCATCACTGATGATCATCACCTTGTATTTCTGAGCTAAAGTCACCATTCGCTCTAGTTCTGCCTTGGTCCAAACACGCCCCACTGGGTTATGCGGATTACACAGCAAAATCATTTGCACTTCGCCACTCTTTAGCTGAGTTTCAAGAAGCTCAAAGTCCATCACGTAGTGCTCGTTTTCGATCTTCATTGTATTGCCTACAACGGTTCGCCCCGCAGACTCAATCAAACGTCGGAATTGATGATAAACCGGAGTTTGAATCAGCACACCCTCGCCTTCTTTGGTGAACTCACGGATAAGCAGCGCAATAGCACTCAAAACACCCGGTACTTGAACAAAGTTGTCTGAGTTAAGCTCAAGACCATGCAACTCCTTGTTCCAATCAGAAATAGATTGAAAAACCGTCTTGCTATCAAACTCGTACGAGAAGGTTTCACGGCTCACGAGTTGCTGCATGACTTGCGAAATAGGCGATGCAATTGGAAAGCCCATGTCTGCAATCCAATACGGTACGACTTGGTCTGTCCCGTACACTTGGTTGAGCATTTGGCTATCATGTTTAATGAATTTGTCTTTGATATCTGAGCGCGTTGGCTGTGGCTTGAACATGGGATTCTCCGGTCGAAATCTTTTCATACTGATAAGACGACATCGACGAACAAAAGACGCAAATTATTTTCAATTCTTTATTCAAAAGAGTGATTCAAAAACCTTTTATTGCGCTTATTCATAATCTTAGACACGAAAACGCAGAACTTATACTCTGCGTTTTGTTAGATTAGTTTGCTGATTTCACGCTTATTTGGTGTAGAAGGTGCGCTTCAATGCCATTTCTAGACCACGAACGTCGACAAGACCTTTTAGACGGCCAATGGCTGAGTAGCGGCTTAAAAGTCGTCAAGAATATCGAGCCTGAAGTGCTCTCGCTTATCGTACCAATTATTGATGTAAAAGCATGAAGGCTATTAACATCACGATAACACGTTTTTAAATCGTGCATATCTTGTGAAATATAAGTGTCTGTTTCTGCCTCTTTAGCGTTTTGGTATTTGCTTGGAATGAGGATAATTTCTTTGTGATTTGGCTTCTAAAAGTAACTGCAAAATTAGGGCGTGATACAGCCAAGCATCAAGTAAAAAAGCACGTCTCAAACTGCTGCTTTTCTTTTGAAATCAGAGCTCTAACAAGCACATCGAAATATGCGCTTATGACGGTTACGAGGATCACCACAGCCACTGCTGTCATGAGAAGCACGAAACTACACAGGAAAGAGAATTAGTCACTTTAGACTGAGCAAACTCAGAAAAGACGATGTACAAAAATGCCACTCAGATTTGAGTGGCATTTTTATATTGAAACACAGCAAAAACGAGTCGTGCTTTGCTCGATAAACTATGGGCAAATCAACGAAATACTCGCGACTGCATCACTATAGTCATCAACCTTAACTGACACGTTATAACTGTCGCCTTCGGTTGATTTATCGCACGTTACCGACACACCATACGTGCCATCTGAACTATTGAGTTGAGCATCTCCAAATGTTGCAATACCCAATTGATTTATAATACTACTTGCAAAGCGAACGCTAATGTTATGCCCTCCATGCGTAATTACGGAGCCAGAACTATCTCGTAAGGTTACGGTTATATTTGTTGAATCCGTTATCGTGGCCGGCGTCGCACTACTCTGAACAGTATCGACTTGAGTAACAGTGAGCGGTAACGTATTTGTCAATGTTACGCCACCAAGGGTAGCACTGACTTCATAACTTCCTGCGGTAGTAGAAGTCACGGTTGCAGTGTAAGTGCCATCTCCGTTATCCACTGCCGTTCCAAAGCTCAACCCTGTATCAGAAGGGCTCAACTCTAACTCGCCATAACTTCGCGCGTAAGCACTGCCATCGTCTTTCTTTAAGGCAACCGTAATCGTTGCACTATGGTCCCCACCAACACCAAAGACAGAAACATCACTCACTATGCTGGACTGAGAGGCGCTTGGTGCAACCACTTCAAACGTTAGGTTTTGTGTCCCGATCGTCCCTGCATCATAGGTAGCGGTGGCGGTAACTTCTCCAGCAACAGTAGAGCTAATGCTACTTGTATACACGCCATTACCCGCACTCACTAAGTCAGTCTTGCTGGCAGAGCCCAAGGTAATATCAATCTCGGGGCTACCCGAAGCTGGTACAAACGCATTACCCGCATAGTCTTTCAGAGTGATGGTCAGTTGAGCGGTACTACTTCCATCTGCCGCTATGGTGGTGATATCGGCTTGAAGTGTCGACTGTGATAAATCAATCACCGCATCAAAAGTAAGATCTACGGTACCAGTCAACTGGGTACCACCAATGCTCGCACCGACGGTATAGCTACCTGCATTCGTTGTTGTAAGCTCAACAGTGTATGAGCCATCGCCGTTATCTACTTTTGATGATTCCGTTACCCCATTAGGAACAGAGAAGGATATATCCCCCGCCGACGATGTGTAATCAGCACCATTAGTGTCTTTCAACTGAACCGTTACAGTAATTTTTTCACTACCATTAGCATTCGCAGAACCTTTGTCACTACTAAATGTCGCAGCAGCTAAGTTGAGGACAGAAGAGAAGATAATGTCGATTGAATTGCTCAATCTGTCGCCACCTAAAGATGCACCAATAGTAAAGCTTCCTGAAGTCGTACTTGAGTACTTAACCGTATAGCTTCCATCACCGTTATCTGTCGGAGAGATCTGAGTCAACCCTGCAGGTTCATCAAACGACAAGGTACCCGCAGAGCTCGTGTAGTTTTGTCCTTCAGAATCTTTAAGTTGAACCGTCACCGTAATCACTTCGCTACCATCGGCATTCGCAGAGCTTTTATCACGTGTAAACTCGGTGTTGCTGAGAGCAAGGACAGGGTTAAATTCAAAGGTAATAGAATCTACAAATTTACTCCCGTCCAATGACGCTCCAATGGTGTAAGAGCCTGACGTCGAGCTTCTGTATTTCACGGTGTAAGAGCCATCGCCATTATCTTGGCTACCGAACTTGGTTAACCCATTTGGTGTATCGAAAATTAGCGTACCGCCAGAACGGGTGTAATCATTCCCTTCTTTATCTTTCAGCTGCAAGGTCACAGAGATCACCTCAACGCCATCGGCGCTTGCCGAACTCTTATCAACAGAGAAATCAGCACTGTTGGTATCTAAGACTGGAGTAAACTCAATACCTAAGCTACTAGATAAGGCGCTACCTGCAATAGATGCGCTGATATTGAAGGTTTCTGACGCTTGACTGATGAATACCGCGGTATAACTGCCATCCTCATTATCTTGAGAAGAGACCAATTTCAGCCCAGAGTGCTCTACGAAAGTGATGTCACCACCTGACGACGTGTAATCATTTCCATCCGCATCTTTTAGCTGCACGGTCACGGTAATTTGCTCGCTACCATCCGCACTGGCTGACGCTTTATCTCGGCTAAACACTGCATTTGATAAATCAAAGATTGGCACAAATTCTACTGTTGCTGAGCCTCCTAATGCATTGCCATCAATTTGTCCTGATATCACCACTTCTTGCGCTTTTGTTGAGGTCACTTTTGCGCTGTATGTACCATCCCCATTGGAAGTAATCCCAGAGATAACTACCTCTTCGGCGGGCTCAGCACTCAATGTCAGCTCACCTGAATTCGATTCACGAGCCGTACCAAACTCATCGCGTTCCTGAACGGAAATAATGATTTCTGCAACGCCATCAGCCAGAGCTTCTGTATTCTCTGCAAAAACGAACGTTTGAAGGTATTCAATCGGCAATTCAGCAAGACAGTATTCGTTGGAGCTCGGCAACTGAATATCAAAGCTTATTGCGTTATCAACGCTGGTCGTAACGGTTGTGCGTTCACCCCAGTAGTAGCGATTCTCGAAATACGAGTATGCGGAACCGATGTATTCAATCGAGTCCACGGCATCACTCTGTGTGCTGTTTCCGTCAGTGTCCGTTCTCCCCCACAAATAGTGAGAATAGTCTTGGTTGTACATCCAAAAGTAAGCGTCTGGTGCGGCTTTAAAGCGCGTAACGGCCATATCATCATCAGTACAAACCAAACGGGTCTGAACGGCTTGTTCAATCTTGTCACACAGTTGCAGCGACATAAGCGAGATATTAGTCGTGTCTGCTTTAGCGGTAAATTCTACTTGTGCCCAAGTTTGCCCACCGTAGTAATACAGGCGGTATAACCCATCTTCGACTAGATTCGAAAAAGTAATGGTATCCCCGTTCACTTCACCCGAGGTTTCATAGGAATAACCGGAATATAGGTAGTAATAACCTGAGCCGACTGTCTGAGTTTTCGTTTCATCGATTGGGCAAACTAGCGACAACCCCGTTTCCATATCAATGCGAGGAGGATTAACGATATTCAGGTTTACTTTTAATGACTTAGAAGAGTCGCCTGACACACCAAAACAAAAATCATCCAAATTGACACCCTCTGCTCCATCGGCAACCTCGATAACCTCGCCATCCACTTCTACCGAGGCGAGCAAACTATTACCTTGGCTATCGAGCAGATCAAAATTGCCCGCAAACGCAGGCACTCGATTTATGTTCAGTTTTTCTGGGTCGTCACCCCAACCAGAAGGTTTGTAAGCCCAACCACCGCCAGCTTTAGCAAAAGAGAGACGCAATTTTTGATTGTTAGGATCGCCGTTTGCGTCCACAACATCGACATCGAGTTTACAGCGGTCTTGGCCGTACCAATCCAGATTGTAGTAAGAAAGGTGGGTGATTGGTTTCGATACCGTAAAGGTGCCTTCGTTTTCTTGTTCAATAACGGCATCACCTTCGTAACGCCATTTACCCGTAGAGTCGGTATAACTCCAAATAGGGATCGTGCCATCGTCCAACGCCAGAGGGTCACCGGTTTGCGGATTCACCGTGGATTTTGGTACTTCAAACTCCAAAGTTACGCCTTCTCCATCAAACGATGACACTTTGTTACCACCCTCATCGCCAATCTCAATCGCGACAAAGCCAGCAGAAATAAAGGTCACACTATCTGGAGAGGTAATATCACTAGGTAGCTCGCCATCAAAGCCGTCTGGCGATAAACCCCCAGGGAAGAGATACAACGGATTATTCTCATCATCCGCTAACCCTTTGGGATCCGCAGAGAAAAGCATCATCGAGACAGAAACATCCCCAGCCGGAGTAAAAGGTTGTCCGTCTTCACCAATAAATCCAGTACCAGCAGGAATCGACAGCCTAGCGGTCGCGCCATCAAGTATTTTCCCTCCGTCCGTGCTGTCATCTTTGATAACGGTCGCCACATTCACAGAAGAGCTTGTCACGTGGCCATCTAACTCAACGTGTTCTTCAGCAAATGTGGTGGCCTCTTCCGCCTTTTCTGACTTAGGTACGATCTCAATCCAGTAATTATCAGACATGGTGGTTTGGGTAAGATCAAACACTTGAGAGTTAGAGAAAAACCCCTCACCTCTCACAATCACCGTCATCTTAGCCACGCCACCGTTCACATCACTGGCGCTATCGACGTCGAACGTGAATGGCACAATGCCAGATTCAGGCACTACAACGACGTTACTTTGGAATGCACCTCCTTCATGAAAACCAGCTACTTCTCTTCCAAGAACATCCTCGACGCTAACCGAAAATGTCTCATTCTGGTTTTCAACATCAAATACAAACAGCAGTTCAAGATTAGAAATTTCTGTCTCATCAACTCTATTGGAGACATTAAGTGATAAGCTTTGTTGGTGAGAAATTTGAGACGTTAATGACGTAGTTGTTTCAGTGGTAGAGTCATTACAGCCAAAAATAGTAAGTAAAGACATTATTCCTATCAGGCAATACAACCACGCCCTTTTGTACGAGTTGATGATAACCATAACCTAGCCTTTATATTTATATGAAACACAATACATATAAATAGCAGCTAACTAATACACCTGCATGATGTATGGATAAAATCATACTCAGAGCACATTTGGATGAAACGAATGCTTTGGCATTCATTGCCTACTTCCCATCGAGATAAACCTAATAAAAAAGCACCACATCTTTCGACATCGTGCTTTTGGGAGGAAATTCGGTTTTGGTTTACAGCACGGCTTTGCGACTTGGTAAGAACACTTCACCTAGCATGCAGCGTACAGAGCCGCCGCCAATAGATTCGATCGTCGAAACATCAAATGGCAGTAATTTACCGTGTGTTGCCAGTTGGTTTCTCTGTGCTGGTGAAAACGCATCATAGGCGGATTGAGACATCGCAATCACCTTGTCGCCTCGTACGGTTTCCAACTGCAGAATGTTGCCGCAAAACTGGTTCATCTGTTCAAGGGAAATTGAGATGACCTGTTTGTCTTTTGCTAGTGACTTAAGCACAAAACGACGTTCGAACTCCGGGATTACTTCATCACAAATTACGCAGAACTGCTCACCCACCGCCATCATTACGTTGGTATGGTAAATCGGTGCACCTGACGGCAAACGGGTTTGGAAAGAAATCACGCGGTCGTAACCGATACGTTTGGCGTAGTCTTCTAACACTAGTCGGTCACAACGTTGTGAAAGCGCGGCGTACACGGTTTTGTTGAAGTGATCGAACACCATCACGCCTGTGCTCTCTAAGTAGGCTTCTTCATTCAGGTATTCGGTTAGTGAGTCTTGTTGATGAACTTCGCGACCGGCTTGTACTAACGCCGCCACCAGCGCACCTGGACGAACTTCATGCTGACGGTTCTCACACGCCATTGGGAAAGTATACAAAGTGCCTTCTGGGGTCGTGCTGAACCAGTTATTTGGGAACACCGCATCTGGTGTGGTGATGTCAGATTGAGGGTAATCAAACTCTACTACTTGTACGCCTTCTTTACGCAATGTCTCAACCATCGCGGAAAATTCAGCCATGGTGTTATGTGAGACTTCTTCTTGAGTCAGAGAAACTTGGTGTTGAAACTCGTTGTCTTGCGCGGTTTCTTCATTAAAACGAAACTCTTTCGGCGGCACCATCACAACGCAATTTGCGGTATGACGCAGAGCACTTTGCGTGCTTTCTTCTTTTCCATGTGCATTCTGAGGCACTGATTCGTGTAGTAGCATCCAATTCATTCCTTTTGACTAGAATGATGAGATTGTAAAATTATTGTTAACTGTGGTTTTACTGTTTTTAATAATAACTTCATCAGCCAAAAGCAATATTTACTGGAAATATCCATATTAACCAGAATTTTTATTGTCACCTTGCAGGTTTACTGTTTTATGGCGTGTGAATGACATTCTCAAGAATAATGCACTAATGAATTCTTTATAACCAACTAGTTACATTTAAAAAGCAATCGGTTAGACTACTTTTTCGCCTCTCTCACATACGTAATTTGTCTGCTTTTCTGGCTAGCAGACCACAATATGTCTTATCCCATACTCGGTATTAACTGCTTCGTCCAAGGCAGGAAGAATTGATGGATTCAATTGCTGAGATGGTAACTATTAACTTTAGGAAGAGTTATGTTTAAACGATTTGAAGGCTTTACCGAGCCGTTCCCCAAATCACAGCCTGACCAGCCCCCTACTGGGATTTTTGCGTTTTTGCGCCACTACACTCGTGGTTTTGAAAAACCGCTGATCATCATGTCGATCATGTCGACGATTGTCGCGATCGTGGAAGTGTCTCTATTTGGTGCCATGGGGCAGTTGGTTGATTGGCTGTCCACCAGCAATCCAGAAACCTTCTTACAAGACAACAAAAGCGACCTTATTTTTTATGGCTCCTTATTGCTTGTTGTCATGCCTATTTTGGTGGTGGTTTACTCGCTATTGATTCATCAGACTCTGTTGGGTAACTACCCAATGTCGGTGCGTTGGTTAGCACACCGGTATTTGCTCAATCAAAGCTTGAACTTCTATCAAGATGATTTTGCCGGGCGTGTGGCAACTAAGGTGATGCAAACCTCTTTGGCGGTGCGAGAAACCGTAATGAAGACGATGGACGTGTTTGTCTACGTCTTGGTTTACTTCACCAGCATCATCGTTATGTTGGCTGCCGCTGACTGGCGCTTGATGATTCCTATGTTGGTTTGGCTATTGGCATATATCGCGATTCAGATTCATTTTGTACCGAAGCTGAAAGACGTCGCCACCGAGCAAGCGGACGCTCGTTCTACCATGACCGGGCGCATTGTCGACAGTTACACCAACATTCAAACCGTGAAGTTATTCTCCCACAGCAAACGGGAAACCGAGTATGCAAAAGAGGGCATGAAGGGTTTCTTGAATACTGTGTACCGCCAAATGCGCTTAGTTACGGGTTTCGATGTCGCGGTAGAGATCTCCAACTATCTATTGGTGTTCTCGGTTGCTGCGCTATCGATTTACTTGTGGCTTGATAGTGCTATTAGTGTGGGGGCGATTGCGATTGCGATCAGCTTGGCACTGCGGATCAACGGTATGTCGATGTGGATCATGTGGGAAGTCGGTGCCTTGTTTGAAAACTTAGGCACTGTGGTAGATGGTATGAAAACACTGTCTAAACCTATCGACATCAAAGACAAAGACGACGCGAAAGATCTACAAGTGTCTCAAGGTGGTATCCACTTTGACAATGTCAGCTTCCATTATGGAGGGAACAAGGGGGTGATCAGCAACCTCGATCTCAATATCAAACCAGGTGAAAAAGTTGGCTTGGTTGGTCGCTCTGGGGCAGGTAAATCCACCTTAGTGAACTTGTTACTGCGTTTCCACGATGTGGAAGAAGGCAGCATCAAGATTGATGGACAAGAGATCTCGAGTGTAACGCAAGATTCTCTGCGCTCGAAGATTGGCATGGTAACGCAAGACACATCATTGCTGCACCGTTCAATCCGCGACAACATCTTGTATGGCAACCCAAATGCGACCGAGGAAGATTTGATCAAAGCGACCAAACAAGCGCATGCGCACGAGTTTATCGAAACCCTAACCGACCCGTTTGGCAACGTTGGGTACGACGCGCAAGTGGGTGAGCGTGGTGTGAAACTGTCTGGTGGCCAACGTCAACGTATCGCCATTTCGCGAGTGCTACTGAAAGACGCTCCTTTGTTGGTTCTTGATGAAGCGACCTCAGCATTAGATTCAGAAGTTGAAGCGGCAATTCAAGAAAGCCTGAACGAGCTAATGCAAGGTAAAACGGTTATTGCTATTGCACACCGTTTATCGACCATTGCCCAAATGGATCGTCTGATTGTTCTCGATAAAGGCAACATCGTCGAACAAGGTACACACAAAGAGTTGATCGCCAACAACGGTATTTATGCTCAACTTTGGGCACACCAAACCGGCGGTTTTCTTGGGGAAGAAGCAAATAGATAAGCCTCTCTCATAAAACCTCAACCAACAGAAACGGCGCTTAAAGCGCCGTTTTTATACCTTGTATCTATACCTGACAAAATCTTAAAGTCACCACACCAAAAGTGAAATTGATCACATTAAATCCCACATATGAAACAAATTTATGGATGAACATCACATTTTTTTCTGTTAATATAGCGCCCCGTTGCGTAATCGTAAGTAGTGGACACAACGCAGAGTATTGAGCTGGATTCATTTGTTATTTCACTTTTTGAGAAACAGCTATACTCAATTGATAGCTTAGTTATTAATCTAATAATAAGGTAATTGGCTTATGTGTAAATGTGGTTCAATGCAGATCGTACAAGTAAAACAAAGTTGGGCGGATAAGCTATTCGGCTACTCAGAACGCTGGAAATGCCAACTTTGCTGTAAGATCTTCCGCCTCTAAAAAACCAAAAAAAAAGACGCTTAGATTTTCTAAGAAAAAGCAGTGGCCCGACAATGGTTGTCGGGTTTTGTCTTTTTGGCCTTTAGCCAATATTGCGCTTCTTTATCAAGACTCCCCCGATAGACTTATTATTTTCGCGACCTAGCATCTCGGTGTAACTTAGTTATAGAATCATGCCCACTTATTCCTTCTTCAATTCATACATAATCGCTCACTATGAACAAAAGTTTGCTGACTAATATCCTTGCAATCACCTTAATGGGTGCGGGATACAATATTCAAAATGATTACCTTTGGTATGCGGGGTTGTTTGCGTTTTCTGGCGCAATTACCAATTGGCTAGCCATTCACATGCTGTTTGAGAAAGTACCGGGGCTCTATGGCTCAGGTGTCATTCCAGCACGATTCGAAGAATTCAAACTCGCCATCAAAAACTTGATGATGGATCAGTTCTTTACCGAAGCAAACATAGACCGTTTCCTCAACAAAGAAATGGCCGGGGGTGTAAACATCAACCTTCAACCCGTCATCGAGAAAGTGGACTTAAACCCAGCGTTTGACTCACTGGTTGAAGTCATCGAAGGCTCTCAGTTTGGCGGTATGCTTGCCATGTTTGGCGGTGCTGAAGCTCTGCAACCAATGAGACAGCCGTTTGTTGAAAAGATGCAGGAATCGATTGTAGAACTGAGTCAAAGTGACACTATCAAAGAAGCGTTAAAAGAACAGTTAGAATCGCCAGCAATGATGGATGAAATCAAACAAAACATCGAAAGCATTATCGATCAACGCCTGAGCGAACTTACTCCAGCCCTTGTCAAAGAAATCGTGCAGAAGATGATTAAAGAGCACTTAGGCTGGCTTGTCGTTTGGGGCGGTGTTTTTGGTGGTTTAATTGGTGTTATAACCACATGCGTTAGCGCATAGACTATTGCATGAACAAAATACTAAAGGAGCCACTTGGCTCCTTTTTCGTAACTAAAGAAACGGTTTGGTTTAGCTTAGTAGCTCTGGGTTTACACCAAATCCTGTCTTATGTTCCTCAATTACAACTTCACTACGAGTCTGAATCACACCCGGAAGCGTCCCGAGTTTGCTCGACATAAACTCTTGGTAAGCTTTCATGTTTTTCACTCTTACCTTAATCATGGTGTCAAAATCACCAGACAGTGAATAACACTCTTCAATCTCCGGCATCAACTCCACTGCTTTAGCAAATTTTTCAAAAATCGAGAAACTGGTTTGGTCGAGACGAATATGGATAAATACTTGCACATCCAGCCCTAACTTTTCAGCATTAAGCTCGGCATGATAGCCATTTATATAGCCTTCTTTTTCTAATCGCTTCACCCGCTCGGAGCAGGGTGATGTGGTTAGGTTTACCTGTTTTGCCAGTTCTACGACTGGAATTCGACCACGAGAATGCAGCACTCTCAAAATTTGCAAATCAATTCTGTCTAATTGATAACTCATTAACCACATCCCTGTAACAACTTAGGAGTCACCAGATTAATAGTTACTATTCAGTTTGCAAATAGTGATATCAACAACGTGTGAAACCTGTATGTATTTAACGTTTGCTCAGAACAAAAATTCATCAAATATTCAAAAAAAGAAAACATTCATGCATCTAATTTATAAATCAATCAACCAATATTGGCGACTTTATTAATAAGATAATTTTGTTAACAAAAAAATGGAATGATGAACTTTGGAGAGAAAAATATGAGCTTTAAAGAAAAGAAATGAGCCAAATGGTAAGGCAATAATAGGTAAAAATAATGAGGATAAAGCAATGTTAACCCTACAACTCGCGTACAAGCCATTTGGTGTTGGAGAATGGACATACACGACCGTTTCACACGAAGTCGCAAAATCTCTGGCGTCTGAATATGCCTCTTACGGCTGGCCAGTTATGATCGACGGATTGCCGTTTGCTACCGAGAAAGAACTCGCTGCCTAAACGCCGATTACATGATCGCTGATGTCTGTCGCGCTGGATGTTGAACCAATTCACCAATAGCGCGATGGTTACAGCAACGACAATAATATTGAGGCTCCATTTCGTAATAGTGTTCACCTGTTACGAACTTGGCCATCAGTTGTGTAAAACTCACTACCTTGCCACTCAGTGTCGCAATTTGCTCTGGTTCACAACGCTTCATGATCACTTTATGCTGCGTTGATCTTCTACAAGCTGAGCAATAAATATCCGGCATTACATCTCTCCCTGCTTTTTTCCTGTGCTACTGACAATTGACATATTTTGTTCAAAATAATTCCCCAATAAAAAAGCCCCTTTGTTTTTTTGTGTCCCACCTCCAAAAAAAACCTTTTTAGTGAGTAAAATTTGTGACCTTGGTCAGACATCAACTTTTGTACCTAATCTATGAAAAATAACGCTTATGTATGTAATTCTACGAGACATAGCACATAAGTTATTGTTAGCGTTTATTTTTTTACTCAACCCCATTCTCCCCGACCAACATTTCTTAAACAAATACACTTTAATCGGTTCAAATTTAAACAATTTACAGTGTGAATTTGATCCAGAAATATTGGAAAATCATAAAGATAGGAAGAAATTCAATCACCCTTTTGTTTGGGAAACGGATGCCATTCATCAACACGTTTACCAAACGAACAGAACAGACAAGGAAGTCTTAGATGATCCACATTACTTTTGTTCGCCATGGACGCTCACAGGCGGATGATTTATACGTTCACGAAGGACGTTTTGATAGTCCATTGACAGAAGTGGGTATCCAACAAGCAGAGCAAAGAGCAAAACAGTTTGTTGAAGAAGGGTACCAATACGACGCCATCCTAAGCAGTTCCTTACAACGCGCGCCACGTTGCAGAGATATTCTCTGAACACCTTAATGTCAACATGACAACCCACGATGAATTGATGGAGCGCGACAACGGACCATTGCAAGGCTTACCGTTTAACAAATCTGCAAATTCATACCCTAAAGCCGACTTTGTGAACCCTTATCAACCTTGCGTGGTTTCAGCTAATGAAGGGGAAAGCGACGTTGAACTTTATGCCCGAGCGAGCCTTGCACTGCAATCCATAATAAGACGTGGAAGTGGTCGATATTTGGTGGTGTCACATGGCCGCTTTCTCAGCACCATGTTTAATGTCATTTGCGGCAACCAGCCCAGAGCCAACGAGGCTGGTGTGAGATTTGCGTTTGATGATTTAGGCTACGTCGATACCACTTATTCAACCTGAATCTGATGTTTGGGTCATCCGATCCGTGAGGTAAGCCAACATGTCAAAACAACCGATACTCACCACTAACCGATTGATTCTTAGGCCCTTTGATTTCGATGACTGCGAACAAGTGGCTTTATTAGCAGGTGAAAAAGTTATCTCCGATATGACTGCCAATATTCCTCATCCATATGAACTGCCGATGGCAAAAGTGTGGATAGCTACGCATGCACCATTGTTTCAAGAGCATCGAGGAGTCTCATACGCCATAACATTGCGCAGCTCTGGTGAATTGCTTGGCGCAGTAAGCTTACCGCGCATCGAAAAGGGCTACGGCACTTTGGGTTATTGGTTAGGGGTTCCTTATTGGGGAAACGGTTACGCTTTTGAAGCGTCTAAAGCACTGATTGAGTTTGCTCAATCACACTTCGCTCTCTCGGGAATAAGAGTGATGCATTTGGTCGAAAATCAACGTTCTAAATCAGTGATACAAAAACTGAATGTCACTTATGTAGCGAACAAAATACTTGGCATGCAAGGTGCCGAGCGCGAGGTTTGCGTTTACCAAAAGACATTCAAATGAGCAGATTAAACCCGAAGGCGTTCCGCAAACCAAGGTAAAACTTAGAGTAACGTTGAGACGCACCTCTTAGATTTGTGGTCACGCAAACTAAGAAGTACGCATTCCACAATTCGCGACATTATGATGGCCGAGAATCTTGTATAGATACACCCAAAATAACAAACGGAGTTGTTGGCATGGAAAGCCTAGCAAGAACACTCAATCAACATGGATTCCGCAGTCAGGCGCTAGACAGAAAAGTCAAAGTTGAACTGGGAAGTTTCGGTCAGTTCGCATATGTCGTTAAAGATCATCAAAGCGGCCACTATTTGGTTCAAAGCTACCTAACCGTACAAATGGCAACGTTAATATTAATGCTGAGTGTGGGCTTATACGGATTAGTCACCAAGGGCAGTAGCATCAGCGCCATAATCGCCGCCATTTCTATCGGCGGATTATTCAATCTCATCTTAATTGAAGTAAAGGTACAACCACTCAAACGAATCTTGCGTGAACTGTCGAATACGGGGCTGAAGGAGGCAGGGGGTGGTCATTCATGAAACCTCTCAAAACATGCCTAGGAATAGCCCTTACTTACTGATTATCTAACTATTATCCTTATCCTACTTTGCCTACATGACAGACAAGTTAATCGAGTTAGGGTTAGTTTTTCTTGTAGTATTTGCTGTAAAACGACTGTCGAAAAGCTTCGAGTACTGCTTGTTTACTCCCAAAACCATCGATATGGATTCAAACTCTAACACGATTAAGTACCGTCAAGATTCGACGGTTTATTTCCGCGCACCGCTAGATGAGACAACCAAAGCCTGAATTAAAGGCACAAAAAAGCCAGCGGGGATGCTGGCTTCTCTCTGTATTAGTCTTGAGCGACTTTCACGCGGATTTTGCTTTTTGCTACGCTAGATAGGTTTAGCGCTTCAAGAGCAGAAATCGCTTCTGCTTCATCCGGCATGATCACAAAGCCAAAGCCTTTTGACAAACCCGTCTCTTGGTCAAGCACCAACGTACAAAGTTCTACTTTGCCGTACGCTGAGAACAATGCGCGCATATCTTGCTCGGTTGTTTCACGAGCTAAGTTTCTTACTAAAAGTTTCATAGTGAACCTAGTTGGTTTGATAACGGTTCGATTCTCTCAGTTTCTCCCTAGCAAACCAAGTGAATAATGTTAGACACACGACTAGAACATTCTAAGTACATCTGTTTAAATGACTTTTCGTTCATTTTTCACCCAAAGGAGAATTGATATGGAAACGAAACGTCTTAAGCTAATCCCCGCTTGTTTGGAACGTGCAGAAGAAGCACATCAAGCGGTTGTTCGTAGCCAGAAGACACTCGAAGTGTATCTTCCTTGGGTACCACATGTGCTGACACTAGAAGCCATGATTGAAGGAACAGAAAAAGCCATCGCTAACTTTGAAAATTTCGAAGAGGAACTGCGTTACTTCATCATCGAAAAAGAGAGTCATCGCCTGATTGGCGCCATTGGCTTGATGATTCGTGATCAAGAGGTTCCATCGTTTGAAATTGGCTACTGGTTAGATGATGCAGTAGTCGGTCATGGCTACATCTCCGAAGCTGTCCTCGAATTAGAGCGCTACGCCTTTGAAGACCTCGGCGCGAGACGAATTGCCATAACCGCTGATTCGACCAACCTGAAAAGCCGCGCTGTTGCTGAGCGCTGTGGTTATGAATTTGAAGGTGAACTAAGACACGATCGCCTCTCCACTTCAGGAGAGCTCAGTAACACGGTGGTGTATTCTAAAATCCGCCATTAAAAAGTAAGCCTCACGAAGAGGCTTATTAGGGCCTGTTGATCTTTCGTGGTTAAATTTTGTTCGGGTGGGGACGCCTAGTCAAAATCGTTTTAGGTGAGGCAAGAAGTGTGTCGCCTAGTCATTCTAAGCAAATACTCCTTAACAAAGCATAAAACGATTTTTGCGGGAGCGCCTAGCTCGAACCCTTTGGGCTGCGTTTGTTGGTCATTTCTACTGCGTTATCGACTTTTTATGTAGGCTAACTACACATCAAAGCCTCTGCCTTATATAAATACCCAACAATTCGCTGCAAAAATCAGCTCGAAAGGTCAACAGGCCCTAGTGATTTAACGTTTTTACTATACCTCAGAAATTCTATTTCTGATTTCAGAAGCGCCTTTATAACTGCAACCTTGAGACAACAACGAAGAATTCCCTGTCTATACTGATCGGGACATTCATCACAAACAAGGACTGACTATGAAGAAGTGGATTCTGGCGCTACTGATGCTGTGCGTGTTACCAGGTTATACCTATGCCGCCACGACGAGCACCAAAGATGCAATAAAGAAATGTGAAACCAAATACAAAAGCGACAGCAGCAAGAAAGCCGACTGTATTAAAAAGGTGAAAGCCAACGCAAAGAAATCATCATCCACCAGCAGTAAGACAGTAAAAAAAGACGTCAATCAAGTCTGTAAAGATAAATATCCGAACGACAAAACCAAGCAAAATACTTGTCTATCAAACGCGAAAGACAAAGCCAAAAAAACCAAAGATAAGACAGCTTCAAGTTACGACAAGAATAAGTCGAAAACCACCAGTACGGCTTCAACCAAGAAAGACCTGAAAGCTGTGAATGTAAACAGGGCTTCTGCTTCTGAGTTAGCAGCCTCTTTGCCAGGTGTTGGCGAGAAAAAAGCACAAGCCATCATTGACTATCGCAAGAAGAACGGGAAATTTAAAAACGCGAGTGATTTAACCAATGTGCCTGGGCTCGGTGATGCATCTGTAGCTAAGATGAAGCCATACCTTAAGTTCTAGATCACACCGCTTTGTATAAAGTACTGAAGCAAAAAAGCCCGCGATGGTCGCGGGCTTTGCTTTAATTTGAGAAGCGTTAGTCTAATTCAACCAACTTCTTCTGGTACTCTTTGTGTTGCTCTAGTACGTCTTGCGCAGCACCGCCAGTCATTTTGCTCACAACCACGATAGCGATCGTAGAGAAGATGATGCCCGGTACGATTTCGTATACGTCGAACCAACCGCCTGTTAGTTGTTTCCAAACAACGATAGTCACGCCACCGATTAGGATACCTGCTAGTGCGCCGTTGCGGTTCATACCACTCCAATAAAGGCTAAGCACAACTGCCGGGCCAAATGCAGCACCAAAGCCTGCCCAAGCGTAAGATACAAGACCGAGAACAGAGCTATCTGGCGTCATTGCTAGGAATAGCGCGATAAGAGAAATCACGATAACACCTACACGACCAATCATTACCACTTCTTCAGATGTTGCATCTGGTTTAATCACTTGCTTGTAGAAGTCTTCTGCAAGAGCAGATGAAGATACTAGAAGTTGTGAATCCGCAGTACTCATTACCGCCGCAAGAATTGCCGCCAGTAGGATACCTGCAATCACTGGGTGGAATACCGTATTCACCAATAGCATGAAGATTTTCTCACCATCATCCAGTTGCGTACCAGGGTGACCTGTTACCCACACTAGACCAACAAGACCCACAAGCATTGCACCCGCCATAGACAGCGCAGTCCAACCCACAGCGATACGACGCGCTGTTGTTAGGTCTTTGTTTGAACGAGAAGCTTTAAAACGCGCTAGGATATGTGGCTGACCAAAGTAGCCCAGGCCCCAAGCCGCTAGCGAAATGATCGCGATAGCCGATAGAGGTTCACCTTTCACATCGTTCCATAGCGTTAATAGCTCTGGGTTGATGTTGTGCATGTCAGTCGCTAGTTGACCTAGACCGCCGTCCATTACAGCAACAGGCACAATCATCAGTGCCGCCGCCATCAATAGACCTTGCACTAAATCCGTCCAAGATACCGCCAGGAAGCCACCAAATAGCGTGTACGAAACCACACACACGGTGCCGATGATAACGGCAATGCTGTAATCTAAGCCGAATACGGTTTCAAACAGTTTACCCCCTGCAACCAAGCCTGAGCTGGTGTAGAAAAGGAAGAATAAAAGAATGAAGAACGCAGAGATTGTCTGAATCAGTTTCGACTTATCGTTGAAGCGACGCGACAGGAACTCAGGCAGCGTTAGTGAATCGGTTTGAATACTATACGTACGTAGACGCTTCGCATTGATCAACCAGTTTGCCCACGTACCCAGTAGCAGACCACCCGCTAGCCAGAACGCTTCGATACCTGCTGCATACGCATACCCCGGAAGACCCAGCAGCAACCAACCACTCATGTCTGATGCGCCCGCAGAGAGTGCCGCTGGCCATGGACCAAGGCTACGACCACCTAGGAAGTAGTCAGATGAATTGGAAGTCCTCTTATACGCGTAAACGCCAATGGCAACCATAATTAGTAAATACGCCACAAAAGTGGTCGTGATAGCAAAGCTATTTTCTATCATTTGATAGTCCTCGTTATAATTATTTCCTTCCTTGTTTCTTCGGGTATTTTGCCGTCTCAGCAATACACCAGAACAAGAGATACCAACCCGAGTAAGCTCTCAGGCTCTTTTATTCAGATTGGTATCACAAGTCAGGTTAGTGGGAGTCGCTTCCCAACTCGAGTAGAGTCGCGTTACCGCCCACTGCTGTAATATTTATCGTTCGAGTACGCTCGGTAATGAAGCGCAACGACAGATGAGGATCATGAGTCAATGTCGGTGACTCTAAATCCGTTTCAGAAACTAAACCGACGATGGCACCGTCACGCTTAGCCAGTTGTAGGTTAAGCGCATGCTCAACCTGTGAATGCCCAACATAACCAACACTACGTACGTCACTGTCTAACAGCGGGGAAGACGCGTCGTACGCAACCACTTCGATTAAGTTAGATGGGAAGTTTGCTGACGTTACAGCCTGCTTAACCATCTGATTAAGTTCTGTATTGTCACTACAAATCACCACACTGTTGCCTGCAATCAAAGCACAGGTGATCATTGCAAAAGTGCTGTACAGTGCGTTCTCAGTATTCGCTAGGTTGTTTTCACAAACGACCAAAGCCACACCACGCCCCGCCGCGTACAGCTCGTTAGTTTCGCCCGTAGGGCCCACTAACTGATGAGTTTCTGCTAACAGAGCTGACGCTTGTTGCAAGTGGTAAGACACCACTTTGCCAGCCACGCTATGCTGCTCTTCTATCGCAGATTTAAATGCCAGCAAATGCTCACATTTGTAATCAAAATCGGTCAGATTCCACTGCTCCCAAGCAGAGAATGCATCTTTAAAATACGTGATCTGATGAACCATAATGCGACTCCTTACGCCTTCTCTGCTTGAACAAGATGTTGTTTAGTAAAGCGGTATAGGTAGTGAGGACCACCTGCCTTCGGACCCGTACCCGACAAACCCTGGCCACCAAATGGCTGAACGCCAACCACCGCACCAACCTGATCGCGGTTGATGTAGCAGTTACCCACGCGAGCGTGTTTTTCAATCCAACGGTAAGTGGTTTCGTTACGGCTGTGGATGCCCATTGTGAGGCCAAAACCGGTTTGGTTGATTTGCTCAACCACGTTTGGCAACTCAGACGCTTTAAAGCGAACAATGTGCAAGATAGGGCCGAATTGCTCTTCTTTCAGAACATCAATGCCCGAGATTTCGAACGCACTTGGCGACACAAAATCACCGTGCTGGCACGTTTCATCCAATTGCAATTGAGCAACTTTGGTTTGTGTGCTTGTCATGTGCTCTAGGTGAGCAAGGAGTTTATTTTTTGCATTGCTGTCGATAACCGGCCCTACATCCGTTTTGTGTAGGTAAGGAATACCAACATGCAGCTCATTCATTGCACCTTGGATAAGGTTGATGATGCGATCCGCAACGTCTTCTTGAACGAACAGAACGCGCAGAGCAGAACAACGTTGACCTGCAGAAGCGAAAGCGGAACGAATCACGTCACGCACAACTTGTTCTGGCAGTGCGGTACTATCCACAATCATGGCGTTTTGACCGCCAGTTTCAGCGATAAACGGTACTGGCTTCGCGCTCCGCTCGGCAAGCGTTACGTTGATGCGCTGCGCCGTTGCTGTCGAACCAGTAAATGCCACGCCTGCAATCGCATCGTGAGATGTCAGTGCATGACCAATTTCACCACCACGACCTGGCAATAACTGAATCACACCCGCCGGGAAGCCGGCTTCTAGCATCAGTTCAATCGCACGTGCTGCAATCAAACTGGTTTGCTCAGCTGGCTTAGCCACAACTGTGTTACCTGCAACCAATGCCGCGGTGACTTGACCAAGGAAAATCGCCAGAGGGAAGTTCCATGGGCTGATACAAACGAATACGCCTAAACCTTCGCGGCTAGACATGCGCTTCACGCCATCAAAGCCTTCCAACTCAAATGATTGAAGGTTTTGCGCTTGTTTCGCGTAGTAACGACAGAAATCGACCGCTTCACGCACTTCATCAATGCTGTCATGAATCGTCTTACCCGCTTCTTGGTGACAAATCGCCACCAGCTCCGCAAGATTTTCTTCCATCAGATCCGCAAGCTTGTCTAGGCACGCCGCTTTTTGTTCAATAGCGGTGTCTTTCCATTCAGGGAATGCTGCGTCAGCCGCTTCGATTGCAGCGGAAACATGATCAAGGGTAGCGAAAGCTACCTGACCCACTTCGATACGGCGATCATAAGGGGCAGTAATGATCTCTGCGGAGTTTTCCTTGATCATGCTTTCGGCATGTTTTTCGCCGTTGATGATCGGGCCCGCAGTCCACTTCTGGGTTAGGAAGCTTTCAACCTGCGCTTCAAACGGCTTCGCTTCGCTGTCGATATCAACGTTCACACCGTATGAGTTTTTACGCTCAGGGAAGATGCCGGTTGGCATTGGAATTTGACCGTTGTGCAAGGTATCAAAAGAGGTCAACACATCAACAGGGTGGTGCGTCAGCTCTGAAATTGGGCAACGCGCGTCCACTAAACGGTGCACAAACGAACTGTTCGCGCCGTTTTCTAGTAAGCGGCGAACTAAGTAAGGCAGTAGATCCGCATGGCTACCGACTGGCGCGTAAATACGTACTGGCTGACCATAAGTGTCCATTACATGGTTATAAAGCGAATCGCCCATACCATGCAGACGTTGGAATTCGTAATCTTTGTGCTCTGCCATTACAGCAATCGCAGTAACAGTGTGTGCGTTGTGGCTAGCAAACTGCGGGAAGATATTGCCACGAACACCTTCACTCAATAGGAAACGCGCACACGCTAGGTAAGCAACATCCGTCGCTTCTTTGCGCGTGTAAACTGGGTAGTTCTCGTAGCCTGCTTGTTGTGACCACTTAATTTCGCTGTCCCAGTACGCGCCTTTTACGAGACGCAGTGGGATCAGATCGCCCTGCTCTTTCGCTAGACCGTTTAGCCATACGAGTACAGGCAGTGCACGTTTCGAGTAGGCTTGAACCACCAGACCAAACTTGCCCCAACCTTTCACTAGGTCGCTGCGGTACAGTTTTTCAAACAGTTTGAGTGACAGCTCTAAACGATCAGCTTCCTCTGCATCAATCGTAATGGCAACATCCACTTCGATAGCGCGCTTAAGCAGTTGCGTCAGAGTGTCGTAAAGCTCAGTCATCACGCGTTCTTCATTCGCCACTTCGTAACGTGGATGAAGTGCAGAAAGCTTGATAGAAACAGAAGGAGCCGGACTCGTGTCACTGCCATACGTTTCACGACCTACGGCTTCAATCGCCATTAGGTAGTCTTTGAAGTACTTGCTTGCGTCTGCCGTGGTCAGCGCCGCTTCACCCAACATATCGAATGAGTAAGTGAAACCTTTGTCGCGCATTGGGCGACCGTTCTTTTGTGCTTCTTCAATCGTACGACCACGTACAAACTGATGACCCATGATCTTCATTGCCTGATACATGGCTTTACGAATCACAGGTTCAGAGAATTTGTTCACCAGACGGTTTACAGCCTGACTTGGGCTCTGGGTTTCTTGGTCACCAATACCAATCACTTTACCTGTCAGCATCAAACCCCAAGTTGAGGCGTTAACGAATACCGAATCAGAACTCTTAAGGTGAGATTTCCAGTCAGCAACGCTTAACTTGTCTTTAATCAGTGCATCGGCCGTCGCTGAATCCGGAATACGCATCAACGCTTCTGCAAGACACATCAACAAGATGCCTTCTTGAGTATCTAGGCTGTATTCCAACAACAGCGCATCAATCATCTGAATTGACTTCTTATCGGCACGAATGGCTTCGATAAGCTGAGTTGTTTGGGTCGTGATTGCCGACTTTTCTTCCGCTGTCGGCGTTGCTAGTGGCAATAATTGCTCTAGCCATTGAGACTCGTCCACCATGTACAATGGCGAGATCAGTGACCACAACTTATCAAGCGGTTGCTCGATAAATTCCGGTGTTAACACGTTTGTTGCAGTAAACATGCGTTTTCCTCAATCTCTCTCCTCGAAAACCGCTTCGAGGATCATCAATGGCTGGCAGTGTATTTTGAGCCCGAGAAGAATACTTGTCAAAAACTCCGAGCTTTTTGCTAAAAACTCGCTTTTATAACAAAACATCTACATAGTCACACGCAATTAGATAATATATTGTGTTGTAAAAATTAATTTTTGCATGTCATTTACAACAAAAGCAGACAGGTTTTGGGCAATTTTTATTTGAAATAAGAAGGATTTAGATTGTGATTTTGTGAGGAATGGGCAAAACACTGAAAATTTAAAGGGGAATTACGCAAAAAAGTTCGACTTTCCTGTGCAAATGCAGACGTAAAAAAGCCGCGACCAATGCGCGGCGTTCTATCAATAAGCAACCAGACGAACAAAAAGAAAGATATTTTATTAACTCTGTCTCTTATACTGCGAAGGTGACAAACCTTGTAAACGAGTAAAGGTATGCGTGAAAGTACTTTGGCTAGAAAAACCTGTAAATTCGGCTATCTGACCGAGCGTAAGGTGGCCTTGCTCAATCAAATCACGTGCCATGTCGATACGCTTACCAAGTACATACTGATGCGGCGTTATACCCATTTGCTCTTTGAATAAGCTGTGGAACTGGCTCTCACCCAAAAACACACTACCCGCCAACTGCGCAACACTGATTTTATGACTCAAATGCTGCTCGATATAACGATCTATCGCATCCAAATCGAATCGTGAATCTTTCTTTGATGTTTCAAATGCGGAGATATGACGTTGCATCAACGCAATCACAGTGTCGTTACAAGCGCGACTAAGCAGCAAATCATCAGGATGATTACGCATCTCCTGTACCAGCATCTGAATCAGCTTTTGGATTTGACCATCCAGTTGGAAGTAAAGATGAGAGCGCTCTAGATTGTTGATTTTCTGCAGCATCTCGGGGTTATCATTGGCAGGCTTGGGCATATTGAGCACCAAAATGTCTGATTGATGAATCACCCCACCGAAAGCATGATCAGAGGAGGCCGTTACGATGCAACCTTGTCCCGGACCAACTAAATTGCCCTGTCCACGAACTTCAAATTCCGCTTGGCCTTTCAAACCGATCACGATCTGCGTGTAAGCATGATCATGGCAATCCATATAAGACGGAAGCGTGATCAACTCTGCTGGTTTAGGCAGCGTGATCTCTTTATACAGCGGGGCTTTCGGGTTATTTGAATCACTCATTTAAAACAGTCGTCTTTCACGGTCGGCTTACACCTTGGCATCATATACCTTCTCGGTGGGGTTGCAAATCTTCCCCAACTCAATCGCACAAGATCAAACCAGCACGATCAAGGCACTCTACATGATCATAGTTCCGGAACGATGATCATGTAAGAGTAACTTACGGTCAATGTGCAACCAATTTTTTTAACAAAAACGGATAGATAGTCAAAATTACTAAAGTTGAGACGGCTCGACTCAAAAGATCTTTACCGTCGAAATGCGCATCAATGTATACCCAAGTGACTTCAAGATGCAGGATTCAGAGCGTTGCCATTGATTCGAGAGCAAGGAAAACAACGCAGTGTAATAGCCAGCTCTTTCCAAGTTGTTAGACGCAGCAATCGGGGCAATGACACGCTCCCAAAAGGGCGAGTTGACTTGGCTTGTATACTTTGTTGCCGATTCTTGATTTAGAGTAACTAGATCTTTAAATCGCCGCCGCGTCTACAAACCAAGTCATTCTCGCTGAACCTAGCATCTCGAGGTTACTTGGGTATAAATACCATCATGAAAATTACGATCGAAAGCGCATGAATTAACCAGAAAACAGCAACATAGAGGGAATTCCCCCCTTACCAATATACGCTCAATTCAATACATTAGACCTCGAGCTCTAGGATGCATACGACCCTGAACTCACCGGTATCTACTTGATACCTCTAACTTACTTAGCAGACCCTCGCTATGTAATTTAGAACCTCTTCTACACGTCGACAAGATTATATCTTGTGTTGCCAGCCCGTCTTCAGGCTGGCTTTTTTTTGCTTTACGCCAATGAAAACAATGGCATAATCTGATATTATATGGGCCACCTCACCGTATCCTGAGCTTAATCATCACGCTGAGCTAACTTGATCTATCTTCTCTCTTTTCCAGTTTGTCTGGCGCAATTCCTGAAAGCATGATCAAGGAACGATTTCGTAAGAGAAATTTCAGGATAATCGAAGTGAGAACACTGACCTGCAATGAAGCAGGCGATACGTAGCAGTAGTGAGCCCTCTTGTGAATATTCCAGTCAATACCATAGAACAGTCGCTCCTCCGACAGCTACCGGGTTGTTGGGGATGCAAAGATAAAGCGTCAGTATTCCGATATGTGAATCAGGAATACGCAAAATTGATAGGCTACGATTCACCTGAAGCCTGTATTGGAAAGACAGACTTTGAAATGGCGAGCCCAACCATTGAGTGTGCAAAAGAGTTTCAAGAGCAAGATAAGCATGTTATTGAGACTGGCGAGTCACTGAAGATCCTCGATATCCACCCCTATCCTGATGGTCATTGGCGAGCGCATATCTTTACCAAAACGCCTTGGCGAGATGACGATGGCAACATAATTGGCACCATCTTTTATGGGCGTGAACTGACCGACACCGCGGTAATTGAAGTTGGCTACTGGGTTTGTCGAGCCATTGGTGGAAACCCGAGCAAAAAATCAATCTTCCGCTTTTCTAACCTGAAACCCGAGCCTGAAAAGCTGACCTGCCGTGAGCAAGAAACTTTATTCTTATTGCTGTATGGAAAAAAACCGCAATTCATCTCTCAGGTCATGGGCATTTCCACTAAAACAGTAGAAGGTCATGTAGCGCGTTTGCGCACCAAGTTTGAAGCCAACAGCAAGAATGAGTTGATCGACAAAGCGATGGAAGCAGGTTACGGATCCATTGTGCCAAAGACCTTGTTGAAACATCAGTTGTCCGTTGTACTCAATGGAGAACGCTGATTCTTGCTTTCGCAAAAACAAAAACACCGCCGAATTTGGCGGTGTTTCTCTATTCTTTGTGTTCGTGTGATTATGGCGCAAGGCGATCAATGTCCCACGTCCCTTCTTGATTCGAGAACAAAAAACGATCGTGCAAACGGTGCTCACCACCTTGCCAAAACTCAATACTTTGCGGTTTAACGCGGAAGCCCCCCCAGAAGGTCGGCATTGGGATTTCCCCTTTCGCAAACTTCTGTTTCAGTTCGAGGAATTTACCTTCCAACACACCACGAGCCGAAATACGGCTGCTCTGTTTGCTGGCAATAGCCGCAAGTTGGCTATCTTTCGGGCGAGAAGTGAAATACTTCATGTTCTCCATCGGCGTTAACTTTTCAACCACACCGGTGATGTGAACCTGACGCTCAAGCGGATGCCACGGGAAATGTAGGCTGATGTTACTATTGTGCCCAAGCTGCTGCGCTTTACGGCTGCCTAAGTTGGTGTAGAACACAAAGCCATCTTTATCGACACTTTTCAGCAGTACGATACGTTGAAATGGCATGCCATTCTCATCAACCGTGGCAACGGTCATTGCCGTAGGGTCAGTCAAGCCAGCTTCTACCGCTTGCGCTAACCACAGATTAAATTGATCGACAGGATCCGCTTTTAAATCTTTACGACGCAGTCCACCTTTCGTGTACTCACGACGAATATCAGCAAGTTCCATCTTCACTCCTTCACTCGTTTTTTCCGATTGTGCGCTCGATGATACTGAAATACAAGGATTGCACAGAGGGATACCAAAAGACTTAGTACGAGTCGTACACATGGAGTACTACAAACATCCACCATAAGGGGAACGAAGCATATTAATTGGAGGTAGATCTCACTGCAATTAGAGTCATCAGGTTGATGAAAGTTTGTGAAAATACATAATGTGAAGTCATTCCAAAATAATATTGCTCAGAGGCTTACAGCTCAACACAATAAAACACATCAAAGGCCACAAACAAATTAGGCATTACAATTGGTACAACAAGTTTTACCACTCGATTGCCTTACGCTTATCACGGTGACAGCAAAGCCCTTAATCCCATTTTTGAGGTCATTTCGTTATACTAAACAATACACATAATAAAAGTGGCATAACCACACAACCAACAAAAACAACGTTGCTAGGAAATATAATTGCTTATGGACAAGTTAAAACTGTTCGAACTCTCTAACCAATTGAGGTGCGCTGAAAATTCCGACGCCATTCACACATGGTTTGGTGAATTACAGAATGAAATCGATTTTGAGTTCAGTATTCTCGGTTTATTCGGTGATGATTACAGCCCTGATCCCGTTTGTTATGGATTTTCTCCAGACCAATTTGCTAACTGCTTTAGTAAGAAGACCGCAGAAAGCGACCCATTGATCGCAGCCCTACAACAATCGAATCACGGAATCATGGCGTTAATGGATTCTCATACCCACCCAGATTATGGTAAACGCTTACTGCTAGCCGGTTATCACGGAGATAAAAAAGCCATATACCTCACCTCATTTGGTAATCGTCAACCTTCAAGTGAAGAAGTTGATGCACTGTATCTACTCACACCTCATCTATATATGGCATCCGGTTATTTATCCGGCAAGGTAAAAGAAACCAATGCTCTTCCTCCCCCTACCAACGCACTCACTAACCGAGAGTGTGAGTTGCTACCTTGGCTTAAACTTGGAAAAAGTAATTGGGAGATCAGCCGACTATTAAATATCAGTGAACGTACTGTGAAATACCACCTTCAGAACATTTACCAGAAATTGGACGTTCACAATCGTACTCATGCAGTATCGAAAGCGATCGAATTGGGCTGGTATGAAGATTAAAAAAGGCTTAGGAACTAGTCTCCTAAGCCCAAGGTACAACCATTAAGCTAAGCGGTTTGTGGCTTGTGTTGCGCCACTTTAGACGATTTGCCTGTCACCTTTAATAAGGCAGGGATAAGCAATAAATCGAGCACCAGTGCGACAATAATGGTGATTGCGGTCATCAGGCCCATGTCCGCGTTCATCTTAAAGGAACTGCTTGCCAGCACAAAGAAGCCCGCGCTAAGCACGATGGTTGTACCAATAATCGCCACACCCGTTTCTCGAACTGCGGTAACAATCGATTCGTCTTCCGACTTACCTTCTTTACGAGATGTGTGGTAACGGTAAAGCAAGTGAATCGTATCATCGACCACGATACCCAGTGTCATACTTGCGATAACAGAAAGGCTCAAGCCAACCTCACCAATGCTCAGCCCCCACAAACCAAAGGCAATGGAAGCTGGCAAGATGTTTGGCAAGATACTGATCACCCCAAGACGAACGGAACGCAAAATCAAACCAATAAGGAAGGAAATAACCAACAGAGCAGCGGCAGATGCGGTCAACATGCTCACGTTATTGCGATAGCCGATGTGGGCGAACATGATGTCAGCACTGACACCCGGGCTAACACTGCTTTCAGGAAACAAGCCTAATAATTGGCTACGGAGTGTCGATTCCAATGCGATCAAATCGTTGGATGACATCTTCTTCGCTGTCACGATAACGCGCAGCTCTTTTTTATCCAACGCAACTTGGTTACTCAAGTTCAAGCCGTATGGCAATGACATGTCATACAACAACAGAGTTTGCGCAGAAAGTTCTGGATCTGACGTCAAACGATATTCACCTGCTTCGTCGTTATGCAGACTGCTGTTCAAACGCTTCATGACATCCGTGAGAGATTGAATGTGATAAACCCCTTCGGTTTGGCGCGCTTGCTGAACAAACTGATCCAGCTTTTGCAGAAAATCTGGTGACGTAACCAGCTCACCTTGCTCTGGTCGAATTGCATATTGAATACTCGCCACACCTGTCAGGTTGGCGTAAGTAAAGTCGTTAGCCTGACGCACTGCATATGAATCATCAAAATATTCAAATAAGGTGTCATCGATGTCATTACGAACTAGGTTTGCAGCAATCACACCACCACCGAGCACAACCACTGCGATCTTCAATCCAGGTTTCACCATCGACCAACGGGCAATTGCTTCTAGTGGTTTGGCTAATCCTTGGCGCTTTACTACTTTGCTCTTTCGCGCTGGTAACACTGCCAACAGAGCAGGCACGAAGAACAGCGTCAGGAACATCGCTGCGATCACACCCATCGCCGTAATGTTGCCCAAATCGTTAAACGGGGGAGAATCGCTGAAGTTCATCGATAAAAAACCAACCCCGGTGGTTAAGCTAGTCAAAATAATCGGCAGGCGATGCTTTTCCATCGATTGCTGCAGTGCCACCAACTTATCTTCACCTTTGTTTAAAGCGCGTTTGTAGCCTTGCAGATAGTGGATACAATCGGCGACCGCCATGGTTAGAATGATAAGTGGAGCAGAAGCAGACGGAGAAGTAATTGCCATACCAAGCCAGCCCGCAGCACCTAGAGCGATAAATATTGAAGAGATGATAGTTAATGTGACAACGACCGAGCTCCACAAACTACGTAAATAGATGCCCGTACCAATCACAATCAAAAGTAACGCCCCCGGAACCAGACTGCCCATATCACGCTGAGTCGCCTCACCGAATGCGTCGTTTTGCATCACCTGACCCGTGAGATAAAACTGCACATCCGGGTAACGAGCCTGAGTTTCAGCAATCTTGTCTTGCCAGAACTGAGCAATCTCTCGTACTTCTTCGGATTGACCTTCGGTCGTCAAACGTACCAACACATTGATCGCGGTTGAGTTCGCGTCTTGAGCTAAGTAACGATTTACCAGCTCAGGCTGTTTGAGCGCATAAGCTTTTTTCTCTGCAAGCAACTGACCATTGCTGAGTTGGTCTGCATTCACAAAGTCTTCAACGATCAAATCGTCATTTTGTGCATGAGTATATTGGTAGTTACTCAGTGAATCTACGCGGTATGAGTGCGGCGTCTGCCACGCGTACTCTGTTAACTCCATGACCGCTTTCAGAACATGTTCCTGAAAGACATCACCAGATTTTGGTTGCAGAACAACCAGCACACTGTCATTGCTATTGTACTTTTCTTCGATACTTTCAAACGCGATCAAATCTGGGTTATCGTCGCTGAAGAACACTTTATAATCGTTGTTTAAGCCGAGTTTCCCTAAGCCAACAAATGCTAGGGCCATGATGCAGAGCCACCCCACAAGGGCGAGCAAGGCTCTGGGTTTTGTCCATTTTTTCATTATTCGAGACTTCCTTTGAATTAAGCCTGCTGAGTCGCCAACACAGACAGGCGGTGGTTTTCTATTTCTATTGCCTCTGCTTTCACCTTGATCACCGCTTTCTCGATCGCTTCATCTGGCTCCACATACAAAGGCAGTTCGAAATGTTCCGCGATGGTAATCAGTCGACTACGCAAGTCGCCACCAACAGTGATATAGGGGATGTTGAGCTCTTTCACGGTAGAGAGCAGAAGATCATTGGAGAGCTTTCTAAAATTTTCAGACACAGGACGGTGGCCATCTTCAACCAAATCAAACTCAATAGGTAGGTGAACAAACTTGCTATACGTTTTCTTTGCATGACGTTTTGCCACACTACCGAATGCGTCGATATAACCACGATGGGTAGACAAATAAGGCTTACCGATTAGCCTCTTCATGGCGAGAACTAAGTCACTATCATTCGGGTTGATACCCGTTTCCAAGCGTGCGGCCCCATACACCCATTCGTGCAAACAAGACCCATCTGAGAAAAATTGATCACCACATCGTTCTTCGTTAACCACACGTTCACTCAGACGACTCAATCCCAAGTTAAGTAATTCCGCTTGATTACATTGCTCCAAAGTTTTACCTGGCACAGCATCAGGCAGAATTTCACGCATGGTGCGCGCTTGAGTTCGTGGTACCTGAGTCGCGATAGCCAACGCTTCTGTGAGTGTGGTTTTTCCGGTTGAGTAAGTTCCTGAGATGGCAATTTTCACGCTGGCTCTCCTTGTGGTAGTTGATGGCAAAGTTTGGCAGTGAGATTAAATTCTGGATGTCCAGATACCGAACCATTCACCGTAGCAAGTCGCCAAGAAGAGTCTTGCTTTTGTATAAGTGAGTTCTTCATGCTACGAAGTGTAAGGGTATGTTTTCGACGTGGGATGATCGGGTATGGTGTCGTAACAGAAACAGAACGCATCCATAGGTTATGGGTTTCTTTACGATCCAATTTATCCAAGCGATACATTACCAACTGTGAGAGTTGTGCGAAGCACGTTAACCAATCCACCATCATCAATGCGTTGGGGTATTGCCCCATGGCACCAGTAGATGGTTTTCCTGGGCATTGGAACAACAAGTCACTAGAAACCGCGTAAATTGAGTCACAAAAAGTATTGTTCGCGAGATGACAGTGGCGTAAACGGAAATCACTGGTGAAGTATTCATCATCATCAGAAATAGGCGTTGTCGGTTGCATGGAATCCGTGACAGATTCATGGTCGATCACGATTTCAATTTCCATGCTATCGAGCTTGGTTTTGACCCGTGTTAATGTGCCGAACATGCTGTCATTCGACGTTTCCGTATCTAATAACTGTGCGGAAAGGCTTACGGACTCAAGATCTTCTAACGCTTCAGCGCCCGCTTTGATCAACACGTGACGTATCCAAGCTTGCGAAGATTGATGGTTGGACAGTTGATAGTGACGCCTAATAATGCCGTAAGCAACACGGCCCGCAATCAAGAACGCGTCAATCGTGCTCAAATGAGGACGCCGAGATTGTGCTTTCTTTTGTGACCAATCATTGCGATAGGCCACACTCACTAAACCTTGGGCGGCATCTTTGTCATAGTTTATATTGCATTCATATTGTGTGCGCTTATAGCCCTCACCAAAATAGCGCTGGTCTGAAGGCCCCAATATGTCATCAATACTAGTGACCACCTCGTTAATTTCCTTACCTGAAAGATTAAGCTCCATAAAAACAAATACTCCTTGTGCGAATCACATTGGTTGCGGAGTTTTTATGCTACCTCCTGTACTTCTATTTTTATCCTGTCCGAATACCCACTGAAACTGTCCACTCGTACAGGTTCATCTCACAGCTAAACCTTGTAGCTTTCATAATCAAAGTCTTTCTTCTACAAGGAGTTAACTATGAAGATAGTTACTGCAGGATTACTCATGACACTCTCAGCCACGGCCGCCGCTGAGGGTGTCTCTGGGTTCGATATTGCCAATGAGATGATCACACGAGATTCCGGATATGTTTCTTATGCTTCAGACGTAGAAATGTCGATCGTCGCAGCAAATGGCGACACAGTGCATCGTCAGTTGACTATAAAGGGGATGGAGCAAGAGGATGATGGCGATAAGATCATTACCTACTTTCAAGCGCCGCGAGATATTGCAGGAACCGCCCTACTCACTTTTAGCCACGCTATCGAAGCGGATGATCAATGGCTGTTCTTGCCTTCCATTAAACGTGTCAAACGCATCTCGTCTAACAACCGCTCAGGGCCATTTATGGGCAGTGAGTTTGCTTATGAAGACATGAGCTCGTGGGAGCTAGATAAATATCGATATGAACTGTTGGAAGAAAAAACACGGGATGGTCAAACTTATTGGTTGTTAGCGTGCTTCCCACAATATGAAAACTCTGGTTATTCAAAGCTGATCGCTTGGATTGACCAAGACATCTACCAACCGCGAAAAATCGAATACTACGACCGAAAAGGCACGCTGTTTAAGCAACTCACGCTTTCCCAATATGAGCTTCACAACCAGCAATACTGGCGACCTAAGTTGGCTCAAATGGAGAACTTACAAAACCAGCGTTCTTCTTCATTGTCGTGGAAAAACATGACGCTAGGGGTGGATGTCCCGCAAACTCAGTTCGAGCCCAAACAATTACGAAACGCATACAGGCACAACTGATGACAAGAGCACTCACCTTATTACTCACAAGTTTGTCACTCAGTTTCACTCCAACTGTCTTTGCTTATTGGCAAGCAGAAGGTTTTGTCGGTTTGACGGCGGATCTCTACAAAGACGACGCGCAAGCAGGACAATGCTGCGACACGTTAGCTAATCGAGCACTCATTGCTCCTCGTTTTCTGTGGTGGAACGATTCGGGATGGGCAGCAACCTTCAGCCCTTACGTAGAGTATGAGTTTCAATCCGAGGAGGGCTTCATCAACCTCCGAGAAACTAACGTCACTTACGCAGGAGGAAACATTGAATGGCTGCTTGGTTATAGTGTGATTTACTGGGGAGTGACTGAGGTTTACCAACCCGTCAACGTCGTGAATCAATACGATGGGCGCATCGCTTTGGGGTATGAAGAGAAAATGGGACAACCTATGCTTCAAGCGCGCTGGTTGCCTGATTGGGGCGATGTGCAAATGCTGCTGTTGCCTTTCCACCAGCCTCGCCAATTTCGTAAGCCCAATCAACGCCGAACGCTCACTAAGCCAGTGAGCGATGATGTGATCTATTCTGATGGTGAGCATCACCTCGATAGCGCCATTCGCATTGGCTTTTGGCAAGATGCGTTGGATGTGGGCATCAGCGCTTTTTACGGCAACAGTAGAGAGCCCTTGTTGATCGAACGCTCTAATGACTGGCAAGCGTCGTATGCACAAATACTCCAACTAGGAAGTGAGTTGCAATGGACGCAAGATGACATATTGCTCAAATGGGAAGGCACGTATAAATCAGGTGAAGGCAAAGACTACCTTACCCTCGTGACTGGGTTTGAGTATTCGGTATATGGCTTTTCGTTTAGCCAAGGCACGCTCGGTTTAATTGCGGAATACGCTTGGGATAATCGCGATAGTCATGCACCACCAACAATCTACAACAACGATGTTTTTCTTGGGGTGCGCTGGCAAGCTAATGATATCCAAGATACTGAGTTTTTGTTGTCCGGATTATTCGACTTAGAGCAAACCTCCCCAATTTACAAACTTACAGCGTCTGGACGCGTGAATGAACATTGGAAATGGGTTGCAGAGGGCTACTACCTTTCCTCCATGTCCAGTTGCGAACCCATTACCTACCTAGAAAACGACACCTACCTTTCTATCGGCGCGGAATACTACTTCTAAAACACAGTTCGATTTCACGTTGGCGCAGCGGCTCACAACATTGTTATATGCCTTTTGATAACATAGCGTTAAAAACAAGTGAGCCAGTCGTGAATCTACTTAACCCCAAAGCACTGCGCCGTTTTTTGCTGGTCTTGCTCGCCATCGGTATGGTCGGGCTGATATTGACTCATAAGTACGCAACCCAGCATCAACATGAACAATGGCAGAGAAAACTTCAAACCCAAGCAACACAAGTTGCTCAAGAGATCGATTACGAACTGGCGAAGTTTGAGCAAATCCCAAACTTACTCAGCCATGATCCAAGATTGCTCGACGCTGTAAAAATCGGAAAACCGTCTGATGCACTTAACCGTTTGTTAGCGGAATGGCTCACACAAAGCTTGGCCGATACCATCTATGTCCACGACAAAACTGGCTTAGTAATCGCATCAAGTAATTACCAGCAAGACGACAGTTTTGTGGGCTCTAACTTTGCCTTTCGCCCTTATTTTCAGAACGCGCTCAATGGCGAGAAAGCCCAATACGTGGGGTTAGGCGTTCGCTCTAATAAGCGTGGCTATTTCTTCTCGTCTCCTCTTTGGGTTGATAACAAAGTCGCGGGAGTGATTACGGTTAAAGTAAACTTGGAACAACTTGAGCAAAGGTTGGTTCAAGACGATGGGGATATACTCGTGACTGGCGTACATGACGTCGTGTTTATGAGTAATCTACCTGACTGGCGCTATCGCGCGTTATTTCCTCTGTCAGAAATAGCAAAACAAGAGCTCAGTCAAACCCAGCAATACGGTCACGCTCTGCCTAAATATCTTGGCGAATTGACCGGACAAAGCGGCGCGTCACAGTTCGAAGATAACCAACTTCTACTCTCACCAAACTATCTAGCGTACGCAACGCAACTATTTGCAAAAGGCTTTCGCGTTGTGGCTTTGATCAGCCAACAAGAAGTGTTGACCGCCGTACTCCAAGCGGATGTCGTGTACCTACTTTTGTATACCTTGGTCGGTTTAATTGCATTGGCGTGGTTTCAAATGTTAGTCAACAAAGCGCGTCTTGCGAATATGAACACCGACTTGGAAGAAAAGGTAACGGAAAGAACTTTGGTCCTCAGCCAAGCCAACCACAAATTGCAGCAAACCGTGCATCAATATGAGAAGAGTCAGCAAGAACTCAAGCAAACTCAACAAGAGTTGACTCAAGCCGCCAAACTCGCACTGCTTGGGGAGCTGTCCGCCAGCATCAATCACGAAATTAACCAGCCGCTTGCCGCGCTGCGAACCTACACCGAAAACTCACAACGTTTGATGGCAAAGGAGCGTTACCCTATGGTGGCAAGCAATTTGGATAAGATGCTGTCACTCAACGACACGATTGCCGAAGTCATTGCTCGTTTAAAAGTCTTTACACGCAAAACCGACAGCAACCAACACAGCGAAGTCGCCATCCTGCATGATGCTGTACACAACGCCACGCGAATTTTGAGTAACAAGCTGATCAAGCAAGGCGTAACATTAAAAGTGCCAACTATCGAATATAACGTGAGGTTAGCGATTCACAGCGTTGAGCTTGAGCAAGTGCTGATTAACCTCTTTCATAATGCGGCGCAAGCCATGGATAGCTACTGCATTGATCCACAAATTTCGATTGCCGTGCAATGCGAAGAAACTCACTGCGATATTTTAGTTTCCGACAACGGCCCAGGCATGTCCGAGAGTGCCTTAGCAAAAGTCTTCGACCCATTCTTCACTACCAAGCCCGAGGGATTGGGCTTGGGGTTAACCATTTCAAAACGTATTTTAGAGAGCTACCAAGGTGCTTTGAGCGCTTACCAACATTTAGACGCTCAAACACAAAAAGTAAACGGTATGACTTTTGTTATCACGGTTCCATTAGCTACAACACCTTCCTTAGGGGAAAACACCTATGCATAACCCCGTTTTCTTTGTCGATGATGAACCGCACATTCGTGATGCTGTGTCACAGGCATTATTGATTGAAGGTATCGAGGTAACCTGTTTCCCCAATGCGGTCGAAGCATTACGCATTATCGACCCAAACACGCCAGCCTTGATCATTACCGATATCCACATGCCAGTAATGAATGGTTTGGAGTTTATGCGCATGCTGCTAAGCAAAAACAATCACTTTCAATTTATTGTCTTAACTGGTCATGGTGATGTAAAAACGGCGGTAGAGGCGATGAAAAGTGGTGCGTATGATTTTCTCGAAAAACCGTTCTCGACAGAACAATTGTTGAAGTCACTGAATAACGCCAGTGACAAACTGACGCTATTGCAAGAAAACGTCTGGCTGAAAAAAGAGCTCGATATGCAAACGCACGTCGGTCCTAAAATGATTGGTCATAGCCAAGCGATGGTCGATATTCGCCGAACGTTGATCAGCGCCTCACTCTACCAGCCACTGATATTTTTTGGTGAAGATGGCACAGGCAGAAGACTTGCTGCACAATTCGCCCACGATATTCATGCCAAGCCGGAAAGTGAATTAATTGTAGCCTCCGGTGAAGACTTGTATGAACTCTCACTCGACGCATTAGACAAAGCCATACATCATCTTACAGACGGTAAAAGTCATTGTAGTTTGTACTTACACAGTGCAGAGCACATCTCGATTCAGCAATGGCAATACTTGTTTGATCATTCCAAATTACAACGTGTGTTCGGCGCAGCAAATACAGTAGCGCAAGGAATCGAGACATTGGCTAAGTTGATTCGCATGCCGAGCTTGGATGAGCGCAAAGAAGACATCGGCCCACTGTACAAGCATTTTGTTCGTCATGCCGCTAGCCGTTATCAGTTGCAACCACCACAAATCAGTTTGGAAGAAGTGAAACGAATGACGGAACTGGCGTGGCCAGAAAACATCAAACAATTGAGACAGTTCGCTGAATTACGCGCCCTCAAACCGGATGCGTTTCGCATGGAAGATTGGAGCAGTGAAAAAAGCATTGAGATTCAAAGCATGACTCAACGCACAGAACACTTTGAATATTGCTTGTTGTTCGATGCACTACAACGACATAGAGGCAGACTCAAAGAGGTTCAACTAGAATTACAAGTGTCGCGAAAAACCTTATACGACAAACTAAAACGACATCAGTTGGATAAAACCAAGTTCAAGGCACTGTAAAAGAGGGAACATCTGACCCTTTCACACATTTTTATTAACCGAGCATGCTGACATGGTCGGTTAATAATAATAAGATCAAAAAGATATACGTCTTTATATAACAAGGAATGTGATGAGCCGAGACAACTACAACAAGCTAAGCAACGACGAGTTGGATTTTGTTGACGATAAAACCGCTGCTTTGCTTCTTAACACACCAAGTAGTGCCCGCCTTATGCTGTGGGTTATGGTGTTGTTTTTTGTTGCTGCTATTGGCTGGGCATCTTGGGCGCAAATCGACAAGGTGACGGTTGGTCAAGGCAAAGTCATTCCTTCTTCTCAAATCCAAGTGGTACAAAACCTTGAAGGTGGCTTGGTCAAAGAGATATTAGTAAAAGAAGGCCAACAAGTAGAGAAAGGCCAACAACTATTGTTGATTGACGACACTCGATTCCGCTCTGACTTTCGTGAACGTGAACAACAAGTTGCCAACTTAACGGCTTCGGTATTGCAACTTTCTGCCTCCATCAGCAGTGTGGAAGTAAATCGCGATTTTGAAAACAAAGACTGGGAACAAAGCGTCTTATTGGATTACGGAAAACTAACCTTCCCTCCAATACTTGAAGAGAACCAACCTCGTCTAACCCAACGTCAAAAAGCCGAATACCGCGAAGATCTCGATAACTTACGTAACCAACTGTCAGTTATCGATCAGCAAGTGAAGCAGAAGCAACAAGACTTAGTTGAGATTCAAGCTCGAGTGAGTAACTTGCGCCAAAGCTACCGATTCGCGAAGAAAGAACTAGACATCACCAAGCCACTTGCTGACGAAGGTGTAGTACCACGCATTGAGCTACTAAAACTTCAACGCCAAGTGAATGACACGCGCCGTGAGATGACGTCTAGTGAGCTGAAAATTCCAGTGCTTCGTTCGGCGATCCGAGAATCCATGCTAAATCGTATTGATGTGGCATTGAAATTCCGTTCTGAACAACAAGAAAAGCTCAACAGTACACAAGACCAACTGTCTGCGCTTGTAGAATCCGCCGTGGGTCTAGAAGACCGAGTGAATCGTACCGTGGTGGTTTCTCCGGTGACAGGCACCATCAAGACTTTAAATGTGAATACCGTTGGTGGTGTAATTCAGCCGGGCATGGACATTGTTGAAATCGTTCCAACCGAAGATACTTTATTGGTAGAAGCTAAGATCGCCCCGAAAGATATTGCTTTCTTGCGCCCAGACTTACACGCCATCGTTAAATTTACTGCGTATGATTTCACTAAATATGGTGGGTTAGAAGGCGAACTAGAACACATCAGTGCGGATACCACCCAAGATGAAGAAGGTAATAGCTTCTACATTGTTCGAGTCCGTACCGACAAAACCAATTTTGGACAAGATGCTGACTTGCCAATCATTCCCGGAATGACGGCATCGGTCGATATCATCACAGGAAAACGAACCGTTTTGGAATACTTGCTTAAACCAATTTTGAGCGCCAAAACCAACGCACTGAAGGAGTAAGTATCTGCAAGGTACAAATAATGTGTTCTTAAGTGACGACAAGTGGTTAAATAAAAAGCACTTTTCTCACCCACGAACGCATTTCAAAGGTACACTTGTGATGTGAGTCGAATATGCCACCCAAATTGAAGCGTAAAGTTACATTATTAATCAGCATCAGTTGTTTTTCGTTCCAAATTGGGGCGCTCAACAGCAAGGAACAGCGATGGGTCGATACGGTCACTTCAGTTTATGGTGAGCGAGCAGGAATGCGCGTGAAAACATGGCGGGAAAACATCGACTTTTTTAAAACACTGGAGACTCATGAGAAGCTTGCAGGCGTTAACGACTTTTTCAACCAACTTTACTTCGTTGACGACATCAAACTTTGGGGAAAGAAAGACTACTGGGCAACACCGCTCGAATTTTTGGGCAGTAATGCGGGCGATTGTGAAGATTTCACCATTGCTAAGTACTTCTCACTGCTGGAGCTAGGCATACCCGATTCTAAGATGCGCTTGATCTATGTTAAAGCCATCGAACTGGATCAATTCCACATGGTATTGGCTTACTACCCGACCCCAAGCTCTGAGCCGCTCATTCTCGACAATATCAACCCAGACATTGTTCGAGCCTCCAAACGTAGCGACTTGCTACCGATTTACAGTTTTAATGGTTCAAACCTATGGCTAATGAAGTCTTCTGCTGGCACTGGAGAGTTAGCAGGAAAAGCCTCACGTTTGAGTCTTTGGAATGACTTACGCTCGCGCGAACGTAAGTTGCAGTTAAAGAAACCTAAAATTAACTATGACGAGTGAAAAACATGACCCTATATAAGAAGCTTGTAGTGGGAATGGTTACGGTCTTTTTACTTTTGATGGCATCAGTATTCGTAATCCAGTTCAACACTACTCGAGACAGCTTAGAGCAGCAGCAACGTTCAGAGGTCAACAACACCATTAACACCGTTGGTTTAGCATTGGCACCGTATCTAAAAGATAAAGATAAGGTGGCAGTCGAGTCCGTGATTAATGCGTTGTTTGACGGCAGTACTTATTCTGTCGTACGTCTCACCGCGTTAGATTCGGATTACCAGATCGTGCGCTCGTACCCAGTAAAGCCAAGCCATGTCCCGCAGTGGTTTATCGACCTGAATCTATTTAAAGCGATTCACGACAAGCGTGTGGTTACCAGTGGCTGGATGCAACTGGCTGAGGTGGAAATCATCAGCCATCCTGGCGCGGCATACGAACAGCTATGGCAAGGGTTTATTCGCCTACTGACGGCATTTGGCGTGATCTTCCTAGCGGGTTTAGTCGCGATTTCTTACATCCTACGTCGCTCACTCAAACCTTTAGCAGCCATCGTGAAGAAAATGCACGAAATCGCCAACAACCAATTTGGTGACCCGCTTGCTCGTCCAAAGACCAAAGACCTCATTGCAGTCGTAGACGGTATCAATATGATGTCGGCTCAGATTGAACTGTCATTCAAAGAACAAGCGAAAGAAGCGCAGCGTCTGCGTGCACAAGCTTACCTAGATCCGATCTCCAAACTAGGTAACCGCTCGTTCTACATCAACCAAGTTGACCAATGGTTGGCAGAACAAACGCAAGGGGGTATCGCGCTACTCCATGCAGAGTACATTGGTGACATCTACGAAACGAAAGACTACCAACGCGCTGATGCCCACGTGAAAGAGTTGTCTCAACGTCTTAAAAACACCATCGATGTACCAGGAGCAACCATTGCTCGTCTATCAAGCGACGAATTCGGTCTGTTATTCCCACACATGGATGAAAGTGAACTGCGCATCCTAGCGGATAGCATCGTCAACTGTGTGAATGGTCTGAACACAGATCCAACCGGCCTTGCTAAACCAAAAGCTTCGCTCGGCGTGGCACACAGTAAAGATCAGAAAACACGCTCAGAAGTGCTTTCCATGGTGGATAACGCACTATCGAAAGCAAAAGCGCAACCAGACAGAGCTTACGGCTTCGTGGGTGGTGAAAACTCTTCTAACCTAATGGGTAAGCAGCAATGGAAAGCGCTGGTTGAAGAAGCGATTCACGGTGATTGGATTAAATTCCGTTTTCAATCTGCGAAAAACACATGGGGCAAGGTATTCCACAACGAGGTGTTCTCTAGTATCGAAAAAGATGGCGAGACCTTCCGTGCCAACCAATACCTGTTTGCTTTAGAGCAGCTTGATGCCACCAACATCTTCGACCAATACGTCATTGAGTCGATGATTAAAATGCTAGAAAGCGGTGAGTTGAACGAACCCGTTGCCATCAACATTGCACAAAGCAGCTTGTCGCAACCTTCGTTCATTCGTTGGACCACCAGCATGCTAGAGAAACACTCGAAAGTTGCGCCAATGCTGCACTTTGAGGTTCCAGAAGCGTGTTTCATCGACCATCCACACCATACGGCACTACTGTGTAATGCCATTCGTCAGTCAGGCGCAGAATTCGGTGTTGACAACTATGGTCGTAACTTCCAGTCACTTGAGTACATTCAGGAGTTCCGCCCGAATTACGTAAAACTGGATTACCTGTTCACGCACAACTTGCATGACGAAAAACAGAAATTCACGCTGACTTCGATCTCGCGAACCGCTCACAACTTGGGTATCACGACGATTGCATCACGTGTAGAAACGCAGATTCAGTTGGACTTCCTCACCGAGCACTTCGTCGAGGTCTTCCAAGGTTTCATCGTCGACAAGGAATAAAGAAAAGGTATACCAAGGATGAAAGACCCTTTACTGAACTCGCTGATTTACGTTAGCCGTTATTACGGTTTAGCCAACTCTCCGGAAGCGCTAATTAATGGGCTTCCACTCTCTGAGGGTAAGCTCACACCGTTTCTGCTACCGAGAGCGGCGGAAAGGGCCGGATTGGTTGCCAAGGAAAACCGTGCAGAATTAGACAAAATCTCTAGCCTAATTCTGCCGGCTATCTTACTTCTTAAAGGTGGTGATTCTTGCGTCCTCAATAGTATTAATTTGGAGACACAAGAAGCAGAGATCACCACCCTAGAAAGCGGTTTGGTGCCTATCTCCATCCCTCTAGAAGAACTACTTGCGCAGTACACTGGTCGCTACTTTTTAGTTAAAAAACAATTTCGATATGATGAGCGCTCTCCCGAAGTGCTCAAAACCAAAGAAGGTCACTGGTTTTGGTCAACCTTGTGGCAATCGAAACGCATCTACCGCGATGTGCTTATCGCTTCTATCCTCATCAATATCTTCGCTATTGCTGCACCAATGTTCACTCGCTTGGTGTACGACAAGGTAGTACCAAACCTCGCGTTTGAAACTTTGTGGGTGCTTGCAAGCGGTATCTTCGTGGTGTTCTTGTTTGATTTCTTGCTCAAATCACTGCGTAACTACTTTATTGATGTTGCGGGTAAGAAATCCGACATCCTGATTTCTTCAAAGCTGTTCAGCAAAGTGATGGGCATCCGAATGGAGTCCAAACCACCTTCAGTGGGTGCGTTTGCTCGCCACTTACAAGAGTTCGAATCGATTCGTGAATTCTTCACCTCTGCAACCGTGAGTGCTCTGATCGACTTACCTTTCGCGATTTTGTTCCTAGTCATCATCTGGCTGATGGCGGGCGATCTGGTTTACGTGCCAATGATTGGTGTGGTGATTCTGATGATTCACTCGGCGTTGATTCAAGGTCCACTGCGCCGCTCAATTGAAGAAGGTTCTCGCCTTGCTTCACAAAAGTACGCCAACTTGATTGAGAGCTTATCTGGCTTAGAAACGGTGAAAATGCTAAGTGCACAAAGCCAATTCCAATACCGTTGGGAAGAGGCGGTGGCGCACATGGCAAACTGGAACATTAAGAGCCGTCGTATTACCGACAGCATTCAAAATGCAGCGGGCTTTGTTCAACAAAGTAGTAACGTCGGCATGATCATTCTGGGTGTTTATCTCATCTCAAACGGCGATTTGACGATGGGTGGCTTGATTGCAGCAACCATGCTAAGTGGTCGTGCAATTGGTCCAATGGTTCAGCTTTCATTGTTGTCTACACGCTACAACCAAGCGAAGTCTTCGATGACCATCATTAATCAAGTGATGGAAATGCCAGACGAGCAAGAAGAAGGTAAACGCTACATTCACCGTCCTATCGTTCAAGGTAAGATTGAGATTGACCGAGTGACCTTCCATTACCCAGATGCGCCAGTGGCATCGATTCGTGATTTAAGCCTAACGATTAATCCAGGTGAAAAAGTCGCAATCATCGGCCGTATTGGTTCGGGTAAAACCACACTAGAACGCCTGATAATGGGTCTGTACAAGCCGACAGAAGGTCACGTGCGTATTGATGACACAGACATCGAACAGCTTCACCATGTGGACGTACGACGCAATATTGGCTGTGTACCGCAAGATTCGAATCTGTTCTTCGGTTCTATTCGCGACAATATTACCCTAGGTCGTCCGCTCACCGATGACCGCGACGTATTAGACGCCGCAAACCGTGCAGGTGTCACCGCCTTTACTCAATCAGATCCAGCGGGTCTAGAGCGTCAAGTGGGCGAAGGTGGCGGCATGTTATCTGGTGGTCAACGTCAAGCTGTGACAATTGCACGCGCGTTCTTGGGGCGTCCTCCCGTGCTCTTAATGGATGAACCAACCAGTGCAATGGATAACCGTTCAGAAATGCACATCAAACATCAGTTAGCACAGCTAAAACCGAGCGAAACGCTGATTTTGATTACTCACAAAACTTCAATGCTCGATATTGTTGATCGCGTAATAGTGATGGAAAAAGGCAGCGTGATTGCTGATGGTCCGAAAGCGCAAGTACTGAACGACTTGAAGCAAGGTAAAGTTCGCGCCGTCAGCTAGTGCTAAACCGCACAAAATGAAAATCAAAGCCCCGTTGAACCCAGTGTTTCGCGGGGCTTATTTATTGATAGTCAGTAATCCAAAGTATCCAAACTCTTCGAGAAATATCCAAAGTAATACAAAGCCAACAATAGCCACTAATCCCATGATTGCCCTTTCATCTTCTTCCATCGCATCCCTACCATTTTCCATAACGATCGTAAGCTCCGTTTCTAGATTAGCAGCAGCCAACACACCAGATATCAGAGTTCGTCTCTTCTCAATTCGGAACTGAGATATAGCTCAACATTTGTTCAAAACAAATCTCATGCGGAAGCGAAATTTATAATTACTTGAGAGACAAAATCGGCTATAACACGCGCCTTCTTAATATTCTCGAGTTGAAGAAATGAATCATTGGATGCATCTAGAGCAAATCAGCCAGTATTTCACGGCTGGCTCTATTGGCTATAAAGTGTTGATGGGCGTCATCATTCTGATTGCTTATCGTGTACTGAAGAAAATCGCTAACCGTGCCATTCTGAATTTAGCAGAATCCAAAGGGGTTAAAAAAGCGCGCCTGAGCTTTATACAGCGTTGCTTCAACGTCGCGTTTTTGTTCGTGTTTGTGTCGATTTTCGCGATCGTTACTGGTATTGGCTATGGCGATGTGTCGCTGTTCCTATCATCGATTTTCGCAGTATTAGGTGTGGCTTTCATCGCGCAATGGTCGATTCTTAGTAACATTACAGCAAGCTTTCTGATTTTCTTTGTCTTCCCATACCGTGTCGGTGACCGAATTAAAGTGGTAGATAAAGACGAAGACATCAGTGGTGAGATTCAGGAAATCCGCATGTTCCATGTGTTGATTAAGCACGACAATGGCAACCTAATCACTTACCCAAACAACTTGATGCTACAAAAAGCGGTCTTAAAACTGGCAAAAGAAAAAGCCAAGCCTGAGGAGCCAAAAACCACCTCACGCATTTATACCCGCAGAAAGAAATAACCCACTAAAAAGCCGATGTATCTACATCGGCTTTTTGTTTGTGATGAAAGGTTATCTGTCTTTAGGGTGCCTGTTTAATTTTGATTCGTCTTAAAACAGGCCAACCTTCAAAACACTTGTCATCATAAATATGAACATCTACTTTTGCTTTGGTAGTTTGTGCAGCTAAAGCAATCGACATGACATGACTAACGACACTGTTCGCGGGCACAACTGCAATAGTTTTCTTCGCGTTTTTATTATTAGGACAATCTGCAGGGTTGGGAATATCCTTTGACGACTCGAAAAACATCCCATCATGTCCATATCCTCCCATTACAGAAATCACTTCTATGTCATTGAGAGAGACGTATCCAGCAACTGAAGATAGCGGAAAGCAACACATCAATAGGTAGCTTAAAACTCTTGTATTCCTTGTCATATTCATTTCCAATAATAGTTTAAAAAACCAAAAGTAAAGAGAAGGCTTTGAGTTAAAAACATTAACACTTTTCACTATGTTTTTTATTAACAACTCAACAAACACCTACAGTCTTAGCTTCAATGTTGAGCACCAAAACTTTAAGCTTAACCATCAATAATCTCGATATTCAAAAGCTCCGCATTATTTGACAAGATAGAAAATAATAGAACTGACATAGAAAAAAGTAAGAAGGTCATCAACAAATTTCTCACAAACTTTCGATAATCGCGAAATAGATAGTAAACAGTTTTTATTGCACCAAAGATACACAGAAAAACCAAAATCATATTAAGAATAACTAATAAAACACTAACAATTGTCATCATATTAAAGCCTAACAAACAAATCCCGAACACCCGGAGCTATATAGTTTTACACCATCTTGTCCAACTGAAAGAACTTCAGTAGTAGATCTCCCAACAGAACTACCGACTCCAGCCCGTATTCCTACAGAACCATACCCCTTTCCAGAATCACTAATACCCATACTTGTACCAAATGCTCCAAATGAAAGATCCCCCCCGCTTGAGTTACCAGAGAAATCGTTAAAGTTTCCGCCGTGTCGGCCTAGATCAACATTTAGAAACTTTAGAGAACCTTTCCAAACATCTCCAGAGGTACCAGGAATAGACGCACCACCGAGAGCAGATTTTGTTAAAAAGATACCATACTCGTGCTTCGCCGAATTCAATTTCAATAAACCTATGTGCAATCCAATATCTGCTCCTCCGGTGTCTCCACCAAAAAACTCAATGACAGACGATGGAACATTTAGCCCTATTTGCAAAAATGACGTCGATTCATCGTTTAACCCAAGATTGTCCGCTAAATTTGAATCAATTAATTCAGAACCGCCCCCTCCCGCAACCTGATCATTCAACATCCTAGAAAATGCAGCGCTTACCGCACCATTCTTGAATTTACCTCCGGTTAGGACTGAAACGGTGCCTCCAATAGCTGCACTCATTGCAGCATTATATATTTGGTTATTTAATTCTACACTACTGAGCGCATCCATTGCTCCTCCAAGTGGGCTTAAGCTGATTCCTTGCATCACAGCAGCCGAAATAAAACCATCCCCAAAGGAACCACCTTGCATCACAGATGACATACCACCAGCCATTCCGTGAGCGACCATTTTACCCGCAGCTTCATATGCGCCGGAAGGAATAAAATTGTGAAGTGTGGCAAACATAGCACCCGACATTCCTCCAATCAGAGCGGACTTAAATGATCTTCCGGTTATAGCCCCAGACACAGCTCCGGCAGCAAAACCCGTAACAACAAGTTGCCCTGCAGTTAAGCTAGCGATAGCGGTTACTTCAAAAACAATTGCGGCAGCATAAGGGGCAACAACTGCAACTGCTACGGCAGCAAGCATACGCCAATTCTTCTTAAGAAATTTGCCAACCTTTTTGAACGCTCGTTTTATCTCTTTAAAAATCTTCTTAAAGAAATGACCAGAAGGGTCCGTATATTTCATCGGGTTATTCTGAACGTAACTATAACGGTTGAACGACTGACTATTGCTAGGGGCTTGAATAAAGCTATCAGCACTAATAAAACGCCCCAACGTCGCGTCATACATACGAGCATTCATATGAATAAGTCCGATTTCATCGACTTGCTCATGCCCGGTATAGCCACGATTTACCATTGGATCTTGTTCTAGATAGTTCGCTTCTTTATCCCACTCAAAATAACGCTCTTTACCCCAAGCATCGTAATTCTTGCGATCGACGACATTGCCCCATAGATCGGTGATCAGATCGTTTGAACCTAGAGCGTCACTATGTAAGTAGCGAACTTGACGGTCAAATGAAGCCGTTTGTCCGGAGGCGTTAGACTTTTTACGATCAATATTGACGGCAACCAGTTTGCCACCACCACTAATGAATTGTTTATGTTCAACCTCACCATTCGATCTTTCGATACGCTCATAAGCTTTACCGAGATACCACGTTTTATCGCCATCTTGATTCTGCTTGAAATATCGCTGACGATTATTGTCGTAGCTAAAGCTTACCCATTGGCTGCCTCTTGTTATCTTGCTTGGCTTATTGAAACCAGTCCAAGTAAAGGCTCGGTTGTCTCCCGAGAGCATATTGCCATTGGCATCATAGGTGTACTGCTTGTTTCCTGCTTTAGTTACAGCGTGAACATGGTCGGGATCATCATATTTGTAATGTCCGACATCTGATTTGTAATCAATGTTACCTGCGCTGTTATAGCTAACAGAATAAGTCTTGTAGAACTGAGCATTTTGACGGTGCTTCCCACTTAAACCATTGATAACATTAGATTCAAGACGATCAAGGTTATCGTAATCGTAGTATTCATCGATATTGTTGATTAAATCTGTACGACGTTTAACGTTATCCATTCGGTCGTACACATAATGCAGAGCGCGTATAGATTTCGTGCCATCTTGGGTGGTTATATTGAGAAGTTGCCCCGTACCTTCATGGTAGTCATAAAGGTTAGCCAACCCATTCCCGTATAACTCAGCTCGTACTCGACCTTCAGCATCTAGTCCGTTGAGGGTCCAGTAGTAAATACGACCTTTGTTCAGGTGCTCGCTCTCTAACCCCTCTAGTGCCTCAGACTCTAGCTTGCTATCCGCAGACATGGTTTGATAACGAGTCGCTATCAATTCTGTCTGCTTGGCCAGAGAAACAAGTTGCTGCGCTGCGGAAACATAATTGCTCGCTTTTTGGTGCAAGTCATTGCGCACATATTCAAGACGTTGAATTTCTGCAGCTAAATTGTGTAGGCGATTAAATTGCTGCCTAATCTCGCTGTCATACAATGGATGGTCTCGGCCAACAGGAACCTCAGTAATACCCGCTTGACCAGAGCCATCAAAATCACCATAGAAAACCGTCGTGTTACTTGGCGTCAACGACGATTCAATCGCTCGCCATTCATCAAGGCTTACTTTCGAAATTGAGTTACCTTCCAGTTTTAGATGGAAAGCAGGAGGCGCGTAAAGCGGGATCGCTATATCCTGTGCGATAAGGACAAAGTTGTCAGGAACTTGCAGGTATTGCGCTCCATTGGCAGCAGCAAATACATCAAGCGCCTTACCATAAACATGCTCGTAGATCTCACTCGTACCGCCAGCAACGTGCTGAATTTTATCACGTAAGATCTCATACTCAGCAACCCTAGCGTCATAGACATTGACTTGCTTAATTAACTCGTTCGCTTTAGACAGATACGAACGTGATTTCGACATAGCTTCATTGATCAGAGGCTGAATCACTTGTCGGTATTCAGCGTCACTAAATGTCAATTTAACTTGAGACTTGTCTCCCCAAACTCCAGTATTTATCCCAGTCTTAGAGTCGTAATCGTAGTGCAAACTAAATTGGTTAGGGCGTATTTCCTTCTCTAACTGGCCTAAGTTGTTGTACTCAAAACTACGAGAAAACGTATGTGAGGCGGTAATCACTTGCTCAGTGTCAACTTGGCCTAACGATGTATAAGTAAGGTTTTTGGTATAACCCAGTTTAGTTTCCCTTAAAAGGGCGCCCTTCCATAAATGTTTACCATACGTATCGTAGATCCAACTCGATGTTTCTACTTCAGTCTTCTTTTTACCGCTAACCTCAGTAATAGTTTGAGTCGCTCTGGATGTCATACGACCAAGAACATCGTAATCCATGGTGGTCGTTTGACCTTTGGCATCCGTTTGGGAAATTAACTCACCAAAGCCATTATGCTTGTAGGTCCAATTTCCTAGATCAGGATCGTCGGTATAGTACTTGTTGCCAAGTTTATCGTAGCGATTGACGATCGCCGCACCATCCGCTCCCGTCGCCGTTAACAATTTCCCGATAGGAGAGTAAGTTTTTTCAACCGTCGCCCCCTCGGGCTGAGCAACCTTGATCTCCCATCCCATCGCATTACTGTAAGTGGTCTTTGAACGAGTTAAAGCGTCGGTTTCTGTTACAGTTAATGGCCCGTATGAGAACTTAATCCATGAAGGTTTCTCTCCTGCTGGACCGGGCTCTGAGATCGATTGAACTCTGCCTAGTTTGTCGTAATGAGTGATTGAATACTGCGGAGTTTCCCCGACGAAATAAGGCCTTGTGACTTTATAGAGTTGCCCTTTTGAATTGTAAAAAGAGTCTTTAATAACCCACTTATTGTTAAGACCGAGAGAAGCTTTCCTGACTTCTCGTTCAAGCACATCCAAGTAAGTGATACTGGTACCAAGCCCATCAGTTTGTGTAACAACACAATACACAGCCTGCGATGGTACTGTGCCACTAGCTCTACATTGAGAATCAGAGGTTGGGTAGTACTTGGTGTATGTATTGTTAAATCCATTCTGGCTCTTAGTGCGTGTTTGAACTGTTCTTCCAAATCCATCAACAAACACCCGAGACTCAAGACCATTTATATCGAACGCTGTTGTAGAACCAGTTAAACGGTTTGTGTTGGAGCGAGTAGCAAAACCTTTGGCGTTGGTAGAAACAACTTCTACATTTAGGCCGTTATAGTTGATAACAGAACTTCCTGAGCGAGTTTCTGTACCTTTTTTATCACCTGCCCATGCACTAATACTTGTCGTCTCAACTTCACCTTCCGAATTAAGCGCATAATTCTTGGTGACGGAAAGCTTGTCCCCAGGTTCGATAATTTCTTTCGTTAAATAACCCGTGGATGTATCGTAACCAAATTTTGAAGTGCGTTTTTCTTGGTCACCATTCGGCGCGATGTGGGTGACAGTTGATTGGCTGAGTCGACCTAATATCCAAGAGGTTGGGTTGTTACTGTAAATGCTCTCTGTTCGCTGAGTGAACGTCTCCTCTTTTTGAGTTACAGGATTCTTTGCTGTCGTTTTTATTTCTAGCAGACCAACGTTACCATACTCATCGAGTCTACCTTGAGTAGTCTCAACTGTAGAAAGTAAACGGCCATTAAGATCGTAACTGCTTGACGTTTCTTTAGTTTGATAAACCGTGAGACGCTTTTTACTCAACTGTGCATAATTGGCGAGATCGAGAGAACCATCATGATTGGAATCATTAACATACCACTTTGAGGACGAGTGACTTAAGTGTGGTAGGATATGAGCGACTTGACTTTGGCTAAGCTTGACCAATTTCGCATCATATATTGTGTATGAACCATCGATGACTTCTGATGATGACTTGTCTTCCAAAACATAAACATCATTAGAAGGTAAAAAAATTGGCACTAATATCTCACCCGCAATTGGGACAAATGTATCAGGAACTTTTAAGTACGTTTTCCCTTGGTAGCTATATTGCTCATAGTAACCAAACTCATTATTGGGTAAGTAAGCACCACCTTGAGCAGCTTCAACGCGAATGATTTGCCCGCTCTTGCCCGAATTTTTATGAGCATATTCGGTCTTCGAGTAATTCAACAAAGTCCCAGATTCAGAGAAATTCCAATTCAATCCATTGGTTGAGAGAGTAGGTAAGATAAATTCTTTAGCCTCAGAGACCGATTGGGTATAAGGGAAGTCAGTACGGTATATTACCTCACGCCCCTTGATATGAAGATCATCAGCTCCAAACTGCGCTTGTTTGATCCAAGCAAAACCACTGTGTCCTTCTCCTTGGAGATGAAAACGCCCCGGACCGTAACGAAATTGCGTATGAACTTTTCCGCCAATCCCGTCGTCGGCAGACAATGTTGAGACGACAGGAGCATTCGGGTTTGATGGTACATAAGGATAAGTTAGCTTTGTCGGCCATGTTGCGGATCCCACATCCTGATGGCGTGCGTACTCAACACTAGATTTAAAACCTAAACCGTTGGTTACAGACTTAAGTCTCGGCTGTGCTGTGGTCCGCTGATCGAACTCGTCACATTGCAAGAAGCTCCCACTTCCGGAGGATGCTCCTACTTGTCGACAATAATCGAGATAACCATTTTGATTGAAGTCCAATATCCAAAAGCGGTGATTCGTTGTATCACTTCCGGAAAAGAATGAGAGGTTGTTCTCAGCAAAAATGTTCGTACAACGGAGAGCTTTCGACGACTTGCTCATACGGCAATAATCTGAACGACCATCTTGGTTGAGGTCTAACCACCAACGACGATTCTCCACTCCCCAATTACCGTTCCAATCACCATCAATATCCCCTTCAAGGTTAATATCATTATCAAACTTGTTAATATGACCTAACGACCCTAAAGAGCACGTCAGATTGCTACCGTTACCAGAAGATTTTCCTGTTGCCCTACAATAATCATCTGCGCCATCACCATTGACATCCACCCACCATCGACGATCGGAAAAGCCTAAATCATTCAAGGCTAGTTTTTGATTTTTAGCGATTATCCTACCTGCATTGAATCGAGTACAGGTTAGCTCTGCATCTTTTCCTGTTTTGGTCGCAGAGCAAAGATCTTGGAAACCGTTCCCATCAATATCAGCCCACCAAGTTTCTTCCGATTTCCCCCATGTAATATCAGTAATAGTATGAGTATTCGTAAAAGTGTTTAATCCGTTATTTTCACTACAGATCAACTCGTTCTTAGTTCCTCTCCGACAGAAGTCTGGACGACCATTTCCAGTAAAGTCGAACGCCCAAGTCCAATCTTTACCCATACCAGAATTGGTGATTGGGATTGAGTATTTCTCAATATCTCCACTCGGAAGAAACTCAGAACAATGTATCTTATCTTCAAACAACCCGCATAGGCTAGGAACTCCATTACCGTTGAAGTCTACCCATTGCTTCCACTTATCCATAAAAAGAACAGGATGTAACGCATAAGTGACGTCTGAACTACTCTTTGACTTTACATCAAATTGGCAGATTAAATTTTTAACGAAAATGTTTGATGAATATCGAGGTCTGCAATAATCTTGTTTTTGATCAGCATTTACATCAAAAAACCATTCAGTTTCACCGTCGGTTGCTCCTCCCCAGTGATTAATGCTCTTTTCAAATTGAAAATTTTCTGGTTTATTTTGGTACCATTCAAATGTAGTTTCTGGCAAACATTTTCCAGCACTATGACAATAACTAATACCTAGAATCTGTTGAGCTAAGACAGAATTACTGTCATCTTGAGAGACTCCTCGACGCCTTAGTTCATAGTAGTTTTTCAATTGATTATTAGCTTTTATTTCTATCTTGCTTAATTGCTTATTTCCCTTTCTTACTACTCCATTAACTTTATTAAAATATGTTTGTGTGGTATCTCTGGACTGCACTTTATCTGCTTCAATATAGACAAAGACAATATTAAAGATATCGTAGGTGATATTTTGAATCTGGCCTATCGTATTGTAGTGGTAATTGATTGGATTTTTTCCGGTTCTATCATCAACTCTCGTTAATAACCATGTAGCGTTATCGAGCTTTTTTCCGAATGTAAGAATATCGCCGGCTTTTGTATAAGCGGTAAATGAACTGTCGGCTAACGATGCGTCTTTACGCAGTACAACCTTGGAGTAATCTTCCATATAAGGTCGATAAACTGAACCTTTTTTGGCGTTTGCTCCTTCTGTAACAATCAGGCGACTACCATCTAAACAGAAATTATCGAGCTCATCGTATTGAACAGCTAGAACCTGACTGTCTATGGTTTTCTGAGAGCCGCAGCGTGAAATTGTTGGCATTCCTGTAAGCGAAAATCCGGAACCAATTACACCACTAGGTGTCCCACCACTAGAATAAACGAGAGAAAGTTGTGGAGTATTTCCACCGCGACCTTTAGGAACAGAAATTGGAAGCTGATATTGTGCCGTACCTGACTGAACAACAAGTTCACCTGGTAATGTTCCAATTTCTACGGCTTGAATTGAAAAAGCAAAAACGCTAAGGAACAGCATCGACAAACGAGACATTTTACTTTCCTTTTTAAATATAATCTGGATTATTTTTCTAGTTGTTCAATTTCGTTATAAAGGCGGGCGATACTTGCCTCTAATTCTGGACTAGAAAGTCGCTCAGAATCGGAAGAAACCAGAGGTAATTCGTCATTCCAAAGTGCTTTTCGAAGCTGTTTAACACTCACTTGTGAGTTCAGCTTATCAACCGAAAAGTCATCTTCATAAGCAGGCTCAAATAAAGACTCATCAGCTAGCATTTGAGCGTCTAATTTCCGTTGTTTGCTTTCGTCCTTCCAAAGATAAATATTCAGAGTCACGATCGCTATAACTAATAACAAAGTTAATAACAAGGCTCGTTTTATAAAACTCTTTCTTTCAGCTTCACGTATGCCTTCGTTAATAATTTCCAAGGCTTTTCCTCCTAATTCCCAGCACTAGGCAACCATGAACGACACACTTCAATACCGATAGTGATGGTTCAAGGCTGTAATACTTCCAACACGACATTTGCAGCTAAAATAGAGATAAAAGCGTCTTACTCACTGCTATTGATATGAAACGCTGTATATCTCGCAAACTGGCTTACTACTGCCTGTTTTGATGTCGTGCCATGTAAAACGATTGGAGTTTTAGCTTGATAAGCAGCAACTAACATACTGAGCATACTCTCGTCAATTGAGCTAGAGAGGAGCCCTCGAGCTCAGATGCAATAACAGGAAAACTAGTACTTAAAGTACAAACAAATATTAAAACTGAAGCTCGAAAAGGCATAACTATCCTGAACTTATAACAACTTGCGTTTATAACATGAGCCCTAAAGCTCCAACATCCACGCTCAGTCATTGACCACAAAAACAATTGCAAATCATAATTAACCAAAAGGTTACATTTCAATATACATTCACAAAAAACATGAACAACATTGAATAACTTTATGAATATCAAATCCATTTTATATAAGTTAGTCACATTTTTGATATTTGACTTTTTGCTTAGAAACAAAGTGCCTGTACGCTTGCGCCTTGATAACAAGTTAAGTTTGGCCAACGAAATGAAAACTAGACCTTATTTTGTCTCAGTCTTCTAGCCGTACTGGTAACGGTAATTTCGCTAGGTTTGCGAGCAGAGGTTTCTACTGGTTTGGTAACCAAAATGGAATATGGCCCTATTTACAGAGGACTAGTGTTTGTCGATATAGATATAGAAGGGGAAACGGATACAAAATGTGCAACTAACCGAAACATTATCGGGTAAACACATTTGTACCTTCGACACGACTATTGAGGATCTTCGTTGGATGCAAAGTAAATAAAACTTCCAGAAAGTAAAAATTAATCCCAACTCACCTTAGGAGAACTATTTTGAAACGAATTGTTTTAATCACTATGATTATCCCCCTGCTCTTTTCAAGCTTTGCTTTCTCTTCAAGTAAAGAGGCCAGTGGAAAAGTTAAGTTATCAGCATCTAGTGGCTACATAATCGTTCAATTACTGGGTGGAAGCGAAAATAGCTGTTCAAATAGATATTACTTTAAGCCAGATACAGACTATAACCGAGCACTTCTTTCAATGCTTCTCTCTTCACAGATGTCTGGGAAATCAGTTTGGGTAAATGGTAGTGGGGAATACCAGTCAGATTATCCATTCAATAAAGCGTACAAACTTGAAAATATGACTATATATGTGAACTAAGGGTTACTATGAGAACTATCGCTATTTTACTTGCTATATTTTATTCTGCATTTTCGTACTCTAGCTCTTCAATCCACTGCAAAGGAGATATTAATAACACTTGGGTAGACTCTAGCGGACTATTACTTATATCAGCAACTTGGGCAACTAAACCAATTGGATTATGTAAGGTTTCGACGAAACATAACAACATAGAACCGGACACTTGTAAAACATGGGTTTCCATTGCTCTATCGGCATTAACAAGCAAGAAGCCAACGACGATACAATACTTCAACGTGACTTCTTGCAGTGAAGTTTTGGGTTACTCTAGTTCCCAGCAACCTAATTATCTAATGATAAGAAATGAATAACTAATACCTCCTCACACAAGGATAGTGAAATGAAGAAAGTACTCTCGCTATTATCAATAATATGCGCAATATCCTTCCCAGCCTTGGCTGCAAAGCCTACTTGTTCACCAAATTACAATGGATACTGTAGTTACACTGGAACGGTAAACCGGATCTATATTAATAGTGTAAATCTCATTTTAATTTATTTTGATAAGCCAATTAACCTCTCAGAACCATCCAAAGCTGGTTTATCAATTACAGAAACAAGTGCAGCAATATATAGAGTTAATGATAACCCTGAGTTTGCTCGCTTGTTCTACTCAACAGCATTAGCGGCACAGGCATCCAAAAGAAAAGTAACAATTCAAATGCGTGACACGCTCAATGGTTATTTGAAGTTTGATCGTATTTGGCTAGCAGAATAGATTATGAAAAATAAATTATTAATGTTCCTTGTTTTACTTTTTCCAACAACGGTTACCGCTGGATCTTTGATTTGTTCAGGAAAAGTAGATCAAGTCGCTTACCATGGAAACAATAGATTAATGGTAAAACTGAGCTCCATGAATACACCAGTTTTCTTTTGTAATCCCGGCTCCGACTGGAAAGTATCTGGTGAGCCAAACCGTGTAATGAGCCCAGACACCTGCAAAGCTGTCTTTTCAATTTTTCTAAGCGCTCGCTCTACAGGGGAAACAATAAACCGTGTGCATTTTGATGGTGACAATGTACCAGAAAGTTGCAGTTCGTTTGAATCATGGCAAGAGATATTTATTCGATATGTCAATTATTAGTCGAAGCATCAGATACCGGCATAACCGTTTCATATTCTAACTCCGGAGGCTGTGAGCCTTGGGGTTCAAGTCCAAACGTATATAGAAAAATCGTCAGAATGACTAAATAAAAAATAGGTACGACTATGAATAAATTAATCGCTTTATGCTTAATACTATTATCATTTAGTGTTCATGCGTCTAGATATACATGTTCAGGAAAGGTAATTGGAGTTAGCATTGATGCAAAATCAGGAGATGTTTTGGTTGAAAGAATCGGTCCTTTATCTTGGCCTCGATTATGTAAAGTTGACAATGAGCACGACAATATTAGCGCAGAAGCATGTCGCACGGTTTACTCAACATTGTTAACTGCACAAACAACAAATAAAGAGGTGACACTTTGGTTTAACGATTCTAAAGATTGCTCTGAGTCAAGTCATCAACCATGGAAATGGTTAACTGGTTGGTATTTTGGTCCAAAGCTGGAAATTGATTAGAAGTTTATTTTCTCAAGTCATATAGCGGTAGGTTCAATGCGATTACTTATCTTAATTACATCTTTTATTATTAGCTTCTCTGCCTTTTCAAGTAATCAAGTGGGAAAAGTCACACATATTTTAGTGCGTGATGATGGCCTCCATTGGTTCTATATTGAAGGAGAAAGAACTGATAAGCCACAGTGTGCTAAGAACAATTACTGGATGATAAAAGACGAGCACAGTGTGTACGGTAAATCTCAATTCAGCTTATTGTTATCTGCGTACATGTCTGATTCAAAAGTAGTTATCACAGGAAAGTCCTCATGTGAAAGATGGGGAGATGGTGAAACCATCGGGACAGTTCAATTGACGAAAAAGTAATTTATGCTTTTGGGGAGTTTATATGAAAAGAATATTACTAATATGTGTCTGTTTATTGCCAGCCATCGTGCATGCAAGATATACAGCGAACTTTCAGGGTAAAGTAACAAGTGTACTTACCTACCCTGGCAGCACATTAATTTTAATAAGAGTAGAAGGAATGCCAACCAGTCATCAAAAATGTACTAATTTTGACCTAATGGCAATTGATCCTGCTATTTCATCTGAATCCCGCCAACTAGTAATGTCTAGATTATTAACAGCATACTCGATGAAGGAGGTGGTTAATATTGGTTATGATAAAGATAGTAACTCAGACCCATGTGTTGGTGAACGTTTAAGAGTTCATCGTGTAGGTTAGAATAATGAATAAGTACATCATATTATTTTTATTATTTTTTACTGCATCAGCAACGGCTGGGAAAGATGTTCTTGAAAGTAAAATAGATTATATTTATCAGCTTGATAGTGACTCAACTGTTTTTGAATTTAAATCTACTGTCAAGAACCAATGTGGGAGTAATTTATATCGAGTAAAAAGCCCAAATGAAGCTGTTGCAAATAGAAAGTTCTCACTTGTTTTAGCTGCTTTTACAACTGATAAAAACTTGGCATTCCATGATACCGAGTCATGTGAAGGACTAAGATCTATTGTAGCCTGGGTAAGGATCACTAAATAATAATCAACTGAGAGTTAAAATGAAAAGTAAACATATTATTTTATTTTTTTCAATCTTGTTATCTAGCAATACAACTCTAGCGAAGCGTTATTGGCCCACTGAAACATTGACAGACTGGAATCTTTACTTAAACAACAATGTCGCTTATATTTCTTCTCCCCAGTTTGCAAAGCATTGTTCATACTCTAGAGGACAGATCAACTTAGATGGTACTGAATTTAATAAAGCTCAATATTCTTACGCTTTATCAGCTAAATCTAGAGGAAAAAGTTTGAGATATGTTATAGATAGTGAACATTCAACTTGTATAATAACAGGACTTAGTGAAGTTTAATTCTCTAGAAAGAGAGATAAAAATGAAAAATATATTATTATTACTATTATTTTCGCTGTCATTTTGCTCACACGCGAATACATCAAAACAAATTATTAGTAAGATACAGGTAGAAAGTGGACATGTTTATATTTTTAGCTCCAAGTTTGCTAACACAAAAAACTGTGAACGTTCAGGCCTTGTGAAATTGGACAAGGACTTACCCGGCTTTAAAGAGATGTACAGCATGGCTTTGACTGCTTTTACCACTAAAACTCCTATAGGTTTTTGGGTTTTAAATTGCGGGCTTAGCCCTTGGAGAGTTACAGTACCAATTGCTTATGCCAGCTACCTGTCTGAATAATTCTAAAGGAACTAAACATGTTACGGATCATCATCTTATCCATCTCGCTGGCCACATTTTCTACTTTTGCTTCCGATATTACAGTATTTGGGAAAATAAAGTGGATAAACAACTGGCAAGGCCATTCAGGCTTCTTGGTTGCTCTAGAGAATATGACTGCCACAAAAGGAATATGTAAGCGTAATGACCAATATATACTTCCTCAAAATCATCAATTCGCTAAGGAAAACTTTTCTATGCTACTATCTTCGAGAATAGCTGATAAGCCCGTTACTTTAGTAATCCGCTCTGGTGAATGTTTAGAGGGATTCCCAAAAATAGCTCACATCCGTATTTAAATCCTTTAGAGGAGAGCTAGATTTAGCTCTCTTCCAGCTATACCTCACGTACTCCACAATAACGGCTTTAACAACTAATCTAAGTAAACTCCAATGATACTCCCTTGAGCATTACTACCATTCACACAACCATCATATCGCACTGAGACTGTTTTTTCTGCCAACTGAGCAGCCAAAAGCACTGAGAAAATAGCATCATACTTGGGATGATTGGGACTCAAGTGATACCTAGAACCAGAACATCCATGCGCTTTAAGATCCACAAAAGTATTACCTGTGAAGTCATACACATGAAGATTTCTTGGAACGACTTTAGATACAACCTCAATATCAGCAATAGCTTTTGCAGATATAAGTAAAAGAGTAATTGAAAGTAATATTTTTCTCATAGCATCTTCTCATTCAATTAGCAGGATCGAACTGATTGACAATGCAGTACCCAACGCCATTATGCCTGCCTGATGTATATACTGTTCCCGATTTTTTATTTGCAGCCCACACAGCTAAAACGACTGACGACATCGCTGTATATTCTTGTTTTATCAACATCCAGCCATAAGGAGTCCCTTCACAGTTTTCAGGTACCCCTGTATCCAGCATAATTAATATTCCATCTTGGACAGCTGTTAGATTTTTTATCTTGCCACTCAAATAATTGGGCCCTGAAGCTGCGAACGCAGGTAATGTAAAAATACACAGCAATAAAATAATTTTTCTCAAACTAAGCCTCTCAATATGCATAAATTGGTCATCAGTAATGATAACTAATCACTAATAAGGATAAAAACACCACTAACTAATAATGTGAAAGAATGTCATTCATAGCACTGAAATCAATCAGTAAACATTTAGTTCACTCATTTCAAACCTTCTCTTGACCTTAATCAAGCTTGAGGTTTTAGCCTTATTCGCACAGCTAAACATCAACAATGAAAAAGGAACCATTGTGTCCAAAATTGCGATTATTTATTTCTCTAAAACCGACGTTACTGGTCAGCTTGCTCGCGCGATTGCCGCAGGCGTTGAACAACAAGGGATTGAGCAGCAAGGTGAATATGAAATCCTCTCTCACCGAATTGAAGGCAGTGAGATTATTGAGGGACGTTTTGTGAACCCTAACCTAATGGATGAACTTGCTGAGTGCGATGCGATTATCTTTGACTCACCGACCTATATGGGCGGCGTAGCAGCGCAGTTTAAAGCATTTGCAGATGCAAGCAGTGAATCTTGGTATTACCAAAAATGGGCGGGCAAAATCGCGGCTGGCTTTACCAGTGGTGGGGCAATGAATGGCGATCAGTCAATGACGTTGCAGTATCTACAAACGCTCGCTAGTCAGCATGGCATGATGTGGGTCAGTTGCATGCCTCAGATGTTGCAACGGCGGAGTATCTTGGCAAACGAATCGCCATGCTCATAAACAAGCTCTCCACTCGCTAGCAATAAAAAGAAGCCCCGTAAGATACAATCTTCGGGGCTTCTTATTTATCGCTTGTTTTGAGCGCTACTTCTTAATGTAGAGGTCTTTCGAGTAGATACGACCCTCTACGTTGTTCTTGGCAAAACCGCCAACCGTAGGGCGAACCAAACGCGCTTGCATGTAGTAGTAAATCGGTGCGATTGGCATATCTGCCGCCAACAATTGCTCGGCTTGATCATAGAAATCTTGACGCGCTTTCTCATCGGTTGCGGCCAATGCACTGTTCATCGCGTTGTCGTAGGCTTCACTGCTGTAACGCGCAAAGTTACCTGATGAACCTGAGCGCAGTAGACTCAAGAAGGTGGATGCTTCGTTGTAATCTCCGCACCACGAGGCACGCATCACATCGAAATCCCCTTGCTTGCGAGCAACGAGATAAGACTTCCACTCTTGGTTTTCTAATTCGACCTTCGCACCTAAGTTCTTCTTCAACATGGAGGCAATGGCCACTGCTATGGCCTTGTTCGATTCACTGGTGTTGTACAGCAATTTGAAATCCAGAGACTTACCATCACCGTATCCCGCTTCTTTCAGCAATTCACGCGCCTTTTCATCACGCTGTTTTTGCGTCCATGTGCTGTATTCTGGCTGAGTCGCATCAAAGCCAGCCGTGTACTGGTGTGCGAACGTATAAGCAGGCAGATTACCTACTTGCGTGACACCATTCGTGATCACATCACGCATCATCGAATAAGACACGGCTTTTCGAACTCGTACATCATCGAACGGAGGGCGCGTAGTATTAAACGCGTAGTAGTAAGTACAAAGTAGCGGAACCGCGGTATACGCTTGCTCGTAATCCTTCTTCAGCTTTTGCGCCATGTGGGTTGGTACATCCGAGGTGATGTCCACTTCGCCCACCGCATAACGATTAATTGATGCGTTTTGGTTCTCAAACGGAATGTATGTCACTTCAGTGAGATGAGTATCCGCGCTATCCCAGTAATTTGGGTTCTTTTTCAGTTCAATGCGTTCATTCACCACCCATTTATCCAGAACAAATGCACCGTTGCCAACAAACTGCTGTGGGTCACTCCACGGCTTTTCGCTGTTCTCAACCGTTGCTTTGTGTACCGGCATCATCGAAGTGTGGCCTGTCATTGCGACAAAGTACGGCACCTTGCTATCAAGTTCGAAGCGTAGAGTATGTTTATCGACGGCGGTGATACCAAGAGCATCCAGTGGCTTTTTACCTTCTGCTACGTCGGCGATGTTTTTGATCTTAGTGAGTTTGAGATACCAAACATTGGGAGAAGCAGTTTTCGGATCCACCGCACGACGCAGTGAATAGACAAAATCATTCGCTGTTACAGGATCGCCGTTCGACCATTTGGCGTCTTTACGCAGCTGGAACACAAAGGTTTGGTTGTCTTCGGTTTGCCAAGATTCCGCAACACCAGGAACGATATTGCCATCGCGGTCTTGAATGACTAATCCCTCAAACAAATCACGAATTACGTGCATCTCTGGCAAGCCTTCAGCTTTTGCTGGGTCTAGCGTCGCCGCTTCTGCATCATTTGCTCGTACTAAATGTTGTTCTGGTGCGAGTTGCACACCATCAGGTAAAGAATCAGCTAAAGCTGAAGCGGATAAAAATGGGGTCAATAAAGAGGAAACCAGCAACGCTGTTGAATGCTTTTTAAAATCCATATCGTTTTTCGTTCTCCTAACACGTCTTTTGAAGCAAGTACCACAATTCATCATACAAGCATTGACGAACTTTAAGTGTTCAGTTTATATCCGAGTAATCTCAAGATGCTAAGTTCAACGGCTGTAACATGAGTTATATATAGCTTGAGTGATGAATAGATACTACTCGAACAATCAGGAGATTACGGTGAGTCTAATTCCAAGAACGGAAAGAGCGGCATTTTTAATTACGCCAACATCATATGGAAGATCGGTACTAGGTGCGCCGTTGTTGTACTTCCCAGCACAAGTAGAAAATGACTCGCGAGGCCTTATTCTCGCTGGGACACACGGTGACGAGACAGCCTCAATCGCCGGATTGTCGTGCGCGTTAAGAAGCTTGCCAACGGAGTGTCTGAAGCACGATGTAATTTTATCGATGAACCCAGACGCAAACCAACTGGGGACGCGAGCCAACGCCAATCAAGTCGATCTAAACCGTGCGTTTCCTACGCAGAATTGGACAGAGCACGGCACAGTCTATCGCTGGAGCTCACATACACCTGTTCGAGACGTGAAAGTAAAAACAGGCAGCAAAGAACAGCTAGAGCCAGAAGTTGAAGCACTAATTAGTTTGATTGAGCTGCGCAGACCAAAATTTGTGGTCTCGTTTCATGAACCATTAGCGTTTGTCGACGACCCTGCTCATTCTAATTTGGCCAAATGGCTCGGCAAGCAATTCAATCTACCTATCGTTGACGATGTTGATTACGAAACGCCAGGGTCTTTCGGAACGTGGTGTAATGAACGCCAGTTGCCTTGTATTACGGTGGAATTGCCCCCGATCTCGGCGGATCTGACGATTGAAGAACACTTAGATGCGTTTATTGCGCTGCTGCAACACGATCCTGCTATTTAAACATCCGGATCTTTTTAGAGGCTATCAAGTAAGGATCTGCTTGATATCGGTACTGATGTCACTGATCAACTGACGTGCGCTTTCGTCTCTTTGTTGTACCAAAATAATGAACAACAGATCCGTAATCACGTTTTGTGCTGTGCGCGAAGCAATGGAAGAGCTGCGATGCTCTGTTTCATTGGCGATGGTATCAAACGTGATATCGGCAACGTCTCTCAAGCGGCTTCTCCCCGGAGCTGACAAAGCAATCACCTTTGCTCCCTGCTCTTTCGCCGCTTCCGCAGCCACCAGAATCTCTTTTCGTTCTCCTGAAAAAGAAATCGCGATCTGCACATCCTCTGAAGAAAGCGTACGCGCAACTGCAATTTGTACGTGACTGTCTTGTTCTGATAGCGCGGTAATCCCAAGCTTAAGCAGCTTAAAACTCAAATCTTTTGCCGTAAGCGCAGAGCCGCCAATGCCCACCACTTGCACACGGCGCGCTTCACTTAACCACTTCACCGCTTGATGACACGCCTCATAAGAGAGCGCATTGGTCGTTTGAAACATAGCGTCGGTTTTCGCTTTAACCAGTTTTTGCGAAATCACCGCAATCGGGTCATCCGCCAAAATGTCACTGTGCAGCGGCGTGGATTGCATTGCTTGCTTACGACCAATCTCTTCGTTCAACGCCAATTTGAACTCACTATAGCCTTTATAACCAATTCTCTGGGTGAATTTAACGATGCTCGACTGGCTAACTTGCACTTGTTCAGCAAGCTCTTGACTGGTCAATTGCGCGGATTTCTCTGCATTTTCGACAATCCAATCGCCAACCAGACGACCACTTTGAGAGAGTTGTGTACGTCTTGCGACGATTTTATTGATAACGGACACGACAAAATTCCAAAAACTTTAAATAAATTATTCCAAAACAGAAATAATCGCACTTTTCTTTAACTGACTGATTAGTTTAACAACCATTGTATCTTAGCAGGATATCGCGTCAGTATTTCCAGCCATTATTCCAAACTTTCACTGAACAAAGAATAACCTCAAGTGTGATTTTTATCACCTAAACTGAATATTTTATTCCATAGAATCGCCCTCAGATTGAACATTTACAAGAGTACAGAACATGAAAATTGATTTAAGCCGATTGGTGACAGAAAGCCGCAATCCTGCGAGTGCTGAGATCGATACCCTTTCTACCATCGAGATGCTGCAAGTCATCAACCAAGAGGATCAGAAAGTCGCTATAGCAGTACAAGCAGTATTGCCACAAATCGCGCAAACCGTCGATGCAATTACCCAAGCGTTCGCCAATGGTGGCCGTCTGATTTACATGGGCGCAGGTACATCTGGCCGCCTTGGTATTCTTGATGCGAGTGAATGTCCTCCAACCTATGGCACACACCCAGATATGGTTATCGGTTTAATTGCTGGTGGTCATCAAGCGATTTTGAAAGCGGTAGAAAACGCAGAAGACAACGCTCAAATGGGCCAAGACGATTTAAAGACGCTGAATCTGACTCAGCATGATGTTGTGGTTGGCATCGCCGCCAGCGGCCGTACGCCTTATGTTTTAGGTGGTTTGGAGTACGCAAAATCTGTAGGAGCTACAACGGCATCAATCGCTTGTAACCCAGCATGCGCAATGGCAGAAGCCGCAGACATAGCGATTCTTCCGGTAGTGGGTGCAGAAGTAGTAACTGGCTCTTCACGCATGAAAGCGGGCACAGCACAAAAACTGGTGCTGAACATGCTGACTTCCGGCGCAATGATTCGCAGCGGTAAAGTGTTTGGTAATTTAATGGTGGATGTAGAAGCAACCAACGCCAAGTTGATTCAACGTCAAACCAACATCGTAGTTGAAGCAACCGGCGCAACAAAAGAAGAAGCAGAAAAAGCCCTTGAAGCGTGTGAGCGTCACTGTAAGACCGCGATTTTAATGATTCTGGCTGATTTGGATGCTGAGCATGCCAAGTCTCGCCTCGCCGAGCACAACGGTTTTATTCGTGCAGCACTAAATAATAACTAAATAGCCCTAGTCCTGAAGGATAGTCCCTATGGCCAAAATTACCTCAAACACAGTATCGCAATTGCTTGCCGCAGTGGGTGGCAGTAACAACGTAAGTAAATGCGGTAACTGTATGACGCGTTTGCGTTTATCTCTCACGAATAACAGCTTGGCGGACCAATCCGTCATTAAACAAATTCCCGGCGTAATGGGTGTGGTAGAAAGCGACGAGCAATTCCAGATCATTCTTGGTCCCGGTAAAGCTCAACAAGCTGCCGATATGATGAACGAGTTGATCGACAGCTTAATCTCTGGTGACAGCGAAGAGCCTGATGCACCACAACAGGATCTTTCTGCTGTCGCTGCAGAGCAGAAAAAACAGATGAAGAGTAAGCAAACCAGTGCGGTTCAACGTTTTCTGAGTAAGTTTGCCACCATCTTTACCCCGCTGATTCCCGGCTTTATCGCTGCGGGTTTGCTACTCGGTTTTGCCACGTTATTGGAACAAATCTTCGTGCTCGACCAAACGCCAAGCCAGTTTATGTTGGATTTGATTGCCTACATGAAAGTCTTTGGCAAAGGTCTGTTCGCTTTCTTAAGCATTCTAATTGGCTACAACGCTCAGCAAGCTTTCGGTGGCTCAGGCGTCAATGGTGCCATACTCGCTTCCCTATTTGTGTTGGGTTACAACCCCGATGCAACGTCAGGCATTTATTCAGGAATGAATGAGTTCTTCGGTTTTGCGATTGATCCTCGTGGCAACATTATTGGCGTTTTGATGGCAGCGATCGTTGGTGCTCAGGTCGAGAAAAAAGTGCGTCAGTATATGCCTGACGATCTGGACATGATCTTAACTTCTGTTGTGACTCTTTTGATCATGGGTGCAGTGACGTTTTTGATCATCATGCCAATCGGTGGTGAGCTATTCAAAGGCATGTCTTGGTTGTTCCTAAACTTGAATGACAACCCGATAGGCGCAGCGATTCTGGCAGGTTTGTTCTTAATTTCCGTGGTATTTGGTATCCACCAAGGTTTCGTCCCTGTGTATTTTGCACTGATGGAAACACAAGGGTTTAACTCGCTATTCCCTATCCTCGCGATGGCAGGTGGTGGTCAAGTGGGGGCATCAATGGCGCTGTACTTCAAAGCGAAGAAAGATGCTCTGTTACGAACACAAGTAAAAGGGGCCATTATTCCGGGTTTACTTGGCATCGGTGAACCACTGATTTACGGCGTGACGCTACCTCGCGTTAAACCGTTCGTAACGGCTTGTATTGGTGGTGCTTCGGGTGGTTTCTTTATCGGTTTAGTCTCTTACCTTGGTTTACCTGTTGGCCTTAATACCGTATTCGGTCCATCTGGTATCGTTGCAATCCCTCTGATGACCTCGGCTAGCGGCATCTTTGCCGGCATGATGGTGTTCATTGGTGGCCTACTTATCTCTTACATCGTTGGCTTCCTAGCTACCTACTTCTTTGGCTGCAAAGACGTTGATTTAAGCTAAATCATTCTAACCCCTATAGGAATGGACTAGCTCGCGTCCTTGAGCTTTCAAGGGCGCACCCTCTCTCTACTTCTCACGACATTGATTTTATTCCGTTATTCGGAAGGGGCTTTGTCGTGCTTAAAAACAATAGAAACGAAAAGGTCGTTCACATGAAAAAGCACATTTTAACTCTACTTCTCCCTACTTTAATGGCATCGAACGCAGCGATGGCCGCTCAACTTTATCAAGCAGAAGACGGTTCAGTTTTAAACCTTTACTCACGTCTTGGTTTTAACGTCACCAATAAGAATGACGAGCATGGCGACACAAACGGCGAGTTTGATGGTCGTATTGGTTTAAATGGCTCACAAACTATCAACGAACATGCCTCTGTGATTGGCCAAGCGCAATACCAAGTAGGCGCAGCAGAATACGCCAACCAAGTGAACGACAAGCCCTCTCTGACAGCGCGTTACGTTTGGGCAGGTATAGATGCGCAAGATTACGGTCGAATCACTGGGGGTCGTGTTGCATCAGGATTGATCATGTTTACCGACATTGGTGATGTGTTCGCGTCATCAGACGTATCTATGGCGCGCCAAGCAAATAAAGTTGATAAAACCGCAACACAAGTTTTCCGTCAAGACGGTACGCTGCAATACCAGAACCGCATTGGCAACTTTGATGCATCTGTGGCTTACATCCTAGGTAACAACACGTCTGAATTAGATTACGGCTACAACGCCGCATTACGCTACACCCTAGAAATGGGCGATTTGGGTACATTAGCCCCAGTAGTCGCAATGCAAAAAAGTAAAGGCGATGCACGTGAAAACAACGATACCGATTACACCTTTTGGGGTGCGGGTACACGCTATTACTTGGGTGATCTGATGCTAGGTGCGCTTTACTCAGAAGATGAGTTAGAAGGCTACTTCTCTGAAACCAGCACCGATAAAGTCATGGAGCTGACAGCAGTTTACAGTGTAAATGATAAATGGGCGCTCCGTGCGGGTTACCGCTCTCTGGAAAACAGCGATGGTGACGAGCTTGAACTGAAAGACACGACAGTTGAAGTGCAATACAAACTGACCCCTCGCTCTTCTATCTACACCAGTTACGTTGACCGTAATGGCTCTCGCGGTTACGACAACGCACAAGAAGTCTCGTTTGGTGGTGCTCATGCAGATGAAAGCTACTACCACTTCGGGCTACGTTACGAGCTGTAAATGTCCATACTCTCGTCTTAGTTAGCTAAAAGATTTCCTCCCCGATATTTTTTTGCCTTTAAAATATCGGGGAGTGAAATCCTTTCTCTTTTCAATAACTACACTGTATATAAATGCGCAAGTAGGCATTAGTATCGATTATCGTTCATAACTTGCTTACTTTTTACTCACCAAGCACAGTACTCTTTAATGCGATTCAATGTCACAAAACGAAATGAGAGACTTATGCCTGTAAAATTCTGCTCACTCTGCAACAAGCCCACCGAACATAAACGCGTGATGAAGCGCAATGACGCTACACTGGAAAACTTCAACGGTAAAACCGCGCGCTTGATGGTGTTGGTTTCACGCTGTTTTACCGGAAACCCCTATCACGAGTTAACACCACAGTTTTACTGCCGTACCTGTAATCAACACTTCCAAGGCACAGAAGACATTACAGAGCTTCATTCTCAGGAAAATCTGACGCTCTAAGATGATTGCTGTTTAAAGTGCTCAATAAACACGCGTGTACGCTTTGGTAAATGCTCACGCTTAGGGTAAAGAATGTAGAGCAGTAAGATCGCATCTGTCTGCCAATCAGGAAGCAGAGGCACAAGTTGCGTTCGCTCTTCACAATTAAGTTTCTCCAAGGCAAATTCATCTAGCATCGCCACACCACATCCCGCTAACGTTGCTTCAAGCATGGATTGTACAAGGTTAAAACTGAGTACACTTTGCAAAACTACTGACACTTCCTGTTTGGTTTGCAAATGATGAAAGCGCCATGTATCAAGGTTTAACACTTCATTGCGATACACAATATGGTCAAGCTGATAAAGATCTTCCGGCGTAGCTATGCGTGGTTTGTTAGACAAGTACGCTTTATGTGCGAACGGTTTACAGTGTAAAGAGCGCAGATGGTGACCGATATAACCCTCGGGTGGATTGTTCGTGAAGAAAAACGACACATCAAAGCCAGACTCAATAAGATCCAAAGGCGTTTCTGAAAAGATCACTTCGAACGTCACTTCAGGATATAACTGGCGAAACTCGATCAATGCTCGGTTCAATAACACGGCACCAAATGACGCCGATGCCGCGATGCGCAAATGCCCAGCTACTCGGTCACTTTCCATCACTTGTTCGTTAATCTGCTCCGCTCCTTCCATTAAACCCTTTACTTGCTGATAAAAGCGCAGCCCATCGTAAGTATGATTAAATTGCCTTGTTGTACGTTGAATCAACTGTACTAACAGAATCTCTTCCAACTGCTTCAATTGGCGGCTCGCGTGCGCGTTTGAGCAACGCAATTTTTTCGCCGCACCAGCAATACTCTTCTCTTCACATAGAGCGATGTACATCGGCACGTAGCTTAGCCACTTTATTTCCATATGGTAATCATGAATCTCTAAAAACAATCTACTGGAAATAATAGAAAGACTCTACACTGCATACAACTTAAAATTTGAATGGAGAATCACGAATGAAGGCATTCGATACTTGGTTAAAAGGGCAAGTGATTAAAGACCATGTCACTAACCCGAATATCGAGGTGGGAGATTACAGTTATTACTCGGGGTTTTATCACGGTAAAACATTTGAAGATCAATCAGTTCGTTATTTGATGGGCGACAGCGTTACCCAACAAGAGTGGCAAGATGGTGCTTATGGCGAAGTGGACAAACTGCTCATTGGCAAGTTCTGTTCAATCGCTTCTGGCGCTACCTTTATGATGGCTGGCAATCAAGGCCACCGTGTAGATTGGATTTCTACCTTTCCATTTTCTCCAGAAGAGTTTGGAGAAGATGTACAAAGCGGCTTTGAGCGCGCAGGTAATACCGTAGTAGGGAATGACGTATGGATTGGCAGCGAAGCGATGATCATGCCGGGCGTGAAGATTGGAGATGGTGCCGTGATTGGTGCGCGATCGGTCATCACTAAAGATGTTCCGCCCTACTCGATTGTTGTTGGTCACAATCATATTGTTCGCCAACGTTTCGATGACGAGTGTATCGCTATGCTGTTAGAGGTCAGGTGGTGGGATTGGCCCATTAACCAGATTAAACAAGCAATGAAGATCATGTGCAGCAGTGATATACGTGCACTTGGTACTTACTACCACGAACACATTGCCTAACGTTTAAAAACAAAAGCCGGTGTACCTCTCAATACACGGGCTTTTCAATTCTTTCAATTAAAGAGTTAGATCGCGACGACGTCTTCTTCCTCTAAATTCGCCGCCACTTTGATTTCGTATTGGTTAAAGCTAAACACACAGCCACCATGAGTACGTTTGGTTGTCACTTGTTCGTCCCCAAACTGCACTGTAACGCGAGTAAATACGCGATCTTTGGCTTCGACGATATTCTCTTCCAACGAGACCTCAAACTCGTGCTCAGTCTGTTCTAGCTTCTGTTTAACCTCTTCAAGACGAGCATTGTTTTGCGCTTTCATTACTTCGATTTGAGCTTGCTCTTCATCGGTACGCTCTGCTTTGGGGCGCTTCTTAAATTCAAGTTCCTTCCGAATTACATCCATCGTACCTTCTTGGGCCGATTTGTATTCTTCTTTTAAGCTGGCAATGCGTTCTCTGTATAAGGCGTAACGGGCAAACGCCTCGACTTTCGTTGCAGTATCGCCTTCTACCCCAAGTTGCGAACAAACTACCTTACTTCCTACTTTCGCATCACCACCACTTAAAGTGCCGTTTTTACCGCTAGCATCGAGTACCGTCAGGTTGCGTCCACACTCAATGTCGTTATTCATGCTGTGTACAGCCAGCTCTATATCCTCTCCTGACTGCAATTCACAATACTGGGCGTAACTGGCACGAATCGATGTTTTGGTTCGAACGTGGCAGCTTTTCGGCTGACCATCACTCACGGTGTGGCCAATAATGCCTTTCGCGACCTGAATGTCGCCCTCAGCTTGAACGTCCGCGGATTCAATAAACCCGCCAACGGTAATAGAGCCGGTCGCTTTTACGATCATACCTGATTCAATGTTACCGCCGATGATGACATTGCCTTTAAACTTCACATGTCCTGTGTTCACACCCACACTGTTTAAACACAGAGCGCTATCGACTTCGATTGTTTTATCTTTGATGAGTGGCGTACCAGATACAGAAGCGAGCAGAAGGTTAGGGTCGGCTTTGCTGATTTCTGTCCCCTTACCCGGTTTTATAGGACTGTCTTTACCGGCTTGAGGAGGAATCACTCGCCCTTGGACAGTAAAACCTGGAACGCCCTTGGTAGCAGGTGTTCGACGCATGACCTCATCACCCACGTCCACGGCAATGGTTTCACCTAAGTTTCGTAAATCAATTTTGTCGCTAGTGGTTTGGCCTTCTTTCGGTTTGAGGATACGTTTGGTGATGTCTTTAACGAGAGGCGTAAAGATGGCGTCTTTACCTTTGACTGGTTGTTTACCAACGGCGACTGGTTGAGTGAAGGTTTCTCCGGGTTTGAGTTGATTGCTGACGACCATGATTTTTTTAAGCGCCAACTTATTGATGCCTTTCGATACTCTCGCATGAGCAAGTGCTTGAACGATTTCAGGGCCACGCAAACCACGGCCACCATAAGCACCTACAATCTTCATGCTCGCGAGCATGTCGTTGTTCGACAGTTCAACTTCTACCAGAGCATTCTTAATCTGCGCAACGACAATACCTTCGTATGCCTCTGATTTACGCTCACGAGTACAGTTAATGAATCGAACCACTTCAGCTTCATCAACAAATGTCTGACAGGCATTCATTGCTTGAAGCTGCTCAGGTAACTCCTTCTGATTTAGCTCACCTCCGAGTTCAATATCTCCCGGTAGGCGAGCTAAAATCCTCGTTTTGTCTTCCGACCATTCAAGGCATATCTTCCACATAACCAATCCATCTACTACCCATCACCCAATTCAGTCTAACCAAATTCATTTTCTGAACAAACCTCTCACTTCTCAGAATCAGGCTCACATCACTAAAGGAAGCCCCGCTTTTTCTAAGGTTGAGGTAGACAGACACAGAATTTCTAAATCACGTTAGGATTCATTTTTGGGCGGAACTGTCCCTGCATAACCAAAGCATCACGATCTTTATTCGAATATATGGGAAAGCCTCCTCAATGAACAATCTAACTTTAATAACAATTTATTATTTAGCTCACTTTACACATAGGTTACTACACACGACTTGCGTTTACAGTGTAAATTGAGATTGGCTTTACATCTCAACCGAAAACCTTGGTTAAGGTGGCAAACAAAAAAGAGAGGATTTACAGTGTAAACCCTCCCCTCTTCTTAACAACTTTACAGTGTAAATTGCTTGCTCTGTTTACAATGTAAATTTAGCGAACAAAACTTGTAGCTCGTTTCTTATCTGCGCTTCAACTTGCTTACGCCCCGGTAAGCCGTATTGCTTAGCGCACTCACTCCAGTCTTTGTTTAAGAATAATTTGCTAATCATCAAATCAGACACATCAGCCAAACCACATCGTAGTAACCATTGCTGAATCCAAACAGAGACAGATTCAAAGTTGTTTCCACCTTGAGCGTAACACTCGACTAAAGTGCGTTTCGTCAAATGGGGTTGGCAAGTGGATACAGAGCCTGGCAGCAGTGCTCGAATCAAACTTGGTTCCAACTTAGGATACGTAGACGCCGCACTCAATGGCAACAGTTCTTCGAATAACGACTTAGCTTCGTAAATCCAAGCTTGTTGTGGGCCACACTGACGAACCATTAACAACGAGTAACACCCACTAGCTGCATCTCGCATACTTCCAAGACGAATGGATTCGAAACCAGAACGTTGCCAGAACGCAATCAGTTCTTCTGTCGCACCAAAGCTGGTGGACAAATAAGAGATATGAGGCGGGATAGTTTGTTCCAACTGCTTTAGCATTTGTTGGCCAATGCCTTGCCCTTGCAAGTCTGGATGAACCGCAATTCGCATGACTCTCAAAGTAGAAAGCGCACCCACTTCAGAATAACCAAGTTGATTGATGATAGTCACTGGCGCCAGATGCCCTTTCGGACGACGTTTCCCAATCTGAATATCTTTAACGAGATTCGAATCGAGGTTACCCTCCTCCACCGTTAACATCACCCCGACGACTTCATTCTTATTCTGAGCTACGTAGATCTGGCAATGTTCATCTTGCAGAAGATGCAGCAAATCATTTGGCGAGGTTTGATAATGCGCATTCACGAGTAACGCGAAGCACGTTTTCAATACGGAAAGATTAGAAATCAACTCTGATTTACGGAGGTTGATTAATGAAATATCGCCAAGCTCGACAGGCTGACTCGGTGTAAGTTCTGAATCCAGTAAAAATGCTTGGTACAACCAAGATTCCAAGTTGTCATTTACTGCCCATCGAATAGGTTGTTGAAGATGGCAAAGCTTCATTCCGGGTCTTTGCTTTTGTAGCCAATCAACAAACTTAAGCGTAAAGCCACGACCACAACCTTCATAGCCATGAATGGTGGTTGAGAAAACGAGACGATGATATTGCTCAGTAATCTGCTTAAGCATAGGAACTGGGACCGCTGCGGCTTCGTCAACCAACAATAAATCGCACTCAGGTAAAGTAGAGAGTAATTCATCCGGTGCTATAAACTGAATATAACCCTTCCCAACTTCCAATCTATCTTTCTTAACTCGTTGCGCGGTTGATAGCATTCTCAGCGCATGCTGATAAACAGGTTCAACCGCTTTGATGCTTGGCGCTGTGACGAGAATTCGTAATGACTTTTGCGATAGAAGCTGCGCGCATGCAATGCCTAACGCACTGGTTTTTCCTCGACCACGATCGGCGGTTAATACTAAAGGACGTTTACGATGCCCTGTCACCACTTTTTCGATAAAAGAAACCGCTTCAGTTTGCTCGCTATACTGATGCGCTTTTTCCGCTTGGATGAAATCTGGCAATGGAGGTAATGGCAAATTCTCCTCAATCACGGTGAGTTGTTGCCATTGCGTTTGCAACCACAATTCGGCTTCATCCGCATCTTGTTTTTTATTGGCAACCACAATCAATAATCCACCGCCGACGAGCGCGCCAAGAGCCGAAGTAAAACTGTTGGCGTCAAACTCTTTTCTCGCGTCAAACAGAAGCACGTCACACTCACGGCCGAGCAACATATTGCCTTGTTTTGCATTTACGCAGTGGGTATTTTCTAGTTGCCAATCCCCTACACAGAACCAAGTTTGATTGTGTTGCTTCTGATGGAAGTCGGTAATCAAGGCGTTTTGCCAATCGGCATCACCATAAATCACCACGCCATTGCGTTGAAAGGCTTTGGAAGATTGGAGCTGAAGCTGAGAAAGGAATTCAGATTGTGCGAGCATTACGTATATCCGAGCATTAAACTGACGCCATGTTATCACATCTCGATTCATGGAGACTTTGCCAAATTGCAAACATAAAAAAACCGCCCGAAGGCGGTTACAAACAAGAAGCGTTTTACTTCATTTTACTCTCAACGAAAGCAAGAATTTCTTCCATCAAGCTATCGTCAACTTTCTTCAAGTTAAGAGCAAGGTTGTTACCTTTACGGCTGTAGCTTGCACGACCTTTAACTAAATCGACTTTTTCTGCTTTCTTAGCTGGCTTCGCAGGCGCTAATTCTGCAATCCAGCTTTCGATGCTTTCTGTGACTTCTTTAGTAAGACGAGCCACACCTTGAGCTGTACTGCGCTGCCACAAATAACCTTCCGACGTACGACACTTATCCAACAAGTTTTGTTGTTGTTCGCCGTTCAACGTCGAGAACTGCTTATGCAGCTTAACAATCGTTGGACGACCTAAATCACCAACATTCGGATAAGCTTGCAGAAGTTCAAGTGGAAGTGCAGCGGCTTTTAATGCACCACTCACCAATGCTTCACTGCACTGGAAAATTTTCGCTAATGCTTTTTGGTCTTCCGCTTCGCCACTTTCAAGCTTCGCCTGCATCTCTTTACCTTTTTCGTATAGAGACAGCGGCTTGTGCGCGTTTGCAACATCAGAAAGGAATTTCGCGTGGTCCGTGTTGATGCCGTCACCAACGTAAACCAAGAAATCCTGCCCCGCTAAGATACAAGACATACGACGACGGCTACCGTCTAATACTTCAATCTTGCCATCTTCAGTGCGACGACCAACCGCTGGATATTGTTGACCACGTTCTTTCAACGTCACCAACACATCCGATAAAGCGTGTTCGTTTAGGAAAGATTGCTCGCGAGCGTTCTCTGCAAATACGCTTGTGTCAGTCGCCACTTTATCCGCAGGAATGCGCACCAATTCAAATTGAACAGTATTCTCACCTGCGACAGCAAGTTCGATAGTTTGTGCTTTGTCTTTTGCCGCCGTTTGCGCTTCTTGAGGTGTCGCAACACGACGCTTATTGGTTTTACCAAATAATTTCGCGTTTAATTCAGACGTTTTCAATGCCATTTATCCATTACCCCTGATTCAATGACGGCCAGTTAGAGTGCAGTACGCGCTCTAGTTCTAGTGCACTCTTATGTACCGCATCTTGTGCAGTAGCGAGCGTTTTCTTACCACCTTCGAAGTCGCCAACGGTCAAATCAAACACAGTGCTGTAGGTGTCAGCACAGGTTTCGAATGCACGGCTACGAGGAATAGTGGCCATCATAACTTGGTCACCTAGAAGATAGTTCATTTCAGTTAGAACAGAAACTTGCTTCTTGTTGTCGTCTTCGAACATGGTTGGCATCAGACGAACAAACTCAAGACCGTTCCAGTCTTCCGGAAACATCTCGTACACAGTTGGTAGATGTTGGAAGAAGTTTACTGTCGAAGCCCAGTCAAGACGTTTAGCCGCACAAGGGATCAGCAACGCATTCGACGCGTACATTGCGTTCCATACAAGTGGGTCTACGTGTGGGCCGGTATCAATCATAATCACGTCGAAATCATTCGCGATCTTATCAATCAACTGCTCTTTCAACAGACGAACGATGTCTAGCGATGGGTCTTCAGATAGTGTTTGCCATGCTTCGGCGTTAAACATTGCATCTTCTGGGAATGCTGAAATCGACTTCAAGTTCGGGTATTGCGTCGGTAGCAGTACGTTCTTATGTAGGAATTCTCGATCGATTTCCACACCATCAGGTACGTTACCCAGCATGATATCAACCGCAGAGTAAATGTTGTCATGTTCTGCCACACTGATTTGTGGATTTAAGAACAAACGTAATGAGCCTTGAGGGTCAAGGTCAATCAGACAAATGCGGTAACGATTATCTAAGTTTAGTGCTAGGCATGCAGCCAAATGAACCGCAGTCATTGATTTACCCGTACCACCCTTTTGGTTCTGTACGTTGATAATCCACGGTTTATTTTCTGAATTCTTTTTACGCTCATGGAATTTTGGCACTTCTGCCGCGTCCATTAGCATGTGCGCTTCATCTAAAGTGATTGAATAATGGTTAGCATTATTCTTAGTAAATTGATGGCCTTCTGCCTCCATTTTACCAATAGCTTCATCCAGCTTACGACGAGTTAAACCAGAGCGGGTTTCCATCATCGCTTTAGACATTGGTGGGAAGTAATTGTCACTTCGCTCTTCCAAAACAATCTCAATACGGTCAGCTTGAACCTGCTGCGTCAGTTCCGCTAACTCCTGGAGATTTTCAATCGTTTTTTCTCTTTTCATGCCAAATTCCGTTGGAAGGATATCTGATTTTAATTGTACAGCACTAGCATTCTAAAACAACAAAAAGGTGAACAAACATTTTGAATAACCATCACATAAAAAACACTCACAAACGCCACTTTTATGATTCTCCCATTAAAACATCACAAAATTTAATCAAATACTTGCCAATAAAGAGATGCAAACTCGATGAAATTAAAAATGTTACATCGTCACGTATTTACAATGTAAATCTAGCATTTATCTCGGAACGATTATAAAACAGCACTAAATTACGGGCAGTGTGAGATCAATCAGGTATTCGAGTGTTTATTTCGCTTTAAGTCAAAAGAGTTCTTCCCAACTAACCCTTGATCATGCGTCCAGTGTTATTTTTTATAGGGAATGAGGTTTCTACTGGAAGAATGATCAAGGACTGTACATGATCATTCTTCCGAGGTAAGCATCAAAACTGAAAGCATGATCAAGGAAACCATGCTTCTATTTACATATCGGGTTAATTTTTCAATCAGATCAATTTATCGGAAAAATGATCAAGAACGTTTTTAACACGGAAGCATGTATTTTTCCCTCTAATTTACGGATGAATGCAGATAGACCGGGGGATAGCGAGAAAACAAGAACAAAAAACACGGAACGATGAAACAGAGCACAATACAAATGTAATCTAGGTAATCATGATCATGCTTCCGTCTATTTCTCCGCAAGTCTTTTCGTGTGTCAGCATTCAAACAAAATGACCGAGTTTTCACCAATTGAATAAATTCCGTCCGATATTGAGAACAGAACGATGAAAAAGCTCCCTCTTGATCATCGATCCGGAGTTAAAATAAAGACAAACAAGTAATAACTCACGCAGAGTCGTCCAAGGTTACTTCAGGGTTCTGTGGATAAGTTGTATAAACATCATGATCATCGTTTCATGACTATTTTGATCATCTTTTCAGGAACTTAATGATCATGTTTACGGAGAGTTATGATCATGCTTTCTGACTTTCGATGATCATAGTTTCGATAGTCACATGATCATAGTTCCGAAGTGGACATTAAAAATACTCCTATTAAACAGAAACTTACGTCGCTAAAAATGTCCAGATCATTAGATCATATAATCAATTAAGATCAGATTAATCAAAAAGATCAGTTATTTAAAAAACAAAGATTTTTTCTTTATTTATGATCTGTTTTTCTTTATTCTTCGGAACCATAGCGAAACTACGGCTAGTGTGATCTGGATCTAAAATGACGGCTGATGAAAAAATTCTGATTAAAGCGCCAAGAAGCCATAAGGATGGACACCTTTTTGAGGTACACGAATCTTCTGCAGATTGGGTAGAACAATACCAACATTTCAAAGGGGTAACCAAAAGCATCTTAGAGCTGCTTAATCTCATTTCACTACGTGGATTCAGTAGCAAAGATGGACTGGTCTCAACAACAGAAATTGTCGAAGCAACTGATGGTCAACTGACACGAGCCGCATTACAGCAACGTTTACGAGCTGCGGTAAATATTGGTTTATTTACGCAAACACCTGTACGCTTTGAAGAAGGCCTTGCTGGTAAAACCATGCTGCATAAGTTCGTCAACCCGAGTCAGCTGATTTCAGCTTTAGGTGCCACCAGTCTAGTGACAGAAAAAGTCCGTCAAAGTGAGAAGCAAAAGCGTTCCAAAGCGTTAGCACAAACACAAGTGAACAAACGCCTGCTCAATGAGCACGGTCTCAACACGCCCCCAATGATGAAAGATGAAGCGGATCAATTTATCGTTTCACCAACCAATTGGGCGGGGATTATTGACCAAGCACTGGCGCCACCTCGCACTCGCAAAAGCTACCAAAAATCTATGGTGTCGATCTCTGGCACCAAAGCCGTGATTGAAACGCGATCTTCCAAAAACATCATGACGGTTGATGATCTGATGACCCTGTTTGCGTTGTTTACGCTCACTGTACAATACCATGATCATCACAAAGATCAGTACCATATGGATGCGGCGCATGTACCGAACAAAACGCCATTATACATCACGGATATCCTGTCCTTACGTGGCAAGAAAGACAGTGGACCTGCTCGTGATTCTATTCGTGACAGTATTGATCGTATCGAATTTACCGATTTCCAATTGCATGAGCTGACAGGCCGTTGGTTGAGTGAAAACATGCCAGAAGGTTTTAAGAGTGATCGTTTCAGATTTATTGCTCGGACCATCACCGCGTCGGAAGAAGCGCCCACCGAAGGACTGGATGGCGAGATCCGCATCAAACCAAATCTTTACATTTTGGTGTGGGAGCCTTCGTTCTACGAAGAGCTGCTAACCCGCGATTACTTCTTCCTGTTCCCGCCAGAAACTCTGAAGCAACATACTTTGGTGTTTCAGATGTACTCGTTCTTCCGTACCCGTATGGTGCGTAAACACACTGATTGCATGTTGCTGAGTGAGCTGAACCAAAAACTCGCGCGCAACATTGAATGGCGTCGATTCTCGATGGATCTGATCCGTGAGTTAAAACGCTTGTCAGATGGCAAAGGGACCGACGATCTTTTTGTGGTCAACCTTTGGGGGTACCACCTAACGATCGAAACGATGATCGAGAACGGCAAGGTGATAGATTACCAAATTGACATCAAATGTGATGTGGAAGAGGTGTTGCGCTACTCTCGAGCTCGTACAACCAACGCTGGTAAGCGCAACATGGCACCTACGCTGCCAAACCCACTTCGCAATGAGATGGTGACAAGGCAGCAGCTAGACGAGCTCTCAGGCATCATAGACGGCGAATTTGAGCCTATTCAGCGTAAAGCGCCATCCCCTCGCGGTAATTTAGGTCGCCGAGTGAAGCAGAAAAAGCACTTGGTTGAGATCAACGCTGACGAGATCACCATTACTCTATCCAAATATACCTCTCCAGAGGCTCTAGAACGCAGTATAACGGCTTTATCGGCAATGACAGGGCACTCGTATGCCTCAATCAAAGAAGAGTGTTCTGACTTCATTGAAAAGCTTGATTGGCTAAGAGTCGGAGATGCGCCACTGTCATACGAGACATTAAGCAAGACGGTGGAGCTGTTTAACAACCAAAATGATGTAAAACATTTGACCATTGAACGTTTGATTGCTGGTTTGGCTGTTCGTCGAAAGGTATGTCGTCAGATTTTTGATGGACACATGGACGAGATGGTATTCAGAGCACTTGATGAAATGGCTATTTAACATGTATATGGTCGATGCTTTTCAAGCAATAAGCATGACCAATTGATTCAGAATGTAACAATGAATTGCACTGATGGAAATCAGACTTAACTCTTACAAATCACTGACATTGATGATCGGATGGCGGACTAAGATTTATCCCGAATAGACAACCTTTTGTCCTTTCTGATGATTAATAGATTGGCTCATATTGTTACATTCATTCTGAATAGACTTCGCGAGTTTCTCCTCAAGAAACTCGCTTTTTTTTATCTAAAATTCCTCTCAAAACCTAATTTGTAGTCATCAACTCCTTGATCATTCTTCCGAATTAATGACGTAAGCCTTGATCATGTTTCCTTGATTCATTCCAATTCAACGATCGCATTAACGCTACATGCAACTCTATCAAGCTGTTCGCTTGTTGTTGCCACTCGCTTTGATCTTGCTGTTGATTGCAAAATTCCAACGCTAATACCGTTAAATGTTGTAAGCGTTTTAAGCTCCAATCTTTAATCAGAATGTCTGTCATTGGTTGACATGCAGCTTGTTCGAGCTTGGCACACGTGTATTGTAAGATCTGATAGGCTTTTTGATGGTTTTGATACCTGGCATATTGAAATACTCTTAAGCAGCCATCGAGCCAACAAGCGATAGCTTTGCTCTGCTCGTCAGTCAATTCAGGACCAAATACCGATTCCGGTGCCTGATATAAGATCGCTTCCAATCTTTCAACTTGATCATGCTTCCGGTTTTCGTACCAATCCGAAATAAGATCTTGCCAAGTATTCAAGTCCATTAAGCTGCCTTAGTCCGTTGTTTTACAAAGTGGTTTGGTCCAATTTGATCAAAGTCTTCTACCACAATACTGCTGCGGTTTCGGATCTCATCTGCATCTACTGAATAGTTTGGTTCACTTTCCACGAGGTTGCCAAATGGCAGATCAGGATCTGGTACCGCAGAGATCAATAGCTTAGTGTATGGATGCTGCGGATTTTTCAAGATCGCTTGTGTGTCACCCCATTCAACGATCTGACCCTTATACATCACGGCGGTTTCTTCGGCGATGTAATGGGCGGTTGCCAGATCGTGGGTGATGTACAAGAAACCGATGCCCAAGTCTTGTTTCATGCGCTGCATCAGGTTTAACACGCCCAGACGAATTGAAACGTCCAACATTGATGTTGGTTCATCGGCAAGAATGATTTGGGAGCCTACTGCCAATGCGCGCGCCAAGTTAACGCGCTGACGTTGTCCACCACTCAGTTCATGTGGGAACTTATTTAATGTTTCTTCTGGTAGTTCCACGAGCTCCAAGAGTTCGAGCAGTTTGTTCGGGATCTCTTTGTCGTTTTTAACTTGCTTATGAATCTTAAGCGGGCGAGTCAGGTGATGACGAATCGTGTGGGTTGGGTTCAAAGAGCCAAATGGGTCCTGGAACACCATTTGTACCTTACTGCGATAGTCCTGAATTTCTGCGCGAGCGGTAATATCGTTGATGTTTTTTCCATTAAAAAGGATTTCACCATCGCTGGCCGGATACACCTTGGTAATTAATCGTGCGCAGGTACTCTTGCCGCAACCAGATTCGCCTACCAGCGCGAGAGTTTTGCCTGCATAAAGGTCAAAGCTCACACCTTGAAGCGCACGGAAGGTTTCTTCTTTCGCGAAACCACCACCGACTTTAAATTCTTTGATCACGTTTTTCATTTGGATGATTGGTTCGCTCATGATAACGCTCCTTCAGTGGCCGACTCTTTATGCACGTCGTGGATATTCGGGAATGAAGCCCATAGTTTTTGAGTGTAAGAATGCTGAGGGTTATTGCGAATTTCGTATGAACTGTTTACTTCGACAATCTTACCGTGACGCATGATGGCTATGCGGTCGCACAACTGGCTCATGAGTGCCAAATCGTGAGTGATAAACAGCACAGAGAAACCGAACTCATCACGCAGTTGATAGATTTGCTGCAAGATTTCACGCTGTACCACGACATCAAGCGCTGTGGTTGGCTCATCCATGATGATCATCTTTGGGTTGAGAGAAAGGGCGATGGCAATCACCAAACGTTGGCGCATGCCTCCGGAGAACTGGTGTGGGTACTCGCCAAGTCGATCGCGGGGAATGTTGACCAAGTCGAGCAACTTTTCTGCGCGGTCCTTGGCTTGTTCATTGGTCATGCCTTTGTGATGGCGCAGTACGTCGGCAAATTGCTCCTGAATGGTTAATACTGGATTGAGGGAGTTCATGGCACTTTGGAACACCATCGCAATCTCGCTCCAACGCAGTGTGTTTAACTCACTGTCGGATAGACTCAGAATATCTTTGCCTTCAAATAGAATTTGGCCTCCTGAGATAAACGCTGGCGGCTTGTGTAAACGGTTGATAGAAAAAGCAATGGTACTTTTACCACAGCCAGACTCACCAGCGAGGCCAAATATCTCGCCTTTGCCAATATCGAAGCTTACCGATTTCACTGCGTTAAAGTCGCCGTGATCGGTGATGTAGTCCACACATAAGTCTCGGATCTGGATGACCGGATCAGAGTGGTATGCCTGAATCAGGTTTATGTCACTCATAAAAATACCTTACCAATACAAAAGATAATTATTATCATTATCAGGTGTGTGAGTTTTACGAAAGACAGAACCGTCTAATAAGTGAAGTGACTCGAAAGTTGAGTGTAATAAAAAGAATTTTTTCGGTTATAGAAGTGTGAAGAATCACGGGAAAAATGAGAGCTGGATCAGCTAACTTTTCGTAGGGGGAATTCTTCAAATTTAATCGCTAAAACTGTGGTTTGCAAAAGTTAAATGATGATTCTATTAACGAGTTGATGAAAGGTCGGGAGGGGTCACATTTCCCCACTGTTTTTCTTACCTCTGCATTGGGGGTTTGCTATAGATTACCCATCGAAAACATGGTGTGTTCGGAGGAAATATGTCCATTAATTCTATCGACCATGAAGAGATGAGCAACATCGCTCACAAATGGGAACTCCCAGAAGAAGAATCCGTTGTGAGACCTGAGAAAATCGTGAAGTCAGCAGAAGCAAGAAGACGCATTGAAGCACTTCGTGAAATCCGTGAAAGCGGTTTGAGCATCGAAGAAGCAAGGGAACTTGGCTTGATTCACTAATTCTCGCACTACGGTAATACCAATCATGGGGTAGTCATAAGACTGCCCTTTTCATTTTTGTTTTACAACCAATTGTTTGACTTTCTCCTACAGCGTTACTAAAGATTATATCAATAGCAATATGCTTTTTGTTGACTATTAAAACAGCAACGTCAGGAGTACGATTATGGTTGATCAGATCCTTTTCTATGAGCCCGATGAATCTCACGGCTTTCTTTCTAATTTCTGTCATGCTCCGATTCAAGTCTCAGCTCAATCTTGGCCCACCAGCGAACACTACTACCAAGCCCAAAAGTTCAACGACCTCAAACTACAAAGTAAAATCCAATCAGCGAAGACGCCAGATGAAGCTTTCGCCCTCAGTCGTCAATATCAGCACTTCGTGCGTGAAGACTGGGATGACGACAAACTCTCTGTGATGGCGTTTGTTGTGCGTGAGAAGTTTTTGCAAAACCCCCAATTAGCCAAGCAACTGATGAAAACGGGTAATGCCTGTCTAACAGAGCACTCACACAAAGATGGTTTTTGGGGAGATGGGGGAGATGGCTCTGGTCAAAATCATTTAGGGGAGATTCTGATGAACGTGCGTGCTGAATTAAAACATATCGAGCCCAGCAGCTTGGTGAGATTTATTGATAAAGCCAAGCTGCCAACCCAATGGGGCACGTTTATCATGCATGGTTTTATCGAGAACGCGACGGGAAAAGAGCATCTGGCTTTGGTGTATGGTGACCCTGCAAACAGTAAAGCGCCGCTGATTCGTCTGCATTCAGAATGTTTAACCGGTGATGCCTTGTTTAGTACTCGTTGTGATTGTGGTTTCCAGCTTAACCGTGCATTACAAAATATTGTCGAAGAAGGTTGTGGCGTGCTGCTCTATTTGCGCCAAGAGGGCAGGGGAATTGGCTTAATCAATAAGATTCGTGCGTATCACTTACAAGATGAAGGCGCAGACACTGTCGAAGCCAATGAGCGCCTGGGCTTTGCTGCTGATATGCGTGATTACGCGTTTTGTAAGGGGATGCTAGACCACCTGAATATTGATCAAGTACGTTTGATGACCAACAACCCACGCAAGCTTGCAGCACTGAAGAAGGTGGACATCAACGTGGTTGAGCGGGTGCCACTACAAGAAGGCAATAATCCAAATAACCAACACTACTTACAAACTAAAGCCAATAAGCTTGGTCACATGTTCGACCCCAAATTTGTCGAACAAGATTAGTTGCTGAAACGAGATAAAAATGAAACCGCCAGCTTCGACAAGCTGGCGGTTTTTCATGGTTGGTTAGGTATGAGCGGTTAGATGTATTTTTTGATGATGTTGTCGATTTGCCCAGAACTTTTGAGCTCCGCTAGGCGCTTATTGATGAAGCTCTGCACTTTCGGATTCATCTCCGGAGAGAAAGCCAGATAGATGGAGTAATCTGGAATGACTGAGCTGAAAGATTGAATCTGGAAGTCTCCCATTGGCAGCTCTAAACGTTTGATGTTGTACACCACACGCGACTCCATCTCGACAAAGGCGGTATCACCAGGAGTGCGTTGCAGAACGCGGTAAGCGGCGTCGTAGTCTTTCACGCGCATTTCATTGACCGTGCCGTTTTCAAAAAAGGGACTTAAGTTCGGATAATCAAAGCCAAGCAACAGTACGATAGAGCGACCTTGCATGTGCTGCATATCGCTAAATTTAAATGGCGCTTTACTGCTCGACACCAGTACGTGTTTTACAGTGTAAATAGGTTGTTCAGAGAGGTTTTCCGATTGCACCTTGCCCCAATTCGGGCTGCCATAAGTGACCCAATTCTCCTCGCCGCCTGCTTCAAGTACTGAAATCATGCGCTTAAATGGGTAAGTGTGGTATTTCACCTCATAATCGGATTCGGCAAAGATAGCGCTGACGATGTCAGTCACAATTCCGGAATGTTGTTCACCTTGTTGTTCTATTTGGAATGGTCGAGCTTGCTCTGAGATAACGTAGTAGTTCACTTCGCTCGCCATGGTGTGTGCGCTTAAGGCCATAAAACTAAAGCCTAATGTACGTAAGAGTCCTTTCATCCTAACCTCGATTATTGTCGTGACGTGACTATATTTATAGTAGCGCATGTTTAAGGGAGCGATTTCATATGGAGACAAAAGAGCGAGCTCAACGTCGGTTTAGTATCGGCAACCAGCTGATGCTGGCGATTTTTGCGTTGAGTTTAATCTTTACCGTGATCATTTCTTCCATCAGTTTGTATCGTGACTTCAACGATGATCTCGCTCGCTTGGATAAAGAACTGGAACAGGTGAAAACCAGCTACCTTTCCAGTTTTTCCGCCAGCCTGTGGGTGGAAGATAGAGAATTGCTGCACACCCAAGCTGAAGGAGCGATGCGCTTACCCTCAGTGGATTACCTAAGAATCGCGACTCCGGATGAAGTGATCTTCGAATTAGGTTCGGCCCTGACGGAAGATCGGATCGAGCGTCAATGGCCTTTGCAATACGACATGGGCACAAAAACCTTTGATCTTGCCGAAGTGACGGTGCAATCGGATCTCAGCCCGATCTATCAAGGATTATGGCAAACCTTCTTTTTTCTTGTGATCGCGGAAGCGATCAAGATCTTCTTGCTCATCATCGGCGTTCTTTGGGTGACGTTTCGTTTAATGGTCAAGCCACTTCAATTGCTCTCAGGTGCGGTGAGTGATTTCAGTGGCGGCCATGTACCGAGTAAAGTGCAGCTTCCCAAGCGTTGGTTTTTTGATGAAGTGAGTTTATTAGAACGCAAATACAACCGAAGCGTTGAGCGTGTCAGTGAGCACCAACTGGAAATCGAAGAAGCACGTGACAAAGCCGAAGTGGCAAATCGTAAGAAGAGTGAATTTCTTGCCACCATGAGCCATGAAATTCGTACGCCGATGAATGGAATCATTGGAGTGGCATCATTACTCGGTGATACTAAGTTAGATGATCAGCAGCACGAATATGTCGAGATCATCAACAGTTCATCCGGCTCACTAATGGTGATCATCGACGATATTCTTGATTTCTCCAAGATTGAAGCGGGTAAGATCGAACTCGAAGCGGCGACCTACAATCTGCTGCAGTTGCTTAATGAAGTAGGCAGCTTGCACACAGTAAAAGCGCAGCAAAAACATTTACAGTTGGTGTGCGATATTGATCCGCAACTGCCGTCTGAGGTGGAAGGGGATGTTGGCCGACTGAAGCAAGTCTTGAGTAACTTACTCAGCAATGCCGTGAAATTTACAGAACGAGGCCACGTGAAACTGATGGTTTCCCTCGTGAGCAAAGAAGATAAGCTTGCACAAGTGCACTTTCGAGTCGTGGACTCTGGGATCGGTATCGCCAAAGAAAACCAGCAAGCGGTGTTTGAGAAGTTTCAGCAAGCAGATGGGAGCACCACACGTAAATATGGCGGCACTGGATTAGGGTTAGCCATTTGTGCGAAGTTAGTTGAAGTTATGGGAGGGCAAATTCGCCTCACGAGTGAGCCCGGACTTGGCAGCTGTTTTGAGTTCACCATTCCTTTGATTGTCGTCAGTGACAAGCCTATCTCTCCGAGCACGTCCAACATTCCCAATATTCTCGATTTTCCGAATGGAGAAAGTAAAACGCAGAGCGTGCCCTCCTCACCAAGAGGTGAAAGTAAACCTTGGATATTAGTGGTCGAAGATACGGCAGTGAATCAGAAAGTTGTACGCATCATGTTGGAAAAATTGGGTATGCAAGTCAGTGTGGCTGAGCACGGTGAAGAAGCGTTAGAACTGTGCCAAGCAAACCATTTTGACCTCATTCTCATGGACTGTCAGATGCCCGTTATGGATGGCTTTATTGCCACAGAAAATATTAGACAGATGAGCGAGTGGGGCAAACAAGTGCCAATCATTGCTCTGAGTGCGAATGTTATCAAAGAAGACCAAAAACGTTGTTTTGATGTCGGAATGAATGAATTTGTCTCTAAGCCTGTGACGAAGGAGCGGTTGCAGCAAATTTTTGAGCAGCACTTACCACAAGAGCTGCAAACTCGGGATAAACCTAAAGAAGCAACTTGAAATTGATCAAGATAAGCGCGTTTCTATTCTTAAATGGTAATTCTGTATGTTATAGTGCGCGGCTAGTATTTAAAGTACCTTGAGGCTGTGAATGTCGTTCAATCTATCCTTGTTGCCGCCTGACGAGAAAAATAAAATCGAACTTGATAAACAAGCGTCGTTTTTAGTTTGGAAACTCAAAGAGGCCAAATCTGGTCCTGAGGCGATAGAAGAACAATTGTCTAAGATTAACGACGCTGACGAAAAAGTGTTTTTTCAACAGGCAGTCGATAAGTACAAACGAGTAATGGGTGTCGCGTAAAGCGAATCGTGGCGGTAAATGAAATTACCGCGGCGGAAGAGGTGACCTCCCCATTCCTTTGCAGGGCGAAATGGAAAAAGTTTCGCTTTTTGCTAAAATCCTTCGCATTAAATTTGAATTTAGAGAGACATCCCGATGGGAAGAAGTTTTGAAGTGCGCAAAGCCTCTATGGCGAAAACTGCAGGCGCAAAAATTAAAGTTTATTCCAAATACGGTAAAGAAATTTACATGTGCGCGAAAAACGGTGGCGGTGATCCAGACATGAACTTGTCTTTGAAGCACCTGATCAGTAAAGCGAAAAAAGACCAAGTACCTGCACACGTTATCGATAAAGCTATCGATAAAGCGAACGGCGGTGGCGGTGAAGATTACGCACCAGCACGTTACGAAGGTTTTGGCCCTGGCGGCACAAGTGTGATTGTTGACTGTCTAACAGACAACGGTAACCGTACTTTCCAAGACGTTCGCCAATGTTTCGTTAAAACAGGCGCGAAGATCGGTGTTGAAGGTTCAGTTTCTCACATGTTCGATCACCAAGCAGTATTCCAGTTCAAAGGCGAAGATGATGAAGTCATTCTTGAAACGCTAATGATGGACGACGTTGATGTTACTGACGTTGAACTAGAAGACGGCGTGATCACTGTATTTGCTCCTCATACAGAGTTCTTCAAAACGAAAACTGCACTTAACGCAGCATTCCCAGATCTCGTGATCGACGTTGAAGAAATCACATTCGTTCCGCAAACTCACACGCCAGTAGCGGGTGAAGATGCAGAGAAATTCCAGAAGTTCCTAGACCTTCTAGATGACTGTGACGACGTTCAACAGGTATACCACAACGGCGAACTGTAATTCGATTCTCCAGTTGTAAAAAAGGCTTCCCGAGGGAAGCCTTTTTTGATCGTCGTTGTGATGTTTGTAATTACATCGCTTTGATTGCTTAGGTATTACGATACTTGGAGTAACACAGCGACATGATTACGCCAAAACAGATACCTTGAGTCAGCATTGCCGTACCACCGTAACTAAAGAACGGCAGTGGGCTCCCCATTACTGGCAACAAGCCACTGACCATGCCTGTGTTGATGAAGGCGTAAAGGAAGAAGCTCATCGCCAATGCGCCGCTTACTAAGCGACTGAAGAAGTGCTCAGATTGGCACGCCAGCAGCATCACTCGCGCCGTAATGAACAAATACAACGCTAACAACACCACACAACCAATAAAGCCCCATTCTTCTGCGTAGGTCGAGAAGATAAAGTCAGTATGGCTTTCTGGAATAAAACCTAGCGTACCTTGAGTGGCATTCATCCAGCCTTTGCCTTTCATGCCGCCAGAACCAATCGCAATCAATGATTGGATGATTTGGTAGCCCGAACCCAATGGATCCGACTCAGGGTGCAAGAACTGCGTTACACGGCTTTTTTGATACGCTTCCATCACAAAGAACCAAAGAATTGGCGCCAGCGTCAGAATGCTCACCAAAAATCCGCCAATTATCTTCCAACTCATGCCAGCAAAGAACAGCACAAACAACGCGTAAATCACGGTGAAGATAGCGCCGTCCAAGTCTGGTTGTAAGGCTATCAATCCTGCAGGGACCAAGGTGATTAGCAAACAGAAAGCAATTTTGCGAACGTCAGGTCGGCCACCTTCTAGATGCAGCATCCACGCGATCATGATGGGGATTGAAAGCTTGATAAGTTCCGAAGGCTGGAAGCGAAAGAAGCCGATATCGAGCCAACGCTGCGAGCCATTGGTGCTATCGCCAAATAGGGCAACGGCCGCCAAGAGCGAAACCGCAACCAGATACAAATAAGGCGCTGAACGTTGATAGCTGGACGCAGGAATCGACGACATGACCAAAATACACACCAGCGTCAAACCGCATCGAGCGAGGTGCTTAAATAGCATAGCTTCATTGAATCCACTGGCACTCCAGAGAGTGAGCGAACTCAATAGCATGATCGGAATGATCGCCATCAGCAGTGGCAAATCAATCCTAGGGAAGAAACGCTTGTTCATCTTCTACAACCTAAAAACGCCCCAACGCGGGGCGAAAACAACCAGAACTCTGCGAGCTCAAACTATTCCGATGCTAAGAATCCAATTTGGAAATAACAGACACCACGCAAAGGTGTGCAAGAGAGGAGTGTGCGACGCCGCCTGTTATGGGTAAGCTGACTTGGAAAGTCGTGGGATGGATAAATACACCAGGCTGAGGTTTTGCGCTACATTTTTTATAAGATTGAAATGGAAATTGGTACAGACAGCGCAATGAAATAAGCAAATTTGGAAAGGAATCGCCTTAAGTATTGAGCACTTAAGGCGATGGCACGATTAGGCTTGGGCTTTTTCTGGTTTGTGCGTGAAATGGTACAGCGCCCAAAGCACAAACAAAGTCACGGTGAGCTCCCAAGCTCGGAGGAAGGTGCTTTCCAAGCCCAGTTCATTGCTGGTCATGTACAGCTGAATCGGCAACATGGTCGCCAATAACGCATCGGCATGGACGTCTTTGGCTGGGCCTTTCGCTTTTGCCATTGATGCGGTGATCATAAAAGCAAGCAGACCCAATACGATGGTGTAGTAACCGAACGTGGACTGATGCCCAGCCATCAACAAGGTGAACACTACAGCTAATGCACAGCCGCCCACCTGAGTTTGAAAACGGCGGTCAACCACGTCGATAAAGCTTTTGTGTGTGGTTTGTGTTGCGGCGGCAATCACAGGCACCAAACAAAACGTTGCTGAGATGATGTCGACAATCATTAAGAACGCCACACCAAGACCAATCAACGCGAGTGAAATCGCTCGGTTCTCGAACGTAACAGGCTCTTCTTCAAATGCTGGAGGCTTGCCGCCACGTTCAACAGGGAACAGAGTCACCATGGCTTTTGCGACGACCATAGTAATCAGCATCGATAGCAGGATTTCATGAATGCGCATTGGCATGTCCATGGTGGTGTGCTGAGCAAACACCACAATCAGAATCCAGTTGAAGGTTGGCATGAGCATCTGACCTTTCTTCGGCGGCGTGGTTGCTCTGCGGCGCATAAAATCGAAGAAGAACAAGCTAATGGTCCACACCACAAACGGATGTTGTGAAAACACTTCGGTCACCACCAACGCTGCACTTGCTGCTAATAGCGTAGGTAGCAAGGTGCGAAGCAGACCAAGCCAAGAATAGTCTTTGTTCTTGGTCATGATGATGGTTGGGTACAGCGCTAGATAAACCGGAGAATCAAGATTCAGCAGTTTGCCCAGCACCATACAAATTGTCACAGTAAGGGCGACACGCAGTGCTTCATTGCGCTCAGAACGACTTTGAAACAGGCTTTCGAAGGTCCACATGGTTCACCTCCTAGTAGATGTAGCGGAACATCGCTACCAAGTGAATCCAAGCCGAGCCGATGATATCCATGATTGGATTGCCGCTTTCAACGATCACACTCGCTCGTGAACCAGAAATCATCGAAGGATCTAGCTCGTTAACTGTAATGCGAGTACGCACTTTCTGTTGCTCACGGATCCAACGAGTATCATTGATCACGCTAGAAAGCTGTCCATTAGCATTGTTGGTATCGTAAATCGCACGCTCTTGGCTGCTGACTTCACCAGTAAATACTTTGCCCGGTAGCGCATCGAAGGACACCAACACTTCGCGACCATTAGTTAGCTTATCAATGCCTTTTTCGTTGAAGTCTGCACTGATCCACGCATGAGCTTCGTCCACCAGGAGCAACGAAGCTGTGCCTTGTGTGATGTAGCTGCCTGATTGCAGTTGCAAGTTCGTTACTACGCCTTCAGTTTGCGCCACGATTTGGGTATGGCTTAAATCCAGCTCTGCACTGGCAAGCTTTGCTTCTGCCAACTCGATAGCTGCCGTACGGTCTTGAGTAGAAAGCTCTGCTTCAATACGCTTCACTTCTGCGTTCGCTGCTTCCACCGCACTGCTGGCGACTTGTGTATTAGTGATCGCGTCATCAAGTTCTTGCTCGGTTGCCAGCCCTTTGTTGCGTAGTTTCTGGTTACGCGTCAGTTTTTGCTTTGCGTTGTGGTATTCGAACTCGCGTTGGCTTTGGGTTTGTTTCGCTGCTGCCAATTGTTGCCATTTCGCGGAATCTGATTCACGTGCTTGGCGCAGTTCGGCTTTGGCTTGTGCCACTTTCAATTGGTAGCTGCTGGCATCGATAGCAAACAGTGGCTGACCTTTTTCAACCAATTCACCGTTATTCACCATCACATCCGTAATCACGCCAGATACCTCCGGCGCAATGGTTGCGACATTACGATGCAGTGTCGCTTGGGTGGTGAAAGGGGAAACATTGTCTGAGGTGACTAAAAAAGCGGAGAACAAAGCTGCCGCTGAAAAAACAGTGTATATCGCGTATTTATAAAAATTTTCTTTCACGTCTGTACCTAGTATTCATTCGTTATTACGCGCCGCGTTCACGGCATATTCGGGTCTCTTTTCTACGCGGGCTAGGTTATACTCATCTAAAATTGGAAAAAATAACCAATGGAAGAAGTATGAATTCCATATTTGGAAACGTTGATGATCTGTACCTGTTTTGCTCAGTGGTTGAGCAAGGCTCTCTGCTCGCTGCAGCGAAAAAGCTCGAACTGCCGGTCTCTACTATGTCTCGTCGTTTATCGGCGCTGGAAGCGCGTCTAGGGCTGAGATTACTGGAGAAGAAGGGACGTGAGTTGGTGGCAACCGAGACAGGCTTACAGGCGTTTGATCAACTCAGCAGTGCGATGGCGCAGATTGAATCCGGCATCTTGCAGCTCAACCAGCAAAGCCAACAAGTCGAAGGGCGAATTCGATTGGTGATGCCAAGCCGCTTCTACAATGATTTGGTCGACAAGGTGGTTGAGGACTACATCAAAACCTACCCCAAAGTGACCATTGATCTGCTTCTTAGCCAAGTGAATTCGATTCCAGAAACCGACCGCGATCTGGTGGTGACATTCGAATTGGACGGGTTAGATGACATGATCGCTCGTCCGTTGTTTAAAGCGGAGCACGCCTTTTTTGTTAGCCCAGAGTACTTAGCGCAAGCGGGTGGTAGCATTGAAAGCTTGGAAGATTTAGCCAAGCAAGATTGGGTCGCCAGTACGCACACCACGCAAGTGCCTATCTACCAACAAGACAAGCTTGTGGACATGCTCAACTGCAAGCCGCGCTTAGTGGTCAATGACATAACTGCAGTGATCAAAGCGGTGGAAAACGGCTTGGGGATCGCCTCGATTCCCATTCGTCATGTGAAGCCAGAGCTGAATCTGGTGCAGGTCGCGCAGTCCTACAGTCGCGGGGATCGTCAAGCCTATTTGGTTTATCGTCAACGCAACTACCAGCCTAAGGCTCTCAGCTTAATGATTGAGGCGATATTGCAGGCTGCCGAAACGCAAAACCATTCATCCTCTCTCAATACCATTCACTCCGCATAACTGCCATTGGTCGCATGCAAAAGCAGCGTGCGATCTTCTCCCTTAACCTGAAACCATCAAATCACGTTCAACTAAGGACAGTACATGATGGTTTCTCAATCTCGCTCAATCAAAGTTCTTAAACTGGCAAGTACGTTTATCGCCGCATTTGCACTCAGCAGCAATTTGGCTCTGGCTAACCCAAGCGAGCGCACACTCAGTCAATTCAACCAAGCAGCGCAAGGTGACTCTGGCTTAGTTGATACCGTTTACGGCGAATTATCCAAACAATTCGAAGAGCAAGGCGCAACACCAGTGACCTTGGTGTATTTAGGCAGTGCTGAAACGTTGCAAGGTCGTGAGGCGTTTATGCCTTGGAACAAGATGAAGTTCACCGAGCGCGGTCTTGCCACTATCCAAAAAGGCTTGGATTTAATGGCGAATCAGCCATTACCACTGCAAGAACAACAACGCTTACAAGGCTTGCCGGAATACCAATTAGCCACCGCCATGGCAGCCACCACCTTTACCTCTCTGCCAAACATGTTCAATCACTTTGAGCGTGGCTACGAGCTGTACCTTTCTCTGCTCGATGAACCGAGTTTTAGCCAGCAACCTTTTGTAGCAACGTCTTGGATTTATCGCTACGCCATTGAAGCGGCACTGCGCGCTGAGGATGTTCAACAAGCCAAAACATGGTTAGCGCAAATGGAGCAGTTGGGTGACAGCAATTTAGAAACGCAAACCGCGAAAGCGCTGCTAGCGAAATATTAGGGAGGCGTCATGATCGTTTTTAATCAACTTAGTCGCGATTACGCCCTTGGCAGCCAAACCGTGCGTGCATTGCGAGACGTGTCTGGTGAAGTATTTGCCGGCGAAATGGTGGCATTGTGTGGACCGTCGGGCTCAGGCAAAAGCACCTTACTTAACGTGCTTGGCATGCTGGATACTCAATACCAAGGTCAGGTGACATTTGCAGGCAGCCCATACCCAACCGGACAAATGCAAGCTGCGAAAATGCGTCGTGAAAAGCTTGGCTTTGTATTTCAAAAATTCAATCTTGTGCCCGTGATGACGGCGTTAGAGAACGTGGCTTATCCGCTGCACCTCAACGGCTTTTCAAAAGCAGAACAAACTGAGTTCGCTACACAAATGCTAGAGCACGTTGGCTTAGGCGAGTTTATTCATCACATGCCAGACAACCTATCAGGCGGTCAGCAGCAGCGTGTGGCAATTGCGCGCGCTTTAGTGCACAAACCGGCGTTGGTGATTGCTGATGAGCCAACCGCAAGTCTTGATAGCCAAACTGCCAACAAGGTCATCGACATTATGAAAGGGCTCGGACACGAGCTTGGCACCACTTTTATCGTCGCCACGCACGACCCTCGTATGGCATCCCGCTGTGACCGCACCATTGAGTTGGTGGACGGCAAAATCACCCAAACGCACGCAAGTGTGGAGGAGGTTTCATGGGCAAGCTAATTCCTGTTTCGGTTCGCCTTGCTTGGTTGAATCTGCAACGCAATCGCCGTCGCAGTTTATTGTCGATGCTGATCATCGCCATTGCCGTGTTTGCCTTAACCAGTGCGGGCGGTTTTGGTCTGTACACCTATGACAGTTTGAAAGAATCGACAGCGCGTGACACGGGGCATCTGACGTTAACCACGCCGGGTTACTTCGCCAAAGAAGAAGAGATGCCGCTGAGTAATGGGTTAACTCATGCGGACGACATCACCAAGCAATTGATTGGGTTGAATGAAGTGCGAGGTGTGCAGCCACGAGTTGAGTTCAGCGGTTTGATTTCCAACGGCAACAAGTCATCGATCTTTATCGGCATTGGCGTGAACGAACGAGAATTCGATATGAAAGGCCCGTTTTTGGATGTGCGTGAAGGGCAAACACTGTCCAACATTCATGCATCGCGTTATGACCCTGCAGAGCCAGAGGTGATGCTCGGCGTTGATTTGGCGAACAACCTAAGCGTGCACGTTGGCGATTGGATTACCTTGCTGGCGACCACTACCGATGGCGCATTGAATGCGTATGACTTCAAAGTACGTGGCATCTATTCAACCGGCGTGCCTGAGCTTGATAAACGCCAGCTTTACGTGCACATCAACAGCGCGCAATCGCTGCTCGGTTCAGACAAAGTCAGCGCGTTATCGGTCTTCCTGTTCGATACCCGTTTAACTAACCAAGTCGAGCAACAAGTGGCTTCGGTGCTGAGTAAGCAAAAGCAGAACGTTGGTGACCAAGATATTGAGATTACGCCTTGGCAAGAGCGTGCGTTCTTCTATCTCAAAGTGAAAGATTTGTACGACCGTATCTTCGGCATCATGGGCGCAGTGATGGCGCTGGTAGTCTTCGTCGCGCTGTTCAACACCATGACCATGTCGGTGACTGAACGTACACGTGAAATTGGCACCTTGTCGGCTCTTGGTAGCTACCCTCGCGAAATTATTGCTGGGTTCTTGCGCGAAGCAGGGTTACTTGCGGTGATTGGCAGCTTAATCGGCGCTTTGTTCACTGCATTAGTCACCATTTTACTGATGGTCGTGGATGTGCAAATGCCGCCACCGCCAGGACGCACAGAAGGTTACCCATTGACGATTTACTTCTCTTGGGAGCTGGTGGCTGTCGCAGGATTCGCAGTATTGATGATTTGTTTGGTTGCGGCGTTTTTCTCGGCGCGCAAAGGGGTGAACAAGCCAATTACGGAGGCACTGATTTATGTTTAATTTCAAATCACTATTACCAATTGCACTGCTGACGGTAAGCGGCGTTGCAAGCATGAATGCCAGTGCGAATGAAACAGCGCTAGATGCACAGCAAGTTGCGCAATTGATTGAAAAAGCCGACAGCTACCGTTTGCAAGATGATTCTTCCAAAGTGGTGTCTCTGGTGCGCTTATATCAAGACCAAGAGTTAGATAAAACTCGCCTTTACCACGTGTACACGCGCCCAAATCGTGAATCGCTGGTGGTGTTCAAATCGGCGGTTGAAGCTGGGCAAAAGATGTTGATGATGGGCGACAACTATTGGCTACAAATGCCGAAGAGCCGCCGTCCGATTCGCATTACGCCAATGCAGAAGCTGCTTGGTGAAGCGTCTATCGGCGACATCTCAACCCTGACGTGGAGCCAAGATTATCAAGGTGAATGGAAAGCGACAGAAACCGTTTCGGTGAACGGAGAAAGTGTCGCGGCTTATCATCTTGCTCTAACCGCGAAGACCAAAGGGGCGAGCTATCAGAAGATCGACTTGTGGTTGTCTGAGCAAGATGCGTTTCCAATCAAAGCTGATCTTTACTTGCGCTCTGGCAAACTCGCCAAGCAAGCGCAATACGGACGTGCAAGTGACAACGGTGAAGACTACGTCAGTGAGATGACCTTGCTTGATAGCATTCAGCCGAGCAAAAAGACCGTTATTGAGTACCAAGAAATCGTGCCTTGGCAACTGGATAACAAGTTCTACAACCCAAGCTATTTGCCTAAAGCCAATACGACTCAGCTTTAGCGTGAATTCCGTAAATAGAACCAAGAAGACGAGCAAGGAAGTCACATGAAATCGCACCAGCCTAACCTTAACAAAAGCACCAGTTTGTTGATTGCTGCCTCATTGTGTGTGGGCGCGTCAGCCCCTGCTTTTGCCAATGATGAGCTGAGTTTTGAGTGGGATTGGGCTGTCAGTTACGAAACGGCCAAGCAGCGTGACAGCGCATTTGTACAAGAGCAGGGCAGTTCTCGTGATTCACTTAATGCACTCTTGGATGTGCAGGTGAATTATCAGAACTTCAGTGGTTTGTTCGCTCTGTATAGCCAAGGTTTGTACCTCAATCAACAAGGAAAGAGTGATTGGTGGAGTGAAGCTGATAACCAATTGCTGATTAGAGAGCTGGCTTGGCTAGGGGAGTGGCAAGTCGGTGACACCACTCTTGATGTCAGTTTGGGTAAGTTGCGCGTGGATTGGGGCGTGGGTTATGGCTACCGACCTTTGGATCTGTTTAAGCCTTATCGACAAAATCCTGTTGGCTTAGTCGCAGAAGAGGGCGCGGGCGTGTTTTCACTTTCACACTATGATATGGCTGGTGAGTGGACGGTGATTGCGACGGATTCAAGCTGGGGGCAACAAGACCAAAGTGCACTGGATCAAGCCGCAGAGCAGCAAGGTGTTGGTATTCGTCGTTATGCGCTGGTGGGTGACACCGAGTATCAACTTATTGGTTATTACGATGATGTGCGCCGAGGTTTACTCGGAGCCAGTGCCATAGCGGTGTGGGATGAATCCATCGCCATGCACGGTTCCATGCTGTGGCAAAAGCAAAGTGTCGGCTATCAGTTTCAGCAGGATGATCTTTACCGACCCGTTTCGGTTGAGGAGCAGGGCAGTGCATTCCAAGCCTTAATTGGATTGAACTGGGCAAACCAAGCCGGACACAACATGATTGCTGAATATTGGTACGACAGTCGAGCATGGTCGAAAAGCGAATGGCAACAAGCAATAGAGCGTGGCGAGTTTCTCTCTGAGATCCCTGATCCGAATGTATCTCTACTTGCGACAAGCTACGCCCAAGGGTTTCAGCATGCCAATATCGTTCAGCATAACGTAATGCTGCACTGGAGTTGGGATGTGGAAGCGTGGGCTGCATGGAACGGGAAAGCGGATATGGGCTGGCTAAGTGATGTAACCCCTACGTTGGATGTGATGCTGTCGCCACAAGATGGTGGTGTGATTGTCACGCAGTGGCTTAACTACCAATGGATTGATACTGGCGATCAAAGTGTAGAAGTGGAAGTTGCCGCACGCTTTTTAACCGGAGACGACCAATCTGCTTACGCACAAATCAATGATAAGCATATGATTGTATTTAACATCAAAGGGAAATTCTAAATGTGTTCAGCAAAATCAGTGGTGAAAAGTGGATGGCCGCGTAGCTTATTAGTGACCACGGCATTTTGTCTCTTTATCGCAGCAATGACGCTCTCTGTTTGGGGCGGTCCATTCTACATTCATGTGGCGGTTAGCTTTGGATTTGGCTATTCGGCTATCTTCTTCTCATGGCTTGTCGACCGCCTGTTTCCTACCATTCCTCGTTTGGCGGAGGTGGCTATCTCGCTGACGGCATGCCTATTGTTTGGTGTGGTGAACGCCCAGCTTTGGCTTGGGGAATACTTCGGTATCTCAAGTATGCTGTCGGTTGGTCTCATGGGATTGTTATTCAGTGCCATGTGCTTTTTCTATTTCTACTCACGCGAGCAACATGCGATCGCTCAAAGAGAGTTAGAGGCCATCAAACGCGAGAAAGCAGAGCAAGATCGTGCGCTGTTGCTGAGTCAGCTTAAGCAGATGCAAAGCCAGATTGAACCGCATTTCCTATTCAATACCTTGGCGAATATCAGCGCGCTCATGTCGCAAGATGTTGACAAAGCCAAGCTGATGTTAGAACAGTTAACCGCGCTGCTGCGAGCAACGCTCAAAAGCTCACGTGAAGAGCACACCACCATAGACAATGAAACGGCGTTACTTGAGGCTTACTTAGGCATCCAACAAACTCGTTTGGGTGATCGACTCAGTTACAAGATTGAGGTGGAAGAGGGACTAGGCAGAACCGAGTTACCGCCGATGATGCTCCAACCTTTAATCGAAAACGCCATCATCCATGGTATTGAACCGAAGCGAGAAGGCGGCCAAGTCAGTTTGCTCATTAAGCGCGAACAACAGAACTTGAAGATTGAAGTCAGAGACACGGGTGTTGGCTTGAATCACGTTAGTGGGCACATGGGGTCTGGCGTCGGTTTAAGTAATCTCAAGCAGCGAGTTGAAGCTTTGTTCGCAGGGCAAGGAGAGGTTTCTATCAGTGAGTCTGCTCAGGGTGGCGTTTGTGTTCGCTTGCGCTGGCCAATGGAATCGTAATCAAGGAAGAAAGGAATGAATACAGGGTTTACTGCCATTATTGCTGATGATGAACCGTTATTGAGGCGTCATCTTGATAAAAGCTTAGCTGAAGTGTGGCCTGAGCTAGAGGTAATTGCCAAAGTAGCAGATGGTGAACAAGCGTTGCAAGCCATTGAGCACAACCAACCTGACATTGCGTTTCTCGATATTCGTATGCCAGTTTTGGATGGCATGACATTAGCGCAAAAACTCAATCAACTCGCCAATCCACCTTTGATTGTGTTTGTCACCGCGTACGATGATTACGCCATCAAAGCTTTTGAGCAAAATGCCGCCGATTATTTGCTTAAGCCTATCTCGGATGAGCGCCTCCTGACGACGTGTGAAAGAGTGAAAGCACGCCTTGCTAAGCGAGAACAAGAAAGCAGCAATGTGCAGATGAGCAGCCTGTTAGAACAGTTACAACAATTATCCGCGCCACAAACTCCGCAATATCTTCAGTGGATCAAAGCGACGCAAGGGGAAGATATTCATCTGATCGCCACGTCTGATGTGTTGTATTTCAAAGCGGAAGAAAAATACGTTTCTGTGTATGCCCAGCAAGGACAACGCAAAGTGCAGGAGTATTTGATTCGCACCTCGTTGAAAGAGTTGATAGGGCAACTTAACCCAGAACAGTTCTGGCAAGTGCACCGCTCAAGCGTGGTGCAAGTGTGCAAGATTAACAAAGTAAACAAAGACTTTGCTGGCAGAATGTTTGTTCACGTTGGAGAAAGTAAGCTCCCTGTGAGCCGTGCATCTCAAAGTTTGTTCAAAGGGATGTAATCGCTAGAACTGCTCACTCTTTACACTGTAAACTCGCTGCTCTTAACCCACATTATCAAGGAAGATAAATGAGTTATCGCGTAACCCTGTTAAATGCGACGGGAGAGTTGTCTCCAATCTCTGAGTATTTGCATCAGAAACTTGATGATCTGAGCTCACAACTTTCTAGTTACTTTGATTTAAGTAACATCGATTTAAGTAACGTTGACCTGACCGTTAGCCCGTTTGATCGCAATGACGTACCTCAGACGGGGATTGGTGGCTATTGCTTAAGTGCCTATCGTGTAGAGATTCTGCTTGATACTCAACGTGCGGATATTAAAAACATTATTGAGAAAGAACTAGCTGCGGTGTTAGCGCATGAGTTGCATCACCTGTTCCGTATGCGAGCGGGAGAGAATGGCGTTGCACTTGGTGATGTGCTGATTATGGAAGGGTTAGCTTGTCATTTCGAACGTAAGGTGAATGGAGGCATCACTCCGAGCTTGTTTGAGAAAATCAAAGATCAAGATTGGCGCCCTTTCTATGCTGAGATGAAAGACAAGTTGACCAGCTTAGATTACAACTTCGACGCTTACTTTCTTGGCAGCGATGAAAGCCGCTGGCCGAAATACATGGGGTATTGGGTTGGGTACAACCTTGTTGCGGAATATCTGGCTGATTTTCAGGGCTCTGAGCTTGACTTAGTCGGAGCGAAAGCCGAGCTTTTCTATCAATAACTCCGTTACAAGCCAAACTAGTAGGCTGAGTCATAAAAAAAAGCGCCTAAGTCATATGACGTTAGGCGCTTTTATCGTTTTATAGCGACGATTTCTCCGAAGAGGCGAATGTGCTTATTCGCTGATCGTCACTTTCTCAATAATGATTGGATCGCATGGCACATCATTGTGACCAAGTTTAGAGGTCGTTTTCACTTTCGCGATGCGGTTTACGACATCCATACCCGCGGTCACTTTACCAAACACTGCGTAGCCCCAACCTAGATTGGTGGTTGCGGTGTGGTCTAGGAAATCATTGTCTTCCAAGTTAATGAAGAACTGTGCCGTTGCAGAGTGCGGAGCATCGGTACGCGCCATTGCGATAGTGCCAACAAGGTTCTTTAGACCACGGTTTGCTTCATTCGCGATCGGGGCACGCGTTGGCTTTTCTGCCATATCTTCTGTGTGACCGCCACCTTGGATCATAAAGCCGTCGATAACGCGGTGGAAAATGGTGCCGTTGTAGAAGCCATCTTCACAGTATTTTTTGAAGTTCTTTGAGCTAACTGGCGCTCGTTCTAGGTTCAGTTCAATTTCGATGTCACCGAAATTGGTGGTCATATTAATCATCTTGTTTTGCCCTTGTGGGTGCTAAGTTGGCGGCATTATAACTAGGGTCTGTTGACCTTTCGAGCTGATTTTTGCAGCGAATTGTTGGGTGTTTATACAAGGCAGAGGCTTTGCTGTGTAGCTAGCCTACATGAGAAGTCGATAACGCAGTAGAAAGAGCCAACAAATGCTGCCCAAAGGGTTCGGCTAAAATCGTTTTATGCTTTGTTAAGGAGTATTTGCTTAGAGTGACTAGGCGACATACTCCTTGCCTCGCCTAAAACGATTTTATCTCGAACAAAATTTAACCACGAAAGATCAACAGACCCTAAGATGTCTGAGGATAGCAGAAATAAAAACAGCGACGTTTTGGCGTCGCTGTTTGCATGGTGATTGGGTGAGGAAAGCTTTAAACCGTAAAGCGACCGACCAAGTCGTACAGCTCGTTAGCTTTGTGGTTGAGGTTGCCACTGCCTGCGCGGTTTTGGTTGGCAAGGTGCGCCGATTGGCTGCTTTGTTGAGAGATCACTTCAATGCGTTGTGAAATCTCCTGTCCAACTTGGCTCTGCTCTTCGGTTGCCGTTGCGATCAGCGTGTTCATGTCCATGATGTTAGCAATTGCGGCTTGGATTTCTTGCAGAGCGGCAGAGGCTGCTCGTGCTTCTTCAACCGTTGCTTCACCGCGCGCTTGGCTTGAGCCCATGGCTCTCACTGCCGCATCCGAACCAGACTTCAATTGCTCAATCATTTGGTGAATTTCACCTGTGCTGTCTTGAGTACGGCTCGCCAGTTTACGAACCTCATCGGCAACGACTGCGAAGCCGCGACCTTGTTCGCCTGCACGGGCTGCTTCAATGGCTGCGTTCAGTGCCAATAGGTTGGTTTGCTCGGCGATGTCTTGAATCACTTCTAACGAAGAAGAAATGTTTTGTACATCGCTCTCTAAACGAGAAATCACCGTGCTGGCTTCCGACACTTCTAAAGCAAGCGCTTCGACAGAGTTCGCTGCGGAATCAACAATGTGTTTCGCTTGCTGTGAGTTATCATCGGCGTCTTTAGCTGATTGCGCAGCTTGGTTAGCGTTGCTGGAAATCTCGTGCGCCGTTGCTGTCATCTCGGTCATTGCTGCAGCGACTTGTTCGGTCTCTTCACGCTGACCAGAAGCCAATTCGTCCACTTGCGATGCTCGCTGTGACATGTCGTTGGTCTCTGAAACCACTTCTTGTCCTAAGTGGCTAACGCTCTTGATGATGCCTTGCAGGCTTTCAACAAAGATATTGAAGTTTCGGCTCAGCTGGGTGAACTCCGGCACACTCGATTCTTCCATGCGCGCGGTTAAGTCTGCATCGCCTTGCGCAAAAGAGTGAATTGAAGCGTCAAACTGCTCAATAGGCTTCATAATACTGCGGTTAACAAACACAGCGAAGATCGCGACGATCGCCGCAATCGAGACACAGAACAGAGCAATTGCAGTCAGTGTGGTGTTGAGAGCTTGATGCGCTTCTTCTTCCATGTTTGCCACAATGGCGTCGATATCGTCAGTGTAGAAACCCGTTCCCAACATTAAATCCCATTCAGGAATAAAGACCGAGTAGCTCAGTTTTGGTAGCGCTTCGCTCTGACCGAGTTTCGGGAAGTAATAAGTCGTGAACTCGCCAGTTTTGGCGTTTTTGAGCAAATCCTGAATCAGGTAATTGCCTTTCTTGTCCTGCAAGTTGTAGAAGTTTTCCCCGATGCCTTTGGTGTTTTTACCCACCACGACACGCACGCCTTTTGAGTCGTAGCCAAAGATGTAACCGGACTGACCAAACTCCAGCTGTTTCAAAATAGGCAGTGCTTCTTCAAGTGGGGCATTCTGAGCGAGTAGTGGCTCGACAGCGGAACGCGCCATTTGGACGTAGTTTTTGAGCTCAGCTTTTTTCATCTCCATCATTTGACTTCGAGTCTGCTCAATCTCGTGTTCGTTATAGGCAGTGGTTTGTAGGTAGGTGAACCACATCATGCCTATTGCCATGGTTAGAATAGGAATTATTGAAAGGATATATAGTCGTTTTCTGATCGTCAGATTCATAGAGACGTCCTTCTCTCGGCGCAGCGTTACAAGTGACAAGCTGAGTAAGCCTGCCTGATAAAATTATTAATACTTATTGTTGTAATGCTTAGAGATTAACCGAGTTAATCAATCAGAAGTACTGGAAGTTTATAAATTTAGACTAAGGTCGTAGCATTTTTAAGCGGGATCACAATTAACGTGAACACGAACCGTTATTGCAGCGAGAAGTGCCCGTTAACCAGTAGGAGACGCGGTAGCGGTTTTTGGCAAATTTGAGGTAAAGCCAGTAGGCAACAGGTTTGATAATGCGCCAACGCAGTGGTGCATACAACCAACCGCGACCGACCAGTTGCCATGCACTATGAGTCACGTCCAACCCAAGCAGAAGTTCTCCCTTCTCGTTGAGGGCGTGCAAAATGGTGTTGGCTTGCTCAGGATCGATCTGTGGATAATCGGTGAACGCCTCGCTGTAGATGTCGACGGTTTTGATCTGCTGCTTGGCATCGCGTTGTTTTAGTGCATTCATCTCTTTGGCGCACAAGGGACAAGTACCATCGTAAAATACGGTCAGTTTGGTCATGATTGAACTCATTATTGGCTGTTCTTATCCCTTTTACGCGATTATTTTTCTTTTAGTTCATTGTCTTGCAAGTAATGTAGCCAATTATCGCGGATGTTGCCGTAATTGAATTGGCAGAACTCTTTGCGATCGCGTAAGTAGTCTTTTTCTACTTCATCAAGCAAGGCTTTGTATTGCTCAGGATCGCTTCCGTATACCAGACACAGGGTAGAGAAGTAACGCTGAAGATCGAAACTGTGCTCATCGATGTACTCGCCAAAATCGTAGTAGTCCGGCCTGTCGTCGGATTCGAATGCGAACATGTCCGCAGCACTGATCGCCACATCGGCACCATCATCAACGTAGTCAATCAGCAAAATGGTGGCGAAGTTATCGACCGCATCCTCTTCTTTGCCAAGTACAGGAATGTTTTGATCGGCAATGTAAGCGTGTCCGGCTTCATGTAACAAGGTATGCAGCAAAGTATCGAGTGCGCCTGTTTTCGGTGTTTTACCGTAACGTTCTTGGTACTTGTTGTTGGTGAAGTAGTTAAAGGATTCCAGATAAAAGGTGTAGGGAATATGGATGGTGTGGGTTTCTGGATCGTAAAGTGGACCGTCTTCGCCACCGTAGGTTAGTGTTAGTGGGTTATCAAACGGGAAATAATCATCAGAAAGCTGGACAAAGATGTCGTTCACTTCACTGCTTTCAATCACCTGCGCCGCAAAGAGGTCATTGGCAGTTTCCGTTGGAAGATATTCTATTTTAACGCTATCGCTTGCCGATGCAGTGGTAGCAAGCAATAACAGCGAAGCAAAGGCTGAGTAACTTTTCATTTTCGTAATCTTGTTATTTGTTTGGTTTGCTTGAAAATTATACATGGTTTTTATAGGGTGCACGCTGAACCCTGCATGTCGAGGATACTTAGGTATATGAACAATCCATTATTACTGCAGCCCCGCATCCAATAGGCGTCGTTGACTGAGAACGCAGCAACAACGCCACGAGAAATCGTTCCGTGGCATCCATTTACTCGACTGAGGCAATTGCCATGAAAAAACATTGGTCCAAATTTCAATACCTGCACCAAGTGGTGCAAAACCAAAACATCCACATCAAAGGTACACACAGTTATTACAGCGATTGTTGGGACAACGGCTTTGAAGATTCGGTCGTGCGTTATCTGCATGGCGATGAAATCAGTAAAGCGTGGCAGCCGAGGTGGGAAGTCGATCAGCTCTATATTGGTGATTACGTTTGTATCGCGGCTGAAGCGGTCATTTTGATGGGCGGCAACCATAATCACAAAACGGATTGGTTCTGTCTGTATCCGTTTCTTGATGACATTGAGCAATCTTACCAAGGCAAAGGCGATACCGTGATTGGTGACGCGGCTTGGATTGGTATGCGCGCGATGATCATGCCTGGTGTCAAAATTGGGGAAGGTGCAGTGATCGCGGCAAACAGTGTGGTTACTAGAGATATCCCGCCTTATACCGTGGTGGCAGGATCGCCCGCAAAACCCATCAAGCTTCGCTTTGAGCAAGACACCATCGATAAGCTGCTCGCGCTGCAAATTTACACGTGGGATGAAGATAAGTTTGAGGCGCTTCGCTCTTTCGTCTGTAACAATGATATAGAGCAGTTAATCATTGCAGAAGAAAAGTATAAAAGTGGCGAATAGCACTGAAATGAGGAAAATTTTCAGCGATATGTTATAATCTCGCTCCGTTGTAACGAGAACACTTGTTGCAAGCTTGAGAATTTCCTTGGATTCGGCTCGTTTTAATCATCATGAGTCAGAGTTATTGAACTACGATAGGATACAAGCAAACCAAGATGTTAGAGCGCCACCACGGCGCTCTATTCGTTATAACGGGAAGGAACTTTGCCCAATAGTGAGGATGACTTTCTGTTTAAGTAAGGGAGCTCGATAGCGGTTCAGAAAGTCTCTCTCGGACAATACTCACAACACTATGTCCATCCACATCAAGCAGTCATTTTTGCTTTGAATGTGAACCGGATAAGAAGGAGCTTAATCGGCTCCTTTTACATTTTAGGGCTTGCGAATAGCGCATAAATCAGAACATCGCTTAACGACCGTCCCTTAAACTAGCCTAAGGCGCATTTAACACAACCTTTTGAGTATTTTCGAAAAAATATAGCGAGAAAATTTGCTATTGAGCGAAGGTTAAACTAACACTCAATCATTACGGAGGATGAAGAGAACAATAATAAGAGGCGATATGAATCATTTGATATCTGTAGGTGCACTGGAGTCCTTTTTGGTTGCGATCAGTGTGCTTTTTTTGGGGCATTTCATTAATGCTAAACTACCGATCTTAAAGAAATTCAACATACCTGAGCCAATTGTAGGGGGCTTGATAGTCGCCTGCGCCATTACTGCTCTTCATTTCAACGGTATCGATCTGGAATTCGATTTGCCGTTGCAGAACACATTTATGCTGATGTTCTTTGCTACTGTTGGTTTAGCAGCAAACTACACTCAGTTGATGAAAGGGGGCGCGAAGGTCTTTATCTTCTTAGCGGTCGCGTCGTTCTACATCATCATACAAAACGGTGTCGGTGTTTCATTAGCGGCGGCATTGGGTTTAGATCCGCTGATGGGGCTTATCGCGGGTTCGATTACTCTTTCAGGTGGCCACGGCACAGGTGCTGCATGGTCACAAACGTTCCAAGACGTGTATGGATTAAATAACGTGTTGGAAATCGCGATGGCGTCAGCAACATTCGGTTTGATCATCGGTGGTATCATCGGTAGCCCGGTAGCACAGCGCTTGATCGAAAAGAACAAGATCGAATCTGAGTATGGTCCTGGGGGCAGAGATGCCAAAACCCACGAAAAATTCCCAGAATTGGTGACGTACAACGAGTACGAAGAAGACAAAGTAACCGCGAAAAAAGTGGTTGAGAAACTGTTCTTCCTATTGATCTGTGTAACAGGTGCGAAGTACGTAGAACAATGGGTGAGCACTTACGACATTCAATGGTTGATGATTCCAGACTTCGTTTACGCGTTGTTCATTGGTGTGATCATCACTAACTTCTTGGAAGTGACTAAAGTTCGTAAGTTAGATACAGAAACGGTCGATATGCTTGGTACGGTATCGTTGTCTCTGTTCTTGGCAATGGCATTGATGAGCCTGAAACTGTGGAACATTTTCGACCTAGCGATCCCATTCTTGGTGATTCTGGGCGTGCAGTCGGTGATTCTGGCTATCTTCACCTACTACGTAACGTTCAAGGTGATGGGTAGTAACTATGATGCAGCGGTTATCTCTGGTGGTCACTGTGGTTTTGGTTTGGGGGCAACCCCAACAGCGGTAATGAACATGGGTTCTATCGTTAACCGCTTTGGTCCGTCGCCACAAGCTTTCATGGTTGTGCCGATTGTTGGTGCCTTCTTCATCGACATCGTTAACTTGATCATTCTGCAAGGCTACATCTCGTTCCTTGGCTAGATAGATTAAGACGCTAAATAAAACAGAAGGTCACAGTGTTGCTGTGACCTTTTTTGTATCTGGTGTTCGCCAACGACGAGCTTCGTCTGTCTATACGCAAGCTTTCATTTTCAAGCGGTTTTTGTTGTCTCGATTAGCAAGGACTTGCTGGTGGTCATCAATCGTCCCCAGTGTTTTCGCCATGCGATCGTAAAGCACAACGTTCACCGTCGCGGCTAGGTTCATACAACCGTGAGTCGGTACGTACACCACATGATGCGCCTTATCGACCACCTCTTGCGGCAGTGAGCCGTCCTCTGGTCCAAACACATAAATCGCTTTCTCTGGGTGAGTGAAGTGCGGCAGTGCTGTTGCGCCGACCACTAACTCAACACAAACAATTTTCACATCGTCGGCAACATTAGCGGTGAGGTCTTCCACCTCCACTAATTGAATGCGTTCTTGTGAGTTCTGGGTGTCGGTCTGGAATTTTACTGCGCGGCTGTAGCGTGTGCCGTTGTAACGAACTTGCGCAGCGTCGTAGCAGCCTGCGGCTCGTAATACAGCGCCAACGTTGGTTGGACTCTTTGGGTTGTACAGTCCAATAATGGCTGTTGGCTTGGTGGTCATGGTTGGTGTTCTGCTTTTCAAAAATTCTAGATGACAGCGCTGGGCGCATTAAGCGGGGGATTATGAACTTAACCACGCAGAAGCGCTATTGCTATAGGCTGATTATTTTTGAGTTGAAGCAAACAGAGTGAAGATTGATGGTGCCGAAAATGAAAAAAGCGAGGACAGTACCTCGCTTTTGATGTGCGGTTTCGCTTGTGCTTGTTAGTTCACGGTGCGGCTGAACTTGATGCTAGCCGTCCAAGCAAGCACACCGATGAAAGCGTAAATACCGACATTCAACCAACCTGCATCTGGAATCGCGCTGAACGGGTTTGGTGCAAGAATCGCGTGCAGTGGTAGATAGAAAATCGCAGAGAAGAAATCATCCAGACCATAGAAGTTGAACATCGCAATCGGCATCCAGCGCAGTGCGTAAATACCAATCAAGATCACCAACAGGGGTGAGTTCACTTTCTGAGAGATTGCCATTGCTGTCAGTGCGAGCGGCAATAACAACACGCCAGCCACCACCATTCGAAGCAAGAATTCAATCCAGTTCAGCAGCACGAAGCCCAATGATGCTTGGCGATACAATAACGCCAGCTGGTGGTCGGTTGAAACATTCAACATCCACAGCATAAAGCCGGAAGCGAAAACCAATACCGAACACACCAATGGAATCACCAATAAACCAAACGTCAGCTTCACCAGATGGGTTTTCACGTCACTGACAGGCATACTGCGCCAAAACATGATACTGCCCTCTGAGCGCTCTTTACGCAGCGTTCTTGGGAAATATTGAGTGCCAAGCAGGATAGACAACAAACCAATGCCACCTGTGATCAGCATGTTGACGTCATCACCTAGCTCTTTGTGGATGTCACTGACATCACCGCCAAAGCTCATTTGGAAGAACATATTGTGTTGCAGTGTCGAGCTACTCATTAAGCTGACAAACAGCAGCACGCCACAGGCAAACATAAATAACGGCACGCGTGTAACCAACGGGTTCTCTAGCCATTCTTTACGCAACATCGCGACAATCGATTTCATTATGCTGCCTCCTTCTGCAATGCCAAGAACAGATCCGCAAGCTTGACGCCATACACATTACCCAGACCTGCAACTTGTTCTGCGTATTGTGACGACAGCAACCATTTAGTCGTGCCTAAGCCTTTTTGCGATGACAGTGGTTTCAGCGCTTCGATTTGTGCGCGATGCTCATCACTGGCATCAAGAATGAAGTAATCCTCGCTGATGCTGTCCATTGAGGTTTGCAGGACAGGTCGACCGTGTTTAAGGATCAGCACGTCCGTCAGTAGGTGTTCGATTTCCGATACTTCATGGCTCGCAATGATCAGCACACGCTCGCCATCGTGGAACCATTCCAGCAAATGACGGTAGAAGGTATCGCGATAAACCAAATCCAAACCAAGCGTTGGCTCGTCTAGAATCAGAATCTGCGTATTGGTCGCGATGACGACTGCCAAGTGCAATTGCACCTTCATGCCTTTCGAGAGGGATTTGATGCGCGCACGCGGCTTGATGTCGGTTTGGCGAAGCATGGCATCGGCTTTGCTGCGATTAAAACCTGGATGTACGCCCTCGGTGTAATCGAGCAGCTGAGCAACCGTCATCCAGTTTGGCAACACGTTCACATCCGAGATGTAAGACAAGCTCTGCATGATTTTGTCGCGTTGCATGATTGGCTCAAAGCCGTTGATGCGAATGGTGCCCTGATATTCGTGTGCACCGAGTAGGGCGTTAATGAGAGTCGATTTACCCGCACCGTTATGACCTAGCAAGCCAAGTACTTGGCCCGCTTGTAGATCAAAGCTCACGTCATGCAGCGCTTCACCCTGCTGACGATATTGCTTGGAGACGTGTTTTACACTGACTAATGCGCTCATTGGTCACCTTCAATATGTGTTTGGATTTGTTGGATAAATTCATCAAGAGACATATCCAGACGTTGTAGTGTGTCGGCGATCTGCGGAATTTGTTGTTCAAGGAAACGTGCTTTTTCATCAGCAAGCAGCTGTTTTTTTGCACCTTGGGCGACAAACATGCCTTGCCCACGTTTCTTCTCAACCAATCCTTCATCAACCAATAACTGATAGCCCTTCATGACCGTCAGGTGGTTGATCTTCATATCCGCAGAGACACTGCGTACCGAAGGCAAAGCTTCGCCCTCTTGCCAGATACCTTGCAATATTTGCTGGGTGATCTGGTCAGCCAACTGACGGAAAATCGGTTGGCGATCATGCCAATGCGTCATGATTGGTTTCCTTGGCTGAGTTGGTGTTATATATATGTATAACACCTAGGCGCCGGGATAGAAAGCGACAATCTTCATGCGCTGTTTTCTCAATCACTTTTGTCGATGAAAATTCGCCAAAGTTTGCACCAGAGTTTCACGCAAAATTTGCACGCAATCGCATACGTTTTTGCCCTTAAAAACTCGGCACTTCTCATAAGTTGAGAAGGGCGAAAAAAACGAGAAAATTGCGCCACAAACCTTGGTGAAAAAGTATGTTTTTTCATTGAGTGAGAATTGGGTAAATATCCGAGCTATTGCTTTCTTATTTAATGAGAATTGAAAGAGTTTCCATCCTAGAAAACCACACGTTCAGTAGGCACTCTGACCTGCCTAAATACCGCTCAACCTGCGAGTTGTTGCTCAAAGGATGAGAAAAAGGAGGCAAAGAGGTTTTATGAATCAGGTCATTTCTGTCGGTCCACAAGAGTCGTTTCTCGTCGCTATTTGTGTGTTGTTCTTGGGACAATTCGTTAACGCTAAATTACCGATCTTAAAGAAATTCAATATTCCCGAGCCAATCGTTGGTGGTTTGATTGTCGCTTGTGCGATCACCGCGATGCATTTCAATGGCGTGGATTTAGTTTTCGATTTACCGCTGCAAAACACTTTCATGTTGATGTTCTTCGCTACCGTTGGCTTAGCAGCGAACTACACCCAGTTGATTAAAGGTGGCGCTAAGGTGTTTATCTTCTTAGCCGTGGCATCGGTGTACATTCTTATCCAAAACGCGGTCGGTGTCTCTTTGGCAACGGCGCTCGGCTTAGACCCGCTAATGGGCTTGATTGCAGGTTCGATTACGCTGTCTGGCGGTCACGGTACGGGCGCAGCATGGTCACAAACCTTCCAAGACATGTATGACTTGCACAACGTACTAGAAGTCGCAATGGCATCTGCCACCTTTGGTTTGGTGATTGGTGGCATCATCGGCAGCCCTGTGGCGCAGCGTTTAATAGATAAGCACAACCTTGAATCTGAATACGGACGCACCAACCAGACTCATGAGCGTTTTCCTGAATTGGTGACCTACAACGAGCACGAAGAAGACCGCGTAACCGCGAAGAAAGTGGTCGAGAGCTTGTCGATCATTCTGCTGTGTGTCACTGGTGCTGGCTACTTAGAAGGTTGGGTGAGCAGCTTTGGCATCAAATGGTTGATGATTCCAGACTTCGTTTACGCGCTGTTTATCGGTGTCGTGATCACCAACATCATGGAAGTGACCAAAGTACGCAAAGTGGATGTTGAGACGGTCGATATTCTTGGTACGGTTTCTCTGTCTCTGTTCCTAGCGATGGCGCTAATGAGCCTAAAACTGTGGAACATTTTCGACTTAGCAATCCCGTTCCTCATCATTCTGGCGGTGCAATCGGTGATTTTGGCGGTTTTCGCTTACTACGTGACGTTCCGCGTGATGGGCAGCAACTACGATGCAGCGGTTATCGCAAGTGGTCACTGTGGCTTTGGTCTGGGCGCAACCCCAACCGCAGTGATGAACATGGGCTCTATCGTTAACCGCTTCGGTCCATCACCACAAGCTTTCATGGTGGTGCCTATCGTTGGTGCGTTCTTTATCGACATCGTCAACCTAGTGATTCTGCAAGGCTGTATTTCATTTATTAAGTAACCAGCCTCGCTCCACAAAACAAAAGCCAGTCCTGAGGGACAGGCTTTTTTATCAGCATATTCGATCTATTCTTACTTCAAGCAATGAAATCAATGCGTTAATATCCAAGTCATCACCTTACTTTCAAACAGTAGCAGGAGGCATGAATCGTGTCTGAAAAAATATCGACGTCGGCACTGGCAAAAATGCGTCAGATAGAAGCCAAGCTGCTGTTTGCCGATCTCAAACGCGCTGGCTACATCGTTCGCCAAGACGAGAAATGGATTTTGACCGAAGAGGGCGCCAAGTTTGGCGGTGAGTATGTCGATCACCCTAAATTTGGGCAGTTCATTGTTTGGCCGACCAACTTGCACATCGAGCTTGCCGCAACGTCTGGCAAAACCTACAGCGCAACCCTGTTGGGTGAGAAACTTAAGCTCAATGCCAAGCGTATGAACCAGCTGTTAAGTGAATTAGGCTGGATCAGCAAATCCGAAGAAGGATGGAGCTTAACCGAAGCCGGAATCCGCGCTGGAGGTCAGCAGAGAACCGATAAAGAGTCGCAGAATACCTTTGTGGTGTGGCACGACGTAGTACTGCGTCACAAGCGCCTCAAGCAGTCTGTGATTGAGTTCTTAGGGCAAGATGTCGAGTCCCACTCGACAGATAAGTCGCTTTCCAATTTCCGTCAGAAGTTTGAAGCCAAGCACCGCACTTTAGACGGGCATTATGTTCGTTCTAAAGGAGAACTGCTGATCGATAACTGGCTGTATTTGGCTGGTGTGGTGCACGCTTACGAGCGCCAACTGCCGATTGAACAAGACGTGACAAGCGATTTCTACCTACCGGGTGGCAAAGTCTATTTGCAGTTTTGGGGCAGTGACACTGGCGAGATGTTAGAGGCGGAGCGAGAGAAGATTCGTGCGGTGTATGAGCAGCATAACTTCAACCTCATTGAGGTCGAGCCGAGCGAATTAGATAAACTTGATGAGGTATTGCCAAAACGTCTGCGTCAGTTTGGTATTCAAGCTTATTAAACGCCTCGCTAGCGGTTCTTTAAATTCCTAAATCTTCAAACCTTTCAGTCTTTAAAAACGAAAAAACCCGTGATGACTCACGGGTTTTGTGTATTCAGCGTTTATCTTTGGTTGTTATCCGAAGGATTAGAAACCTTTGATGTTTTCCGCTTCTAGCTCAGAGAAGTACTTAACTGTCTTCACTTTAAGCTCTTGTTGTGAAGGCTCATCACAAACGATTACTGCTTTAGGGTGTAGTTGAAGTGCAGAAACCGTCCATAGGTGGTTTACGCTGCCTTCTACTGCTGCTTGTAGAGCAAGTGCTTTGTTGTGACCAGTTACTAGGATCATCACTTCTTGAGCGTCTAGTAGCGTACCAACACCGATAGTTAGTGCGTATTTAGGAACTTGGTTGATGTCGCCATCGAAGAAACGAGAGTTCGCGATACGAGTGTCTTCAGTTAGTGTCTTGATGCGAGTGCGAGAAGACAGAGAAGATGCTGGCTCGTTGAATGCGATGTGACCGTCGTTACCTACGCCGCCCATGAATAGGTTGATCTTGCCGTAAGACTTGATTTTGTCTTCGTAGCGTTGGCATTCCGCTTCGTGATCTTCCGCGTTACCGTTAAGAAGGTTGATGTTCGCTTCTTGGATGTTTACGTGGTTGAAGAAGTTGGTGTACATGAATGAACGGTATGATTCTGGGTGATCCGCAGGGATGCCGATGTATTCGTCCATGTTGAAAGTTACAACGTGTTCGAAGCTCACTTCACCAGCTTGGTAAAGTTCGATCAATGCTTTGTAAGTTGCTAGAGGAGTGCCACCTGTAGGTAGACCCAGAACGAACGGACGCTCAGCAGTTGGTTTGAAGTCGTTGATGCGCTTAGCGATGTGTGCTGCTGCCCACTTGCCTACTTGTGCTGCTTGAGCTAACGGGATAAGTCTCATTTTGTGCCCCTAGTTATTGGAATTTAAGATGTTCTGAAACATTAATTCGCATTATAAAATAAGTAATGTTGAACTGCTATTGTTTTAGGTCAAAAATTTGCTTTTTCTTTAACCAATGTTGCTTTTCTGGGCGATTTTTACGTTTGCTTCGAGTTGAATCTATGCAAAGCCGTGAAGCAAGCCTAGTTGATTAGCATGTAAAATTTATGACTGAAATTAAGTTTTTTGGCTGAACGAGCGAGCCGAATTGAATGGAGTTGCGTAGGAGAAAGGGAAGAAAAATGGCGAAGTTATGATCTCACGCAATCTATGGTGTGGCACGGCGTTTCTTCCTTATCCATACTTTAAGTGTGTTTATTGCTGAGGGAATCGCAATGAAAAACGAATTAGACGCAACCAAAGTGCTCCAAGCATACGAATGTGTGATGAACAACGGCACGCCTACTGAGTTTGGCAAGATGTATGAAGGGATAGAGGCCTATTCTGATTACGATGGCTATAACGTGTTTCTGAGAGGCAATGGTGTGGAGCTTACGGTGGGGTTCCACAACACCTATCATTTGGAATATGACCAAGAGCATCTGAAAGACAGCTTCTTGAAGAAGGTCGCTATGTTGGCGAAGTGAATGGTCGCCAGAAAATGAAAAAGCCCTTAGGCATGTCACCTTAGGGCTTTTGAAAAAGAAAAAGTTTTTGCAACACCACAGAATGAAATACTCTGAGGATTAACCAAGCATTAAGGCTTGGCAGAGTCGGTTAATCGTCTTCTGCTAGGCTCTCTTCTGCGTAGTCATCTGACGCCTCTGGTTTGTTACGACCATTTAGCGTGTGGAAGCGTTTGCGACCACGAGCTAATTGTGTGTATTTTAACCAAGTGCGCTCGATTTTAGTTTTCGCTTTGCCTGGGTTTTCCAGAACTTTTACGAAGTGTTTCTCTTCGCTGTTCTCAGGTGTCAACTCGCCTGACTCTAGGCCAAGCATAGTATCCCCATAAATTGTTAGGATTTCCTCTTCCGAAAGAGTAAAATCGCCAGACTTTGCAAAGCCGCGTGGGAATTTTACGTTGTCGTAAAAACGTTTTTTGCCATGACGAAATTCAGTGTCAGACATATCAACAGCCTCTGTAACCGTTATTGATGAATGTGATGAATTACGGCGAAAATTAGGCGCAAAGCTAACAAAAGAAAAACAAAACTTTTTTGTCGTCAAAATTTTAATTAGTTGTTAATCTGGTTTTATATTGACCAGGAGATGGTTTATGGATGTAAAGGTCTTTCGAACATTTTTAGAGCTGGCAAAGGTTCGTCACTTCGGACGAGCTGCTGAGAACTTGTATATTACGCAAGCAGCGGTGAGCGCACGCATCAAACAATTGGAAAGTTATTTCGATACGCAGTTGTTTATTCGTGATCGAAATAACATAAAGTTGACCTCCGCAGGTGAGCGTTTAATAGGCTATGCAGAGGTGATGGTGACCACTTTGCAGCAAGCCAAACTCGAATTATCCCTCGAAGATGGTAAAGCATTGCAGCTCACCATGGGTGGTACGCCAAACATTTGGGATGCTTATCTGCAAAACTGTTTGAGTGTGGTGACAGACTCATTTGGTGGTTACGGCTTTATGGCAGAAGTCATGGGTCGTGAAATGCTAAGCCGCAGTTTGCTAGAACGAACGCTGGATATGGCGTTTGCTTTCGACCAAATCAAAGCGGATGAGCTGAACTGTAAGAAAGTTGCTGACGTGGTACTTGTGTTGGTTTCAACCAAGCCAGATTCGTTAGAAACGGTATTTGAGCAGAAATACGTTTACGTAGATTGGGGCACGCGCTTTGCGTCTGAGCATGCAGAACGTCACCCTAAAATCCCTGCGCCCTACTTACGTACTTCGACGGCACGTATCGCTTTAGACTTCGTTTTGGAGAAGGGCGGCAGTGCGTATCTACCAGCTTCTTTGGTAGAACCGTTCATTGCGAGTGGGCAGCTTCACAAGGTGTCTGGCGTAGAAGATTGGTACCGTCCTATCTATCTGAGCTACCGCAAAGCTAGCACGTCTGTAGAAGCGATTAAGCAAGTGGAAGAAATCGTGAAAGAGATTGATCCGCTAACGGCTTACAGTTTGCAGCAAATTGCCGACATTCCTGCAGACGAGTAATTTCTTCTTTTGCGATCGAGTGCAAATTTAAACGAAAACCCCTTGGTGTGATGCCACGGGGTTTTTTGTTTTCAGTTCTAGCAAATCGATAGGGCTTTATAAAACTATCCCATGATTGAACCGAGAGTTATGGCAGAGCGAGGGTATGTCAAATCCTGTTTTACGCGAGCTTTTGATGCAGAGCTTCATCCAAAGCAACTCTACCAGCGCCAGAGAAAGCCAGTGAAACGCTTGCTGCTAGCAGTGCTAAACCAAACTCATAGCCGTTATTCGACATAAATAAACCGTTCTCGAAGTGTACTGAGAAAATTGCGATAACCATGGTAAACGCCAGTACAACTGAAGCAGGTCGAGTCAAAAGGCCAAGTAGGATGAACAAACCACCGAAGAATTCTGTGCTGCCTGCTAAAAATGCCATCAGCATGCCAGGGCCTAAACCAATCGATGCCATCCATTGACCCGTACCTAAACCAATCGATGCCATCCATTGACCCGTACCTTCAAGACCGTAACCGCCAAACCAACCAAAAAGTTTTTGCGCACCATGCGCCATAAAGATGATGCCAACTGGAATGCGAAGGGCGAGTGCGCTATAACCTGCATTTGAAGTCGTGATTTTGTGTAGCAGTGCTTTCATGATTTTATCCTTCCTCGGAAATTCTACTGATTTGGAGTGGTCGCTCCTTTGTTGTTAAAGCCAGTGTAGGTTGGGCGTGCAGAAGAAAAAATCGGAACTATTTGATGTTCTCGTTCGAGAAATTTGATGGAACGATTTTTTCTTTACTAATACAGTGCTTTATGTTGGATGGAGTACCCGTATTTTGGTCGGTAATGTGGCGTCTTTGATTATGAAAAGCGCAAAATTTTGAATAATGTTCCGAGCAAAAAAAAAGAGCACAGGGGTCTGTGCTCTTTTGCATTCACGATTAACAAGGGAGAAAGGAGTGTTTAAAGATTCATTAAGCTTTCAAGCGAGTCCTCTACGCTGTGGTAGTGGAAAGTGCGAATATTCACACCGTCCGACGCATTGATTTGAATTTCTGAGATCTCGTTATCAGAGTCGCGCTCAATAATCCCTATGGAGTGCTCAACTGATTTACTAGTAATAACTTTGTGATTTCTAAGTACAATCACGCACGTGTGTAAGTCCATGCCAATTCCCTTTAGCCGACGTTGTTGTGTTGTTCTGATTTAACTTTAGTGCACAAATTTACTAATGCCAAAATTTCTCAATATTGAGTTCCGAAAATGGCTAATTTAAAGTAACTCTCCGTTCTACAATGAAGTTATACCGTTTGAGTGATGATTTTATTTTCGGCTCATTGAACTCCCAATGCGAAAGCAAGGACAGCATTATGCTTATCCATCCTCACACATCGTTGACCTTCGAGCAGTGTCAGAAAGCGCGTATGGCACGAGACAGCCGTTTCGATGGTCGTTTCTACATTGCAGTCAAAACTACTGGGATTTTCTGTCGGCCAATTTGCCCTGCGAATTTGCCGAAAGAGGAAAATGTTGAGTATTTCACGGACAAGACGCAAGCACTGAAAGCCGGATATCGTCCTTGCCTACGCTGTCGTCCAGACAGTGCGCCAGGATCATGGGCGTGGAAAGGGGTTGAAACCACCTTTCAGCGAGCGATCAAAATGATCGATCGTGGTGAATTACATCATCAATCATTGGCGGATCTCTCTGATCGACTTGGGATCTCGGATCGTTACTTGCGTATGTTGTTCGAGCAATATTTGGGGATGTCACCTAAGCAATATGCGCAGTATCAGCAGTTGATGTTTGCCAAGCAGCTCTTGCATTCGAGTTCGATGTCAGTCACTGAAGTTGGCTTTGCTGCGGGCTTTAACAGCACTCGACGATTCAACGATGCGTTTCAAAAGATCCTCCAACTGACGCCTTCTCAAGTGCGCAGAAAGGAATTTGATGGCGTAGGGACGAATCGAATAGTGCTCCCTTATCGGGGCGCGTTGAACTGGCAACACATGCTCGATTTTTATCGTCTGCGTGCGATTGAGGGGATGGAGCAAGTTACGCAAAACACCTACCAGCGCAATGTTGTGCTGGATGATTGCCATGCACGATTCAAGGCTACTCAAGGGGAGGGCTACCTTGAGATAGAGTTTGATATTGAAGAGGTTACTAAGTTGCAAAACCTTGTGTCTGGCGTGCGTCGAATGTTCGATCTCGATGCGGATATTTGCACCGTCGAGCAGCATCTGGAATACATTGCGCCGGGATTGGTGAAAACCCACGGGATTCGCATTCCGGGTGTCTGGAGTGCGTGGGAAGCCGGTGTCCGTGCCGTGTTGGGTCAACAAGTGTCGGTCAAAGCCGCAATTGGGCAACTTAACTTGTTAGTGGAAACACTCAGCAGCGATCAGCAAGCGCGTCACTTTCCGACACCAGAAGCAATTGCGAACGCCGATGTCAGCTTTTTGCGCATGCCGCAAAGTCGTAAAGACACACTGGTGCGATTTGCTCAGTACATGCAGCAGAACCAAGAATCCGATCCGCAACAATGGCTGGAATTGAAAGGCATTGGTCCGTGGACGGTGAGCTATGCGCAACTGCGTGGTCAATCTCAGCCGGATTGCTTTTTAGACAAAGACTTGGTGGTGAAGAAAGCCATGCCAAGCTATCCGTCATTGAGTGCTCATACTGCGTCGCCTTGGGGCAGTTACGCGACTTTTCATTTATGGAATCAATTATGAAATCACTATATACGGTAATGCCAAGTCCGTTAGGCGCAGTGACCATTCAAGCCAACGATGAAGGCTTATTAGGGGTTTGGTTTGAAACTTGTACCACCAAACCGGACGATTTGGGTCAACGTGATGATCAGCACATCGTACTCAGCCAAGCCGTTACCCAATTAGAAGAGTACTTCGCCGGGCTGCGTAACGAATTTGACTTGCCACTTGCGGCGACAGGTACTGATTTTCAAACTCAAGTTTGGCATGCGCTGACGACCATTCCTTATGGTGAAACATGGAGTTATCAAGATTTGGCGGATGCCATCGGCAATCCGAAGGCGGTACGAGCGGTGGGGCTGGCGAACGGTAAGAATCCAATTTCGATTGTGGTGCCATGCCATCGTGTGATTGGTAAAAGTGGCAAGCTCACTGGTTATGCGGGCGGGGTAGAGCGCAAACAGCGCTTATTGGCCTTGGAGAAGGGTACACCACTTTAAGTGAGACTATTCTCAGAATCTGGCAAGGTTTACCTTATCTGCCTAAATCTTGTGTAGGGTTGTAAGCAATCCAGAGCAATGAAAAAGGATAATAAGGATATGTCTTTTAATACGGATTTTGATGCATTCATAAACCAAAGTTGGCAGCAGCATGAAGCGCAGCCACAGCAAATATACACCCAATTAGAACAAGCGCTCGGTGAGGCAGAAGACACTAACCATGTTGAGCGCATCTTACCCTTGATGCTGCACACTTCCATTGGTCATCTGCACGACCCGAAGCAGTTTCTCACCAGTTTAGATAAGCTCGAAAATGGCGTAGCGAATCAGTTTTTGGCAAGTCAGAGGACCAAAGCCGTCGCGCAGTATTTTGTGGACCAAACGACGGACTATATCGTTGACTTGGAAGATGTCGATCAGCGCCGCGTGTTTGCTCAGATTGCCAATGAGCTATCTGCGATGAACGAGCTAGAGCAAGCTAGCACATGGTTAGCAAAAGCAGCCAACGGGATAGATTCAGACCAAGCTGCCGAGCCGTTAGCACGTTCAATTGCCATTACGGGTAACAACCTTGCCTGCCAATATGAAGAGCTTGAAACGCGCTCTGAAGCACAGGTAGAGCGAATGCTAGAGGCTGCAACATTGGCGCTTGAGAATTGGAAGGTTGCTGGTGGTTGGATGCAAGAAGAGCGCGCAGAATATCGTTTAGCCATGAGCCTACTTAAAGCAGGAAACCCACTCCAAGCCAAAGTGCACGCTGATCGCTGTGAGGCAATCTGTCGACAAAATGGAGAAGATGCTTTTGAGCTCTTCTACGCGCATGATTTATTGATGCTGGTGCATTATCACTTAAGCCAACAAAACAAGCTCAAGCTGGCTGAAGGGGACCAACAATACTGTGAGAATTCGCCTCTAGTGTAGTCTTATGTTGCGGACAAAGAAAAGCCCCGAGAACTTGTCTCGGGGCTTTGGTTTTTGTCATGCAGTTAGAAGATTATGCCGATTGCGGCGTTGGCTGATAACGCCCTGGTTTGTGGTTCATTGCCAAGATTAAGTTGGTTGCCACCGCGCCAAGTATAGACAGGGCGATCAAATGAATATCGACGATAAACAGCGACATCACCACGATGGTGCAGTCGAGCGCCATTTGAACTTTGCCTGCACGAACACCAAAGCGTTCCTGAAGGTAAAGTGCCAAGATGTTGAAACCGCCTAAGCTCATCTTGTGGCGGAAAATTACCAGCATTCCCATACCAATCAAGCCACCACCGAGGAGGGCGGCGTAAACGGGTTCAATACGAGAAATTTCAATCACATGGTGCAGGTGGTCTACCGCAAAGGACACGATCGAAACCGCAATAAAAGTGTTGATGGTAAAACGCCAACCCATGCGCATCACAGACAAAATGTAGAAAGGCAGGTTCAGTGCAAAGAAGATCTGACCAAAGCTAAAATCACTCACTTTAGTGAGGAAGATAGCAAGGCCAGCAGTACCACCTGTCAGCAGTCCCACTTTGCTAAAAAAGATAACCCCAAGTGACACTAACGCACTACCGAGCGTCAGAGCCAATAGGTTCTCTCTAAGGCTATGATCTTTATCCATAAAAAATATTTCCTTGGTTTTAAAACCGTACTAGCTGTCAGTGCACAACCAAAACGGATGCGGTTGGCAAAACGCCAACCAAATAGTGATAAATCGCTGAATAAAATGTCGTGAAAAGTGATTGATGTCGAGTTTTTGACCTAGATTGCGCGGATGTTAACTGTTTAACAGACTTTACACATTAAGCTAGATGAACACTGAAGCAACAAGGAAAAGTCATGATTAAACAAGTGGGTAGTACCACAATTCAGCCTTTGCATAAGCTCTCTTGTCATTGCGGAAAAGTACAAATCGAACTGTCATTACCAAATGGAATCGAGAAGCCTAGACGTTGTGATTGTTCTATGTGCCGACGTCGTGGCGCGATTGTGGCATCAGTACCTTTGAATGGGATTCGCATCATCCAAGGTGAGGAGGCACTCAAGCTGTATCAGTTTAATACCAACACGGCTAGCCATTTCTTCTGTGGTGAATGCGGTATCTACACGCATCATCAGCGCCGTTCTGACCCGAGCGAATACGGTTATAACGTTGGTTGCCTAGAAGGTGTAAATCCTTATGAGCTGGGAGATATTGAGGTGATGGATGGCGTGAACCACCCATCAGACCGGTAATAATATTCAATATTGATGAAGGTAGGTTAAGTGAACAAACTGCCATTCATCCAAAGGTGCGCCGCAATACTTGCGGCATAACCTAGCGCAATCACTGGTGCCCATTTTAAATGGCCAAAGAAGGTGTATTGTCCCCTTGCTGCTCCCATTAATGCAACGCCAGCCGCTGAACCAATCGAAAGCAAGCTACCACCCACGCCTGCAGTCAGCGTTACTAACAGCCAGTTCCCCATCGACATGGTTGGCTCCATCGTTAACACAGCAAACATCACTGGAATGTTATCCACGATAGCAGAGAGAATCCCCACCATGACGTTAGCCCAGATTGGGCTCCATTCGGTGTACATCACGTTGGAAACTAACCCAAGATAACCGAGCAAACTCAAACCGCCAACACACATGACGACACCATAGAAGAACAGTAAAGTATCCCACTCCGCACGTGATACACGGTGGAATACATCAAACGGCACCACTGAACCTAAACGCTTTAAGGCATAATCATCGCCATTGGCAATCGCTTCGGCCGCTTTTTTGGCAAGTGAATGTTTTAGTGTTCGACGCAGGAAATAACCGAAAAACTGCAGGTACGCCAAGCCCATCATCATTCCGATTACTGGCGGGAAGTGCAGTACCGCGTGGAAAGATACCGCCGTCGCGATAGTGAGGATAAACAAGCCTACAATTCGTCTTGCTCCACGTTTCAATTCAATATGTTCATGGACCGTATCTGGCTTAGTGTTTGGTACAAACAACGACATGATGAACGCAGGAATGACGTAGTTGATCAATGACGGGACAAACAACGGCATAAATTCAGCAAAACTGACGTGTCCTGCCTGCCAAACCATCAGGGTCGTTATATCACCAAATGGACTGAATGCGCCGCCAGCGTTCGCCGCAATGACGATGTTAATACAGGCAAGGTTCACAAACCTTGGATTATCGCCAGAAACTTTCATCACCACCGCACACATTAACAGGGCCGTGGTTAAGTTATCCGCGATAGGTGAAATGACAAATGCCAAGCCACCTGTAAGCCAAAATAGCTGTTTGAAATCGAAACCTTTACCGACCATCCATGCTTGCAGAGCATCAAACAGCCTCCGCTCTTCCATTGCATTGATGTAAGTCATCGCTACCAGTAGGAACAGTAAAAGTTCGGCGTATTCCAGGAGGTTGTGTTCCAGTGCGGCTTTAGCGACGTCAGCTTGGTTGTGTTGGGCAAAGGTGTACCCAATCAAAATCCAGATTAATCCCGCGGCGAGCAGTACTGGTTTGGATTTTCGCATATGCAGGTATTCTTCCAGCATCACCAGAATGTAAGCAATGGTGAAGAGAATCAGTGCGGCATAGCCGACGGCAGAATTGACGAGGTTGAGGTCACTGGTGGACGCTGCAAAACTGGGGCTTGAAAAGAGTAAGCAGCAGAAAGCGACAATTGGATAGATTGACATAGACATTTCTCCTTGTCTGACTGGAGAAATTTTAGCCACAAATTAATAAGTTAAGTGTGAGAAAGCTCGAATTAACGGTAGGAGTTTTGAATTGATGTAGCTTGCGCCACTACTTTCTGAGTGACGCAATACTTGCAGCGCCAAATAGGAATACTGCAGCGTATAAACCGTAAGTTAGCCAATGGCTAATTTCTAAAAAAGGAACGAGTCCTTGACCTGCCCACATACAGCCTCCGTTTAATGAGCATTTTGTTGATGTCGAATAAATCTAAAGTAAATGAACAATGTTTTTTGTGAGTGAAAGCAAATTACGTAGCATTAGAAGTGATAATGTTGGCGAGTGAGAGAGAGCTCTCATTTTTGAGAGGCTTGCTTTAACCCCAAAGTGTTAGAGCAAGCCATACATAGTGCTGAATGGATTTAGCGCAGCAATAGTTTTTTCAGTGGAGTGGCTTCGATGCCTTTCACAAGCAGCAGAGTGACCACAATCGTTGCTGGATAAATAAAGGCGTCTTTAGCTAGGTTTTCTAGCCCCCACATACCTGCGATGTTCATCATGATGATGATCACCAATAGGTGGCTCACGTAGATGCCTAGAATGCTCGGTGACCATTTAAATACCCATGGCATATTGCCGAAGTTTGGGTGAGCAAGAAGCCACATGAATACACCCAACGACCAAATTACGGTACCAAACAAGAAGTCGTGTGAGTTAAATGCGATTTCATAATTCATAAGGTAATAGGCTTCGCCAAAATGTAGTGCCATACCGATCAGAATTAAGCGAATGGTGTTATTACGAGACCATTGCCACTGATGTTGTCTTGCTAAGTAACCAAGCACCACCAGTAAAGTACTGAAGAACGGCCCATTACGAGTAAAGAAGGGCGTTGGCAGTTCAGTGAGTGTGACGTAGCTGCCTGCAAACACACCGTAGACGTAAAGTAATAACGCCGCAGGAAGCAACAGTTGTACCATGCTAATGCGAACCAGCAACGCAATAATAGCCACGGCGATGACAAGTGCAGGAATGAACCACAAATGCACCAAGCCACCTTCTAAGAGCGAGTTCACTGGGTTCGACATCAGGTAACCCCAATAACCCTGTCGCTCGACGAGGTAACCTGCTTCTGCAACTACTTGCCAGCGAAACGGCATTAACAGACAAATCAGACTCCAAATCAGCCATATTTTGAGCAGAGGCTTGGCGTAGTTTTTCAGTGTCTCAACGGGATTTGTGCTGAGTTTAGGCTGGATTAGATATCCGGAGATGAGAAAAAACAGTGGTACAGCAAAGCGAGCCAATTGGTTAAGCATGTACCCAACCCAAGGTACTTCATCCCATTGCCAATACGTGAGAGCCATCTGACAGTGAAGCCCAATGATCGCAAACATTGCGATGATGCGGGCAAATTCTAAACTGGCAATTTTCTTTGTTGTTGCCATAAGTGCTTACCTAAAAAAGTTAAAAATCGCTGCGAAATTAGCAGTTAACGATTCAGTTCTCGCGGTAAAAAATCAACTCATGTGCAATTGACGGCGACCAGTTTGCGAAATTCAGACCCATCTCTAATTTCTAAAATCAAGATTCATTACTTCTTTCAATGTATTGAGATCAAGGCTGTGTCTGATCATGATGGTTGGTTTGACCAGTAAACTTAACATTGCAAAAAAGGACGGTCGTGCTAAAAATGCAGTCATGAAAAAAGGAAAAGTAACCAAAGAACTTATTCTGCAACGTGCATTCCAACTGGCGAGCGAAAATGGATTGGAAAGTCTTACCATTGGTGAGTTAGCGAAGCAGTGCGGGATGTCGAAAAGTGGTTTGTTTGCCCACTTTAACTCGAAGTTAAATCTTCAGCTGTCGGTATTGGAACACGCCAATCTAGTATTTGCTGAGCGCGTGATTGCGCCTGCACGTGAGTTAGGTGATAGCAATATTGAACGTAAAGTACGTGGCTTACTAGACACTTGGATGACGTGGAACCACTCTTTTCAAGGCAGTTGCATGTTCCTTGATGCCTGGAACGACACCGCAGAAGAAGGTTGTGCATTGCAAGCGGCATTGCGTAAGTCGATTGATACTTGGTTGAATTATCTCGAAATTCAGATCAAGAAAGGCAAAGAAAACCAAGAGTTTGTTGTGGATTTAGACACGCGACAAGCGACCTTTGATTTATACGGACATTACTTAAGTGCACACGTGTTTTATTCAATCAAAGGGGAAGAAGAGAGCCAGAGACTGTTTTGGCAAGGCATCGATAACTTGTTTACTCGATGGAAGCGCTAGCCCCGCGGTAACGGGCATAGTAAGAGATTCATAAGAAAGAGCGACACAGAGCGCTCTTTCTTATCCGCTTAAAAAGCACGACCGTTCTATTTTGTGCAAAGCTGATAGCTAAGGAAACGATCATGAGTGAGAAAATTTACTTCAATACTTCGCAGAAATTCAGTGTTAAGCGCAGTCTGATCAACATCAGTACGCGTTTACATCACACGCTAGCGCCCTCACACGCAAAAAAGACCGCGCGTAAATTGCTGCTTACTCCTGCGCGTACTCAGCCAAAAAACGCTGAGCCACAGGGACTGATCAAAAGTGAAATCCAAGGTCATGCCGGGGCAATTAAAATCTATCAGCTTGGAAGCGGTCCGGTATGGATTCTTACTCACGGTTGGTCTGGAACTGCCAGTCAGTTCTACCCGTTGATGGAGCACATTGCGGCATCTGGTTACACTGCGCTGGCTTATGATCATCCAGCGCATGGTGAGAGTGATGGACAATATGGGCATATCCCAGCGTTTGTTCGTGGCTTAGAGGAAGTGTTGGATTCTGTAGAAGACGTAGCAGGTTTAGTTGGGCACAGTATGGGCACTGCGTCGGCGCTGGAATGTCGCCATAGTAAACTAGAGAACAAACCTCTATTGTTGATTGCTCCGGTTCTGAATTATGTAGAAAACCTGTTTGGTAGCATTGCACGCTCAGGATACTCCATGAAGTTATTCAAAGCGGTGGTGTCTGAGGTTGAGGACCAGTTTGGCTATCCACTGCAGTCGATTGACCCAGAAAAGCGTCTAGCAGAGCGCGAAGCAAAAACCATCATTGTTCATGATGAGCAAGACAAGTTCACTAAGCACAGTGTCTCTGCGCAAGCAGCGAGTGAGATGGTACGGGTAGAATTAGTGACGACTCAAGGCCAAGGTCACGGTCGCGTGATGAAGTGTGAAGAGGTGTTCCAGAGTTTCGACCGTTTAATTGAAGCTAGCTGATTATTGAAAAGCACTTAATAGATTCTGTTAGAACAACAAAGGACAGCCGAAGCTGTCCTTTTTATTATTACAATATTCAGAGCGATTAGTGTTGAATCACAACACCTTAGCTGTGTTTAGTTACAGTTAGCTGGGCCAACTTCTTTCCAAACACCCCATTCGCCAGACTTACTAGGATCTTGTCCTTGTGTCCACCACTTCGCTTCCCAAGTTTTACCTGTGTAAGTCACTTGGTCACCGCCAGTGTAAACAGCTGTTGCATCCCATGCGTTAGTACAAGTGCCACCACCTGTGCTGTGCTTAGATACAACAACGGTTGCACTTGCTGAAGATGCTGCTTGGCCGTCGCTTACGCTTACTGTGAAGCTTAGGCTAGTGTCTTGCGGGTATTCTGCTGCTGTGAACGTTACTTTTGCACCGTTAACCGTTGCGTTTAGACCTTGAGGTAGCGTCCAATCGAACGTTAGCGTGTCGTTGTCTGCATCGCTTGAAGCCGAAGCGTCAATCACAACTACGTCACCTGCGTTTGCTGTTGCTGGCGCAGAAACCTGTGCAACTGGCGCAGTGTTTGGTGGATCAATCACGCCAGCAGGCTTAACCGTTACCACAACAAGATCAGAAGCGCTTGCGCCGTCATTGTCTGTCACGGTTAGCTTGAACGTTAGCTGTTCTTCTGCAGTCACTTCTGCTGCATCAAAGCTTGCTGTCGCTGTATTTGCGCCAGATAGAGCCACTGCTGTACCTGATACTTGCTCCCAAGCGTAGCTTGCGATTGTGCCATCAGAGTCTGTTGAGTTGCTGCCATCAAGCACAACACTTGCAGGGCCTGTTACTGCTTGGTCCGTACCTGCTGCTGCTGCTGGTTTACGGTTTGGTGGAACAACCACGCCACCCGCCATACCTTCGTGCATTGCATTTAGGATGTCGCCATTATCTGCATCAATTTCCCAAGAGAACAGACCTGCAAGACCTAACGATTTTGCGTAGTTGCCTTTCGCTAATATAGAACGGTGATCATCAAATGTGATTAGCTCACCTGTTGAACGGTTCCACACCCATGGTGCTTCTGCTTGCGCATCGTAGCCGTATTCAAAGCCGTTGATACCAGTATTGTTTGCACCAAGCATGAATGACTTAATGCCTTTGTAGTCAATGACGCCATCTTCCCAAACACCTTGAGCTGTGCTGCCTTTCAGTTTACCTGTAGCAGTACCTGTCATTGGATCATTTGGATCGGTTAGCGTATCCGGTGTTACACCTTCCCAACCACGGCCATACATTGCTGTACCTAGAACCAGTTTGTTCGCAGGAACGCCTTGCGCTAGTAGTAGTTGGATGCCGTTGTCAGCCGTGTAAGCTGGGCCTTTGTACGGTTCGCCGTTTTCATCAACGCCGCTGCCGTCACACTGACCAGGACGCATAAATGAACCACAGTAAAGTGCTGTTTGGTGACCAGGAACGTTGTTCCAACCGCCGTAGAAGTCGTATGTCATCGCGAAGATGTAGTCCATGTACTGAACTGCGTCTGCGTAATCAACGTCTTCAATTTTGTCGTAACCCACACCGATTGCTGAAGTTAGCTCGTAGGTACGGCCAGTTTCGGCTTCTAGCTCATCTAGCATTGCACGCAGCTCACGCATCAATGCGATGTATGCTGGGCCGTCGTTTACTGGGTCGCCCTTATCAGCTGCAGCGCCGCCGCCACCTGGGAATTCCCAGTCGATGTCCACACCGTCGTAGAACTTCCACGTTTTCAGGAACTTCTTAACTGACGCGACAAACGTGTCACGGTTGGCTTTATCAACGAAATCGAAGAATGGGTCAGACAGTGTCCAACCACCGATAGATGGGATGATTTTTAGATCAGGGTTACGTTGTTTCAATGCCATTAGCATGGCGTAGTTACCCTTGATCGGCGTGCTGTATTCGTGACCTGCTTGCGCGAAGCTCTTTTGGTACGCTGCCCATGGGTCATGGATAACCACTTCGTAGTCGTTCACACCGCGACACGCTGTTTGCAGTGCGTTGAAGCTGTTACCGCCAACCGATTTCACAGATTCGTTTGGACCACAAATTGGAATGAAGCCGTAAAGGATGTGCGTTAGGTTGTCGACTGGCATGTTGTCGACAGTGTAATCACGGCCGTAGATGCCCCATTCAACAAAGTACGTACCCATCACGACACTAGGGTCTGTGTTGTAGGTTTTGTTGTTCGGGTCAACATTCATGGTTAGCGGCGGTAAGTGAGAACCGTCTGTATCCGCAATCGTAATCTCTACTGGTGCGCTTTTCGCACAGCCTGTTGCGTCACACGCTTCGATTTCCATTTGGTACAAACCACCTTGGCCGTATTCAAACGACGCAGTAGTTTGGCTACCAGTGATAGGGCCTGTTGCGACTTGAACACCATCAAAGTAGATGTTGTAAGTGTCACCAGAAGTACCACTCCACTGGTTAAATTTCACGTTGATCTTAGCTAGCTCATGGTACTTAACCATGTCGTTGTAGCCAGATGTGGTTTCCATTGCCAGTTCAATTTTAGAAAATTGCAGGTTATTAGAACCATACATGTCGATACTTGGTGCTGTTGGAGCCGCATTTGCAGCGCCAGAAAGAGCTAGGGCAACCCCAGCGGCACATAGGTTAAATCGAATCATAACTTCTCTCTCAATCCTTGATTTTATGTTCATTCACGAACACAAGCTGCTCTTGCGACAGAAAAGACAACCGATTCACACACTGTGCAAAAGCATCACATTCAGCATTTCAGAAACTTTTTTTTTTTCAAAAAAAAATAAATCAAGATTCGACTCTGTTACACAAATCTCACTACAAGAAACATTGTTTTGCATAGAAAATACAATATTGAGCCAATAATTTATAAATATTTTGCATGCGTTTAATTAATTATCTACTCAGTCTGGCGGTGTTATTTTGCGAGTGAAATTAAATTTTTGTTATGTAACAGAGCAAGTTACGTTAGAAATTGCCAATAACGGCCCTGTTGAATTTGGGGAAAGATACGTATGATTGAGGGGCAGATAACAAGATTACTTGCGATTGAAGTGCTCGCTCAATGCAGCTCGGCGTTTGGACGCGGCACCAATTTCTGAACCTTGTACGGTGTGCTCGAATCCTTTAAGCACAAAACGTTGGTCAGGTAGCTTTGGTTCTACGCGACGTATTTGGGGAGAGAGGTGAGAACCAGACAGTTGGTAGGCTGTTTTACCTAGTCCGGTGTTTAGGGTGACAACTTTGCCATCGAACTCAAACTGGGTAGCGACGAGGCGATGGTTGCGAAAGACCCCGTCGGGCGTAAAGGAAAGTTGTTCGGTCTGATAAGGCGGCGCACCAATTTCAATCCATTCGCCATACACTTTATCTGGGTCGATATAGTCGAGATAAGAAGCGTAAAGTTGGTAGCCGAGAAAGCTCAACAGCGCGCAGCCAAACGTCGCAAATCCTCCTTTGATGATTCTGAACTGATGACGAGCCCAAAATGAAGGTTGCGGTTCTGGTTTCTTCTGGCGTTTTCGGCGCGGTGTGGTCGTCATGATCCCTGCTTGTTTTCCTTTTTTAATATGGTGAGAAGCTTACGCTGCAAAAACAAACAATCTCGCCTTTGCGACACCTAAACTATGATCTGATGTCCACTTTTACATTCCGAAACACAGTTATTGAGTATTCGATAGCTCAAAAAAGGTCAATTTAGAGACTTGAGTCGTAAACCGAAACAGGGTAAAAAAGAGCTGATTTTTGATAAGGAAACCAAAGAATGAGTATTAAGGAAAACAGTTATTTTGCTGGTGGCGTAAAGTCACTGGGTTTTAGCCAACAAGGACAGGATGTCAGTGTCGGTGTGATGTTGCCAGGTGAATACACGTTTGGTACCCAAGCTCCTGAACGTATGAGTGTCGTCAAAGGTGCACTGATCGTAAAGAAAGCTGGAGAGGTTGATTGGGTGACTTACAACAGCGGTGAGTTTTTTGAAGTCGAAGGTAACTCATCATTTGAGCTTCAAGTTAAAGACGCAACGGCTTACCTATGTGAGTACTTATAAGCACAGAGCCATCTCTGACAAGTGATTGAAGACTGAATTATATAGAAGCTACCTGCGGGTGGCTTTTTTTATGCATGTCATTCAGATGCAACGGTTTTTGGCAATATAGCGTTAATTATGTATATACTTAAAATAGGTGCACTCATCGACCAAGGAGGATGAGATGGCAGTACAACCTAAACACACCGATCTTCCTCCTCGCTATGAGGCAACGGATTTTACCAATGAGCAACGTCACCGCTTTACTAAGGTGGCTAACGCGGCTCAAAAACGACGTGCTTTCTATAAGCGAGCGATTGAGAAAAGCCTTGTCGGCAAAATGAAAGAGCGAGCGCTCAAGCCTGTTCTTGTCCCACGAGATGATAAACCAAGCAAAATCGGCCAAGTGATCTGGCTTGTCACGTTTTTACTTGTTGGCTTATGGGCCATGTATATGTACGCCTAACTTAGGCTCTGCGGTTCGGTTTATAAGCTGGCGTCACGCTGCAATGAAGTGATATTACCCATTCCGCCAACCAACGAGTGTCGTTGATTACGCAACTCTTCTGCATGTGAGCAATGTTCGTAATACGCATACTGGTTTTTGCCAGTGTGCTTCGCAGCGTACATAGCTTTGTCTGCGCAACGAGTCAGTTCAGATAAATCTGTTGCGTCTTGGCCGTAAATGGCCGCTCCTACACTCATGGTTAACTCATTGATGTTGTCGTCCGTCTGATAGCCTTTTTGGAAGAGGTTGACGATACGATCCAAAATATTGTCTAGGTCTTTCTTACCGCTCACATCGTAAAGCATCAACACAAATTCATCACCAGCGAAGCGAGCAATCGAGTAGTCATGCTTGTCCGTTTTTCTGTCTTTATTACGAATGTTGTTTTTTAAGCGAGTCGCAAAGTGCTTTAACACACGGTCGCCGACATCGTGGCCGTAGTTGTCGTTTATGTGCTTGAAGTTATCGATATCTAAAAAGACTAAAGCCGTGACACTTTTGGTCTCAACTTGTTCCAACTCTTCTAACTTGGCACGTGCCCAAGTCTCGAAGCTCCAGCGGTTAGCTAATCCTGTTAATTGGTCGAGGTAAGCCAGTTCTTCGATGCCTTCGCGATACAGGGTTTGAATGTAGTTCACGACTTTAGAGTAATAGTAAGAAAAGGTATGACAAACAAAGCAGATCGCCACCAGCGTAAACATAAATCGGCGCTCGGTCATGTCACTGGCGGTGGGTACACTCTCTAAAAAGGTTAAACCGAAAAAGATGATGAGGGAGTACGTCACGCTAAACAGCAGACCGACTTTGAATTCGTTAATCAAGATAATGGCAGCCACAATCGGGTAGAGCCAAAGCAGTCGACCTGAAGGGGCGTCGTTATAAAGCAGTAGCAACAGTCCATCAAACATCAATACGCCCGTGAGTAACAGATCGGCGTATTGGTGGTGACCACGGACTTTGATCAGATAACTGATGGTTAAACATGCCAGCGCGCATAAACCGATGAGTAAACTGAGCCCCCAATTCCCTTCAAGATAGTGCAGGACCGAGCCATAGGTTAGAAATGCAGTGGCGATGCTAGAACAGAGAAAAACGATCTTCTTCTTTCTTGTCGATCGGATATCCGCCATTTCCTCTAGGCGTGCTCCGGCCAATTTCGACATTGTATATCCCTACTTTAGACTTACTTAGTGCCTATTCTAGGTCGTAATTAAGTAGTGCATGGAATAGCAAAGCCCTTATTTGTGATATGAAGCATGTTTGCTATTTGTGTGAGTTGTTGAATTTGTAAGAAATTTACGAGCTGTGAAAACTTTCAAGATTATGAAACTTTTCATTATCTCATAAATGAATTGCGCTTATTTTGCACAAATTAACGTGATAGAAATTAAACAATCCTGTGAAATGAAAGCGATTTCAAAATGTAAAATCTAATAAGCGTTATTTTAACCATATGATTTTAAAGGCTAAGAGTTACCTTGAGTTTCATGCGTTGTTTCATGTCATTTTGAACGCTATTGCCATGTGAAGCGGTAGCGGCTTTTCAAACGTTTCATTCCTTAAGATCCCTATTGAAATAATTACACTTACAAAAAACTTAGGGAAATCACATGAAAAACTTAAAGGTTTTACCTCTCGCTCTTGCAGTGGCCGCTTCGCTTGCTTCTCTCTCTACTTTTGCTGCCGATTCTGATGTAGAAGCTTTGGAAAAACGCATTCAAGAACTGGAGAATCGCATCGATCCTAATTATGTTGATGATCAACAACCGGCCGTACTGACTCCGGATATTGAGATTCCTTATGGCGTTGTCTTCTCCGGCTATGCTCGCTACGGCGCACATTATCAAGCGGGCGATCAGAAATACGTGATGGTTGATGGTTCATTTAATGGGTCATCAGCAATTGGTCGATTAGGTAACGAAGGCAACGGCGGTGAATTCCAGTTAGCGAAAGCGTTCAAGAACGACAGCGGTGCGATTTGGGATGTGGTTGTGATGTTCGATCACTGGGGCGATGAAGTGAACCTGAAAAAGGCTTACGCAGGGGTAACGAATGTTTTCGAAAGCCAGCCGAATGCTTACATTTGGGCGGGTCGTGATTTCCATCAGCGTCCACAACAAGGCATCAATGACTACTTCTGGATGATGCATGATGGTCAAGGTGGTGGTATCAATAACCTTGAGCTTGGCTCTGTGAAACTGGATTTCGGTGTGGTTGCAGCGGTAGAAAATTGTAGCCCAGAAATTGTCGACCCAGGTTCGAACCCTTCTATCTCATGTACGGGTGGTGCAGGAACGGGTGACAGCGGCGCATACGCTTTCACTTCTAAATTGCATGGTATCGACATGGGTTTTGCAGATCTAGAGTTGTACGCAAACTACGGCTTTGATTCCGAAGCGATTGATAGCTCTGAGCACATAGACGCGTACCAATTAGGTGCGGTGATTTCTCGTGCACACGATAGTGGTTCAAACCGTTTAGTATTGCGTTATTCAGACAATGCCGATAACGGCGTATTCTGGAAAACAGAAGACCTCACTACGATTTATGCAAGTTTCGAAGGTAATGCCGATCTCGGTGAAAAAGCCGCGATTGAGTACCTATTGGCTTACCACGATTATTCCGTTGATGGTTCAAGTGCGGTGGAAGATGAGCGCACCAACTACAGTGCTATCGTACGTCCGATGTACTTTTGGAACGATGCACACTCTACGTGGTTAGAAGCAGGCTACCAGATGGTCGACTACGCACGTGCTGACGATGACAACACAGGTTGGAAAGTCACCCTATCACAAAACATCTCGTTTGATTGGGGCGCTGGTGCTCGACCAATGCTGCGCTTCTACGCAACAGTCGGTGAGGTGGACAACAAAGCGACAGGCATCAACGATCCTAAGCAAGATACGGTTAGCCTAGGTGCGATGTGGGAAGCTTGGTGGTAAGCCTAGCATAGTTAATTACTGTCCATGTAACAGTGGTAGGCACTGAAGGCAGATTTATTAGGTCTCTACCACTGATTTATTTCTTAACTCTCTCTATTTAGTCATGGCGTTCATTGCAGCCAGTGAACACCATACTGTCCATTCTTAACCCTATTTTGAGTCGCTTATGCGGCTCTTTTTTTGTTTCTAATTTGCTGTGTTTCTTTATTCAATCAAGTTTAAAAAGTTGTGAAATCAATGCCTTTAAAGGTTTCCATTTGAATGTGAAATGACCATTTCATGAAACAGTTTCATGAAATGAAAGCAAACTGCCACGCGCCTCATTCTTTCAAACATTGCCCGAATTTAAAGGGATTTCGGTGTGATTTCTCTCACGATAACACCTCAGTGAATCCGAAATACTAGCTGCCATGAAAGCGGTTTCGAGGAGCTTATCTCGAAGCAAGATTGAATCTTGAGGTTCAAGTGGAAGAGGTTTCTTGTGGCGACGATTAAAGATGTATCTGAATACGCTGGTGTTTCTCAGGCTACGGTTTCTCGTGTGATCAACGGCACCAGCCGAGTGAGTCATGATAAAAAGCTGAAAGTCGAAAAAGCGATTCAAACACTTGGCTATCGTCCTAATTCTATTGCGCAGGCATTGGCATCAAGCCGCACGGGCAGCATTGGCATCATAGTGCCGGAGCTTGGTGGCCCATTTTACTCTGGCATCTTACACAGCATGGAAGAGCGTCTACGTCGTTTTGGCTACCACGTGATTGTTACTGCGGGTTCTAACTCAGAACAAAGTCAGCGTGAATCGGTGGAGTTTCTTCTTGGTCGACGCGTTGATGCCATGATTTTGCACGCACAAAACCTAACAGATGATTATTTAATCGATCTTAAAGAAAAGGGTATGCCGGTGGTGTTAGTTAACCGCTTCATCCCTGAAATGGCACAAAGCTGTATTGAGATCGACAACGAATTTGGTGGCCAGTTGGCGACCGAATACTTGTTGCGTATGGGGCATCGCAACATAGCGTGTATCACCGGCCCTCTGGACAAGTCCGATGCACGGGGGCGTCTACAAGGTTACCGCAAGGCTCTTGAAGAAGCGGGAATTGAGTATGACGAAGCATTGGTCTCAGAGGCCGGTTTTACCGAAGAGTCTGGGGAAAGCGCAATGCGCAAGTTGTTGAAGCGCGATTGTCATTTTACTGCCGTATTTGCTTGTAATGATCACATGGCCTTTGGTGCTTATGAAGTGCTTAAAGCCCATGGCGTTGATGTTCCTGAGCAAGTATCTCTGGTTGGATTTGATGACATTTTGTTTGCGCGCTACCTCACGCCAGCCCTTACCACAGTTAACTTCCCTATTGAGCAAATGAGTGCTGAAGCTGTCCAGCTCGTGATTCAAATCCTCAATAAAAACAAACGAGATGTGAACTTCAAATTATCACCGGCCTTAGTGCCAAGAAGTTCGGTCAAGGAACTGCATACCCTATAAAACGATAATTAAGGACAACAACATGAAACTGAAAACTTTGACGCTTGCGATGACCGCTGCATTGGGTGTGGCTGCGACGGTAAACGCAGCTGATGAATCCAAAATTCGCTTTGATGGCTTCCCAGATTTCGACAGCAGTTTGAAAGTGCTGCTACCGGATTTCGAGAAAGAAACAGGGATTAAGGTTGATTACCTGATGAATAACCACGGTGATCACCATACAAAGCTAACAACCAACCTAGCAACGGGCTCTGGTGCGGGTGATGTGATTGTTGTTGATGTAGAAAAAATAGGCCCATTTGTGGCATCGGGTGGTTTGGTTAACCTGTCTGAAAAATACGGCGCTGACAAATACGCAGAGAGCTTCGCACCTTATGCATGGGCGCAAGGTAAAGGCGCAGACGGTGATGTGTACGGTATGCCTGTCGACCTTGGTCCGGGTGTGATGTACTACCGCACTGACATTTTCGAAAAAGCGGGTATTGATATCAACGAAGCGATCAAAGATTGGGATTCTTACATTGCAGCAGGTGAAAAACTTAAACAACAGAATGTTCAATTGATTGCCTCTGCAGCAGATGTGGCGCAAGCGATCATCTTCACCACAGTACCTGAGGGGGAGGGTCTTTACTTTGATAAAGACGGCAACCCAGTAGTGACGTCAGAGCGCTTTGTTCACGCTTTTGAAGTAGCAAAAGAGATCCGTGATAAAGGCTTGGACGGTCGCATTCTTGCGTGGTCAAACGAATGGTACGAAGGTTTCCGTAACGGCACATTTGCAACACAGCTTTCTGGTGCTTGGCTACTTGGTCACCTAAACAACTGGATTGCGCCAGAAACAGCCGGCAGCTGGGGCGTATCTAACCTTCCTGATGGTATTTACGGAAGCTGGGGTGGCTCATTCCTTTCTATTCCTACGCAATCTAAGCACCAAGATGACGCTTGGAAGCTGATCGAATACATGACAACTAAGCGTGAGATTCAACTTAAACACTTCGACACTATTGCAGCATTCCCTGCAAACACCACAACTTACGACGACCCTATGTTTGAAGAGAAAATTGAATTCTTAGGTGGTCAGCAGGCGCGCTTACTGTTTGCTGAAGTGGCACAAAACATCAAACCAGTGGCACCAGCGAAAGGCGACCACGTTGCTCGCTCTATCATCTTAGAAAATGCACTGATGGAAGTGTTGGATGAAGGCAAAGACATTGAAACGGCATTGAAAGATGCAGAGCGCATGATCAAGCGCCGTACTCGCAACATGTAAGCAATTTGCTATTTGGTAAGCAAGGAGGGCACCACGCCCTCCTGATGAGAGGTCGTTACTATGAATCAGGCAGCGAGCAAGGTTATGGAAACATCAGAGCGTGAGAGTATTTTTTCTCGTCTAAATTTGAAAGCGCTTACACCGTATGGATTCCTACTGCCGTTTTTGATTATTTTTTCCGTGTTTGGGATTTTCCCGTTACTGTTTTCTATTTTTCTTTCCTTCCATGAGTGGAACCCTGTTGAAGGTTTGGGGGCGATGGATTATGTGGGTTTTGAGAATTACCACATTGCACTGACCGACCCGTGGCTTTGGCGTTCATTAAAGAACACACTCTGGCTAGCTGTGACTTCTGGTGTCGCGCAACACTTGGTGGCATTGCCTGTTGCGTACATCTTGGTGTCGCTAGGAGACCGCTTCCGTCATTGGTTGACGTCGGCTTACTTCTTGCCGTTCATCACTTCAACGGTGGCTGCGTCGCTCATCTTCTTTAACATGTATTCGCCAAACTCAGGGATCATCAACCAAAGCTTGATGGCGTTGGCAGATAGCACGCTGTTCGGCTGGGCATTCTCTTGGGTGAACGACTTCCAACCAATCCGTTGGTTAGATGACGCCACTATGGTTAAACCTTCTATCGCCATCATGGTGTTCTGGAAGTACACCGGTTTCAACATTGTGCTTTACACCACTGGCTTGATGACGATTCCTAAAGACATCCTAGAAGCGGCACGCATGGACGGTGCAAACGCATGGCGTCGTTTCTGGAGCATTTCACTGCCAATGATTCGCCCATTCATCTTCTTTGCGGTCACCATGACCATCATCGGTAACTTGCAGTTGTTCGAAGAACCTTTTGTCCTAACGCGTGGTACGGGTGGTACAGGCCAATCAGGTTTAACCATCTCTATGTACCTCTACAAAGTGGGCTGGGAATGGTTAGAGATGGGGACTGCATCAGCGATTTCATGGTTACTGTTTACCTTGATTGCAGGCTGTACGGCGATTCAATTCTTCTTCTTCGGTAAGAAAGGTCTAGGGGAGCAATAAGATGACTACAACTACCTTACCTGCGGCGCAGCGTTGGCGTCCAAGCGATCGCAGCATCGAGATCTTTACCAAGATATTAATGGTGATGCTCGGCACTGTGTTGGTGGTGTCTGCCATCATGACCGTATTCCCGTTCATTTGGTCGGCGTTGCTATCGACGCGTGACCGCACTGAAATCTTCGGCACAGGCATCAGCTTTGCCATTGGTGACAGCCTCGCGGTGAACTACGCAAAGCTACTGGAAATCATGCCTTTCTGGCAGGCGATGTTTAACTCCATCTACATCGCGTTCCTAGGTACCACGATTTCACTGCTGTTTTGTAGCATGGGCGGTTACGCCTTTGCGGTGTACAAGTTCAAGGGCAAAAACTTGCTGTTTGGCATGCTGGTCGGGTCGATGATGATTCCACCGGTACTGAGCTTGATTCCGTACTTCATGATCGTGAAATTTCTTGGCTTGCTCGATAACCATCTTGCCGTTTGGTTACCGTTCACGACCACACCATTTGGTATTTTCTTGATGCGCCAACACGTGGTGGCATCGATTCCGAAAGAGCTGTTAGAAGCGGCGAAGCTCGATGGCGCGGGTGAATTTAGAACTTACTGGAGCGTGGTATTGCCACTGATGAAACCGGCGCTCGCAACCCTAGCAATCGTGCAGTTTGTCTTCTTCTGGAACATGTTCATGCAGCCACTTGTGGTACTGACAACGCCAGAAAACTACGTGATTACGCAGGCACTGCGAAGTGTGCAGGGCATTCCGAATACGCCGTGGGGAGCGGTGATGCTCGGAACCACCATCTCCATTTTACCGTTAGTGATTACTTACTTATTTGCCTCAAAACAGATGATCAGCGGCTTGACCTCTGGTGCCGTCAAGGGCTAAGCGAAACAAAAGGTTTTATAACAATGAATAAATTCCAACTACCACAAGATTCAAAATTACGTAGCCCAGAGTTCTTATTTGGTGTCGCAACCTCTTCTTATCAGATTGAGGGCGGTGCACAACTGGGTGGGCGTACGCCTTCAATTTGGGACACCTTTTGCGATAAGCCAGGAGCTGTCGATAATGCAGACAATGGTGACGTGGCGTGTGACCATTTCCATCTGTGGAAGCAAGATATTGAAATGATTCAAGGGTTAGGCGTGGGTGCATACCGCCTTTCAATGGCGTGGCCTCGCATCATTCCTGAAGATGGCAAGGTGAATGAAGAAGGCTTGAAGTTCTATGAGCAAATCATCGATGAGTGTCATGCTCGTGGTTTGAAAGTATTCGTGACTCTATACCACTGGGATCTACCGCAATACCTTGAAGACAAAGGCGGCTGGCTAAACCGAGAAACGGCTTACAAGTTTGAGCAATACGCAAAAGTAGTCAGTGCTTACTTCGGCGACAAGATTAATTCATACGCAACATTAAACGAACCGTTCTGCTCTGCTTACTTAGGTTACCGCTGGGGTGAACATGCTCCAGGTCTTAAGGGTGAACGTGAAGGCTTCTTGTCTGCGCACCACTTGATGTTGGCCCATGGTCTTGCTATTCCACACATGCGTAAGAACGCACCCAATGCGATGCACGGCTGTGTATTTAATGCGACGCCAGCTTACCCATACAGCGACGCAGACATTGGTGCGGCAGAATACAGTGATGCAGAAGGCTACCATTGGTTTATGGATCCAGTACTAAAGGGGGAATACCCTCAACTCGTGTTGGATCGTCAGGCGCATAACCTACCTATGATTCTGGAAGGTGACCTCGATATTATCCAAACCGACTTGGACTTTATTGGCATTAACTTCTATACCCGTTGTGTGGTGCGTTACAACGAGCACGGTGACATTGAAACGGTGCCTCAACCGGAGCAAGAGCACACATTCATTGGTTGGGAAATTCACCCACAAGCGCTGACAGATTTGCTCCTGCGTTTGAATGACCGTTACCCGAACCTGCCACCACTTTACATCACTGAAAACGGCGCAGCAGGCGATGACCACTGCATTGACGGCGAAGTGAATGATGAGCAGCGCGTGCGTTATTTCCAACAGCACTTAGAAGCGCTAGATGCAGCTATTAAGGCCGGTGTGAATGTGGATGGCTACTTCGCTTGGAGCCTAATGGACAACTTCGAGTGGGCTTACGGTTATAAGCAGCGCTTTGGCATTGTCCACGTGGATTACCAAACGCAAAAGCGCACCTTAAAAGCGAGCGCAATTGCTTATCGCAACATGCTGTTGGCTCGAGCTGAGGAGAATCAGTAATGGCAAAAGTCGAATTCAAAAACATCAAGAAATCCTACGATGATGTTGAGGTAGTGAAACACTTCGACTTCACGGTTCAAGATGGCGAGTTTGTGGTTTTTCTCGGCCCTTCGGGCTGTGGTAAGTCGACTACACTGCGTATGCTTGCGGGTTTGGAAAGCATCACTGGCGGTGAGATTTACGTCGGTGACAAGTTGATGAACAAGGTCGATGCCAAAGACCGTGACCTTGCGATGGTGTTTCAAAGTTATGCACTGTACCCACATATGACGGTTTACGAGAACATCGCTTTTGCCCTCAAGCTAAAAGGGATGCCAAAAGACCAAATCGATGTCGAAGTACGCAAAGCCGCGAAAATGCTTGAGCTTGACGCGTTATTAGAACGTAAGCCAAAAGAGCTGTCTGGTGGTCAACGTCAACGCGTTGCAATGGGCCGTGCAATGGTACGTACGCCAAAAGTATTCCTATTTGATGAGCCGCTATCGAACCTAGATGCCAAGTTACGTGGCGTCATGCGTGAAGAGATCAAACACCTTCACCGTGAACTGAAGACCACTACCATCTACGTGACACATGATCAGATTGAAGCCATGACATTGGCGGATCGCATCGTGATTCTAAAAGATGGTTATGTGGCTCAGGTCGGCACACCAACAGAAGTGTTCCAACGCCCGGCAAACAAATTTGTGGCTCAGTTTATTGGTAACCCATCAATGAACATGTTGGACGCGAAATTGGTGGGGGAAGAAGGTAACTGGGAAGTGGAATTAGGCGAGGTTCGTATTCCGTTGCCAGAACGTTTTAAAGCGCATGCGTCTAAGAACTTAGCCTTGCACTTTGGTGTTCGTCCAACAGATATCCATCTGCGTGCAGAACAGGTCGACCACGACCGCGTGTTGCCGTTCCCAGTCAAAATCAAAGACAAGGAGCTATTGGGCGCGAGTATCTTGCTGAAAACAGAAATCGCAGGTCAGCCTCTTATGGTTGAAACACAAGCGGCAGAAGTGGATGTGGATACGCTGACTCTGTACTTGGATTTGGATGCGATTCACCTATTTGATGCATTGAGTGAAAACTCGCTCGCGACATTCTAAACCTCCGATATGAAAGCCAGTGCGCGCTTGCGTACTGGCGACTTATCTAGTTCTCATTTCCCTTATCAAAACGTTGTCGCGCCCCCCGTCGCAACTTATATTTTTATTATTAGCTTGCTGGGAAAATTCCTACAATGAAAAAAAATAAAAAAGCGGCATCCATTTATGATGTGGCAAAGTTGGCGGGGGTTTCCCCGAGTACCGTTTCACGTTTCCTCAATCGCACGACGTATGTCTCTGACGATAAAAGCCAAAACATAGAAAAAGCGATCAAGTCACTGGGTTATAAGCCAAATTATCAAATGGGTCAGGGCACCAATACGCGTTCCATGACCATTGGTGTACTTATCCAACATCCAGAGAGCCCACACACCAGCCGTATCCTCAACGATATGGAGAAAGTGCTTAATGCACAGGGCTACTCTTTGGTGATTGCCACAGGGCATTGGCAGCGTTCACTGGAATCTCATGCTTTGGAGTATTTGGCAAAGAGTAATGTGGACGGAGTGATCATCGTGACGGGCAGTCTAACGGAAGAGCAGATTTTGGATTATGCCCAACGAATTCCGGTGGTTGCCGTTGGGTATGATGTGATTGGCGATAAGGTTCGATCGATAAATATAGATAATGTGTTGGGCGGATACATGGCTACCTTGCATTTAATGCAGCAAGGGCACGTGAATATTGCCCATATCAAAGGACTTTTGAATCAACCGGATGCCGTAGCTCGTTTTGTTGGCTACAAGAACGCTCTGCAAGAAGCTGGAATTAAAGTGCTTCCAAAATTGACCAAGCAAGGCGATTTCAGTAGTGAAACGGGCTACGATAAAACCGTTGAGTTGATTGAATCGAAAGTGCATTTCTCGGCGCTCTTTGCCGCCAATGACCAAACGGCCTATGGGGCGATAAAGGCATTGCATGATCATGGTATTCGTGTGCCAGAAGATGTGTCCGTCATTGGTTTTGATGACTTGCCAACTTCGCAATATTTCACCCCAGCACTTACCACAATGCGTCAGCCAATTGAAGAAGTTGGAGCGGTTTGTGCCGAGTCCATTCTCAATTTGTTGAGTGGTGATAGGCATGAGGTTCGTCTGCCGCCGATCGAGCTGATCGTTCGCCAATCGACGGTGTCTAAATTTCGTTAATTGAGTTGGAGTAAGTCTCTAACCCATTAGAAATTATTTTGCGAAACTCGTGAAATATTGCTGTATTTGTGACCAAAGTCCGTCTAAAATTCGCGCCTGAATTTTGTTGGTTAAATACACAATCACCAAAAATAGCCAAATCTTGAGAAATCTAATTTTTGAACTGCCTCACAGTTTTCTGTGGGGCAGTTTTTAGTTGTAGGAAAGGTCCAACACATGCCTAAAAGCCAGAATATCAACCAACGTATGTCCATCGTGGCATTGGCTTGGCCGATACTTGTCGAAATTTTGCTACGGACGGCTTTAGGAACCAGTGACGTATTCATGTTGAGTGGTTACTCAGACAAAGCCGTGTCTGCGGTCGGTGTTATCACTCAATTAACGTTTTTCTTGATCATCGTATCCACCTTTGTCAGCAGTGGCACGGGCATTTTGATTGCGCAATATAACGGTGCAGGACGTGAAAGAGAGTCGGTTGATGTCGGTGTTGCCAGCGTTGCGTTATCGGTCGTTGTTGGTGCGTTCTTAAGTGTGCTTGCCGTGATTGGTGCGGTGTTCTTCTTGCCGTATTACGGGTTAGAAGCGCAAGTTGAACAGTATGCGCGCGAGTACTTACTGATCAGCGGGGCGATGACGTTCAACGTCACCATCGGTATCGTCTTCACCACGATTTTGCGTAGCCACGGTTATTCACGCTCGCCAATGGTCGTTAACCTAATTTCTGGTGTGTTCAACATCATTGGTAACTACATTGCGCTCTATCAGCCGTTTGGTTTGCCTGTGTATGGCGTTGAAGGTGTTGCAGTGGCGACAGTAGTGAGCCAAGTCATTGGTACGTTATTGCTGGGGGTGATTTTGAAACGCAGCAGCATCGAACTGCCAATGTCCAAGGTAAAACAAGTGCCGAAAGACGTGTTCAAGAAGATCCTAAAAATCGGTGGCATGAACGCGGGCGAAGTGCTGTCTTACAACATGGCGCAGATCTGTATCGTGTACTTTGTGGTGCAAATGGGGACGTCATCACTTGCAGCGTTTACCTATGCACAAAACATCGCGCGTTTCTCGTTCGCGTTTGCGCTGGCGATTGGTCAGGCGGCACAGATCCAGACGGGTTACTACATTGGTAAAGGTTGGGTAACCAGTATTTTGAAGCGCGTGCAGATCTACTTCTTGGTCGGGTTTGCTGCATCAACGGCGGCAACGTGTTTGATTTACTTGTTCCACGAAGAGATTTTGAGTGTGTTTACCGATCAGCCTGAAATCTTAGCCTTGGCAGGCGCATTGGTAATGGGTTCCATCGTGCTAGAAGCTGGCCGTGTGTTTAACCTCATCTTCATCTCGGCACTGAAAGGCGCTGGTGACATCAAATTCCCTGTGCAAATGGGTATTTTAAGCATGTGGGGCTTAGGTGTGGTGTTTTCTTACCTCTTCGGTATTCACTTAGGCTACGGCGTCATTGGTGCTTGGATGGCGATTGCTCTGGATGAATGGGTACGGGGTATCATCATGGCAAGACGTTGGCGCTCACAAGTGTGGACTAAGTTTAAGGTAAGTTAACCTTATCTCTTACTCGCTCTAAACGTAAAAAAGGCACTGAAATTCAGTGCCTTTTTGCGATCTATTCTTCATGTATAAGTCGTTTTAAAACTCACACTCTGCTTGGAAATACATACGCTCTTTACTGTAAGGATGGTCTAACTCCAGCATCTCCGCGTGCAAATGTAGACGGTTGGCTTTTTCGCCGTATAAGCCGTCGCCAACCATTGCCATGTTCAATCCCATGTGATGTGCGCTGTGTACGCGCAGTTGGTGGGTTCGCCCTGTTTTCGGGTACATGTATACCTTGCTTCGCCCGTCTTTTACTTCAATCAGCTGCCAGTAAGTTTCCGCTGGCTTACCGTGTTCAAAGCACACAAGTTGTCTTGGACGGTCGTCTGGGTCTCCGCGCATCGGTAAATGAACGTCACCCTCAGGCTCGGTTAACACGCCTTCTAACAGCGCCATATAACGCTTTTGCACGCCACGTGTGATGAATTGCTTTTGCAGGCTCTTGTTTGCACGTTTGGTCAACGCAAACACGAGAATCCCCGATGTCGCCATATCTAGACGATGAATCACAAATGGACCTTCCACATCAGGGAACATCGCTTGTAGACGCGTATACGCTGAGTCTTTGATGGTCTTACCCGGAACAGAAAGTAACCCTGATGGCTTGTTAACGACGACCATAGCTTCGTCTTGGAACAGGATTTCCAGCTCTTTATCTTCTGCCCAGTTCTCTGCTAATGGGTTTGGCTCTACATCCAAGCCTTGCAGCATATGCCCCAAGATGGGGTGGCATTTGCTGTTGCAAGATGGGTAGAACTGTTTGTGCTGGCGCACTTCCGACTTTGGCGATACCCCCCACCAAAACTCTGCTAATGCTAGTGGTTGGTAGCTATGTTTGTATGCGAACTGAAGTAGTTTCGGCGCCGCACACTCACCAGCACCCGCAGGTGGCACTGGGTTGGTGGTATTCGCAAAAATATCCACCAAGTCACGCTTCGCACCTCGACGATCGAGAAAACGATATTGCTTATGTAGCTTGTGTTGCAGAGCATTCGACAAGTCTTTGCGCTGCTCTTTGAGTTCGGTCAGTTTATGTTCAAGTTCAGCGAGGCGCACTTCTTTAACTGCAAGCTTCTCGTCCCAAGCTTGCTTGAGATACTTGAGGACATTTTTCTCTGCCACACTCTGTTTGCCCAAATCATCCAGTAGCGCTTTTAAGTCTTCTGGATTCAGCGTTTGCTCGCCTTGTTGACGCTGCTGTTTGCGATCTGCTCGGCCTGCAATCATGACTTGGCGTTGGGCATTTTCTTCTTGCTGATAAGCGTCGCGGTCGGCTTGAATTTCTGCTTTCAGTTGTGCTAGTTCTGGTTTGGCAGTGAAGGCTTTGTATTGTGCATTCGCCGTGTTGATTGCATCTGTTTCGCCACGGAAAAAGCCTTCTTCCGTCAGCATATCAAACACAGGGGGAACAAAACCTGGAAGCAAGTTTTGATCGGCAATCTTGCCTGAGAAAGCACTAAAATAACCAAGCTCACCTTGCGGGTTACGCACTAGCAAAACACCGAACATCTTGCCACGTCCACTTTGCTCATCCTCAAGACCAAAATCGTGTTCGAAGTCAGTTTGTGTTGTGAGGTGCTGCTGTAATTGCTCGGCAGCCAACACACACAATGGGTGAGGTGTGTAGTAGAACGGAAACGTAAACTGCGCTGGCAATTCGTAGCCAGAAATGTCCGCAGTAAATCGAGTAAAGTATTGTTCAGGCGAGTGCATGTGTTGAGAGTCCGCGCTAGAGAAAATCGAGCGAAGATTGTACCTGTTTTGTGTGGGATTGCTATCTTGAACTCAGAGGTGATTTCAGCTTGAGATTCATCCAATATCCTGTACCTTACCAAGACTATTTTTTGCAGCTTGCTTTCATTCGCTGAGTGACTGGCGCTGCTTTATTTTTGAGTTTGAGTTCATGTCACAAGCTAGCATCAAATTTATCGCCACCGATATGGATGGCACCTTGCTTGACCAATATGGTCGCCTAGACCCTGAGTTCTTTGATCTGTTTTTGCAGTTGGAGGAAAAGGGCATTTTGTTCTCTGCGGCATCCGGTCGTCAGTACTACAGTCTGCGTGATACCTTTGCCCCTATCCAAGATCGTATGATTTACGTAGCGGAAAATGGTACCTTGGTGATGTACCAAGACAAAGAACTGTATAGTTGCACCATTCCAAAATCAGAAATTGATGCAATTATCCAAGCGGCGAGGGAGGTTGAAGGTACGCACCTTGTCTTGTGTGGTAAGCGTTCGGCTTACATTGAAACCAAAGATCCTAAAGCATTGGAAGAGTTCCAGAAGTACTATCATCGTTGCGAGTACGCGCCTGACTTATTGGCGGTAGAGGACGAATTTATCAAGGTGGCAATTTGTCATTTTGATGGCTCTGAAGAGTTGGTGTACCCGACCATGAAAGCGAAGTTTGATGATACGCATCAAGTTGTGGTGAGCGCGAAGATTTGGTTGGATGTCATGAACGCAGAAGCGTCAAAAGGCGCGGCGATCAAACACCTTCAAGACACCATGGGGTTTGGCCCAGAAGAGACCATGACGTTTGGTGATTACTTAAATGATCTAGAGATGCTGCAAGTGAGTGAACACTCCTACGCGATGGAAAACGCCCACGAAGCGGTGAAAAAAATCGCGCGTTTCTCTGCACCAAGCAATCGAGACTCTGGCGTAATGAAAGTGATCAAAGAGAAAGTGCTTTAATCTCTGTCTAGCGAGTTTCGAACATTAAAAAGCCCCGCTACTTAATGAGCGGGGCTTTTGTTTATTTGAAGCTTAGTGTGAATATGCTTAACGGACGTAATTAGCCGTTGCGCTAACAAGCCAGTGTTGTAACTTGCCATCTGGATTCTTCACCCACAGATCATTGTGGTAACGATAAATGCGACCATTGATGGTTAGCGCGAGAGTATTTTCGCCAGTCTGTTCCATGCGAATAAACTGATCTGAGGTCACCAAAAACGGCTCCATATCTTCGGTGCTTTCGTCTTTGTAAACGACAAAGTAACCGAACATGTTGCTGGCATCTGGGTCCGTCGAATGGATACGATGCCCAACCAGTGTGTAGTTGTCGTTGAGCGCTTCTTCGAGGGTTTGCGCCCCCATGGTCTCATGGGATGGGATAAATACCCAAGCTAGCACACCTATTGCGATCACCAGCAGTGATAGAATCGCTCGCATGAATTTTTTCATCATGGTTATCCGTTTAACGTTGGAATTTCATTTTGTACATGCGCTTATCCGCTAAATTGATTAGGAAGTCAATGTTGTCAGCGTCTCGTGGATAGCTAGCGACACCCAAACTGGTTGATAGTGAACTGGCTTGGTCAGACGCGAGAATCGGTTTTTCAAACACCACATTGATATGATGAGTGACTTCATCTATTTTCTTTTGTTCAATGGAATTGACGATCACGGCAAACTCATCGCCACCCATGCGATACACGGTAAAGTCGTCTAATGCCATTTGGTTCAGGCGCTCTGCAATCTCGATAAGCGCAATGTCACCGGCCTGATGACCCATGGTGTCATTAATGTTCTTAAAGCCATTTAAATCGAGCAGGAGCAACGAAAATGGGGTATCGGTTTCTTCTTTGCGGTGCAAATCAATAAACAGTGCGCTGCGGTTAGCAAGATTCGTCAGTGGGTCGCTTAATGCCAATTCTTTGTGGAACTTAGACTCGCGCTTGTAGAAGTACGTCATTAAAGCCACGGTCAGAACGAAAATACCCAGCAAGATGTATTGTGCTTGCAGCAAGTTGTACGCACGCTCTTGTTGCTGTCTATAGAGTGGGCTGGCCACTCGGAAGTTTTGAGTGACGTAATCAATCATCTCCATATATAGGTTTTGAGTTGCGCGATAAAACTGGTTGGCGGCGATGCTACTGCCTGTTTTGGCTTCGACTAAAATAGGCTCAAGTTGTTGGAATTTATCGAATAAAGCCACGAAGTACACCCGCACTTCCTCGCGGGAGAGGAAAGAGTCGGCTTCTTGGTTGTTGATCAGCAGATCGAAACGGCTCCATGCCAGTTCATATTGCAACTCAGTTCCGTCGATGTTTATCACGCTTTCATTCAAACGACGCGCCTCACCAACCAATTCGGATAGCTCTTTGGATAAATGGAACAAGAACCAAGTGGCTTGATTTTGTTGGTCAGAATAGGTTTTGGCCAGCGCGCGGGTTTCTTGCAGCAAAACGATGTTTGCAATCAGTAACGTCGATGCAAATATCAGTAGGAGTAGCTTACTCTTGGTTGAAAATGGCCCCTGTTTCGGGGTTTTGGGGTTTGCCTTCATTATTGTTCTTCTTTCGCACTTATCCTGTTGATCTGCCACACCATTTGAGAGTGGTACTGAGCGTTATCAAGCTCTGGGTATTCACTCATTGAATAAATTAGCCAGTACGGACCTTTGTTTCTGATTTTGATGTAATTATGGTTTTGTTTGTACGCCACAATAGGCTGGTAGCGAAGAATATCTTCGCGAGATAGATCAGAGTGGTAGTCGTTGAGTGCACGGACTTCAACATTTTGAGGAATGTCACCAAACGCATGTTGTAAGAGCGTACTCAGCTTAACGCCGTCAAACTCAGTAGGGGCTTCTAGCCAAGGTAACTCGGTGATGTAGGTAGTTTGCGGCAGTGACTCGAGGTCTTTTAGTGCCACAACGACATTGGATTTTTCAGGACTGCTAAACTGTATCGTGTTTGCAAAAAGTGCTGGTGCAAACAAAAGCAAAGCGAGTGCTAATGTTTTTCTCATCTTGTGCCCTTTGAATTTATTGCCCTCATTCCGGCTGTACCGCGTTATTGCGCCGATACACTGAAACTTCGGTTATTTATTAATAATAGAGCCAACTTGATGAATTTATATAATATCTTATGGGTGAAAAGTAACCGTTGGTTGAATATACGTCAAGGTTAATGACAAAGTTAAAAATACAACGATTGGATGACCATATCATTTAGCTTATTTTATGTGCAGTTTGCTTCACGTTGTCTAACTTTCGCGACACTTTCATCTAATTAGGAGAGACGATATGTTTGATTGGTACTACAGGGTTATTCTTAATTACACCAACTTTAGTGGTAGAGCGAGACGCCAAGAGTATTGGTACTTTACTTTGGTAAATGTGTTGGTCAATTTGGTGATGGGCATCATCGACCGGGTGATTGGTAACTTGATGCAAATCGATAATTTTGGCTTCTTCGGTGTGATTTATGCGCTTTTTATCATGATACCGTCGATAGCGGTGACCGTGCGTCGTTTGCATGATTCAGGACGCACAGGTTGGTGGGCATTGATCGCCTTTGTGCCAATCATCGGTATTTTGGTGTTGTTGTACTTCTTGATTCAAGACAGTGAAGAAGGTGCAAATCAATACGGTGAAAACCCGAAGCTTCAGTCTTTTCGTAAGTAGTCGTTTTCAAGTTTCAGCTAGTGGGCTTAAATGCCTGAGCCCACTTGGAAATACACTGCGCTGTCTTCGTCACTAAAAGCAAAGTCCATACCCGCTTGAAGCCCATAACGACGTGCGATGAGATAACGAAATCCGACGCCATAGGCATACTCGGCATCGTTTTCAGATAGAGACTCATTTGTTGATGCATAGCCAAAGCCACCAAATACGTTGGTGGACCAACGCGTGTTCCACTGATAAGTAAGTTGTGATTCTACCGATAACGTCTCATCACCTTGATAGCGATTCCTCGCCACGCCACGCAGCTCGATATCTGGGTAAGAGGCTGGTGGTAGAAAGCGTTCATCGGTGTAGAGCGCCTTGTATTGCCCGCGTAGTGCCAGCGACCAATCGTCCGCCAGTTCCCAGTAGTTTATCCCTTCTATATCCAGCTGTTCGTATTCGTAATCACTGCCAAACGCGTCGTTGTACCAAAGGTATTCGGCTTTGTAGTTGTAGCCTTGGGTTGGACTAAAGAAGTTGTTTCGGCTGTCCCATTCCAGTGTCAGACCCAATCCAGAGGTGGTGGGTGAGGTATTAGTCAGGGTTTGCAACAGCTTATCTGCAACAGGGGAGTTGGTGATTTTCTGGTCGGTGACGAAATAGAGCTGTTTCACACCGATAAACAGTGGGGCATCAATAATGCGGTATTGAAGATGGTTGAGCATGCCCCCGCCAGTAATCTCGAAATCCAACCCCTGCCCGTTGAATACGCCGTCTAATCCCGGCAGCGTGGATTGTGGGTAGAAGGTCATATTGAAGTCGCCATAACCGACGCCACCAAGGTAACGAACGGTATCTTGTGCCCAAGTTCGACGGTGACCAATAAAGCCCATCCAAGTGCCATTTTCGGTGGCAAAACCACCCACCGCGGTAATGGCAGGCGTCAGTAATTGAGCTCCGCCATCGAGTGAGGTTTCTGCGAGTTTGCGTCTTTCTTCACGTTGTTCATCGGATTCATGTAAGAACACGCCAGTAAAGCCCAAGCCATAACCTACGGCAGGCTCGGTGATCACTATAGGGACAGGTAGAAAACCGTAGGCGTTTTCAGCAAGGTATTCGCCCATATCCAATTGCCCATCTATGGGATCGAAAAAGCTTATCGCCTCGGCAATAGGAGAGATCGCTAACAACCCGAAGCAAGTCGAGGTTAGCAGGACTGACGTTGGTTTTTTCATAGCACCTAAGTTGTAATTGAATAATGTTCAATTGACAATTTAGTAGGCAAATCGAGTAAAAGCAATTGCGCTTGATGCTAGAGCTTTGGGTGTTTTAGGAAATGACAAAGCCACCTAATAAATAGGTGGCTTTGTATCGAGGGTGATATCATGCAAATAAGTACTTCGCGTGGAAGTTCAAGTGATCGGCAATAAAGCTCGAGATAAAGAAGTAGCTGTGGTCGTAACCCGGCTGCATACGCAGTTCTACATCAGACTCGTGGGCTTTTGCTGCCGCTAGTAACGCGTCAGGCTTTAACTGCTCAGCAAGGAAGTTATCGGCATCGCCTTGGTCTACCAAGATTGGCAAAGGCGATTTTGCTTGCTTAAGCAACTCGCTTGCGTCGTACTGTTTCCAGCTTTCGATATCAGTGCCTAGGTAAGCGGTAAACGCTTTCTGACCCCAAGGGCATTGCATTGGATTACTGATAGGGCTGAAGGCTGAAATCGAGCGGTATTGGTTCGCGTTTTTCAAACCAATCGTGATCGCACCGTGACCACCCATGCTGTGACCCGAAATCGACTTTACGTCAGAAACCGGGAAGTTGCTTTCAATGATTGCCGGCAGCTCTTTGGTGATGTAATCGTACATATGGTAATGACGTGACCACGGCTCTTGCGTTGCGTTTAGGTAGAAGCCTGCGCCTTTACCTAGGTCGTAATTTTCGTCATCTGCTACGTCGTCACCACGAGGGCTCGTATCTGGTGCCACAATCGCGATCCCCAACTCTGCTGCCATTTGAAATGCACCGGCTTTCTGCATGAAATTCTCGTCGGTACAAGTCAGGCCAGATAACCAGTAAACCACTGGAACTGGGTTTGATTTTGTTGCATTAGGTGGCAAGAAAATCGCAAAGCGCATGTTGCAATTGAGTGTGCGAGATTCGTGCGTGTACTGTTTATGCCAACCACCGAATACTTTGGCTTGGCTTAGGCTTTCAATGGTCATGGATAATCTCTCGATAAAACAATGTTTATTTAAAACAGTGAGTATTTAAAACCAGAATTTTTAACGGCGGACAAGACCGTTAAAGACAGCGGATGGCTCTCTTCCCCCGAACGAAAACGTGTCCAAGAGAGAAGAGAACCAATTTTAAGTACTTTCAATTCAATTAAGTACTATTCACATTCCGTGAGTCGTTATCTTGGATTACTTATCCATGTGAAGAACAGTACGGATAGATTCACCTTTGTGCATCAATTCGAACGCTTCGTTCACGTCTTGTAGACCCATAGTGTGAGTGATGAACTCTTGTAGACCGAATTCGCCCGCCATGTAACGGTTTACGATTTCTGGAAGCTCAGAGCGGCCTTTAACGCCACCGAATGCGCTACCACGCCATACACGACCCGTTACTAGTTGGAATGGACGAGTTGAGATCTCTTGACCTGCGCCAGCAACACCGATGATTACCGATTCGCCCCAGCCTTTGTGACAGCACTCAAGCGCTTGACGCATCACATTTACATTACCAATACACTCGAAAGAGTACTCAACACCACCGTCGGTCATCTCAACGATAACGTCTTGGATTGGCTTGTCGAATTTAGTTGGGTTGATGCAGTCAGTCGCACCAAGCTGTTTTGCTAGTTCGAATTTGCTTTCGTTGATGTCTACACCGATGATGCGATTCGCACCTGCCATGCGAGCACCAATGATTGCAGAAAGACCGATACCGCCTAGGCCAAATACTGCAACGTTGTCGCCTTTTTCAACTTTAGCTGTGTTTAGTACTGCACCCATGCCTGTTGTTACACCACAGCCTAGAAGGCAAACTTCTTCAAGTGGTGCTTCTTTGTTTACTTTCGCTAGTGAGATTTCTGGAAGTACTGTGTACTCAGAGAAAGTAGAACAACCCATGTAATGGAAAATAGGTTCGCCGTTGATAGAGAAGCGGCTTGTACCGTCTGGCATTAGACCTTTACCTTGCGTTTCACGAACTGCCTGACATAGGTTAGTTTTGCCAGATTTACAGAACTTACACTCACCACATTCAGCTGTGTAAAGTGGGATAACGTGGTCGCCAACTTCAACGCTTGTTACGCCTTCGCCAACCATTTCAACGATACCGCCACCTTCGTGACCAAGGATTGAAGGGAAGATACCTTCTGGATCGTCACCTGATAGTGTGAATGCGTCAGTGTGACAAACACCAGTTGCTACGATGCGTACTAGCACTTCACCAGCTTTTGGAAGTTGTACATCAACTTCTTCCATTTTAAGTGGCTCGCCAGCAGCCCATGCAACCATTGCTTTTGATTTAATGTGAGTTTGACCAGGTTTGATTTCAAGCGACATTGGATGTTTCCTTTATATTCTCAGTATATGGAGTGACGTCATAAGCGTAGTTGAGGTTTGTTCACTGCGCTGCGTCGTTTTGTTGGTGCCCATTTTAGGTGTTTCACGAAAAATGATAATCCGGTTAAATTGAAAATGATTTTTACGTATACGTAATAATCAACAAAAAGGCGCAATGATTTATGCGAGCGAAACAGGGTAAGTTGGAGAAAAACAAAGTAAGCACAAGAAAATTCGTTTTGGGTTTTGACCTCAAGCGTAGTTGAGGCTTTATTGTGTCGGCCATTGCGAAGAAACATCGATTTAGGATCAGAATGAACAACACAGATTTACAGGCTTACTTAAACAAGATTGGCGTAACGCAGCAATTGGACGTCAGCGTTGATACGCTCTTTGCGCTGCATAATGCGCAGCATCGTCGTTTGCCATTTGAGAACTTTGATATCGCATTGGGTAAAGGCATTTCGACGTCTGAACAAGACATCATCGACAAATTGGTTTACCACGAGCGCGGTGGTTACTGTTTTGAATTGAACGGTCTGCTGCTAAGAGTGCTACAACAGGTTGGCTTTGAAGCAAGACCACTTTTAGGCCGCGTACACTTATCTGGCACTCCTTCGGGCAGAACGCATCAGTTCACTTTGGTGACGCTTGGAGATGAAAAGTGGATTGTCGATGCAGGTTTTGGTTCTAATACGCCAAGATCGCCATTACCATTTGTACTCAACCAAGCTATTCATACCGACATACAAACGTTCCGCTTTGTTGAAGACGAGCGCGTTGGATATATGCTTCAAGTTCAATCTTATGATGATGAAAGCCAGTGGCTTGATATGTACAGCATGGACTTTGAACACGTGTTTGATGGCGATATTGTTTGCGGTAACCATTTTGCTTCCACCTCGCCAAGTTCACGCTTTACTTCCAGTAGGGTTGCAACACTGGTGATCGACTCTGGTGTCATCACACTCGCGAATTACACGTTAAAGTATCGAGAAAACGACAAAGCGGTCGTGATAGACCTCGCCGAAGGCCCCGAGTATCTATCAGCATTAAAAGAGCATTTTGGTATTGAGCTTGATGCCGAGTATCAAGACTTAAAACCACTGCCTCAGCTATAATGATTCTGAATGACTTAGCCATTGGTGTTTGGCTGGAAATATAGTGAATATCAATGGTTGTAAACTGGTCTACTCCACACTGTTTATTGGTTTAAGTTATTGATTAAAAAGAGTGTGAAGGAGTATCACAAATTCCATCTAGTTGCGATAAGTTGTAAGAAAGTCGCAACTTAATTGTCATTTTTCCCGCCTAAGCTCCCCGCCCGATTTCAAATTATTACTCTTTTATCGGGATGCGAAAAATGCAACGCAATACATTGACCGTACTTTCAGCTCTGATTACCGCCACATTGGTCGGTTGTAATTCAGACTCTTCAAGTATTGACACTCCAGAACTCGAAGCGCCAGTCCAAGTGGCGTTCATGCCAGACATCCACTTCCACGATGTGTATGGTGATTTCCAAGACGGATCTTTCCAAGGTTTGTACACCAACGCCAGCGGCAAATATGCGACGATTCGTACCATGCAATCGCAGATGGAATCGACGCGTTTGTTTAACGAAAACTACTTCGCGATGATCGCAGCATTGGACGATGTGGTTGAGCGTGGCATCAAGTACGTTGCGTTGCCAGGGGATTTTAGCGATGACGGCCAGCCTGTGCACATGCGTGGGTTAGTGAAAATCTTTGATCATTACCGCGAGACTTACGGTCTAGAATTCTTTGCTGCACCGGGCAACCATGATCCCAATAAACCTTTTACCGTGGCGGCGGGCAAATCTGATTACCTTGGTGAGGACGGCAAGAAACAACGCATCTTTAGCCGTGGTAAGGATGAGTGTGTCGATTACGAAGGCGAGTGGGGCATTATTCCCGGTGAAGGTGACCACTTAGACACCATCTGTACGGAAGAGGTGCAAGAGTGGGGCTACAAAGAGATCATGGATATCTTAGGGACGCACGGTTTTTATCCTCAAGAAGATTATTTGTATTTCGAAACGCCTTACAGCAGCGATGAAGCTCGAAACGACTATTCTTATGAACTTGCAACCGAAGAAGCGACTTACGATAAGCGTATGTTCGAGATTTGCCACCAAGGGACGGGCGGTGAGTACAAACAAGACGGCTACACCAACTGTGCGGTGGTGCCAGATACCAGCTACTTGGTAGAGCCAGTGAAAGGTCTGTGGTTATTGGCTATCGACGCGAACGTTTATAAACCCAAAGACACCTTGGCAGAAGGTTCAGTCAGCGGCGATGACTTCGATGGTTCCAGTAGCGCGGGTTACAACATGATGCTGACCCACAAACTGCACGTGATTGAATGGATCAGTGAGGTCGTAAAGGCGGCAAAAGAGCAGAACAAAACGCTGGTCTCATTCAGCCATTTTCCTATGACGGATTTTTATAATGGCGCATCCGAAGAGATTGAAGACTTGTTCGGTGAAGGCAGTCATCAGTTATCGCGTGAGCCAAATGACGACACCAGCAAAGCGCTAGCCGCTACGGGGTTGAGCATTCACGTTGGTGGTCACATGCATTTTAACGACACGGGTAAGAAGAGCTATATGATCGATGGCGTTCAACACACGCTATTCAACATTCAAGCGCCTTCTTTAGCGGGTTACATTCCAGCTTATAAGCTATTGAACATCCGTCCTGATCATCAAATCGAAGTGGAAACCGTCGTGATCGACAAAGTGGCAGGCTACAACGAGTTATTCGAGCATTATGCGAGAGAGCACGAACATCTCACAGAGCAAGCTGGCGATGACGAAACAGCAAAAGCAAACATTTGGAATAAAGAGATTCTAGAAGCTGAAAGCTATTATGCTCTGACCGATTGGCACATTCGTGAGCTGACGCGTTTACGCTTCCTGCCAAGTGATTGGCCACTAGAAATGCGTGAAATGCTCCTGCATATGGATGGCGATGACATGTTGATTATGTCTCAGCTTTCAACGCAGTTTACCGTGTGTCAGTTAGCAAAAGAGCTGGGGTACGACATCGTTAATTGTAATGAAAACGCCGTCGTGGACTACGAGCAGTTCCAAAAAGATTGGCAGACTGCAACGCAGCAAGCTCAAGCGATTGCTCAACAAGGAGGGTTTAACCTTGAGGAGTTTGCCGCGTGGAATGGTGAAGAGCTGGCAACTGACTTCTATCGCTTACGTAATGCCGACGAATTGGCTTTCCGAGACATTGAAGAAGCGCAACTGCTGCAATACGAGCTATTAAGTCGTGAACTTTCAGAATTTGCAGGAACGGTAGATTCTGAACTTGGTGACTTAGGTGAGTACTCGGTTGGTGAAGTATTCCGCTCCCGCTTTGGTAGCCTGTTTGTGATTCTAGAGAAGTTCGCAACCGGACAAGCCAGCGACCACTTCTTGATTGATACTGGGCAGCAAACACTGACGGATCTAAAAGGCGAAGTGAAGCGCGATATTCTCAAGAACTGATTTTGCTCTCACACGAAAAGAAAAATGGAAAGCGCAGCTCAGTCTGCGCTTTCTTTATTTGCGCTATACCTCAGTAAGTCACTTGCCAAAAGTTTACTTTTAATCATGAGGAATAGATGAGGTAAATCATGCGCTTTGAATACTTACTCGATGATGATGTGACCCAAGAGCTTGACGCAAAGCTTCGACGTTTGCTCTCTATTTGCTTCACTAAGGAGCAAGACCAACTCTTTCAAACTCAAAGATATTTCAAGGAAATCCCCCGCCACCGATATCTCATTTGGGATGGGGAACGGCTCGCAGCTCATATTGCCGTGCATGAAAAACAGGTGATGATTGACGACCAGTCTTTTCCAATTAGTGGCATCGCCGAAGTGTGTGTCCAACCTGAGTATCGTGGTAAAGGGTTAGTGAAAATATTGCTCAAAGCGATTCACCAAGATGCACTGGAAAGAGGAGACGCATTCTCTGTGTTGTTTGGGCGAACCCATATTTACAAGTCCAGTGGATACCTGCCTACCGACAATTTGAAGATGGAAGTAAAACCGAGCAAGTGGATCAGTACAGAAGACACCATGGTGCTGTCACTCAACATCATTTGGCCACAACAAGTGGTGCATTTAGTCGGCTATCCTTTTTAAACAGGTTTTCTCTGCATTTCAGTTTGTGTGAGAATACGCAATAAATAGAATTCCACAGGAACCACAACCATGGCGAATTGGGAAGGCGTGAGCGAGTTTGTCGCGGTTGCAGAAACTAACAGCTTCACTGGCGCAGCCAACAAGTTGAAAACGTCGGTCGCGCAAATCAGCCGTCGCGTCTCTGCACTTGAAGAACGTCTAGCCGTTAAACTGTTGCACCGAACCACGCGAAAAGTCTCGCTTTCAGAAGCGGGGCAACTCTACTATCAACAATGTAAGCACCTTGTCGAAGGTCTAGAGTTAGCAGAATTGGCAGTAACGCAAATGCAGGCAGAACCCAAAGGTTTGCTCAAAGTCACTGCGCCCGTGACCTACGGTGAAATGAACCTAGCGCCTTTGCTACATCAGTTTATTGAGAAATACCCGCAGGTGAATTTGGATTTAAACCTGACCAACCAAAAGTTAGATTTGATTGAGCAAGGCGTTGACGTCGCAATTCGTTTGGGGCGTTTACAAGACTCAAGCTTAATTGCCAAGCGTTTATCGTCTCGTCAGCTTTACGTGTGTGCTAGCCCTGCGTATCTGGATCGCTCAGGTGAGCCGCATACGTTGTCTGAGCTCAGTCACCACCAATGTTTGGTCGGCACTGCCGATTACTGGCATTTTAAAGAGCAAAAACGTGAGAAGTCTCTGCGTGTTTCTGGTCGAATTAAGTGTAACAGTGGTTTTGCGTTAGTCGATGCGGCGAAACGTGGCTTAGGCTTAGTGCAACTGCCAGACTATTATGTACAAGAAGCCTTGGATAACGGTGAGCTGGTGGAAGTATTAACCGACTACCGAGATGACCGCGAAGGTATTTGGGCGCTCTATCCACAAAACCGAAACCTGTCGCCAAAAGTGCGCTTACTGATTGATTTCTTGGCTGAGAACATGAGTTGAGCGACACAGAGTATATCAGTTGAATAAGCCAAGTTAGCTATAAGCTACTTGGCTTATATTTTTATAGTGAGTAGGAATTATTGCTCGTTTAGTTCCGCATCTTCGCGCTTGATTACCTTGTGGCCATCTTCTGATACGCCTTGTTTCCAGTAACTGCTGAGGTAAAGGTTTTCCCGCTCCACTTCTTTTTCGTTACGGAAGTATTGACGTAGCGCACGCATCGAGTCGAACTCACAAGCACTCCAAACAGCTGCATCACCTGTTTTCCACTCTAGAGCGCGAACTTTATCTTCGAGTGATTGTTCGGTGACCCAATGGATTTCCATACCTGCTGGCGCTTCTAGCGGCTGAATATCCGCTTCAGAAATCACGCTGATCACGGCGTAGCCTTTTGCTTCTTCTGGTAGCGTGCGGATTTTCGCCGACAGAGCAGGCAATGCCGTCATGTCTGCTGCCATAAAGAACCAGTCGGCTTCAGCATTCAGGTTCGAGATGCTACCTGGACCTGCAATGTTTATGGTGTCGCCTTCTTTCGCTGACATAGCCCAGCGCGCTGCAAAGCCGCACTGTAGATCTTTAGTGATATGACGGACAAAGTCGACTTCAATCGTGCAGGCTTGTGGATCAAAGCGACGAATGGTGTAAGTACGCATGACAGGACGGTTTTCTTCTGAGAAGCCTTGAATGTCCGTGCCACCAACTTCATTGAACAACAGCTTGATGTAGCTGCCTTCGCAATCTTGTGGGAAGTCGCCTAGCGCCTCACCTTGCAGGGTAATGCGCTGCATGTTGGGTGTCACGGTTTGTGTGTTGATGACAACGAGGCTTTTTGGTTGTGGTTTCTTTTTCATTTTAATTCACATTTCACTACGTTTGATAACTATTCTCTTTCTCATCTAAGATTAACAGCATCTCAATAAGGCAGATAGTGTCTTTATCTAAATTTACACTCTGATCTGAGAATCGGCGATTTAATTTCGGTACTCCTCGCTCAAATGAACACTTCGTCGTCCCGCTTTATAAGATAGTAGTGGGAGAATAAAAAAGGGCACCGAAGTGCCCTTGAGAGAAGAATGGAGCTTGTTTACTGCGCTTGCTCTAACAAATGTGTTTTCAGGAATCGATCCATCGCTTGGTAACCATCGAGACGGTTTTCTAGTGAACGGAAGCCGTGACCTTCGTTTTCCTTCACGATGTACTCCACTTCAACGCCGCGATCGCGTAGTGCATTAACGATTTGGTCAGATTCACTCTTCACCACTCGTGGGTCTTTCGCGCCTTGTAGAACTAACAGTGGTGCTTTGATTTGGTCTACGTGGAACACTGGTGAGTAGGCTTTCATCATCTTCGCGTCTTCTGGATCTTCTGGGTTACCTACTTGCTCATGCAGCATGGCTAGGAAGGGTGCCCAGTATGGCGGGATAGAATCCATGAAGGTGAACAGGTTTGACACACCAACGTAGTCGATACCACATTTATATAGGTCTGGCGTGAAGGTCACACCGGCCAACGTCGCGTAACCGCCGTAAGATGCGCCGTAGATACACACTTCGCCATCCTGTGCGTAACCTTGGTCAATCGCCCATTTCACGCCATCAGTGATGTCATCTTGCATCGACTGACCCCATTGCTTGAACGATTTTTCCCAAAATTCACGACCATAACCGGTTGAACCACGGAAGTTCATTTGCAGTACCGCAATGCCACGGTTAGCGAACAGTTGAACTTCTGGTTGGAAGCCCCAATAATCACGCGCCCAAGGACCACCATGTGGCAGCACGAGTAGCGGTAAATCTTTTGCTTCACGACCTTTTGGTAGAGTTAAGTAACCATGAATGGTCTCACCATCACGAGCGGTGTAAGTGATTGGCGTCATCTTCGCCATGTCTTCTGGTTTATGCCAAGGTGCGTTTGCCGCCAATTTCTCAAGCTGGTCAGCATCACGATCGTAGTAGTAATAATTTGGACGGTCAGTGTCGCTGTAGGTCACGACAATCATTTTTCTCTCGTCGCGAGTAGCATTGTTTACCGAGATTTCGACTCCTGGCAATTTCTCTTGCAGACGCTCAAAAGTCTCTTCATACCCTTTATCAAGGAAATGATACTGACGCTTATCTGTGACATAAGAGATGGTCGTTAGCTTATTGAGCGCATTGGAGTAACTAGCGTTGGTTACATCGACTTCTGGGTGAGAGAAGATTTCACGCACTTCTTTATTTGCCTTCACATCGTATTCGATGATGGCCGATTTATCGCGTGTGATACGAGAAGCAACGTACAGGTTCTTGTTATCTGGCGTAAACGAGATAGGCGAGAAGCTTTCTTTAAAAGTCAGATTCTTCAATGGACGAAATTCTTCCTCCACCGTATCACGATAGAGAACCGCTGTGTTTACGCCATCAGAGGTTGAAATGAATCGAATGTTGCCATCATGATCGGTGCCCCAGTCGCGGACGTTACCAGGGTTTTGGGCAACCAGCGTGTTCTTGCCGGTTTTCAAGTTATGACGATAAACATCAAACACTTGCGGATTCCGCTCGTTGGTCGAGAGAAGAATGTCATCTGGTTGACTTTCCAACGTATCGATCACGTACGCTACTACGCCTGATGTCGGTGTAATGGTTTTCTCTTCACCAGTTTTTACATTGACCGTGACGAGGTAAAAGTTTTCATCCCCACCGGTATCACGTGAATAAATGATGGTGTCATCCCCAACCCAGTAGTAATAAGCGATGTCGCGACCGGTAATCGAGGTAATGCGCTTGACATTTTCTGGCTCGCCAACGGGATGGACAAACACATTTTTACGGTCTTGCCATGGTTTCATCATTGAAATGTAATCGCCAGCTGGAGAGATTTGGTAGCTAGAGACTTCGGCATTTCGGAAGAAATAATCAACCGGATATTCTGGTGGAATCAATTCAACGGTAGTGGTGGTAGAGGTTTGGCTACAACCCGAGATGAGTAAGCCAAAAGCGGTAGCAAGAATGAGCTTGCGAATACGCATTGTATAACGCTCCTTGTGTGACGGACCTGTCAGCATCGTGCTTGTCGGTCAGAGTGAATGGATTGTCGCTGCTAAAAAGGCAGCGGCAAAGCAGTGAAAGGGGAACCTATATTGGTATCACTTATCGTTGAGGCTTTTAATGTTCTTATCACTGCTGTTGCTACTATGGCCCAGTCCACCCGTGGAAGTGGCGATTATTTGTACTTACCGAACAAAGGACTAGCCAAAACTTGGCATAAGTCACACTTATCTTTCATGGTTTTATCATTTATATCATTGGGATAGTCGACAAAAGCAGAAGCGCCGCCATGCCATAGTTGAAGCCTTTCACACGTTTAGAAGTCGTCAACCAACGTTGAAGTTGGATGCCTGCCGCCGTCCAAAAAGTCACAGATGGTAAGTTTGCCAAACAAAAAATGCCTGCGATAAAAGCTAACTCAAGCCAAGAACCTCCATTGCTATATACCGTGATAGCCGTGAGTGCCATTGACCACCCTTTTGGGTTTACCCATTGAAATGCCACTGCGCCTAGAAAGCTCATTGGACGATAATCATCTTTCACTTCCGCTTTGTTGCTGGTGGCAATTTTATAGGTGAGATACAACAAGTACGCGAGGCTCAATACTTTAAGAATGCTGTGCGTTATCGGGTAAGCGTGGAACAAACTCATCAAACCAATGCCAACGAGAATCAACATTGCGCCAAAGCCAAAGGTAATGCCCAACATATGAGGAATCGTGCGTTTAAAACCGACGTTCGCGCCGGACGTCATTAGCATGATGTTGTTTGGTCCCGGAGTGAAGGTCGAGACAAACGCAAACAGTGCGAGTGCACCAAGTTGAGAGTATTCCATAGTATGTTCCTGCAAATGTGTTTACCCACGAAGTGATGGGTAGAGAATGACGTTTTCTGACCGGTCAGCAACAATGATAGGTAGAACCGTCATCAATTTTGTGCTTTTATTTGATGAAAGTGCGCCGAACAAACAACAAAAGAGCATCATGGATAGATTTGACGAAAGAATATTGCAAGCGTTGAAATCAGACGGAAGAATCTCCAACGTGGAGCTGTCTGAACGTGTGGGGTTATCACCGTCTGCGACTTTACGTCGTGTGCAAGATTTGGAACGAAAAGGCGTGATTAAAGGTTATCGCGCGGTATTGGATAACCAACAAATGGGTGTCGGCTTTGTCGCTTATGTGTCGATAGGTTTAGCATCCCACTCAAAGCAGGCGCAACTCGGTTTTGAAGATCACGTCCGTTTTGTGGATGAGGTGGTGGAGTGCCATAATATCACTGGCGCGAACGAATATTTGCTACGAGTGGAGACTCAAGATCTGGCGTCTTATAAAGCTTTTCATGCAGATGTTCTAGGGGAGTGCGAACACGTCAAAGCGATCACGACCATGGTGGTGATGGACACACCAAAAGATGAACGATAGCTCGTATAGAGAACATTGTTTTGTGGCACATCAATTTGAAGTGACTCGAAAGAGTCAGTCGAGTATGAGTAAAGTCCACATAAAATGCTGGAAAGCAGTCTGCAATCTGACAATTCCAGTATTTATTCTCACCTTCTAAATAATCTCATCCTGCTAGTTTTTCTACGTCGCTGCCCGGTTCGAGTGCAGTGGATCTGAAAATTTAAGGATGAATGATGAAATCATACGTAACCCTTCCTCTTGCAAGCTTGGGCGCCGTTGCGGCTTTAAGCTCTTTTAATGTCAGTGCTCATGGCTGGGTCGAGTTTCCAAGTGCACGTCAAAATACTTGTTATTTAGATGGCGGCTTTTGGACCAATGAAATCCCAAACCAAGCTTGTCAGGCCGCTTATGACGAGTCGGGCGCATATCCCTTCGTACAACGTAGTGAGATCGCCGCAAACGTGCCGAACTACCGCGATATGGCGCATGTGAAAGCGATTGTTCGTGACGGCGAGCTTTGTTCTGCGGGTGATGCCGCGAAGAAAGGTTTGAATATCCCATCTCCAAATTGGCAACGTACTAACGTGACGCCAGATGCAAACAATCAAATCGAATTGGTGTTCTTTGGTAAAGCACCACATAACCCGTCTTACTGGGAGTTCTACCTTTCTAAGCCAACATATGATGATACGCAGCCACTGACCTGGGACGATTTAGACCTTATCGATACTGCTGGTGATGTGTATGTGGATGCAGAAAAACGCTACCGCATGCAGGTAACCTTCCCTGCCGATCGTTCGGGCGATGCGATTCTTTATACCCGTTGGCAGCGCATTGATGTTGCAGGTGAAGGCTTCTACAACTGTAGTGACATAACGTTGAACGGCAATGGTACAACACCTCCTACCGACCCGGTAGACCCAACAGATCCGGCAAACAACCTGACAGCTCTGGGTTACTTTGTCCCACAAGGGTTTGGTCCGGTAGAGTCAGGCGACACGGTACGATTCCGCACGTTTAATGCAACGGGTACCGAGATCGTCGATCTGTCACTACCAATCAGTGCAAACAACACCACAACGTGGGCTGCGGAGTTAGCTGATCAGTTTAACTCGCAGCAAACGGGCGATTGGTACGTGGGTATTTGGCACGAAGCAATGAACCACTACATGTTCGATACCAACAACATCTACGCAAACCAAGTGTTGGCTCCGAACGCTAACTTTAGCTACGCGTTGTCATTGATTAAAGGTGATACCACACCGCCGGTAGAGCCGACCAACCTTTGGAGTAAAGATGCGGTGTACAACCAAGGTGACGTCGTGACGCACAACGGCCGTGAATGGACAGCGCAGTGGTGGACGCGTGGTGAGGAGCCTGGAACTACAGGTGAATGGGGTGTTTGGCGTTAAGCTTCATTCTTTCCAAATACGCAAAACCCTTCTCAATTGAGAAGGGTTTCTTGTTTTAATTCAGGCCGTTTTCGCTTTGCCAAGGTTGCCAGTTCATCATCGCATGATCGGCTAACTTGAGCATCGGAATGTCTTCGTGGGTATCGCCGTAAGCATAAATTGTTTTGTACTGGCTGAAGTCGAAAGCACGTTGCACACGCTCGACCTTTCTTTCCAAACTGCAATCGCCACTCAGGTAGAGACCATTAATGCGTTTGCTGTCGCCAATTATTTCGCTACAAAGCAATTGGTAACCTTGGGTTTCACAGCAAGGGCTTAAGTAGGCATTAAGTGAAGCCGAGACAACGACAATGGTGTCTCCTCGCGCTTGGTGCCATTCCAGTTTCGCTTGCGCTTCTGGGCGAATGTGTTTTGTAATCACCTCTTTTGCAAACTGGGATCCTAACGCTTCGACCTCTTGCGTTCTCCTTCCTGCAAAGGCGATAAAACTGGCGATAGGACGCATTCGCTTTGCAGGAATAACTCCTGCTTTGTAGAGCGCATAAAACGGCATGATCACCACATTACCGAGCCACTTACGAGGGCCAGAAACTGCATAGTGGAGGAATGCACTAAACATGTCCTCATCCGTGATGGTGCCGTCAAAATCAAACAGTGCGAGAGAGGTTTTTTTATCTGACAATCCGCTGCCTTATGGTTTAATGTGCGTGTCCGTGAGACAAGTTTATCACCATCACGCCCGCTGCGATAAGTGCCATGCCAATCCAAAGGCTGGTGTCCATGTGTTGGCGGTAAACCAGTTGCGAGATTAAGGTCACCGATACAATCGCTAAACCTGCCCAAAGCGCGTGAACAATGCCAACTGGCATGCCGCCTTTCATCGCTTGCGCCAAACAGAAAAATGCAGCCAAGTGACCAACTAAGACAAGGGTTGCAGGTAGTGGTTTGCTAAAGCCATCAGTGGCTTTGAGTGCAACGTGTGAAAGGGCTTCGGCGCCCACACCTAAAAGTAAGAAAAACCAGCTCATTATTGTCGTTCGTCATCGGTTGTTGAGTGCGCTTAGTATATTGATGACAAATAAAATAATAATCCCATAAAAGATTAAATAACTTTTACCTAATTGTAATAATAAGCACATCTTACATACGCTTACATCAACTCGTTGCCGCAATCGTTACACTGCCGCCGTCTTTGAAAAGGAGCGTGTACAGATGCATAAAGCGATAGTGAGTATTGCGGTGATGTTTGCACTGAGTGGCTGTGGTGGCGAGGGAATGACGACAGACTCTGTGTCTAAGTTGAAAGATCCTAGAGCGAACTATGAGGTGGACGGTATTGATCTGCTGCATCGTTCGATTACCGACACCATCAGCGATGACTTACTGGGCTTTGAGGCCGAGAACTTGTCTCGCAAAGTGACTTACACGCTCGATCGACTCTCATTAAACATTTTGCGTGATTTTAATGTGAGTACCCTCGAGGAGTTGGAAGCACTGGTCCCGAATGTTGGTGACAACAAAACCTCTCTGATTTTTGAGTTTCACTTGATGCGACTGACACCTGAAATGGTGATGGTCAGCTCATCAAACGAGATTGAACACCTCTTTTATGAAGCGGACATCATCGAAACCCGTTTTGGTATCTCAACCTATAAATTCACCGAAGCACCAACGCGTGTTGACATGGTGGTGTATCCAGAAGGCATTGCCATTGAGGCATTCAACCAAGGTTATCAAGCTGAATATGATGCAAGCAAAGGCACGTACAAGGTGCGTTTGCAGTACGATGATAACGGCAAAAAAAGCCAATATGATGAGTTGATTGTGGACTTGAACAGTGATCAAGTTCGACTGGAGAAAGGCACAACGACGATGGAAGGGCTAGAAGTCAAAGACAGCGTCGAGCAAAGCCATCGATTCGAATACAACCGCAAGCAAAACACACTCTCTATCCAATAGCACGTTATCGAACATTTTATCTTATGAACATTGAAGTGATGGCTAGGTTCATTTCTGAGTAACGGTTGGGAGACTGGCTCGGAGTCATGACTTCAATTTCTTTTGCGCCTCACCTAGACCCTTTATTGCGCACATGGGGAAAGTTAGGGTTTCTTTCCCCCGTTTTTCTTTACCTGCTCGTCGGAATAGCAAGAAAGTCGAAAATCTAGCGGTAGAAAACCGCCAACCAAATCGTCTCTTGTTCTGGGGCTGTCCAACTGACGCGATGCTTTGTATGCGCCGGAATGTTGATATGGTCACCGGCTTCTAAACGTTTTACAGAACCATCTTCATAAGTCAGTTCGCCTGCGCCTTGCAGTACCAATACCCACTCATGTTCTTCTTGATCGTACCATTCGCCCTCTGGCATGGTTTGCCCTTTTGAGACGATACGCTCGATGCGCAGCTGTTTATGTGTGAGTAAATCTTCGAACACTTCTTCACTCAGATCACTGGGTAGGTCTTTAAACAGATTCATAATGCTTCCTAAATAACGATCAATCCAAATGGTGCGAGCAGTTGTTCTTGCTGCCAGTCGCAGATCTTAACACCGTATAAAGATACGCGGCGAATGTCCAAGCCTTCTAAATCGACGTGGGTAAGATCGCTCTCTTCTATATTAAAGCTGCCCCATTGTTCTTGACTGAATTCTCCTCTCGATAAGTCAGAGCCTTTAAAGCTCGCGCCCATCAAATTGGCGCCGTTCCATCGGTTTTCAAACAGGTCGCATTTCTCTAGCAGTGCGCGCTCAAAATTGGTGTAAGCCAAGTTGCAGCCCGTGATGTAGGCGATACAAAAGAACACAGTATTGCTGACGCGATTAGCGAAGTTGGCACTTTGAAAGTTTGCACCCTTCAAATCGCATTTGCGCAGTTCGATGCCGACGCAATCCGCGCCATTGAACTGAGACATAGCCAACATGCAGTTGCTAAAGCTGGCATCTTTGAGTTTGGCATAACGGAAACTGCAGCCTTCTATGTCGCTCGGCTGGATAAAACGGCAATCAATAAACTTTGCATCACTCAGATCGGCGTGGTCGAAATTGCACTGATAAAAGCGGCAGTTTTCAAAGGTGGTGTTTTGCAAATCGTGATGAGAAAAGTCCTCATGCTCGAAGGTTTGGTCGGTCTTAATCATGTCTTTTTATCTTTTCTTGTTCGGTTAGGAGCAGGTTAACACCCTAAATAACTGATTTTCCAGAAATATAACTCCTTGTGTTTCAGTGGTTTACACAGGCCGAAAATCGCCCAATTTAAGCGGTCAAACTGGCGTTTTGAAGTGGGTGTTTTTTGAAAATAATCCGAGCATATCGAGAAAAAAGTTTTGTTAAGTACAGAGGCTCACAGAGGAAGTGGAATGAGAACTGCGAGGTACTTTTCTCACACGCACAGTTTGCATTACAGGGTTGTGTCCTATTTGCATAATTTGTTGATCAATTTGGCGTTTTTGTATACGTGAAAGCTATATTTTTCACAAATTGATTTCCATCAAAATAGTAGGGTTTCTATATGCTAGATTGCGCGCAGCTCAAGAAAATAGTGATACTCGCGTGCTTCAAGGTTTTGGATTCATTAAGGAACTGCCCGAAAGGGAAGAGCGCAGCTGAGTACAAAAAGAAACAAAGCCCTACAAAAGGAAATAACAATGAAAAAAACAATCTGCAGTTTAGCAGTGGTTGCTGCGTTAGTGTCTCCAAGTGTTTTCGCTCACAGTGAAGGTGACTTCATTGTACGTGTTGGTGCGGCATCCGTTGTACCAAATGACAGCAGTGACAAAATCTTAGGTTCTCAAGAAGAGCTTAAAGTGGATTCCAACACGCAGCTGGGCTTGACGTTCGGTTATATGTTTACCGACAACATCAGTTTAGAAGTTCTGGCTGCAACACCATTTGGCCATGATATTTCAACAGACCTACTTGGCCTTGGTGACATCGGCGAGACCAAACACCTACCACCAACAGTTATGGTTCAGTACTACTTTGGTGACTCACAAAGCAAATTCCGCCCATACGTGGGTGCGGGTCTAAACTACACCATCTTCTTTGATGAAGGCTTTAATGGTACGGGTAAAGGCGCGGGACTTTCTGATCTGAAATTGGATGATTCATTCGGTCTAGCTGCAAACGTTGGTGTGGACTACATGATCAACGATAAATGGTTCCTAAACGCATCGGCGTGGTACGCAAACATTGAAACTGAAGCGACCTACAAAGCGGGTGGCGTAAAACAAAAAACTGACGTGAAGATCAACCCTTGGGTATTCATGATCAGCGGCGGTTACAAATTCTAAGAAAAAGCAGTAGCAAAAGAACAATAAGATTATTGGCATGACTTTTAGGGGCAGTTGCGGGGATTGCCCCTCTTTTTTATTTCATTTTCTTCTTCTATTCATCTCTCCTTTCTCTTCCTATTTCTATGAATTTTCTATTTGTAAACGCATCGATTAAAAAATGAATTTTCTGTTAATTCTCGATTGCTGAGAAAAGCGAAAATTTACCATAGCTAGGTTTGGAAATTGTTCTGATAAATTCGATTGCAAGTGTTCGGTTAATTATTGATCGAATGCCGAAATAAAAATTACAAAATGAAGCTAAGGATTAGCTGACTAAGGAAAATCGCTCGTGAAGCGTGGAATTTTTACACGAGTATTTTTCGGTTTTGCTGTCTTTAGCTGAGAAAAATATCTTTATTTTTCAATCGGTAGACAGGAAGAACTAAAAATGAAAGGAACCACACTCATTGCAGTATTTGCTTCGGCAGTTTCACTGTTCTCATACAGTGAGAAAATAAGTGCGGCAGAGAAATTTATTACTATCGGCACGGGCGGTCAAACTGGCGTTTATTACGTGGCAGGTCAATCGATTTGTCGTTTCGTAAACCGTGGTGCAGCAGACCACAGTATTAAATGTAATGCACCAGCCAGTGGTGGTGGCGTGGCAAACGTCAATGGTTTGCGCAGTGGCGAATACAACTTCGGCATCATGCAGTCAGATCACCAATACAAAGCCCTAGAAGGTGTGGCTCCTTTCCAAAATAACCAACCAATGACGGACATTCGTGCCGTTTTCTCACTACAAAGTGAAGTGTTCACAATTCTTGCGCGTAAAGACGCGGGCATCACCAATTTCGACGATTTGAAAGGCAAGCGCGTCAACATTGGTAACCCTGGTTCTGGTCAACGCGATACGTTTGAGCAAGTGATGCAAGCAAAAGGCTGGTCGCAAGATGTGTTCAGCTTGGTGTCAGATCTGAAACCAGCAGAACAAGCTTCTGCAATGAGCGACAACAACATCGATGCAATGAGCTACTTTGTTGGTCACCCAAATGGCGCGATTCAAGAAGCCTCAACTACAACGGATGCGGTGCTAGTACCAGTGACTGGTCCTGAAATCGACAAGTTACTTGCTGAGCGTGCGTACTTCACCAAAGCAACCATTCCGGGCGGAATGTACCGTGGCAACCCGAACGATACGCAATCTATCGGCGGTAAAGCGGTGCTCTCAACCACAGCAGAGACCGATCCTGAGTTGGTGTACCAACTGACGAAATCTGTGTTCGACAACCTAGACCGCTTCAAGCGTTTGCATCCAGCATTTAAAGACTTGAAAGAATCAGAAATGATTGAAGTGGGTTTGTCTGCACCACTGCATGAAGGTGCGGTGCGCTACTACAAAGAGCGCGGCTGGTTGTAAGTAACTCTTAGAACCTTCAATTTTTAGCAAGCGCTGTGATGGATTCGCAGCGCTTGCTTCTCTGTTGTTTGTGAGAAAATTATGGATAAGACGATCTCCACGTCCCATGCTGATACGCATCCGAGTGAGCTGTCGGCAGAAGAACTGATTGCCCAAGATGTGGGTGCTCGCCTGCCAACCGGAATCATGGAAAAGCTGATTGCGGGTTTGGCGTTACTTTGGTCTCTGTTTCAACTTTGGATAGCGTCTCCGCTGCCGTTTATTGTTGGCTTCGGTGTGATGAACGACACCGAAACGCGCGCCATTCACCTTGGCTTTGCCTTGTTGCTTGCCTTCCTTGTCTTCCCTGCTTTTAAGCGCTCTCCGCGCGATCGTGTTCCTGCCTTCGACATCATGTTGGGTTTGATTGCTTGCGCGTCTTCGCTTTACTTGTTTGTTATGTACGAAGCACTAGCACAACGTCCGGGCAGCTTAACCACTGAAGACTTTATTACCGCATTGATTGGCTTACCTCTGCTTTTAGAAGCGGCGCGCCGAGTGTTAGGCCCAGCATTGCCAGTGATTGCGTTGGTGTTTATCGGCTACAGCTTGGCAGGCCCATACATGCCGGGTTTGTTGTCCCATCGTGGCGTGCAGTTGGACGCGCTGGCTAACCACCAGTGGATCACCACAGAAGGTGTGTTTGGTATTGCACTTGGCGTATCGACCAGCTTTGTATTCTTGTTTGTTCTGTTTGGCGCGTTATTGGAACGCGCTGGAGCAGGGCACTACTTCATTCAATTAGCATTTAGCATGTTGGGGCACTTGCGTGGTGGTCCTGCAAAAGCGGCCGTCGTTGCCTCGGGCTTAACCGGTTTGATTTCGGGCTCGTCGATTGCCAACGTAGTGACCACGGGTACGTTCACTATTCCTATGATGCGCAAGGTTGGTTTCTCTCCAGAGAAAGCTGGTGCAGTGGAAGTGGCGTCATCGGTGAATGGGCAAATCATGCCTCCTGTTATGGGCGCCGCGGCATTTTTGATGGTGGAATACGTCGGCATTCCTTATGTTGAGATCATCAAACACGCCTTCTTACCTGCCGCTATTTCTTACATTGCCCTGCTTTATATTGTTCATTTAGAAGCGCTCAAGTTGGGCATGCAGCCAATTGATGCCGCACGTTCAAAACCTTGGCTAGCAAGACTCACGGGTTTTGCATTTGGTGCGGCGTTGATTTCTGGATTGTCGATGGCGGTCTACTACGGCTTAGGATGGTTGAAGCCAGTATTGGGTGACTTTGTCCTGCCGGGGATGGCATTGATTCTTGCGGTGGTGTACTTGGCGCTGCTAAAAGTGGCTGCAAGCAATGAGCCGCTACCAGAAGAAGATCCAGATGCCCCGCTAGAACAACTACCAAATACTCGCGCAGTCTTGTTGTCTGGCTTGCACTACCTCCTGCCCGTGGTGGTCTTGGTGTGGTGTTTGATGGTCGAGCGTTTGTCTCCAGGGTTGTCTGCTTTTTGGGGCAGCGTGATTCTGGTGGTGATCGTTTTGACTCAGCGTCCTCTGCTGACTTGGATGCGTAAAGATGGCAAGCACGATTACGGCAACTTCAAAGACGGTTGTATTGATTTGCGTGAAGGCTTGATTGCTGGTGCGCGTAACATGATCGGTATTGGTATCGCGACCGCCACCGCTGGCGTTATCGTTGGTGCCGTATCGCAAACCGGTGTCGGCTTAGTGCTGGCTGACTTGGTTGAGATCCTGTCGATGGGCAACTTGCTACTCATGCTGATGCTTACGGCGGTATTGAGCTTGATTCTAGGTATGGGCTTACCAACCACGGCGAACTACATCGTGGTATCAAGTTTGCTAGCACCTGTTATCGTCACGCTGGGTCAACAACACGGTTTGATTGTGCCGTTAATTGCGGTGCACTTGTTTGTGTTTTACTTCGGCATCATGGCGGATGTAACGCCGCCAGTGGGTCTGGCTTCGTTTGCTGCGGCGGCGGTGTCGAAAGGCGATCCAATCAAGACGGGCTTAACCGCGTTTTACTACAGTCTAAGAACCGCAGCTTTGCCGTTCCTATTTATCTTCAATACGGATTTGTTGTTGATTGATGTCGATTGGGCGCACGGCATTGCCATCTTTGTTATCTCTACTATCGCGATGTTGATATTCGCAGCGGCGACGCAAGGTTGGTTCCTGACTCGTAACCGTTGGTACGAAGGCGTTCTGCTTTTGCTGGTGGCCTTTACTCTGTTCCGTCCGGGATTCTGGATCGACATGGTGGTGGACCCGTACCAATCGAGTAATCCTGCCCAGTTGGCACAAACGCTTGAGCCGCTAGAAGAGGGCAGTGTGCTTAGAATGCGCATCAGCGGTGAAGATGCGGTCGGTAAGATGCGAGAATTCTCGGTGCTGTTGTCGGTTCCTGAAGGGGAAACTGGACAAGATAAGCTGGACGCATTGGGTATCGCTACTTATCAGCAAGGTGAACAAACCCTGATTGATATCGTTAGTTTTGCTAGCCCAGCAGAGGCGGCAGGATTGCAGTTCGACCAACAAATTGTCGATGTGCGTGTGCCTGTTGAGCGTTATCGCAAAGAGTGGATGTGGATTCCGGCAATGTTGCTGTTTGGTGTTGTGATTTGGCTACAACGTCGAAGAGTAACAGCGCAACTTGCTACAGCACATTGATAGTTAAAGATAAATAACCATAAATCCCCGTTAGAGCTGAGACTAACGGGGCTTTTTTCTGTCTGGAATATTCGCCAATGTGATTGCCTAAGTCGCGGATTGATTCGCGTCTTCTATACTTTATGCAAACCCAGTTTGTGAATACCTTTGCGCATCAATTGAACAATTTAGCAACGCTCAAAATTGGATCTTAACCTTGCAGATCATTTTATTGTTCGATTGCGGAAAATTCCTACACTGATCACATAATTGAACACTTGGACAATATAAATGAGCGACGATATCGCGAAGAAATCCTCTTCGAAATCCAAACTGACCAAAATCCTTTTCCTTCTCGTTTGTGCTATCGGCTTCGGTGCGATGTTCTGGTCTTGGCAATATTCTGATGGTCACCCAAGTACCGAAGATGCATACGTAAGAGCAAAAATCCTGTCTGTCGCTCCTCAGGTTCAAGGCCAAGTCATCTCAGTAGAAGCCAAAGATTTCCAAGTGGTGAACAAAGGTGATCTGTTATTAAAGATTGATTCTCGCCCTTATCTGCTCGCGGTCAAACAAGCGAAAGCGGCTTACCAATTGGCGGTTCAACAGCATGATGTGGCCGATAAACAGGTCACAGAAGCGGTCGCTGGTTTAGATGCTGCACGCTCGAACCTGACCGAAGCGCAGTTGGAGTACAAACGTACTGACTCGTTAGTGAAACGCAAATTAGCGTCTGACCAAGATTTGGATACTGCGAAGAACAAACTCGCTAATGCTCAAGCAAGCCTAGAACAAGCGCGTGCAACGGTTGAAAAAGCGATCGCAAATCGCGGTGAAGAAGGCGCAGAAGCCGCGGTTGTTCAACAAGCGGCGGCGCAACTTGCACAAGCTGAATTGAACCTTAGCTACACCGACATTACTTCTCCTGTCGATGGTATCGCGGGTGAAATCAACACACATACTGGTTCTGTTGTGGGAGTTGGCCAAACTCTGTTCCCTGTGATTGTAAAAGACAGCTACTGGGTACGCGCAAACTTTAAAGAAACTGACCTAACGCACATCAAAGCAGGCATGCACGCTGAAGTCGTGATCGACATGTACCCAGACGTAGTTTGGGATGCGAAAGTGGAAGAACTGTCGCCAGCAAGTGGTACCTCTTTCTCTTTGATGCCACCAGAAAACGCAACCGGTAACTGGGTGAAAATCAAACAACGTTTCCCTGTGCGTTTGACGCTTGAAGTACCTGAAGGTGCGCCACAATTACGTGTGGGTGCAAGTTCTGAAGTGACTGTTGATCTGAAAAGTAACGCACAATGAGTAACGAGATTACGGCCGACAAACGGGGAATAGCCACCGTCGCCGTGATGCTTTCGGCCATCATGGTGTTGATAGATATGACCGTTGCTAACGTGTCGCTTTCACACATGATGGGCGCGCTAGGCGCAACGGCAGACCAAATCACATGGGTGCTAACTGGCTATAGCATGGCTGAGGCGATCTTCATCCCGATGACCAGTTTCTGGGTATCGCGATTTGGTGAGCGCAAAGTCATGTTGGTGGCGGTCATCGGCTTTGTGATTGCCAGTGCTTTCTGTGGACAAGCGGGTTCACTCGAAGAGATGGTGGTGTTCCGTATTATCCAAGGTGCATTTGGTGCTTCAGTCATCCCATTGGCACAATCGACACTGGTTCAGATTTACCCTTCCGAGCAAAAAGGCAAGGCGATGGCGATCTTCTCCATCGGTATCTTGCTTGGTCCTATCTTAGGCCCAGTAGTGGGCGGTGTGATTACTGACAACATCAACTGGCGTTGGATCTTCTACGTCAACTTGCCATTTGGCTTGGTGTGTACTGCGCTGATTTATCGCTACATCCACATCAGCAACAAATCCAAACCGAACTTCGACTGGTGGATCATTGGTTATATGGCCCTCGGGGTCGGTGCGTTGCAGTTCGTGCTCGACAAAGGTAACGACGAAGACTGGTTCAACTCCCGCATTATCCAAACCGCAGTGCTGCTGGCGATCATGGGCTTAATCATGTGGATCTACCGCAGTTGGAAGACCAAGAGCCCTATCGCGCCTCTGTGGCTCCTCAAGGACAAAAACCTCATGGTCTCGTCCTTAATGATGGCGGTCGTGTCGATGGCCATGTTCGGCTTGACCACTCAACAACCGATGTTGCTCGAAAGCTTATTGAACTACCCAGTATCCACTACGGGTATGTTAATGGCACCACGGGGGCTGGCATCTGCCTGTATGCTGATATTGGTGATTGTGATTAACCCGCAATTCGATCCAAGGTTGAAGATTGTCTTTGGCCTAACCTGTATCGGTATTGGTAGCTACCTCATGACCTTGTACTCCATGGAAATCGATACCTTCTGGATCGTGATGCCAAGTATGATTCAAGGTATGGGCTTAGGCTTGACCTTCTCGACCCTATCGACACTGGCGTACATGACATTGCCAAAAGAGCAGTCGGTGGCAGGGGCGAGTATTTTTAACTTGTTCCGCACCATTGGTAGCTCGTTTGGTATCTCCATTGCGACTACGTACCAATACCGCGACAGCCAACAGCAATGGCACGCTTTGGGAGAAGGCTTTAACCCTTATAACCCAGTGTTGCATGACTGGGCTGCGAAACAGGGGTTATCGATCACCGATCCTGCGGCATTGGAGCAATATCAGAACATGCTCCATCAGCAATCGCAAATGGTGGCCTTTGTGCACACCTTCCAGTTGGTTGGGGTGATGTTCGTTATCATGATGCCGATGCTGATCTTTATCCGTTCAAGGTAAACCTCTAAAGCCAAACAAAAGCGCCCTTAACTCAGCCAGTTAAGGGCGCTTTTTTGTATCTGACATTTGTATCGGTTTTCGAGCAGTTAACCGAAGGTCACTTCACTGAAATGCGGGTTGTCTTTGAGTGCTTTCATCGCGATTAACTGCTCGGTTGGAAAGGGAGTTCGTTCGCCGTTTCTCTCCAAAAACAAGCACTCTTGGCGTTCCATGTCGTAACCTGTATCGAACGCCTTACCTTGGTGCTTCTCACCGTTCTTCAACGTAATTTCAACGGACAACTTAAACATACAGGCGATTTCAATAAAATCGTATTGGCTGCAGGTCACCATAACTTTTCTCCTTCTCTCTTCCTTATCAAGACCGATAAAGGACAGAAATACTTCTCTGAAACCTAATCTTCATCTTACGCCCTATTTTGGTCATGAAAAAGACATACAAGCAGGCTTAACTAAAACCATAGTTTAGTGAACAAGACGTAGATAGGACATGTCTGAAACGACACTTAAAAACACGTACTTGGCTCGTGAGCGCGCAACGCAATCACTGATTACTCCTCACACTTACTACGCGCAGTTGGCGCATCGCATCAACCACTCACCTCAATTTGAATATGGACGCGTCAAAGACAAGATGCCAAACGTGCCAAGCCCTCAGTCTTTTTGGCAAGTGTGTTGGGCCTACATGGGCGGACGTTCGCCGCTCAGTCCTGATAACCAATTGCCGCATTCACCAATAGAACTGACGCAATTCGAGCAACGTCAACAAGCGATGCGTGTGACATGGTTAGGTCATTCGACGTTATTTATTGAAGTAGATGGAATACGTATTCTCACTGACCCTGTATTCGACTACGCGTCGCCGTTGATTGCGAAGGCATGGTTTGAGCGCAATATCCCCAATACAGCCGTACGGGATAGCTTGCCGATTCCTGATATCATCGTGATCTCTCATGATCATTACGATCACCTCGAAGCGTCGACCATACGTTACTATTCTGATAAATCCGTAACATTTTACGTGCCACTCGGTGTCGGTAAGCATCTGATTCGTTGGGGCGTTCGACCTGATAACGTGGTGGAATTTGATTGGTGGGATAGCGTTCATTACGCCAACGTTGAGTTGATTTGCACGCCAGCCAATCACAACTCAGGGCGCACTTATCTGGATAAGAATTCTACCTTATGGGCATCTTGGGTTGTAAAAGGGAAGCAAGAGACGCTCTATTTCAGCGGAGACAGTGCGTACGATAGCCATTTTGCACAAATCGCTCAGCGTTGCGGTCCGATTGATCTCGCCTGTTTGGAAGTCGCGGCAGATGTGAAAGGCAACCAAGGTTATCCGGTTGAGAACTGGGGACACATGCAAGCGCATCACACCGTACGAGCATTCAAAGATCTGCAAGCGAAGAAGTTGCTACCTGTACACTGGGCAACGTATGAGTTGTTTACGCACAAATGGGATGAACCCATTGAGGACTTGATTGAACATTGCCAAGCCGATCATATTGAACTTATTACTCCGATGGCGGGAGAGAGTTTTTATGTGGCAAAAGAATATAAAAATAAACCTTGGTGGCAGGCCAATAAATTATGTGAGCAAGCTAGAAAAATACGGGTATAATATGACGGCGCTTCAATAATACCTCGGTTAATTTAACTAACTTTCTTGCTCCTTATAACAAGCTTTTTACTGGTCACTAACTCGATGAAATACCAGTCACTCGCGAATATTCTGTGATCTCAAGCGAGACTAAATTTTTAAGTACAGTTTTTTGATACTTCCCACCTAAGAAATTAATCTCTCGGTAGAAAACTTTTACTAAAAATCTAAGTGAACTTAATTTTACGCATCAAAACAATTATACTCGTCGCCATACTGATAAGGCTTAAAATAAATGGTCAAAGTGTGAACGCAATGAGTAAAACTTGATCAGTTAACAATAAGTAAAAGTCTCATCATTGAAATCGATTTAATTGATAAAGAATGCTGGTAATAATTGGAACCAGTATCACAAGAGTAGGATTCTCTTGAATATATCATCAGGGATGCTGAAGAAATTAAAACAGGCATTGTTAGATGAATAATTCTGCAACGTATTTACTTGCTGCTCTACGAGAAAAAATTAAAGAGAAAGGGATTTGTTATTCCGATCTCTCTGCTGGAATGGGGATTCCTCTATCAACCATTAAGAGACAGTTACACAATACGTCTTTAGGGTTGGACAAAATACTCTCGTATGCCACTCATTTAGATACTGACTTAGTCGAATTGTCCATGCGTGGTAAACAGCTGCAACAAGAAAACGAGCAATTTATCACCGACATTAACAGTGAAATATTTCACCAGTATCCGTACCTATTTGATTTCTTGTATTTATTACGTCGGAAGGAATGGTCTCCGCAAGATATTGCGAGTAAATACCAATTGACCCATACCTCGATCACCCTTTATTTCCGCGCATTGGAAATGATGGATTACATCGAGCTAAAAGGTGATGACCAATACCGCTTTAAAGACCAAGGTCGCTTTATTTTCGAAGAAGGCTCCAAGCTCGATACTTTGTTTGCTAAGCGCTTTCGAGATGAAGTGTTTAGCCATGATGTGCGACCACCGATTTGCATGGGACGCATTGCTATCACTGAAGAGCAGGAAGAGAAACTGGCGAATGAGGTGTACAACAAACTGATAGAGTTTGATGTGCAAAACAAGAGCGGAGAAGGCAGTAAGCGACTGAGAAACGTCTTAATGACTTACACGCCGGGCAATCAGATATTCCTTTCGGATACGATTCTGAATATTGACGGTGAATTATTAAAAGCCATCTCGATGGCGAATGAAAAATAGTGACTATTTAATCACAAAATAAAGAATTTATATTAAGTGGGTGTGTTTGATAATGAATGCATCAAAGACCCACTATTATCCAAAATTAATGACCTGTTATTTAAATAGGTCAAACGAAGAAGAGACAAATTAACCGATCTCTTCTCAAATCCAAAAGTGAAATAAATAAGGCTGAATCTTCATCATCGAAACTCGGCAGGGCACGTCTCGACCTTTTTTCGCCTGATCAGGACCAAAAGCCAATAAATGAGGGATATAACATGCACTTTAAGACTTCTTTATGTGCGATTGCTGTCGGGGTTGCTCTAACACTTAGTGGATGCAACAGTAGTGATAATGACTCGAATGTGGAAGCGCCACTGAAAGCGGCTGAATTCCACAACACCATTGACCGTGCAGGTGTGCCAGTGGCACTGCGCGATCTTCATGGTGGTCACCTTCGCTACATTCCTATGTTCGATAACGGTTCTTGGCATGGCCACACGCTAGACACTCAAGGTGGTGAAATCACCCTAGGTGGTACAGCGTTGCTAACTGAAGAATACGTGTCATTCATGGCTGCACGTTTCGACCGTCTAACACTGATGGTTGACGGTGAAGCGATGCCGCTTGAGCTAACAGACGCTTACTCGCAGCCAGGCGCGCTGATTCAAGAGTACACAGGCGATAACGGCATCACTGCCGAACTTGAAATGCGCTTTGTTACCGACCGTACGTCTCTTGTTAAAACCACCATCAAGAACCCGAACAAGCTGGCTCTTCAAGGCGAATGGGACGGTGAGTTGATGCAAGATTACCGCGCTGACGATGGTGAGCTATACAAAAACAGCGACAGCACAGTGCGCAGTGTTGAAGATGCATACCCTACTTACTCGCGTGAAATCGCAGCGACAGAAAACGGCGTAGAAGTGTCTTTTGGTGCGGTTCGCGCCTCTTGGTCTTTACTGACTTCAGGCGATTCTAAGTTTGAAGTAACACGCTCTATCAAGCCAGAAACGTCTACCATCGATGATGATAAGAAAGGCTTTGTCCAAACGGCTGAGCTTGGTAATGGCGAAGAAATCACGCTATACACGGCTTACACGCACGTGCAAAACACGGAAGAGCAAGCGTCTGAGTTTGCGAAGTTAGACGACGTGATGGCCGATCCGAAAGGCTACATGCACGATTCAGCAATGCGTTGGGAAGAGTACCTAGAAAACGGTCTAACCAACGATGCTGCTTCAAAAGAGCATGAATTCGTTGCAGTAAAAGCGATGGAAACACTGAGCGCGAACTGGCGTGGTGCAGCAGGTGCCATTGACCACGACACAGTAACACCATCAGTAACTGCGCCTTACTTCTCTGGCAACATGACTTGGCCGTGGGATACGTGGAAACAAGCGTACGCAATGGCTCACTTCAACCCAGATGTGGCGATGGAAAACATTCGTACTGTATTCCAATATCAAGTTCAGTCTGACGATCCTGTTCGCCCTTGGGACGAAGGTTACTTGCTTGACGTAGTCACTTACAACTTACCGGCAGAACGTTGGGAAGGCATGTCTGCGGAATACAAAAAAGTGTTCCCACTGGCGACAGACGGTTTGAACTGGAACGAACGTAACACCAAACCATCTCTAGCTGCATGGGCAGTATGGGAAGTGTACACCGCGCTGAAGGACGAGCATAACCGTCCGGAAGAAGCGAAGCAGTGGCTAGAAGAGATGTATCCGAAGTTGGTGGCATTCCACGATTGGTGGCTACGTGCTCGCGATACAAACAAAAACGGCATCCCTGAATACGGTGCAGCAAAAGACCCAATTCACACTGTATTTGAAGATGATGTGAATGATGGTTCTTGGGGAGCAGATGCGTCTGTAGACGACATGAAGTTCCAGTACAAAGACGAAGCGAATGGCGACAAGTGGATCAAAGAGACTGGCATCGAGAAATACAACCAGTTGCTAACGTCCGGTGATTACACCGCGATGAGCATCCCTGCAAAAGTAGCTGCGGGTTGGGAATCTGGTCGTGATAACGCGGGTGTATTTGGCTTTATCGACACCATCGACAACCTACAAGGTATGTCTGAACTGCCGACACAAGACGAAGCTAAAGTGATCGACCAAATGGGTCGTTACGCACACAATACCAACGGATTCGACAACACCTACGACATGGTCATGGGTGAAGATGGCTCAGTGGTGACTTACCGTGATGATTCGCCAGAGAACATGGACAAACTGGCTCTAGCGAAGAAAGACTGGGAAGTGAAGTTCAACGAGAACACCAACGACGCGAACAAGTTGTCTGGCTACTCGCTGATGCAAGAATCGGTAGACCAAGCTTCTTACTGGTACTCAGACAACCTGTTCCTATCGCAAATTGCAGAAGTGCTAGGCAAAGCAGATAAAGCGGCAGAGTTCGCAGCGAAAGCCGCTGACACCAAAGAGTACATCAACCGTTGTATGTACGACGACACAACGGGCTTCTACTACGACATCGAAGTGGTACCAAATGGCCTTAGCAACCAGTGTGCGGGTCCAATGTTGGTGAAACGTGGCATGGGTCCAGAGGGTTGGTCTCCACTGTTTAACAACGCAGCGACGCAAGAACACGCGGACAAAGTGGTGAAAAACATGCTTGATACCAGCAAGTTCAACTCACCGAAGATCCCATTGGGTACGGCATCAATGGACAACCCTGCTTACGGTCCAGACATTTACTGGCGTGGTCGTGTGTGGCTAGATCAGTTCTACTTCGGCGTTCGTGGTATGGACAACTACGGTTACGGCGTAGAAGCGCGCCAAATGGTTGATAAGCTGTTCCAAAACGCACAAGGTTTAACAGAAACCACCCCAATTCAGGAAAACTACAACCCTGAAACGGGCGCGGTACAAGGCGCGAACAACTTCTCTTGGAGTGCGGCGCACCTTTACATGTTGTACAACGGTTTCGTGGGCAAATAACACCTGTTGGTTAGTCACTAATACGTTAAGCGTTGCAGATGACCCCCTATCATCTGCAACCGCTTAATCCTCTTCAAATTAGGCTCAATAAGATCAAACCGGACAGTGAAAGCGCTCCGGTTTTTATAGAGTTAAAATACTATTTTCCTGGCATTTTATAAAAGTTGTATGCAAGAAAAACGGTGCTACAAAACCATTTTTCTTTAAAAAACTGCGGCTTATCTACCCGCACTTCATTCTGTCCATTTGCAATAGGTAACATTTACAAAATGATCATTTAACTATTTTGTAACAAATTGTATGATGCAAAAGTCAATGAGGCGGTTAAGTATTCATACGAAAGTATTAAGAGTTGTCCTAACCTCGCGCTGTTCAGCCGCTCCGAGCCGAAATTATTCTCAAACTCGACTTTGCCGTCTGGATCTGCCTCATTCAAAGGAGAGTATTGATAAATACTTCACTTTCTACGTTGTCAGTATGACGTGTTGCGGAGCAACACCATCAAGGAAGGTGACATGACATGAACTGTTTACAGACCAGCCTGTATAACTTGCTAGAGGATAATAACTTTGTGCCCTCTAAAGAGTACAAAGCCTCGATTGCAAGCTACCTGCATTCCGATTCTTCACTCACACCTAAAGCAATGGGTGAGCTCACTGGCGAAATATTCCAGAGCAAACAAACAACGGCTTACTATCTGTTGCACAATGCCATTAATGAAGAAGAGGGGGCAGAGCGACTTAAGATGATCGCCACTCGTTACGCGCAAGGTGAGATGAAGCAACAAATCATGCACCACTGCCAAAACGACAGAAACCACTCTGCTATGTACGCCAGTTTAATCCCACTGACGGGCTATCAAACCGAGGTGTATCAGGAGGAGAGTTTGAGCGACTTCAGTAATGTGAGCAACTTTTATGACGACATTAAAATCCACCTTTTCCGAGCTCATTCTGTCGAACTTCGTTCTTGGTGTTTACTGGTTTCTCAACTGAACTTTATCGATCAATCGGATATCCCCTATTTAAAAGAGATGCGGCCGACCATTCAGCAGATATTGGATGATGAAGTTAAGCAGGTTTCCTACACTGCGCAGCACGTCAGCCAGTGGTTGGAAGAAGATCCATCACTGTGCCAAGCCTTCACGCAATGCATGAACCACACCTACCGAGAAACGTGGGATTACCTCGCCTCTATGGCGGAATTCATGCGAGACAGTGCGCCTTACTTTATGGTTTAAGCGCATAGCGTTTGCAATTTAAAGCTCTATGAGGGGTTCAACGTTGTTTGTACTGCGTTGGGCAATAGCCTCTGTTCACGTCTGGTGAACGCAGTTTAAAGTGCTTGGTGTTGCGCCCAGATACACGTTGTCGCCAAAGCTTGAAACTGCGAGGTTTGAGGTGGCGACGCATCAAGCTGATAACGCCATTTTCGTTCAGACCGAATTGATGCTCAATCGCTTCAAACGGGGTTCGGTCTTCCCATGCCATTTCTATGATTCTGGATAGTGCGTCGTCGCTGAGGGTCATGGTGTGTTCCTAATCAGGGTTGCCTATTTAAGCTTAGGAACACACATACGTAATCTACGGCGAAACGGTTTAATTGGAAGCCGCTTTTAACCGATAAAATGAGGAAATAAAGTTAGGAATAGCAACGAGTTATTTCTGTGGTTTAAGCTCGACCACATTGCCTTCTGGATCTTCTAAATACACAGAGCGACCAAAGCCCTGTGCGCCATATCGCTCGGCGAATCCTTCAACGTGGACGTCATGTTGGCGAAGGTATTCGAGTAATTCAAACTCCTCAAAAGGGGCAATTTGCAGACAGAAATGGTCGACATTACGACCGTCTTGGCTTGGCGATTTGCCGCCCAGTTTACCGAGTTCGCTATCGACCGTAACCAAATCAATGATTGCTGTGCCAGCACGCAGTTGAGTTAAGCCTAAATCTGGTAATTCACGTTCAATAGGGCATCCCAATAGATCTCGATAGAAACGCAACATCGCGTCGAGATTATCCGTTCTCAGTACTACGTGGTCGATGGCTTTAATTTCAATTGGGTGGCTGTGGTGTGCCATGATGCGTTCCTCTTTCAAGCATTGAGAAAAGTATACGCGCTAAACCAGTAAACTGATCGCCAGTGCGAGCATGACAAAGCCAATGATGAACTCCAGAACCTGCCAAGAACGGGCATGCTTAAAAATAGGAATCAGTAATTTAGCGCCATAGCCCAGACTGAAAAAGAACACGAAGGAAGCCGACACTGCCCCCACTGCAAATTGCCATTTATATGGCTCATATTGAGTGGAGATCGACCCCAATAACACAACGGTATCAAGGTAAACGTGTGGGTTCAACCAAGTGAACGCCAAGCAAATCAGTGCGGTTTGCCATGCGCTTTTCGACGCGTCTCCTTCCGGATTCATCACGTGTTTTTGTGTGAATGCTGAGCGCAAACTACTGATGCCATACCAAGTTAGGAACGCCGCACCTGCATAACGTGCAATGGTTTCAATCAAAGGAAACTGTTTGACCAGGTAGCCAAAACCCGCCACACCAAGAGAAATCAAAATCGCGTCCGATAGTGCACAAATAAAGCACACCATAAATACATGATGTTGTTTAATGCTTTGCTTCAGTACAAAAGCGTTTTGCGCACCAATGGCAAGAATCAGCGATATGCCCAGCGTAAAGCCGGCGAGATAGGTGGTCATTCTCTCTTCCTTGGGCTGTGACCAAATAGGATTTCGAACCATAACTTTGTCAAAGAGAGTGTGCAAGGGACAAGTTGCTAGAATTGCTTGATGAGGCAGAGTCGTAATTGTGAGAGCAGCCTTCAATTTGCATTGCACTTTTACCATAAACCGGTGAACCCGATTACAATACGCACATCCATATCAAAAAGGAAAAAACGATGAAAGCAGTTTGGTTAGCCGCAGGTGCAATCGCATTGAGCGGGTGTTCGACAATGAACACCGCAAATGATGTTTCTCGCCCATCGGCAGAGATGTTTCCTGAAATGAAGAACATGACAAAGCATGTTTTCTATGTAGATCCAGCGAGTAATGAAGCAGATAAGCGTGTAGAACTTGTGGTTGGCAAAATGATGGAAACGGACTGTAACCGTGTTTCTCTGGGTGGCGCTGTGACTGAACATACATTGGAAGGTTGGGGTTACACATACTACCAAGTTGACTCTTCTGCGGCTGGTGGTATCTCAACGCTAATGGCATGTCCTGAAGACATGGAGAAGGTAGAGACATTCGTGCAAATGCCCACTCGAGACTTATACCGTTACAACAGTAAGCTACCTGTTGTTGTTTACGCGCCAGCAGACTTGGACGTAGATATCCGCGTTTGGGCACCTGAAGAATGATTGCTCGCCATACTAAAATCGCGCTGGCATTCGGTGGTTTGCTCGCACTAGGCGGCTGCGTTTCAACAGTGCCGCAGTACAAGTACCAATGTCATGATGGTCATCAATTCGCAGCCAGCTTTGAGCAGGAAAAAGCATTAATCATTGTTGATAACGGAAGAGAAATCGAACTACAACAAGTTCGTTCCGCTTCTGGCGCGAAATACTTATCTGACGACGATATGCTGGTACTGCACACAAAAGGCGACGAAGCGATTTTGATCGTTAACGAAATATCACAAAGTGCATGCCACATTGTGAAGTAATCGTCTAACTCAAAAGGCTTGGATGAAACCAAGTCTTTTTTGTTTTCAAGCTTTGAACGTTTTTTCGGTCAATAACTGTTTTGTTCCTCTTTTGGGGTAAATCCGCCTCGTACTAGTCGGCCCATATAACTCACTTTTGGCCACTTCTAAAATTACGCCGAAAGTTTAGGTCAAGCTACCTTATCGTAAGTTCAGGTGAGAGATTGGCCCGTTTTATAAAATTTTAATATTCAATGTGTTACTAAGTAAGGTTTTCGATTTATTATTTGGGTATTTTATAATTTAAAGTTGATGTAATTAGTTGTGTTTATCTATCTTTTCGTTTGATGTGTGAAAGGCTTCCCCATGTCAAAGAATCTTTCTCCTTTTTTCTTAGCCTACCTAGTTATCACCTTAATATCCTTTTTGTATTTTTAACTAATTGATAATTATTGTTTTTCATTTCTTATTGGTGTTTGCCCGCTATGGCGTATTTCCTACAAAATTAAAATCCTTAAGCCAATAGTTGTAAGTTCGAAGTTGATATACATTCTCGTTTGGGAACATTCCCGCTATAAATATAAAAATGGAGAAATTATAATGAAAAACGTTCTTGGCTTCGTGACCCTTCTTGCTGCTTCTTTTGTTCACGCTGAAGACGCTATTTCTTTCCCAACCCAACAAGCTGCAGGCGGAAATGACGCGATTGTCTTTCCTACCGTTCAGCATCCAATTGTGTTGGTTGGTGGGTACGAAGTAGACAATGGTATTTTGCGTTCTCGAACTTACGATTGTGGGATTAATATCAGTGACTTAAACCTCTCGGCTCAACTCGTGTGGGAAGGGGCGACACCTAAAGTGATGATCGTTGGTGATGATCTGATTATGTGTCGTTCACTCGCGAATAGCCCGTTTGAGCTCGACATCAGTTCAGTGTTGAATCAACTTCCGAACCACGATCTATATCGTTTGGAAATCGCGAATCATGTCAATTTTCGTCGATAATTCGAGGAGAGAACATGACTTTTCACTCTTTGAATAAAGGGGAGGAGGAGGCCTGTGCTTGCACAGGCTCTTCGCGCCCAAAAGTTGCCATTTTTGGTGCTGGCATTTCTGGCTTAGCAGTGGCCCATAACTGTGTAAAACAAGGCTTTGATGTTTCTGTTTACGACAAAGAGCTTTATACCGGGGGAAAGTGTATCGGAACGGTAGATGAAGGGGGTAGGGTTCATGAACTCACTCATCGGCAGTTTTTCGCAAAAAACCATAACTTGATTAACTTCCTTAAAGAGATCCCCTCGGGGTCAGGCTCCTGTTTAGGCTCGCTTTATCCTCAGAATATTGTTCAATTTTCTTGGGCACAAAGTAACAAGACCATACAGTTTCAACGCGGCTATTTTACTCGCTTAGAAAAGCTATGGGATGATGCAAAGTCAGCCTACTCCATGCGTTATGCGCAAGTCCCTTTAAAGGATACTTTCTGGTTTAAGCAACGATTGCAGAAACCATATTCTACAGAAGAATTACTCGGTGTTTCCGTCAGGGATTTTTTCTCCTATGACTCTCGACCGCAGCTTGCTGCTTTCCTTCGTTCTGTTTTGTTAGGTTGGATTGGAGCGACCGATGAGACACCGGCATTGGCGATTTTAGACCTGCTTAATAATAAAGATGGTGAGTTGCATAACTCGGCGCCAGACGCATACAGCTTGGGAATGAGCAAACCTATTAGCGACGCACTTATTAACCCGTTGACTCACCATCTACAAAAGCAGGGCGTTCAGTTTCATTTAGGCTCTAAAGCGAAAGCCATTTATCCCAACAAAGCGCGAACTCGAATTGATGGTGTGCGACTGCATGATGAGCATACCGTTCTCGCTGATTATTACGTATTTGCACTCCCAGCTCATGTCACCAAATCCTTACTCACAGAGACCAGTTCCGCATTAAGTTATGATTACGTGTTGAGTCATGGCTTTCAGTTTTACTTTTCTCGCCTCCCTGCCGAACTGAAAAACAGAACGGTTGGCTTAGTTCTTGATTCTCCTTGGGGGTTGAGTTATCACGTGACCACGAGAAGTACGCCTCGAGGAGAGATGACATGTTTGTCGGTGACGGCGACTGAACTTGATAATGCACTCGGTCCCCTTTACCAGAAACCGATGTTGTTATGCACTGAAGAACAGGTAAAAGATGAATTGTTGTTCCAACTTTTCGGGCAATTAGACTTACTAGAACACGCAGCCTACCAAGGTTTTAGGGTCGGTCTTGGTGCGAAAATGGTGACGCCTCAAGAGCTGGAAACGTTGTATTCCGATTGCTTTCATGGCGATATTGTTATCAATGAACGTGGGCAGCCCCGCCATTGGGTTCTGCAACACGCGTTAACTCAACCAACCGCTCAGAATGTGCTCACTACTACAGTGAAAAACTTTTCTAACGTCTTCTTAAGCGGTGAGTATTTATCTGATCCCCGCCAAACTTGGCGAGTTCCGGTTACGTTGGAGCGATGTATTGAAACCGCCAATTTATGTGCAGCGGATTTGGCAGAGCGCGCCCACTCTGAATGTGAGGAGCGTCGATGAAATCACTAGTCTATTCACCCTTATCATCGGGGCTGTTTCTGATACTTTGTTTGGTGTACAGCAGTGGTTTTTATCTGCTAGTGCAAAGTTCGATTTGGCTCGCGTTAGCATTGACTGTGTTGTTACCTGTGGTGTTCTGGCCGTTAACGCAACCGGTCGAAAATTCAGGAGAGATAAAGCGAATCCTCTGTTTAGAAACTGGTTTTAACGTGTTGTGTTTTTTAGCGCTGAGCCAATGGATCAGCATCGAACATGTCGATAAGGGTTTGGTCGTATTTTTCGTCCTCCAGTCAGCTGGGTTTTTATTGGTGCAGTTGAAAAAGCGGGCTTATTTGTCGATGTTTATATCGATGGTACTGGCTGCGGCGATCGCCTACTGGGTACATTCAGGGATGCAAACCACACTGCAAGGAGAGGGGAGGATCGTCTTATTTGGAGAGCCTGTGCCTTGGCAATTAAAAGTGATTTACGGTTTGTGGCTGGCGCAATTACTGCTTGTCGAATATCGCTCTGTGTTACCAAAACTGACGTTGGCTATCTGCCACATTGCTTCTTTTGTTATTGCGATTGGTGCGGAGGATTTCTTCCACGCCCGCATCGTGACAGCCAGTCACCTTCTTTTCCTCAGCCTGTGTTTTAACTTAAAGAGTTTAGATTGGGGCGGAAGTGAATTCGCAATATCGAATCGATTGAGCCGTTTCATTCAATTGCCAATCGTTAGAGAGCCATTTTCTGAGTTTTTACTTGGCGTTGTTGCTATCACTTATCTTGGGATTTTTCTGATGTAGTGCTCTTGGGGTTATGTGTTTCTCACTAGCAACCCCCTCCAACTCCCCCTTGTATTGACATGGTTTGCTCAGCATTTGCATTTCTTGTCCAAGGGGGAGGGCTGTCCTTTGGTGCATTATCCTATTTCGTTCCAAGCTTTTGGTGTCATTTCGACGAGCCTAGGCTACATCAAGAATCTCGTTTTAACACGCTCCGACAGTTCCTCCCCTTTGCTCTCGATGTATTTTGATCGCCGAAGCTGAGACCAAGGGGAGGTTAGGTGGGGTTGATGTTATAGAGTGCTTACTTAAATAGCATCGGCGAAACTTGGTAAGTTATTTGCGCTTTCTGCTTCTTCTGAAGCACCGTGCTCCTTCATTTGTTCCTGTTTCTTCATTGCTTGAGTTTCATAATACTCTTGAGCAACGGCAGTCTTTACGAACTCTATCTCATGGTTTGAGAAGGACTGCGCAGCTTCATGTATTTCGTTGAGTGTGACATTGAAGAACTCTTTTCGTCTGTTAATCATGTTTAATCGGCGAGAATCGAAGACTTCATGTAGCTTCTTCTCTAATGTCGGAGCATCATCAGTATGAATCATTGCGTGTACATCAAACGTGAATGGAACAGAAGCATCCCCGAGTTCTTTGACGCGATCCATTGGTTCAAGTCGACGTGTCATACCGATTTTATATATGTCTTCGCCAAAAGAGCCGATATTTGAAATAACGTAAACATGCCCTTGTTTTGTCTGCTCTGCCATTGATTGAGCACGTTGGTGCTTGAGCTCTGCTTCCTTCAGGTTGGCTTGTAGTTCTGCTATCTGTTGTTCAAGCTCTAGCTTTAGCTCGTCACTGGCTTGCTCTAGTTCTTTTCTCGCGGTATCGAGAGCTTTTTGAAAGCGCTTTTCTTCCTTTATAGCTTCTGCTTCAGCTTTTTTAATTTCGGCTTCAACCTTAGCCTCTTCTCGCATTTGTGCCTTTATCTCTGCTTGTTCAACTTTCTCTTGTTGTTTTTTCTCGCGATATTCATAGGTCAGTTGAAGTTCTTTGAGCTTTTCTTTTAAGTACTTGTCTGTGATGGAAATGGCATTCGGCTCGTTAAGTTGGTTGATTGCAGTAAAAGCCTTTCTAATACGCTCTTGCATTTTGACGACGTTCTTCCATGTACAGTTAGCAATTGCTGCTTCACATTCGTTGTTAAAGGCTCTAGCAGTAAGTCGAATGCTCTTGTCCGTCATCTTCTTGCCTTCAGAACGTGAACCGTCGACGGTCCATTCTCGATAGCAAAAAATAGCACCGCTAGATGATTTTTCTCTCATCAAAGCTTTTTGTCGGTCTTTGCACTTTTTGATTTCTTCTTTAAATTTCTCTGAGGCATCGAAGTCAAATTTTGGTTCATAGAAGCCAAGTTCTATTAGTTCAATATCATCTCTAAAAACAGCAATTTGCTTCGTTAAAGCGTCATACGTAAGCTTCTTGTTTCTATAGTCGGTTCTCAATTCTTCTATTTTCACTTCAGCATCACGCTGCTCAATCAAGACTAAGTCTTTTTGGCGCTCTATAGACTTTTTATCGGCTTCAAGAGCATCTTTGATTTTTGCACATTCAGCCTCGGTATCGAAAACATCTGAAAAGCGTTCTTTGTATTGTCCAATAGTGTCTTCTGCTTTCAGCAATTGGTTTTTGTTATCTTCTAATTGTCTGCTCAGTTTTGTGGCTCTCTTTACTAGTAGAATACCGATGAGAAGAAATAATCCTAGAGCACCCAGAAGTATGTGAACTTGTGAAAAGTTGTCCAATGTTTAAGCCTCAATGTATTAATGATAAATAGGAAAAACCAATAATATATTGGGTTGTCATTCTGTATATCGATTGAGATCATAAGAGATGAGTTTAATAAAAAAAGGGTTGGCACTAGGCCAACCCTTTCTGATTCTTAAGCATTCAATTATTCGTAATCAGACGCGTAAGTTTCTTCGTAAGTGTGTGAGTAAAGCTCGAATAGGTTACCAAACGGGTCTTCCATGTAGATCATTTGAGCTTGTTTGTTGTCGTCTTCTGGGTGGTAGCGCATGATGTCCATGCGAGCTTTACCGCCAAACTCTTCAATACGTTTGATAGTTTGTGGGAACTGCTCTTTCGCTACTTGTAGACAGAAGTGGAAGATGCCTAGGCGAGAGAAGTCTACTTCGTGACGCTCTTGACGCTCTTTCATTTCAAATAGCTCAACGCCGATGCCGTCAGATGTCACTAGGTGAGCGATATTGAAGCCTTTGAAGCCTTCACCGAATACGGCGATACACATACGACCGATTGCTGATTCGCGCTCTTCGATAACTTTTGTGTTGTTCATTACGATGCGAAGACCAAGCGCTTTAGTGTAGAACTCTACTGCTTTGTCCATATCGCCAACCATGATGCCTACGTGATTCATTTTCATAATTCTGCTCCAAAAAACTGTGATGTTTAATTCGTGTTTCGTTTCGATGGAGGTGAGTATATGGAGAAATTTTGATTACATGAAATTATCAATAATTTTTAAGATAATAATTTTTTGTTATTAAATGGCAGAGAGAAGGGTAAACAAGCGTATCCTGCATGCTTATTAAATGGCTATCTTATAAATTTCTTTGTGTTTTGGGTTGTTTTATATCGATCGTGAATGGTTTGGTGAGGTAAAATTCTGGCCGAAGTTACTGCTAGTTATCTGTTTTTATTGATATTAACTAGTTGTGTTTTAACGTTGGTAGTTAGGGTTTTAGGCGAGCCTTTAATCTGAGCTCACATAAAAAGGAATAATAATTTGTACATTTGGAAAACATCAAAGCTGTCTGAGGAACTAAAAGACAACAAAGTGCCAGACAGTGATTGGATTAAATACGCTTTAATATTCTTAATCTTTTATACGGTGACACCGTACTTGATGTTCTTGGCGCCGTATGTAAGCAATGAAGTTATGATAACCGAGGCTATTGGTATCTTAGTCGTGTCAATTTTGGGTGTAGTTGTCACGTATAGAACGAATAATAGAGATGGTAAAACCTACATTCTTCGCTCTATCGCTTTATCTATCCCTTTGTCGTTTAGGTTTGTCGCTTTATCTGTGCTTGTTGGGATGGCTATCGTCTCTCTCGACTTTGGCGCTCAACATTATTTTATTGTTGAATTACTTTCGACATTCTCTGTTATCGCTTTGCAAGCACTCTACTTTTGGCGTTTGAATGTTCATTTAAAGTACATCAACTCATAGCTTTGTACTTTCTACTTTGATTAAAGGCTTTGTGATTAGGCATAAGACTGACTGACGATGAGCTCTCTTAGCCATTTATGGCTTGGGTCATTGTCGAGTTGCTTGTTCCAAAGTAGAAAGAACCCACCTGGTTCCATTTTTATTGGGAGCGGTTTGATCACAATGTCCGATTTACCTTCGAACTCGCGGATGCTTTTGTAAGGGTAAGTCAGTATCAAGTCGCTCTTCTCACACAGTTTCACCGCGCTGGAAATGTCGGACATGTTGACGGCGTTGTCGATGCGCAAGCGTTGAGTGTCGAGCACCTCATGTAATAGCCAGCTAGACACACCGCCAGTGATGACTTGGATATGGCGGTACTTCAGGAATGCGTCGAGATTCCATTCTTCCTCTAATGCTGGGTGTCCTTTTCTCAAGATACACGCCGAGGTGTCACGCATCAGTTCCGCGTAATTTAGAGTGTCAGGGATGGTATCGACATGGGTTTTAGAACGATCATCAAACTCAAAGATACCCACACCAAAATCGATCTCTCTTCTCTGTAATCGAGTAATGCTGCTGTTACTCCAATCTGCACTTTTGATGGTTATCTTTGGCGCACTAGACAACGCTTGAGGCAGAAAACGTGGGTAAATCGTGGAGTAGGCGGTTTCAATAAGATCGATACTGAAAACGCGAGTCGAGCATTCTGGGTCAAATTCTTCTGGTTCACGAAGCTGATCAATTTGCATCAGGATTTGTTGCAGCTTGCTTTCTAATGCCAGCGCTTTTGGGGTCGGCAATAAACCTTTGGATTCTCGCTCGAATAAGGGTCATCAAACTCTTGGCGCAATTTAGTAAGCTGTTTACTGACGGCCGATTGAGATAAGAACAGTTTCTCTGCGGTTCTGCTCACGCTGCGTTCTTGAAGTAAAACGTACAGACAAATCAGCAGGTTCATATCATTTTTGATTAAGTGGGATAGATTTATCATGATATTCCTATCATTCAACTTACAAATTGAAGGGTATGAATAGAAACTATATCACTTAATTGAATTGAGCCAGAAATAGTGACTCGTTGCCTACTTAAACAATCAAACTGTTGAGGTATCGGCTAAGCTCTGCCCGAATCTCTAGCTCTGCTTCTGACAGGTATTTGGGTGTGTGTGCATCAACCTCGGCAATGTTTTGTTCGCGAACTTGATGGGTATCGCCGATGGCGTTAAATACGCTGCGCAGCAAGTTCATGGAGTGTGACATCAAAGCTTCGCTTTCTTGTTGTGAGAGTAAAGGCTCTGCATCAAAACCAAGCGCGTAGAGGATATCGTTAAAGTGCATCGCATAACCTGAGCCAAAGACATCAAATGTGGTGCTCTTGATGCCATCGGGGCTTCTCTCCCACAGATAGGGAGGATGCTTGAGTGTGCCAAAACCAATCGCAATGACGCGCTCTGGATAGTGCAGTTCTAATCTTCTGTCCCAGATATCACCGGCTTTTCCTGCCTCAATCACTATCTCAATATTGCCTTCGGTCGACGTGAGTTCGCCTTCGACATAGAGATGAGTTTCAGCGCCCTGTGTGTACTCCAATTGCGACTCGTTAATACGTTCGGCACGGACGTGTTTTAGTTCAACCTGTGAGTCTTCTAAGCCGAATTTATGCAGGTAGCGAACTAGCCCAGCAATCGCGTGGATGCCCATATCAAAGCCATAACCTCCGCCGCCGCTGGTGGCTAAGTTAAGTAGCTTTCTGGTGTTGAGTAACTCAATTCGGTTTTCAAAACGGAAGTCTTGGATTGCTTCATGACTGTCGATGGGGTTGTCGGCAGCAATCGCGATGATCTTGCGCGGGGCAGAATCAGGTAGTGCGATAGATGAATCAGTGAAGAGCGCTTCCAATGAAGGAGAAACCAAAGCGGTATCGATAAAGTAAAATTGCGCTCCGCGACGTTTTAGTTCGGGGATGACTTGGTTAAAGCCTTTGTTGATTTCAGCCAAGGAGAAGGACGGTTTCTCAACCACAAACAACAGGTTTTGAATGTCGAGCGCGCCACTGACTTGCTCAATGATGGAGAGATGTGTGCCTGCAGGTGTTAGAACGAAGACAGCAGCAACTTGAGATTGCCTATGAGCTTGTAAAAACGCATCAAGATCTGCGTAGCGAGCGGAATAAGGGAATTGAAACTGTGAAGCTAATTTTGACTCGCATGGTTCGTGAACGGCTGGGTCAATGGCGACCACATCAAAGCGAGAACTTAAGGTGTGCAGAAGGTTCTCATACAAACCGACCACAGACGACTTAGCGTTCCCCAATCCACCAAATACCAATACGATGTTGTTCATTACTTCCCCTTTCGTTAAGCACACCCAACAACAGGCTAGCAAAAATTGGGGGAGGGATAATGATGTATAGCAGCAAACTGAGTTTTACAGCCTCATTCAACCAACGCTGCAATCGCTTGCTGGACAGACAAAAATTGGATTTTGATGATGCAACGTTGTGCCTTGCTGAACTCGTGTTTTTGAATCAGCTCTGTCACTTGCTGCACGTTCAATGTCTGTGGCAAAAGGCTTAATTCCACTGTGCTGTTAGCGCCCGCTTGTAATGCATAGCAATGACCTTGCGTATCAATCACCATGTCATCTTGACCCCAAATCAACGCTTGGCATTCGGCATTTAACTGCTCTGGCGAATCTAAATACACCAGTTCGTCGTCGCCATCGAGTTTGAGCAAACAAGGCCATGTGATCATTGCGTTACCTTAATATTTAGAGTGGGTCATTTGAAGTCGTGCACTAGCTAAATAAGCTGCGTAAGGCAAGTACGATACACAAAGCCTTAAAAGAGCAAAAGGCTTTGTGCATTTTAGGGTGGCCTGCTATGCACAGAACTATGTACGCCTAGAAACTAGAACCCGGCTGCTGTAAGAATTCCACTTCTTCTGCGGTGCTATCGCGGCCTAAAATCGCATTGCGGTGTGGGTAGCGACCGAAGCGATCAATGATCACTTTATGCTTTAGTTCGAACTCGTGGTTCGATTCTCTACCCAGTGCTTTGAACAGCTTCTCTGCCTCTTCATGAATCCGCTTAGACTCACTGTGCATAAATGGCATGTACAAGAAGCTGCGTTCAACGTCCGTCAATTCTTGGTCCAATCCTAAACGAATCGTCTCTTGTGCCAAGGCAAGTGCGAGAGCATCTTGAGCGAACGCTTTTGGCGTATTGCGGTAAACGTTGCGAGAGAATTGGTCGAGCACGATGATCTCTGCCAGACGGCCTTGCGCTGTGTCTCGCCAGCCAAACAACTCAGATTGAGCGGCTTGTTCTAAGGTGGTGAGAAAGCGAGTTTCGATTTGTTTATCGACGTAGGCATTACTCACAAACCAGTCTTTTGGTTCCAGTTCTTCAAACCAGAAAGTCAGGATATCTTGGTACATGGTTGCTTCCCTGATAGAAAAAGAGCTAGGAGTATATACCCAAGTGACTTCAAGATGCAGGATTCAGAGCGTTGTCATTGATTCGAGAATAAGGAAAACAACGCAGTGTAATAGCCACCTCTTTCCAAGTTGTTTGACGCAGCAATCGGGTCAATGACACGCTCCCAAAGGGCACTCTTTGCAAATAGTAAGGGTCTTGGCTTGTATACTTTGTTGCCGATTCTTGATTTAGGCCCACTAAACCTTTAAATCGCCGCCGCGTCTACAAACCAAGTCATTCTCGCTGAACCTAGCATCTCGAGGTTACTTGGGTATCCCCCCCAGCGCTTGGTTTCGCTTATCGACCGTAAGTCTCTTGGATGTAGCGCTCAAACTGATCGCACATCTGCTCGTCTGAGACCGAGTTGCTTGCAAGCTCTTTGCTGCCATCGACCACTTTGATGCTGGCATTTAAAGACGCCACTGGGGCACGTTCACGAGTTTGCAGCGAGGCAATTTTCTTCTGTTGTACGTCCCATGCTTGTTCTGGCGATAGGTTACACACGTCTGCCAGATACTTAGCGTTAAAGCCTTCACCTGTTAGGCTAACGATAGTCTCGTTGTGCGATAGGTGGTTACCCGCATGCCAGTAATGTTTCGCCAGTAGCGGACCAATCTCTGGGTTGTCAGTTAGGTAGCCAAACTTGTCGAGGAAGTAAGCTCGAGTCTGGTAAACCGCCATGTGCGCTAGCAAGTAACCGTGGTAGGCACACGCTGCTTCATCAGACAGAAGGTGTGGAATTGCCATCAATGGGCGTGGGCTGCACTCCAAACCAAGGATTTGCTTTTCACAATCGCGCGCGAGCTTAGTGATGCGCTCTGGCGTCAGTTCTTCATCGCTTAATTGGTAAAGCGCACGTTCAAAATACGGCACGACCAAAATGCTACGCTCTTCGTACGCTTTGAATGGCTGGCGACTGTTGATCATCGCTTGGATGATCTCATCCGGTACTGGATTACCTTCTGCGTCCAACGCGTATTGTTTTAGCCAATCGGCATCGGTCAACAGGCTGTCACAGAACATGGATTGTGTTTCTGCATATGCCATGGAAGTTGGTGCGAACTCTTGAGAGAAACACGGCGCGTTCATCTTCACGTTAGCGAAGTGCGCAGCGTGACCACCTTCGTGGAATAGAGTATTGATGCCATCGTAGCCGCTACCAACTTGGTCTGGTTTCGCGTTACTGGTGAAGTTCACCTGCGCCGCAACCCATTCGCCTTGGTTGTAGAACGATGGGATAGGACCATGGCAGAAACCGTTCGGGTATTTGCCTTTGCGGTCAAGCAGGTCTAGCGTCAGTTCTGCGCCTGAGTATTCGATGTTTAGGCGACCGAATGATGCTACCCAGCGACGCAGCGATTTTGAGAACGGTACGTACGGGTCAAGGTCACGCATGACATCACCCGCGAACGAGTACACAAAGTTGTAGCCAGTCAGTGCGCTTTGACCTTTCTGCTCAGCAAGATTTGCCAAGCTGCTTAGGTGCGCATCGCGCGTGCGTTGTTCAAAGTCATCCAAGATGCTGAACAGTTGCTCTGAGCTCATCTTTTCCGTCTTCTTCACTGAGTAGTCAAAGAAGGTTTCGTAGCCCAAAGAACGTGCGAATTGATTACGCAGTTTGATCAGCTCAATAAAGCCGTTTTGCAGCAACCATTGCTCAAGGTCGAGCAGCGTTTGATGTGCTGATTGACGCACTTCTTCGTGATTATTGGCGCGGATGGTCGACGACAATACTGGCAAAGAGCCCTCGGTTTGTTCACCGTTTTCATTGGTAAACGTCAGGACGTGATTTTGCTTTTTCTCGAACAACTCGGCTTCAAATGCAATCAGAGCATTCTTTTGTGCTTGAGCTTGTTCGCCTTCAATCGCATGCGATTCAAACGTTGCCAACCAGCCTTGCAGACCAATTTGCGTTTGCTGTTTCTCTTGTGGATCAGCGATTGCTTCAGCTGCTTCAAGTTGCGCTTTGATGGCTGAGATTTGTTCGGCGTTGCTTAAGAAATTTGTCCAAGCGGTTTGTGCTTTTGTCGAACCATCGTGGTCGTCGCTGATGCCCATGTAGGTTTCCCAAAAGAAGTCTTCTTTGGTGCGATGGATAGTGAGGTAACGTTGGTTGAGGTCGTTTAGGTATTCCGTTGCAGTCATTTTGATCCTTCAAATGTTTGCTTTATTGAGGTTTTTATCGTCATTGATTATGGCACGCATGAGTAGCAGAAAGGAATGCGAAATCCATTTGCCATGTTTATGGCTTGTAAACAGGAATTTACCGCACTTTTTACATGTGCAGACGTCAGTCACAAAATTTTTCCGTTTTTGATTAGTAATGGCCGTTCTCTATTTATAAAATTCGGTCTTTCGCAGTGGTGCTGAAAGTAAGGAAAACAATAATGAAAACAAGAATCGTAGCTCTAACAATGGGGCTAACCTTGGTGGGATGTTCAGCAACAACACCAACCAATGACCAAGTCTTTAATATCGAGGAAAACTGCGCCGTCATTATGAGTGAAGGAGTGACGCCAGAAGAACGTTGGAGCGCCTACAACAAGCTTATCGAAAGCTACGGCGACCATTATGTGTCCAACAAGAGCCGCTTGGAATTGGCTCGATGGAACTCATTTCGTCAAAAACTGATTCGCGATGAGAGTCATCAGTTGCTAAAAGAATTTATTGAAGTAAGCGACTGGGGCTGCGCAAATGGCAATTACCTAGAAGAGATGTACTTATTTGTGAAGGAAACACAAGTGAGCAAATCAGAGTAAGACCTGCTCCTTACTCATCTTCATCTGATTCTTGAGGCTGATTAATCTCTTTACCACACCCTAAACATTGGTTAGAGAGGTCGGTCGGCATCATCATGATCAAACCACAATGAGGACATAAATCGCCTTGGTCGTATCGTCGCATTGTTCACTCTTTGATTATACGGCCTTCCATTCTGTAATATTGAACCAACCCCACAGAAATTACGACACCGACAGCAAAAAAAAACCAATTTGCATATACTCAATGTGTTAGCGAATACAACGGAAGGTGTCATGTTAACTCCTCATAGATTGATTCTTGGCGCTGCGTTGTTGTCTGCGTTTAGCGCTTGGGCGAATGCTGCTGAGCAAACCGTAGACGTGGTGTACATCAATGCTGGCATTTATGGTCATCCAAAAGCAGACGCTGTCGCCGTGCATGACGGACGGATTGCTTTTGTTGGCGATAAAGCCAAGGCACAAACATGGGTTGGTGATGGCACGGAAGTGGTGGATTTGAGTGATACCTACTTGTTGCCGGGCTTTGTCGATAACCATAATCATGTGTTTGAGGCGGCTTCCGAAGCAGGCGGTACGTGCTTGTTGCAAGCTGGCACCTTGTTGGATGAGCAAATCCCACAACTGCAAGACTGTAAAGAGTTTGTCCAAGATGGCGAATGGTTGATGGGTTACGGTTTTACGCTTGATGCAACCTTGTCAGAAGAAAACCAGCGCACTCCTCTCGAAGTGATCGATGAGGTTTTTCCTGATACGCCTGTGGTGTTAATGGAGCAAACCTCTCACTCGATGTGGGTTAGCTCGGCTGCGCTGAAAGCGGCGAACATTGATAAAAGCACGTCCGATCCTCAAGGTGGTCGCATTCTCAAAGATCCGGATACAGGCGAGTTGAATGGCATCTTGCTAGATAACGCCGGTGATTTAGTGATGGAACTGGCTTGGAACAGCATGAGTGCGCAATTTGCGGTGAGTTACCAAGGCTTGTTGACCGGATTAGAAGAAGCGGCGCTCTATGGCATCACTACGATTGGTGATGGGCGAATGTACTGGAAGCGAGGTTGGTATGAAGTGTGGAAAGAGAGCGAAAAGCGGGGTGATCTGACCGCTCGCGTCTCTTTGCGACCATGGATCTATCCGACTGACAGCATGAACTCTCAACTGTCGTATTTGAAAGGCATTCAGTCCGACGACACCTCTCGCTTGTTACTGGTAAACCAAGTCAAAATGTACAACGATGGCATCTTCATCAATGGTACCGCCAAAACCCTTGCACCTTATCTTGATACTTACCTGCCTGATTCACCGTATGGGTTGAATTACATCTCGCCACAAGCAATGTCTGAATGGCTAAACAAGCTCGATAAACTTGGTTATAGCGCGCACATTCATGCTATCGGTGACGGTGGTATTCGTGAATCACTCGATGCGATTGAGAAGGTGCGCAGTCAGGGCAATCAGCGACGTTACACTTTGACTCATGTGGAACTGGTGAACAGCAAAGACGTGCCAAGGTTCGCCAAGTTAGGTGTTACGGCAGACTTTCAAGTCGGCTCAGACTATGTGGCGTATCACGATCACCAATGGGCGGAAGCCTTCTTAGGGGCTAAGCGAGCCAGAGCATTGATGAACCTGCGTACGCTTTACGATACCAAGGCTAACGTTACACTAAGCAGTGATTGGAATGTGCATGATTTGAATCCTCTCCTAGGTATCTCCAACAGTTTGCTAATGGGGGATACAGGGTTGCCAAATGTGGAAGCGGCGATTGATGCTTATACGATTCATCCTGCTTACAGCTTGGGCTTAGAAAAGGAAATTGGCTCAATCGATATCGGGAAATCGGCGGATTTTGCGGTGTTGGACCAAGACATCACCCAATTGAAAGCGGAAGAAATAGCCCAAGCTCGAATATTGATGACGGTGCTGCGCGGGGAAGTCGTTTACGAACAATTGGATGATGAATAAGCCGAGTGATGACTTACTCGGTTATAGGTATAAGCAGTGATAGTGCACTTTATTGGTTAGTAACCATAAATAGCATAATGTAAATAGGGAGGTATAACACTTTGGCGTAGATTCCTTTTCAATATCATGGCGATAGAAGACAAAGTGTGATTTATTGACGCCTCAATCGGCGAGATTTTAGGAAAGGTAATGGGAGCTTAGTGCTTTCAGGAGAATGAAATGAAAGTTGTGATTGCCCCAGATTCGTTTAAAGAGAGTTTGACCGCCAAACAAGTAAGTGACGCGATCAAGACCGGTTTGTCTCGTGTTTGGCAAGACGCAGAATTTGTGACTGTGCCTGTTGCCGACGGTGGCGAAGGGACGGTTCAATCTTTGATTGATGCGACTGAGGGTGAGCAGGTTTTCGTGACGGTAAAAGGCCCACTCGGCAATGATGTCGAGGCGTTTTACGGCATTCTAGGTGATGGCGAAACGGCTGTGATTGAAATGGCAGAGGCTAGCGGCCTGCACCGTGTGCCAAGTGAACAACGTGACGCGAAAAACACCAGCAGCTTTGGTACCGGTCAGCTGATTCTGAATGCGCTTGATCGTGGTATTCAGCGATTGATCATTGGCTTGGGTGGCAGCGCTACTAATGACGGCGGTGTGGGCATGTTGGCTGCGTTGGGCGTTAAATTCCTAGACAGAGCTGGCAACGAAATTACGCCAAATGGCGGCGGCTTAATTGAACTAGCAAGCATCGATGTGTCTGGTCTTGATTCTCGCTTAGCTGATTGCGAAGTGCTGGTGGCATGCGATGTTGATAACCCATTATGTGGCGAGGAAGGCGCGTCGGCGATTTTTGGCCCACAGAAAGGCGCGACTTCGGCGGATGTTGAGTTGTTAGATTCTGCTCTAAGCAAATACGGAGAGCTGACAGAGCAAGTGACAGGCAAGCATGTGTTGACTCAAAAAGGCGCAGGTGCAGCAGGTGGTATGGGCGCGGCATTGCTCGGTTACCTATCAGCACGCCTTAAGCCGGGCATTGAAATTGTGCTGGACACTGTGAAGCTAGCAGAGCACGTTGCAGACGCTGATATCGTGTTTACCGGTGAAGGTCGTATCGACCATCAAACCGTACATGGTAAGACACCAATGGGGGTTGCCAAAGTTGCGAAGCAGTTTGATTTGCCAGTTGTCGCACTTGCGGGTTGTAAGGGTGATAACTTCCAAGCGGTGTACGAGTGCGGCATTGATGCTGTGTTCGTGTGTGTTCCGTGCGCAATGAGCTTGCCAGAAGCATTGAAAGAAGCCGATGTGAATCTCGCGAACTTGGCCGAAAACGTCGCGAGACTATGGCAGTTGCCTCGATAGTTTTTCCTTTGTCTAGGCTTTTCGAATAACCAAGTATTCTAAATAACAGAGCCTCCCAATTGTGGAGGTTCTGTTGTATTTGTGAGTGTGTATTTTGGGGTGTTACTTAGCGTGTTGAGCAATCAGCTTAGCGAGCGTTTCCATTGCTGGTAGCCAGTGTTTCTCTGCTCCAAAGTTAGCTACGCTGAGACGAATGCAGTTTTGGTACTGTCCCTGAGTGCCAAATACCGAGCCGGGCAGAATACTGATTTTGTGTTCGTTACAGGCTTGATAAAGCGCATAGCTGTCAGTCTTTGGTGGCAAGCGTAGCCAAAGTAAGAATGAACCTTGTACTGCATTGATTTGGTAACGGTTTTTCAGTTCAAAATGCGCATCTAAACATTGGTGTAGCATCTGCAAATATCGTCGAACGTTAGCTTGGTAGATTCGGCACATACGCGCGGTATGTGTTCGGTATTTTCCTGAGGTTAGAAAGGTTGCTACCGCCGATTGCATCAAGTTCAAGCTGCCCATGTTTTCACACAACAGATATTGCTCAACTTGAGCGCGATAACGCCCCACCAGCATCCAGCCAATTCGAAGTCGTGAGTCGAGTGTTTTCGAAAGTGAATTAACGTAAATGACGCGCTGCTTCTCGTCCAGTTTACGCAAGCTCGGTAGTGTTTTGTCATAACTCAATGCGCCAAACACGTCATCTTCGATGATGGGAATATCTCCGGAGACGGCGAGCAGCTGTTTACGCCTTTCGGGCGGCATCATTGAGCCTGTTGGATTGGTGAAGTTTGGTGTGACAATAATGACTTTGATCTCCCACGTCGCCATGGCTTTTTCTAGTGCGTCTGGATCCATACCATCACGAGGACAACTAGGGACCTCGACCACTTGCAAACCGAGGGATTCTAGTATCAGTAAGTTACCGAAATAGCACGGCGATTCGACCGCAACAATGTCCCCTGTATTCGTTGTTGCTCGGAGAGCAAGGCTGATCGCTTGCTGTGCGCCATGAGTAACCAGAAGGTCTTCCACGTTCGCCGGCGTTCCCAGATCTTGAGTGATCTTAGCTAGTTGTTTGATCAACAAGTCATCGCCTGGAGGCAATTGATAATGGCTGGATATATGGCTTTGTTGGCGGCTATGACGGCCAATTTCGGCATACAAACTTTTGATCGCAGGCGCATCTATATTTGGGTGTGCAGAGCCAGTTGGCAGCAACTCTTGGTATTCAGGATGAGTCAGGATGGCCTTACAGATTGAGAGCAAATCGACGCGTGTAGGGTGAGAGATTTTGGCGTCAGGTTGCTGTGTGATTTTGACTCGATACCCCGATTTTGGCACTGAATAAACCATGCTTTGTGCTTCCAATTCTTGATATGCACGAATCACGGTATTCTTGCTCACCCCAAGCTCGACACTTAATTGTCGAATGGAAGGTAGCTTATCATTCGTTTGGTACACGCCATTAAAGATCGCTTGTTTGAGATGCTTCTCCACCACTAAGTATTTATTTGTATCTAGGCTACTGGTTAAATCTGTACCCATAAAAACACTTCCATCTGTCACTTTGTGAAAACACTGTACCTTACTAAATTAACCGTATCTAAAATCAAAACACAAGTGAGAGTGAGGGAAAATCATGTTGATCAGAGCCATCCCTTTTGTTTTCGTTGTTCTTTGGGCTTCTGGATTTGTCGGTGCACGATTTGGTTTGCAATACGCTGAGCCCGCGACGTTACTGTCGATTCGTATGGGATTTAACGTGTTGCTGTTTTTGGTCATTGTGGCGTTTTTACGTCGCCGAATTCCAACGGGAAAAGACTTTTGGCACAGCTGCGTTGTTGGCGTCTTGATTCACGGCTTTTATCTCGGTGGTACCTATTTTGCCATTAGCTTAGGTATGCCTGCGGGGTTGAGTTCGTTGTTAGTGGGGATTCAACCTATTTTGACTGCTGTGCTGCTTGTCGTGTTTGCCTCAGAGCGATTTAAGTCTTCTCAATGGTTTGGATTGTTGTTTGGCTTTGTTGGCATCGCCATGGTGCTGATGGGCAACATGGAATGGCAATCTGACCAGCATAAGACGTTAGCGATTATGGTGTGTTTATCGTCTTTGTTAGGCATTACGTTAGGGACTTTGTATCAGAAAAAGTACTGCCAACAAGTGGATATGGTCGGCGGTGCAGCGGTGCAGTATTTGGCGGCATTAGCGATGTTTTTACCTATCGCCATGCAGTTTGAAACCATGCAGGTACAGTGGACAACCGAGTTCATTTTGACCCTAGTGTGGTTGGTTGTCGTGTTGTCTTGCGTGGCGATTCTATTGTTGTTGTACATGGTGAAAAATGGCGCAGCATCGAGTGTGGCGTCTGTGTTTTACCTTGTGCCACCAACTACGGCTATTCAAGCTTGGTTGGTTTTTGGAGAGTCGTTCGATTGGATGGGCATTGTTGGTTTTGTTCTCGCAGCAACGGCGGTGTATTTGGTGGCAAAGAAGCCTGATTTACCAATGTTTAAATCAAAGGTTGCAAAGCAAAAGCGCAAAATATACCTAAATTAGGTAGGGACATTAGCGTGCCAGAGAGTACAATCCGGCTCCTTACATGTTTGTGGAGCCGGATGATGACCGTCAAGCCAGATCGAATGAGTGCGATGCGCAATATCATTGAACAAGTTAAAGCAGAATTGCCTCTTTATGAGTCGGAAACTTTTGTTTGTGGCCCCGAGGGGAAATGCATCGGTTGTCCTAAAAAACTATTAGAAATGGTAGATTCTGAGCTGAGCTATTGGGAATCTGCAATGGATCGCGGTATCACGCCTCAATTCGATGAAATCCGCCGCTTTGGGAAAATGTGTACCAGTGTACGCCGAGGCTTAATCCGCAATAACGTGCCGTTGCTCAACGCCTAATCAACACTTTTTCGACATCCCCCTCGTTACCTTGTCGTCTTTATTGATTTGATTAAATGAAGACAAGGGGCTCCCATGCGCAAATTCTTTTTCTCTGCTGCTTTGTTATTACTTGCTTCCGGTTCTGGTTTTGCGGGTTACAAATGGTTCACTGACAACCAATATGGCGAAGCCGATGTTGTTGCAGGTAAGCAGTATTTTGAATCCTACTGTATCTCTTGTCATGGCGATAAAGGGCATGGTGATGGATTGGTGGCTAGGGCGACGAACATCAAACCCGACAATATCTTTGATGAATTGACTAACCCATTCGGGACAAAAGTGGAGTTGATTGGGACGGTATTGGAGGGGGAGAGCAGCAAAACGGGTGCCATGCCACCATTCAAATCTGTGCTGAGTGAAAATCAAGTAAACGACATTTTTGAATACATCAAAAGTATTAACTAGGGGTGAATCTTATTTTAGAAACAGTCGCTTATTCGCTTTTGGTGTGCTTCAAGGTTTTGAATTCAGTCGAATTTTTACGCCGCTTAAGTCGCCTGTTTCAGTGCAATTTGGCGGTGACTCTCAAGTTCTCGATTCCCTGGTTTTTTCTCATCATTTGCGCGTTTCTCTGCGTAATTTCAGCGATATATTAGCTCCGCTCTCACACGGAAGTGGGGGTGAACTTACCGCTCTATATGTTCCGACCCATGCGCTGAGATAGAAAAAGTGAAATCAAAAGGATTTACGTTAATGGAGATTACCATTGTGCTTGCCACGTTGGGGTCCATTGCACTCGCGGCGCTACCCATTCTGCTGGATATACACCGCCAAGCTTACGCTTCCATGCTGCACAGTTCTCAATCTTCACTTGGAACCGCACTCAAGTTTTTCCATGCTAAAGTCGTGATTGATGATGCGGAAGAAAGTCGTCACATCACGTACGTGGACCGCAAAGTAAAAATGCTTAGTGGGATGCCAGAAGCGAGTGCAGACAGTATTCGAGCGTTGTTAGAAATTGGTTTGCCAGTCAAAGGAAACTCTCAGATTGATACACCATGCACAGGAAGTGATTTTTGCATTATGGGTCAGCAATACCCAAACAGTGCCCACTTTGTTGAGATCCCTAAATATCAATTTGCGGATCAGTCTGGCTTAGACCGCGTTGTATACATCTGGCCGCAAGGCTATACCTTGACGGAGGAAGCGTGTTATTTCTATTACGTGAATCAGGTTTCGACAGAGTCGATTGTCCGAGGGCATGTTACTGACGGCTGCTAAAGACCAAAACACTCGTTGAGACGTTAGAAAAACACAAAGCCCCAAGCGTAGGACTTGGGGCTTTGTCTATTCTTTGACTCGGCATCATCTAATTAAGTGCTAAATCTCGGCGACCAACTTTTTTAACAGGCGAAGCATCTCTTTTTGTTCTGCTGAATCAAGCGGGCTCATCAGTTCCTTATTTACCGCAAGAGGGATCGGCAGTAGCGTTTCTTTCAGGCGTCGTCCTTCTTCTGTTAGGTAGATACGAAAAGAACGGCGACTGTTAGGATCAGGCTGGCGTTCAACCAAACCAAGCTTTTCTAGCTTGTCTAAAGTGCGAGTCGTTGTTGAGTTCTCTACTTTCGACTTCTCTGCGATGTCGCGTTGCGTGACGCCTTCCTCTTCCCACAAGCACATCATGGTTGGCCAAAGCGCGACGGTTAAGCCATGCTTCTTCAGCTCGGTTTCAAATCGTTTCGCTGCATCGTTGGCAACCACATTGATCATCCAGCCGAAGCTTTCTTGTCTATCAAACTGTTCGCTCATTTTCTTTCTCTAATGATAAAGCAACGATTGCTATGGTAACCAATGTCGCAGCAACTAGCACGCTCAACGCACGGCTTTGCGGCGCGAGATAAACATTTTTTTGTGCATCAGAGTCGCTTTTGCTCGTGATCTGTTTTTAAGTTTGTCGATCATTACTTGGATCAAGCGGAGCATAGAGAACTACCTCCTACTGTCTGTTTGAGGAGAGCTATAACTCTAGGTACAGACGCAACATGTCTTTGTGTTGAATGCCATTTTCCCAAATTGGGTCTGGGTAGTGGAGTAGGAAGTGATTTTTTTCTACCCCTTCTACCCTAAAGCCCAAGCGTTGATAGTAAGTCAGTTGGTAGCCAAATGTTCCTGTACCAAGCACCAACTTTTCGTATGATTGCGCTTTCAACTCTTCAATGACAGTGCGCAATAAATGCGTGCCAATCCCTCGCTTTTGGTGCTCGGGAGCAACGGATACATTCATGATTTCTGCTTGATTGGATGAGCCAGATAATGGCAGTGCGACACAAGCTCCAATGATCTGCTTTCCTTCTAGCGCGACAAATCCCAGCGATTCTTCTAGATAATGCTTAACATTATCTTGGTCTGGATCGGCTTCTAACAATAATGCCATTGGAATTTTGGTCGGTGCTAAAGCTTGGTATTCAATCATCATTGGCTCAAGTTAAATTAATCAATTTATTAAGTATAGCGAACGGTTAGACTAAAAATAATTTTCTAATCACGCTATGATCGCTTCAGCACCATTTTTTGGCTCATCAGGTGCTTACCATTGGGCAGCAATACTTCACCAAGTTCGCCGCGATGCTCGAAGCCAAATTGTTCATACAGTGTAATGGCAGGAAGGTTGTTCTTATAAACATTAAGCACAATGGTGTCGTAGCCATATTGCCAGCCGTGCTGAATCGCAAGCGTGAGCAGTTGTTTGCCTAATCCTTTACCTCGATACTTGCGATCAATATGAATCCCCAAAATTCCTGTTTTAGCGAATTCCCCCCCTTCATAGCCACACATTTCTGCAGGAAAGACTTCAACGCTGCCTACTACGTGTTTGTCGTTCAATGCGATAAATTGAGGAATGGATTCTTTTTCTACCCGTGTGAGCACTTCCGTTAGCATTTCTCGGCCTGGGGCAGGGGAGCGTAAATATTCTCCTTCTTCATAGACGCGATTCCATAGTGCGATGAAGTGGTCAATATCGTTTACGGTGATGGGTCTAATTTGCATTCATCTTCCTTGATTAGTGCATAACGTATCGTTGATTATGAGTCAGTCAATTGAGACAAACAGTGGATTTGATGGGGAATAGGTTGATTGGGTGCAGGCACACCTTGAGCATTGAACCAGATGACGTTTAATCCTGCTTCCAATGCGGGGTAAATGTCTTTCTCTGGTACATCGCCCACCATGGTGAGTTGGTTTGGTTCAACGTTTAATTGTTCTGCGACTGCGAGATAGAAGTCGGGTTGGTTCTTTGCAATACCAAGGTTGGCAAAACAGAAATAACCGGAGATATATTGGTCGAGCTCGACCCGCTGAAAGGCTTCTTGCACATCTTCCATGGCAGAATCCGATGCACTGGTGGCAATATAAATGGGGTGATGCTGCGAGAGTGTCGCTAGGGTTTCTCTTGCATGTGGAATGGTTTCCACGTGTTCCCAATCGCACATTTTTCCTTGTGCGTGAGGAAAATCGACCATCAAGGTGTTTCCCCAATCGAAAAGATAAATCATGTTCGAATCTCCATTATACCCAAGTAACCTCGAGATGCTTGGTTCAGCGAGAATGACTTGGTTTGTAGACGCGGCGGCGATTTAAAGGTTTAGTGGGTCTAAATCAAGAATCGACAACAAAGTATACAAGCCAAGCCCCTTACTATTTGCAAAGAGTGCCCTTCGGGAGCGTGTACTTGACCCGATTGCTGCGTCAAACAACTTGGAAAGAGCTGGCTATTCCGCTTCGTTGTTTTCCTTGCTTACTTTCGGTAAACAGAGAATCAATGACAACGCTCTGAATCCTGCATCTTGAAGTCACTTGGGTATATCCGTACATCATATCGTCTTTTCGAAAAGGGAAGAAAAGCAAGAAAGATAAATGCGATTCACGTTAGCTTTAACAGTGAAATTCGCTCAAATGTCGTGATCGTTACAAACATTTCATCATCAGGCGTGAATTGGTGGCAAAGCCGAGTTTGTCGTAAAACTGTTGTGCGGCTTGGTTGAATTCCATGACTTCTAATCGGATCTGAACGGCTCCAAATGCGCGGGCCCACTGCTCAACTTCGGTCATAAGTAAACGGCCTATGCCTTTTGTTTTTTGGTTTTCATCCACGACGATGGTACCTATTCGGCAAATCGGGTCTTTGATGAGGAAGCTGATGGTTTCGTTTTGAGTGATGTGCGCGGTAATAAAACCAAGAACCTGTTGGCCTTCTTCTGCTATCAGAATCAATCGTTTTTCATCGGCTAATGCATTAGCGAGAAACGTTTTGTCCTCTTCTGAAGGCGCGACAAAGGATTGTGGTGCGTTGATGTAGTGAAGCGCACTTATTTGGTTATTTAATTCAAAGAGTGATTCTAAATCATTGGGTGTTGCTTGTCTTACTCTCATTGTTCTTCCTTAATTTCCACCGGCAAGATCGATAAACGATCCCGTGACATAAGAGGCTTCATCACTCAGTAACCAAGCGATGGCGTTAGCGACCTCTTCGACCGTCCCACCTCGCTTGAGCGGGATTTTTGAGCGAAGTCTTTCGACGCGATCTGGTTCGCCGCCGTCAGCATGAATATCGGTATAGATGCAACCGGGACGAACACCGTTAACACGAATATTTTGTTCGGCCAGCTCCAAAGATAACCCTTTGGTGAGTGAGTCCATGGCTCCTTTTGATGCGGCGTAATCGACGTACTCGAAGGGGGCGCCAGAACGCGAGGCAGCAGAAGACACATTCACGATGGCGTTGCCAGATTCAAATCGCTTTGCAGCTTCACGGCAGCATAAAAAACAGCTCGTCACGTTGGCATTCATGACGTTTTGAAAACGTTCAAGGCTCATGTCGGCAAGGCGAGATTGAGTGAATAAGATGCCCACGTTATTGACTAAATGCGTGATTTTTCCGAGCGCTTGTTCTGTTTGTTCAAAGAGCGCTATTACTTGTTGCTCATGAGAAACATCGGCTTGGATAGCAATGGCTTTACCACCACTACCTTTGATCTCTGCAACAACTTGATTTGCGGCATCGCTGTGGCTGAGGTAGTTTACGCATACTGCATAACCGTGTCTGGCCAATAGCTTTGCGGTTGCTGCACCTATGCCTCGGCTTGCGCCAGTAATGATGACTACTTTCTGCAAAATACGTCCTTATTTTTGTCGTGAATAGATTTTATCGGCGTACTTTTTACCACCGATTTCATACGCTTCTGGGATCACTTGTTCGAGAGTGAATCCGCATTTTTCTAACACCCGTTCAGAACCAATATTCCCTTCCGTTACGGTGGCGGAGAAGTGCGAAATTTGATGTTCGTTTTGCGCCCAACCTAGAACGGCAGTCAGAGACTCTGTGCCGTATTGCTGACCATAGAATTCAGGCAGCAATAAATACCCAACTTCGGCTTTACCGTCTTGCAGCACAAACCCTGTAACACCAATGGGTTGGGCACTTTTCTTTTCATAAATCACCAAGCACAACCAATGATCACTTTGTGGTGTCCATATTGGTAGTCGAGATTCAAAGTTTTGCTCAAGTTCAGCCTCCGAGGGAGGGTCAAAACAAAGGGCGATAATTTGTGGGTCAGTGCAAAGTCGCTGGTAAAGAGACCAATGTTCATGAGTGATTGGCGCAAGAGAGAGTCTTGTTGTCGTTAACTGCATCAGTGAGCTTCCTTATTGCGCGGACTTTCAACAGTTTGTCATTCATTCTGTAGCGTAATCAAGTCATTGCATTTATTTGAATTATTTGTCGAGTGAATGATAAGTGAGAAAAATAAAATTCTGACAATATCGCTGTGTGAATGAAAGTTGCAGAATTTCATTCGCAAGGCATAAGTTGTAATACGCTTATGATGTGGATCAATAACTCGTACTACTAAAGAGGTAAATTACGATGATAAATTACTAAATGTGAGAGTTTGTTTCTAATTATGTCGATTAAAAAAAGATATGTCGCTTTACTGGTCGCTGCCGGTGTTGGTGTTGGTGTAGGTTGGTTAACATTGGGCGGTTCTGCTGCTGTTATGCATTACACGTCCGATACTGAGTTTTGTGTCTCTTGCCACTCTATGGAAATGCCTTATAAGGAGTATCAAGGCTCAGTTCACTTTAGTAATGCCAAAGGTATTCGCGCAGAATGTTCAGACTGTCATATCCCTCAAGAACCAATGGATTACTTGATCACCAAAATCCGTGCTTCGAAAGACATTTACCATGAGTTCGTTACTGGCAAGATTGATACGTCAGAAAAATACGAAGCACACCGTAAAGAAATGGCTGAAACAGTATGGGAGCAATTCCGAGAGAATGATTCCGCTACATGTCGTTCTTGTCATGATTTCGATGCAATGGAGCAGTACGAGCAATCTCGTGATGCTGCCAAAATGCATGAGTATGCGAAAGCGAACGATCAAACCTGTATCGACTGCCATAAGGGTGTTGCGCACTTCGCTCCTGAAGCTCAGTTAGACAGCAAAGCTTTTGATGCTTTGATGGCGTTCACTAAACAAACGACGGCAGATGCAAAAGTAGTTTATCCAGTAACGGCTATCTCTATGGGGGATTACGGTACGCTGAATCCAACTGCAAAACTAGAGGTTGTGAAAGCGAATGGTGACGACCGCACTGTAACTCTAAACGCATTTCAGATGAAAGGCGCGGAACAAGTGCTTTACATGGGTGAAGGTCAACGTGCAATCGTTGCGACATTAGCAGAACAAGGTCAGAATGCGCTTAAAACAGGCGAATACGAAGCAGACGTATACGGTAACGAATGGCGTTCAGTAGCGCTAACTGGTGACATCGACTCCCCTGTAGTGGATACACTTAAACCAGTATGGTCTTATGCCGAAGAACTAGACAACGTTTACTGCGCTACCTGTCACGCAAAAATCCCTGGTGAACACTTCACCGTTAACGCATGGGGTCCAGTTGCGAAAGGTATGGGTGCTCGTACAGATATCTCTCCTGAGAACTTAGAGCTACTTACTAAATACTTCCAAAACCACGCGAAAGACGTTGTTGGTCACTAAGCATTAAAAGGGTAAAACAATGACAGAAATTACACGTCGCGGATTTTTAAAAGGCACAGGCATGGCTGCAGGTGCTATGGCGTTTACTTCATTATCACCAATGTCAGTGGCGGCATCGAATGAGCGTGGTAAAGGCGTATTAACTGCGGGTCGTATGGGACCAATGCTGTGTGAAGTGAAAGATGGCAAACTGATTTCGACTACCAATGCTGTTCCACAAACGGTCTTCAACAGTCTACAAACAACAGGGCCAGACCAAGTTCATACTAAAGCTCGTATCAAATGCCCAATGGTACGTAAGGGTTTTCTAGCAAATCCATCTGCACCTGAAGGTGTTCGTGGTGGTGATGAGTTTGTGCGTGTATCTTGGGAAGAGGCTTACAAGCTGCTTCATGAACAACATATGCGTATTCGCGCCAATAACACGCCTGACGCTATTTTTGCTGGCTCTTACGGCTGGCGTTCAAGTGGTGTTTTACACAAAGCGCAAACATTGTTGCAACGTTATATGGGCATGGCTGGTGGCTATTCTGGTCACATGGGTGACTACTCAACAGGTGCTGCTCAAGTCATCATGCCTCACGTAGTGGGTTCTATCGAAGTTTATGAACAGCAAACTACTTACCCAATGGTGTTAGAGCATAGTGATGTCGTTGTACTTTGGGGGCTGAACCCAATGAACACGCTAAAAATTGCTTGGAGCTCAACAGACTGCTCTGGTTTAGAATTTTTCCATCAATTGAAAAAGTCGGGCAAGACAGTTATTGCTATCGACCCTATGCGTTCTGAAACGATCGAGTTCTTTGGCGATAACGCTCAGTGGATTGCACCTCACCCAATGACTGACGTAGCGATGCTAATGGGTATTGCGCATACACTTGTGAAACAAGGTAAGCACGATAAAGCATTTATCGAGAAGTACACTACGGGCTATGACGTTTTCGAAGCTTATCTGATGGGTAAAGAAGACGGCGTAGAAAAGTCGGCAGAATGGGCATCTAAGATCTGTGGCGTGCCAGCAAAACAGTTAGAGCTATTGGCTGATATCTTCAGTAAAAACCGCACTATGTTAATGGCGGGCTGGGGTATTCAGCGTCAGCAGTTTGGTGAGCAACGCCACTGGATGATCGTGACGTTGGCAGCAATGCTTGGTCAGATCGGTCTACCAGGCGGTGGTTTTGGTTTCTCTTACCATTACTCAAATGGTGGTAACCCTTCGCGTGATGCTGGCGTACTTCCAGCGATGTCAGCTTCGTTAGGGGCTGTAGCCGGTAGTGATGAGCGTGGCTGGTCTGCGACGGGTAAAGTGATGAACTCATTCCCTGTTGCGCGTATTGTTGAAGCTTTGGAAAACCCAGGTCAAGTGTACAAACACAACGGTCATGAGCGTGTGTTCCCTGATATCAAGATGATTTGGTGGGCCGGCGGCGGCAACTTTACTCACCACCAAGATACAAACCGTCTGATCAAAGCTTGGCAAAAACCAGAATTGGTCGTTATCTCGGAAATTTACTGGACCGCTGCGGCGAAACATGCGGATATCGTACTGCCTATTACCACGTCGTTTGAACGCAATGACTTAACGATGACTGGCGACTACAGTAACCAACACTTAGTACCAATGAAACAGGTTATTGAACCTCAAGGTGAAGCGCGTAACGACTTCGATGTATTTGCGGATATGGCAGAGTTGCTTGCTCCGGGTGGTCGCGAAGTTTACACCGAAGGCAAAACTGAAATGGAATGGCTGTATCAATTCTACAAAGCAGCACAACAAGGTGGTCGAGCACAACGCATCGCAATGCCAAACTTCAGTAAGTTCTGGGAAGATAACCAACTGATCGAAATGAAATGGAATGAGAAGAACGCACAATTTGTTCGTTACGCTGATTTCCGTGAAAATCCGATTATGAACCCATTAGGTACGCCAAGTGGTAAGATTGAGATCTTCTCTAAGACAATCGAAGGCTACCAGCTTGAAGACTGTCCTCCACACCCAACTTGGATGGAGCCAACGGAGTACACTGGCAACGCAAAACAAGATGAACTTCAGCTAATGACAGCGCACGCGGCGCATCGTCTACACAGCCAGTTCAACTATGCGAAGATTCGTGAAGAGTACGCGATTGCAGACCGTGAGCCGATTTCTATCCACCCAGAAGATGCGAAAGCGCGTGGCATTAAGACAGGTGACTTGGTCCGTGCTTACAATGGTCGTGGTCAAGTGTTGGTAGGCGCTTTGGTTACTGACGGCATCAAGCAAGGTTCTGTTTGTATTCACGAAGGTGGCTGGCCAGATCTAGATAAGAAAACGGGGATTTGTAAAAACGGTGGTTGTAACGTCCTAACACTTGACATCCCAACCTCGCGCCTTGCGAACGGCTGTGCTGCAAACTCTGCATTAGTGCGTATCGAGAAGTACGAAGGTCCAGTGTTAGAATTAACGGCATTCACACCGCCTAAGAACGCTTAATATTGGTTTAAACCGAACGCTAAATACCAAAGAAGCCAGTAATTTGCTGGCTTCTTTTTTTATCTATTTTTTAAGACTTTTACTTGGTCGCTAAGGCAACGAAAGGCGCTTTTTGGGTAATTTGAAATGTGGGTAGCAACGTAAATACCACAGCGACAAACACCACTGAACCAATCAAATCTTCAATACGATGCATGCCAAGCCACAAACGGCTGTACGCTACGCCCATTGCCCATACCCACAAAGTTGCAGCAGAGAGATAGCACTTATTCTGCAAAAACAACCCACCGAAGAAGGCTAAGCAGATAGAAACGAAAATCGTATGACCGGATGGGAAAGAGTAATCCTTTTCACCTTGCCAGTGACGAGTACGCCATTCACTGACTTTTTCTGAAATCTCTCCAATCACACTCGCTTGTTGAGCTGTCTCTAACTGATAAAACGCTTCTGGATGTTCAATCAGTTGTTCTGCGGCAAGCAGTTCTGTGTATGGACGTGGGCTTTCTGTCATCAGCTTTAACCCTGTTTTGCTGGCAAAACCAATCACCAACAGCAAGCCCAGCATGGAGAGTTTTTGCATCCATTCTGTGTTAGTTGGCTTAAATCGGTACAGCGATAACGCCAACAAAGTTAGGGTAATCAAAAAGCCTTTGCTGCCCGCTGAGTCTGTTAGCAGAGTAAAGATAATGCCTGTGCCATCAGAAACGTGAGAAGTGAGATCGTGATATGAGGCAAACAGTGAGATCGTGACGATACCAAGGATGAACAAGGCGAGCATCATCAAACCGTATTTTTTAGTTTTCATGAAAAGTCATACAGCAGTCGAAAATAGGCGGCTATCTTACGACAATCGATGTGAAAAACTTATCAACGCTCTGTCAATTCGAGCGTGAAAGTGACATTGCAGGTCTTCGTTGTGAAAGGAGGGGCTGTTGAAAGTATTAAGAGGCAAACGCGCTCATCCATAAGCGCTTTGTTCTTGGAGTGAACAAGGTTAGCTCATCAACCCTAATAAATATTCCGATGCCGCTTTGGGATCTTCTGCGTGGCAAATTGCTGAAACCAAAGCCAAGCCGTGGACACCAGTGGCGCTGAGCTGCGGAATGTTATTTTCGTTAATGCCGCCAATGGCAACAATCGGCAGTGAAGTCGTCTCTAACGCCATCTTCAAACCATCAATACCCCAATGTTTTTTGGTGTTGGTTTTGGTCGGCGTCGCGAAGATTGCGCTCAAACCGATGTAATCAATCGGCAGAGAGTCTGCTTCTCCAAGCTGCTCTTCATTTTCGATAGATAAGCCGAGAATTTTGTTTGGTCCAATCAACTCACGAGCGATAGTTGCGGGCATGTCTGATTGCCCGAGATGGACACCATCAGCATCGACAGCCAGTGCGACATCAACGCGGTCATTGATGATCAAAGGCACATCGGTATCTTTAAGGATGTCTTTAACGGCTTGAGCACGTTCGATAAACGCACGCACATCGCCGTGTTTTTCGCGGACTTGTACCATGGTTACGCCACCTTCCACGGCTTTTCTCACAACACGCTTTAGTGTTGCTAAATCTTGTTGGTCATCGGTGACCAAATATAAACGATAGGCGTTCATTTTATTTCCTTTGGGCCTCTCATCCAGATGCAGTGAGAGGCTGGTATTTGATGGAGAAAAACTTAGCTCACTTGCAGTTTTAGATGCTTTGCCAGCGTTTCTTCATCCAACTGGTAAAGCTCATCTAACAGGTTCATTTGCAGACTGCCTGGACCACGAGCTTGTTCCGCTGCAATCCCGCCAACAATGCCCAGTACCGCCGCTGCAGCAAGTCCGGTGTTATCACCAACAGCAGCAAAAGCGCCCGTCAGTGCCGTTAGCGTACAACCCATTCCGGTTACGTATGGCATCATCTCGTGACCGTTGTTTAGTTGCACGGTTTGCTCTTTCGTGACGATGTAATCAGTCTCGCCAGAAATCACCACGCTTGCACCGTACTCTGCGACTAAGAAGTTGGCTGCCCCAAGTGCTGTGTCACTGCTGTCTAACGCATCGACGCCTTTGCTTTGTGCTTGCTCGCCAGCGAGTGCAATGATTTCTGAGGCGTTACCACGGATGATGAGTTTGTCTGCAAGGCGTGCGATTTCACGTGATGTCTCGGTACGTAGCGAACTTGCTCCGCAACCAACGGGATCGAGCACAACGATTTTGCCATTGGCATTGGCTTGCTCTACGGCATAGCTCATACGCGGCGTCCAAACGCTGTCTAGGGTACCGATGTTTATAACCAGCGAGCCGGCGAACGACATCATCTCTGCCATTTCCTGCTTGGAGTGCGCCATGATTGGAGAAGCACCGATAGCCAATAGGGCGTTTGCCGTGTTATTCATCACCACGTAGTTAGTGATGTTGACGACTAATGGCTTTTGCTGGCGTACGGCGGTTAATGCTTGGGTGATTTGTTCAATTAACATGAGACTCTCCGATTAATCTTGCTGAGCGTTCAGACCTTGTTGCCAGAATGCTACTTCCATACGCGTTGCGGTTTTGAATACCTGAATCAGGTTTTGACCGCGCTGGCTATTGATATCGATTTCCGCCAATAACTGATTAAAGTGCTCTGCACCTTTTGCGACACCTGATTGAAACTCCTCACCACCGTAGAGGTTGATCCAGCTTGCGTATGGATTGCCTTCGATTACCGTGCTCTCATCTTCAATCAGCATCTTACCGATTACGGCATAACCGATAGAGCATGGCGCTAGTGCCGCGTATAGATCAACAAGATCGCCGGTCATGCCAGCATCTAATACGTAACGGGTATAAGCTACCGTACCGAAATCTTCTGGCTCGTTTTCTAAGTCGGATTCTGTCAGTCCCCATTGCTCGCAGTAAGTCACGTGGTGGGCGATTTCAGAATCTAGCAATGCATGTACGCTTGGTAGGGCACGGCGCATGTCATCCAAAGTACGTGCTTTGTAGATCGCTAATGCGTAAGCTCGTGCGTACTGTTTTAGGAAAAGAAAATCCTGCTTTAGATAGTGCAGAAAACAAGGTTGAGCCAGAGTGCCTTTCGCCAATTGCTGCACGAAAGCATGCTCGGTGTATTCTTGCCAATCTTGTTGGCAAGCGTCGATCAAATCTTGGTATTTCATTATGGGTATCTCGTTATCAAAAGACCCTAGGCTTAGCTCCTAAGATCAGTAGAATTAGTCAAAGTTCGGTACGTAATCTTTCGCTTTTGGCAGTGTTTCGATGATTTTTTGTGAATACATGAATTCGGCATAGTCATCGTAGCGTTTCAGATCTACTGCAGATGGACGAAGAGCGAAACGAGTTAGCGTGTCGTTCCAAGCGCGTTGGTTAAGCTCGTTGTTGAGGGTGTCTGGTGAATAAGCCACAAACTCTTTCCATGACTCTTTTGGATGGTTAACGATGTAAGTGGTCGCTTGCTCTAGTGCTTTGTTGAATGCCTTGATGGCTTCTTTGTCGTAGGTTTTTGCATTGGCTACGAAGACTAACTCGTCATACGCTGGCACGCCGTGTTCTTCAGGGAAAAAGGCCTTAGCTTTATAACCTTCTAGTGCAAGTTGGTTGGTTTCGAAGTTACGTAGACCGCCCCAAATCGCATCCACTTTGCCAGACGCAAGAGACGAAGACAGCGCCCAACCTACGTTGATGATTTGTACGTCAGAAAACTTCACGTTCTCTTGTGCAAGCATAGTGCCGATTGTTGCTTCTTCGTTGCCCGCGATAGCAATACCGATCTTCTTACCTTTCAAGTCACCAAGGTTTTCATTCTTACCGTTATCCAACACCATCAGCGTGTTGAGTGGCGTAGCAATCAAAGTCGCAGAGCGGATTAGTGGCAAACCAGCCGCGACATCGATGGTCAGGCTTGGTTGGTAAGAAATCGCCATGTCGACTTTACCCGCCGCGACCAACTTAGGTGGTGTGCTTGGATCTGCAGGCTCTTGAATGTTGACCTTCAAGCCTTGTTCTTTGAAGTAACCGCGTTCTTTGGCAATCACGATAGGGCCATGGTTTGGGTTGACGAACCAATCCAACATCAGCGTCATCTCTTTTTCAGCAGCAAGCACGTTGGTTGATACCACTGAAGCGAGTAGAGCAGCAGCGCTCATAAGTTTGTTTTTATTCACGGGGTTCTTCCTTTTCTTTCCCTATTTCCTTTGGTTATTTTCTGCAATTACTTGCTTTCCCAAGGGATGGCTTTTTTCAATAATTTATCGGTGATGAAGTAGAGTGAGATAGACAGCACGGCGAGGATAAACAGCGTCGCAAACATCTCATCAATGATCATGCGAGCGTTGGCTTGGAGCATCAGATACCCCAAGCCTTCACTTGAACCTACCCACTCACCGACCACTGCTCCAATTGGCGCAATAACGACGGCAACACGAATACCTGAGGCTAAAGTTGGTAGGGCGGCTGGCAATTGAATATGACGAAGTAACTGCCATTTAGACGCGCCCATGGTCTTGGCAAGGTCGAGGTAACCTGTTGGTGTATTGCGCAAACCGTCGTAGCAACATGTCGTGACGGGGAAAAAGATGATGATCGCCGCCATGACGACTTTCGATGCAATGCCGTAACCGAGCCAAAGCATGAGTACTGGCGCGATAGCGAACACAGGGATCGCTTGGCTAGCAATCAGAATTGGCAGTAACCAACGCTTCAGCGGTTCGAACATCAGCATTTGCAATGCGAACAGCAAACCCATCGATAATCCAAGCGCCAAGCCAAGTAGAATCTCTTGCGCGGTAACCCAAGTATGTTTGAGCAGGACATCGTAACGAGTGACCAATCTATCCAGCACTTCAATTGGTGAAGGTAAGATGAAGCTTGGCATGTCGAATACCACAACAACCAACTGCCACAATCCCAAGATCACCGCTGTGCTAATGACCAAGCGCAGAGCCGGATGGGTCACGCGTTCTTTTTTACTAATACGTGCCGAAACGGAGTTGTACTGAGTCATATCACTCATAGTCTTTCTCCAATTGATCCAAAATCGCCTGTTGTAGTGCCGCGCACCCTCCATCGAGAACTCGCGGCGGCTTGGAGTCTGGAACGACCAAGTGCTGAGCTTGCGCAGGCGTGCCTTGCAACACATAGAGTTGGTGAGCTAATCGCACCGCTTCTTGTGGGTCGTGGGTAATCAGAACAACCGTCTTATCTTTCAGTAATTCGGCAGACAAGGTTTGCAACTTATGGCGAGTAACCGCATCCAACGCAGAGAAAGGCTCATCCATCAGAACTAGAGGCTTGTCTTGCATCAGAGTGCGAGCAAGGGCAACACGTTGTCTCATGCCGCCAGAGAGCTGAGCTGGCTTAGCATCCGCGTAATCTGTGAGTCCCACTTGGTTGAGTAAAGTCAGTGCACGTTGTTTATCTTGTTCTGGTGCTTGGTCTTGAGAAAATCGAGAACTGAGGCAGACGTTGTCTAACACATTTAGCCATGGTAGCAACAAGTCTTGTTGTGCCATGTAGGCAATACGTTCGTGTAGGGCGATGCCATCCGTGGTGGTTAATTCACCATGCCATTCGACTTTGTCGTCTAACAACCCCGCGAGATAACGAAGGATCGTCGTTTTTCCGCAACCACTGCGGCCAAGTAACACAGTCCATTGATTAGCAGGGATAGTCATACTCAACCCTGCTAATGTTGGTGTTTGGCTGTCTTTGTATTGCAGACTTGCTTCGGTAAGCTGAATGCCGAGTGCATTAGCGCACATCTTTACTTTTCCCAAAATTAGGACCTGCAAAAAAATGGTTCACAGGGCCGTGACCTTTACCGACATCCAATTCATCAGCGTGTGCGATAGCTTGGCTGATGTACTGCTTACCTAGGTGCACCGCTTTGTGCAGGTTGTTGCCTTGGCCAAGGTAAGACGCGATAGCAGAAGACAGCGTGCAGCCTGTGCCATGGGTGTTTTTGGTTGGAAAGCGTTTAGCGCTGATTAACTCGGCGCTATCTTGCATGATCAGCAGATCGTTGCTGTTTTCGTCTTTTTCTAAGTGGCCGCCTTTTAACAGCACCGCTTTTGCACCGAGCGCGCGTAGATCAGCAATCATATCGTTCATTTCAGATTCTGATTGAGGCACTGGCTTACCCGTCAATGCTGCGCCTTCGGGTAGGTTAGGGGTAATGATGTCTGCGAGCGGAATCAATTCTTCTTTTAAAGTGCTGATTGCCGACTGTTCCAGTAATAGATCGCCGCTGGTGGCCACCATTACAGGGTCAATCACGAGGTGTTTTGGCTGGTATTGTTTAATTTTGTTGGCAACAACCTTGATGATGTTGGAGTCGGCCAGCATGCCCACTTTGACTGCAACGATGTTGAGGTCGGTAAATACCGCATCGAGTTGGCTCTCTACATGGTCGAGAGGAATGGGAAAAATCGCAGAAACGCCTTGGGTATTTTGCGAAGTAATCGCCGTGATTACCGAGCAAGCAAAACTGCCGGTTGCGGACATCGCTTTGATGTCGGCTTGAATGCCTGCGCCGCCGCCACTATCAGAACCTGCAATCGTCAACACAATCGGTGTGTCTATTGAAGTTGCTGCTTGTGGCTGTGTTGATGGTTTTTCTTGGCTTGACTGCTGCGCCATGGTCGCTCCTATTACAGACGTATAGGAACTGACTTGGCCATCGCAAGGGAAGATCGGTGATCGGATCCGTTGAGACTAGCTGTACTAATAGAGACTCAAGCAGGCTAGTGGCAAAGTGATGATAGTTCCCTACGTCAGTGCTAACTGAATCAGGTTCAACGGGTCTCGATTTCGATCTCAGCCGACGCATTCAATGCATGGGCCCCCCGACTATTTCGTCAAGATAATAGCAGTTCACTCAGTTACGGTGCACGTGTTTTTTCCGGCCAAGAGGGGGCAATCGATTAAATATGAGACTTGAGAGCGGTAACGAGAGAACAGAATTTAGCGTAAATAACGTGCTGCATTGAAACTGGCAGTTCAAGACACTATCTAATAGTGAGATGTCGACATAATACGTAACGAATCGTTCTTTGATTTAGCAAGGATTAGCATAAAACAAGGTTAAAAAAGTGTTAATATTTAACGCGTTGCCAATATGCTTTTGAGTCATCCAATTTAGGTTGTGACTGTTATAAACAGAGTCTAACTCAAAGGTGGGGAAGGCTAGGACGATCAACGAGCAAGGAGATTTCATGCTTAATTCTGTAACAGCGAAAGCGGTGATCGATCATGCCCTCTTTTTAGGGGCTGATTTCGCTGAGCTATTCGTTGAACACCATCAAACCAACACTGTCCAGATCGCATCTGGTGAGGTGGATAAGGTGAACTCGGGTATCGATTTTGGTATCGGTATTCGTCTCTTCTTCGGTCATAAAGTGCTTTACGGTTACACCAACAGCACCGATGAAGCCGAACTTAAACGCGTAACCTCACTACTTGCTGCAAAAGATAAGCGTGAGCAAATCGCGTCAGCAGGTTCTCTCAATCTGAACCGCTACCCAATTCAACATGGTTGTCGTATGCCACTTGGCAAAGACGCTAACCTAGATTCTAAAATCGCTTTCCTATTGCAAGTTGACCAAGCTGCACGTGCAGAGAGTGAACATATCAGCCAGTTCATTGGCAGTGTGCTTCAGCGTGAACAGCAAGTGTCTATCTTCAATTCAGAAGGTCTACACGTTGACGATACTCGTCACTACATCCGAGTTGCTGGTAATACTGTCGCTCAAAAAGGTAATGAGCAGTCTTCTGGTATGGAAGGTCCTGGCGCTCTTGCTGGTTGGGAGTTCAGTGAACAGCTGGATGCGAAAGAGCTAGGTCAAACTATCGCGCAGCAAGCGTTAGTAAAACTTGGTGCGGATGCGTGTCCATCGGGTGAAATGCCAGTGGTAATTGGTAACGGCTTTGGCGGTGTTATCTTCCATGAAGCATGTGGTCACTTGCTAGAAACCACTTCGGTTGCGAAGAAAGCGTCAGTATTCCACGACAAGATGGGCGAAATGGTTGCTCACACCGCAGTGAATGCAGTCGATGATGGCACCATGACCAATGAATGGGGCTCGATTCATGTTGATGACGAAGGTATGAAGACTCAGCGCACCCAATTGATCAAAGACGGTAAGCTAACCAGCTTTATGGTCGATAAAATGGGTGGCATGAAGACAGGTTATGAGCCTACGGGTTCTGGTCGTCGTCAAAACTACAAGTTCGCACCAACCTCGCGTATGCGTAACACCTTTATCGAAGAAGGCGAGCATTCACTTGATGACATGCTGGCTGGCATCGAACGCGGTATCTATGCGAAGAAGATGGGCGGCGGCTCGGTTCAGCCGGGTACGGGTGAGTTCAACTTTGCCGTTCGTGAAGCTTACCTCATTGAAAATGGCAAAATCACCAAACCTCTGAAAACAGCAACGCTGATCAGCACGGGTCCAAAAGTGTTGAAAGAAATCAGCATGGTCGGCAAAGACATGGCGCTTGCGCCGGGCATGTGTGGTTCCGTGAGTGGTTCAGTACCAACAACAGTCGGTCAGCCAACGCTGAAAGTAGATAACATTCTGGTAGGAGGCGGTAACTAATGAGCCAAGAACAACAACTTCTTAATGCGGTTGATTACGTCCTATCAGAAGCAAAACGCCAAGGTGCAGAAGCGGACGTCATTGTAAACCGTAACAGTAGCTTTTCTCTGAAAGCGAACCAAGGAAAGCTGGATGAGTACAAAGTAAGCTCAAGCCAAGTTCTGGGCGTTCGTGTTGTGAAAGATGCGCGCGTTGCAACAAGCTATTCTGAGTCGTTAGAGCAACCAAGCTTAGATTTGATGCTGACCAACGCACTGCAAAGCGCTCGCTTTTCCAAGCAAGATGAACATCAGACTATTAGTTGCGTGAACAGCCAAATCGCGACTGATGTTGCCGAAATTTCACAAGAAGATACCACTTCTGTTGACGAAAAAATCGAACTGTCTCTCGCACTTGAGCAAGGCGTAGTAGCTCTGCCTCACGCTTCTAGCGCACCTTACAATGGTTACAGCGATGGCGAAACACAACTGATCATTGCCAATACTCAAGGCACATTGTGTCAACACTTCGAGCGCTCGTTCACTTGTTACGCGTATACCTTGTTTGAAAAAGACGGCAAACAGTCAATGGCGGGTAGAATGTCGCTTGGTCGTCGTTTTGATGAGTTGAATCCAGCTTACTGTATAGAAGGTGGCTACAACCTTGCTCGCGATCTTCTTGAAGGCGCTCCGGTTGCGACAGGTAACTACCCTGCTATCTTCCACATCAATGCGCTAGCAAGTTTATTCGGTGCTTTCGGCAGTGCTTTCTCTGGTGTAAGCGCGATGAAAGGCATTACGCCACTAGGTGACAAGCTTGGTCAACGTGTTGCGAGTGATTTGATTACCTTTACTGATACGGCTTACATGCCAAATGGTATGGCAATCGCGAGTTTTGATAGTGAAGGCTTTGCTACTCAAGACAATGCGATGATTGCTAATGGTGAGTTGAAAACCTTGCTACACAACAGCCAGACCGCAAGTTACTTGGGCGCAGTCTCGACAGCAAGTGCCGCTCGCGGTGCAAAATCGAGCCTAGACGTATCAGCGAATCACAAAGTGATTGCGACAGGCAACAGCAGTGCTTCAGAAGTAAAAGCGGGTGAGTACCTAGAGTTAGTCGAACTTCAAGGAGTCCATTCTGGGGCGGATGCAGTGAGTGGTGATTTCTCGTTTGGTGCGAGTGGCTTCTTGTGCCGTGATGGAGAGCGCCTTCAACCAGTACGTGGTATTACAGTAGCGGGTAACTTCTACAAGATGCTGCAAGAAGTTGAGGCTGTGGGTGATACTCAGCTAATTAACGATAGCCGAACTTTCTTCTCGCCTGACGTTCGCTTTGCTCGTTTGAGCATTGGTGGTAAATAACCCCAGCATTCCTATAGAAACAAAAAGAGGACTCAATGGAGTCCTCTTTTTTATATACCCAAGTGACTTCAAGATGCAGGATTCAGAGCGTTGTCACTGATTCCCTATTTACCGAAAGCAAGCAAGGAAAACAACGCAGTGTAATAGCAAGCTCTTTCCAAGTTGTTTGACGATGAAATTGCGTCAGTGACACGCTCCCAAAGGGCGATTTGCCTTGGTTCGTATGCTTCGTTAACAATTTTTGATTTAGAACCACTAGATCTTCAAATTGTTGCCTCGCCTTCAAACTAAGTCATTCTCGCTGAACCTAGCACCTTGAGGTTACTTGGGTATAGAATGGTTAACTCGCGAGAATTAAAATTCGCGGATGTCCAACTCATTGTGGATCAATACCACACACTGAGAAGCGAAAAGCATCTTAGGACCTAAGCTGATCTTCTCTGTGCCAAGGCGCTTTAAGCTATTAAAAGACTTCTTCGGCATCGGAATATGGTCAGTTAGCAAGAAACATGGGTTTCCACCGATTTCTGCATTACGAACAAATTCGCCTTTTTTGTCCAACATATATAGTTGGTGATCTTCTGCCAGTTCTTGCACTAGGCGTTCAAAGCTGACGGTACGAACGGTGATACCAGGTTCGACTTCACGAAGCTGCTCTTTACCCATACCAACCGAAGCGTCTAAAGCGCGAGCCACTGCTGCAATCAAGGTTGACTCATGAAAGCCGCCAATGTTGGTGATGTCGTTGGAGCGAATAGTAATGGTGCGTGAGAAGTCTTTTGTGCTTTCTAAAACCAAGTGCACAACCACGTCTTCACGGTGTGATTGAGCAACGAACATAGTGTTCATCATGGTATGAGCAAGAATCTCTGTATGCGCTTCATTACCAACACCTTCTAACAATGCTTTGCTGGTGGTTGGTGCCGCGCGAGCTCGTAAAACAAAAGAGCGCATGAATTTAGCCTCTATATAGGAAGAGTGAATGCGCGGAAGTATATACCCAAGCAGGGAAGGGATGCGAGTTTAATAGCAAATGTGAACTTACTTACAAAGCTTCGATTGTCGTGCGGAGTGTGCTGGTTAGAATAGAGGCAACCTGTTAGGAGCGGTATATGGAAATCAAAAAAATAAACAAACAAGTCTATAGAAAGAAAGTCAACCTAGTGATTGGTGGCTTTGTTGCCTTGCTTGCTATCTCTTCTCTTGCTTTTAGTACGCTATTAATCGTCTTATTCGGTAATACAGATGTACTACCTGAACAATCGACGGGGAACTTTCATTGGAACTTAATTGGTGTTGTGCTCGCTTTAGCCACTTCACTGTCTTTGTTGAACCAATTCAAAACACGCCCTTATATGGAAGAAGTGTTGTATGTCTGGAGACTCAAGCAGCTGCACAACAAGATCTTTCGCAAACTGAAAAGCGTTAAAGCCGCTTCTGCTGAGCACGATGTAAAAGCGCTTACGATACTTAAGTTCTACTATACGACCCAAAGTCAGGTGTTTGAGCTAGACAACAACACATTAACGATGAGCAGTGTAAATAAAGAATTAGAGGCAATTGAGCAAATCGAAGCGGAGCAATCATTGGGTCTTGATATCACGAGCTTTGAAGAGTCTTGGATAGACACATATTGATTGCCTATTTGCTACTTGAAGTTAACAACTAAGTACTAAAAATAAGCGTTTGAGTGAGATTTCGTCACTCGACGCTTTTTTTTAAGTTTTTTTCTAAAAAAGGGTTGCCAAGAAAAATCATCTCCCTATAATGCGCCTCCGTTGTCAGGGCAAAGCGGAAACGCAAAAGCGGTTGGCAATGAGGCGAAAGAAAAGCTTCTAAAAATTAATTTTAAAAAGTGTTTGACACTAAGAATTAATTCCTTAGAATACGCCTCCGCTTCGATAGCAAAGCTTACGAAGCAAGCTCTTTAACAATATAGACCTATCAATCTGTGTGGGCACTCGTTGATGATAATCCAATTAGATACCTCGGTATCAAATTAGGTTTCAATGAACTGAGTGACCAATCAAGACTTCTTTTGGCAACATTAGGGGACTTGGCACAGTCAATTCATTATCGTTCTGTTGGAACGATAATAGCTTTAAAATTACTTCTTACTTTCGAGTAAGGATGAGTTTTGAAGTCAGTATTCGTTGAGCCGAACAAAATCTTAAATTGA